>NZ_JODM01000006.1 GCF_000717995.1 Streptomyces violaceorubidus
CCCTCACGGGTGACGATGAGCATCGTGACCCACTCGACCAGGGCATGCGGGAGGTCGAGTGCGGCAGGATACGGAACCAACAGGGCTCCTGTGCTGCTGGGTTCAGATGTCGAACACCTCCCTCAACGGCACGGGAGCCCTGTCCGTTGCGCACCCGGGTTCGCATCACCGCCGTCACCCGATCAGTGGCCACGTTGAAAACGCTCATCACTGGACTTCACCAAGAACCTGGCGTCGGCCGGAATCGACTTCCTGACGGATTCCGGTGCCGCGTGGTCCAAGGCGATGAAGCCGATTCTCGACAAGGTCCGGGCCGGCGTCGGGGACACCCCCATGGCCGACTACCTGGCCAAGATCCCGGGGAAGATGATCGGCGGTCTGAAGGACAAGATCGTCAGCGCCGCAACGTCGTTCTTCGGAGGCCGCGACGGAGCGCCCCGCGTCGGTAGCGGTGACTGGGCTCTCCCCGTCCTGGCAGCCGTGGGCACCCGCTTCGGTGTCCCGGGCTCCATGTGGTCCAGCGGCTATCACACGGGCCTCGACTTCCCCGCAGCGACCGGAACTCCCGTCAAGGCTATCGACGACGGACGGGTGACCTACGCGAAGAGTGGAGGCCCGTACGGCAACCACATCTTGATTGACCATGGCCGCGGACCGGCGTCGATGTACGCGCACCTCAGCCGGATGACGGCGAAGACAGGTCAGGATGTGATCCGCGGGCAGGGCATCGGCAAGGTTGGCGCGACCGGCAACACCACCGGCCCACACCTCCACCTGGAGGCGCGACGTAACGGCGCAACGGTGGACCCCTTCCCACTGCTTTTCGACAATGGCGGCTTCCTCCCGCCGGGCCTGTCCCTCGTGTCGAACCAGACGCGGGAGCCGGAGCCGATCCTGACGTCGGACCAGTGGGGCATGATCCGCAAGCTGTACGGCCAGGCTGGCGACGCGCAGAGCCACCAACTGACCTCCCAGCAACTCGCGGACATCAGCGCCGCGAAGGGTGGCGGAGCCTCCCCCGTTTACAACGAGGTTCGGGTGTTCATGGGCGACCGTGAGATCACCGACGTCGTCCGCACAGAGATCAACACCTATGACCGAGAGGCGGCCCGTTCGCTGGACATCGGTCGCTGGGTATAAGCACACGTCACGCACACCGCAGGGCCGTACCCCTCTTGGGTACGGCCCCTTTTCATGCCCAGACTTCAGGAGGAACCATGCTCGGACAGCCGGCCAAGAGCCACACCGTGACGTGCCCGCACTGCGGGGAGGAAGTGCCCCAGGTGGAAGGTCCGGGACGCGTGCGGCTGTACTGCACCCCCGACGCCGGGCGACTGTGGCGGCAGCGCATGCGGGCACTTGGGTTCCCGGTCTAGGCACCCTTGACGCCCGCCCCCCGTCGGCGTGATGGTCGTAGAACATTGCGCAATCCGCGTGACGATGGAGGACACCATGGCTCTACGCTCGTTCGGCAAGGACCCTGAGGCCAACGGCGACCACTGCCCTACGGTGTGGCTCGACGAGGACAAGGGGGAACTCGTGTTCCAGGGCTGGAGGGCGGACGACGCTCTCCAGGCAGAATGCCTTGTAACGGGGCCTATCCCCGACACGGAGGCGGTCGTCCGGCTGCCTCTCCGCATGGCTGAGCAGATCAGGGAGGCGCTCAATGCCGCAGACGGTACCGCCGTTCGCTGAGCTACTCGCCGGCTGTAGCCGTTCCGCGGTCCACCTGGAGACCCGTGACCTCTACGGAGTTGCGGAGGAGGACGCCGACTTTGCGGCATGGCGTGACGGTTGGGAGTACGACCACGCGGACCGCTCATCATGGTGGAACGGCTTTCATCAGTCCGTGGCGGACGCCGTCGCTCGCGGCGTGGCTATTCGACGGGCGCGTGTCGTCTCGGAACCTGCAAGCGAGTACATCCGCTACGAGCACTCGTGCACTCCGCAGAACCTCACGGCCGGTGAAGATGTGCGGTGGCTTCCTCGTCGCCTGGCGTCGGACTTGCTCCTCCCGGGCAACGATCTGTGGATCTTCGACGACCGGCTCATCCGCTTCAGTCTCTTCGGAGGCGACGGCCGGTTCGTTGCTGACGTCATGGGGGACGCGGCCGACGTTGTGAAGCGCCACGCGGAAGCGTTCGAAGCCATCTGGGAGCGCGCCATCCCGCACCAGGAATACCGGATCTGAGCGACGCACACTGATGCAGAGTCCCTACCCGTCCACGGCACTTGACGCCGCACGTCGCGCCATCGCGGATCACCTTCGGGAGATCCGACGCGACGCCGGTTTGACGGGTAGGGACGTCGCCACCCGCGCAGGGTGGCAGCCGTCGAAGGTCTCCCGCCTCCAAAGCGCTACGACGCCTCCGTCAGATGACGACATCCGCGCTTGGTGTGCCGCCTGTGGCGCAGAGGACAAGATCCCGGATCTCCTCGCCGCCAACCGGACAGCCGACTCCATGTATCTGGAATGGCGCCGGGTCCAGCGCACGGGACTCCGGCGGCTACAGGAGTCGCGCATCCCGCTCTACGAGCGAACGCGTCAGTTCCGCGTCTACAGCTCAACCGTGATCCCGGGGTTCCTTCAGACCTACGAGTACGCGGTGGCTCTCTTGGGGAGCATCGCGCGTGTCCATGGGACGCCTGACGACGTCGACGAGGCAGCAGTCGCGCGCGTCGAGCGGTCCCACATCATCCGGAAGGGCAACCACCGCTTCGGGATTCTCCTGGAGGAGAGCGTCCTCCGTCACGTCGTCGGCGATGCTGCCACGATGGCCGGCCAACTGGGCTACCTCCTCTCCGTCATGGCGCTGCCCGCCGTATCCGTCGGCGTCGTCCCCGCAGGCCATCCGCGGGACATGTGGACGCTGGAGACGTTCACCGTGTTCGACGATGAGCGCGTTCACGTCGAACTCCTGACAGCAGCAGTGACCGTGACGACGCCGGGAGAGATTGCGCAGTACGCCCGCGCCTTCGAGGAGATGGCGTCCCTTGCGGTGTACGGATCGGCCGCACGGTCACTCATCTCAGCCGCGATTGATGCGCTCGACTGAAGTTGCGTAGAACCTCGTAGAACTTCGTGGAACGTCGAGACGCCCCGCGCCTAGCTTCGAGTCATCAGAGCCTGTGGCGGAGGTGCAGACATGGCATTACGGAGCGCGCTACCCGAAGACCCGGTGACGCTGACGGACCCGCTCAAGGGAACCCCGGTCCCCGTGCCGGGGTGCGACGTATGCGGCGCTCTCGCGCGGCAGCGTGAGGAGGCGCTCGACGCAAAGGGGCGCTTCTACGATCCCTCGAAGGCGTCGGATCTCCTGGTCGAGATCGGCCGGCACCCGCACGGGAAGGGGCAGCCGTGAGCCCGAACCCCTTCCCCGAGATCTCCTCGAACGAGGAACTCGACGACATCTGGGCCGGCTACTACGTCGAATGCGTCGGCTGTATCGACATGATCCCGGTGCGTCCGGGAGACGACCCCGTCGAGATGGCGAAGAAGCACATCGCAGAGAAGCCCTGGCACACGCGGTTCCGGACGACGCGCATCGTGAACTTCAGCGTGTCGGCCGACGGACCGTCGGGATTACCGTCCGAACTGTTTCCCGCCGTGGTGCCGACGGGACGGTGCGCGTGAGTAGCTGCGGAGCGTCTAAGGAGCTTCCCGACACCGCAAAGCCTCCGCAGGAGGACGACCAGGCTGACGTGTGGGCGGGAGTCACCGTAACTTGCGACGCTCAGCCCCATGATGAGCCGCCGGAAGCTGTCGTGCACTGCGGGCCCATCATCGTCGATGGAGTGTTCCGGGGCGTCCACTACTGGGGCCCCGGACACGCCCCGCCGCACCCACACCAGGCCGGAGTGGGAGGTCACGTCTCCCGTCTGCACCCCCCAGCCCGCCCCCGGGCGACCGGAGCGGGCGAACGCCGGGGCCGCCCCCAGGGCGGTGGGCAGGGTCAGGGCGGCCGACGCGGCGAGCGAACCGCGCAGCACGCTGCGGCGGCCGGGCAACGGACGATGTGACATGGATGCGCCTCCAGGGACGGGATCCGGACGGGACCGGACCGGATCCGGCCGGGGTTCGGGCCGGTTGTCGGGCCGGTGTCGGGCCGGTGTCGGGCCGGTGTGCAGAGCCAGACCTACTGGCACGGCGCGGCGCCCATGGAAATTGCCGGTGAACAACCGGGACGGCCCGAGCGGTCCGCCGCTCGCGCGCGGGCGCCGGTCACACGGCCCGGGCCATCCGCTCCACGCCCGCCCGGATCCTGCCCGGCGTCAGGTGCGCGTACCCCAGCACCAGCCGCACCCCCTTCGCCGCCACCGGTCCTGCTCCCACCGGGCCCGTCCCGGCCGGACCCTCGCCCGCCGGTCCCGCTCCCACCGGACCCGCGCCCGCGCCGCCGTGCCGGTACGCCGCCAGCGGGTGCACCGTGACGCCCGCCTCCGCCACGCGCGCGAGGAAGCCCTCCTCGGGCCCGTACCGCTCGGGAAGGGTGGCGATGACGTGGAGACCGGCGGCGATGCCGGTGACCCGTGAACCCGGGAAGTGCTCGTCCAGCGCGGCCACCAGGGCGTCGCGGCGCTCCCGGTAGGCGCGCTGGCAGACGCGGAGCCGGCGGTCGTAGTCGCCGCGCTCGACGAAGCGGGCGAAGACCGCCTGGTCGAGGGTCGGGTGGCCGAGGTCGGTGGTGCGCTTGCGCTCGACGACGTCGTCCGCCAGCCAGTCCGGCACCAGCAGCCAGCCCAGCCGCAGCCCCGGGGCGAGGGACTTGCTGACCGAGCCGGTATAGGCGACGCGTTCCGGATCGAGCCCCTGGAGCGCGCCCACCGGGGCACGGTCGTAGCGGAAGTCCCCGTCGTAGTCGTCCTCCAGGACGAGGCCGTCCACGGACCGCGCCCAGTCGAGCAGTTCCGCGCGGCGCCGCGGCGCGTAGGCGATCCCGGTGGGGAACTGGTGGGCCGGTGTCGTCACCACGACCCGTACGCCCGACGCGTACAGCGGGCCCGGGACGAGGCCCTCGTCGTCGAGGGGGAGCGGCGCGGTGCCGAGGCCCGCCGAGGCGTACAGGGCGTGGTGCTGGGGGCTGCCGGGGTCCTCCACGCCGGCGGTGCGCATCCCGCGCGCGTGGAGCACGCTCGCCAGCAGCGCGGTGGCCTGCGCCACCCCGCTGACCACCACGATCCGCTCGGGGTCCGCCACCACGCCCCGGCGCCGCGCGAGCAGCTCGGCCAGGGCGGTCCGCAGCGCGGGCAGCCCACGCGGGTCGGGATAGCCGAGGCCCTCGTGCGGCAGGTCCGCCAGCACGCTCCGCTGGGCCGCGGCCCACGCCGAGCGGGGGAAGAGCGACAGGTCGGGCGTCCCGGGCACGAAGTCCGCCAGGTCACCGGAGGCGCGCGGGGAGAGGTCACGCGCGCGCGGCCGGGCGGCCCGTACGGCCTCGCCCACCCAGGTGCCCGCACCCCGTCCGCTGCGCAGATAGCCCTCGGCCGTCAACTGCTCGTACGCCTCGGTGACCAGCCCCCGTGACACACCGAGATCGGCCGCGAGGTCCCGGCTCGACGGCAGCCGGGTGCCCGCCGCGAGGCGGCCCGAGCGGACCGCGTCCCGCAGCGCTTGCCGCAGTGCCCGACCCCGCGCGCGTGCCGGTGCCGAGGCGGCAGGCAGCAGCAACTCCCAAGCCGATGTCATGAAAACAGCCCCCCGAGGGTCACGTGATCCCAATCGTCCCCACTTTACGAGGGGTTGGACCCCTTGGCGCGTAAACCGGAGTGACAGACCACAGCGAGGGGGCAGGCTGATGTCGGGCCCCGGAATCGTACGCGCAATTCAGGAGCGCCCGTGGACGCCAAGAACCGATTCGAGACGAAGGTCACCTTCGCTCTCTCCCGACTCGAATGGCTGGGATTTCTCGCCGTATCCCTCGTGCTCGCGGTCCAGCACCGTACGGAAATTCGCTGGGGCGTATTCGTGCTGCTGTTCACCGTGATCGACGCGATCGGATACATCCCCGGTGCGATCGCCTTCCGGCGCCGCCCGGACAGACGGGTTCCGCGCGGCTACTACGTGGCCTACAACACGATGCACAGCCTGGTCACCGCCGGTCTCCTGGCCGGGGCCTGGGCGCTGTTCGTCCGGCCGGAATGGGCGCTGCTGGCCCTTCCGATTCACCTCATGGGCGATCGGGCACTGTTCGGGAACTCCCTCAAACCCTTCGGTGTCGCCTTCGAACCGGAAACGAACCCGGCGTTCCGCCTGTTCGAGCAGGAATACCGTCCGACGGTCTACCCCCGAGAGGTGCGCACACCTCGAGAACCCGGCGCCCGCGGTGCGGCACGCAATTCCGTGGAGGGTACCGATGCCGTCCGTACTTGACACGCTCGCCGCGCACAGCGACAACCCCAGTTCCTTTCTCGCCCTCAACAGCGGGAACTCCTACTTCCAGGACGACCGGTTCGACGGCGCCTGCGCGTACCGCACCTCCGGCCGCTACGTCCTGCAATTCGGCGGACCCTTCACGGCACCCGAGCACCGCGCGCGCCTGCTGGAGGCCTTCGCCGCCCACACCGGACGCCGCCTGGTCGCCGTACAGCTGCAAAGGGCCGACGCCGAGCTGTACGCGGCGCACGGGTTCACCGTCAACCAGATCGGCGCGTCGTACGCCGTCGACCTGAGCCGCTTCACCCTGCGCGGCTCACGGTTCGTGCGCCTGCGCAACAAGATCTCGCGCGCCCGGCGGGCCGGCCTGGAGGTCGTCGAGGTGCAGGACGGCGACGACTGCGCCGAGCTGGACCGCCTCGACCAGTGCTGGCTGCGGGACAAGGGGCGGCACGTCAAGGAGCTGCGGTTCCTGGTCGGCCAGCGCACCGGCAGCCTCCAGCGGCACCGACGCCTGTTCGCCGGCCGCATCGACGGCCAGGTGGTCGGCTACGTCAACTACTCGCCGGTCTACGGCAGCCGTCCCGGCATGCTGCACGACCTCAGCCGACGCCGGCCCGACGCCCCGCCCGGCGTGATGGAGGCGCTCAACGCCACCGTCATGGAACGCCTGACCGCCGACGGAGCGGGCTGGCTGCACTTCGGCTTCACGCCGTTCACCGGGCTCGACCCGCGTCACGAACTGCCGGGCGCGAGCAGCATGTTCAGCCGGTTCGCCCGCCTGCTGGCCGAGCACGGGGACGCGGTCTACCCCGCGGCCTCCCAGCTCGAGTACAAGCAGAAGTGGGCCCCGCACGCCGTGCTCCCGGAGTACATCGCCTTCCGCGGCAGGCCCCGCCCCGGCGCCGTCTGGCAACTGCTGCGCGCCACCAACGCCGTGTGACAACCGCCGCCCCGATCAGGCCACCCGCCGACCGAGTCCGTCCGCACCGCAGCCCAGCCCCCATCCGTCCAGGAGGACCGCGCGCCCATGAGATTCCTCGAACGTGAACGCACCACCCTCGCCAAGCTGCTGCCCGACCTGGACCCCGCCCTGCGCGAGATCCCCCTGATGGAACTGGAGCGGCCGGGCAGCCCGGGCATCCGGTACTTCCGGGACAGCGGCGGCCCCGGACTCCTCGTCCCCGAGTCCCACCAGGGGCGCGGCGCCACCGCGCTGGACGCGCTAAGGGTGCAGCGGGCCATCGGCAGCCGGTCACCGTCCCTGGCCGTGGCCACCACCATGCACCACTTCTCCATGGCCACCCTGGTCGGTCTGGGCGGCCTCGGCGACGGTCTGGAGTGGATGCTGATCGAGGGCGTGGCGTCGAGCAACCGCGTCATCGCCTCCGGCTTCGCGGAGGGCCGCAGCGGTGCCGGGATCCTGGACCCGTCGATGACCGCCACCGTGACGCCCGACGGCATCCGGATCAACGGCGTCAAACGGCCGTGCAGCCTCGCCCACTCGATGGACGTGCTCACCGCGGGCGTGGTGATCCCGCGCGAGGACGGGCAGGGCGACGAACTCGCCGTCGCCCTCGTACCCGCCGACAGCGAGGGCCTGAGCGTCAGCGGCTTCTGGTCCAGCACCTTCCTGGCCGGGGCCGAGAGCGAACAGGTGACGCTCACCGACGTCCTCGTCCCGCCGGAACTGGTCCTGCGCACCGCGACCACGTCCGGGGACCGCCTCGACGAGTTGCAGACCGCCGGGCTGGTCTGGTTCCAGGTGCTGATGACGGGCAGTTACCTCGGCGCCGCGTCCGCCCTGGTGGAGCGGGTCCTGCTGAACGAGCGGATCCCCGAGCACGAGCGCGTACGCCTCTTCGTCGAGACCGAGGCGGCCATGGCCACCGCCGAGAGCGTCGCCCGGCGGGTCGACGCCGGGGAACTGGACGAGTCGGCGCTCGCCCAGTCGCTGTGCGTGCGCTACGGCGTCCAGGACGCCCTCGCCCGTATCGTCCCGCGCGCGGTCGAACTGCTCGGCGGGCTGAACTTCATGACCTCCGACGAGGTGGGCCACCTGGCCGCCTGCGCCAACGGGCTGTCCCTGCACCCGCCGTCGCGCTCCCGCATGACGAGCCCGCTCTCGGCGTACCTGGCCGACGGCCCCCTCGCCATCGCCTGACGGCCCGGAGCCGCGGCCTGCCCGTCCCCACGGTGCCGAGGCGGCCTCCAGCCGTCCGCCCCACCGCGCGGCCTGCCCGTCCCCACCGCGCCGAGGCGGCCTCCAGCCGTCCGGCCCCACCATGCCGACGCAGGCTCCAGCAGGCCGGCCGCGATCCGACGCGGCCAGGATCCGACGCGGGCCCGGTCCGACCGGTCCCGGCCCGTCCGTCGCCCGGGGCTGATCCCGGGCCGCCCAGGGCGCCGCCGGGGGGCGACAAGATCGGACGTCAGTCCGGTGTCCGCCCCCGGCCCCGCTCCCGCTCCCGCCCTGCCCCAACCGGCTGTCCCAAGCCGCCCGTTGTCCCGTCCGGCCCGAGTCGGTCGTTGTCCGCCAGTCCAGTCCAGTCCAGTCCGGTCCGGTCCGGTCCGGTCCGGTCCCGTCGGGTCTCGCCTAGTCCTGTCCTGTCCTGTCGAGTCCCGGCCCCGAGCCGGTGCCGTTCCGCCCGGCCCCGAGCCGGCCGTCCTTCCGGCCGACCCCCACCCCGCCGTCGTCCCAACCAGCCCGATTCCGGCTGCCGTCCCACCGTCCCCACGTTCCACGGCTGCCGAAACCCGTCGAGGGGAGCACACCATGCCGCGCAACGCCTCACGTCCCACCGTCCTGCCCGTACCATCCCGCGCCACCGTGCGCGAACGTCCCACCCTGCTGCTGACCGGCGGCTCGGGAGTGCTCGGACGAGCACTGATCGACGAGTTGTCGCCCGACTACGACCTGCTCTGCCTGCGCCGCAACACGCCCCTGCGCGATCCGCGGGTGCGGGAGATCAAGGGCGACCTCCTCGCCCCGCGGCTCGGCCTCGACGCCGGTGCCTGGTACGAACTGGCCCTGCGGGTCGACGTGGTGCTGCACTCCGCCGCGCAGACCAACTGGCGTACCCCGCCCGAGGAGATCGTGCGGACCAACACGCTCGGCGCGGAGACGATGCTCGACCTCGCCGCCCGTGCGGACGCACCCTTCTACCTGGTCAGCACGGCGTTCGTCGCCAACACGCCGAGTGAGGAGGACCGGGAGCGCTTCCCGGGCGCCGCCGCCTACCTCGACTCCAAGAGCCGGGCCGAGCAACTGACGCGCGAGGCGGGCCTGGCGGGCGCGATCGTGCGTCCCTCCGTCGTCATGGGCCACTCCGCCACCGGGCACATCGCCGGACAGCAGGGCCTCACCAAGACGATCGGCGCGATGGTCCTGGGCCAGGTGCCGGTGCTGCCGGGCGCTCCCGAGGCCCGCGTCGACATGATCCCGCAGGACTACGTCACCCGCGCCATCGGCGCCCTGATCCGCGGCGGAGTCGGCAGCGGGGAGTACTGGCTCACCGCGGGCAGCCAGGCGCCCGCCCTGAGCGAGATCGCCGACACCTGCGCCGAGTTCGCCGTCCGCCACGGTCTGCCCCGGCCGCTGCGCCCGCGGCTCATCCCCGTCGAGGCGGTCCACCGGCTGCTGCTGCCCATGCTGGAGGGCACCTCACTGCCCGCCTCGGTGCGGCAGCGGTTTCGGCACTATGCCGAACTGCTCCTGGTCTTCCAACGCGAGCTGCCCTTCGACACCTCCCTCGGCACGCCGCACTGCGGCACCCGCGTCACCCGCGCCGACATCCGCGCCGCGCTCGTACGCAACCTGGAGAGCTGGGCGGCGGACCGGTCCGACCTGCGCGGCCGGCACCGCGAGCCCGCGGCCGCCGCGGCCCGGACGGAGGTGGCGTGATGACCATGTCACCCCCCTCCACCGAGGCCGCCGAACGCACCGAGGCCGCCGAGCGCACCGAAGCCCCCGAGCGCACCGAGGCCGCCGAGCGCACCGGACCCACCGCCCCGCCGCCCACCGAGTCTGCCCCGCCCACCGAATCCGCGCCGCCCACCGAGTCCTCCACACCCGCCGCGCCGTCCATGTCCGCCGAGGCCGCCGCGGCCCCCGAGCGGACCGACGTGGTCGACCTCTACCTCAAGCACATCGGTTCCGGTCGCGCCGTCATGGGCCGGGTCATGGGCGGCATGGCCGAGGTCCGCTCCGAGGGCGTCTGGATCCACGCCGACGACGGCCGCCGTTTCCTGGACTTCGGCGGCTACGGCGTCTTCATCCTCGGCCACCGCCACCCGGCCGTCGTCGAGGCGGTGCACCGCCAGATCGACACCCACCCGCTGGCCAGCCGGGTCTTCCTGGAACCCGTCGCCGCCCGCGCCGCCCAGGCTCTCGCCGCCCACACCCCGCCCGGCGTGGACTACGTCCACTTCGTCAACTCCGGCGCCGAGGCCACCGAGGCCGCCCTGAAGCTCGCCCGCGCCCACGGACGCACCTCGGTGATCACCACCCGCCGCGGCTTCCACGGCAAGACGCTCGGCGCCCTCAGCGTCACCGCCAACGACACCTACCAGACGCCCTTCCAGCCCCTGCTCCCCGATGTCACCCAGGTCGCCTACGACGACCCGGCCGACCTCGAACAGGCGCTGGCCGCCCGGCGCGACCGGGCCTGCGTCATCGTCGAACCCGTCCAGGGCGAAGGCGGCGTCCGCATCCCCCGCCCCGGCTATCTGAGCCAGGTGCGGGCGCTGTGCGACGCCTACGGCGCCCTGCTGGTCGTCGACGAGATCCAGACCGGCATGGGACGCCTCGGCACCTGGTGGGGGGTCGACGCCGAGGACGTGCGCCCGGACGTGCTGCTCGCCGGCAAGGGGCTGAGCGGCGGCATCGTACCCATCGCCGCCATGGCCGCCAGCGCGGACGCCTACGCGCCCTTCAGCCGCGACCCCTACCTGCACACCTCCACCTTCGGCGCCTCCCCGATCGCCTGCGCCGCCGCGCTCGCCACCGTACGGGCGATGGAGGAGGAGGGCACCGTGGCCCGGGCGGCGGCGCTCGGCCCGCGCGTCCTGGCCGCCGTACGGGAGGTGTGCGCGCCGTACGAGGGCGGGCTGGTCCGCGAGGTGCGCGGCCGGGGACTGCTGATCGGGATCGAGTTCGCCGAGGAGCAGGCGGTCGGCGAACTGCTGCTGGAGCTCATCGCCCGAGGCGTCCTCGTCAACCACTCCCTCAACTCCACCCGGGTGCTGCGACTCACCCCGCCGGCCGTGGTCGAGGACGCCGAGCTGGACCTGTTCCTCACCACCCTCACCTACGCCCTGCACAGCACGGCCGACCGCATGTCCGTCCGGCCGCCGCGCTGACCGTCCGGCCGACACCCGCGTCCGAGAACCACCCGGAAGGAACCGAACGCCCCATGCGCCACGTGGTCCTGCACGCCCTCGCCGAGGGACTGTCACCCGCCGAGGTCTACCTCCGCATCAGCGACTTCGGCCGCTATCCCGAGTACAGCGACGTCTTCCGCGAGGTGCGCGTCGAACCGCCGCTGCCCGACGGCTCCACCGTCTCGGACTGGACCGTCGAGTTCCGCGGCGGCCTGATGCGCTGGCGGGAGCGCGACACCTACTCGCCCGAGACGTACTCCCTCGCCTTCGAGCAGCTCAGCGGCGACTTCCAGACCTTCGAGGGCAGTTGGCGGTGCGAGCCGAGGGACGGCGGCACCCTCGTCGTCTTCACCGCCGCCTTCGACCTCGGCATCCCCTCACTGGCCGAGATCCTCGACCCGGTGGCCGAGTCGACGGTGCGCACCAACATCGCCCGGGTGCTGCGGGGCCTGGCGGACGCGGAGGTGATCGATGAACGCGCGGCTGCGGCTCGTGGCTGACCGGTCGGCGGCGACCGCCGAGCACCCGCCCGCGGGCGCCGAGCCCCTGCACGAGGAACCCGGGCCGGGCGCCGCCCGCTGTCTCGGCCTCTACGCCAAGCTGGCCGCCGGGGTGACCGTGGTGACCGCCCGCGGCGAGGACGGCCCGCTCGGCATGACCGTCTCCGCCGTCACCTCCCTCTCCGCCCGCCCGCCGCTGCTCCTGGCCTGCCTGCGGGACGGCTCCCGCACCCTCGCCGCCGTCCGCCTGCGCCGGACCTTCGCCGTGCACCTGCTGCGCGAGGAACAGCAGGAGCTGGCCGGACGGTTCGCGTCCCCCACGACGACCGCCGCCGAGCGGTTCGCCGGGACGGAGACCCGGCAGGTCCTGGGGGTGCCCGTGCTGGCCGGGGCGCTCGCCTGGTCGGTGTGCCTCACCGAGGACGTCCGCCGCTACGGCGACCACCACCTCGTCGTCGGCCGGATGGCCGCCGTGCACGTGGGGGCCGGGCGCCCGCTGCTGTGGCACGACCGCAGGTTCGGCGTGGTGACCGAACCGGTGCCGGACGCCGCCGGATGACCGGGCAGCCGGCCGGGACGCCGTACTGGGACCCGGCGGAACTCCCGCCCCAGCCCCAGTTGCACGGCGTGGTCACCGCGGACGTGGCCGTCGTGGGGGCCGGTCTGGCCGGGCTGTCCTGCGCCTACCATCTCGCGGAACGCGCTCCCGGGCTCGACATCGCCGTGGTGGACGCCCAGCACCCGGCCGCCGGGGCCAGCGGCCGGGGCACCGGTCTGCTGGGCCCCCGGGCCGGCCCCGCCCTCGACCGCGCGGTGCGCCGCTTCGGCGCCGTGACGGCCCGCCGGATGCACCGGGCCAGTCAGCAGGCGGTACGGGACGTGCTCGACCTGTGCGCGCGGCTCGACGTGCCCTGCGGGCTGCGGCCAGGCGAGCAGCTGATGGCCACCCGCTCGCCCGCGGGCCTGCTGGCGCTCGCCCGCCAGGCGCGCGCCTACCGCGAACTGGGCCTGGACGTCCCCGTCCTCTCCCCGGCCGGCATCCGCGAGCGCGTCGGAGTGCCCTACCGCGCAGCGCTCCTGCACCGCCCGGCCGCCACCCTCGACCCGGCCGCCCTGACCTGCGCGCTCGCCCGCGCCTGCGCCGACAAGGGGGTGCGGTTCTACGGCCGCAGCCCGCTGCTGGCCCTGCGCCCCGGGGACCTGGTCGGCCCGGAACTCGTCCTCCCGCACGGCCGCCTGTACGCCGGGCAGGCGGTGCTGGCCGTCAACTCCGCCGCCGAGGCGCTGGACCTGCCGGTCGGCACGGTCCTGCCGCTGGAGGTCTACGCCGTCGCCACCGAGCCGCTGAGCGCCGCCGCCTACGAGGCGCTCGGCGGGCGCGCGGGACACGCTGTCGTCGACGCCGTGCCGCTGGCGCCGTACTTCCGGCTGCTCCCGGACCGGGGCCTGGTGGCGGGCGGCGGCACCGCCGCGGTCCCGGCCGGGCTCGCCGCGCCCCGCATCCAGGACCTGCGCGAGCGCGCCTGGATGCGGCTGGAGCACTGGCTGCGGGACCTGCACCCCGACCTCGCCCGGGTGCGGGTCACCCACCGCTGGTCCGGCCGGATCGGCATGACCGCCGACGACCTGCCGGTGGTCGGGCCGGTGCCGGGGTATTCCGACGTCTGGTACGTCGGCGGCTGCGGCGGTCACGGCCTCGCGCTGTCCGTGGCGCACGGCGCGTACGTGGCGGGCGCCCTGCTCGGTGAGCCGGACCCCGGCGACCCGCTGCCGTGGCACCGCTCGCACGCCCCCCGTCTGCCCCTGCGCGGCCCCGTGCGCCCCTTGGTGCGTGTTTGTGTCGACGCACACGGGTGGGCCGTGCGGCGTGTCTGCTGACGACCGCCGTGCGGTGGTGTCCCATTCCAGTTCCTGAGATCGACCGGGAGGTTCTCATGTTGCGACCCAGCCTCGGCAGGGACGGCCGCCTGCCGCCGTCCGTGGCCATGGGCACCGTCGACGTCGCCTTTCACCTGGCCGCGCGGGGCAGGCCGCTCCCCGTCGTCTTCGCCTTCGCGTTCGAGGGCGGCGCGCCGACCCTGGACTCCCTACGGGCGCGGGTCGCCGAACGCGCCCACCGCATCCCGGCGTTGCACTACCGCGTCGCGCGCGACAGCCGGAGGTTCCGGCGGGTGGACCGGATCGCGGCGGACCGGCATGTGCACGAGGCGTGGCTGCCCGAGGACACCGACGGCTCGGCGACCAGCCGGCTGATGCTCTCCCGTCCCATGAGCGCCGACGACCGGCCGCCCTGGGACGTGTGGCTGGTGCACGGTCCGCAGGGCCGCCACACCCTCTGCTACCGCACCGACCACGCGTTCCAGGACGGGGTGGGGGCCGCGTACACCGCCCGTGCCCTGCTCGGTGACGACCCCGAGGGCGGACCGGCCCCGCAGCCCCGCCGCCTGCCCACCGCCGCGGGCCTGATGGGGACGCTGGGGGACGTGGCGGGGGCCTTCGGGGCGGCGACGGCGAAACCGGCCTTCGACGGCGTGTGCACCGGGCGGGTGGACGTGTGCCACGCCGACACCTCGCTCGCCCGGCTCCGCGCCGTGGGCCGCAAGCACGGCGCCACGGTGACGGACGTCTACCTCGCCGCCCTGTCCCACGCCGTGCGCACCTGGCACCTGAAGGAGACCGGAGCCGTCCACCCGCCCCTGCCCGTGGCGATCCCGATGTCCGTACGCGCCCCGGGCGAGGAGCAGGCGCCCGGCAACCGCATGATCACCGCCCGGGTGCTGCTGCCGTGCGACGAGGAGTCCCCGCGGCGTGCGCTGGCCCGCGTCGTGGCGGCGATGAACGTGCTGCGGGCCGGCCGGCGACGCGACTCCATGCGCGTGCTGCTGGCGGCCACCCCGAGGTCGGTCGGCGCCCGGGTCGGTGTCCGCCTGGTGCACGGCAGGCTGGTCGCGGGACCGGTGAGCAGCGTGAACTTCGGTACGGCGCTGGTCCACCAGGGGCTCACCGCCAGACGCGCGGCCGTCCTCACGACCCTCGCCTCCGGTATCCGCAGCGTGGTGACGCTGACCAGCCACCACGACACCGCGTGCCTCAGCGTGGTGCACGACGAGGCGCTCCGCAGCGCCGACGCACTTCCCGACCTGTGGCTCGCGGCGCTGCTGGAGCTGGAACGCGGGTGAATCGGGCCGCGGTCGGCGCGCGGTCCGCGACGAGGCCCCGGGCACGCGCCCGGGGCCTCGTCGTCCGGGGGTTCAGCGCGGTCCGCGCAGCGTTCCGGTGGTGAGGAAGGCGCACTTGGCGGCGGCCTCACCGACCAGCGGCAGGTACAGGGACAGCCGTTCCATCGCGTACGGCAGGGTGAACAGGTCGGCGACCCGAGCGTCCCAGCCGTGCTCCGCCCACCACTTCTCCGGGTCGGCGAGCTGCCAGTTCCAGGCCGCCCCGATCGTGGCGAGGGCATTGAGGAACGGGGCCACCAGAGGGGAGTCCACCGCCTGCGAGTTCACGCACTCGGCACCGAAGGTGCTGCCCTCGGCGGAGAGTTCGGTCATCGTGGTGACGACGGTCGCCACCGCGTCGGGTTCGAGGAAGTACAGCGGGGCCTCGCAGAGCCAGGCGGTCGGCCGCGCGGGGTCGAACCCGGCCGCGACGAGTTCCTCGTCCCACGCCTCGGTGAGGCCGGCTCCGACAGTGCTGCGGCGACCGCAGGTGACCGGGCTGCCGTCCAGCACGCGGTCCTTGAAGGCCAGGACGGAAGGGACCTCGACCTCGAAGAGGTGCACCCCGGTCGGCCAGTCCAGCCGGAAGGCGCGGGTGTCCAGGCCGGCACCGAGGACGACCACCTGGCGGCAGCCCGAACGGGCCGCGGTGAGCAGGTAGTCGTCGAAGAAGCGGGAGCGCACCACCTGCCAGTCGGGCAGCAGGCGCTGCATCGCTCCGTCGCCGGGCGGTCCCCCCTGGAACCGGGCCGCGTGCAGGAAGTCGGCGGCCCACGGATCGAGGACGTACGGCGTGGGCCGCAGGGCCTCCGCCGCGTGCGCGGCACTCGTCCAGAGCGCCGCGTGCGAGAGGCCCTCGGGGGCGCGGGCGGCCGGCACGGACGGGGACTGCGGTCGGGTGGTTTCCGGCATGGAACCTCCTGGAGGCGGATGGAGCGGGCCGCACGCGCACGGCGCGCACGGACTGGCACGGAACGGCAGGGAGCAGCAGGCAACGGCAGGGAGCCGAGAAGGCGGAGGGGGCTGGTGGAGGGCGGGGGCGGGGTTGCCGGGCGTGTTCCGGATCAGCCGGAGCGGCGACGGCCCAGCAGGAAGGCCGCGGCCCCCAGCGCGAGCATGCCCCCCGAAGGCCGGGTGGGCCGCTGGCCGCCCATCGCGGCCGGGGTGCGCGGCTCGTGGATGTTCAGCGCGAACTGGCGGTTGGCCACGTCGGACAGGACGCCCCGCACCTGCTCGGGACTGGTGACGGCGGCCAGCAGCAACTCCATGGAGTTCCGGGCGAACTGGTTGCGGCCGAGGAACTCGCGGCCCAGGGCGAAGAGGATCTTCGGCACCTCCGCCTGGAACACCTCGGGCAGCGTGATCTCGGGCGCCAGGCAGCGCACCGAGCCGTCCAGGTTCGCGAACGACTTGCCCAGCAGCGACACGGCCGGCGGGGAACCGATGCCCCGCTTGGTCGCCTTGGCGAGCACGGTGGTGAGTGAGACCCCGAAGTTCATGTCCTCCAGGGACAGATGGGAGACCTTGGGAACGAACGCGGCCATGTCGGCGGCGAACGCGGGCATGTTGGCCCACGGCGTCATACGGCCCATCTCGGCCCAGTGCTGCGCCAGTCCGGCACCGTCGTTCTGTGCCAGCGTCATGAACAGCGGCAGCAGCTGGAGGCTGGTGCGCCGGTCCAGCCGGCCGACCATGCCCCAGTCGATCAGCGTCGCCGGACCGCCCGGGGCGGCGAAGACGTTGCCGGCGTGCGGGTCGGCGTGGAAGAACCGGTGGACGAAGTACCCGTGGTACATGAAGCGCAGCAGATCCTTGCCGATCTCCACGCGTTCGGCGTCCGTGAAGTGGGCGCGGTCGACGTGCCGCACCGACTTCCCGTCCGCCAGCGACTGGACCAGGACCCGGGGACTGGCGTGCAGTACGCGGGGCACCTCCAGGGAGCGGAAGGGGCGCACGTGCTGACGGGCCTCGTCCATGTTGCGGGCCTCGCCGGTGAAGTCCAGCTCGGGTTCCATGGCGTCGAAGACCGAACCGAGCATCGCCTCGATGTCGATGACCTCGTTGAACCGGGGAGCGACGCGGGCCACGATCCGCGACGCCCGGCGCATCAGGGCCATGTCCGCGAGGACGCCCTCGCGGATGTTGGGCCGCTGGATCTTCACCACCGCGGCGCGTCCGCCCGGCAGTGTCACGCGGTAGACCTGGGCGAGGGACGCCGCCCCGAGCGGGGCGGTGGTCTGGACGTCCTCGAAGCGCAGTTTCCAGTCCGGCCCGAGGTCCCGGGCCAGCACCGGCTCGAACTCCGAGAAGGGCTGGACGTCGACCTCGTCGTGCAGGTTCTGCAGTTCGTCGCGGATGGACTGGGGGACCATGTCGGGCCGGGTGGACAGGATCTGGCCGAGCTTCACGTAGAAGGGGCCGAGGCTCTCCAGCGCCTGCCGCACCGCCTTGGCGCGGCGCTGCTCGGATCCGGCGGAGGGGTCGGTGCCCTCCGCCGGGGACCGCGCCTCCCGCCTGGTACGCCCGCGCAGCCGGGCGCCCAGCCCCACCTCGTCGGCCACGAGGCTGCCAAGGACCTTGACCACGAGACGCAGCCGATCGCCGACGACAGACGCCATCGTGTGTGCTCCTCAGGTGGGTTGCGGGGACGAACGCCGGCCGGCGCACCGCGTGGAGCCGGCCGACGGGACGGTGGTACGACCGGTCAGCTGGAGGTGGAGGACTGGCCGCCGCGGGGCCGGTCACCCCCCTGCTGCCCCGTCAGGCCCTGAAGCGCGGCCAGGCCCTGCGCTCCGGCCTGGGCCGGCAGGTTGGCCATGTTCTGCAGGCCCTGGACCGCCTCCAGGAGCTTGGGGAGCACCTGGAGCAGCTGGGTGAGCTGGGTCGGGAGCGCCATGAGGTCGCCCGCTCCGCCGGCCGCGTGTCCGAGGCCGCCGGCCAGCTGACCGAGCCCGCCGAGCGCACCGGCCGCGCCGCCGACGGCGGCCAGCGGATTGGCCGCCCCGCCCAGTGCGGCCAGGGGGTTGCCCGCTCCGCCGAGCGCGGCCGCGAGCGGGTTGCCGGCGCCTGCGGCGCCGGTGAGAGCGGCCAGCGGGTTCTGCGCCAGGCCCGCCACGTTGCCGGCCGAGCCGAGCGCGGCCAGCGGGTTGGCGACGCCCGCGAGGGCGGTCGCCGGGTTGACGGCCCCGGCCAGTGCGGCGAGGGCGTTCGGGGGCAGTCCGGCCAGGGTGTTGAGGGTGTTGCCGGAGCCGGGCGAGGAATCCGAGTCGTCCCGGTTCAGGAGGTCGTCGAAAGCCTCCTTCCAGCTGTCGGTCATATCGCCCACCAAATCCTTGATGATGTCCTGGATGTTCTTGCTGTTGCCCATGGGTGTAGTCCCTTTCCGTTTCTCAGTGAGGGGAGAGGAGTGGCTGCCGACTCCTATCCGGGGCAGCCTTCCAGGGATTTCGCGCACGCATTTTTCAAGCGGGCTCGGCCCCTGGTGAAAGCGGCTTCGGCCGCCTTGACGGAAATGTTGTGCATGCGGGCGAATTCCGCAGTGGAAATCCCCTTGGCGCGGGCGAGTATGACCTCCTGTTCCCGTCCCCGCAGGTGTTGCACCTGGCTCAGCAGCCATCGGCCGAAGTCTTGGTCGCAGACGTCGTCCTCGGTCGTGCCGAAGGTGTCCACGAGCGCTGTACGCTGCAGAAGTCTGCTGCGACGCTCCATGTCACGGTAGAAGTCGATGCAGAGGCGAAGCGCCACGGACGTCAGAAAGGAACCGAGCCGATTCCTGTCCAACGCGGCGTGAGCGGCTGCGCGGGCCATGGTTTCCTGAACGCAGTCCTCGGCGTCCTGAAAACTCGGCAGTCTTCGTCGAACCAATCGCATGAGCCGGTCCCGATGCTGGAAGATGTCTTCCCAGGAGCATTCAGCGGGCGATTGGCAGGTGGAATGTCGCACCATGGTGGATTGCAGCCCGTTGTCTCTCGGATTGGGCAGGGAGAACCGCGGTCGACTTTCTATTTGTCGGCCATGTGGTTTTCCTACCCGAGGCCCTGGAGCGGCAAACCGGAATGTGTGCCTCCGCGGGGTGGCGGAAATGTTTTTTCGCGCTCATTTCCGAGGAGCGGGCCGCCGTGCCCAGTCGCGGTTCCAGTTGAGCCACATGTCCCGCACGGTCTGGTGCACCAGCGAACTGCCGGCGCGCAGTTCGCTGGTGTACGCCTGGACCGCCTCCTTGCCCACCAGGCGCGCGCCCCCGGTGAAGTAGGAGCCCCTCACGTGCCGGGGCGAGCGGTACTTGCCCCACAGCAGGATCTTCATCAGCGGCCAGAGCGTGAACACCCCGGACGGGCACCGGTTGTCGGGGTCCAGGGTTCCCCAGACGGACGGGACGAGACCGCTCTCGCCCAGCACCTCGTAGATGCGGGCGATCGTCTGCTCCTTCGTCGACTCCCCGTCGCGGTAGGCGAGCACGGCGTCCCGCGACTGGTCGAACATCCGCTCGACCCAGGGATTGTCCATCCCCTGGAGACCCCGGTACGGCGGCATTTCCAGGACGTCGAAGCAGGCGGGGTCGTGGGTCTTCTCGTAGTTCACGGCCACCTGGTTCTGGGCGTTCGTGCCGTAGAGCGTGGTGAGGGTCCACACCCGGTTCCACGCGTTCCACAGGTCGAAGTCGTCGAACGCGATGTAGCTGCACGACACCAGGTCGTCGTAGAACCGGAACATGCGCTTGGTCCAGTGGTCCAGGTACGCGAACCGGGCGGTGTCGAAATCGTTCTGGCGCACGGCGTCGATGAGCCGGTGGCTCAGGGCGTTGAGCGCCATCACGGTGACGGCGAGACCGCTGGAGAAGAGCGGGTCGATGAAGTCACTGGCGTGCGGCAGCAGGCACCACCGGTCGCCGACCACCTTCTGCGAGGCGAACTGGGTGCGGTCGGTGGACACGTACGGCCGGACCGCCCGTGCCCGCTCGAACTGCCGTGCCACGCTGGGGAAGCGGCGCACATGGTGCCAGAACTCCTCCTCCGCCTGCATGTCGTCGGGGCGCGGGTACCGGTCGAGATCGAGGTTCAGGCCGACACTGCACAACTCGTTCGTGCCGGCCGACTGGTTGTCGAAGGGAATGACCCACAGCCAGCCGCCCTGGAACATGTGGTGCAGCGTCCCCTGGCTGAACGGGCTCGGCATGCCGTGCTGCTCGCGCGGCGGCGACACCGCGTCGAAGGGCCGCACGTCGACCATGTGCGTGAAGATCGTGCGCGAGCGGGTGCGGTACGGCGGCTCCTGGCGCAGCCCGAGCCGCTCGGGCAGCATCGCCCGCATCCCTCCGGCGTCGACCACGTACGACGCCCGGAAGCTGCCGCGGTCCCGGGTGACGAGCGTGGCGCCGTCCTCCTCGAACTTCACGTCGTCGACCATGGTGTGGGTGTACGCGGTGACGCCGTAGGAGACGGCGACGTGGAACATGTACGCGTCCACGTCCTGCCGGAAGTAGTGCGAGTCGGGGCCGAGCGGCGGTCCCCAGGTGGGGTACTGCGTGCACTCGTCGGGCCGGGTCGGCTCGTCCTCCCGGTGGTAGATGAAACTGAAGTTCCGCTTGACCCCGCAGTTCGACGACACATGGCGGCGCAGTGCCGCGTTGGTCGCCAGGTGCTCGAGTTCCGGGACGTCGTAGCGGCGGGCGAGGACCCGCAGACCGAAGGTGGTCTCGGGGACGGTGGACTCTCCGATGGCGAACCGGGGGTGACCGCTGCCCTCCAGCAGCAGCACCCGCACGCCGTGGCGGGCGAGTACGGTCCCCAGCATCGTCCCGCCGATGCCGCCTCCGACGATGGCGACATCGAAAACACGCTGGTCTTCTTGCATGTCTGCGGTTCCTTTCGCAAAGGGAAGGGCGAGTTGCCGGTCCACCCGGTCACCGGGGGGCGACGGGGGAACCCGGCAGCACCCGGCGCAGCCCGCAGGCCACCACCCGGGCGGAGAAGGACACGGCGAACCAGGGAGTGGGCGCCAGGGCGGCCAACCGCCCGCGGTCGCCCGGGATCTGGCGTGCACCGCGCCCGGTGACGTCGAGCCACGCACCGAAGTGCAGCAGCCGCGCCTCGGGTCCGGCGTCCCGCGCGGGAAACGGCCGCAGGTGTTCGCGCACCGCGCGCGTGAGGGCCGTGCGCCGCCCCATGCCCACCTCGTGCCCGGCCAGGAACACGTCGAGCAACTGGGCGGAACGGGCCGGGAACCCACCACGGCCGAGCGGTGAGCGCCCCACGAGTCCGGCGTCGTGGAACGCGGCCGCGGCGAGCAGTCCCACCCGGTCGTAGGCCGTCCCGTGGCTGCGCGCGCAGGCGTCGGCCAGCAGGAACGTCCGCAGCGAGTGCACGGCGACGTGCGGTGGCAGCAGTCGGCGCATCTCCGTCAGCGCGGCGCTCGCGAGGGGGTGCCCCAGCAGCTCCGCCAGGGCGGGCCTGCCGAGCAGGGGCTGCCACGACTCGGGCAACGCCTCCGGCGGAAGACCGGGCGAACCGGCCCCGTCGGCACCGGAATCCGGCGCCCCCGGCTTATCGGGCCCTGCGGCCATGACCCAACCCCCTTGCCCCGCTGCCCCATTGGCAGTGTCCGTCTCACCTTTCTTTACGCTCGGGCCGCGCCTCGCCCCCCGTTTCACCACGCGTTCCGAACCCTCTTTTCGAGCGATTCGAAAAAATGAGCCCTATTTACTCCATGGAGTGAATTCTTTCCCCCGGACGAGGGATCGTTGCGGAAATTGATGGACGCAAGACTGAGAAGTCCGATCCATCACAGCTCCATTCCCCAGGAAAAGGGAGAACGCCATGAGCTTCCTCAACCCCCGCCTCCCCGGCGTCAATTCGGACGACGTCGTCACGGACATCACCGAGGCGCCGCACCGCGTGGGCGCGGTCGTCGAGGCCGGCGGGGCCCAGGTCATCGCCACCGTCGACGTCCAAGCGGGAGAGGACGACTGGAACGCGCCGCCGAGCGAGGAGCATCCGCGCCCGGTGGTGCTCGTGCACGGCACCTTCGGCAACCGCGGATACACGTGGAACACGGCCACCCCCCTGCTTCGGCAGCACGGCCACCGTGTCTTCCGGCTCGACTACGGCCAGCACGGAAACCCCGTGATCTTCGGCCTCGGCGACATCAAGCACTCGGCCCGCCAGCTCGCCGACTTCGTCGACGAGGTGCTGCGCCGCACCGGCGCCCAGCAGGTCGACCTCGTCGGCTTCTCGCAGGGCGGCATGATGCCGCGCTACTACCTCAACGCGCTGGGCGGCGGGCCCAAGGTGCACAACTTCGTCGGCATCTCACCCAGCAACCACGGGGTCACGGCCCAGGGGCTGATGAACCTCGCCCGCCAGATCCCCGGCGCGGTGGAACTGCTCGAACAGGGCGCCGTCGGGGAGGTCGTGCCGGCCTGGCCGCAACTGCAGCACGACCACCCCTTCCAGCGGGAGCTCGCCGAACTGGGCGAGACGACGGAGGGCGTCCGCCACACCGTCATCGCCACCCGGTACGACGACGTGGTCACCCCGTACACCTCGTGTGCCCTGGAGCGGACGGAGGGGCGCTACGTCAACAACATCGTCCTCCAGGACATCGACCCGGACGACCACACCCCGCACGTGAGCATGCCCTACAACGCGACCGTGCTGAAGGAGGTCCTCACGGCGCTCGCCTCCTGAGGGCGGCTGCCGTCCAGGACGACCCGCGCCACCAGCGCAGGGTCGTCGTTCATGGGGACGTGGCCGCAGCCGGGCAGCCGTACCAGCCGGGCGCGCGGGAGGGTGTGCTTGGCGCGCACGCCCTGTCGGGGCAGGAGCAGCCGGTCCCGGCTGCCCCAGGCCACGGTGACGGGGATGCCGGGCACGTCGTCGGTGAACAGCACGCTGCGGCCGGCCCGCAGCGTCTGGGCGAACCCCTCGGCCCGCGCGAGCGCCAGCGTCTCGGCGACCACGGCCTCGGGGGAGCGCCGGCCGGGACGGGCGTAGATCGTGCTGGTCAGCGCGGTGCGTCCGACGGCCGTGCGGGACAGCCGCTCGACGAGCGGGAGCGGCAGGCTCCGCGCCGTACGGCGCATGCCCGTCAGGAGGCCGAAGGCGTAGCGCCGCTCGGCCCGCGTCCAGAAGCCGGCCGGGGACAGGGCCGTCACCGACCGGACCAGGTTCTCCCGGCCTAGTTCCAGGGCCAGCAGACCGCCCAGCGAGTTGCCGGCCACGTGGGGGCGGTCGAGGCCCAGGGCCGCGCAGAAGGCGCCGAGCACCGCGGTCGTCGTCGGCAGGTCGTGCGGCAGCCCGGCCGGCAGCGCGGCCGACTCCCCGAACCCCGGCAGGTCCACGGCTATCACGTCGCGTTCGGTGGCGAGGATGTCGACCACCGGGTCCCAGGCCTGCCGGTGGTGGCCGATGCCGTGCAGCAGGACCAGCGGCTCGCCGGCGCCCAGGCGGGCATAGGCGAGGGTGACCTCCCGCGGGCCGTGGGCGGTGGGGGCCGTGAAGGAGAGCGTTGCGGACATGGGGCTCCTTGTCGGGAACAGGTGTTCCGGGAACGAGTGCACGATGACGTCACGTAGACAGCTTGTCAGCAATGGCTACCGACGGGTAGCCCCGGTGTCCGGCGCGAGCGGTTCCGTCTGGACACCTCCGGACGCGTCCGCTGGGATGGAGGGGTGACCACCGACACCGCGACCGACGTCTTCGAAGCGCACCGGCCCGTCCTCCTGGGGGTCGCCTACCGCATGCTCGGCCGCCTGGCCGACGCGGAGGACGTGGTCCAGGAGGCATGGCTGCGCTGGTCCGGCGCCGACCGCTCGGCCGTGCGCGAGCCGAGGGGATACCTGGTGCGCGTCACCACCCGCCTCGCCATCGACCGGCTGCGCCAGGTCACGTCGCGGGGCGAGACGTACGTCGGCCCGTGGCTGCCCGAGCCCTACGTCACCGACTTCGGGGACGCCGTGCCGGACACCGCCGAGCGGGCCGTCCTCGCCGACTCCGTGTCCCTCGCCGTCCTCGTCGTCCTGGAGTCGCTGTCACCGCTGGAGCGGGCGGTGTTCGTCCTCAGGGAAGCGTTCGGCTACCCGTACGCGGAGATCGCGGCCATGCTGGAGCGCGGCGAGGCCGCGGTGCGCCAGCTCGCCGGACGCGCCCGCAAGCACGTCGACGAGCGGCGGCCCCGCTACGACGTCGACCCGGCGCAGCGCCGCGACCTCACCGAGCGCTTCCTCGCCGCGGCGGCCGACGGCGACCTGGCCGGCCTGCTGGCGACCCTCGCGCCGGACGTCCGGCTGGTGGGCGACAGCGGCGGCAGGTCCAGGGCGCCGCTGCGCGTACTGGAGAGCTCCGACAAGGTCGGCCGCTTCCTGTTGGCCGTCGCACAGCAGGGCATTCCCGACGCCACCTTCCACTTCCTGGAACTCAACGGCGGCCCGGCCCTGCTGGTCCGCTCCGGCGGGAAGCCCGACTCCGTCGTCCAGGTGGACGTCGCGGACGGCCTCGTCCAGGCCGTGTACATCATCCGCAACCCGGACAAACTGGCCTCTCTGGCCGACGCCCCCTAGCCCCGCCCCTCATACGGCTCACGGCCCGGCACCCGTCCCGCGACGGGTGCCGGGGCCGTTCAGGGCCCGGGATTGGTCTTGACCAAGGGGGTACGGCGTTTTATGGTCGCAGAGAACTGCAACAACCTTTAATAAACAAGGGCGTCAAAACGCCGCCGGACCACGGCGATTGCGGAGGACAGGGTGGGGACCACGCAGTTGGAAACGGTGCCGGAGCCGAAGTACTGGCACCTCAGGACCGTGCTCAGCGAGGCCCTGGACTCGGAGTTCGAGGTGGGGGAGATCCTGCCCAACGAACGCGACCTCGCCGCCCGCTTCGGCGTCGCCCGCGCGACCCTCCGCCAGGCCCTGGAGCAGCTCGAGCTGGAGGGCAGGCTCCAGCGCCGCCGCGGCGTCGGTACGACCGTGGCCCCGCCGCGCGTCGGCGTGGCCGTCGGCACCCGGGAGCACACCTGGCCCGGGACGGCCGACGACGCCTGGCAGCCGGCCGACTGCCACCTCGCGGCACCTCCCGCGGCCGTGGCCGACGCGCTCGGTACGGACCGCGACGCGCCCGTCCACACCGTCCGCCGCTCCCGCGTGAGCCACGGGCTGCCCGTCGCCGCCGAACTGCTGTACATCCCGCCGTCCTCGGTGCCCGGGCTCACCGCCATCGACGCGCCCTCCGGCCCCGCCCGCGCGCGTGCCGTGCTGCGCGAACTGCAGCGCGGTGACCTGGAGCGCCAGGAGAGCTCCGTCGAGCTGGGTTCGGCCGGCGCGGACGACGCGAAGGAGCTGGACCGCCTTCCGGGCGCGCCCGTCCTCGTGGTGACCACCCGCTACCTCGCCGAGGGCCGTACCGCCGCCCTCTCCGTCGCCACCTACCGCGCGGACACCTGCCGGCTGACGTTCGGCGACTTGGGCGACGTGGAGATCCACCACGGCCCCCGGACCCAGGCGTCCTGACCGCCCGACCGGGTCAGCGGCGGGCCGTCGCGCCCTCGACCGCGAACAGCTGCTCCTCCACATGGTCGAGGGCGAGCCGCAGCGCCCCCGTCGCCACCGCCGCCTCGCCGAGCAGCGACAGGGCCACGCGCGGCGGACGCAGGCAGTAGCGGGCCAGTTCCCGGCGCAGCGGCTCCAGTACGCCGTCGAGACCGGCCGCCCAGCCGCCGATGACGACCATCTCGGGATCGAGCGCGAGCGCCAGGGCCGCCACGTCGTGCACCAGCCGCTGGATGAAGCGCTCGACGGCCGCGCGGGCCCGCTCGTCGCCCTCACGGGCCTCGGCGAAGACCTTGGCGACCGCCTGCTCGTCCAGCGGGTGCAGCGGCTGGTCCGTGGTGGACAGCAACGTCTCCGGCGTCACGTCCCGGCCCAGCAGGTGCAGCGCGCCGATCTCCCCGGCCGCCCCGCCGTACCCCCGGTGCAGCCGCCCGCCGATCAGCGCCCCGGCCCCCGGACTGAGCCCGGCCAGCACGAACACGATGTCGTCGCACTCGGTGGCGGTCCCCTTCCAGTGCTCGGCGACGGCCGCCGCGTTCGCGTCGTTCTCCACCAGCACCGGGCACCTGAACGAGCGGCTCAGCCGCTCACCCAGGCCGAGACCCGTCCACCCGGGCAGCGCCGTGCCCAGGCGGACCGTGCCGTCCGCCTCGACGATGCCGGGCGTGGCCGCGCCCACCGCCCGCAGCGAGCCGCGCGCCACACCGGCCCGGCGCAGCAGCTCCGCGACGGCCGTGCGCAGCCGCTCCAGCCGCTCGTCGGCCGGCGCGTTCTCGTCCACGTCCTTGGCCTGGGCACCGATCACCCGGCCGTCCAGGTCGGACAGGAGCGCGGCGACGCGGTGCGGACCGATCTCCAGGCCCAGCAGGTGTCCGGCCTCCGCGCGGAACCGGAACCGCCGAGCGGGCCGCCCCTGGCGCCGGGCCGTACCCTCGTCGGCGGCCGCCTCGACGACCAGACCGGCCTCGATCAGCCCCTCGACGACGCCCTCGACGGTCGGCCGGGACAGGCCCGTCACCCGGGTGATCTCGGTCAGCGTCGCGGAGTCCGTCGCACGCAACGCGTGCAGCACCACGGCGGAGTTGATCCTCCGCAACAGCGACGGGTCCCCGCCGGTCAGGCCTGTCAAGGTCCGTCCTCCCAGCTCGTGCGCGTGTGGGCCGGATGGTACTCGGCCCGCCGCACCCCGGCGAGTTCCGGTTCCGTTTCCGGCCCGCCGGCCTCACCCGGGCGCCACGAACCCCGACTCGTACGCCGTGATCACCGCCTGGGTCCGATCCCGCGCCCCCAGCTTCGCCAGTACGGCGCTCACGTGCGACTTCACCGTCTCGGTGCCGACCACCAACCGGGCGGCGATCTCCGCGTTCGACAGGCCCCGCGCCATCAGCCGCAGCACCTCCCCCTCCCGCTCGGTCAACCGGGCGCGCTCCACCTCGGCGCGGGCCGCGCGGTTGCCGCCGCCGTCGCCGTACTCGGCGGCCAGTCGCCGCACCGAGGCGGGGAACAGCAGGGACTCGCCCTCCGCGATCAGCCGTACCGCGTGCACGATCTCGGCCGGGCGGGCGCGCTTGAGCAGGAACCCGTCGGCGCCCGCGCGCAGCGCCTCGTACACGTACTCGTCGTTCTCGAAGGTCGTCACCACGAGGATCTTCGGCGGGTCGGCCACCGTCCGCAGCAGCGCGCGCGTCGCCTCGATGCCGTCCAGCAACGGCATCCGGACGTCCATCGCGACCACGTCCGGCCGCACCTGCCGCACCAGCGGGATGACCGCCGCGCCGTCCGCCGCCTCCCCGACCACCTCGATGTCCGGCTGTGCCTCCAGCACGGCGCGCAGACCGGCGCGCACCAAGGGTTCGTCGTCCACGAGGAGCACTCTGACCGGCATCCGGCCAGCGTAGATCAGCCCGGCGGCAGCTCCACGCGCACCGTCCAGTCCCCGGCCTCGTCCGGCCCCGTGTGCGCCCGGCCGCCCAGCAGCGCCGCCCGTTCACGGATGCCCCGCAGGCCCCCGCCGCGCCCCGGCGCGGCGCTCGCGTCCGGCAGCGGATTGCGTACGTCCAGGGTGAGCACCCCGTCCGCCACGTCGACGCGGACCCGGGTCGGCACGGCACCCGCGTGCCGCAGCACATTGGTCAGCGCCTCCTGAAGGATGCGGTAGCCCTCGCGGGAGACATGGCCCGGCAGCGTCTCCACCGGGCCCGCGACCTCGGCGTCGACCTTGGCCCCCGAGGCCCGGGCGGACTCCAGCAGGCGGTCGGCGTGCGCGAGCGTGGGTCTGCTGCTCGCCGGCCGCTCCGACTCCCGCAGCACACCGAGCACCCGCTCCAGGTCCTCCAGAGCCGCCCTGCCGGTCTCCTCGATCGCGGTCAGGGCCCGGCCGGTGAACTCCGCGCTGTTCGCGGCGCGCGCGGCCCCGGCCTGGACGACCGCGACGGTCAGCGCGTGGCCGATGGAGTCGTGCAGTTCGCGTGCGATGCGGTTGCGCTCCAGGAGTTGCTCGGTGCGTTCCTCCAGGGCACTGAGGCGTTCGGCCGCGGAAGGCCCGAGCAGCGCACGGGCCCCGGCCGCGGCCAGGGCGCCGAGGCCGACCACGGCGCCGTACAGCGCGAGCAGGGGAAGCGGGGCGATGAGGAGGTACGCCCAGTGCGGCGCCGCGTCCCGCAGGATCGGGATGTCGTCCACCCGGTGGCCCAGGGCGCGCCGGACCAGCTCGATCGTGAGCACCGGCAGCCAGACGCAGACGCCCGTGGTCAGGGCGCCCAGCAGCATGCGCAGTTGCAGCCATGCCGTCGTGCGCAGCCGGTCGCGCCAGTTCGCCGAGGGGGCCACGGAGAAGGCGGCGTCGTCGAGGCCGGGTGTGAGCAGCAGCCGGGCCTGCACGCCCTCGCCGGTGCGCACCGCCGGGATCAGACCGACCGGGACCAGCACCGCCGCCGGCACCCACACGGTCGTCTCGTCGATGAACATCCACACACTGACCACGAGCATGGGCACCCACAGGTGCAGCAGGCGTGTGTAGGTCGTCCCCCGCCACAGCGGGCGCAGCAAGCGGAGCATCCCCCCATCGTGTCAGCAGCCACCGGCACCCGACCTCCCCCGCACGGGGGAGCCGGTGTCCACCGGCGGGGGAGGCCCCGCCCCCGCACCGACCGGCACACTGCTGCCATGACCAGCATCGACGTCCAGAACCTCACCAAGGAGTACGGCACCCGGCGAGCCGTCGACGACCTCACCTTCACCGTGCGTCCCGGCGGCGTCACCGGCTTCCTCGGCCCCAACGGCGCCGGCAAGTCCACCACCGTGCGGCTCGTGCTGGGCCTGGACCGGCCCACCTCCGGGACGGCGACCGTCGGCGGACGTGCCTACACCGCCCTCCACGAGCCGTTGCGGCACGTCGGTGCCCTGCTCGACGCGGACGCGGCCCACGGATCGCGCACCGCGCGGGACCACCTCCGCGTCCTGGCGGTGAGCAACCGCGTCCCCGCGCGGCGGGTCGACGAGGTGATGGAGGAGACGGGCATCGCGTCCGTGGCGCACCGCCGGGTGAAGACGTACTCCCTGGGCATGCGCCAGCGGTTGGGCATCGCCGCGGCGCTCTTGGGCGACCCCGGCGTGGTGATACTGGACGAGCCCTCCAACGGGCTGGACCCCGAGGGCATCATCTGGGTGCGCGAACTGCTGCGCCGGCTCGCGGCCGAGGGACGCACGGTGCTGGTCTCCAGCCACCTGATGAACGAGACCGCCTCCTTCGCCGACCACCTCGTCGTCCTCGGCCGGGGGCGCCTGCTCGCCGACACGCCGATGCGGGAGTTCATCGACGCGCGCGTGCGGCCACGGGTGCGCGTCCGGACGCCGGACCCGACCGCGCTGAAAGCCGCCCTCGCCCGGCACGGGCACGACGCCGTGGAACACGAGGACGGGTACTGGACCGTGCACCACGCGCGCGTGGACGACGTCGGCCGGATCGTGTCCGGCGCGGGCGTGCCCGTCCTCGAACTGGCCGCGGACCAGGGCACGCTGGAACAGGCCTACCTCGACCTGACCGCCACCGAGACCGAGTTCACCACACACCCCAAGGAGGCCCGGCCATGAACCTGACGCCCGTCCTGCGCGCGGAGGCGCTCAAGGTGCTCACCCTGCGCTCGCTGTGCGGCACCCTGGCAGCCCTGTTCGCCGTCACCACGGCGTTCTCCGCACTGGCCGGGGCCTCCGGCGCCTCCGACCCGGACTTCGACCCGCTGTTCACGTCCCTGTCCGGCGTCATGCCCGGCCAGATCGCGGCCATCGCCTTCGGGGCCGTCGTGGTCTCCTCCGAGTACCAGGGCAACGGGATCCGGCTCTCCCTGGCGGCCGTCCCGCAGCGCGGGCGGTGGTTCGCGGCGAAGCTGGTGGTCGTCGCCGTACCGGCCCTCGCGGTGGGGCTGGTCACCGCACTCGCCGCCCTGCTCGCCGCGCGGGCGGGCCTCGGCGCGGCGGCCGACGCGCTCACCGTCGGCGAACAGGTCCGCGGCGTCGTGGGCTGCGGGATCTACCTCATGCTCATCGCCCTCTTCGCGGCCGGACTCACCACCCTGTTCCGCAGCGGGGTGGCCACCCTGTCCACGCTGGTCCCCTTCATCCTCGTCGTCTCCTTCGTGATCGGGGACGCGGCGGGCACCGTCGCCGACTTCCTGCCGGACAAGTCAGGGCAGATCGTGCTGTACCGGACGCGCGAAGGGGCCCTCGGTCCCTGGACGGGCCTCGCGGTGACCGCGCTGTGGGCGGCGGGCGCGCTCCTCGCCGGATTCTGGCGGCTGCGCCGCCGTGACGCCTGACCCCGGACGGAGCGGGGGCCGACTGACGCCCCGCCAATTGTCAGTGGCGGCGGGTTTACTGGACACATGAACATCGCGCGGCACCTCGCCCTCGTCGACGAGCTGTGCTTCCGGCCCTTCCCGGCGGAGCACGGCTCGTCGGACGAGGGCACGGCGGCGCCCGGGTACGTCACGGCCGTGCTGGAGAGCAGCCGCGGCCTGGGCGGCCGGGACCCGGCGGAGCGGGCGGCGACGGTCGAGCAGTACGAGAAGGGCAGGGACGCTCTGTACGAGCGGCTCGCCCCGCGCTGGGGCGAGACGGACCCCTACAACCTCCAGACGGTCCTGCTGCGGACCGAGCGGGAGGCGATACCCGAGCCGTGGGCCGGTCTGAGCGCCCGCGCGGGGGTGGCGTACGTCTGGGAGGCCGAGGGCACCGGCCGCTGGGTCGCGGTCGCCGTCGCCGACCGCGACGAGGCGGACGAGGTGCGGCTGCTGGCGGTGGTCACGCAGGAGGCACCACCGTGACCGCCGCTCACACCCGGGTCACCGGCCCCGCGCCGGCACCCGGTCTACGCCCGGGGCTCGGTCTCCCACGCCGCCTCGCGCAGCCGCGCGTACTCCTGCGCCATCGTCTGCGCGGTCCAGTGTGCGTTGAGCCCGCTGGGATTGGGCAGCACCCACACGCGCGTGCTCCCGAAGGTCCGCTCCTGCGGCCCCACCCGGGCCCTCGGCTCGTCGAACGCCGCCCGGTACGCGGTGACACCCACCACCGCCAGCCAACCGGGCCGCAGCCGCGCCACCTTCTGCGCCAGCAGCCGGCCGCCCTCCCGGTACTCCTCCGCGCTCAGCTCGTCCGCCCGCGCGCTGGCCCGCGCCACGACGTTCGTGATACCGAGCCCGTACGAGGGCAACTCGTCCTGCTCCGAAGGCTTCAGCAGCCGCGGGGTGAACCCGGACAGATGCAGCACGGGCCAGAAGCGGTTGCCGGGACGGGCGAAGTGGTGTCCCGTCGCCGCCGTCATCAGACCGGGATTGATGCCGCAGAAGAGCACCCGCAGGCCGTCCGCGACGACGTCCGGTACGAGACGGTCGCGGGCGGCCTCCAGTTCGGCCCGGGTGAAGCGGGTCAGAGGATCGCTCCGGGGGTGTAACCCGCGGCCTCCGGGTGCCGCTTGACGAGCTCCTCGATCCGGCCGACGACGACACCGACCTGGTCGGCCGCGGCGCCGGTGAAGGAGAGCTTGTCGGCCATCAGCGCGTCCAGGGCGGCGCGGTCCAGCGGGATGCGGTCGTCCGCCGCCAGCTTGTCCAGCAGCTCGTTGCGCTCGGCACCCTGCTCGCGCATGGCCAGCGCGGAGGCGACCGCGTTCTCCTTGATGGCCTCGTGCGCGACCTCGCGGCCGACACCGGCGCGCACCGCGCCCATCAGCACCTTGGTGGTGGCCAGGAACGGCAGGTAGCGGTCCAGCTCCCGGGCCACGACGGCCGGGAAGGCACCGAACTCGTCGAGCACGGTCAGGAAGGTCTCCAGCAGCCCGTCGAGGGCGAAGAACGCGTCGGGGAGGGCCACCCGGCGCACCACCGAGCAGGACACGTCGCCCTCGTTCCACTGGTCGCCCGCCAGCTCGCCGGTCATCGAGGCGTAGCCGCGCAGGATCACCATCAGGCCGTTGACGCGCTCGCAGGAGCGGGTGTTCATCTTGTGCGGCATCGCGGACGAGCCGACCTGGCCGGGCTTGAAGCCCTCGGTGACCAGCTCGTGCCCGGCCATCAGCCGGATGGTCTTGGCCAGCGAGGACGGCGCCGCCGCCAGCTGCACCAGCGCGGTGACGACCTCGTAGTCCAGGGAGCGCGGGTAGACCTGGCCGACCGAGGTGAAGGCCTGCGAGAAGCCGAGGTGCCCGGCGATCCGCCGCTCCAGCTCGGCGAGCTTGCCCGCGTCGCCGCCGAGCAGGTCCAGCATGTCCTGGGCGGTGCCGACCGGGCCCTTGATGCCGCGCAGCGGGTAGCGGCCGAGCAGCTCCTCCAGCCGGCCGTGGGCGACCAGCAGCTCGTCGGCGGCGGTGGCGAACCGCTTGCCCAGCGTGGTGGCCTGCGCGGCGACGTTGTGCGAGCGACCGGCCATCACCAGCTCGGCGTACTCGCCGGCCAGCTTGCCGAGGCGGGCCGCGACGGCCACCGAACGGTCGCGGATCAGCTCCAGCGACAGCCGGATCTGCAACTGCTCGACGTTCTCCGTGAGGTCGCGGGAGGTCATGCCCTTGTGCACGTGCTCGTGCCCGGCGAGCTCGTTGAACTCCTCGATCCGCGCCTTCACGTCGTGCCGCGTGACCTTCTCGCGCTCGGCGACGGAGGCCAGGTCGACCTGGTCGAGCACGCGCTCGTAGTCGGCGATCGCGGCGTCGGGCACTTCGATGCCCAGGTCCTTCTGGGCCCGCAGCACGGCGAGCCAGAGCCGGCGCTCGAGCCTCACCTTCTCCTCGGGCGACCAGAGGGTGGCGAGCTCGGCGGAGGCGTAGCGTCCGGCGAGGACGTTCGGGATGCGGGGCTTGGCGGGAGCAGAAGTCACGTAGACGGATTCTACTGGCGATTCGTGCAGGTCGGCGTCGCGGGGTTGTTCGTCGGAAACTACGAACGCCGGGGGGACCCGCGGAGGGTCACGCCGGATCCTCGTACGGCAGCAGCACCGGGCGCTTGGGCGGCAGGCCGTCGCCGGACGAGCGGCCCGTCAGCCTGCGGCCTATCCAGGGCAGCAGGTGCTGCCGGGCGAAGCGGACGTCCGCGGTGCGGCGGGTGACCCAGCCGGGCGGCGGCGTCGCCGGGACCGGCGCGTGCCACTCGGGGTCCTCGGGCTCGTGGCCGAGCGTCTGCCACACGGCCTCGGCGACCCGGCGGTGCCCCTCGGCGGTCAGGTGCAGCCGGTCCACGTCCCACAGGCGCGGGTCGGCCAGCGACCGGGCGCCGTACAGGTCCACGACCACGGCGCCGTGCCGCTCGGACAGGTCGTCGATGATCGCGAACAGCGCCTCCATGCGCGGCCGGAACCGGTCCAGCACGGGGCCCTGGCGGCCGGGGCTGCGCATCAGCACAAGCTGCTTGCAGTTCGGGGCCAGCCGTTCCACCGCCTGCGTGAGCAGGTCCCTGACCCGCGCCATGTCGCACTTGGGCCGCAGCGTGTCGTTGAGCCCGCCGACCAGCGTGATCACGTCGGCGCCCATGGCCGCGGCCACGTCCACCTGCTCGTCGACGATCTGTCCGATCAGCTTTCCGCGCACCGCGAGGTTGGCGTACCGGAAGCCGGGGGATCGGGCCGCCATCCGCGCGGCGAGAAGGTCGGCCCAGCCCCGGTAGGAGCCGTCGGGCAGCCGGTCCGACATGCCCTCGGTGAAGGAGTCGCCGACGGCGACGAGGCTGGTGTACGTGGGGTTCGTCTGCATGGCGACGGAAATGATAACGCCCGCACATACCCGCCGGTCGGTCGCCCTTCCCGGGCCCGCGTCCCGGGACGGACCCGCCTCCCGGGACGGGCCCGGGCGGGCCGGGGCGCGGCGGGCTCAGGCGCGCTGCCCGAACAGCTCCCGCAGCACGTCCTCCATGGTCACCAGACCCGCCAGCCGTCCGTCGGAGCCGAGTACCGCCGCCAGATGCGTACGGCTGCGCCGCATGGCGGTGAGGACGTCGTCCAGCGGGGTGCGCTCGCGCACCCGGGCGATCGGACGCATGTCCCGCAGGCGGAAGGGCAGGTCCCGCGGCGAGGCGTCCAGGGCGTCCTTCACATGCAGGTAGCCGACGATCCGCCGCCCGTCGTCCACCACGGGGAAGCGGGAGAACCCCGACTGCGCCGACAGCCGTTCCAACTGCTCCGGGGTGATGCCCACGCGCGCGTGGACGACGCGTTCCAGCGGCAGCACCACGTCCCGGACCGGCCTGCGGCCCAGCTCCAGGGCGTCGTACAGCCGCTCCCTGGCCCGGTCGTCGATCAGCCCGGCCTCACCGGCGTCCTTGACGATCTCCGCCAGCTCCGCGTCCGTGAAGGTCGCCGCCACCTCGTTCTTCGCCTCGACCCTGAGCAGCTTGAGCAGCCCGTTGGCGAAGGCGTTGACCGTGAAGATCACCGGGCGCAGGGCCCGGGACAGCGCCACCAGCGGCGGTCCGAGGAGAAGCGCGCTGCGCACGGGCTCGGCCAGCGCGATGTTCTTCGGCACCATCTCGCCGAGCAGCATGTGCAGATACGTCGCGAGCGCCAGGGCGATCACGAAGGACACCGCGTGCCCGGCGCCCGACGGCACGCCCACCGCGTGGAACACCGGCTCCAGCAGGTGCGCGATCGCCGGTTCCGCGACCACACCGAGGACCAGCGTGCACAGCGTGATGCCCAGCTGCGCCGCCGCCAGCAGCGCCGACACGTGCTCCAGCCCCCACAGCACGCGCTTCGCCCGGGCGTCGCCCTCCTCGGCGTACGGCTCCACCTGGCTGCGGCGCACGGAGATGAGCGCGAACTCGGCGCCCACGAAGAACGCGTTGACGACCAGGGTCGCCAGACCGATCAGCAGCTGTACGGCGGTCACCGGCCGGCCCCCCCTTCGTCCCCGTCTCCGTTCCCGTTCCCGTGCCCGTCCCCGTCGGCGCCGAAGCCGGGGCCGGCCGCGTGGCCCGGGTCGCCCGCGTCGTTCAGGGGAGCGTGCATCAGCACCCGGGCGGCCCTGCGCCCCGTGGCGTCCACGACGTCCAGCCGCCAGCCGGCGACATCGAGACGGTCGCCGACGGCGGGGATGCGCCCGAGACCCGCCGCGACCAGCCCCGCGACCGTCTCGTACGGGCCCTCGGGCACCCGCAGTCCCAGCCGCTCCAGCCGGTCCACGCGCGCCGAACCGTCGGCCCAGTACAGCGCGTGCCCCTCCTCGTCCGTCCCGGCCGCGTCGAGGTCGGGCGTCTCGTGCGGATCGTGCTCGTCCCGCACCTGGCCGACCACCTCCTCGACGATGTCCTCCAGCGTGGCCACGCCCGCCGTCCCCCCGTACTCGTCGATCACCACCGCCATCGTGCGCCGACCGGAGAGCCGGTCCAGGAGCCGGTCCACGGTCAGCGACTCGGGGACGAGCAGCGGCTCGCGCATCAGGTCGGAGACCGGCATCCCGGACCGCCGCTCGGCGGGCACCGCCAGGACGTCCTTGACGTGCGCCGTCCCGACCACGGCGTCGAGACTGTCCCGGTAGACCGGGAACCGGGACAGCCCCGTCGCCCGCGTCGCGTTGGCCACGTCCTCGCAGGTCGCCCGGGCGTCCAGGGCCACCACCTGGACGCGCGGGGTCATCACCTGCTGCGCCGTCAGGTCGGCCAGGTTCAGGGTGCGCACGAACAGCTCGGCGGTGTCGGCCTCCAGCGCGCCCTCCTTGGCGGAGTGCCGGGCCAGCGCCGCGAGCTCCTGCGGTCCGCGCGCGGACGCCAGCTCCTCGGCGGGCTCCACACCGAAGCGGCGCACGACACGGTTGGCGGTGTTGTTCAGGTGGGTGATGAAGGGCCGGAAGGCGGCGCTGAACCAGCGTTGCGGGCCGCCCACCCGCTTGGCCACGGCCAGCGGCGAGGAGATCGCCCAGTTCTTCGGGACCAGCTCGCCGACGATCATCAGGAACACCGTCGACAGGGCCGTGCCCAGCACCAGCGCCAGTGAGGACGCCGCCGAACGCGACACCCCGAGGTTCTCCAGCGGCCCCGCGATCAGCGCCGCGACCGACGGCTCGGCGAGCATGCCGACCACCAGGTTGGTGACCGTGATGCCGAGCTGCGCGCCGGAGAGCTGGAAGGTCAGGTTCCGGACGCCCTTGAGGGCACTCGCCGCGCCCCGCTCACCACGCGCCGCGGCCCGCTCCAGTTCACCCCGTTCGACGGTGGTCAGCGAGAACTCGGCCGCGACGAAGGCGCCGCACAAGAGCGAGAGCAGGATCGCCACCAGCAGCAGGAGCACTTCGGTCATCGGGTCACCTCGGATCCATGATCGGCCAGGACCCGGAGGTTCGCCCGATGTTCAAGCCTTCAACCTTTCGTCCCGCGATCGCTCAGCCGGTGAGGTGCTTCACCCAGCGCCGCCACTGCTCCTGCGGCTCGTACCCGGCGGCCCGCCAGGCATGCTGGGCGCGCTCGTTGCGCACCAGCACCATCGCGTCCCCGCGGCGCCCGCCCAGCCGGACGAAGCGCTCGTCGGCCGCCGTGAGCAGGGCCGTCCCGATGCCCCGTCGCCGGTGGTCCGGGTGCACCGCCAGCCGGTACAGATGGCAGCGCCAGCCGTCGAAGCCCGCGATCACCGTGCCCACCAGCTCCCCGTCGCGCTCCGCCAGGAGCAGGGCGTCCGGGTCGCGCGCCACCAGGCGCTCCACGCCCTCCCGGTCGTCGCTGATGCTCGTCCCCTCGGCGGCCGTCTTCCAGAAGGCCAGCACGGCGTCCAGCTCCTCGGGCCCGGCGGGCCGTATGCGCAGATCACTCATGCCGCGATCCCACCACGCGCGCCGGACCCCGGTGCGGTGATTCCGGCATGCGGACCGGCGCCGCGCACGCGTGGACCGGCGGCGGTCAGTCCTCGCGCAGCGCCCGCAGCACCGGCGCGAAGGTCTCCATGAACGGCTCCAGCACCTGGTCCCGGGGTGAGGTGCGCGATGCGCTCCAGGCAGGGCCGGACGGCGGACTCACGGTCCTCCGTGACGGCGACCATCCGGATGAGCGGGTTCAGCCCCGCCGGTTCCTGGCGGCCGGCCGCCAGCTCCGGGAGAGGCGTCGGTCGGGGAGATCGCCGACGTACCGCGCGGCCGGGCCGGGTGACCGCGGACCCTTCAGGACGGTCGCCAGGCCGTGCCGAGGGCGCAGTACGAACTCGGCAGCGCCGGCCCGTTCTCCGGCATCATCACCCGCCGGTACGGCCCGAGCGCGAACCCCGCCTCCCGCAGCGCGGCCACCGGTTCGCGGGAGAGGTGGCAGCCGCCGGACAGGGGAGGCCACAGTGTCCGGTCCAGCGCGCGCTGGGTGAAGGTCATCACCCGCCCGCCGCCGCGGCCGTGCTCGAAGAACCGCACCTGCCCGCCGGGGCGCAGCACCCGCCGCAGCTCCGCGAGCGCCCGTGGCACGTCCCGGACGCTGCACAGCACCAGTGAGACCACGGCCGCGTCGAAGGCCTCGCTCTTGACCGGCAGGGCCTCCGCCGCGCCGGGCGCCACGTCCACCGGCACCCGGGCGCGCAGCGCCGCCTCCACCGCCAACTGCCGCAGCACCCGTTCCGGTTCGATGGCGACGACCTCGCAGACGGTGCCCGGATAGTGCGAGAAGTTCAGCCCGTTGCCCGCGCCGACCTCGATCACCCGACCGGACAGCCCGGCGAGCAGCCGCTCGCGGACGCGGGCCATGCCCATGCGGGTCTCGGCGCCTACACTGAACCGGGCGTAGCAGCGGGCGAACAGCGGATGGTGCACGGCGTCGCGCGGCACCCCGCGGTCACGGACGGATCGCAGCGGCATGGGACCTCCCTCACGAGGTGGCGCCTTACCGCGATTGTCCCCCGCCCCACCGCCCCTCACCCACCGCACGACCGACTCTCCCCGAGCGCCCCCGCCGGGCCCGGGGAGACGCCCCTGGTCACGGGCGAACGCGCCCGCCCCCCGGCCCAGGGCCAATGCGGGGGACGCGGACGCGTTCGCTTCCCCGTGCCCGGGTCCCCGCGGGGTACTGCGGGCCGGGACCGGTGCGGGGCCGGACGCATGCGCGTTGCCGTGCCCATGGGGGGAGACGCGATCCGGTCAGGGCGCCTGCCGGGTGCGGTAGGCGCCCTCGCCCCCGGCGTCTGCGGTCGCGGGGGTGGTGTGGTGGTGGCGAAGGGGGCGTGCCTGTCCTTCGCCACTGCCGCCACTGCCGCCACTGCCGCCGGTGCGGCCGGTGCGGCCGGTGTGGGGCCGGACGCATGCGCGTTGCCGTGCCCATGGGGGGAGGCACGGTCCGGTCAGGGCGCCTCCCGGGTGCGGAACGCGTCCGCGTCCCAGGTGCCGGACAGCGGGGGTGCCAGCCAGTGGGGTGCCGTCGAGCGGAAGGCGGCCGGGGCGAGGGTGCCCGCTCCGGCGGGTACCGCGCCGAGAAGGGGGGCGCCGGAGACGTCCGGGAGGTCCGCGAGGTTGCAGCGGGCGGCGAGGTCCGGGGCGCCGGGCCAGCTGCCGATCACCAGCCCCGGCAGCTCCAGCCCCCGGGAACGCAGCTCGCGTGCCGTCAGCTCCGTGGTGTTGAGCGTGCCCAGCCCCGCCGACGTCACCACCAGCACCGGTGCGCCCAGGAGACCGGCGACGTCCGCCAGTGTTCCGCCGGCCGCGTCGAAGCGTACGAGCAGTCCGCCCGCGCCCTCGACCAGCACCAGGTCGTGCTCGGTGGCCAGCTTGGCCGCCGCCTCGGCGACCTCACCGGGGCGCACCGGCGCCCGGCCCGCCCGGCGCGCGGCCGTGCCCGGCGCCAACGGCTCGGGGAACCGCGCCACTTCGGCCACCGTCACCCCGCCCGCGAGCCGTGCCACCTCCTGGGCGTCCCCGGCCTCGTCCGGCCCCACGCCCGTCTGCGCGGCCTTCAGCACGGCCACCGACCGGCCGCCCGCCAAGGCCGTCGCGGCGACGGCGGCGGTCACGACCGTCTTGCCGACCTCCGTGCCCGTGCCCGTGATCACCAGTACCGGCATGTCATCCCTCCCGTGCCGCCGCGCACACCGCGCGCGCGATGCGTGCCACGTCGGCGTCGCCCGTGACGTACGGCGGCATGGTGTAGACCAGGTCGCGGAACGGGCGCAGCCACACGCCCTCGCGCACGGCCGCCTCCGTCGCCGTCCGCAGGTCGACGGGGTGGTCGAGCTGGACCACCCCGATCGCGCCGAGCACCCGTACGTCGCGCACCCCCGGCAGCCCGGCGGCGGGCGCGAGCCCCTCGGCCAGACCCGTCTCGATCCGCTTGACCTCCGCCCGCCAGTCCTGGCCGAGCAGCAGTCCGATCGACGCGCACGCCACCGCCGCCGCCAGGGGATTGCCCATGAACGTCGGCCCGTGGGCCAGCACCGGCACCTCGCCCCGCGAGATGCCCTCGGCCACCCGCGTGGTGCACAAGGTGGCCGCCATCGTCAGATAGCCGCCGGTCAGGGCCTTGCCCACACACATCACGTCCGGCGTCACCGCCGCGTGCTCCGCCGCGAACATCGCGCCCGTCCGCCCGAACCCGGTGGCGATCTCGTCGAACACCAGCAGCACGCCGTGCGCGTCGCACGCCTCCCGCAGCACGCGCAGATAGGCGGGGGAGTAGAAGCGCATCCCGCCCGCGCCCTGCACCACCGGCTCCACGATCACCGCGGCCAGTTCGTCGGCGTGCCGCTCGATCAGCGACCGCAGGTGATCGGCGTACGCCTCCGCGTACTCCGGCGGCGGCGCGTCGGCGAAGACCTGGCGCGGCAGGACGCCGGACCACAGCTCGTGCATCCCGCCTTCCGGGTCGCACACCGACATGGGCTGCCAGGTGTCGCCGTGGTAGCCGCCGCGCCAGGTGAGCAGGCGGTGCTTGCCGGGGCGGCCGAGCGAACGCCAGTACTGGAGGCACATCTTCACGGCGACCTCGACCGACACCGACCCGGAGTCGGCGAGGAAGACGTGCTCCAGCCCCTCGGGTGACATGTCGACAAGGAGCTTCGCCAGCCGCACGGCGGGCTCGTGGGTGAGCCCGCCGAACATCACGTGGCTCATCCGTGCCAACTGCTCGCGCGCGGCCTCGTTCAGCACCGGGTGGTTGTAGCCGTGGATCGCCGACCACCAGGACGACATCCCGTCGACCAGCTCCCCGGAGCCGTCGGCCGGCCGCAGCCGGACCCCGCTCGCCGACTCCACGACGAGCGGGTCCTGCCGGCCGGGCATGGGCCCGTACGGGTGCCACACGTGCCGCCGGTCCAGCTCCAGCAGCTCGGCGACGTTCGACGCGGGCTCAGGCATTGGGGGCGAGGTCCGTCCCGGCGCCGCGGCGGCGCACCGCCACCAGGTCCGTACGGGGCTCCTCGGCGAGGCGCGGCGAGGCCGGCGCGGCGGCGGGCGCCGGGGCGCACACCCCGCCACCCGCGTGCGAGCCGCAGCCCCCCGCACCGCTGCCGTCCTCGTGCGCACCGCATCCGCCACCGCCCTCCCCGGAGCCGGAGCCGCAGCCGCAGCCCCGGGCGGTCGCGCGGTGCTCCGGCAGGGTGACCTCCCCGGCACCCTCCACCTCGAAGCCGGCGTCCGCGATCATCTCCAGGTCGGCGTGGCCCGCCTGGCCCTCGCTGGTGAGGTAGTCGCCGAGGAAGATCGAGTTGGCCAGGTGCAGGGCCAGCGGCTGCATCGTGCGCAGATGCACCTCGCGCCCCCCGGCGATGCGCACCTCGACGTCCGGGCAGACGAACCGCGTCATCGCCAGGATGCGCAGGCAGCGCTGCGGGGTGAGGTGCCACTCCTTGGCGAGCGGGGTGCCCTCCATCGGGATCAGGAAGTTGACCGGCACCGAGTCCGGGTCCAGCTCGCGCAGCGAGAACACCACGTCGACCAGGTCCTCGTCACTCTCGCCCATCCCGGCGATGAGACCCGAGCAGGCGGACAGCCCGGCGGCGTGCGCCTTGTTCACCGTGTCCACCCGGTCGGCGTACGTGTGGGTGGTCGTGATGTCGCCGTACGTCGACTCGGAGGTGTTGAGATTGTGGTTGTAGGCGTCGGCACCGGCCTCCCGCAGCCGCTCCGCCTGACCCTCCGAGAGCAGCCCCAGGCAGGCGCACACCTCGACGGACTCGTTCTGCTCCTTGATGGCCCTGATGGTGTCCGAGACCCGGTCCACGTCCCGGTCGGTCGGACCGCGTCCGCTGGCCACCAGGCACACCCGCTTGGCGCCGCCGGACACCCCCGCCGAGGCCGCCGCGGAGGCCTGCTCGGGCTTCAGCCAGGTGTACTTGAGGATCTCCGCCTTGGAGCCCAGCCGCTGCGAGCAGTACGAGCAGTCCTCGGGGCACAGGCCCGACTTGAGGTTGACGAGGTAGTTGAGCTTCACCCGTCGGCCGAACCAGTGGCGGCGCACCTTGCCGGCCGCGGCCACCACGTCGAGCACGTCGTCGTCGGAAGTGGCGAGGACGGCGAGCGCCTCCTCGCGGGTCGGCGACTCGCGCCGAAGCCCCTTGTCCACCAGCGTGTTCAGCAGGTCCATGAGAGCCGATCCTGTCCTAAGGGGCCGTGCGCGGCCAAGGAGACTTTGCACAACACTGACAGATCGACGTGTGGGTATTGCCACACCTCGCGGGGGTGGCCGGACCGCTAATGTCTGTTCATTGCCTACAAAACCCCGGAGGACGGCCCCATGGCGTTCGGCTGGATCGACGAGCAGGACCGGGCGCGCCGGGAGGCGGGACTCGTACGGGTGCTGCGCCCCCGTCAGGCAGCCTCGCCGCTGCTGGACCTGGCGAGCAACGACTACCTGGGACTGGCCCGGCACCCGGAGGTCGTCGAAGGGGCGGCCTCGGCCGCGCGGACCTGGGGCGGCGGTGCGACCGGCTCGCGGCTCGTGACCGGCACGACCGCGCTGCACGCCGAACTCGAGCGGGAGCTGGCCGATTTCTGCGGGTTCGAGGCCGCGCTCGTCTTCTCGTCGGGCTACGCGGCCAACCTCGCCGCGGTCACCGCGCTGGCCCCGCACGGCAGTCTCGTCGTCTCGGACGCGGGCAACCACGCCTCACTGATCGACGGTTGCCGGCTCGCCCGCGGCACCACCCAGGTCGTGGGGCACGCCGACCCGGACGCCGTGCGCAAGGCACTGGCGGCGCACGACGGTCCCGCCCTCGCCGTCTCCGACACAATCTTCTCGGTCGACGGCGACGCCGCGCCCCTGGCCGGGCTCGCCGAGACGTGCCGGGCGCACGGGGCCGGGCTGATCGTCGACGACGCCCACGGGCTCGGCGTCCTCGGCGACGGCGGCCGGGGTGCCGTGCGGGGTGCGGGCCTCGCGGGATGCGAGGACGTCGTCGCGACCGTCACGCTGTCCAAGTCGCTCGGCGCCCAGGGCGGCGCCGTACTGGGCCCCGCCCGGGTGATCGCCCACCTGGTCAACGCGGCGCGGACGTTCATCTTCGACACCGGACTGGCCCCCGCGGCGGTGGGGGCGGCCCTGGCGGCGCTCAGACTGCTCGGTCGCGAGCCGGAGCGTGCGGCACGGGCCCGCGCCGTCGCCGCCGCGCTGCACGAGCGCCTGACCGCCGCGGGTCTGGACGCGGTACGCCCGGACGCCGCGGTCGTCTCGGTGCGCGCGCCGTCCCCGGAGGGGGCCGTGCGGTGGGCGGCCGACTGCCGGGCGGCCGGCCTGTCCGTGGGCTGCTTCCGCCCTCCTTCGGTGCCCGACGGCATCTCACGGCTCAGGCTGACCGCCCGCGGGGACCTCTCCGGGGAACAGATCGAGCGCGCTGTACGGGTGATCGGCGACACGCGGCCATGAGTCGGCGTGACACGGCCGTGTGCCGTGCGGTGTCCGACGGGGTCAGCCCAGCCGGACACCGGCGGTGAACGTAGTCCAGCTCTCGGGGGAGAAGAGCAGGGCGCGTCCGGCCGGGTTCTTGGAGTCGCGCACGGCGAGCAGTCCGGCCCAGGGACCGGCCGACGGACGGGCCGTCTCCACACAGTTGTTCGCTCCGGTGCTGTAACTGCTGCGCAGCCACCGCACGCCGGTCATATCGGTGCTGACAGGGATGTTCCGGGGACGTTCGGACATGAAGCCTGACATGGTGCCTCCTCACGCGCCTGCCGCGGTCGCGGCGATGAAGTCCAACGAGTCCTCGGGCGAAAGGGCATGGATCAGAAGGGCGTTGAAGGCCTCGGTATAGGCCTCTAGGTCTTCTTTCCGGTCGAGGTGCAAGCTACTCGTCAAGTGGTCGAGAACAACCACATCCAGATCGGAAGTGCTCGCAAAAGAGAAGATTACGAAAGGGCCGGTGACGCCGATGTGCGCCCCGGCGGCAAAGGGCAGGACCTGGAGGCGGACATGGGGGAGTCGCGCGGCCTCGACGAGTCTGGCCAGTTGACGGGTCATCACCCCCGGCCCGCCCACCTCGCGGCGCAGCACCGCCTCGTCCAGGACCGCGCTCAGCTCCAGGGGCGGTTCGCCGCGCAGCACGTCCTGCCGGGCCAGCCGGACCTCCACCAGCGTGTCCAGCCGTTCCGCCGGCATGCCTTCCACCGCGGCCCGCGTCACCGCGCGGGCGTACTCCGGCGTCTGGAGCAGGCCGGGCACCACCGTCGTCTCCAGGGTGCGCATCGCGCTGGCCTGCGACTCCAGGCTGATGAAGTCGCGGTAGGTCGGTGGCAGCACCCCGCGGTACGCGTGCCACCAGTGGTTGCGTCCGCCCGCGTCCTCGGAGCGTGCCAGCATCTCCAGCAGCCCCCGCAGTTGCTCGTCGTGCACGCCGTAGGCGTCCAGCAGTAACCGCACGTCGGCCGGTTTCGCCCCGCTCGTCCCCGTCTCGATCCTGCTGACCTTCGACTGGTGCCAGCCCACGAGCCGGGCCGCCTCGCCGCTGGTGATGCCCGCCGTCGTGCGCAGGGCGCGCAGTTCCGCGCCCAGCTTGCGGCGGCGCACCACGGGACCGTGCTGCATGGGACAACTCCCTTACTCCTTATGAGCCGCCCAAATACGCTCTGCCGTCGCAGAGTTCACCGCTTCGAGCGACAGATATATGCATATCTTGGTGGATCGCCGCCCTTCGCGGGTGTGGTGATGGCACGCTGGCGACGAAGCACCAGTCCGGGACCGTACTCGAACCATCCGCTCCGTGTCGGGCCTGCGGTCCCGTGAGAAAGGGACGACGTCGCCATGGCAGACCATCTGGAAGCATCCGTCACTCTGCCGAGCGATCCCGCCTCGGTGGCCGCCGCGCGGACCTATGTGGTCGGCACCCTGGCGGAATGGGGGCTGCCGGGCGACGCCGGCCTGGCCGAGACGGTGCGGCTCATCGTCTCCGAACTGGCGACCAACGCGGTCCAGCACACCTTCGGGCAGTCGCCCACCTTCACGGTGGACCTCGTCCTCGACCGTGACGAGCGGCTGCGTCTCGGCGTCACCGACAGCCACCCGCGCTTCCCCAAGCGGCTGCCCGCCGCCGTCCAGCAGGACAACGGGCGGGGCATGGTGATCATCCGCTGGCTGACCGCCGAGTGCGGCGGCAGGCTGAGGGTCCGGCCCACGCGCGAGGGCGGCAAGACCGTCGCCGTCGAACTGCCCTGGACGCTCCCGGGCGAGCCGGCGGCACGGGCGGGGGTGACGGCGGGGCAGAACGCCGTCACCCCGGCGGGCGGGCTACTTGACCCGGCCGTACCAGACGCTTGAGGTCCAGATCTTCTGCAACCGCACCACGTCCCCGGTCTTCGGAGCGTGCCAGAGCCTGCCCTTCCCGGCATAGATGCCCACGTGGTAGACACTCCGGCCGGAGTGGAAGAACACGAGGTCACCGGCCTTGCGGTTCTTGGCCGAGACGTGACGGGTCCTGTTGTACTGCTGGGCCGCGGTGCGCGGCAGCTTCTTGCCGGCCTTCTTGAACGAGTACAGCGTCAGGCCGGAGCAGTCGAACCGGTGGGGGCCGGTGGCGCCCCAGCGGTACGGGGCACCCTGCTTGGAAGCGGCGATCCTGAGGGCTTTCGTCGCATGGCTCGCCGCGGCCGCCTCGGAGGCGACGCCCGGGACCACGACGGAACCGCCCACGGCGGCGAGAGTGAGGGCCGAGGCCGTACCGGCACGAGCCATCAGCGACGGGACACGATTGAGCGCGGACATGCGCAACCCTTCGTCAGCCGCCTGTGAAGGATGACCTGTCGGATTCGGGCTGGCGAAGTTGCCCGGCCGCACGAGTGCGGCTTCACCCCAAGGACCGCTCGGCCCGGCACCTCTCGCGGAGGCGGCCGTGCCGGCGACCCGTCGTGCTCGGGTCCTCCACTCCTGCCGATCCACTTCCTTGTCGACCGGTCGTCCGGACGGCGGCAGGACTCGGCGTCCGCCCGGACCGCCCCACCGCTGCGGCGGGGGCTTGTCGTCAGTCACGGATCTTGTCCCGCCCGAAGGGAAAATCCCAATGGAACGTGCCCTTTGTGTTGTTACGACCCACTCGCCCGTTCGGGTTGCCACCCCGTGTTCGATGTCCCGCCGAGGGCGGTGACGGCCCCGGGACCAGCGACGGAGTGGCGCGGAGCGCGGGTCGGAGCCGGGGGTCCGCAACTTCGGGGGGTCGTGAATCGGAGGTGTTCCTACGCCGAAAGGGGGTACGCCGTTCGGTCCGTTTCGACCCGGTCAGCTTCCGGAACGCGGCGGAAGGCCGACCCGTGCCGTCCGGCGCTCTCCGTCCAGCACGCGCAGCGCCCGGGCCAGGGTGGCGGCGTGCACCTCCGTCTCGCCACGCCGGTGGATCAGCGCCAGCGCGTCGCGCAGCGCCGCCGCCTTGCCGACCAGCGCCTGGGCGGCCCGCAGACCGCCGTAGGTGTCGCCCTCCCGCCCGGGGTTGATGCGTCCGAGCAGGTCGACGACGTCCAGATAGCGGTCGATGACCTCGGCCTCGGCGCGGGTCAGGGCCGGCAGCGGGGGCAACTCGGGTGGCAGCACGGGCCGATCACCTCGCGCCGAGTGCGGCGGGCGGGGTCCTGCGACCGGGCACGATCCGGTCCACCAGGCCGTACTCCAGCGCCTGTCGGGCGTCGAGGACCGTTTCCCGGTCGATGTCCGCGGCCACCTGCTCGGTACCGCGGCCGGTGTGCCGTGCGAGGATCTCCGTCAGGCGGGTGCGGGCGCGGACCAACTCGGCGGCACCGACGGCCAGGTCGCTCGCCTGCCCCCGCACCGGTTCGGTGAGCGCCGGCTGGTGGAGCACCACCCGGGCGCCCGGCAGGACGGCGCGCTTGCCGGGGGTGCCGGCCGCCAGCAGCACCGCGGCGGACGAACCGGCCTGCCCGAGGCAGGTCGTCGCCATGTCGCAGGCGACGTAGCGCATCGTGTCGTAGATCGCCGTCATCGCCGTGAAGGAGCCGCCGGGCGAGTTGACGTACAGCTCGATGTCCCGGTCCGGTGCCTGGTGCTCCAGATGCACGAACTGCGCCATCACGTCGTTTGCCGAGGTCTCGTCGATCGGTGTCCCGAGGAAGACGATCCGCTCCTGGAGCAGCCTGGAGTACGGATCCGACGTCCGGGTCCCGGAACCCGTGCGCTCGGTGAACTCGGGCAGGACATGGCGGGCGGACGGTCGGTTCATGACGAACCCCTCCTCGTGGCAGAGCCGTCTTCGGCTGCGCAGTCTCCGTAAAAAATGTACAGGACGTACGCTTTCCGGGAGGGGATTCGGGCGAACCGTAAGCTGGGGTCATGGCCTACGAGATTCCGGTGACGCAAGCCAGGGCTGAGCTCGCCGACCTGATCAACCGGGTGGTGTACGGCGGCGAGCGTGTCGTCGTGACGCGGCACGGCAAGCCTCTCGTCGCCCTCGTCTCCGCCTCCGACCTCGAACGGCTGGAGGAGGCCCAGGAGTCCCCGGAGGGTCGGGTGGTCACCTCGGTCGCCGCGGTCCACGACCCGGCCGCCGCGGCGCCGCGCGAGCACCACCGCTTCGGCATCGCTGCGGAGCACCGGGGGCCGGACCGCTCCTAGGCGGCCACGTGTCCGCGCGCGGGCATGTCTGTGAGCGGGGACATCCGTGCGCGGGCATGCGGGAGGTCACCGGCGGCATCGGTAATCAATCGGTCAAAACCGGGTGACGTGGCCGTAACACTCTAGCCCTAGTCTGCACCCCGATCCACCTGCGGTTTTCCACACACCGGTAGGTGAATTCCGGCCTGCGCCTGTGTGTTACACCTAGAGCCGTCGCGGTGGCCGCGGCAGCCGGACCGTCCGGTCCTGGCGTGATGCCCTGTGAGGTGGTACGTGCAACTGACCCCGCACGAGCAGGAGAGACTGCTCATCCATGTGGCCGCGGACGTGGCCGAGAAGCGCCGCGCACGAGGCGTCAAGCTCAATCACCCCGAGGTCGTCGCGCTGATCACCGCGCACATCCTCGAAGGCGCCCGCGACGGGCGCGGCGTCGGCGAACTCATGGCCTCCGGACGCAAGCTGATTAAGCGGGACGAGGTCATGGAGGGCGTCCCCGAGATGATCCACGACGTGCAGGTCGAGGCCACCTTCCCCGACGGCACCAAGCTGGTCACCGTCCACGACCCGATCGTCTGACGGGGGCGGCAGTGATCCCCGGAGAGATCTTCTTCGCCGACGAGCCGGTCGCCTTCAACGAAGGGCGCGAAGTCACCCGCCTGACCGTGCTCAACACCGCCGACCGACCCGTCCAGGTCGGCTCCCACTACCACTTCGCCGAGGCCAACCCCGGCCTCGAGTTCGACCGCGCCGCGGCGCACGGCACGCGGCTGGACATCGCCGCCGGCACCGCCGTCCGGTTCGAGCCCGGCATCCCCGTCGACGTGCGGCTGATCCCCCTCGCGGGTGCCCGTGTCGTCGTCGGCCTGCGCGGCGCGACCGGAGGTCCCCTCGATGCCTGAACTGTCCCGCCCCGCCTACGCCGACCTGTTCGGCCCGACCACCGGCGACCGCGTCCGCCTCGCCGACACCGACCTGCTCGTCGAGATCGAGGAGGACCGCTCCGGCGGCCCCGGCCGCTCCGGCGACGAAGCGGTCTTCGGCGGCGGCAAGGTGCTGCGCGAGTCCATGGGGCAGTCGCGCGCCACCCGCGCCGAAGGCGCCCCCGACACCGTGATCACCGGAGCCCTGATCATCGACCACTGGGGCGTCGTCAAGGCCGACATCGGCATCCGCGACGGACGGATCACCGGCATCGGCAAGGCCGGCAACCCCGACACCATGGACGGCGTCCACCCCGACCTGGTCATCGGCCCCGAGACCGAGGTCGTCGCGGGCAACGGCAAGATCGTCACCGCGGGCGGCATCGACACCCACGTCCACTTCATCGCGCCCGACGCCGTCCACGAAGCCCTGGCGTCCGGCATCACCACCCTCATCGGCGGCGGCACCGGCCCGGCCGAGGGCAGCAAGGCCACCACCGTCACGCCCGGCGCCTGGCACCTCGCGCGGATGTTCGCCGCCCTGGAGTCGAGCCCCGTCAACATCGGTTTCCTCGGCAAGGGCAGCACCATGTCGAAGGAGTCCATGCGCGACCAACTGCGGGCCGGCGTCCTCGGCTTCAAGATCCACGAGGACTGGGGCGCCACCCCCGCCGTCATCTCCGCCTGCCTGGACGTGTGCGAGGAGTCCGGCGTCCAGCTGGCCGTCCACTCCGACACCCTCAACGAGGCCGGCTTCGTCGGCGACACCTTCGACGCGGTCGCGGGCCGCACCCTGCACGCCTTCCACGTGGAGGGCGCCGGCGGCGGTCACGCGCCCGACATGATCACGGCGGTGTCGCTGCCCAACATGCTGCCGGCGTCCACCAACCCGACCCGGCCGCACACCGTCAACACCGTCGAGGAACACCTCGACATGCTGATGGTCTGCCACCACCTCAACCCCGCCGTCCCCGAGGACCTGGCCTTCGCAGAGTCCCGGATCCGGCCCAGCACCATCGCGGCCGAGGACATCCTGCACGACATGGGCGCGATCTCCATCATGTCCTCGGACGCCCAGGCCATGGGCCGCATCGGCGAGGTGATCCTGCGGACCTGGCAGACCGCCCACGTGATGAAGCGCAGGCGCGGCTTCCTGCCCGGTGACACCCGCGCCGACAACCTGCGCGCCCGGCGCTATGTCGCCAAGTACACCATCAACCCCGCCGTCGCCCAGGGCATCGAGCACGAGGTCGGGTCCGTCGAGACCGGCAAGCTCGCCGACCTGGTGCTCTGGGACCCCCGCTTCTTCGGCGTGAAGCCGCAACTCGTCCTCAAGGGCGGCCAGATCGCCTACGCGCAGATGGGGGACGCGAACGCCTCCATTCCCACGCCGCAGCCCGTCCTGCCACGCCCGATGTTCGGGGCCCTGGGGTCCGCCCCCGCCGCCAACTCGGTCAACTTCGTCTCCGAGCAGGCCGTCGCGGACGGGTTGCCGGAGCGGCTCGGGCTCGGGCGGGAGTTCGTGCCCATCCGGTCCACCCGCGGCCGGACCAAGTCCGACATGCGGGAGAACGACGCGCTGCCCCGGGTGGAGGTGGCAGCGGACTCCTTCGCGGTGACCATCGACGGCGAACTCGTCGAACCCGCCCCTGTCGCCGAACTGCCGCTGGCCCAGCGGTACTTCCTCTTCTGAGCCCCCGATGAGCCGCGCCGCACTGCTCGTCCTCGCGGACGGCCGCTTCCCAGCCGGAGGGCACGCCCACTCCGGCGGGGCGGAGGCCGCCGTCCGGGCGGGACGCATCACGGATGCCGCGAGCCTGGAGGCGTTCTGCCGGGGGCGGCTGTACACGAGCGGGGTCGTCGCGGCCTGCGTCGCGGCGGCCGCCGCCCTCGGCGTCGACCCCGGGGAACTCGACCGGGCCGCCGACGCCCGCACCCCCTCGCCCGCCCTGCGGGTGACCGCGCGCAGACTGGGGCGGCAGCTGATGCGGGCCGCCCGGTCGACCTGGCCGAGTGCCGAACTGGACGCCCTGGCCGCGCTGTTCCCCAAGGGGGCCCATCAGCCCGTCGTGCTGGGACTGGCCGCGCGTGCGGCCGGTCTGGGGGCGCTCGACGCGGCGCACTGCTCCCTCTACGAGGGGGTGAGCGGGCCCGCGACGGCGGTCGTGCGGCTGCTCGGTCTGGATCCGTTCGACGCGACGGCAGTGCTGGCGCGGCTCTCGGCCGAGATGGACCGGGTGGCTCAGGAGGCCATGGAGACGGGCGAGCGTGTCGTGACCGACGGGGTCGACGTGCTGCCCGCGCGGTCCGCGCCGCTGCTGGAGATCGGGGCCGAGGCGCATGCCGCTTGGGCTGTGCGGTTGTTCGCCTCCTAGGCGGGGATTCGCCTCCTAAGCGGGGATTCGCCTCCTAGGCGGGGATTCGCCCCCGCCGCCCCTTCCCTATCCCGACCCCAGGGGCTCTGCCCCTGCTACCCCGCCAGGGGGCTGTGCCCCCTGGGCCCCCATTCGGCCTGAACGGCCTCGTCCTCAAGCGCCGGACGGGCTGATATGGCCGATCCCGACTTCGACAGGAACTGCTCATGCATCTCGACCATCACCACGATCTCCCCGCCGCCGTCTCCGCCGACGCCCGGCGGCCCGACGGGAGCCGGCGTGCGCTGCGGATCGGGCTCGGTGGGCCCGTCGGGTCCGGGAAGACCGCTACGGTCGCCGCGCTGTGCCGGGCGCTGCGGGAGGAGTTGTCGCTCGCCGTGGTGACCAACGACATCTACACCCGGGAGGACGCCGAGTTCCTGCTCCGGGAGGCGGTGCTGCCGCCCGAGCGGATCACCGCCGTGGAGACCGGCGCCTGCCCGCACACCGCGATCCGGGACGACATCTCCGCCAACCTGGAGGCCGTCGAGGACCTGGAGGACGAGGTCGGGCCGCTCGACCTGGTCCTGGTGGAGTCCGGCGGGGACAACCTCACCGCCACCTTCTCCCGGGGACTCGTCGACGCGCAGGTGTTCGTGATCGACGTGGCGGGCGGCGACGACATCCCGCGCAAGGGCGGGCCCGGTGTCGCCACCGCCGATCTGCTGATCGTCAACAAGACCGACCTCGCCCCGTACGTCGGCTCCGACCTCGCGCGCATGGCCGCCGACGCCAAGGCGGCGCGCGGCGACCTGCCCGTCGTCCTCCAGTCGCTCCGGAGCGAGGGCGGGGTCGGGGAGGTCGCCGACTGGGTGCGGGAGCGGATCGCCGCGTGGACCGCGTGACCACCACCGCGGGCGGCGTCCGGGCGAGCGCCCGCGTGCTCGCCCGCGGCGACGGGCGCGGCGGCACCGTGCTGCCGGTGCTGGAGGGCGAGGGACCGCTCGCCGTGCGGCGCACCCGGGGGAGCGGTGCCGAGGCCCGGGTGATGCTGGTCGGCGCGATGAGCGGGCCCCTCGGGGGTGACCACTTCACCGTGGCGGCCCACGCGGCGGCAGGCGCCCGTCTGAGGGTCGGCTCGGCCGCCGCCACCCTCGCACTGCCGGGGCAGGACAAGACCGGCGCCCGCTACGACGTCCGGATCACCGTCGACGACGACGCCGAACTGAGCTGGCTGCCCGAGCAGTTGATCTCCGCCGGAGGCAGTGATCTGCACGTCACCACGTCCGTCGAGCTCGCCGCCGGGGCCCGGCTGCTGCTGCGCGAGGAGCAGGTGCTCGGGCGGGCCGGGGAGGAACCCGGCCGCCTCACCAGCCGTCTGACCGTGCGGATCGACGGGCGCTGCGTCCTCGACCAGGAGCTGGCCTGCGGCCCCGGAGCGCCGGGTGGCTGGGACGGGCCGGCCGGGCTGGCGGGACACCGTGCGGTCGGTCAGCTGGTCGTCGTGCGGCCCGCTTTCGCCACCGGGCCACCGGCGGCGCGGGTGTTCGAAGAGGGCGCGGCCGTCCTGCCGCTCGTCGGACCCGCCGTGCTGGTGACCGCCGTGGCCCCCGACGCGCTGCGGCTGCGGCGGCTGCTGGACGGGGCGCTGGCCTCGCTGGACTGAGGTTCTTGTCGACGGGCCGGCCGGCGGGTCCGCCGATCGAACGCTTTTCTCCGTTTATCGGATTGGCAAAGAAGTAGCACCGGCTCTGTTCTCAGGAATCCCACAGCCGCGAGGATCCCCGTACTTGTCACGAACACGTACGGGGAGGGCCACTTGAGCACGAGCAGCAAACGGCGGAGGACGACCGCCTTCGGCACGGCCGGAGCGCTGGTCACCGCCACGCTGATAGCCGGCGCCGTCTCGGCGCCGGCCGCGAGCGCCACCACCCCGGCCGACGGCCACGGGCACGCGCGGGGCTGGGACCGGGAGGCGCGCGGTGCCGCCGTCGCCGCCGCCCGCGCCGCCCGGGCGGGCATCGACTGGGCGGACTGCGCCGCCGACTGGAACCTGCCGAAGCCCATCCAGTGCGGGTACGTCACGGTGCCGCTGGACTACGCCGAGCCGTACGGCAAGCAGATCAAGCTCGCCGTCGACCGGATCGGCAACACCGGCTCCGCGGGCGAGCGCCAGGGTGCGCTCGTCTACAACCCCGGCGGCCCCGGCGCCTCCGGCCTGCGCTTCCCGGCCCGCGTCACGAACAAGAGCGCGGTGTGGGCCAAGACGGCCCAGGCCTACGACTTCGTCGGCTTCGACCCGCGCGGGGTCGGCCACTCCGCGCCCATCTCCTGCGCCGACCCGCAGGAGTTCGTCAAGGCGCCCAAGGCCGACCCCGTGCCCGGCTCGGAGGCGGACAAGCGCGCACAGCGGGCGCTCGCCCGCCAGTACGCCGAGGGCTGCCTCGAACGCAGCGGCGAGATGCTCCCGCACATGACCACGCCGAACACCGCGCGCGACCTCGACGTCATCCGCGCCGCGCTCGGCGAGAAGAAGCTCAACTACCTCGGAGTCTCCTACGGCACCTATCTCGGCGCGGTCTACGGCACCCTCTTCCCGGGCCACGTGCGCCGCATGGTCGTCGACAGCGTCGTCAACCCCTCCCGCGACAAGATCTGGTACCAGGCCAACCTGGACCAGGACGTCGCCTTCGAGGGCCGCTGGAAGGACTGGCAGGACTGGGTGGCCGCGAACGACGCCGCCTACCACCTCGGCGACACCCGCGCCGAGGTCCAGGACCAGTGGCTGAAGCTGCGCGCCACCGCCGCGAAGGAGCCGCTGGGCGGCGTCGTCGGACCGGCCGAGCTGATCTCCTTCTTCCAGAGCGCTCCGTACTACGACTCCGCGTGGGCGTCGACCGCCGAGATCTTCAGCAAGTACGTCGCCGGTGACACCCAGGCCCTCGTAGACGCCGCCGCACCCGACCTGTCCGACACCGTGGGCAACGCCTCCGCGGAGAACGGCAACGCGGTCTACACGGCCGTCGAGTGCACCGACGCCAAGTGGCCCACCGACTGGAAGACCTGGGACCGGGACAACACCCGGCTGCACCGCGACCACCCGTTCATGACCTGGGCCAACGCCTGGATGAACCTGCCCTGCGCCACCTGGCCGGTCAAGCAGCAGACCCCGCTGAACGTCAAGACCGGCAAGGGACTCCCGCCGGTGCTGATCGTCCAGTCCGAGCGCGACGCGGCCACCCCCTACGAGGGCGCCGTCGAACTGCACCGGCGGTTCGAGGGCTCCCGGCTGATCACCGAGCGGGACGCCGGTTCGCACGGCGTCACCGGGCTGGTCAACCCGTGCGTCAACGACCGGGTCGACACCTACCTGCTCACCGGCAAGGTGGACGCCCGCGACGTGACCTGCGCGCCGCACGCCACGCCCAAGCCGTAACCCGGCGGGCGGACGATCAGGGCAGGGGGCGACCGGACCGGCCGGCCGCCCCTGCCCCGTGTGTGCCGCTACCGTCCCCCGGCCCGGGCGTCCTCCGCCGCGTAGTCGAAGAGGTCGCCGTACGCCTGGAACATATTCGGGTACGCCTCGCGCCAGTCCCGCCCCGCCAGCCGCTCCTCGATGAAGGCCACCGTCTCCGGCAGGGTGTCGGCGTACCGGACCACCGGGCGATAGCCCAACTCCCGCTGGGCCGCGCCCATGTCGCACACCACCGGCGCGGGAACGCTCCACGGGGTGTCGCCCACGCCGTCCACCGGCGGGCCGTCCACCAGCACGTCCTGTGTCTCGACGCCCATCACCGCGTCGATTCCCGCCGCGATCTCCGCCACCGTCGGCGCGTCCGGGTCCACCGCGTTCAGCACGCGGGTGCCCGGCCGCGGGGCGGCCAGCCGGACCAACTCGGCGATGTTGCGCACGCTCGCCGGGTGGAAGCGGCTGGCACCGCCGTACGCGAGCACGCGCCGGCGCCTGCCGTCGAGGTTGCGCTTGACGAAGTACAACTCGCGCGGGGTCCGGCAGTACGGGCCGTGGATCGCGCCCGCCCGCAGCAGGGTCACCGGCAACCGGTCGCCCGCCGCGAGGAGTTCCCGCTCCAGTGCCGCCTTGCCGGTGCTGTACGAACCCTCGCCCGGGCGGACGGTGCGCTGCGTCTCCCGGATCGGCACCGGGTACTCGGGGAAGCCGCCGGGCTCGGCCTGCGTGTCGAAGTTGCGGCCCCTGTCGTCCTCGTAGACCGAGACGCTGGAGATCACCACCGCCGAGCCGACCCGCCCGGCGAACGAGACCAACTGCCGAGCCTCCCGCTCCCCGTAGGCCACCATGTCCACCAGGACGTCGCAGCCCCCGCCCACCGCCGCCGACAGCGCCGCGTCGTCCTCCCGGTCGCCGCGCACCACCCGCACGTCCCGCGGCCACCGCGGGTCCCGGTCGCCGCCCCGCGAGACGGCCGTCACCGCCCAGCCGTCCCGGGCCAGCGCGTCGACCGCCGCCCGTCCGATCTGTCCCGTCGCCCCGATCACCACTGCGTGTGTCATACGGCGACCGTAGGCGTCCCGGCGCCGGCCGGCCACGCTCCTCTGCCGACGGCAGACGACCGAACCCCGAGCGCCCGGCTAGCGGTGCGGCAGTCGTGGGAACTTCCGGCCCTGCGCCGCCTTCCGGGCCTCCTCGGCCTTCACGTCCGCCGCGTACCGGTCCACGTACTCCTGACCGGACAGGGACAGGATCGCGTAGACGATCTCGTCGGTGACGGCGCGCAGCACGGCCTTCTCGCCCTCCATGCCCGCGTAGCGGGAGAAGTCCAGGGGCTCGCCGAAGCGGATGACCACCGGGTGCACCTTCGGGATCTTCCGGCCCGGCGGCTGCGCCTCGAAGGTGCCGATCATCGCGCAGGGCACCACCGGCACCCCGGCCCTGAGCGCCATCACCGCGACGCCGACCTTGCCCTTGTAGAGCCGGCCGTCGTGCGAGCGGGTGCCCTCCGGATAGATGCCGAGCAACTCGCCCCTGCCCAGCACGCCGAGCCCCTCGCGGATCGCGGCCTGCCCCGCCTCCTTGCCGGAGCGGTCCACGGGAATCTGCCCCGCGCTGCGGAAGAAGAACGCGGTCAGCCTCCCCTTGAGGCCCGGACCGGTGAAGTACTCGGCCTTGGCGAGAAAGGTGATGCGGCGCCTGAGCACCGCGGGCATGAGGAAGTGGTCCGAGAAGGAGAGGTGGTTGCCCGCGACGATGGCCGCCCCCGACCCCGGCACATGGTCCAGGCCCTCGATCCGGGGACGGAAGACCACCCTCAACAGCGGGCCCAGCAGTACGTACTTGAGCACGTAGTAGAACACGGTGCGTCTCCCAGTCCTCCGGGCTCTCGGCCGGTCGTCCGCGACCGGTGATCGATCGTAGCCCGACCGCGCCGGAACCGGACGGCGCCGGTTCGGCCGCTCTTCGGTCAACTCGATTGACGCGGCACCGCCCCTCCTCTGTGCTGTCCGGTGGCAAAGGCGCGAAGCCCGGGCGGCGCACGGCCCGCGGCGGGGGCGCGACCGGGGGGAGGGCGGATGACCGGTGGATCGGCACGGACGGCCGGACCTGCGCGGGCGGCGGAACCGACCGGACCGGCAGCGGCGGAGGGGGCTCCGTGGGCCGAGTTCGGGCGGCAGTTGCGCTCCCTGCGCAGGGCGGCCGGACTCACCCAGCTGCAACTCGGCCTGCGCGTGGGCTACCACCACTCCGCCGTCAGCAGACTCGAGGCGGGCCTGCGCGAACCGCCCGTCGGGCTGGTGCGAAGACTCGACGCGGTGCTGCACACGGGCGGCCGGCTGGCGGCGACCGTCGCCGCGCCGCGCGAGGTGCCGCACAGACCGGGCCGCTTCCCGGCCGACCCGGCGCTGTTCACGCCGCTGCCCGGCGCGGACGCCTCCGTGGGGCAGGGCCCGCCGGACTTACGGCTGTGGCCCGCGCGGCTGCCCGCCGAGGGGCTGGCCTGCCCGTTGCACGGCACCGCCGGGTGCGCGGTACCGGATCCGGGTGAGTTGCCGGCGCTGCTCGACGGGCCGGGTCCGGTGGGCGGGCCGGCATCGTCCTGGGGCACCGGCACCGGAGGGGCGGTCGCCGAGGCGGAGTTGCTGCACGGCCTCACCGCGGTGCTGGCCTGCCTGATCCGGGAGGCGTTTCGGCACGAGGGCCGCGTGACGGCCGTCGAGGGGCTGCTGCGGGCCCTGGCCCGCTGGGCGGGCGAGGTCAACTCCGCCGGGCACCTGCCCTACGGGCAGTTGCGGCTCGGCGCGCAGTACGCCCAGGTCGCCGGACGGCTGCGGATGGAGCGTGGGCAGATCGGCGTGGCCATGGCCTGGTTCGGCCACGGACTGCGCTGGGCGGACGCGGTCCAGGACGCCTCGGCCCGCGCGACCCTGCTCAGCGACATGTGCACCCTGGTCCGGCTCGACGGGGACCCATCCCTGATGCTCGGGTACGCGCAGGGCATCGGCGCGGTGGACGCGCGACGCCGCTGGATGGCCACCCTCTCGGATCTCTACCAGGCGCGCGGCCACGCCCTGGCGGGCGACGCGGCGGCGTGCCGCCGGCACATCTCCCTGGCCCGGCGGGGGTTCGCCCGCCTCGGTCCGCGAGACCACCTGGAAGCGCCCTGGATGGCCGGGGCCGAGGGGGCGATGCGGGTGGACTCGGCGATCGGCGGCGCCCTGCGCGACCTGGCCGTCGCGACCGGGGACCGGGCGGCGGCCCGACGCGCGGTCGACGCCACCGCACGCTCGCGCGCCCAGGTGCCGCCCCAGATGCGCGGTGCCCGGCTGCTGCTCACCCTGCGGCTGGAGGACAGCTGGGCGTGTGCGGGCGATCCCGGCGCCGCCGTCGCCCTCGCCTCGGAGGTGCTGCCGGAGGCGGTGCGCTCCCGCGAGTCGATGGTCACCGCCGAACTGCGCGGCCTGCACAGCCGCCTCACCGGGCACTGGGCCGACCTGCCCGAGGTCAGGGCCTACCGGGAGCGGCTGCGGGACGCGGGGGAGTGAGGCGGGGGAGGGCTCCGGTCGCGCAGGGGGCAGCGAGGCGCGCGGCACCTCTCCGGCGCGCACGCGTACTTGCCGGATTTTGACAGGACCGTACCGCGCCCGCGGAGCCGTTGAATCCGGTGCGGCGGGGTGTGAGGGTTCCGCCCAGCCCGCGACATGACATGCAAATGACACCTGATGGACGCGCCCCCGCACCCCAGGGTGCGCGTTCGGCACGTCACGGCCCGGGCCGGCCCGCAAGGAGCCCCCACTCTCACAAGGAGCCACGATGCTCAGACAGACCGCGGTGGCCGGGACAGTCCTGGCCATGACACTCGCAGGGGCGGTGGTACCGACCTCCCTCGCCTCGGCCTCGGAGCGGTCCGCGCCCTCCGCGGCGGAACCCAGTCCCGTCCAGAGGGCCGTCGCAGCCGCCGACCAGGCCGTACGCAGCGGCCTGGACGCCCTCGTCGCCGGCGGCCCCGACGAGCAGTACGACCGCCACCAGGTCACCCCCTGGGACGAGGACCTGTTCTCCGTCGCCTACGAGCGCACCTACAACGGTCTGCCGGTGGTCGGCGGCGACGCCGTCGTCCTCGCCGACGGCAAGGGCAGGGTCCGCGCCGTCCGGTCCGCCACCGAGGCCGCGACAGCCGTGCCCACCGAGGCCCGGATCAAGGCCGAGCAGGCGGTGCGCACCAGCCGCGAACGGCTCGCGAACGTCGACAGGGTCGACTCCAGGCGCCTGGTGGTCCGCGTCAAGAACGACGTCCAGACCCTCGCCTGGGAGACCGTGCTCGTCGGCGCGACCAAGGACCACGTGCCCAGCAAGCTGCACGTCTTCGTCGACGCCCGCACCGGCAAGGTCGTCGACAGCTACGACGACGTGAAGGCCGGCACCGGCCACAGCGAGTGGAACGGCCCCGACCCGCTCACCATCGACACCTCCCGCTCCGGCACCCAGTACGCCCTGCGCGACACCACCCGCCCCGGCCTGCAGTGCTCGGACTACAACGGCGGCCTGTTCACCGGAGCGGACGACGACTGGGGCACCGGCAACGCCTCCAGCAAGGAGACCGGCTGCGTCGACGTCATGTACGCGGCGCAGAAGGAGTCGGACATGCTCCGCGACTGGCTCGGCCGCAACGGCCACAACGGCAACGGCGGCAGCTGGCCCGCCCTCGTCGGTCTCAACCAGCTCAACGCCTACTGGGACGGCTCCCGGATCACCATCGGCCACAACAGCGCGGGCAAGTGGATCGCCGGCATGGACGTGGTGGGCCACGAGTACGGCCACGGCCTGGACAGCTTCACCCCCGGCGGCGCCAACCACGAGAGCGGCCTGGGCGAGGCCACCGGCGACATCATGGGAGCCCTGACCGAGGCCTACGCGAACCAGCCGGCCCCGCACGACAGCCCCGACTACACCGTCGGCGAGGAGATCAACCTCCAGGGCCGCGGCCCGATCCGCAACATGTACAACCCGCAACTGGTCAACAACGACCCCAACTGCTACTCCTCCGCCATCCCGAGCACCGAGGAGCACGCGGCCGCCGGGCCGATGAACCACTGGTTCTACCTCCTCGCCGAGGGCTCCGACCCCGGGGGCGGCAAGCCCTCCAGCCCCACCTGCGACGGCAGCCGGGTGACCGGCATCGGCATCCGGAACGCCGGAAAGATCTTCTACGGCGGGATGCTGCTCAAGACCAGCGGCATGACCTACAAGCGGTACCGCTCCGCCACCCTCACCGCGGCCAAGAACCTGGACGCCTCCTGCGACCTGTTCGACGCCACCAGGGCGGCCTGGAACGCGATCGACATCCCGGCCCAGAGCGGCGACCCCACCTGCACCCGGCAGGAGACCGACTTCTCGCTGGCCCTCAGCCCGGCGAGCGGCAACGTCGAGGCCGGTTCCGCGCTCAACGCCACCGTCGGCACCACCACCGTCACCGGCAGCGCCCAGCAGGTGGCGCTGACCGCCACCGGCACCCCGCCCGGCGTGAGCGTCACCTTCAGCCCCTCGACGGTCACCTCGGGATCCAGTGCGACCATGCGCGTGTCCACCACGTCCGGCACCGCCGCCGGCACCTACTCGCTCACGGTCAGGGGCACGGCGGGCAGCAAGAGCCACACCGCCCAGTACACCCTCACCGTCGGCGGCGGGACCACCCCGGGCACGCCGCCCGACGTCGACGTCGCCCGGGTGCAGGCGCACCTGGCCCAGTTCGGCTCGATCGCCGCGCAGAGCGGCGGCAACCGCCGCTCCACCGGCACCGGGTACGGCGCCTCCCTCGCGTACGTGAAGGGCAGGCTCCAGGCGGCCGGCTACACCGTCACCGAGCAGACCTGCACCTTGGGCTGCTCCGCCGGCGCGGGCAACAACCTGATCGCCGAGTGGCCGAAGGGTGACGCGAACAGCGTCTACATGTTCGGCGCCCACCTCGACGGAGTCTCGGCCGGCCCCGGCATCAACGACAACGGTTCCGGTTCCGCCGCCCTCCTGGAGACGGCGCTGACCCTGGCCGAGCAGAACCCGACCATGAGGAACCGCGTCCGCTTCGCCTGGTGGACCGACGAGGAGCAGGGGCTGAACGGCTCCGACTTCTACGCCCGGAACCTCTCCACGTCCGACCGCTCCCGGATCAAGGCGTACTACAACTTCGACATGGTCGCCTCCGTCAACGGCGGCTACTTCATCAACAACCTGTCCTCCGCGGCCTCCGCCCCGATGCGGGAGTACTGGACCTCCCTCGGCCTCGCACCGCAGGAGAACGTCGAGGGCCAGGGCCGCTCCGACGACTACTCCTTCCAGCAGGTCGGCATCCCGACCTCGGGCTACGCCACCGGCGCCTCGGCGATCAAGTCGTCCTCGGAGGCCGCCAAGTGGGGCGGCACCGCGGGCCGGTCCTACGACCCGTGCTACCACTCCGCCTGCGACACCACCGCCAACATCAGCGCCACCGCGCTGAACCGCAGCGCCGACGGCATCGCGTACACGATCTGGAAGACCGCCGTCGCAGACGCACCGAACCCGCAGGACGACTTCTCCCTCTCCGCGAACCCGTCCGCGGGCACCGTCGACCCGGGCGGCTCCGCGTCTGTCACCGTGAGCACCGCCACGGCCAGCGGCAACGCGCAGAACGTACGGCTGTCGGCGTCCGGCGCGCCCACCGGGGTGAGCGTGAGCTTCAGCCCGGCCTCCATCACCTCGGGCCAGTCCTCGACCGCCACGGTCCAGGTCGCCGCGGGCACGGCCGGCGGCACCTACACCCTCACCTTCACGGGTGCGGGCACCGTCACCCACACCACCACGTACACCCTCACCGTGTCCGGCGACGACGGCGGTGATACCACCTGGCAGCTGGGAGCCACCTACGCGGCCGGTGACGTGGTGACCTACAACGGCGTCGCCTACCGGTGCCTCCAGGGCCACACCGCCTACCCGGGCTGGGAGCCGCCGAACGTCCCCGCCCTGTGGCAGCGCCTGTGACACGCTGCTGAGAAACGCCTGACACGCCGACGGGCGGTGGGGTTCGCACCGAACCCCACCGCCCCCGGCGTGTGCCCGTGACCGCGGTGTCAGAACTTCGGCGTCGGCGCCTGCGCCTCGACCAGTTCCGCGGCCTCCTCCTCGGTCCCCACCGACGGCGGGGAACCCGCCAGGGGCTTCTGGGCCGTCTCCTTCATGCAGGCCACGGCCACCACACCGACCAGCGCGGCGGCCATCGAGTAGTAGGCCGGCATCATGTCCGAGCCGGTCACGCTGATCAGCGCGGTGATCACCAGCGGCGTGGTGCCGCCGAAGAGGGACGCCGACAGGTTGTAGCCGACCGACAGGGACCCGTACCGGACGTTGGTCGGGAACATCGCCGGGAGCGCCGCCGACATCGTGCCCAGCAGGCACACCAGCGACAGTCCGAGCATCAGCATGCCGCCCGAGACCGCGAGCAGACTGCCCTCCTGCACCAGCAGGAAGGCCGGGGCGGACAGCACGAAGAAACCGATCATGCCGGTCATCAGGACGGGCCTGCGGCCGAAGTGGTCGGACAGCCGGCCCACCTGGTTGATGATCAGCATCAGCAGCACCATGGTCGCCACCAGGATCAGCAGCCCGTGGCTCTCGCTGTAGTCCAGCTCGTCCGACAGGTACGTCGGCATGTACGACAGCAGCATGTAGTCGGTGATGTTGTACGCGCCGACCAGCGCGATGCACAGCACCAGCGAGCGCCAGTGGGTGCGGAAGATCTTGGCGAGGTCGCCCCTCGCGGTGGTCTCCACCGCGGTCGCCGCCTCGGAGATGTGGACGTTGGAGTCCTCCAGCTTCAGGAAGGCGGGCGTGTCGTCCAGCCTCAGCCGCAGATAGATACCGACCACGCCGAGCGGCGCCGCGACCAGGAAGGGGATCCGCCAGCCCCAGGCGTCCATCGTGTCGCTGCCCAGCCCCGCCGTCAGCGCGGTGACGAGACCGGCCGCACCGGTGTACCCGGCCAGCGTCCCCAGCTCCAGGAAGCTCCCGAAGAAACCGCGCCGCTTGTCGGGCGCGTACTCGGCGATGAAGGTGGACGCGCCGCCGTACTCGCCGCCGGTGGAGAAGCCCTGGAGCAGGCGGAACAGGATCAGCAGCAGCGGCGACCAGAAGCCGATCGCGTCGTAACTGGGGATGAACCCGATGGCGGCCGTGCCGATCGCCATGAGGATCATCGTCAGCGCCAGCACCTTCTTGCGGCCGATCCTGTCGCCCATCGGGCCGAAGACCATGCCGCCGATCGGCCGCACCAGGAACGCCACGGCGAACGTGGCGAACGAGGAGAGCAGCTGCGCGGTGTCACTCCCGGACGGGAAGAACACCCGGCCGATGGTGCCCGCGAGGTAGGCGTAGATGCCGAAGTCGAACCACTCCATGGCATTGCCGAGAGAGGCCGCCTTCACGGCCCTCTTGACCGCGGCCTCGTCCGTCACGGTGATGTCCGACCGGCGCAGTCGGGGATTCTTCCGACGCCTGATCGCCCGGAACAGGGCGGGGTGGCGGCGGACCGCCGCGGCGTCGGTCTCCGGTCCGTTCTCGGTGGGGGACGTGGCGGCCTCCCTTTCCACGCGCAGACACTCCGGACGGAGTCCTGCTCGGTCGTACGTCTTTCAGCTCGTACCCGTTCCCCCGATGATGCTGGGTATGGTCGTGACGTCGGTCATGTGGTTGAGCCGATGAGGTGAGCGGCCGGTGAGTACGCTTCGCACATGCGCATCTCCGTCTCCTCCGACATGGACGAACCCGTCGCCCGGCTCCTCGTCGAGGAACTGCGCGGTCGCGGCCACGAAGTGCGCGCGTACGGCGCCCTGAGCCCCGGCGCCGACCCCCGGTGGGCGGCCTGCTCCGAGCAGGCGGCGCGCGAGGTCGCCGAGGGCCGGGCCGACCAGGCCGTGGTGTGCTGCTGGACCGGCACCGGCGCGTCCATCGCCGCCAACAAGGTGCCGGGTGTCCGCGCCGCCCTCTGCGCCGACGCGTACACCGCGGACGGCGCCCGCCGCTGGAACGACGCCAACGTGCTCGCCCTGAGCCTGCGGCTGACGTCCGGGCCGCTGCTGCGGGAGATCCTCGACGCCTGGTTCGCGGGCGGCCCGGGCGAGGCGGCCGAGGACCGGGACAACCTCGCGTACGTCGAGCGGCTCGACGAGGACCGCCGAGCCGCTCGGTGACCCCCGGGAGACGGGTCAGAGGGTCAGGACCTTCTCCAGCGTCCCGAGGGCGCCCGTCAGCTCCTCGGCCGTGACGGTCAGCGGCGGGGCCAGGCGGATCGTGGAGCCGTGGGTGTCCTTGACGAGGATGCCCTCCCGCATCAGCCGCTCGCTGACCTCGCGCCCGGTGCCCAGCGCCGGGTCCACGTCCACGCCCGCCCACAGCCCCCGCGCCCGGAAGCCGACGACGCCCCTGCCGACCAGGGCGGCGAGGCCCTCGCGCAGCACCGCGCCCAGCTCGGCCGCCCGGCGCTGGAACTCGCCGGTCTCCAGCAACTCCACCACCGCCGTGCCCACCGCGGCGGCCAGCGGATTGCCGCCGAACGTGGAACCGTGCTCGCCCGGGTGCAGCACCCCCAGCACCTCACGGCTGCCGACCACCGCCGACACCGGGACGATGCCGCCGCCCAGCGCCTTGCCGAGCAGCACCAGGTCCGGCACCACCGACTCGTGCTCGACGGCCAGGGTGCGCCCGGTGCGGCCCAGCCCCGACTGGATCTCGTCCGCGACGAACAGACAGCCCCTGCGCCGGGTCAGCTCCCGCACCCCGGCCAGATAGCCGTCGTCGGGGATCAGCACGCCCGCCTCGCCCTGGATCGGCTCGATCAGCACGGCCGCCGTCGTCTCGTCGACCGCCGCCTCCAGCGCGGCCAGGTCGTTGTACGGGACGACCCGGAAGCCCGGGGTGAAGGGGCCGAAGCCGGAGCGGGCCGTCTCGTCGGTGGAGAAGCTCACGATCGTCGTCGTACGGCCGTGGAAGTTGTCCGCGGCGACCACGATCGTCGCCCGGTCGGCCGGGACGCCCTTCACGTCGTAGGCCCACTTGCGGGCCACCTTGATGCCGCTCTCGACCGCCTCCGCGCCGGTGTTCATGGGCAGCACCATGTCCGTGCCGGTCAGGGCGGCCAGCCGCTCGGCGAAGCCCGCGAGCCGGTCGTTGTGGAAGGCGCGCGAGGTGAGGGTCAGTCGGTCCAGCTGGCGGTGGGCCGCCTCGGTCAGCGCGGGGTGGCGGTGGCCGAAGTTGAGCGCCGAGTAACCGGCCAGCATGTCCAGGTAGCGGCGGCCCTCGACGTCCTCGACCCAGGCGCCCTCGGCACGGGCCACCACGACGGGCAGCGGGTGGTAGTTGTGCGCGAGGACGGGCTCCTCCGCGCGGATCAGCTCCTTGGAGCCGCGGGCGGTGCGGGCGGGTGCGGTCATGAGCGGGACTCCCGGATCTCCTGGGTGCAGCACTTGATGCCGCCACCGGCCTTGTGGAACTCGGACAGGTCGACGGGGACGGGCACGTAGCCGCGGCCGGCGAGCCGCTCGGCCAGTTCCCCGGCCTCGGGGGCGATGAACACGTGCCGTCCGTCGGACACGGAGTTGAGCCCGAACGCCAGCGCGTCCTCGCGGGTGGCGATCACCGCGTCCGGGTAGAGCCGCTCCAGCACCTCGCGGCTGCCGGGCGAGAAGGCGCCGGGGTAGTAGGCGATGTTCCCGCCGTTCCCCTCTCCCTTCCCCGTCCCGTCGTCGAGCACGAACAGCGCCGTGTCCAGGTGGTAGAAGTACGGGTCCACCAGGGTCAGCGAGATCACCGGCACGCCGAAGAACTCCTGCACCTCGCGGTGGGCCGCACGGGTGGTGCGGAACCCCGTGCCGGCCAGGATCCAGCGGCCCGCCGGGACCAGGTCGCCCTCGCCCTCGCAGACCGACTCGGGATGCTGGACCTCGAAGCCCTCCGTCTTGAACCACGCCTCGAAGGGCACGGACTCGGGACGCCGCTCGGGCGCGTGGAAGAGGGAGCCGAACACCCGGCCCTCGACCACGACCGCGCAGTTCGCGGCGAAGACCATGTCGGGCAGTCCGGGAACCGGCGCCACGGTGTCCACGGTGTGGCCGTGGGCACGGTAGGTTTCGACCAGCGCCTGCCACTGGTCGAGGGCGCGGACGACGTCGACCGGTCGGCCGGTGCTCATCCACGGGTTGATCGCGTACTGCACGGCGAAGTGTCTGGGTTCGCAGACGAGGAAGCGCCGCCGGCGCGGCACACGGGACTCGGTCACAGAGGGGTACCTCCGCTTTTCACGGTGTGTGACGGGGTGTTGACTCCACGGTAGGAAGCGACGCCCGAGCCCGACAAGCGCTGAAAGCTGCGTGTTCCCGCAGGATCGCTGCGTTGTACGCCCGGTCAGCGCAGTTCTGCTGCGCCCTTCGGGGCAAGCAGGGCGGCTCCCGCCTCAGGACTGTCCGGGATCAGGTGGGACAGCACCATCACACTGATCGTCTTGCGGATGAACGGCTCCGCACGAATCCGCTCCAGCACCTCCTCGAAGTGCTCCACGTCCCGCGCCCGCACGTGCAGCAGCGCGTCCGCGCCACCGGTCACCGTCATCGCCGCGGTGATCTCCGGGTAGCCCCGCACCACCTCCGCGAGCCGCCGCGGCGGCGCCGCCCCCTCGCAGTACACCTCCACGTACGCCTCCGTGCGCCACCCCAGCGCCGAAGGCCGCACCGTCGCCGTGAAACCGGTGATCACGTCGGTCTCGCGCAGCCGGTCCACCCGGCGCTTGACCGCCGTCGAGGACAGTCCGATCTCCGCGCCGATCTCGGCGAAGGACGTCCTGGCGTTCTCCATCAGGGCGGTGACGATCTTCCGGTCGAGTTCGTCGAACGAAGCGGGCCTGCTGTTCATGCGGGCACTGTATCCAGGGGATACCGGCACGTCGCAGGCGTGTGCAGGCGCGCGGATCGCCCCTACACTCCACGTTCATGCTGCGCGCCCTGGCTGTCGACGACGAACGCCCCACGCTCGAGGAACTCGTGTACCTCCTGAACGCCGACCCCCGGATCGGCTCGGCGGAGGGAGCGAGCGACACGACCGAGGCGCTGCGCCGCATCAACCGGGCCCTGGAGTCGGGCCCCGACGGACCGGACGCCATCGACGTCGTCTTCCTCGACATCCAGATGCCCGGCCTCGACGGGCTGGACCTCGCCCGGCTGCTCACCGGCTTCGCCCGGCCGCCGCTGGTCGTGTTCGTCACCGCGCACGAGGACTTCGCCGTGCAGGCCTTCGACCTCAAGGCCGTCGACTACGTGCTCAAACCGGTGCGCAGGGAGCGGCTGGCGGAAGCGGTGCGCCGGGCCGCCGAACTGGGCGGCGCCGCCACCGTGCCCGCCCCGCGCATACCCGTCCACGAACCCGACCCCGACCACATCACCGTGGAGCTCGGCGGCGTCGCCCGCTTCGTCCCCGTCGACGACATCACCCACGTCGAGGCCCAGGGCGACTACGCCCGCCTGCACACCGAGCGCGGCAGCCACCTCGTCCGCATCCCCCTGTCCACCCTGGAGGAGCGCTGGCGCGCCCGCGGCTTCGTCCGCATCCACCGCCGCCACCTCGTCGCCCTGCGCCACGTCGGCGAACTCCGCCTCGACGCCGGTACCGCCAGCGTCCTCGTCGGCACCGAGGAGCTCCAGGTCAGTCGGCGCCACGCCCGCGAACTGCGGGACCTGCTCATGCGGAGGCCGTGAACCGTGCCCCAGGACCCCACCGAGCGCCGCGTCACCGTCACCGGTCCGCCCGGACGCGCCCTGCCCCACGCCCGGCTCCGCTCCCGCGGCCGGCACCCCCAGGCGCTGGGCCACTACCGCCCGCGCACCGAGATCGACGAGCAGACCACCCTCGGCCACACCTACGTCCGCTCCCTGATGCGCAGCCAGCTGCGCGCCGGTCTCACCGCCCTCGCCGTCCTCGGCCTCCTCGTCGGGCCGCTGCCCCTGCTGTTCGCGGCGCTGCCCGACGCCCGCCGCCTGGAGTGGGCCGTCCTCGGCTTCGGCCTGTACGCCCCTCTGGTCCTGCTCGCCCGCTGGTACGTCCGCCGCGCCGAGCGCAACGAACGCGACTTCGTGCGGCTCGTCGAGGACCGATGACCATGCCGGACGAGGCCCTGAAGACACCATGAACTCCAGCTACGCCATACCCGCCGTCGCCCTCGTCGTCGTGGCCACCGTCCTCGTCGGCGCCTTCGGCCTGCGCATCTCCCGCACCACCTCGGACTTCTACGTCGCCTCCCGCACCGTCGGCCCCCGCCTCAACGCCGCCGCCATCAGCGGCGAGTACCTCTCCGCCGCCTCCTTCCTCGGCATCGCGGGACTGGTCCTCGTCCAGGGGCCCGACATGCTCTGGTACCCGGTCGGCTACACCGCCGGGTACCTCGTCCTGCTGCTCTTCGTCGCGGCCCCGCTGCGCCGCTCGGGCGCCTACACGCTGCCCGACTTCGCCGAGGCCCGGCTGGCCTCCCAGGGAGTGCGGCGGCTCGCGGGGGCCTTCGTGGTCGGGGTCGGCTGGCTGTACCTGCTGCCCCAGCTCCAGGGCGCCGGGCTGACGCTGAGCGTGCTCAGCGGGGCGCCCGACTGGCTGGGCGGGGTGATCGTCGCCGTCGTCGTCGCCGCCATCGTCGCCGCCGGCGGCATGCGCAGCATCACCTTCGTCCAGGCCTTCCAGTTCTGGCTCAAACTCACCGCCCTGCTCGTCCCGGCCTTCTTCCTGGTGCTGGCCTGGCAGGCCGACGGCGCCCCCGGCCGCCCCTTCGACGAACCCGCGACCTTCCGCGAGCAGCGCTCCGTCCGGGTCGACGACGGCCTCACCCTGAAGCTGGAGGAGCCGCTGACCGTCACCGTCGACGGCACCGTGGACGGCCGCGCCCACGACGGGGACCGCGTCGCCCTGCCCGCCGGCACCCACCGCATCGAGGCCGGCGCCCGCCTCACCTTCGCCGCGGACACCCCCGTACCGGCCGCCGGACACGGTGCCGACGACGCCCTGTCCCCGTCCCGGGCCGAGAGCCGCACGGAACGCCCGCTGTACGCCACGTACGGCCTGATCCTGGCCACCTTCCTGGGCACCATGGGCCTGCCGCACGTCGTGGTCCGTTTCTACACCAGCCCGCACGGCGTCGCCGCCCGCCGCACCACCGTCGCCGTGCTCGGCCTGATCGGCGCCTTCTACCTGCTGCCGCCCCTGTACGGCGCCCTCGGCCGCCTCTACGCCCCCGAGCTGACCCTCACCGGGGACGCCGACGCCGCGGTCCTGCTGCTGCCCGACCGGGTGATCGGGGGAGTGGGCGGCGACCTGCTCGGCGCGCTGGTCGCGGGCGGGGCGTTCGCCGCGTTCCTGTCCACCGCCTCGGGGCTCACCATGGCCGTGGCCGGCGTCCTCACCCAGGACGTGCTGCCGTCCCGTGCCGTGCCGCACTTCCGGCTCGGCACCCTGCTCGCCATGGCCGTGCCCCTCGCGGCGAGCGCGCTGGTCGGCGGGCTGCCGGTGGCCGACGCCGTCGGCCTCGCCTTCGCCGTGTCGGCCTCCTCCTTCTGCCCGCTGCTCGTCCTCGGCATCTGGTGGCGGCGACTGACCCCGCCCGGCGCGGCCGCCGGGATGCTGGTCGGCGGCGGTTCGGCCCTGCTCGCCGTCGCCGCCACCATGGGCGGCTTCCCGGGCGGCGGAGGCTCGCTGCACGCGCTGCTGGCCTGGCCCGCCCTGTGGTCGGTGCCGCTGGGCTTCCTGACCATGGTGCTCGTCTCCCTGGCCACCCCCGGCCGGGTGCCGGCCGGGACGGCGGCGATCCTGGCCCGCTTCCACCTGCCGGAGGAGCTGGGCACGGAGGAACTGCCGACGGGCGCACTGCCCACGGACGCACCGCGCACGGACACATCGCGCACGGACGCACCGCGCACGGACGCACCGCGCACGGGCACATCGCGCACGGACACGTCGCGCACGGACGCACCGCGCACGGACACGTCGCGCACGGACACGTCGCGCACGGACACGTCGCGCACGGACACGTCGCGCACGGGCACATCGCGCACGGGCACATCGCGCACGGGCACATCGCGCACGGGCGCACTGCCCACGGACGCACCGCGCACGGACGCACCGCGTACGGGCGCACCCGAGGCGGCGGCCGACCCGCGCAGGGAGGCGACGCGATGAGCGGATCCCTGGGGGGGTTCCTGGCGGGCCTGGCCGTGGCCCTGCTCCCCCTGCTGGCCGCCGGCTTCTGGCTGGGGCGGCGCACGGCCCGCCCGCAGCACCTCGGCGGTCTGGGCACGCCGGTCGAGCACGCCACCTTCCAGACCCTGCACACCGCCTCCCTGGCCACGCCCCCGCTGCGGGCGGGCCTGACCGAGGAGACCGCCGGGAAGTCGGCCCGCAAACTGCGCTCCCTGCTGGGCACGGACGCGCTGTGCCTGACCGACCTCAAGGAGGTCCTGGTCTGGGACGGCGTGGGCACCCATCACCGCGCCGAGATCATGGAACGACTCGCCGGGCCGCTGGAGACCGGCCGCGGCGAGGCCTTCCGGCTCACCTGCGACACCCCGGACTGCACGGTGCGCTGGGCCGTCGTCGCCCCGCTCACCGTCGACGACCGGGTGCACGGCGCCCTCGTCGCCTGCGCGCCCCGCGAGTCCGCCGTCCTGGTCCGGGCCGCCGGAGAGGTGGCCCGCTGGGTCTCCGTCCAGCTGGAGCTGGCCGACCTCGACCAGTCCCGCACCCGGCTCATCGAGGCCGAGATCAAGGCGCTGCGCGCGCAGATCTCCCCGCACTTCATCTTCAACTCGCTCGCGGTGATCGCGTCCTTCGTGCGCACCGACCCGGAGCGGGCCCGCGAGCTGCTCCTGGAGTTCGCCGACTTCACCCGCTACTCGTTCCGCAGGCACGGCGACTTCACCACCCTCGCCGACGAGCTGCACGCCATCGACCACTACCTGGCGCTGGTGCGGGCCCGTTTCGGCGACCGCCTCGCCGTCACCCTCCAGATCGCCCCCGAGGTGCTGCCGGTCGCGCTGCCCTTCCTCTGCCTCCAGCCGCTCGTCGAGAACGCCGTCAAGCACGGCCTGGAGGGCAAGGCCGACCGGTGCCGCATCCAGATCACCGCCCAGGACGCGGGCGCCGAGGCCCTGGTCGTCATCGAGGACGACGGTGCCGGCATGGACCCGGAGCTGCTGCGCCGCATCCTCGCGCGCGAGGTGAGCCCGTCGGGCGGCATCGGGCTGTCCAACGTCGACGACCGCCTCCGCCAGGTCTACGGAGACGACCACGGCCTCGTCATCGAGACGGCCGTCGGCGCGGGCATGAAGATCACGGTCCGGCTGCCGAAGTACCAGCCGGGCGTGCACTCGGCGGGGCGGCTCAGGCGCTCCGCGTGGCCACCAGCCCCAGGGTGATCAGACCCAGCACGACCCAGCCGAACCACAGCCAGCCGTTGCTGCCGAGCGCCACCGTGTAGGCCGTCACCGCGACGAGGCCGCCGATGGTCAGCGCCCCCATCGTCTTTGTCGAACTGTCCGTGGAACCGGGCATCGCAACACCCTCCTCGTGGTCCGCTCCCCCCTATGGTGCCCCGGTTCCGGCTCCGGAGGGGTGCGGACGACGAGATGCGTGCCCGTTTGCGCTCAGCCGCCGCGTGTGTTCAGCGAGGCCAGGTAGGCGTTGTACGCCGCCAGCTCCTTGTCGCCGTCGCGGTCGGCGGCCCGGTCGCTGCGCCGGGCCTGGCGCTCCTCCGAGGCGTACCACTGGAAGAGCAGCGCCAGCAGCACCAGCACGGACGGGACCTCGCTGAAGGCCCAGGCGATGCCACCGGCCGCGTTCTGGTCGGAGAGCGCGTCGATGCCGAGCGAGGCGGGCGGGTTCTTGAACGTCTCGACCATCGGCGAGGAGGCCATCATCAGGGCGATGCCGAAGAACGCGTGGAACGGCATGCCCGCGAACAGCTCCAGCATCCGCATCAGGTAGCCCGGCCGGTGCGGGCCCGGGTCCACGCCCATGATCGGCCAGAAGAACACCACGCCCACCGCGAGGAAGTGCACCATCATCCCGATGTGCCCGGCCTGGGAGCCCATCAGGGTGTCGAAGAGCGGGGTGAAGTACAGCGCGTACAGGCTCGCGATGAACAGCGGGATGGTGAACGCGGGGTGTGTGATGATCCGCATGTAGCGGCTGTGCAGCAGCATCAGCAGCAGTTCGCGGGGGCCCTTGCGGCCACGGCCCGCCGGGGGCAGCGCGCGCAGGGCCAGCGTGATCGGGGCGCCGAGCAGCAGCAGGATCGGCGACACCATGCTGATCACCATGTGCTGCACCATGTGCACGCTGAACATGACCATGCCGTAGTCGTTGAGCTTGGTGCACATCATCAGGGCGATGCTCAGCACACCGGCCACGAAGGCCACGGTCCGGCCGACCGGCCACTTGTCACCGCGCCGCACCAGACGGGCGACGCCCCAGCCGTACAGCGCCAGTCCCAGGAGGCAGGCGATCAGGAAGAAGGGATCCGCCGACCAGGCGAGACCTCGCCCCAGCGTGAACGGCGGCAGATCCATCGTCATGCCGTGCCCGCTGTGATCCATCCGCCCGCTCCTGTTTCGTGGGGGTTGAGCGCGGTTGAACGCCGCTTGTCCGAAGCAAGCGTAGAACCGCCCCCGGGGCCATCTGCGACCGGGGGGCGGCGAAAGCGCCTCGAAGGGGCGCGGGGCTGTATCAGTCTGCGGCTCCGCCGCGTGGGCGCGAGCAACCACGTACCAGCCGCAGACGGCGTACTACAGCGACCTCAAAGAACACACTCCGCCTCCGCGTACCGCGCGTCCGGCACCGTCTTCAGGGATTCCACCGCCTCGGCGAGCGACACCATCTCGATGCCGGTCCCCCGCAGAGCGGTCATCATCCCGAACTCCCCGCGGTGCACGGCCTCCACCGCGTGCCACCCGAACCGCGTCGCCAGCACCCGGTCGTACGCCGTCGGCGTGCCCCCGCGCTGGACGTGCCCGAGTATCACCGGCCGGGCCTCCTTGCCGAGCCGCTCCTCCAGCTCGATCGAGAGCTGGCGGGCGATCCCGGCGAAGCGCTCGTGACCGTAGACGTCCTTGCCGCCCTCGTCGAAGTCCATGGTGCCGGCCTTCGGCTTGGCGCCCTCCGCGGCCACCACGATGGCGAACCGCTTGCCCGCGGAGAAACGCTCCCCGACCTTCGCGGTCAACTCGTCGATGTCGAAGGGCCGCTCCGGGACGACGACGGCGTGCGCGCCGGCCGCCATGCCCGAGTGCAGCGCGATCCAGCCCGTGTGCCGGCCCATGACCTCGACGATCAGCACCCGCTGGTGCGACTCGGCGGTGGTCTTCAGCCGGTCCAGGGCCTCGGTGGCGACGGTCACGGCGGTGTCGAAGCCGAAGGTGACGTCGGTGACCGCTATGTCGTTGTCGATGGTCTTGGGCACGCCCACGATCGGCAGGCCGTTGTCGGACAGCAGCCGGGCCGCCTTCAGCGTGCCCTCGCCGCCGATCGGGATGATCGCGTCGAGACCGAGTTCCTCGACGTGGCCGCGGGCCCGCTCGACGCCGTCCCGCAGGTGCTCGGGACGGACCCGGGAGGAGCCGAGGATGGTGCCGCCGAGGGCCAGGATGCCGCCGACCGCGTCGAGGTCGAGCTTGAGGTAGTCGCACTCCAGGAGGCCCTTCCAGCCGTCCCGGAAACCGATGACCTCGTCGCCGTGGTCGACGACGGCACGGTGCACGACGGACCGGATGACGGCGTTCAGGCCGGGGCAGTCGCCGCCGGACGTGAGGACACCAATGCGCATAGCCCGAATTACCTTCTCAACGTGGCACGGGTCCGGACCGCGCTGTCCGGCTCGATCCCCGCCACCCTAGCGGCATCGGGGGGCGGGGCCGAACCGTGCGTCCGCCTACTGGACGAGCCCGCTCACCTGTGCGGACGCGCCATCAGACGGGCCGAGGCCCGGGGTCTCAGGCGGGCTGCTGCGCCGCCGCGATGCGCTCGTTGCGGAGCGCCTCGTACCAGCGGTCGTCGGTCGGCGGCAGCGCGTTGACGTCGAGGGCCAGCTTCAGCAGCAGATCCGCGATCTGCGGGTTGCGGGCCAGCACGGGACCGTGCATGTACGTGCCGAAGACCGTGTCGTTGTACGCGCCCTCGGTGCCGTCCCCCGTGCCGTTGCCGTTGCCGAAGCGGACCTGGGCGAGCGGCCGGGCGCCCGGCCCGACGTGGGTGACGCCCTGGTGGTTCTCGAAGCCGGTCAGCGGGGGCAGGCCGAGGCGAGGGTCGATGTCGCCGAGGACGTCGCCGACGCACCGCGCGCCCTCGCCGCGGGTGGAGACCACGTCGAGCAGACCGAGGCCCGGCTCGCGCTGACCGAGGTCGTTGATGAACTCGTGGCCCAGGATCTGGTAGCCCGCGCAGACCGAGAAGACGATCGCGCCGTTCTCCACCGCCCGGTACAGACCGCCGTCGCGGCGCAGCCGCTCGGCCGCGAGCCGCTGCGGCCGGTCCTCGCCGCCCCCGATGAGGTAGATGTCGCCGGAGGTCGGGATCGGCTGGTCGCTGCGCACGTCGAGCCGGGCCACGTCGAGGCCGCGCTGGCGGGCCCGGCGCTCCACGACGAGGGCGTTGCCCTGGTCGCCGTAGGTGCTGAGCAGGTCCGGGTAGATCCAGACGATCCGCAGTTGGTTGTCGCTCACGAAAATCCCCTGAAGTCTCGCGGTCAGTTGCCGACGCGGCGGCGCAGGTCCTGGAAGGCGGTGTAGTTCGCGATGACCTCGATGCGTCCCGGCGGGCACAGCTGGACCGCCTGGTCGAGGTCCTCGCACACCTGGAACTGCTGGTTCGCGACCTCCAGGCGCACCGCGAGGTCCAGCTTCCGGTCGCCGATCACACAGATCGGGTGGCCGGACAGCCGGGTGTAGTCCACGTCCCACAGCCAGGAGGTGTCGGTGCCGTCGGCGCCGCGCGCGTTCACCGAGAGGATCACCGGGGCCGGGGGCGGGTCGATCAGGGAGAAGGTCTCCAGCCAGCCCGCCGGGTTCTTGGCGAGCAGCAGGCGCAGGTCGCGCCCCTGGAACTGGACCACGTCGTAGCGCCCGGCGACCGCCTGCACCTGGTACATGCGCTCCAGCGCGACCTGCGGCGGCACTCCGAAGACGGCGGCGACGGCGGCCGAGGAGGCGGCGTTGGCCTTGTTGGCACGGCCCGGCAGCTGGAGGTGGATCGGCCAGGCGGAGCCGTGCGGGTCGAGGACGTGGTCGCCGGACAGCGCCCAGCTCGGCGTGGGACGGCGGAAGCCGCACTCGCCGCAGAACCAGTCGTCGCCGGGGCGCTGCATCACGCCGCCGCAGGACGGGCAGGACCAGGCGTCGTCCTTCCACATCTGGCCCGCGGCGACCCAGATCACGTTGGGGGAGGAGGAGGCGGCCCACACCACCAGCGGGTCGTCGGCGTTGGCGACGACCACGGCCTTCGAGCCGGCCAGGCCCTCGCGCCAGTTCTCGGCGAGCATCCGGGTCTCGGCCGCGCGGTCCAGCTGGTCGCGGGAGAGGTTGAGCAGCGCGATGCACTTCGGGTCGGTGGCCTGGGCGACGCCGACGAGGTACTTCTCGTCGACCTCGATGACCCCGTAGCGGGCGTCCGCGCCGCCCGCGAGCGCCGAGGTGATGCCGGCCGGCATGTTGGCGCCGAGGGCGTTGGAGACGACCGGACCGGCCGCCTTGAGCGCCTCGGCGATGAGCCGGGTGGTGGTGGTCTTGCCGTTGGTCGCCGAGACCAGCGTCACGTCCAGGTGCTGGGCGAGCCGGTGCAGGAGGTCGGGGTCGAGTTTCAGCGCGACCCGGCCACCGATCACCGAACCGCTGCCGCGCCCCGCGGCACGGGACGCCGCAGCGACCGCCTTGCCCGCGGTCACGGCGATCTTGGCCCGCGGCGTGAGCGGGTCCGAGTTGCCTGCCATCAGTTCTCGATCCTCCTTGCCGTACGCGCCGCGCCTGAAGCCTGTGAAGCCTGACGGCCACGTGGTGTGGACCTCAGCCTATCGAGATCCATTCGCACTCCCGAATCGCGGCACCGGCCACCGGGTTCCGGCGGTGGGCGCGTGCCGCCGGTGGACACAGGGACCTTACTCTGGCCGCCATGCGACACGGCTCCATCCCGGGCGCCCACGGGCGCGTCCGTCCCCTCAACCTCCTCGGCGACCCCGTCCTGCACGCCCCCTGCGCGCAGGTGACGGACTTCGGTCCGCAACTCGCGGCGCTCGTGGAGGACTTGTTCGCGACCATGTACGCCGCCCACGGCGTGGGTCTGGCCGCGAACCAGATCGGCGAGGCGCTGCGCGTCTTCGTGTACGACTGCCCGGACGACGAGGACGAGCGGCACCTCGGGCACGTGGTGAACCCCCGGCTGGTGGAGACCGGCGGGGTGGTGGTGCGGGGTCCGGAGGGCTGTCTGTCGCTGCCGGGTCTGGAGGCGGGGACCGAGCGGCACGACGAGGCGGTGGTGACGGGGTTCACGCTCACCGGTGAGCCGGTCACCGTACGCGGGACGGGCTTCTTCGCGCGGTGCCTCCAGCACGAGTGCGACCACCTGGAGGGGCGGATCTACGCCGATCGCCTGTCCGGTCGGCGCCACCGGAAGCTGATGCGCCAGGCGGCGCGGGCGTCCTGGCACCGCTGAGCGCCCCGGCGGCGACGAAGCGGCCGCGCGGCGGCCGGGGCGGTCAGAACCCCGGGCCGCCCGCCTTGTCGCCGGCCTCGGCGAGGCGACCCCACAGCAGGTCGGCGAGCGTGCGGACCAACTCCTCCCGGGGGCAGGGCCGTTCGCCCAGCCACCAGTCCCCGGCGGCGTGCATCATGCCGACGATCCCGTGCCCCCAGACCCGGGCCAGCTGCTGGGTGCCCGGTCCGACGTCGAGGCGCTCCTCGATGACCTGGGCCAGCTCCTCGCCCATGCGGCGCAGCAGCGGCGCCGAGTGCCTGCCGACGTCGAAGCCCTGCTCGGACTGGTCGCCCGGGGTGCCGGCGCCCTCCGCCGGATGCATCAGGAAGCGGTACACCTGCGGGCGGGCCTCGATGGCCGCCAGATAGGTGTCGAGGGTGGACTCCACACGCTGCCGCCGCTCCGCCGGGGCGTCCAGGGCGGCCCGCAGCGAGGCGAGGAGGGCGTCGGTGTGCCGGACGGCGAGGGCGGCGTAGAGTCCGCCCTTGTCGCCGAAGTGGCGGTAGAGGATGGGCTTGGTGATGCCCGCCTCGGCGGCGATGGCGTTCATCGAGGCGTGCGGACCGTCGCGCAGCACCACCCGGTCGGCCGCCTCCAGCAGCTCGCGCCGTCTGCGGTCGGCGGACGTCTGCTGATCGGTCCGCTGCGTGGTGTTCATGTGCTCTCCCCACCCGTGCTGTTTCGGTGACGCCTGCGCAAACTAACACTCACTGGACGTGGGCCATCGAACGGGAGGGCGAGGGCGCCCGGGGAGTTGACTTTTCCTACCCATGGGTAACAGACTCGGTGTTACCGCAAGTAACACGCAGGGGCGTCACTGGAGGGGACATGGCCGAGTTCACCATGGAGCTGAGCGACGAACAGAAGGAGGTCCGGGACTGGCTGCACGGCTTCGCGGCCGACGTCATCCGCCCCGCGGCCGCCGAATGGGACGAGCGCGAGGAGACTCCCTGGCCGGTCATCCAGGAGGCCGCCAAGGTCGGCATCTACTCCCTGGACTTCTACGCCCAGCAGTACTTCGACCCCACCGGCCTCGGCATCCCCATGGCGATGGAGGAGCTGTTCTGGGGCGACGCGGGCATCGCCCTGTCGATCGTCGGCACGGGCCTGGCCGCCGTGGGCGTCCTCGCCAACGGCACCGAGGAGCAGATCGGCACCTGGATCCCGCAGATGTACGGCGACGCCAACGACGTCAAGGTCGCCGCCTTCTGCTCCTCCGAGCCCGACGCCGGCTCCGACGTCGCCTCCATGCGCACCCGGGCCGTCTACGACGAGGCCAAGGACGAGTGGGTGCTCAACGGCACCAAGACCTGGGCGACCAACGGCGGCATCGCCAACGTCCACGTGGTCGTCGCGGTCGTCGACCCGGACCTCGGCTCCAAGGGTCACGCCTCCTTCATCGTCCCGCCCGGCACGCAGGGGCTGTCCCAGGGCCAGAAGTTCAAGAAGCACGGCATCCGCGCCTCGCACACCGCCGAGGTCGTCCTCGACAACGTGCGCGTGCCCGGCTCCTGCCTGCTCGGCGGCAAGGAGAAGCTGGACGCCCGCCTGGCCCGCGCCCGGGAGAAGGCCAGGAAGGGCGGCGAGCGAGTGAAGAACGCGGCGATGGCCACCTTCGAGGCGTCCCGCCCGGCGGTCGGCGCGATGGCGGTCGGCACCGCCCGGGCCGCGTACGAGGTCGCGCTGGAGTACGCGCAGACCCGGGAGCAGTTCGGGCGCCCCATCATCGACAACCAGGGCGTCGCCTTCCAGCTCGCCGACATGCGGACGTCCATCGACGCGGCGCGGCTGCTGGTGTGGCGGGCCTCGTGGATGGCGATCAACGGCAAGCCGTTCACGGCGGCCGAGGGCTCGATGTCCAAGCTGTTCGCGAGTGAGACCGCGAAGAAGGTGACCGCCCAGGCGGTCCAGATCCTCGGCGGCAACGGCTACACGCGGGAGTACCCGGTGGAGCGGATGCACCGCGACTCCGCGATCTACACGATCTTCGAGGGGACGAGCGAGATCCAGCGGCTGGTGATCGCGCGGACGCTTGCCGGGATGCCCATTCGCTGAACGCCGTTTCGCAGTGGCGTGCACCGCCCGGTCGCCCGAGCGTGACGCGTACCGGCCTCGGCAACGGGGGCCGGCGCCGTCACGAGGAGCGCCCGCTGCTGTGCGCGATGCACGCCACGTCGATCCGGTCGGCCAGCTTGGCCAGCTCGATGGTGAGGGCCGCGACGGTGTCCTCGTCCAGGCTCTCCTCGCCGGTCTCCACGAGCCGCAGCCACCGTCCGCCGACCGTGCGCAGCAGCTTGCTCACGTCGGACGCGGCGACCTGGAGCGTGCCGCGGTCGTCGACGATCAGAGGCAGGGTCACTTCGCGGTTCACAAAGGGGATCGTAGTCGCGGAAGGCTCACGCCCCGTGCCATACGGTGGTGATGTTGCAGAACTCGCGGATTCCGTGCCTGGACAGCTCACGCCCGTAGCCCGACCGCTTGACCCCGCCGAACGGGAACGCCGGATGGGACGCCGTCATCCCGTTGACGTACACGCCGCCCGCCTCCAGATCGCGGACGAAACGGTCCACGTCGGCGTCGTCGCGCGTCCACACGTTGGAACTGAGCCCGAAGTCCGTGTCGTTGGCGATCAGCACCGCCTCGTCCAGGTCGGCCGCCCGGTAGAGCGTGGCGACCGGTCCGAAAGCCTCCTCGCGGTGGATGCGCATCTCGCGGGTGACGCCCGCCAGGACGGTCGGCGGGTAGTACCAGCCGGGCCCGTCCGGGCGTTCGCCGCCGCACAGCACGCTCGCGCCGCCGCGCACCGCGTCGTCGACCAGCTCCACCAGGTCGTTCAGGCCCTGCTCGCTGGAGAGGGGGCCGACCTCGGTCTCCTCCTCCATCGGATCGCCGACCCTCAGCGCCTTCATGCCCTCGGTGAAACGCTCGGCGAAGGCGTCGTAGACGTCCGTGTGCACGATGAACCGCTTGGCGGCGATGCAGGACTGCCCGGCGTTCTGCGTGCGCGCGGTCACCGCCACCTCGGCGGCGCGCTCGACGTCGGCGGACGGCATGACGACGAACGGGTCGCTGCCGCCCAGCTCCAGCACCGTCTTCTTGATCATCTCCCCGGCGGTGGAGGCCACCGCGCGGCCCGCGGGCTCGCTGCCGGTGAGGGTGGCGGCCCGCACCCGCTCGTCGCGCAGGACGTCGTCGACCTGGGCGGAGCCGATGAGCAGCGTCTGGAAACAGCCCTCGGGGAAACCCGCCCGCTGGAACAGGTCTTCCAGGTAGAGGGCGGTCTGCGGCACGTTCGAGGCGTGCTTGAGCAGCCCGACGTTGCCCGCCATCAGCGCCGGCGCCGCGAAGCGGATCACCTGCCAGAGCGGGAAGTTCCACGGCATCACCGCGAGCACCGGACCGAGCGGCCGGTAGCGGACCAGGGCCCGGGAGGCGCCGGAGTCCTTCACGTCGGCCTCGGCGGGCTCCTCGTCGGCCAGCAGCTCGGCGGCGTGGTCGGCGTACCAGCGCATCGCCCTGGCGCACTTGGCCGCCTCCGCGCGGGCCTGCTGCACCGGCTTGCCCATCTCCGTGGTGATGACCCTGCCGATCTCCCTCCGGTCGGCCTCCAGGAGGTCGGCGGCCCGGCGCATCAGTCCGGCCCGCTCGTAGAACCCGGTGGTCCGGTACGTGCGGAAGGTGGCCTCCGCGAGCTCGATCCGGCGCTCGATCTCCTCCTCGCCCATGGCCTCGTACGTCCTGAGCGTCTCGCCGTTCGCCGGGTTCACCGTCGCGATGGGCATGGCCGACCTCCCTGGTGCATTCGTGCTTCGACCTTGGCGTGCGGCGCGGGGTGCCGCAACGCGTACGGGTCGCGTCGTTCGTCGTGGTTCCTCGTGGCGTCTCGTCAGTGCGAGTGCTCAGCCAGCCGGTCGAGAAACGCGGACTGCGCCTTCACGATCACCTCGCGGGCGCGGTCCAGCGGGAACCACGCCACCCGGTCCAGCTCGGGGAACTCCTCGGTCCGCCCCGACCTGGGCGGCCACTCCATGCGGAAGGTGCCGGGGACGACCGCGGCCGGATCGAGGTCCGCCGCGACGGCCCAGACCGTGACGACCTTCCCGCCCGCCTGCCGCACCTCGCCGAGCGGGACCGCCTCGCCCCCGGGCGGCGGCAGCCCCAGCTCCTCCTCGAACTCGCGCCGGGCCGCCTCCCACGCCGGTTCCGAGGGGTCGTACTCGCCCTTGGGCACGGTCCAGGCACCGGCGTCCCGTCGGGTGTAGAACGGGCCGCCCATATGGCCGAGGAGCACCTGGAGCTCCCCGTCCGGTCCGTGCCGGTGCAGCAGCAGGCCCGCGCTGCGCCTCACGGGGCCACCCCGGGGTGGGCGGCGAGCAGGGTGTCCACCGTGTCGGCGTCCTCGGGGCGCTTGTCCTCGCGGTAGCGGACCACGCGGGCGAAGCGGAGGGTGACGCCGGCCGGGTAGCGGGTGGAGCGCTGGAGGCCGTCGTAGGCGATCTCGACGACGAGCTCGGGCCGGACGGTCACGCCCCAGCCGTGCTCCTCGACGGCCAGCTCCCCGAGGCGCTCGGTCTGCCAGGTCAGCAGCGCGTCGGTCATGCCCTTGAAGGTCTTGCCGAGCATCGCGAAGGAGCCGTCGGCGGTGCGGGCGCCGAGGTGGAGGTTGGAGAGCTTCCCGGTGCGGCGGCCGTGTCCCCACTCGGCGGCCAGCACCACCAGGTCGAGCGTGTGGACGGGCTTGACCTTCAGCCAGGACGCGCCGCGCCGTCCCGCGCTGTAGGCGGCGTCGAGCCCCTTGACCACGACGCCCTCGTGCCCGCGCTCCAGCGTCCGGGCCAGGAACTCCTCCGCGGCCCCGGTCTCCTCGGGACCGCGCACCAGCGTGCGCCGCACCCGCAGGGGCTCGGGGACCAGCCGGGCCAGCTCCGCGTGCCGTTCGGTCAGCGGCAGGTCGAGCAGGTCGTGGCCGTCGACGGAGAGTGCGTCGAAGAAGACCGCCGAGACCGGGACCGCCCGCGCGGCCGTGGCCACGTCGGTGCGGGAGCCGACCCGGCCGGCGGTCTCCTGGAAGGAACGGGGGCGCCCCTCGGCGTCGAGGGAGATCGCCTCGCCGTCCAGGATGAACCGCTCGCCGGGCAGCGCCAGGGCCGCCTCGGTGACCTCGGGGAGCCGGTCGGTGATGTCGTCCAGGGTGCGGGTGTAGACCCGCACGGTGCGGCCGTCCCGGTGCACCTGGACGCGGATGCCGTCCAGCTTCTCCTCCACGGCCGCGGCGCCCAGCTTGCCGACCGCCTCGGCGACCGAGGACGCGCTGTGCGCCAGCATCGGCAGCACGGGCCGCCCGACGGTCAGGCGGAACCGGCCCAGCGCGCCGGGTCCGTCGGCCAGCAGGGCCTCGGCCACCGTCTGGAGCGACCCCGCGAGCATCACCGCGCGCCGTACGTCCGCCGGGGGCGCGTCCGTCGCCGCGGCCAGGCCCTCGACGGCGGCGGCGTCCAGGGCGCCCTGGCGGACCTCCCCGGTGAGCAGCCCGATCAGGAAGCGCTGCTCGTCCTCCGTGGCGGCGCCCATCAGCTCGCCGACCAGCCGGGCCCGCTCGGCCTGCGAACCGGCGCCCGAGACCGCGCCGAGACGGGTCAGCCGGGCGTCCACGTCCCGCACGGTCAGGGTCGGGGCGTCGGCCGGCGGGACCCGGCGGCTCAGCACCTTCCAGCCGACGCCGATCCGGCCCTGCGGGAGCCGTCCCGCCAGGTACGGGATGACGACGGGCACGTCCGCCGCCTCCGCCTCGCGGAACAACTCCGCGAGCAGGACGGTCTTCCGGGACCGCGCCGACGTGGCCGCGACCTCCCGGGACACCTGGGCCAACCGGGCAAGCAGCATGCAGTCATGGTGCACCGCGGAGGGCGGGCGCACACCCCCGCACGACCGAGCCCACCGGCGTACGCCCCCGCCGCGAGGGAGCAGGGCAAGCCACCACGCGCCGGGGGGCCGGGCCGTATCTCCCGTGTGGCGGGGCCGGGTCGCGCTCGCGCTTCGCGCTGCGGGCCGGGGCCGGGCACCTGCGGAGGGTGGGCGCACATCTCTGCACGGTCGAGCCCCACCGGCGTACGCCCTCGCCGCGTGGGGGCGGGGGGATGCCATCACGCGCCGGGGGTTCGGGCCGTATCTCCCGTGTGGCGGGGCCGGGTCGCGCTCCGGGGCCGGGGCCGGGGCCGGGGCCGGGCACACTCCCGTGTTGCGGGGCCACCGCGCTTTGTGGCGTGGGCCCGCCTCCGCCTCGCGTTGCGGGGTCTGCCCTCGCCGTGCTCCGACGCCTGCCGCCACGCCGGGCTCCCTGGCCTCCCTACTCCGCGACGGCAGAGTCCAGGCTCGACATGATCAGGTCGCCGACGACCGCCGCCGCGGCGCGGTAGCCGCCGCTCGCCGCGTGGACGACCTGCTCGGCGAAGCCCATCGCGTTGCCGGCGGTCCACACGCCCGGGACGCTGGTCCGGCCCGTCGGGTCCACCACGGGGTAGGCGCCGAACGGTGTCTCCCGCAGCTCCGCCCCCAGCCGCTCCATCAGCCCGGTCTGCGGGACCGCCTTCGGGGCGACGAACACCACCGTGCGCTCGTGCGCCGTGCCGTCCGCCAGCCGCACGCCGGTGAGCCGGTCGTCCTCCACCCGCAGGGCGGCGACCTCGCCGGGCACCACCTCGACCCCGGCCGCGGCGAGCCGCCGCAGGTCGTCGTCGGACAGCTCCCGCTCGGCGACCGTGTGCAGGAAGAGCGTCACGTCGGCCGACCAGCCGGACACCATCAGGGCCTGGTGCACGCTGAGCGGGCTGGTGGCCAGGACGCCGAAGCGCTCGTCCCGCACCTCCCAGCCGTGGCAGAACGGGCAGTGCAGCACGTCCCGGCCGTACCGCTCGGCGACGCCGGGCACGTCCGGCAGCTCGTCCCTGAGCCCGGTGGTCACGATCAGCCGCCGGGCGCGCACGGTCCGCCCTCCGGCCAGCCGTACCGCGAAGTCCTCGTCCCGGGCCACGTCCACGACACGGTCGTGGACCAGCTCCACCCCGTAGCGCGCGACCTCCTCCCGGCCGAGGGCCAGGAACTCGGCGGGGGACATGCCGTCCCGGGTGAGGTAGCCCTGCATGTGGTCCGAGGGGGCGTTGCGCGGCTCACCGGCGTCGACCAACAGGGCGCGCAGCCGCGAGCGGCCCAGGACCAGCGCGGCGGACAGCCCCGCCGCACCGCCGCCGACCACCACCACGTCGTAGGTGCCGGCCAGGTCCTCGTTCCGGGTGAAGTCCTTGTTCTGGGTCATGGTGACCACCTCCACGGAGAAGGTCGCTCGCACACCCCGGTATTGACAAACATGTTTGCCGGAACTGCAATAAACGCATGACGACCGCAGACGATGTCCTCGCCGGTGTCGGGCCGAGGCTCCGCCAGCTGCGCAAGGAGCGCGAGGTGACCCTGGCGGCGCTGTCCGAGTCCACCGGTATCTCGGTGAGCACCCTGTCGCGGCTCGAGTCGGGCCTGCGCAGGCCGAGCCTCGAACTGCTGCTGCCGATCGCCCAGGCCCACCAGGTGCCGCTGGACGAACTGGTCGGTGCCCCGCCGGTGGGCGATCCCCGGGTGCGCGCCAAGCCCATCGTCCGGCACGGCCGCACCCACTGGCCGCTCACCCGCCAGGCGGGCGGCCTCCAGGCGTTCAAGGTGCTGGAGCCCCGGCGCAGGGAGGAGCCGGACCCGCGCACCCACGAGGGGTACGAGTGGCTCTACGTGCTGTCCGGCCGGCTGCGGCTCGTGCTCGGCGAGCACGACGTGGTGCTGTCGGCGGGCGAGGCCGCCGAGTTCGACACCCGGGTGCCGCACTGGTTCGGGTCGACGGGGGAGGGCCCTGCCGAGTTCCTCAGCCTCTTCGGCCCGCAGGGCGAACGGATGCACGTACGGGCGCGGCCCACGCAGGGGTGAGTCCCCGGGCCGTCCCGGTCCGGTCCCCGTGATCCGGCTCCCGACCCTGTTCCCTGATCTGCAAGCGACCGCTTAGTATGCGGAGGATCCGGTAGGACGACACAGTCGGTGGAGGCCCCGCATGCAGGCATGGCAGGTGCACGAGAACGGCGAGCCGGGCGAGGTGATGCGCCTCGCGGACGTGCCGCCGCCGACGCCGGGCGAGGGGCAGGTCCTGCTGAGGGTCCGCGCCGCCAACATCAACTTCCCGGACGCCCTGCTGTGCCGGGGCCAGTACCAGGTCCGGCCGCCGCTGCCGTTCACGCCGGGCGTGGAGATCTGCGGCCAGACCGAGGACGGGCGCCGCGTCATCGCCAACCCCGCGCTGCCGCACGGCGGCTTCGCCGAGTACGCCCTCGCGGACGAGCGCGCCCTGCTGCCCGCGCCGGACGCCCTGGACGACGCCGAGGCAGCGGCCCTGCACATCGGATACCAGACCGGCTGGTTCGGCCTGCACCGCCGCGCCCGGCTGGAGGCCGGCGAGACCCTGCTCGTCCACGCCGCCGCGGGCGGTGTCGGGAGCGCCGCCGTACAGCTCGGCAAGGCGGCCGGTGCCACCGTCGTCGGCGTCGTCGGCGGCCCGGGCAAGGCGGCAGTCGCCCGCGAGCTGGGCTGCGACGTGGTCGTCGACCGGCACGCCGAGGACGTCGTGGCCGCCGTGAAGGAGGCCACCGGAGGGCGGGGCGCCGACGTGATCTACGACCCGGTCGGCGGCCAGGCCTACGCGCAGTCCGCCAAGACCGTCGCCTTCGAGGGCCGGATCGTCGTCGTCGGCTTCGCGAGCGGCACGATCCCGAACCCCGCCCTCAACCACGCCCTGGTGAAGAACTACGCGATCCTCGGCCTGCACTGGGGCCTGTACAACACCAAGAACCCCGAGCTGGTCCGGCACTGCCACGAACAGCTCACCGAGCTGGCCGCACGGGGCGTCGTCAAGCCGCTGGTGAGCGAGCGGGCGACGCTCGGCGGGGCGGCGGACGCCGTCCAGCGCGTCGCCGACGGCAGGACGACCGGCCGGGTGGCCGTCGTACCGGAGAACCTGGACAAGGGAGCCACCGCATGACCGACGCAGCGGAACTGCGCCGCCGTACCCGTGAGTTGCTGGCCGCCCATCCGCCGGCGACCACCGAACGCCTGGACTTCCTGCGGGCCCGCTTCGACGCCGGACTCGCCTGGGTCCACTACCCGCAGGGACTCGGCGGACTCGGTGCCCCGCGCGCCCTCCAGGCTGTCGTGGACGCCGAGCTGGCGGCCGAGAGCGCCCCCGACAACGACCCCCGGCGCATCGGCATCGGCCTCGGCATGGCCGCCCCGACCATCCTCCAGTACGGCACCGAGGAGCAGAAGCGCCGGCTGCTGCGCCCGCTGTGGACCGGTGAGGAGGTCTGGTGCCAGCTCTTCAGCGAGCCGGGCGCCGGGTCCGACCTGGCGGCCCTCGGCACCCGGGCGGTGCGTTCCGGCGACGACTGGGTCGTCAACGGGCAGAAGGTGTGGACCTCCAGCGCGCACCTCGCCCGCTGGGCCATCCTCATCGCCCGCACCGACCCGGACGTGCCCAAGCACCGCGGCATCACCTACTTCGTGTGCGACATGACCGACCCCGGCGTCGAGGTGCGGCCGCTGCGCCAGATCACCGGCGAGGCCGAGTTCAACGAGGTGTTCCTCACCGACGTCCGGATCCCCGACTCCCGCCGCCTCGGCGAGGTCGGCGACGGCTGGCGGGTCGCGCAGACCACGCTGAACAACGAACGCGTGGCCATCGGCGGCACCCCGATCCCCCGCGAGGGCGGCATGATCGGCAAGATCGCCGCGACCTGGCGCGAGCGCCCCGAACTGCGCACCCACGACCTGCACCAGCGGCTGCTCGGCCTGTGGGTCGAGGCCGAGGTCGCCCGTCTCACCGGTGTGCGCCTGCGTCAGCAACTGGCGGCCGGTCAGCCCGGCCCCGAGGGCGCCGGCATGAAACTGAACTTCGCCCGGCTCAACCAGGAGATCAGCGGCCTGGAGGTCGAACTCCTCGGCGAGGAGGGCCTGCTCTACGACGACTGGACCATGCGCCGCCCCGAGCTCGTCGACTTCACCGGCCGCGACGCCGGATACCGCTACCTGCGGTCCAAGGGCAACAGCATCGAGGGCGGGACCAGCGAGGTCCTGCTGAACATCGTCGCCGAGCGCGTCCTGGGCCTGCCCGCCGAGCCGCGCACCGACAAGGACGTCGCATGGAAGGACCTCGCCCGATGAGCGCACAGCCGGAACCCGCTCTGCTCCACTCGGAGGAGGAAGAGGCGCTGCGCGCCGCCGTCCGGGACCTGCTCACCGACCACTGCGACCCGGCGGGCGTCCTCACCCGCACCGAGACGGCCGCGCCGCACGACGTGTCGCTGTGGAAGGCCCTCGCCGACTCCATGGGTCTCGCGGGCCTGCTGATCCCGGAGGAACTGGGCGGTCAGGGCGCGACCCACCGCGAAGCCGCCGTGGTCGTGGAGGAACTGGGCCGGGCGGTCGCACCCGTCCCGTACCTGACGAGTGCCGTCGTCGCCACCGAGGCGCTGCTGGCCTGCGGGGCCGACGAGTTGCTCGGCGAACTGGCGTCCGCCAGGACCGTCGCCGTGCTCGCCGTCGGGCTGCACGTCGCACCGGGCGGCGCCGTCCCGGGCGTGCGGCTGGAGAACGGGGCCCTGCACGGTGAGCTCACGGGCATCGCGGACGCCTCCGTCGCCGACGTGCTGCTGGTGCCCGGCGACGACGGGGACCTGTACGCGGTCCGTGCCGCCGACGCGACGGTGACTCCCCACGTCTCCCTCGACCTCACCCGGCCGCTGGCGCGGGTGACCCTCGACGGCGCCCCGGGGCGATGCCTCGGTGCCGCGGAGCCCGCCGTCCGCCGGGCCCTGCGGGCCGGTGCCGGGCTGCTCGCGTCCGAGCAACTGGGCCTCGCCGACTGGCTGCTGACCGAGACGGTCCGCTACCTCAAGGAACGCAAGCAGTTCAACCGCCAGGTCGGCGGCTTCCAGGCGCTCAAGCACCGGCTCGCCCGGCTGTGGCTCGAGGTGGCGGGCCTGCGCGCCGCCGCCCGGAGCGCGGCCGACGCCCTGGCGAGCGGTGCGGACACCGACGTGGCGGTGGCCGTGGCCCAGGCGTACGCGGCCCGGGTCGCCGTCCATGCCGCCGAGGAGGCGCTGCAACTGCACGGCGGCATCGGCATGACCTGGGAACACCCGGTCCACCTGTACCTCAAGCGGGCCAAGGCCGACTCGATCGCCTACGGCGCGGCGGGGGCCCACCGCGCGGCGCTGGCCGACCTGGTCGACCTGCGCGCTCCCTGACGGCACCGGCACCCGCACGCGGGCGCGGCGGGACCGGGAACCGCGCCGGCGAAGTGAACGACCGGCGGCGGTCCGGCCAACTCCCCGCACGGCTCTGCTCCCTGAGGCCCACGGGACCCCATACTCACAGGCGTCCCGTACGGCACCTCCAGGGAGGCAGAGCATGGCCCTCACCACCCGACGCAGAGCCCTCACCACCCTCGGCGCCGCCCTCGCGGGCGCGGTCGCCCTGCCCGCCGGCACCGCGCTGGCCTCCGAAGGCAGGCACGGACCGCGCCCGCTGTGGCGTGCGCACGCCCACAACGACTACGAGCACCCGCGCCCCCTCCTCGACGCCCTCGACCACCGCTTCGGCAGCGTCGAGGCCGACATCTACCTGGTCGGCGGCCAACTCCTGGTCGCCCACGACCCCGAGGACCTCGATCCGTCCCGCACTCTGGAGGCGCTCTACCTCGACCCGCTCGCCGCCCGTGTCCGCGCGGGCCACGGCCGGGTCTACCGAGGGGACCGCGGCTCCCTGCAACTCCTGATCGACATCAAGACCGAGGGCGAGGCGACGTACCTCGAACTCGACCGCCGACTGCGCCGCTACCAGCACATGTTCACCTCCTACGCCCGCGGGCGGGTCTTTCCGGGCGCGGTCACCGCGGTGGTCTCCGGCGACCGCGCCGCCCGTGCGCCCATGGAGGCCCAGCGCACCCGCCGGGCCTTCTACGACGGCCGTCTCACCGACCTCGGCACCGCCGCGCCCGCCTCGTTCGTCCCGCTGATCAGCGACAACTGGACGCTCAACTTCACCTGGCAGGGCGTGGGCGCCTTCCCGGAGGCCGAGCGGCGCAGACTGCGGGACATCGTGGGCGCGGCCCACGCCCGCGGGCAGCGGGTGCGCTTCTGGGCCACGCCCGACGAGGCGGGGCCCGCCCGGGACGCCGTGTGGGCCGAGCTGCGCGCCGCCGGTGTCGACCACCTCAACACCGACGACCTCGCGGGCCTCGAAACGTTCCTCGACGCTCACCGGGGCGCGTAGGGCAGCGCCGGGACACCACTCGTTCGGAGGACAGGTCAGCCGCCCGGACGAACCCTCCGCTACGCCACACTTACGGCCGAACGCCGCGAAGTGGACGTGGCGGAGGAGGTTGACGATGGCCGTTTCCATCTCTGTGGTGCTCTTGCTGTCCATCCTGGCAGTGCTCTTCCTGCGCAACGGCGGGCTGAAGGTCTCGCACGCGCTGGTGTGCCTGCTGCTCGGCTTCTACCTGGCGAGCACGAGCATCGCCCCGACCATCAACAGCGGGCTGACCGCGACGGCGGACATCGTGAGCAGCCTCAGACCGTAGGGCGGCGCCTTTCGCGGCCTCGCCGTCTCCAGGCGGCTCCGGGCGGCTCTGGGCGGCTCTAGGCGTCGATCACATGGGAGCGGATGAGGAAGCGCACCCCCTCGGGTGCCTCCAGTGAGAAGCCGCTGCCCCGGCCCGGGACGACGTCCACCGTCAGCCGGGTGTGCCGCCACAGCCCGTACTGGCTGCGCGACATCCAGAACTCCACCGGCTCCTCCACGCCGTCGACGGTCAGCTCGCCGAGCAGCACGTCCGAGGCGCCGGTGCGGAACTCGCCGACCGGGTAGCACATGGGGGAGCTGCCGTCGCAGCAGCCGCCGGACTGGTGGAACATCAGCGGGCCGTGCGCCTCGCGCAGCCGCCGCAGCAGTACGGACGCCTCGGGGGTCAGCTCGACGCGCGGGGTCTCCTCGTATGTGTCGCCCATGCCGTGCATGCCATCACGGCGAAGGTTGCGAGTGCGTTGCGTGGGGCCGGGACCGGGGCCGGGGCCGAGGCCGGGGCCCGCGCGTATGACGGTTATCTCTTTTGACATACCTATCCCGGCATATCTATTGTTGGCGGGTGACCGCCTCCAGCACCCCTCGCCGGGACACCGACCGCGTGGCCTCCGGGCTCGCGGCGTGCCTCCCCGCGCTGCACAGGGCGCTGGACCGACAGGTCGCCGCCCGGTACCCGCACCCCAAGCCCCCCGAGGGCCAGCTCGCCCTGCTGCGGTTCGTCGCGCAGCACGAGGGCGCCACGGTGCGCGAGGCCGCCGAGGCCCTGCTGATGAAGCCGAACAACGTCAGTGCCCTGGTCTCCCAGCTCACCGAGCAGGGCGACCTGGAGCGCCGGCGGGACAGCGCCGACAAGCGGGTCGCCCACCTCCACCTCACGGCCACGGCCCGTGAGCGCGTGTCCGAGGTGCGGGAACTGGAGACCGCGTTCATCCGCGACGCCCTGGCCTCCCTCACCGAGGGGCAGCAGGGCGCGCTCGGCTCCGCCCTGGACGCCCTCGACGCGTTGGCGCGGCACCTCCACCCCGGCGCCCGCTGACACACGTACCAGCCCTCCGGGCGCGCCGTTCCCTTCCCGCACCACCCTGAAATCCGGAAGAGAAGACCTCTCCATGCCCTCCACGTCCGTGGATCACTCCGTCATGCCCGCGGCCGAGACCGCGCCCGTCCCACCGCAGACCGGCCGCCTGCGCTCCAACCCGTGGCTGACCCTCCTCGCCGTCGCGTTCGGCCTGTTCATGGTCCAGCTCGACGGGTCCGTCGTCGCCATCGCCAACCCCGAGATCGGCAGCGACCTGCACGCGTCCACCGCCCAGCTCCAGTGGGTGACCAACGCCTACCTGCTCGCCCTCGCCGCCACCCTCATCCTGGGCGGCAAGCTCGGCGACCGCTTCGGCCGCCGCACCTACTACCTGATCGGTGTCGCCGGCTTCACCCTCGCCTCCGTCGCCATCGGGCTGTCCGGTTCGATCGAGGGAGTCGTCGCCTTCCGCGCCCTCCAGGGTGCCTTCGGCGGACTGCTCATGCCCAACACCCTCGGGCTGCTCCGCTCCGTCTTCCCGCCCAGGAAGTTCGGCATGGCCGTCGGCATCTGGGCCATGGTCTCCGCCGTCGCCACGGCACTCGGGCCCATCGTCGGCGGCCTCCTCGTCGAGCACGTCGACTGGGAGTCCGTCTTCTACGTCAACGCCCCCATCGGTGCCCTCGCCATCGTCTTCGGTGCCCTCGTCCTCCCCGAGAGCCGCAACGCCGCGGGCGGCGAGCGCTTCGACATACCGGGCCTCGTCCTGCTCGCCCTCGGCCTCCTCGCCGTCGTCTTCGGCGTCGTCAAGGGCGAGACCTGGGGCTGGACCTCCGCCGGCACCCTCGGCGCCGTCGCCGCCGGCCTCGTGCTGCTGGTCGTGTTCGGCCGGTACGAGACCCGCGTGGAGCACCCGCTGCTGCCGATGCGCCTGTTCCGCAGCCGCGCGCTGACCGTCGGCGCGGCCATCACCGCGCTGAACTTCTTCGTGATGCTCGGCGTGATCTTCTTCGTCATGCTGTACCTGCAGAACGTGCGCGGCTTCACGCCGGTCGAGGCGGGCGTGCGGACGCTCCCGCTCAGCCTCGCCTCGCTGGTCGCCTCGCCCCTGGGCGCGGCCCTGACCCAGCGTTTCGGGCCCCGGCTGACCATGCCGCTGGGCATGCTGCTCCAGGCGGCCTCCTGCTTCGGCATGCTCACCTGGCAGACCGACTCCGCCTACGCCACGATGTGGCCGCCGTTCATCGCGCTCGGCCTCGGCGTCGGCATGGTGATGTCCGCCTCCTCCGACGCCATCGTGGGCAACGCCCCCGTGCGCGACGGCGGTGTGGCGGGAGGTCTCCAGGCGACGACCCTGCAGATCGGCGGCGCGCTCGGCACCTCCGTGCTGGTCTCCCTGATCAGCGCCAAGGTGGGCAGCACCCTCACCGGTGAACTGACCGGCGCCGGAGTGCCCCCGGCCATGGCGGGCGGTCTTCAGGAGGCCGAGGACGCCGTGGCGATGGGCGTGGCGCCCGTCACCGGCGACATGCCGGCCACGCTGCGGGCCGCCGTGATGGAGGGCAGCGGGCAGGCGTTCATGAACGGGGTCCACCTGGCCGTCGTCGTCACCGGCGCCCTGTGCGTGCTCGGCGCGGCCGTCGCTGCGGCCGGGCTCAGGCATCCCCGGCGGCTGCGCGCGGAAGCACCGTGACCCGGCGGAAGTTGCACCCCGGGGACCCCGAAGGGCCCGGGGGCCCCGAGCGGCCCGAGGGGCTCGGTGCGAGGTCGGTCGGGGGCCGGGACTGATGGGCCTTGAGCGCGATGCTCACCAGGCTCAGCAGCAGGTCGACGTCCGCGTCGCAGTCCAGGTGCACGGTCACCCAACGGGAGCCGGGCACCAGACGGATGGCGGTGGAACCGCCGAGGTCGTACTGGAAGCGCTGGATGGCCCGGTGGGTGAGGTGGAGGTCCACGTCCCGGTCCGAGTGGAAGTGGACGATCTCGTCGCGGACGGAGCACAGGGCCCGTCCGGTTCCGCAACTGGCCGGACCCGCCGAGAGGTCGGGCCAGGCTTGCAGCCGCTCAAAGGCGCGCTGGGCCGGAGTCATGGCCCTATCGTCGCCCGATCACCGCTTCGCAACCAGAGGTTGAGCGATTCTTAACCGGCACGTGAGGTCGGCGGGAAGCCTTCGGGGCTCCCGCCGACCGTGTCCCGACGCGTGTCGGGCGTGTGTGAGGGCGTGGGTCAGGGCGTCACACAGCCGATCGAGCCGACCGGGAAGTCATTGCCCGTCGACGTGGCGGTGAAGCCGAAGGTCACGCTCCCGTCCGGTGGTACGACGCGGTTGTGGTCCACGTTCCGGACCGTGACCGTACTGTCGGAACCGCGGGACACCGATCCGTTCCACACCCCGCCGAGCGTGGTCCCGCTGCCCGGTTTCCACTGCACGGCCCAGCCGTTCAGCGGCTCGGTGCCGTGGTTCATCACCTCGACCGAGCCCTGGAAGCCACCGCTCCAGGAGTTCGCCACGGAGTACACCGCCATGCAGTCACCGGTGTGCGTGGGCGGGGTGGTCGGGTCCGTCGGGGTCGGGGTCGGGTCCGGGCCCGGGGTGCTGCCGGAACCGCGGATGCCGGTGACCTCTCCGTTGCCGCCGTCGAAGACGACGTCCGAGCAGGAGAAGAAGTTCTCCTGGCTGTCCGAACGCACCCACTGCATGAAGATCAGCGCGTCGCCCGAGCGGCCCGAGGGCAGCGCCAGGTTCCAGTAGTAGTGGCCCCCGTCGGTGCCCGGTGAGCCCTGCTGGGGCGGGTTGGTCACCGTCTGGATCAGCTCCAGGTCGTCCCAGCCCAGCTCGGAGGTGGGCGACCAGCCCGGCTTGGTCAGGTACACCCGGAAGTCACCCGGGTGGGCCGCCCAGTTGCTGTACTGCACCGGGATCGTCGCCCCCGACGTCAGGTGCGTGCGGGGCCAGTCCGAGCGGGCGGCGTTGTAGGCGGAGAAGTCGTACGGGGACCGGTCGCCGGCGCTGCACAGGGTGCCGTCCGGCACGTAACCGGCGCCGCGGCCGCCCGCGTTGGAGTCCAGTACGGCGAACCAGTTGTACAGGGCCGTCGCGCCGCTCCGGTCGAGCGCGGACCGACAGGCCGGGTTGGTCGGGTCGAGGGCGCCGGTGCCGGTCTTGGCGTCCAGTTGGCACAGATAGGTGCGGGAGCCGGGCATCATCGCCACGCCGTGCGCCTCGGCCCGCCCCTGCCCGAGCCACAGGGTCACGCCGAGCGAGCCGAGCAGGGTGGCCAGTACCGCCGCGAGGGAGAGGAGTCTGGTGCGTCGAACCATAGGGGTCTCCTGGTTCCGGTTCGTGGGTGAACTTTCTTGGGTGAACTGGCGAGTGATCCGTTCATGGCAAGGTCGGGTGGGGGGTCGGGGTGGGGGAGCGGATTGGAACCCCCGCCCGTCCGGGGCGGGCGCTTCGACCGGACGGGCGGGGAGACGGTGGGGCGGGAACTGTGGGGCGGGAGAGTGTGGGCCGGGGGGCGTCACATCGTGGTGCAGGCGGTGTCGTTCAGACGGAAGCCGGTCGGCTCGGTGAACGCTCCGCCGTAGGTGCCCTGGAAGCCGAACGACAGGCTGCCGCCGGGGGCGATCCGGGCGTTGTGGCTCGCGCCGGTCGCCGTGACGGCGCCCGAGGTCGGCGTCACGGACGCGTTCCAGGCGTTGGTGATCCGCTGGCCGGAGGGCAGGGTGAAGGCGAGCCGCCAGCCGTCCACCGGGGCCGTGCCGGTGTTGGTGACGGTGACGTCCGCGGTGAAACCGCCCTGCCAGACGTTCGTGCCGTACGACACCGCACACGCCGTCGCGCCACCCGGGCCGCCGGGGTCGGGGTCCTCGCCGCCCGGGGTGCCGCCGGTCTCGACGGTGGACGAGAAGGAGTTGACGGCCAGTCCGGCGCCGTTCTGCCAGGGTTCGAACCCGGCCTGGACGCTCGTCAGGTACCAGTCCTCCCCGGCGAGTCCGCGCGCGACCGTTGCCCGGACGAAGTCCATGACGTCGAAGCTCCAGCCGGTGATCGCCGACGGAGCCACGAACGACAGCACGTCGTTGGAGCCGTTGCCGCCGCTCCAGACCTCCCAGGTCCGTCCGCCGACCGTGGCCGTGCCCACCGGGGATCCGATGGGCTGGATCGGTCCCACCCGGTTGAACCAGATCATGATCTCGGTCCGGTTGACCCCGTCGGTCCGGGCCGTCGGGTCCAGCCAGATGTCGTACGAGGCGTTGTAGACGGCGCCGTCGACGAAGCCGTACGAGATGCTGGAGGGCGCCCGGGAGACGGTGTCGAGCCGGGCCGGGAGGTTGGTGCCCGGCGAACAGGTGGTGTAGTGGCAGCCGTTGAAGACCGACGGGTACGACTTGGGCGCCCCGTTGGTCGGCACCGATCCGTCGGCCTGTGTCACCCGGAAGCCGGTGTCGGTGGCGGTGACGCACTGGGTGGCGCTGGAACCCCAGCGGTTGTTCTGGACGACGTACCGTCCCTGGATCGTCGTCGTCCCGAACGGTTCGCAGAGGGTGGTGTCCGCCTGGGCCGGCGCCGCGGCGGTCACGAGGGACGCGACGAGGGTGAAGATCGCCAAGACCGCGCCCAGGGCGCCTAAGAGGCCGCGAGGGGTGCGGGCTTGGGGCCGTAGCGTTCGCATGGAGGTCTCTCCGGGAGGGGTGGGGGGAAGGAGGGGCCGGTGCGGGAGCGCTCCCAACTCCCCACTGATGGGAGCGCTCCCACTTACCGGTTGATGGGGACTGTAGGAGCGGTTCATGTTCCTGACAAGACTGTGCGCGCCAGAGTCGTCGAAGAGATTTCGAAGCCGCAGGTGAGAGGGGCCGCCGGGGGCGCTCCCGGCGGCCGGTCGCTCAGGCGGAGTCCCTGAGCACCAGTTCGGTACGGAGGATGACGTGCCGCCAGGCGACGGCGGAGTCCGCCATCTCCTCCCGCAGCAGCCGCACCATCGTGCGGCCGATCTCCTCCAGCGGCTGACGGACCGTCGTCAGCGGCGGGTCCGTGGGACGGGCCGGGTGGAAGTCGTCGAAACCGATCACGGCGACCTCCTGCGGCACCCGTCGGCCCGCGGCGCGCAACGCGTTGAGCGCCCCGGCGGCCAGCGTGTCCGAGGCGGCGAAGACCGCGTCCAGGTCCGGGTGCCGGGCGAGCAACTCGGCCATCGCCCGCTGCCCGCTCTCCTCCGTGAAGTCGCCCCCCTCGACGACCAGCGAATCCGCGGCCGGCACGCCCGCCCGTTCCAGGGCCTCCCGGTATCCGCGCAGGCGGCACTGGGCGACGTACATGTCGAGCGGACCGCTGATCGCCCCGATCGTGCCGCGGCCGGAGTCCAGCAGATGCGCGACCGCGCCGCGCGCACCGCCCGCGTTGTCGGCGTCTACGTAGGTGACGCTCTCCTCGCCGGAACGCCGCCCCAGCATGACGGTGGGCAGCCCCGTCCTGGCGAGCATGTCCGGCAGCGGGTCCTCGGCGTGCACGGACATCAGCAGCACCCCGTCGACCCGGCCGCCGCGCGCGTACTCCACGAAGCGCCGCCGTTCGGTGTCCGTGCGGACCAGGGTGAGCAGCAGCTGCAAGGGGGTGTCGGTGAGGGCGTCGCCGACGGCGTGGACGATCTCGGTGAAGAACGGCTCTCCGAACAGCCGCCAGTCCGGCTCCGTCATCACCAGCGCGACGGCGTCCGCACGGTGCCCCGCCAGGGAACGGGCCGCCAGATTCGGCACGTACCCCAGCTCGGCGATGGCCCGCTGTACGGCGCGGCGCGTCGAGTCCCGCACGCCGGTCGCGTTGTTGATCACCCTTGAGACGGTGCCTCGGCCCACGCCTGCGAGGGCGGCCACCTCCTCCAGCGTCGGCGTACCCGGACGCTGCCTGCTCATGTCGGCCCGCCTTCCCCCACGAGATCATCCGATACTACGGTGAGCGGCCCGGGCTCGGCGGGGTGATCGGGAGGGTGCGGCCGGCCGAGCGGCCCGTCCCCGGCGATCTCCGGGACGGCGAGTCACCGGGACGGCGAGTCACCGGGAGGCGAGGCCGGGGGGATCCGCACCCCACGCGGCGGCGCACAGGGCGCGGTCGACCTCCTCCGTGTAGACGGCCGCGCCGAGCCATGCCGTGGCGAAGCGCCCGATGTTGGCCGGGAGCAGGCGGCCGAAGGGGTCGCGCGTCCGTTCCGCGGCCGTGGCGTGCAGCGCGGTGAGCAGCTCACCGGCGGTGCCGAGACCGTGCCGACGCAGGAGGGCGGCCTCGGAGTGCCTGCTTCCGGGGAAGGCGAGCACGCGGCGGCCACCGGACGCGGCCTGGTGGACCCGGCGCCGCAGCAGATGCACGGGAGCCTCGTCGGCGTCGGTCGCGGGGTGAACGGTCGGCACGGACCGGGGGCCGTCCGGGGGGACGGGGCTGCCCGGGGTGGCCGGGGGGACAGAGCTGCCCGGGGTGGCCGGGGTCACTGGGGTTGCCGGGGTGGCCGGGGTCGCTGGGGTGTCCGACCTCCGTTCCGTGGGCAGGTCCGCGCGGCGGAGCCGGTCGAGACCGAGGTCGACGTGCGCGGCCGGATCGGTGGGACGGCTCGCCGCCAGCAGCAGGGCACGGGGGAGCGGAGCAGGCGTGAGCCGGGCTATCACGCGCAGGCGGGCTCCCCGCCCGGAGGCGAGGAGGGCGAGGAGGCGGAGGTTCTCACGGTGGGGCAATGCGGGGTCGTCGTGCGCGGCGGCGAGCCGGACGGTCAGGCCGTCGCAGTCGGCGAGCAGGCACTCGCCCGCCGCCTCGCGGACCGTGCCGATGAGCGTGACGTCGAGGAACAGCAGGTCCTGGCCGTCCCTACCGCCTTCGCCGTCCCGGCGGTCCCGGCCTCCCCCCGCGGTCCGTTCGCCGGTGTCCTGGGTGTTGCCGGTGTGGTGGGTCCCGTGGGTCCCGTCGTTGTCCTTCGCTTTCGGTGCGTCCAGGTCACCCGCCAGTGCCCGGGAGATCTGCTCGGCGACCGGCACCGACCACAGACGGTCGAGTGGCTCGGCGTGCCACGAGACGCCGGGCGCGCGCACGGCCCGCACACCTGCCCCCGCTCCCAGACGGCCCGTGGGGGAGACCGTCGACCCGGACACCGCGAGCCCGGCGCGGGAGAGCTCACGCGGGGTCAGGGAGGTGTCGCCGATGCGCACGGCACGGTCCGCCGAGCCCGTGGCCCGCTCGGCGCCGCCCGGGGCCACGTCCGGGACCGTATAGAGCCGCCCCGCGGCATCGGCGGTCCAGGTGACGGTGCCCGCGTAGCCGGTCGTCGTGAGGACCGGCTCGGCGAAGAGCCCGTACAGGCGCAGGGATCCGTCCGGCGTGTACGGTCGGCGTACCGTGCCGCGCAGCCCGGCGAGTTCAGGCCCGGTGGCCATCGGCAGCCGGTGTGCGAGGACCAGGACGTCACGCAGGGCGGCGGTCAGGTCGCCCAGACGGTGGGCGGGGTCGTGGTCACGGGCCGCGCGCAACGCCGTGACGACCGCGACGGCACGGCCCGCCGCGCGCGGGAGACCGGCCAGTCGGGCGGTGTGCGCCGCCCGCAGCAACTCCGCCTGAAGTACGGCCCCGGCTCCTTCCACGCCTGCTTCCAGCACGGCTGCCGCAGCCTCGTGCAGGGCGGCCGCGGCCGTGCACTGGGCGGGGGTGGCCGATTCGTGAACGGGATCGTCGGCGGTGACGGGAGCCGGAGCGGGAAGTACGGCCGAGGCCGATACCGATGTCGATACCTGGGGCGATTCCCGCTGCGGTTCCGTGGGCTGCGGCTCACCGACCGCCGGGTCCGCGGGCTCGGCGACCGGGGCCGCCGATGCCGCGGCGGCCCGGTGCAGGCAGTCGGGTGCGAGCAGGCACCCGCAGCGGATCGCCCCGGCACTCGTCACGACTCCGCCGGGCGCGTGCAGTTCGAGGTCGGTGTCGTCGTCGACCGCGATGCGTACGATGTCGCCGTCCCGGACCACGGGCCGCCCCGCGACCTTGGCGACCCCCGCGTCCAGCCGTTTGCGCAGCCTGGGTGTGAGCGCCGCGACGAGCTGGGCGGTCACCGAGGGACTGACCGGCGGAAGGTGCGGGCTCATGCGATCTTCTCCCCTACCCAGCGGGCGAGTTCGAGTGGACTGAGCGCGGCGACCGGCATGCCCGCGGCGACGAGCTGCGCCGCCACCCCGATGGCATAACGCGGGCGGCCCGCGTCGTCCAGGCTCGCGCAGCCCAGCAGGTGGCAACCGGCCCCGACCAGTGCGCGGACTTCGGCGAGCAGCCCGCCCAGCGGATAGCCCTCCTCGAAGTCGCTGACGACGACCACGAGGGTGCGGGACGGCACGGTGACGAGCTCGCGGGCGTGCCGCAGTCCCGCGGCGATGTGGGTGCCGCCGCCCACGCTGACCTCCAGCAGCAGGGACAGCGGATCGTCGACGTGGTCGGTGAGGTCCATGACCTGGGTGGAGAAGGCCAGGAAGTGTGTGGACAACGTGGGCACGCCCGCCAGCACCGATGCGGTGAGGGCCGCCCAGACCGTGGACGCCTCCATGGAACCCGACACGTCCGTCACCAGGATCAGCCGCCAGTCGGCGGACCTCCTGGCCCGGGTGCGGAAGACGGGGTGCTCCGGGACGACCCGGACGCCGCCGTCCGGACCGCGGTACGCCGAGGCGAGGTTGGCCCGCAGCGTGCGGGGCAGATCGAGACCACCGCCCGGCCGGCGGCTGGGACGCGGCACGACGCCGCCGTGCAGCGCGGGGCGCAACCGGGTGGCCAACTCCCGGGTGAGTGCCTCGACCAGTCGCCGCACGAGCGGCCGGAGCGCGGCCAACCGTGCCTCGGGCAGGCCCCCCGCATGCCGCAGCACGGTGCGCAGCAGGTCGACGGAGGGCCGCACGCTCTCCGCGTCGAGTTCGGCCAGGACGTCCGGGCGGCCCGACGCGGCCGCCGCCGCCAGGACCTCCTCGCGGATGCCTGGTCCGAACAGCGCCGCCAGATCCTCCGACCACTCACGCGCACTCGGATACGAGGGCTCCCGGCCGCCGCCGAATCCGGACCTGCCCGGCCCGGTCAGGTCACCCCGGCTGCCCTCGCCCCGACCGCTGCCGTACAGCTCGTCCAACGCGGTGGCCGGCGCGGTCGCCGCCGGAGACAGTCGCTCGGTACGGCGCCCCAGCAGGAGTCGCCAGCGGTCGGACGGGGTCAGATGGTCATCCTCGGCCATGAGGAAGGGGCCGACGGCGGGCTTGGCCGTGCCGTCGGGCCTGTCGTCCCGGCCGGCTTCGCCGGGTGCATGTGGCTCACCGGCCTCGCTGGGTCCAACGGCCTCGCTGGGGCCCGTGGTCCTGGTCCTGCTGGGCTCACCGGTCTTGCTGAGCTCGTGGTGGGGGATGTGGGGCTGCTGGGCCTCGACGGGATGGCGGGGCGGCCGCGCGGGGAGGGCCGGAGGCAGCAGCCGGAGCCCGCCGAGGGTGGCCCGCGCCATGAGGTCCGCGCGGGTCCACAGCGCGAGCGCGGCGGGATCCACCCCGCCCGTTTCGCCCGGCCGGTCGGCGTCCAGACGCTCCTCGACGACGGACAGGAGACGGTCGCGGGCGGCCGGGCTGAGTGTGTCGAAACCGCCCCGCAGGGCCGGCAACCGGTCCAGGAACTCCCGGTCGCCCAGCTCCGACACCCGGTCGAGGAGCGGATCGAGCGCCGGGGCCGCCGACTCCAGCAGCGGACCCGCGGCCGTCAGCAGCCCCGTGAGCCGGGCGGTGAGCGCGGAGCGGGAAGCGCGGTCGCCGGCCGCGTCGACCCAGGAGGCGACGCGTTCGCCGAGTACGTCGGGATCCTCGTGTCCGAGGAGCACCCGGACGGCTCCGGCGGCGCCGCGCATCAGGGGCGAGCCCTCGTGGGCCAACCGGGCCAGCGCGTCGGTCAGCCGGACGCCGCCGAGCACGTCCGCGCGATGGGCTAGCTCCAGCAGGGCGTGCGCGTCCGCCGGGTCCTCGGCACCGCTGAGCCCGTCCACCTGGCGCACCGCCGCGGCGGTGAGGAGCTCGGCCACGGCAGTGGCCCGGAGGGCACGGTCCGCGTCGGCACCCAGCCCCGGGACGTGCCCCGCCCGCAACCGGTCCAGGAGGCCCAGCCCGCTGAGGAGTTCGGGCAGGGTGGCGGCACCCGGCAGGACGTCGGCGGTCTCCGCGAGCCGTGCGTCCGCCAGGTCCGGCAGACCGCACTCGGCCGCCTGCCGGAGTCCGTCCAGGGTCTGTGCGGCGGTGGGACCGCCCTCGTCCCGCTCCGCCCGCCACCGCTCGCGCAGTACCCCCTCTGCGGCCTGCGCGGGCGTGACACCGTGCACGCCGACCGCGGACAGCATCGCCTCGGTGGCCGGAGTCCAGCGCGCCTCCCACCGTGTCGTCAACGTCTCGGCACCGCCCGCGCCGACGGCGTCCCGCGCCTCGGCGTACGGCACGCCGCACACCGTCAGGCGGCGGAGCAACAGGTCGCGTGCGCGGTCGAGGTCGGACCGCAGGGGGTCGAGCCGCAGCTCCCGCGTGCTCGTGGCCGAGCCCGGGCCGGGCAGCCCCAGAGCGGTCAGCTCGTCCTCGACCGCGGGAGCGAGGCCGCTGCGCGGCGCGCCCGGAGCGGGGTGGCCGCTGCGGGTGCCGACGAGGACCTGTTCCATCGCCCGGGCGACGGCCCGTCCCCGGCCGTACGGCTCACCCTGCGCGAGTACGGTCTGCACCGCCTCGACCAACTCTCCCCGGCCTGCCGCCGGCAGCCCGCGCAGCCGTGCCAGGTCCGAGGCCAACCGCACGATCTCGCGCGCGTCGGCGGGCCCCGACGGGTGCCCGAGCCCGCGCAGCGCCGCACACACCCGTACGGCCGTCTGCGTCAGCGCCTCCTCCAGCGCGCCCGGATCACCGGCCGCCCGCACCACCAGATGCTGCCACTCCGGGTCCCGGATACCCGCCGGGTAGCCGGACCGCTCGTCCAGGAGGGCGTACGTGTACGGGATGAGGGAGGTGGTCCAGGCGGGCCGGTCGTCGGGGCCGGCGGGCTCGCCGGGGCCATCCCGCCCGGGGCCGTCCGCGGTGACCGGGGAGACCAGCGCCGGAGCGTGGAACGCGCCGACGACCAGGGCCGCCCGCGAACCGTCCGCGGTGGCGGCGGCCAGGCCGGAGCGCATCCACGCCTCACGCCGCAGATCCAGGTGGGTTACGCCGCCGGAGGCGAGGGCCTCCTCGCGCAGCGCCCAGCCGGTCAGGAGCGCGGCGCGGCGCAACGACTCCGGCCCGGACCCCGGAGCCGCAGCCTCGACGAGGCGGTCCCACAGATCCTCGCCGGGACGCCCGGTGAGCCGCGCCCGCAGAGCCGCGCCGAGCCCGGCACGGTCCGAACGGCCCGAAGAACCCGAACGGTCCGGCTCCGGCGCGGCAGGTTCCGCGACGGACGTGGGTGCGGTGGGTGAGCTGGGTGGTGTGGGTGGTGTGGGTGGTGGGGGTGGGGTGGACGCGCTGGGCGCGGTGGGTGCTCCCGGGCGCCTCCCCTCCCGCCACGCCCGGTCGGCCAACGGCAGGTCGCAGGCGATGACCGGAACGCCCCGCCGGGCGGCCCAGCGCACGGCGGCCAGCTCCGGGGAGAAGTCGGCGAACGGATAGAAGGCAGTCCCCGCCCCCACCTCCCGGCTGGCCGCGGCCAGCGCGACCGGCGCCCGTGTCTCCTCGTGGCCCAGCCAGGGAAGCCAGTCCTGCATCTCGGCGGGCAGCTCGACCAGCAGGACCTCCGGAGCGGCCCGGTCGAGGAGCGCGGGCACGGCCGCTGCCAGGGACGGCGCGTGATGCCGTACGCCGATGAGGAAGGGCACCCCGGGACCGGTGAGCGCCGCTACCGCCTCCTCCGCGGACAGGAGCGAGGGCGGGGAGGGAAAGGGCGGGGAGGGAAAGGACGGGGAGGGAAAGGGCGAGGGGGAGACGGCGTCGGGGGAGGACGGGGAGGGGGACACGGAGGTCAGCCCTCCAGGACCGTGCGCAGGTCCCACAGGGTGCGCCAGGTGGCGGAACCCTGCTCGGCGCGCCGCCGGACCGGACCGTCCCAGTACCCGCGCAGCCGCGCCGCGTCGGCCGGGTCGTCCTTGCGGACCACCCCGAGGAGATGCCCCGGCAGCAGGCCCAGCACATCGCGGTCCCCGGGGAAGTACGCCGCGGCCAACCCCAGCGCCCCCGCGACCGACACGGCCTCCGCGGTGCTCATGACCGTGGAGGGGCGCTCCACCTCCCAGCCCTCCGCCGACCGGCCCTCGCGCAGGTCGCGGAAGGCGACGACCAGTGCTTCCAAAACCGCCTCGTCGACCCTGAACGGTGCGCCGGCCCGTTCGACCGAGGCCCGTGCCTGGCTGCGGACCAGGGCCGTCTCGGCGTCCAGGTCCGGGATGGGACCGACGGTCTCGAAATTGAAGCGGCGCTTGAGGGCGGCGGACATCTCGGACACCCCCTTGTCGCGCAGGTTGGCGGTGGCGATGAGGTTGAAGCCGGGGGCGGCATGCGCCAGCGCGTCCTCGGTGCCCGAGAGTTCGGGGACGGCGATGCGCCGCTCGGAGAGCAGGGAGACCAGGGCGTCCTGCACCTCCGGCAGACAGCGGGTCACCTCCTCGACGCGGGCGATGCCGCCCCGGGTCATCGCCGTCAGGACCGGGGAGGGCACGAGCGCGGCGCGGCTGGGACCCTGGGCGAGCAGCAGGGCGTAGTTCCAGCCGTACTTGAGCTGGTCCTCGGTCGTACCCGCCGTGCCCTGCACCACCAGGCCGCTGGTGCCGCACACGGCCGCCGACAGCAGTTCGGACAGCAGGGACTTGGCGGTGCCGGGCTCGCCGACGAGCAGCAGTCCGCGCTCCCCGGCCAGCGTGACGACGCACCGCTCGACCAGCGCCCGGTCGCCGACGAACTTGCCCTCCACCACCAGCCGGCGAGGTACGCCCTCCGGTGCCTCGGCCCCCTCGGGCAGCCGCAGGGCACGGTCGTCGCTGCCCATCACGAAGGTGACCACGGCGCGGGGTGTGAGCCGCCAGGCGGGCGGGCGGGGACCGTCGTCGTAGGCGGCGAGGAAGGCCAGTTCGGAGGCGTACCGGTCCTCGGGCGGCACGATCTGGCGGGCGGTGGCGGGGGAGAGGATGGTGGTCATCGACGGATCTTCCGGTGGGGTCGGGCAGCGGTCACTGGGACTTCGCGCAGGGTCATCGGCGACGCCCCCCGCGGGTGGCGCGGGTGGTCAGTTCCTCGTAGGCGGGCGCGTCCTGGGCGCACACCCGCTCCCAGGCGCGAGTGAACAACTCCGGCACCGGGACCAGCGGAACGGACCGGAACCCTTCGCCGACCGGGTAGAGGCCCTCCTTCCACGTCTCCACCGGCAGCGCCGGGGACTTGAGGCCGCGCCAGCCACAGGGCAGGAAGAGGGAACGGCCGGCCCGCGGTCGCTTGGCCTCGACGACCAGATCCGTGGCGGCGAGCTCGGCGCGGGCCGCCTTCAACCGTGCGGGCCTCCAGCCGGTCCAGCGGGCGCAGTTGCGGTCGGTGGGGTCGGGCAGGGCGAGGAGTTGGAGGTAGAGCGCCGCCGCGTCCTCGCCCAGGCCGTGGGCCGCCGCCACCTCGGTGACGAGCGCCGGAACACTGACCAGGGGGTCCTGGGCGGGCCCGGCGGGTCCTTCGGGGTCCAGACCGGCGTCGAGAGCGCGCGCGAGTTCGTCTCCCAGGAGGGTGCGCAGGGCTCGCACCCCCCTGCCGCGCGCGGCACCCACCAGTCCTTCGAGCAGCCCGAACACCGCGTCGTCCGGGCCGGTGAGACCAGCCGGCCGCACCAGTACGGTCTCCCTGTCGCCGGGCCAGGGACGCAGGGCGAGGGCCTCACCGATCCGCGTCGTGCCGTCCTGGTCGGCGCCGCCGGCGGCGGGCAGTCCGTACGCCTTGCGGAGTTCGGCGGCGGTGGTGCCGCCCTTCTCCGTCCACCCCACATCCAGGTCGAGCAGCAGGCCCGGGTCGGCCAGGCGTTGGCGCAGTGCGGCCAGGCCCTGCGGCAGGGACGCCCGGAGGGGGTGGCCGTGGGGGAGGGCGTAGGCGAGCGAACCGAGGGCGTCGACGGCGGCGGTCAGCGTGTGTCGGCCGGGCACCGCGGCGGGATCCTCCGCGAGCAGCCGGCCGTTCTCGTCCGGCCGTTGGACCGTGGTGCGGCTGAGCCAGGGCGTGCGCGCCGGGTTGAGCACGGCCTCGGCGGCCCCGATGGGCAGGCCGTCGAGCGCGGTGGCCAGGTCCTCGGGCACGCGGACCAGGCCACCCAGGCGCTCGGCCCAGGCCCGGCCCAAGGCGTCCGTGTCCGGCCCCGCCGTCCACAGCTCGGCGGGATCGTCGGGCAGCAGGGCACCGATGAGCGCCGCGCGGTCCGCGGCCGTGAGCGAGTTCAGCATGCGGTTGCCCGTGCCCAGTTGACGGGGCTTGAGCCCGGCCGTGGCGAGCGCGCCGGCGTCGAGGCTCTCCGGCTGCCCGGCGAGGAGCACCGCGGCCTGGAGCGGTCCGACGCCTCCGTGGGTGGCCGAGGCGAGGGCGGCGGGCGCCTCGGGCTGCCAGGGCGCGGCACCCTTCTCCCGGGTCAGCCGGGCGACCGAGGCGAGCGCGTCGACAGGGAGCGCCGGAACGTGCCGGGTCTCCTTCTCCAGCGTGAAGTGGGCGACTGCTCCGAAGACGCCTTCCGGATCGTGGTCGACAGCGAGCCAGTTGACACGGTCCCGGGCCATGTCGACGTTCTGGCAGCCGAGGACGACCACGGTCCGGCCGTCCCGGCGCATTACCTGCCCGGCACGCTCCCGCTGGCGGTGCTTGTCGTACGGCTCGCCCAGGACGATCTGTCGAAGGCACTCCCCCGGAGCGGCGAGCGGCCCTTCGGCGAGTGCCCCGAACAGGAGCAGCAGAGCCTCCCGTTCGGCCGCCGGCAGGGTCGGTGCGGTGGCCCGGTAGGCCAGGGGACGCAGCACGCCCAGCAGATCGGGCCAGATCAGTCCGATGCGGGGGACGGTGTGCTCGTCGCTGAGCCACCCCTCACCGAGCGCCGACCGACGGGTGCGGTCGGACAGGCGAGTACCGTCGGCGGGCCTGCCCGAGAGCACGTGGTTCACGGCGCGGATCTGCCGGAGCGCGGTCCACTGGCTCTCGCCGCCCCATGACCCCCACAGCCGAGCCAGGCCGTCGGTGGCCGCGCGCAGGGTGCGGTCGTCGCCGTACTGGGGCCGGTAGTCCGCGAACATCCCCTCGGTCCGCTTACGCTCCGGCTTCGGCTGCTCCTCGGGCGGGGTGACGAAGCGGGTGACGGCCTCGGCGATCTGGACCGTGGTGCGGACCAGAGACGTCACACCGGTGAGCAGCCGCTTGTCGGTGAGTCCGGGAAGCGCCCGGGCCACGGTCCGCCGTACCACCTCGTCGGCGGAGGGCACCGCGGGCCCGTTCGCACCGGTGGCCGACGCGCGGGATGCCCCGGTGTCCGCATCGGGGTCACCGGCCGCTTCGTCCGCGGCCTTCGCGGCGCTCACCAGGGCCCGGCGCTCGGCCAACGCTCCTGCCGCGGCGCGCACCAGGTCGGCCGCCTCCTCGTCGGTGAAGGCACGCAGGACGGCCGACCCACGCTCGTCCCGGGGCCGCAGCGCGTGCCAAAAGGAGACCGGCGGGACGAACGGTGTGCCCGCGGCGAATTCCCCGCCCCGCTCGTTCGGCGTCACGCGGCCGAGCACGCCCCGGTCGCCGCCGTCGTCCGGCGCGTACAGGGCGATCCGGCGTCGGGCGCGGGCCACGACGGGTGCGGCGCCCCCGGGCAGCCGCAGCGCACCGAGCGGGATGACGCGTTCGCCGCGCCGGGAGGTCCGCAGCGTGACCCTCCGGCCGTCGGGTGTGCCTGCCGTGATCTGCGCCTCTCCCGCCGTGTCCTCGGCGCGCACCCAGCGTCCCAGTACGGCGCCGTCGGTGCCGAACGGGCTCTGCTCCAGACCCGGTTGCAGGGGCAGCACCTCGCACCGGTCCTGCAGGAGTGTGGCGTCGTCACTGATGCCGGAGCGGAGGAAGTCGGGCAGGGAAGCACGGCTGTGCGAGCCCGTCGCCGGGTCGTACTCCAGCCACACCTGCCGCCGCCCCTGCCTGCCCTGCCGCCAGTACGACGTGCCATCGCCGATGACGGGCCTGCTCGCGGGCAGGACGGTGTCGCCGGCGTGCAGGGTGCGCCCGCCGGTGGCCCGGCCGCCGCCGGGCAACGGGAGGGAGGGGGCGACGTCGTCGTTGCGCCACCAGTGGGAGATCTGCTCGCCGGTGAGGGTGAGGACCTCGGACGGGCGGCTGGACCAGTAGCCGCGCTGCTTGCCGTCCTGCCACCACACCACGAGCAGTTCCCCGTCGGTGTAGCGGAACTGCGGTCGCTGCCAGCGGTCCAGATCGGCCGACAGCCGCAGGTCGTGTTCGAGGAGCATCCGGTCCGGGCCCACGACGACCGCCTTGTGCCCTCGGCTCAGGATCAGACAGGGCCACGCCTCGTTCACGATCAGCGTGGTGTCCCGGTCCCCGCGCGTCCCGGGCCCGCTTCCCGCGCGGGTCCGGACCTCGGTGTCGAGGAGGCGCAGGGCCTCGTCGAGGGCGGGCCAGCCCAGTTCGTCCAGGATGCCGGCCCGCAGGGTACGCCCGAGCAGCGGAGCCACCTCGTACCCGGCGGCGCGGGCGAGTGCCTCGGGACTGACCCGGGAAGCCACTGACCGGAAGGGGCTCAGCCGGTCCAGCGACTCGCGGGCCCCGGGCAGGCCGACCGCCCCGGCGAGCTCACCCACGGCGCCGTGCAGCCACTCGCGCACCACCCCGCCGAGCACGGGGTGGTCGGCGAGGTGGTCCAGTACCCGACCCGACTGCCGCTCGCGCCCAGCGGCACCGACCGCCCGCAGCAGCAGGGGACGCAGTCGCGGGTCCGCGGCCACGGCGGCCAGATCACGCCGTTCGGGCCGGGTGTCGCGCACCCAGCGGTCCAGTCCGAGGTGCACCTCGGCGTCGGGAGCGGGCAGGGCGAGGGGGACGTCCTCCGCCGCGCACAGGTCGAGCAGCGAAATGTCGACGCCCACGTGCCGACGGCCGGTGAACAGGTCGACGGGCCGTCCGTCGGCGCGCAGACGGGAGGCCATCCGTGCGACGAGGGCGAGCGTGGCGGGGGAGCTGTCGCACACCGTGGCGCCGTGCTTGCGGTGGGCGGCCCAACGGCTCAGCCAGGCCGCAGCGTCGACACCGCCCACGGCCTCGACCACCACGTCGATCCCGCCGGCCGGACGGCCGTCCTCGCCGACCGTCTCGCAGTGCTCGCCAGTCGTCTCGCCAGTCGCCTCACCGGGCGTCTCGCGGGTCGTCCCGCCGTCCTCGCCGGTCAGCAGCCGGTCGGCACCGCACTCGGTCAGCAGGTCCAGCCAGAACTCGTCACTCTTTACGTCGTGGTCCAGCCCGGCCGGCATGATCTCGAGAAGCCGTTCCCGAACGGCGGGTCGCTGTTCGGCGAGGACGCTCAGGGTCGCCCGGTAGGCGGTCCAGAAGGAGGCGGGAGCCCGGACGGCGGCGGGCGAGGCGACCAGGTCGGCGACGAGGTCGCACTCCGCCTGCACCCTGGGCAGACCGGCCGCCTTGATCAGCCCGCGCGCGTCCTGCGGCAGCGACGCGTACGGCGGCACACCGGCCGCGCAGCGCTCCACGGTCAGCTGCCGGAACTGGGCCCACGCCTCGGTGGCGTCCAACCGGGCGGCGAGGTCCTTCACATGCTGCTTCAGCGCCTTGACGGTGAGCGCCCCGGCGAACGCGAACTCCAGGAACACGGCACGCTGCCGCTGCTCGTCGACGGGGAGCGCGTGCACCCGCTCCGCCGCACGGGCCCTGCCGAAGAAGGCGGCGGCGTAGGTGGTGTTGTCGCACTGGAGGAAGATCCGTGCGGCCTGCTCGTAGAAGGTCGGCAGGAAGGGCGGCACGGCGCGGCCGAGCCGGTCGCCGAGCTTCTCGAAGCCCTCCTTGGCGGTGCCCGGACGGGACTTGGCCTGACGGGCGAGCCGCTCCACGTCCTTGACCAGGGCCAGTGCATGGTGCCCGTTGGCCGGGTCGTTGACCAGGGCCCAGGCCGGGAATCCGAGGGTTTCCCGCCTGACCTGCCCGACCTCGGGGGTCTCCGCGTCCCGCACCAGTCCGAGGAAGTCCAGGGCGAGATCCTCGGCCTCTCCGAGGGTGCCCGGCACCAGCCGGACGACGCTGCGCTCGCCCAGCGCGGCATGGGTGTACGTACGGACGGTGAGGGTGTCGGCGTCCTCCCGGGTGGTGCTGCCGGGCGGCAGCAGCGCACCCGCTTCGAGCAGCGCGGAGGCCGTGGCGTCGGCGGTGCCCGCGGCCACGCGAGCGTCGGTGACGCCGCGGGCGGTGGAGGTGTTCATGGCGCTCACGCGGCCCGCTCCTCGTCCTCGATGTCGCGACCGGCGTACAGTGCGGCAGCCATGCGCATCCCCTCCGACCAGGCCACCGGCCCGATCCGGCCCAGCTTCAGCACCCGCCCGGCGGCGTCGGTCCACATGAGGGGGCCGGTCTCCGTCTCCTCGTAGCCGTCGTAGTCGCCGACCCAGACGCGGGCCTCCACGCCCTCGCCGTCCTCCCAGACGGAGCAGACCGCGTAGCCGCCGCGTACCCGGTGTCCGAGCTGGGTGACCCGGCCGTGCAGGAAACGGAGCTCCTTGAAGGCGCCGCCCGCGAACTCCTCGACGGAGGTGGCCTCGGCGTCGAACGCGGCGGGGCGGTGCCACACCTCGCGGAAGAGCTGCTGAGCCCGCTGCTCGACACCGAGCTCGACGGCGAACTCCCGCAGCTCCTCGAGGTCTTCGAGGAGCACGGGATGCGGGAGACGAACGAGGTCGGGAGCGATGCGCACCGTGTCACCGTCGAGGTCGACGAGGCCGAGGCCGCGCTCGGGGTCGGCGTCCCGCAGGAAGCCCGCGACCTCGCCGTCGGCACCGGTGACCACGAGGTCACGCAGGGCGGACCGCCAGGCCGGGTCGGACCACACCCGGGTGAGCACGGCGAGCGGCACGGGCAGCGACCGCACCATCCACCGCTCCACGTCGGTCAGACACTGGCGTTCGTGCCGATCGAGCCACTCGACGAGCTGCCTCAGCCCGACCACCGCGGGATCGTCCGCCAGCTTGGCAGGCACCGACTTCAACCGCCGTCCGGCGGCGTTGCGGCAGACCACCTTCCCCTCGTCCAGGGCAACCTCGTAGTCCCCGGCCGTCACCCACCCCATCAGTGCCTCCCCGCACCGCAGTGATCACGTGCTGACGACTGTAGGCGAGCCCACTGACAACGCCGTGGGCGCAGGCGTCCGAGCGGGGAGGAAGGGCCGCGGGGAGGTCCGCCGGGCCCGTCAGTCGTCCAGGCGAACCGGCATCAGCAGCGAGAACGTCCCCTCGTCGTCCGTACGCCGGATCGCCAGCGGCGCCGTGGGGGAGGCGCCGAACTCCAGCACGAGCCGGTCCCGGCCCGCGGCGTCCAGCGCGTCCAGCAGGAACCCCCGGCCGACACCGATCCGGTTACTGTCGCAGCCTCCGTCGCGGGCCCTGTCGCCGGCCCGGTTTCCGTCCCCGTTTCCCTCGTCGTCCCCGCAGACGATCACCCTGCCGTCGTCGACCGTCGTCAGCACGCTGACGTCACGAGCGGGCCGGCCGGGCTCGCGCTCCTCGGCCACCCGGACGGGACCGGCCTCCAGCGCCTGCCGGAACGCGGGCACGTCGACGACGAACCGTCGCCCGGGCGGCAGTTGCACGAGACGGCGGTAGTCGGGGAATTCGTGGGCCAGGCACCGCCCCGACGCCTCGCGCTCACCAGCCTCCAGCGTCACCCGGTCACCTTCCACGGCGAAGTGGGCGGCCCCGCCGTCGGCCAGCAGCGCGCGCATCGCGTCGACGAGCGGCGCCGGCACGACGACGTGTTCGCGCGAACCCGCGTGTCCGACGGCGTCCGTGCGCGCGACGGCCAACCGGTACCGGTCGGTGGCCACGACGTGGAGCACGTCGCCCTCGACGTCGAACAGGACCCCGCCGAGCATCGGCAGCTCAGGGTCCTCGCCGACGGCGAACCGGACCGCGTCGAGCGCGGGCGCCAGTGCGGAGGCGGGAAGGGACAGGCGGACGGTGCGGGTGGGCGGCGAGGCGGTCATGGGATTCTCCCGGTGATCGAGTAGCGCTCGGAGCGTGGAGAACTCGCTGCGGGCCTCGGTCAGTCCCTGTTCGAGACGGCGCAGATGTGCTTCGAGAAGCCTTCGCACCAGGTCCGTGTCCGCGCCGGACCAGCCGGCCAGCACCAGCCGGATGTCCGCCAAGGGCATGGCGGCCCGCCGCAGCCGGACCAGCAGTCTGGCCTCGTCGAGCTGCTCGGCGGCGTACCAGCGGTAGCCAGTGCCCGGATCGACCCGGGCGGGGATCAGTAGACCGGCACGGTCGTAGAACCGCAGGGCACTCACACCCAGGCCGCTGTCGCGGGCCATCTCCCCGATGCTGCGCATTTCGCTCTCCACGTCCCGGACTCTGATCCCTTGACCAGGTCGAGGGTCAAGCAGGCGATGATTCCCGCGGCGGCGGGCCTGCCGCTCCTCACCCGAGAGTGGCATCCGTCAGGGAGAACCGAAAGAAGAGAAAACTGTCGGCAGGGGCGCGTGCTGGGGCAGCCGCCCCAGCACGCGCCCCGCTCCCGCGTCTCGCCTCTGGTGTCTGGCGTCTAGAAGAAGCCCAGCTTCTTCGGGGAGTACGACACCAGCAGGTTCTTCGTCTGCTGGTAGTGCTCCAGCATCATCTTGTGGTTCTCCCGGCCGATGCCCGACTGCTTGTAGCCGCCGAAGGCGGCATGCGCCGGGTACGCGTGGTAGCAGTTCGTCCACACGCGTCCGGCTTGGATCGCGCGGCCGGCGCGGTAGGCGGTGTTCATGTCGCGGGTCCACACACCGGCGCCGAGGCCGTACAGGGTGTCGTTGGCGGTCTTGATCGCGTCGTCGAAGTCGTCGAAGGACGTCACCGACACGACCGGGCCGAAGATCTCCTCCTGGAAGATCCGCATGCGGTTGTGGCCCTCGAAGATCGTCGGCTGGACGTAGTAGCCGCCCTTCAACTCGCCGTCGTGCTGGATCCGCTCACCGCCGGTGAGTACCTTGGCACCCTCCTGGCGGCCGATGTCCAGGTAGGAGAGGATCTTCTCCAACTGGTCGTTGGAGGCCTGCGCGCCGATCATCGTGTCGGTGTCGAGGGGGTGGCCCGGCTTGATCAGCTCAGTGCGGGCGACGGCGGCCTCCATGAACTCGGCGTAGCTGCCGCGCTGGACGAGCGCCCGGGACGGACAGGTGCAGACCTCGCCCTGGTTGAGCGCGAACATGGTGAAACCCTCGAGTGCCTTGTCGCGGAAGTCGTCGTCCCGCGCCCAGACGTCGTCGAAGAAGATGTTCGGCGACTTGCCGCCCAGCTCCAGCGTGACCGGTTTGATGTTCTCCGAGGCGTACTGCATGATCAGCCGCCCCGTGGTGGTCTCGCCGGTGAACGCCACCTTCGCCACCCGAGGGCTCGACGCCAGGGGTTTGCCCGCCTCCACGCCGAAACCGTTGACGACGTTCAGGACACCGGGCGGCAGCAGGTCCGCCACCAGGCTCAGCCAGTAGTGGATCGAGGCCGGGGTCTGCTCCGCGGGCTTCAGGACCACCGCGTTTCCGGCGGCCAGGGCAGGGGCGAGCTTCCAGGCCGCCATCAGGATCGGGAAGTTCCACGGGATGATCTGCGCGACGACTCCCAGCGGCTCGTGGAAGTGGTACGCCACGGTGTCGTCGTCGACTTCGCCCAGCGAGCCCTCCTGGGCGCGGACCGCGCCCGCGAAGTAGCGGAAGTGGTCGATGGCGAGCGGGATGTCGGCCGCCAGCGTCTCACGCACCGGCTTGCCGTTCTCCCAGCTCTCGGCGACCGCCAGGCGCTCCAGGTTCGCCTCCATGCGGTCGGCGATCTTCAACAGGATGCCGGAACGCTCGGTCACCGAGGTACGGCCCCAGCCCGGCGCGGCCTCGTGCGCGGCATCGAGCGCCAGCTCCACGTCGTCCGCCGTGCCGCACGCGATCTCGGTGAACGGCAGACCGTTCACCGGGGACGGGTTCTCGAAGTACTGCCCGCGCGCCGGCGGTACGTACTCACCGCCGATGAAGTGGTCGTAGCGCGACTGATAGGAGACGATCGCGCCCTCGGTGCCGGGTGCCGCGTAACGGGTCATCCTCTGTGCCTCCCTCATCGAGCGCTGCCCGCCGTTGGACAGCTCTGCGCGTGAGGCTAGGAAGCGGGACGTTGCAGAGAGGTTGCGTGTGCCGTCCGCCGGTGAACGGTCTCCCACAGGGCCGCTCACCGCCGGGCACTCAACCCGCGTTCGGCGCCGTCAGCTCGGACTCCAACGCCACGAGGCGGGAGCGTGTCGCCGCCGTGGGCCGGACCGCGGCGAGGGCGCGCCACACGTCGAGATCGTCCTCTCCCCACGGAGCGTGGGCCCAGTCGGCCAGCAGATCGGGATCGCCGCAGGTGATCAGCGCTGCCCGCAGACCGTCGGCGAGCCGGCGCCTGAGCCGAACGACCGCCGGGGCCTGGGAGCCGGGCAGCAGCGGACCCGCGTACCTCGTCGCCGCCGCCGTCACCGCCCCGGCCCGCAGCCGACGTTCGACGACGCCCGCGTCGGAGTCCACGGGCATCGTGAGCCGGTACGGCCGGGAGGCCAGCCGGCCGGGCCCCAGGATGCCGCGCAGGCGCGCCAGTTCCGCCCGGAGCGTCACCGGCGGCACCGTCTCGTCCTCGTACAGTGCGCAGAGCAACTCGTCGCCCGTCAGACCCTCGGGGTGGTGGGCCAGCAGCACGACGATCTCGCTGTGCCGCCGGCTCAGCCGGACCCTGCGACCGTCCGCGCTCAGCAGTGCCTCGTCACGGCCCAGGGCGGTCAGCTCGGCCGCGTCGAGCCCAGGCCGCTCAGGGGCGAGCAGCGCCAGCTGCGACTCCGCGGCACGCGCCACGGCCTGTACGAAACCCAGGCTGTGCGGATGTGCCAGACCGTCCCCGCCCGTGATGTCCACGGCGCCGAGCACCCGCCCGGTGCGGGGATCGTGCACCGGAGCGGCGGCGCAGGTCCAGGGCTGGACCTGCCGTATGAAGTGCTCGGCCGCGAAGACCTGCACCGGACGGCCGACGGCCACCGCCGTGCCCGGCGCGTTCGTCCCGACGGCGGACTCCGACCAGCGGGCCCCGGGCACGAAGTTCATCCGTCCGGCCCGGCGTCGGGTGACCGGATGTCCCTCGACCCACAGCAGCCTGCCGTGCGCGTCGCACACCGCGAGCAGATGTTCACCGTCGGAGGCGAACGTTCCCAGCAGCTCCCGGACCAGCGGCATCACCCGCGACAGCGGGTGTTCCGCCCGGTACGCGCCGAGATCGCCGTCCATCAGCTCCACGCTCGCGCTGCCGTCCGGGCCGACACCCGCCCGGACCGACCGTCGCCACGACTCCGCCACCACGGCGCGCACGGGCCGCGGCACCGTCCCCGCCTCGGTGAAGGTCTCATGGGCCCGGCGCAGTGTCCGCGCGCGCTCGGCGGGGTCGGCACCCGGTTCCAGAGCCAGCCATGAATCAGTCAACTCGGCCTCCCCGGACGGTGTTGCGGTGTGGGACATCGTGACTCCGCTGATACGCGCGGACAACCTCTTCGACCAGCCGGACACCCGAATGTGGTGTTCCGAATGGACCGGTGGCGAGGCCGGACGAGGACTGGACGAGTGCCGGACGAGTGCCGGACGGGGGACAGGCGAGGGGTCAGACGAAGTTGACCAGTCTGATGTAGCGGGTCCAGTCCCAGAAGGGTCCCGGGTCCGTGTGATCGCTGCCGGGCACCTCGTGATGCGCGATGATGTGCGTGCGGTCCATGGGAATCCCGTAGGTGGTGCAGATCGCCGCGGTGAGCCGGGCCGACTGCTCGTACAGCGCGTCGGTGAAGTACTCGGGCCGGTCCACCCATCCCTCGTGTTCGATCCCGATGCTGCGGGTGTTGTAGTCCCAGTTCCCCGCGTGCCACGCGATGTCCGCCTCCCGGACACACTGCGCGACGTGCCCGTCGGAGGACCGGACGACGTAGTGCGCGGACACCTGCTTCTCGGGGTCGCGGAAGATGGACAGGGTGTCGGCATAAGTCTCCTGCGTGACGTGGACGATCACGTAGTCGACGGGGTAGGTGGTGGGGCGGCTCGACCGGCTGTAGTTGGACGTGTTCGCCGGCAGCCACTCCGCGGCGGGATAGTCGACGGCACGGGCCCGTGCGGTGGCCCGCGTGCCGGAGAGCAAGGTGTACGGGACGGTGGCCAGCGCGGCGCCCTTGAGGAGCCGCCGCCTGGTCGGAGCGGGTGCTGTCCTATCCCTTTCCGCGGGATTGCCCTTTTTCATGGGATTGCCCTTTCGTCGGAGGGGGCCCTGGGCCCGGTGGGGGGTGACTGCTCGGCCGTCCGACATGCCGGACCGACGTGCCGGACCGACGTGCCGGACCGACATGACGGAGCGACATACGGACCGACATGACGGCCCGACGTGAACCGCGGAGCAGAACGACGACGCGGACGTCCGCCCGCCCCGGGGGCGAGGTGCGTCCGCGTGAATCACCGTACGGGGGCCGGGGGTTGCGCAGTAGAGCGCCGCGCCGTTCCGTGGACAGCCACCGCCTTGTGGACACAGCGCTCACTCGATCGAGTGAACGGAACTGGCGGGTCAGGTCGCCGACGCACCTCTGCCGGGCAGCTCAGGCCCGCTCCGCCACCGCGCCCGGGTCGTCCAGGACAGCCCGCACCACGAAGTGCGCGGCGCCGAGCAGTGGTCCCTGCGGACCAAGCTCCGAGACCGCGACCGGGCAGGCGGGGCCGGCCGTGCGCCGGGCCAGCTCGTCACGCAGCGACGGCAGCAGCCAGGGTGCGAGACCGGCCAGGGCACCGCCCAGCACCACGCCCTCGGGGTCCAAAAGGTTCACCGCCCCGGTCAGGGCGATGCCGAGAGCCGTGCCCGCCTCGCGCAGGGCACGCCGTACGTCCTCGTCGCCCTCCGCGGCACGTCCGGAGAGCAGTCCGACCCGGTCTTCGCCGGGCTCCACGCCCGCCGCGCGCAGTACTGCCTCCTCACCGGCGTACTGCTCCAGGCACCCCCGCCCGCCGCAGGCGCACTCGGGGCCGTCGGGATGGACCGGCACATGCCCCAGCTCACCGGCGAACCCGCGGGTACCGCGCAGCAGCCGGCCGTCGAACACCACGGCCGCACCGATGCCGATCTCCGCCGAGACGTGCAGGAAGTCCCGCGGAGTGCCGTCGCCGAGCCAGAGTTCGGCGAGCGCGCCGAAATTGGCCTCGTTGTCCACCGTCGGCGGCAGGTCCGCGGGCAGCAGCGCCCCGAGGTCCGCGTCGCGCCAGTCCAGGTTCGGGGCGCGTACCACGGTCCGGCCGTCCCGGGCCACGAGACCCGGCACGGCCACCGCGAGTCCGGCCGGCCACAGTCCCTCCGCCTCCGCTTCCGACACGACCTGCCGCACCAGGCCGGTGAGCTGTGCGAGCACCGGCTCCGGAGAACGGCCTCGATTGCTGCCGTACCGCACCGCACGCGCGCGTACCCGGCCGCACAGGTCGACCGCGCAGACCGCGAGATGGTCGACGCCGACCTCCGCCCCGATGCCGGCCGGGCCCTGCGCGCTGACGGCGAGCGCGGACCCGGGCCGGCCGACGCGGCCGGGGCGCTCGGGCCCCAGCTCCTCCAGCAGGCCCGAGCGGACGAGTTCGTCCACGAGGGTCGACACCGCCGCACGCGTCAGCCCGATCCGTGAGGCGACCGCGGCCCGGGACAGCGGGCCCTCGGCGCTGACGGTGTGCATCACCCGCGCGAGATTGCGGCGGCGCATTCCCTGCTGGGTGTCCGGCAGCGCGCGCCCGGGACGGGCCGGGTGGGCTTCGTGCGGCGGTGCGGTCATGCCTCCGTCAGTCCTTGTTCTGTCGTCTCTCGGTCCGGTCACCGGCCGGCGACCGGACCGGGGTGCACGCGTGTGCCGTCCGACGCGGGGACACGCCGGGCGGAGTGCCTCCGCCGCGTAGCGGTTCCGTGGCGCCGGGGCGCGCCCCGCAACCGTTCGCGGAGCGTCCGCCGGTGGCCTCGCCCGCGCGAGCGCGTCCTCAGTTGGAAGCCGCGTCCCGTTCCAGCAGCGGTGCCGCGTCGGAGAGTACCCCGGTGATCCTGTTCAGCGTCTCCTGGTCCCGTTCCACGGCGTCCAGTACCGGTCCGGCGGCCGTGTTCCAGCGCCGGGCGACGGCGGCCGCGTCCTCGCCGGTCAGCAGGCCGGCCGCCTGTGCCGCGGCGCCGAGCGCCACCAGCTCCTTGGCCTCCGGGATCTGGACCGGGCGTCCCGACAGGCGCCGCACCGTCTGCTGCCAGGCCGCACCCCGGGCGCCGCCGCCGATCAGCAGCAGTGGCGCGGACGGGTCCGCGTCGGCGTCCAGGACGAGGTCGAGCGCGCCGAGCAGCGAGTGGACGGCACCGTCGTACGCGGCCTGGAGCAGCTGGCCCGCGGTCGTGTCGTGCCGCAGCCCGTACAGGAGGCCGGAGGAGTGCGGGAGGTTCGGCGTGCGCTCGCCGTCCAGGAAGGGCAGGAGCGTGGCCTCGGTGCCCGGCTCGACGGCTTCCCGGTCGAGGCCCAGCAGGGACGCGACCCGGTCGACGGCGAGCGTGCAGTTCAGGGTGCAGGCCAGCGGCAGCCAGTCGCCGCGCGCGTCGGCGAAGCCCGCCACCGTGCCGGTCGGGTCGGCGGGCCGGTGCTGCGACACGGCGTACACCGTGCCCGACGTGCCGAGGCTCATCACCGGGACGCCGGGGCGCAGCCCGAGGCCGAGCGCGGCGGCCGCGTTGTCGCCGGTGCCGGCGGCGACCAGGGTGCCCTTCGAGAACGGCAGGCCGTGACCGTCGCGTACCGTGCCGGCCACCTCGCCGGGCCGGACCACCCGGGGCAGCAACGCCGGATCGAGCCCCACGCGCGCGAGGATGCCCTCGTCGTACGCCTCGATGCCCGACGCCCACCAGCCGGTGCCGGACGCGTCGCCGCGATCGGTGGTGCCCTCGCCGGTGAGACGCTCGGTGAGGTAGTCGTGGGGGAGCCGTACGGCCTTCACCGCGCGGGCCGCGTCCGGCTCCTGCTCGGCGAGCCAAGCCCACTTGGTGACCGTGAAGGAGGCGCTGGGGACACTCCCGGTGCGCTCCGCCCAGGCCTTGGGCCCGCCCAGCTCGTCGATCAGGCGGCGGGCCTGCGGAGCCGAACGCACGTCGTTCCACAGGAGGGCGGGGCGTACCGGCTCGCCCTGCGCGTCCAGCGTGACCAGACCGTGCTGCTGCCCGCCGATGGAGACCGCGGCAGCCTCGCGGGCGGCGTCGCCGCACTGGGCCAGGGCCTCGCCCAGCGCGTCCCACCACTGGCGGGGATCGCTCTCACGGCCGGTCCCGGAGGAGACGGTGTGGGGCGCCTGACCGCTCGCGACGACCCGGCCGGTGGCCGTGTCGACGACCAGTGCCTTGGTGGACTGGGTGGACGTGTCCACGCCGACGACGAGCGGACCCTCGGCTGCTGACATCGGGTTTCTCCCTCTTCCGCGGGTGCTGCGACCCGGCCTTCACTCCTTCGGGGACACCTTGTCCCTTCCCAGAACCGTGTGTGCATACTAATTTGTAAAGCGCCATGACGAAATAGTCGGCAGCGATTGATCGGCAGCACGTGAGGAGCCGCGGAATGAACTACCAGCCCACTCCCGAGGACAGGTTCACGTTCGGTTTGTGGACGGTCGGCTGGCAGGGCCGTGACCCGTTCGGCGACGCCACCCGGGCCGCCCTGGACCCGGCGGAGTCCGTGCGGCGTCTGTCGGAGCTGGGCGCGTACGGCGTCACGTTCCACGACGACGACCTGATCCCGTTCGGGTCGAGCGACACCGAGCGGGAGTCGCACATCAAGCGGTTCCGGCAGGCGCTGGACGCGACCGGCATGAAGGTGCCGATGGCGACGACGAACCTGTTCACCCACCCGGTGTTCAAGGACGGCGCCTTCACGGCCAACGACCGCGACGTGCGCCGCTACGCGCTGCGCAAGACGATCCGCAACATCGACCTCGCGGTCGAGCTGGGCGCGAGCGTCTACGTGGCCTGGGGCGGCCGTGAGGGCGCGGAGTCCGGTGCGGCCAAGGACGTGCGGGACGCCCTGGACCGGATGAAGGAGGCGTTCGACCTGCTGGGCGAGTACGTCACCGAGCAGGGCTACGACCTCAAGTTCGCGATCGAGCCCAAGCCGAACGAGCCGCGTGGTGACATCCTGCTCCCGACGGTGGGACACGCCCTGGCCTTCATCGAGCGCCTCGAGCGCCCGGAGCTGTACGGTGTGAACCCGGAGGTCGGCCACGAGCAGATGGCCGGTCTGAACTTCCCCCACGGGATCGCCCAGGCGCTGTGGGCGGGCAAGCTCTTCCACATCGACCTCAACGGCCAGTCGGGCATCAAGTACGACCAGGACCTGCGGTTCGGCGCGGGCGATCTGCGGTCCGCCTTCTGGCTCGTCGACCTGCTGGAGCGGGCCGGCTACGCGGGTCCCCGGCACTTCGACTTCAAGCCGCCGCGGACCGAGGACTTCGACGGCGTGTGGGCGTCGGCGGCCGGCTGCATGCGCAACTACCTGATCCTCAAGGACCGGGCCGCGGCCTTCCGTGCCGATCCGCAGGTCCAGGAGGCGCTGGCCGCGGCCCGTCTGGACGAGCTGGCCCGCCCGACCGCCGAGGACGGGCTCGCCGCCCTGCTGGCCGACCGGAGCGCCTACGACACCTTCGACGTGGACGCGGCCGCCGCGCGCGGCATGGCCTTCGAGCACCTCGACCAGCTCGCCATGGACCACCTCCTGGGCGCCCGCTGACCGGTTCGGCCCCCGTGTACGGGCTCCGGCCCCCTCCCTCGCGGACGGGGCCGGAGCCCGTACGGGCAGTCAAGCCCGAAACCCCGCGCGCCGGGACGGGACGGCGAAGGAAGCAGTACCTAGGCAGGCCGGCCCAGCTCACGTCAGGCCAGGCAGCGGAGGGCCGGCCGCGGTGTCAGGGCTCGTCCCCCGACGCGAGGGCAGCCGTGGCCAAGGCCGTCGCCGGATCCTGGCCGGCGCCGCCCACGGGGAGCCACCGGCCGTCCTCCCTGCGGTACGGCCACCAACGCCCCTCGCGGTCCAGGCGTAGCTGATGCGGTGCGCCGACGACGGTCCACCGGTTGGCCCGGGCCTGCAACGTCGGCCGCTCGTGCTCCTCCCAGGCAGAATCCAGTACCGCACGCGCGCGGGCGAGCGTGTCGCCCTCCACCGTCCACTCCTCCTCGAGCACGGAAAGGGCGGCGCCACCTCCGAGCCGCCACGCGCGCACGGCCTCGGCCATCGCCTCCCGCGAGCGCCCCGAACCCTCACCGAGGCGCTCCAGCGCCTCCGGTCCGGGATCTCCCGCGGCCAGGCGCACCGCATCCTGCGCCACGGTCGGCTCCGGGGCCACGGCCCGCCGGTCGTGTCCGGCGCGCAGCGCCTCGGACAGCAGGCGGTGGGCCTCCGCCGCCGTCCGGGAGGCCAGGAAGAACAGCTCGGACGGGTCGACGCCCGGCGGGGAGGCCGTCTCCGTGTCCAGGGACGGCGGTACACCCGGACCGTCCCCGAGGCCGGGCGGGGCGGGCAGCGGAGGCAGCACCTGTCCAGCCGCGTACGCCTCGGCGGCGTCCACACCCTCCGGCCGCGGCCGGGAAGAGACCTCCTCCGCGCGCGCGGTGCCGTGTGCCTGGAGGGCATCCAGTACGGCGCTCTCCGCGCGGCCCCGCATCAGCAACAGGACGAAGGGATCCTGGTCCAGCAGCCTGGCCACCTGGTAGCAGAGCGCCGCGGTGTGACCGCAGTGGTCCCAGGCACCGCAGTCGCACTCCGGTTCCAGGTCGCCCATGCCCGGCAGCAGGTCGATGCCGGCGGCCGCCGCGTCCTCCACGAGGTGCGGCGGCATGTCGCGGTCCAGCAGCGCCGCGACATGTCCCGACCGCTCGATCGCCATGTCGACGAAGCGGTCCCACTGGGCGGCGGAGAGCTGCTCCAGCAGGACGTCGGCCCGGTGTGCCGTTCGGTCCCGGTCCTGGACGACCGCGGTGATGCGCCCCGGCCGCACCGACACCGCGCCGACCGCCCCCGCGCGCGCGAGCCTGCGGCCCGTCTTCACCTGCGCAGCGTCCATCGCCGCGTCCTCCAGAGCCCGCAGCCAGGCGCGGCCCCACCAGGTCTGCGCGAAGCCCCGTCCCTGGGCGGGTGGCAGCGCGACGAACGTCCGTTCCGCGTCGTTGTCGTACCGAGTCATCGCGTACCCCCTCGCAGCTCGACCAGGTCGGCCAGTTCCGCGTCCGTCAGTTCCGTGAGCGCCGCGTCGCCCGAGCCCAGAACGGCGTCGGCGAGTTCCCTCTTGCGGTTCAGCAGGGCGGCGATGCGGTCCTCTATGGTTCCCTCCGCGATCAGCCGGTGCACCTGCACGGGGCGGGTCTGTCCGATGCGGTACGCACGGTCCGTGGCCTGTGCCTCGACGGCCGGGTTCCACCAGCGGTCGTAGTGCACGACGTGCTCCGCGCGCGTGAGGTTCAGTCCCGTGCCCGCCGCCTTCAGCGACAGCAGGAAGACCGGGACCTCTCCGTCCTGGAACCGCCGCACCAGTGACTCCCGGGCGGTGACGGACGTGCCGCCGTGCAGGAACATCGACGACACGCCGCGCGCGGCCAGGTGCTGCTCGATCAGCCGCGCCATCTGCACGTACTGCGTGAAGACCAGCACGCTCGCCTCCTCGGCGAGGATCGTGTCGAGCAGCTCGTCCAGCAGCTCCAGCTTCCCGGAGCGACCGGTGATCTTCGGCCGGTCCTCCTTGAGGAACTGCGCCGGGTGGTTGCAGATCTGCTTGAGGCTCGTCAGAAGCTTCACGATCAGGCCGCGCCGCGCCATGTGGTCGGCCCCGGCGATCTCCGCGAGCGCCTCGCGCACCACCGCCTCGTACAGGCCCGCCTGTTCCGCCGTCAGCGACACGGGGTGGTCCGTCTCGGTCTTCGGCGGCAGCTCCGGCGCGATCCCGGGGTCCGACTTGCGGCGCCGCAGCAGGAAGGGCCTGACGAGCCGGGCCAGTCGCTCCGACGCCGCCGGGTCCTGTCCGTCCTCGACGGCCTGGGCGTAGTGCCGGGCCGTCCTCGACGGCCTGGGCGTAGTGCCGGCGGAAGCTGCCGAGCCGGCCCAGCAGCCCGGGTGTGGCCCAGTCGAGGATGGCCCACAGTTCCGAGAGGTTGTTCTCCACAGGGGTGCCGGTGAGCGCCACGCGCGCGCGGGCACCGATGGAGCGCAGTCGCCGGGCGGTCTCGGAGTACGGGTTCTTCACGTGCTGCGCCTCGTCCGCCACGACCATGCCCCACGACACGGCGGCGAGCCGGTCGGTGTCCAGGCGCATGGTGCCGTAGGTGGTCAGCACGAACTCGCCGTCCGCGAGGTCGTCGAGGTCGCGGCGGGTGCCGTGGAAGCGGCGTACGGGCGTGCCGGGCGCGAACCGCTCGACCTCCCGCTGCCAGTTGCCCATCAGGGAGGTGGGGCACACCACCAGGGTGGGACCGGCGGCGTCCGCGTCCGACTGCCGGTGCAGATGCAGGGCGATCAGAGTGACGGTCTTCCCGAGCCCCATGTCGTCGGCGAGACAGCAGCCGAGGCCCAACGACGTCATGTGGACCAGCCAGTCGAGGCCGCGGCGCTGGTAGTCGCGCAGCGTGGCCTCCAGGGCGGCGGGCTGCGCCACGGCCTTCTGCGCCCCGGGGTCGGCGAGGCGCTCGCGCAGGGTCGCCAGCCAACCCGTGGGACGTACCTCCACACGGTGTCCGTCGACCTCCGTCGAGCCCGTCAGGGCAGCGGCGAGCGCGTCGACCGGCGTGACCTTGCGGTCCTGCCGGGCACGGGCGCGGTGGGCCTGGTCGGGGTCGACGAGCACCCACCGGTCGCGCAGGCGCACGAGGGGGCGGTTGGCCTCGGCGAGCAGGTCCAGCTCCTCCCGCGTGAGGCCCTCGCCGCCGAGGGCGAACGTCCAGCTGAAGGCGAGCAGTGCGTCGGCGGACAGGAACGACGTCCCGGCGCCGGACGGAGTCGTACGCGGCTCCGGATCGCCGTCGGGGGGTCCCACCTCGGCGCGTTCGGTCAGGTCGCGGGCCAGTTCCCGCGGCCAGTGCACGTCGACGCCGGCGCCGGTCAGCGCTCGGGAGCCGGCTCCGAGCAGCTCGGCGACCTCGTCGTCGGTGAGCTCGACCGCGTCCGGTACGGCCGCCGACAGCAGGGGCGTGAGCGAGGGCCAGGCCCGGGCCGCCCGGCGCAGGGCGAGCAGGGCGTCCATCCGCGCGCGCGTGCCGAACGCGGCGCCCGCAGTGCCGGCCCACACCTCCGCGGTGTCCGCGACGAGCGCGGGATCACTGACGCTGTGCACCTGGGGCACCGCCCGGAACGTCGGCCGGGCGTCCCGGGGAGTCGCGGCCGACAGCCCCCGCACCTCGATACGCAGGGACAGCCGTACGCCCGTGTCGTGGCCCGCGGCGACGTCCAGGGTCCATGCGCGCAGCTCGGGCGACAACCGGGGCTCCCGCGCGGCGTAGGCGGGCCCGGCCGTCAGGAGTTCGGCTGCGGGGGAGCGGGGCAGTGTGTCCGCGACCGCGTCCAGGAAGGAGCGCACCAGGCGTTCCGGGTCGGGCAGGCGCAGGGGACCGGTGTCGTCGAGGGGGACCGCGTGCGCCTCGGGCGGCATGGCGGCGGCGAGATGGCGGACCCGCTCGATCCGCTCCGCGTCCAGCGGACCCACGCGCCAGGCGTCGTGCTCGGTCGCGGACAGACCGGGCAGCAGCAGCCCGCGCGCCACCAGGTGCAGGGCCTCGACGGCGACCGCTCCCCAGAACACCGACGCCCGATGTCCGTCCACGCGGGCACGCGCGCGTGTGAGCACCGGAAGGGCGGCCCGTACCGGGAGCAGCACGGCCGGCACGCTCACCGCCTCCACGCCGTCGTCGTCGGGCAGTACGACGGTCAGGTTTCCCGCCCTCCCCGCCGGGACGATGCCGGGTGCGTCGCCGTCGGGCCGCCAGAAGGCGACGGTGCCGGTGCGGGCTGGATCGCCGGGCAGGAAGACGGCGCAGCAGTCGACGAGTGCGGAGATCTCGGAGGGGGTCGGAAGAGCGTTCTGCGCAGCGATGACGTTTTCCTCAAGTTTGACTAGCCCGGATGCGGCGGCCGAGTATATGTGATCATCGAAGCTATGAGCTGCGCTTGGATTGTGGCATTGGTCACTGTTCAGGTGGGGAGATGTCTTCCGACTGGGGGAGGTGTCTCCCGGCGTCTCTCCGGGCTCGGCCGCCGACGAGCTCTCGGGGGTGCCTAAGGGTCGGTCCTCAGGGTGTTCTCAGGGTCACGCGGCGGAACCGCCGGGAGCGCGGGCCCGTTTTCCGTACAGAGAGCGGCTGTGGCCGCGAAGGAGGCGACATCATGTCGAAGAACGCCAAGGTCGCAGCGGGGGGTGTGGCGGCCGGACTCATCCTGCTGATCTGGCTCCCCTGGTGGGCCGCCCTGCTGATAGTTCTGGGCGTCCCGGCCGCCGCCTACCTCGCGCTCGATCCCTCGCAGCGGCGCAGGCTGCGCCGTGTCTCACGCAGGGAGATAGGCCGTTGAGGCGCTAACCCAGCGATGTGGCCTGCTCCGCCAGGGCGCAGGAGTCGAGCACGTCTCCGTCCGAGGGCTCACCGACCGTGTGATCCGCCGGCGGCGGGGTGCCCCGCTCCACCCATCCGGTCAGTACGTCGAACGCGGACCGGAAACAGGGCAGGATCGGCCGCAGCCTGTCGGGATACGTGTCGTACAGCCCATCGACGTGGGTTCCGCCCCGGATCGTGTAGTAGCGGTGCAGTCGGCCGCGCCCGCTCGCGTCGATCATCCGTGCGTACACGTCGGAGTCGGCGGCCTTGGGCAGCAGCGTGTCCAGATCGCCGTGCAGCGTGATCAACGGCTTCCCGATGCGTCCGGTCAGTGCCACCCGAGCCACCGCGCGGTGGACGGAGGCAGGGCGTGCCGCGTAGTCGTACGTCGCGTCGGACGGGCACGGCGCCAGGATCTCCTCGGGGGAGGACCCGGCGGTGGGCCCGGGACAGTGCGGGTCGTAGGCCGGGTCGAACTCGGCACGGTATATCTTCTGCGTCACCCCCCAGTAGGCCCTCTCGTGATACGGCCACAGAAACTCCGAACCGCGCGCGAACCCGACCGCGTACAGGTCCTCGTCCCCGGCGGTGCCCAGTGACCGGGCCACCGTCGCCGGGAGCGAGGTGAGCAGTCCGGTTCCGTCCTCGGTCCACAGCGCCCCCTCCCAGTCGACGCCGCCGTCATATAGTTCGGGGTGGTTCTCCAACTGCCAGCGGGTGAGGTAGCCGCCGTTGGAGATGCCGGCGATGTACGTGTGCCGCGGGGCGTGCCCGTACCGACGGGCGGCGGCCTGCCGGGCGGCCCGGGTGAGCTGGGTGGTCCGTGCGTTCCACTCCGCGACCGCGTCTCCCGGTCGCTTGCCGTCCAGGTAGAAGTCCGTTCCGCTGTTGCCCTTGTCGGTCGCGGCGTACGCGTACCCCTGCGCCAGCACGCGGTCGGAGATGGCCTTGTCGGTGGCGTACTGCTTGCGGGTGCCCGGCGCTCCCGTCACGACGAGGCCGCCGTTCCATCGGTCCGGCAGCCGGATGACGAACTGGGCGTCGTGCCGCCAGCCGTGCGTGGCGTTGAAGCGCGAGGAGTCCGGGAAGTACCCGTCGACCTGGATACCCGGAACCCCGGAAGGCGTCCTGGTGCCGCTCGCCGTCAGCCCGGCCTGGTCCGCGAGGTCGGTGTACGGGGTGCCCGCCAGGCCCGTGGTCGTCAGATCGGGCAGACAGGTGCTGCGCTGCACAGCCGCGCCCGGCACTCGTACGCGCTCCTTCCGGGCACAGTGCGCTCCGGTGTCGACGGCCGCGGCGGAGGGCGACGGCGCGCTGAGCGTGACGGCGGTCAGGACGGCGGCCAGGAACGGGACACCACGGGGCAGACGCATCAGGTCCTCCGAGCGCGACGGGGAAGTGGAGCCGAGGGCTGCCCCATCGTGCGGGTCCGCCGCTCCGCGCTCCATGGGCTGGAGCCACATGCGCGAAGAGCGGGTCATGGAGGTTGAAGACAGTCGGGGACTCGTGCTTCCCCGGCCCGAGCGGCGGGCCCCCTTCCTGTGACGGGTCAGCTCGGCCGTACGGCCATCTTGTCGAGGGCCTCCAGGAGTCCGGGCAGCGCCGGTCCCCGCCCCACCGGCAGCACCTCACCGGGTTCCTCGTCGAGCAGGACGAAGGCGATGTCGTCGGTCCTGGCGACCAGCGACCAGCCGGGGCCGTCCGCACGCAGCGTCCGCGCGTCTCCCGGTGCGAACGAGGACCGGACCCGGCCGAGCGGCGGCGGGGTGTCGATGTAGGCGCTGGCCTCCGCGAGGACCCGCCGGACACCCCCGTGCTGGAAGGTTCTGGCGCCGCTCCGGTCGTCCGTGGCGACGGCCCCGTCCACGGCGTCGGCGGGCGCACCCCCGTCGTCGTGCGCCCCGGCGCCCGCGCCGGCTTCCCCACCGTCGCCGGTGGCGCCGTCCTGCGAACCGGCGCCGCCGCCCGGTGCGGGGAACTCCGCGTCGTCGATCTGCTCCCGCCACTGGGCCCACTGCAGGGCGATCTCGTCGGCCCCCAGACGGCGCTGCGCCGGTCCCCAGACGGTGGTGTCCGGCGGGCACAGTGCGGGCTGGTCGGTGGACTCGGGGCCCGGGTCGTGCGGCACGGGCACACCGGGTGCCGCCACGGCGACCGCGAGGGGCCAGCCGGGCAGCGCGGTGACGACCGTCCGCTCGTCCGGCGACAGGTCGTACTCCATGCCGCAGTCCCAGGACGCCACGGCGACCGCGACCAGTGAGACGTCGTCGATGACGACGGTCCACCGGGCGCCGTCACCGTCCTGGCCGAGCACCAGGCCGTAGCCGTCGGCCAGCGGTGGGAGACCGAGCGCGGCGCACGCCTCCGGGTAGTCGTCGCCCAGCACACTCGGAAACTTCGCCGGCATCAGCAGCACCGCCGTGAGCACATAGAGCGCATCGTCCGCGGCGGCGACGGCGTCCTCGTCCGTCCCGGCCATCACAGCCTCCCCATCGGTTCGTCCAATGGCGGGCACCCTAGTGCGCCCGGGAAGCCCTTGTCACGACTCCCAGACGCACCCGAGCTGCAGTTTTCCGGTTGGACGGGGGCGAATCGACCACTCGGTACCCGGGGCCGGTGCTCAGGTCGCGGGCAGTCCGAGGAGCGCGCGGGTCACGTCCCGCGGGCGCTCGTCCCGTTCCCGCGCGAGGGCGATCACGGTCCGGCACGCCAGCTCGTTGACACCGAACGACAGGGCTTCCGGCGACACGCGGCCCGCCGCCTCGTCGATCCCGTCCTGATCGTCGTCCACACACGCCGAGACGTAGGCGGCCGCGGCCTCGAAGAGGTTGTGCGAGCGGGACCCGACTCCCGCCTTCCCCTCCTTGCCCTGCTCCGTGCGTCGAGCCGTGCGGGATCTGTCCCAAGCCTCGCGGATCCTGCGGAACAAGCGGACCACCCTCCCCATGCGATCACTCTGACTGACTCTTCAACTCCTCCTCTGCAAAGTAAAGTTGAAGCTTCGGCGGCAGAAGGGGGCGGTCAGGGTGCGACGGTTCGAACTGCTGGCACGGATCCGGCGCATGGATCCCTACGAGGACGCTTCGGAGATCTACCGGCTGTCCTCGGCCTACGAGTTCCCCTGGGACTTCGCACGCGCCTTGGAACTGGCGCTCTACCGCACCTACGCCGTGCCGAGCATCGGCCGGCTGCTCGACGAGACGGCGGAGTTCGCCGAGCGGCCCCAGAAGCGGTACGACGACACGGCGCTGCTGCTCGACGCCGTGGTCGAGCACGGCTTCGACAGCGAGCAGGGCCGCACCGCCATCCGGCGCATCAACCGGATGCACCGCAGCTACGACATCACCAACGACGACATGCGGTACGTCCTGTGCACGTTCGTCGTCATCCCCAAACGCTGGATCGACGCCTACGGGTGGCGCAGGATGTCGCGCCACGAGACCGTCGCCTCCGCCGTCCACTTCCGCACGCTGGGACGGCACATGGGCATCAGGGACATCCCCGGCTCCTACGAGGAGTTCGAGGCATGCCTCGACGCCTACGAGGAGGCCCACTTCGCCTGGGACGAGGGCGCGCGCCGCGTCTCCGACGCCACGCTCGACCTCATGGCCTCCTGGTATCCGCGCCCATTCGCGCCGCTCCTGCGCACCGGGACCCTCGCCCTGCTCGACGAGCCCCTCCTGCGGACCTTCGGCTACACCCCGCCGCGCCCCGCCACTCGCGCGGTCGTGCGCCGTGCCGTCAGGCTGCGGGGACGCGTGGTCCGTCTGCTGCCGCCGAGGCGCGCCCCGCACCACGCCCGTCAGAACCGCCAGGTCAAGGGCTACCCGAACGGCTACCGGCTGGCCGACCTGGGTACCCGTCCGACTCCAGGCGTCCGGGGCTGTCCGGTCCGCCACCTCGGCTCGTCAGCCGCCGAGTGAAGCGATCGTCTCCCGCAGCCAGCCGAGTTCGGGCCAGGGGGTGGCCCTGGCGATGACCAGGACGCCACGCCGGAAGAGATCGTCCACCTCCTCGGCGCCCAGGGGCCGGTCGCCGTCGTCGAAGAAGCTCGCGGGCTCCTCCAGGAAGGCGAGGCGGCGGCGCAGCACGGCGCCTGTGCGGCGGCGTCGTCCAGGTGCCGGAGGAAGGCGAGCACCGCGAACCAGCGGTTCTCGTCGGTGATCTCGCGCTGAACGGGCTCGGCGAGCCGTCGGCGCAGCTCTTGTCGCCCCTCCTTGGTGAGGGAGGTGGCGGACTTCCCGCGGCCGAGCTTGTCGCCCACGGCATGGGTCGTGCCGTCGCCCTCGTCCTCGCCCACCGGAGGCCTAAGCTGGTCTCCCGTCCGGTCCTCACGGAGGCCGACCTGGACGCCGCTCCGCCGTCGACCGCGGGCAGCGGCCTCATCGCCTCCTACAAGGAGGACGATTTCGTCGACGGCGGCCACGCGCGCGTGCTGGAGGCCGTCGGCCCCCAATGGACGGCGACGATGCGGCTGACGGATCCGCGTGCCCTGCACCGCTCCGCCGTCGGGCTGTGCCGGGGATCGGACCCTCTGACGCGTACCCTCCTCGAAGAGCTTCCGGTCGAGCGTGTGTACCTCCAGGGCGCACTCAGCGGCGAGTTGGAGGGCCGGGAGGTGCTGGAGGCCGCGGGCGTACGGGTGACGACGGTGCCGGGAGCCGGGCACAACGTCATGTTCGACCGCCCCGACGCGTTCGCGGCGGCCGTCGCCGGGCGGAACCGATCAGTCCGCGCGAGTAGCCAGCGCCAGGAACCGGGCGTCTTCGTCGACGTACGCCGTCAGGTCCCATCCGGAACCGGCCAGCAGCCGACGGAGATTGCGCTCGGCACGCAGGTCGTCGGGCGTGAGCCGCCGTCCCTGCCGGGCCGCGAGCGCCGCCCTGCCGATCGGGTGGAACAGCGCCAGCACACCACCCGGGCGCACGACCCGCGCCAACTCCCGCAGATTCCCGCCGGGATCCGGCAAGTGCGCGACGAGGCCCGCCGCGAACACCGCGTCGAGCGTCCCGGACCGCAGGGGCAGCGCGGCCACGTCGGTCAGCAGCAGGCGTCCCTCGCGGTCCCGGCCTGCCCGTACGGCGGCCTGGAGCATGGCAGGTGTCAGATCGGCCCCGACGACCAGCCCCGTCGGCCCCACGGCCGTACGCAAGGGGGGCAGAGCCCGGCCGGTGCCGCACCCCGCGTCCAGGACCCGATCACCTTCGCGCAACCCCAGTTCGGCGACCGCGGCCGCGTAGGCCGGGCCGTCGTCGGGGAACCGGCGGTCCCAGTCGGCGGCCCGGGAGCCGAAGAACTCCTGCACGTGCGTGTGGTCGTCGCTCATGCTTCGCATCATTCCCCAAGAGCACAGAAGACGCCGCAGCGCACATGTTCGAACATAATGCGGTCGTTCCAGCATCCCTCTGGGTCAGATAGCAACACCTTTCGAAATGCGCACCCGTTGTGCGCCCGGTTCGGGGCTAGCGTCCCGGGGCCATGGGACACCTGGACCACGCCGCCCTGGGCTGGCTGACACCCGCGCTGTCGTACGCGATGGCCTGTACCGGCGCAGCCCTCGGACTGCGCTGCACCGTCCGCGCCCTGGCCGCCACCGGACGCACGCGCCGCAACTGGCTGCTGACCGCGGCCTCGGCGATCGGCACCGGCATCTGGACGATGCACTTCGTCGCCATGCTCGGCTTCAGGGTCAGCGGCACCGACATCCGGTACGACGTACCGCTCACCCTCGTCAGTCTGCTCGTCGCCGTACTCGTCGTCTGCGCCGGCGTCTTCGCCGTCGGCTACGGCCGCAACCGGGTGCGGGCACTTCTGCTCGGCGGACTCACCACGGGGTTCGGTGTCGCCAGCATGCACTACCTCGGCATGGCGGCCGTACGCCTGCACGGCGAGGTGAGCTACGACCCGGTACGCGTGGGGCTCTCCGTGCTCATCGCCGTCGCTGCCGCCACCGCTGCCCTGTGGGCGGCGCTCAACACCGAGTCGCCCCTCGCGGTCACCCTGGCCTCGCTGATCATGGGGGCGGCGGTGAGCAGCATGCACTACACCGGCATGTTCGCGGTGAGCGTGCGTGTCACGCCCTCCGGCGAGGCGTTGCCCGGGGCCACGGCGATGCAGTTCATCTTCCCCCTCGCCGTCGGCCTCGGTTCCTACCTGTTCCTGACGTCGGCCTTCGTCGCGCTGTCGCCGACGGCCGGGGAAGGCGGGGCGTCCGCCTCCGCACGGCAGCAGCCCGCCGGGAGCGCCGCCCCGTGACGGCGGATCCGGGCAGCAGGACCCGGCGACAACGCACCGACCCCGTCCCGAGCGAGGAAGTCATGCGCCCGCCCCGTACCACCCCCGCACGTCCCACCCCCGAAGCGGGCGCCGGGACGCCGTCCCAGCCTTCCGTGCGCGGACGTCGCGCGCACGCCGGCCCACCCGCCGACGAGGGGCCGAGGGAGCCCGTCGGCGAGACGGCCGGTCCGCCCGCCACGCGCGGGTGGCCCGGGCGCGTACAGCCGCGCACCGTCCGCGCCCGGGTCGTCTGCCTCCTGATGGTGCCCGTCGTCTCCCTCCTGGCCCTGTGGGCGTACGCCACCGTCACCACCGCCCAGGACGTCTCCCGGCTGCGGCAGGTCCAGCGGGTGGACGCCCGCGTACGGGTCCCCGTGAGCGCCGCCGTCGCCGCGCTCCAGGCGGAGCGGCTCGCAGCCGTCCGCCACGCCACCGATCCGTCGTCGGTGCCGCGAGCCGACTTCCGGGAACTGACTGCGCGCACCGACCGCGCGGTGGGAAAGCTGCGGCTCGGTGACCACCACACCGTGGCCGACAGCGAGGAACTGCCCGCCGCAGTGGCCCGGCGGCTCCAGTCGGTCGTCACCGGCGCCGAACGACTGGGGCCGCTGCGCACCGCCGTCCTCGACGACCGCGCGGACTGGCAAGAGGCCTACCGCCGCTATACGGCGGCCATCTCGACGGCCTTCCACGTGGGCGGCGCGCTGAGCGGTGTCCAGGACGCCGATCCGGCATCCGACGCGCGCGTGCTGGTGGAGTTCGCCCGCGCGGGCGAGGCCCTGGCCCAGGAGGACGCCCTGCTGGCCGGTGCCCGCCTGTCCGACGGACTCGCCGGTGCGCGGCTCCGTCTGTTCACCGGCGCCGTCGACACACGCCGGGCGCTGACCGAGTCCGCCGTCGCCGATCTGGGCGGCGACGAACGGGTGGCCTGGCGGGTCCTGGCCGACTCCGTCGCCTACCTGGCCGTGGCCGCCACGGAGGACCGACTGCTCGACGCCGGTGCGCGGGGACGGCCGATCGAGGCGACGGCACCCCGGTCCGCCTGGGACGAGGCGTACGCGCGCGTACGGGACGGCATGCGGGCGATCGAGCGGGACGCCGGGTGCTCGGTCGCCGACCGGGCCGACCCGTTCACCCGCGGTGTGCTCACCGAGGCCGGTGCCGCGGTCCTGTTCGGCTTCCTCGCCGTCGCCGCGTCACTCGTCATCTCCGTCCGCATCGGCCGCGCCCTGGTGGTGGAACTGGTGAGCCTGCGCGACAGCGCACTGGAGATCGCCCGGCACAAACTCCCCGAGGCGATGCGCCGACTGCGCGCCGGGGACGAGATAGACATCCGCTCCGAGGCTCCACCCCGGCCCCCTGCGGAGGACGAGGCGGGTCAGGTCCCCGAGGCCCTGGCCAGCGTGCACCGGGCCGCCCTGCGCGCCGCGGTGGAACGTGCCGAACTCGCCGGCGGTATCGCCAGGGTCTTCGTCAATCTCGCCCGCCGCAGTCAGATCCTCGTCCACCGTCAACTGAGCCTCCTGGACAGCATGGAACGCCGTTCCGACGACCCGGACGAACTCGGCGACCTGTTCCGGCTCGACCACCTCACCACCCGCATGCGGCGCCACGCCGAAAGTCTGATCATCCTCTCCGGCGCGGCGCCCGGCCGCGCCTGGCGGATGCCGGTCTCCCTGACCGACGTGGTCCGAGCAGCCGTCTCCGAAGTCGAGGACTACGCGCGCGTGGAAGTACGGCAGCTCCCCGAGACGTCGGTCCAGGGTGCCGCCGTCGCGGACGTCACCCACCTCCTGGCCGAGATCATCGAGAACGCCGCCCAGTTCTCGCCGCCGCACACGCGCGTGCGGGTCACCGGCGAACCCGTCGGCAACGGCTATGCGATCGAGGTCGAGGACCGCGGCCTCGGCATGGGCGAGGACGCCCTCGCCGAGGCCAACCACCGCATCACCCGGTCCGAGACGCTCGACCTGTTCGACAGTGACCGGCTCGGCCTGTTCGTCGTCAGCCGACTCGCCGCGCGGCAGGACATCAGGGTGCACCTGAAGACCTCCCCCTACGGGGGCACCACCGCGGTCGTCCTGCTCCCCACCGCACTCCTGCACGACGACCCGGCGGCAACCCCTCCCACGGCGGCACACGAGGCGGCCCGGCCCGAGGAGTACCTGTACGCACGCGTGCCCGATTCAGCCGGGCAGCAGGATCCCGTAGCCGCACCGGTCGACCGGCCGGCACTGGCATCCGCCGCGGCGACGGGCACGCCCACCAACCCGTCCGGCCGGTCTCCGGGAGCGCCCGCCCTGCGACTGCACCGATCCTCCGACGTTCCCGACGGCCCCAGGGCCTCCGTGAAGGGCGACGATTCGCGCCCGGCGCAGCCGTCGGAGGAGTCCGACGACCTTCCCCGCCGGATACGGCAGGCCAGTCTCGCCCCTCAACTGCGCGACGGGAGCCCCGCGGGGCCGCCGGGGCCCAGCCGGGTGCGGGGGGACGCGGAACGCACCCCCGAGGCCGTGCGGAACCGCATGGCCGCTTACCGCCACGGCTGGTCGCGCGGCGGTGGCCGCGATCCCGGTCGCCCGCCACCGTCACGGCCGCCGCCCGGCGACCGTACCGAAGGAGACCCCTCATGATCGAGAATCCCGGTACGGGAACCGCCCGGCGGTCCCGTGAACTCGACTGGCTCCTGGACGACCTTGTCGGCCGCGTCCACGAGGTGCGGCACGCCGTGGTGCTGTCGAACGACGGCCTCGCCGTGGGCGCGTCGCACGACCTGGGCCGTGAGGACGCCGAGCACCTCGCGGCCGTCGCCTCCGGCTTCCACAGCCTGGCCAAGGGAGCGGGCCGGCACTTCGGCGCCGGGGGCGTGCACCGGACGATGGTCGAGATGGACGACGGTTTCCTGTTCGTGGCCGCGGCGGGAGACGGCTCCTGCCTCGCCGTCCTCACCGCCGTGAGTGCGGACATCGGTCTCGTGGCCTACGAGATGGCACGGCTGGTGAGACGTGTCGGCGAGCACCTGCACACCGCGCCACGTGCCGCCGCGCGAACACCCTTCGGCGCATGACCCGGAAGGGGCCCAAGGATGACTGACGACATCACGGGCGGCGGCCGGGAAGGACCGGGCAGCCAGTGGTACGACAACGAGGCCGGACCCCTCGTCCGCCCCTACGCGATGACCGGTGGCCGCACCCAGCCCGGCCCCACGGGAGTGCGGTTCGACCTCATCGCCCTCGTCACGCGCGCAGCCGGGGCACCGGACATGGACGACACCGTGCTCGGACCCGAACACCGCACGCTGATCGATCTGTGCCGTACGGAGACCCAGTCGGTCGCCGAACTCGCCGCCGACGCCGATCTGCCCGTGGGCGTCGTGCGGGTGCTCCTCGGCGACCTGGTGGAACTGGGACGCGTGACCGTCAGCCGCCCCGTGCCGCCGGCGCACTTGCCCGACGAACGGATCCTGCGCGAAGTGATCGACGGACTGCGCGCACTGTAGGAAAGCCCGAAAGACCATGACCGGCACCCCCGTGCCCCGCCACCCGCACCGAGAGAAGTGATCGATGGTCTCCGAACGCTCCGAACGCTCCGACGCCACGGGCGGCGACACGACCGCGCTGGCGTTGAAGATCCTGGTCGCCGGAGGGTTCGGCGTGGGCAAGACCACCTTGGTGGGCGCGGTCAGCGAGATCAGGCCGCTGCGCACGGAGGAACTGCTCAGCGAGGCCGGACGGCTGGTGGACGACACCGACGGTGTCGACCGCAAGGTGACCACGACCGTGGCCATGGACTTCGGCCGCATCACCATCCGTTCCGGTCTCTCCCTCTACCTCTTCGGTACGCCGGGGCAGGACCGGTTCTGGTTCCTCTGGGACGAGCTGGCGCAGGGCGCGCTCGGCGCCGTGGTCCTCGCGGACACCCGGCGCCTGGCGGACTGCTTTCCCGCAGTGGACTATTTCGAACACCGGCACATCCCGTTCGTGGTGGCCGTGAACTGCTTCACGGGAGCACGCCGCCACGACGAGCACAGCGTCCTGCGCGCCCTCGATCTCGACCAGGGAACGCCCGTGGTGCTGTGCGACGCCCGGGATCGCGACTCGGGCAAGGACGTGCTGGTCCGGCTCGTCGAGTACGCCGGGCGGATCCACACCGCCCGGCTCCTCGACTCCGTCCGCTGACCGGAGCGGCGCCCACCGACGGGACGGTCCTCAGTCCGCCACCGACTTCTGGGCGAGGACCTTGTCCACGGTGACACGGACGAGGAGTTCGCCGGGGACGCCGTTGCGCGCCCCGAACTCCTCGGCGCGTTCCTCACCCATGTAACGGGCGGCGATGCGGGCGGCCCAGTGCCGCAGATCGTCGAGGTCCTCCGAGACCCGTGCACGCCCCTGCAGCACGACGAAGTCGAAGGGCGGCCGGTCGTCGTCCACGCACAGCGCGACGCGGCCGTCCCGGATCAGATTGCGCCCCTTCACGGTGTCCTTCCCGGTGTTGAACACCAGGTCGTTCCCGTCCAGCAGGAACCAGATGGGTGCCACATGCGGGCTGCCGTCGGCCCGAACGGTCGAGAGCTTTCCGGTGCGGGTGCCGTCGGAGACGAACGCCCGCCATTCCTCGTCGGTCATCTTCTGTGCCATGCCCCCATCCTCCTTGCCCGGAGCACCGGCGTGGTGAAGGCTGGCGGACGGGTCCCCCGGCCAGGGGGAGGCAACTCGTACGGGGAGACACGGGGAGACCGGATCATGGTGCAGAACCAAAGGCTCGGCTGGTTGCTCGACGACCTGACCGCGCGCGTCGAACACGTACGGCACGCGTTGGTCCTGTCCAACGACGGACTGGTGACCGGGGCGAGTACGGGCCTGCGACGCGAGGACGCCGAGCACCTCGCCGCCGTCTCGTCCGGACTGCACAGCCTGGCCAAGGGATCGGGCCGTCACTTCGGCGCCGGCCAGGTACGGCAGACGATGGTCGAGTTCGACGAAGCCGTGCTGTTCGTCACCGCCGCGGGTGCGGGCAGTTGCCTGTGCGTGCTCAGCGGTGCGGAGGCGGACATCGGGCAGATCGCGTACGAGATGACACTGCTCGTCAACCGGGTGGGTGAGCACCTCGACGTCGATGCACGGCAGCCGGGACGGATATCGCCCACGGAGCTCTGACCTGCGCTTTCGGGGTCCCTCGTCGGTCGGCCGCAGAGTTTTCCACAGGCTCGCCGCGGATGTCGTGGCAGCGGCTACGGTTTTTGTGTCGGCGGGCGCGGACGGCGCCGGCCACACACTCCACGGGGGAGACGAACGATGTCCGGCAACACCATTACGCACAAGGTCACCGCGGTCGGCGAGCGGATCGGCACCACTCGGGACGCCTCGGTCACACGCCATCGCGCGGCTCGGGAACTGGGCCTCAGGCGGAGCGAGTTCGAGCTCGCCGTGCAGCTCGGCCGGGTCCGCACGGTACCCGACGACGCAGGAGGCGGGCCGCGCGTCCCCCGCGACGAGATCGACCGCATCCGGACGGCGGACGGTTTCCCCGAGGCGCTCCGGACCGGTGTCCGGACCGTCGGGACCACGGAGGGCGCCGCCCTCATGGACGTGACCACAGCGCGGTTCACCCGGCTGGCCAGGCTGGGACTGCTGGTGCCCGTGAAGTTCTACGTCAACAGGTACCGCGCCGTCGTCTGGCTGTATCTGGCCGAGGAGCTGCGGCAGTTCAGGACCGACGAGCGCAACTCCGCACTCCTGAAGGGCCGCACACCCGAAGGCCTGCGGGACCAGTTGGGAGAGGGGCTCGACCTGCGTCCTCGCAATTGGCGGGGCAGGCACCTGGGATTCCTGCTCCGGCAGGCGGACGATCCTTGGGCCCGGGCCGCGGCAGTGGCGTCGCTGCTCGACCCCGCCGAGATCTCGGACGTCGTCACGGACCCCTACGAGCGCTCCCATCTGCGCCGGTTCCGCCCGGAACTCGCCTTGCACGGCTCGCCGGGGTCCCCGGCGGCGCAGCTCGCCGATGAGATCGCCACGGCCACCGACCCGGACGAGATCGACTGGCTCCGCTCGGACCTGGCGGCCGCGGTGGAGACGGCCCGCGGTCATCGCCCGGCCCCCCGCCCGGCACCGCGCGCCGGGCCGGCCCTGCCGGATCCGGAATCGGCGCCGCGTGGGGCGATGGAACCCGTGCGGCCCGGGGCGGAGGACCTCAGTCCGCCCGAGAAGGAGCGCCCCCGATGGCTGAGCGGCCTGTTCGGCCGGCTCCGGCGCGGAGACTCCTGACCTACAGGGCCCGGAAAAGCCCTTCCTGCACCACGGACACCAGCATGCGACCCTCCTTGTCGTAGATCCGCCCACGGGCCAGCCCACGCCCGCCGGTCGCGATCGGCGACTCCTGGTCGTACAGGAACCACTCGTCGGCCCGGAACGGCCGGTGGAACCACATGGCGTGGTCCAAGGACGCCATGTCGAACCCCCGGGGCCCCCACAACGGCTCCACGGGGATGCGCACGGCGTCCAGGAGCGTCATGTCGCTGGCGTAGGTCAGGGCGCAGGTGTGCACGAGCGGGTCGTCGCCGAGCGGCCCGACCGCCCGCATCCACACCGCGCTGCGGGGCTCGGCGCCCTCGACCTCCTCGGCGTTCCAGCGCAGCCGGTCGACATAGCGGATGTCGAAGGGCTGGCGGCGGGCCATCCGCTCAAACTGCTCCGGCAGCGCACCGAGGTGCTCCCGCACCTCGTCGGCGACCGTCGGCAGGGACTCCGGATCGGGGACCTTCCGGGCCGGCGGCAACTGGTGCTCGAAACTCCCCTGCTCAGGCTTGTGAAAGGAGGCGGTGAGCGTGAAGATCGTGCGGCCCTGCTGCACGGCGGTGACCCGGCGGGTGGTGAACGAGCGTCCGTCCCGGTCCCGTTCGACCTGGTACACGATCGGCACCCCGGGACGTCCGGGACGCAGGAAGTACGCGTGCAGCGAGTGCACCGGGCGGTCGCCGTCGGTGGTGCGGCCCGCGGCGACCAGTGCCTGGCCGGCCACCTGGCCGCCGAAGACCCGCTGCAGCGACTCCTCCGGGCTGCGGCCACGGAAGATGTTGACCTCGATCTGCTCCAGGTCGAGCAGCGCGACGAGGCTCTCGGCAGGATTCTTCATGAGTGGGGCTCTCCTGTGCTCACAGCTGGCCGACATCGGTGACACGGACGACCGCACGGCCCTCCGCGTCGGAGGCGGTGAGATCGACCTCCGCACTGATGCCCCAGTCGTGGTCGTCGTTCGGGTCGTCGAAGATCTGCCGCACCCGCCACAGTCCGTCCTGCGGCTCTTCCTCGATGATCAGCAGCTTCGGACCGCGGGCGTCCGGGCCGGTGCCGAGGTCGTCGTACTCGTCCCAGTACTTGTCCATGGCCTCGCCCCACGCGTCGGCGTCCCAGCCCGCGTCGGCGTCCATCTCGCCCAACTCGCCGACCTGGTCGAGGGCGGCGAGCTCGACACGGCGGAACATGGCGTTGCGGACCAGCACACGGAAGGCGCGCGCGTTGGCGGTGACCGGCCGTACCTGATCGGCCTTCTCCTGAGCCTCCTCGGCGGTCATCTCCGCCGGGTTGGCGAGCTGTTCCCACTCGTCGAGGAGACTGGAGTCGACCTGGCGCACCATCTCGCCGAGCCACTCGATCAGGTCCTGGAGGTCCTCGGACTTCAGATCGTCCGGCACGGTGTGGTCGAGGGCCTTGTAGGCGCTCGCCAGGTAGCGCAGCACGATGCCCTCGGTGCGGGCCAGTTCGTAGTGGGAGACCAGCTCCGTGAAGGTCAGCGCCCTCTCGTACATGTCCCGGATGACCGACTTCGGGGACAACGGGTGGTCACCGACCCACGGGTGACTCCGTCGGTAGGTGTCGTAGGCGTGGAAGAGCAGCTCCTCCAAGGGCTTCGGGTACGTGACGTCCTGGAGGCGCTCCATGCGCTCCTCGTACTCGACGCCGTCCGCCTTCATCGCGGCCACGGCTTCACCGCGCGCCTTGTTCTGCTGGGCGGCGAGGATCTGCCGCGGGTCGTCCAGCGTGGACTCCACGACCGACACCATGTCCAGCGCGTACGACGGCGACTCCGGGTCCAGCAGTTCGAAGGCGGCCAGGGCGAAGGTGGACAGCGGCTGGTTCAGTGCGAAGTCCTGCTGGAGATCCACCGTGAGACGTACGACGCGCCCCTCCGCGTCCGGCTTGTCGAGCTTCTCCACGATGCCGCCGTCCAGCAGCGAACGATAGATCGCGATGGCCCGTCGGATGTGCCTGAGCTGCTGCCTGCGCGGTTCGTGGTTGTCCTCCAGCAGGTGCCGCATCGCGGAGAAGGCGTCGCCCGGGCGGGCGATCACCGACAGCAGCATGGTGTGGGTGACCCGGAAGCGGGACGTCAGCGGCTCCGGCTCCGAGCCGATGAGCTTGTCGAACGTGCTCTCCGACCAGGCGACGAACCCCTCCGGAGCCTTCTTCCGGACGACCTTCCGCCGCTTCTTCGGGTCGTCACCGGCCTTGGCGAGTGCCTTCTCGTTCTCGACGACGTGCTCGGGCGCCTGGGCGACCACGAACCCCTCCGTGTCGAACCCGGCCCGCCCGGCCCGCCCGGCGATCTGGTGGAACTCCCGGGCCCTCAGCGTCCGGACCCGGGTGCCGTCGTACTTGGTCAGCGCCGTGAACAGCACGGTGCGGATCGGGACGTTGACGCCCACGCCCAGCGTGTCCGTTCCGCAGATCACCTTCAGCAGACCGGCCTGCGCCAACTTCTCCACCAGCCGCCGGTACTTGGGCAGCATGCCGGCGTGGTGGACCCCGATGCCGTGCCGCACGTAGCGGGAGAGATTGCGGCCGAACTTCGTGGTGAAGCGGAAGTTGCCGATGAGGTCGGCGATCCGCTCCTTCTCCTCACGCGTGCACATGTTGATGCTCATCAGCGCCTGCGCACGCTCCACGGCCTGCGCCTGGGTGAAGTGCACGATGTACACCGGAGCCTGCCGTGCCGCCAGCAGATCGGTGAGCGTCTCGGTGAGCGGGGTGTAGCGGAACTCGTAGGAGAGCGGCACCGGACGGGTGGCCGAGCGGACCACCGCGGTGGGACGGCCGGTACGGCGCGCGAGGTCCTTCTCGAAGAAGGAGACGTCACCGAGCGTCGCCGACATCAGGACGAACTGGGCCTGCGGCAGTTCCAGCAGAGGAATCTGCCAGGCCCAGCCGCGGTCCGGCTCCGCGTAGAAATGGAACTCGTCCATGACGACCTGGCCGATGTCCGCGTGCTTGCCGTCACGCAACGCGATGGAGGCCAGGACCTCGGCCGTGCAGCAGATGACGGGGGCGTCGGAGTTCACCGAGGCGTCGCCGGTCAGCATGCCCACGTTCTCGGTGCCGAAGATCTTGCACAGCTCGAAGAACTTCTCGGACACCAGCGCCTTGATCGGTGCCGTGTAGAAGGTGACCTCGTCCCGGGCCAGGGCGGCGAAGTGCGCGCCCGCCGCGATCATGCTCTTGCCGGAGCCGGTGGGCGTCGACACGATCACGTTCGCGCCGGAGACCACCTCGATCAGCGCCTCCTCCTGGTGGGGGTAGAGCGTGAGACCGCGTTCCCCGGCCCAGGCCTCGAAGGCTTCGTACAGGGCATCGGGGTCGGCGGTCCGCGGCAGCTGATCGATGAGGGTCACGCACCCATCTTGCCTGCACCGGGCCGCGATGGGGGAATCGGCTGTCCGCGTGAAGATCACGAACGCTACGCTGGGTCGCCGACGCGGCAACCGCGGACCCGGACAACTGCACAGCGGCACACGAGGAATGGGGCGGGCAACGGCGATGATGGGACCAGCACACTCACTGTCGGGCGCCGCGGCGTGGCTCGGCGTCGGGGCGGCGACCGCCGCCATGGGACAACCGATGCCCTGGCCGGTGCTGCTCGCCGGAGCCCTGATCTGTGCCGGAGCCGCGCTCGCCCCGGATCTCGACCACAAGGCGGCCACCATCTCGCGGGCCTTCGGACCGGTCTCACGGGGGCTGTGCGAGATCGTCGACAAGCTGTCCTACGCGGTCTACAAGGCCACGAAGAAGCGGGGCGACCCGCGCCGCTCCGGCGGACACCGTACGCTCACGCACACCTGGCTGTGGGCGGTCCTGATCGGCGGGGGCACCTCGGTCCTGGCCATCACGGGCGGCCGGTGGGCGGTGCTGGCGATCCTCTTCGTGCACATGGTGCTGGCCATCGAGGGGCTGCTCTGGCGGGCCACCCGCGGCTCCAGCAGCGACGTGTTGGTCTGGCTGCTGGCCGGGACCAGCGCGTGGATCCTCGCCGGCATCCTGGACAAGCCGGACGGTGGCGCCGACTGGCTGTTCACGGCGCCGGGCCAGGAGTACCTGTGGCTGGGGCTGCCGATCGTGCTCGGCGCGCTGGTGCACGACATCGGGGACGCGCTGACCGTTTCCGGCTGCCCGATACTCTGGCCGATACCGGTGGGCCGCAAGCGGTGGTACCCGATCGGTCCGCCGAAGGCCATGCGGTTCCGAGCGGGCAGCTGGGTGGAGCTGAAAGTGCTGATGCCGGTGTTCATGCTGCTCGGGGGAGTGGGCGGCGCGGCGGCACTCAACTTCATCTGAGCGACGCGGATCCGGCCGGCTCAGCCGGTCTCTCCGGCGTCCTGCCCCTCGCCCGCGCCGTAACGCCGCTCGAAGCGGGCGACGCGCCCCTCCGAGTCCACCGTTCGCGCCTTGCCCGTGTAGAAGGGGTGGCTCTCCGAGGAGATCTCCACGTCCACCACCGGGTAGGTCTCGCCGTCGTCCCACGCGATGGTCTGGTCGCTGGTCGCGGTGGACCGGGTCAGGAAGGCGTACCCGGCACTGCGGTCACGGAAGACGACGGGCCGGTAGTCCGGATGCTTGTCCTGCTGCATGGCTGCTCCTTGTACCGCACGGTGGGTGGGAGCGACGGCACGGGGCAGCCGTCGCCAGTGGTGTCAGCCGGGCAGGGAGTCCTCGTCGACCACGTGCATCGCGGCCTCCTCGGCGGAGGCGGCCGCGCCGTCGATGCCCACGTCCATGGCCACCAGCGCCGGCTCCTCGTCCTCGTGCGCCCCTTCGTCGGGTGCCACCAGCCGGCCGGAGCGGTCCGCGCCGACCTCGTTGTCCAGCAGCTCCCCGTCGGTGCCGTCGGAGTCGCCCAGCCCGTCGCCGTCGGGCGCGAGCTCGTCCGGGCGCTCCTCGGCGAGCCGCTGGTCCAGCGTTTCGCCGCGGTGGCGTTCGGCGGCCGTCACTCCGGTGTGCTCCACCGCCCAGGGGCGCTCGGGCGGCGACCAGCCGCGGTCGAGGGGATCGTCGACACCGTCCTCCTCGAGGGTGTCCTCACCGTCGAGCAGTCCGGTGTCCTCCCTCTGCTCGGATCCGTCGGGCTGGTAGACGTCATCTCCCCATCCGTCGACGCTGTTCACGGATACCTCCAGGGGGTGGGGACCGGCCCCTTCTCACCGTGGCCCGCGGCGGGCCGCCGCTGCACGGGGCACAGGCCTCGCCCGTCGCGGAACCGCGCGGTTCCCGGGCCAACCTCGAGCCGGTGCCTCCTCCCAGCCTTCCACTCCCGTTCGGGACCGCGCAACGGCACGGAGCCCGCCGGGGTACCCGCCAGGTCGGCCCCTCCGGTTCCACCGGTCCGGCTGGCCCGTGCGGACCGACCCGGCACCGGCGGCGCGTCCGGCTCCGGCCCGCCACCCGACCGCCCACCGAGGGCGCGCCCGACTCGCCCGACCCGTCCGGCGGCACCGCCCGGTGCTCGACCTGGCCCGAGCAGGATGGCTTCGGACGGCCGGCCCGTCTCCGGCCGGCCCGTCTCCGGCCGGCCCGTCTCCGGCCGGCCCCTCTCCGGTCGCCCCGTCTGCGGGCGACCCCGGCCCGAGCCGACCCCGGCCCGAGCCGACCCCGGCCGGACCGGCCACCCTGTCCGGAACCAGCCCGTCCGGAACCAGCCCGTCCCGACGGAGTAGTGCGCCGTGGCTACCCGTGCCAGGACCGCCACAGCGCCGCGTAGGCGCCGTCCGCCGCGACGAGTTCGTCGTGGCTGCCCAGCTCACAGATCCGGCCGTTCTCGACCACGGCGATGACGTCCGCGTCGTGGGCGGTGTGCAGGCGGTGGGCGATCGCGATCACCGTGCGTCCGTCCAGGACTCGGGCCAGGGACCGTTCGAGATGGCGTGCGGCCCGTGGGTCGAGCAGGGACGTCGCCTCGTCCAGCACCAGGGTGTGCGGGTCGGCCAGCACCAGACGGGCCAGCGCGATCTGCTGGGCCTGCGCCGGGGTGAGCGCGAAGCCGCCCGAGCCGACCTCGGTGTCCAGGCCCTCGTCGAGCCCCCGGGACCAGTCGTCCGCGTCGACCGCGCCCAGCGCCGCCCACAGCTCGGCGTCGGTGGCACCGGTCCTGGCGAGCCGGAGGTTGTCGCGCAGGGAGCCCACGAAGACGTGGTGCTCCTGGTTGACGAGGGCGACGTGCGAGCGGACCCGCTCCGCGGACATCCGGGACAGTTCCGCGCCGCCCAGGGTGATCCGGCCCTCGCGAGGACCGTAGATGCCGGCGAGCAGCCGGCCCAGGGTGGACTTGCCGGCGCCCGAGGGCCCGACCAGGGCCAGCCTGCTGCCGGGGGCGACCTCCAGCGACACCTTGCGCAGCACGTCCACGCCCTCGAGGTAGCCGAAGTGCACGCGGTCGGCGTGCACGTGCCGTCCGTCGGGGGCCAGCGTGCCGTCACCGGCGTCCGGCTCGATGTCCCGCACGCCCACCAGCCGGGCCAGGGAGACCTGGGCCACCTGCAGCTCGTCGTACCAGCGCAGGATGATGCCGACCGGGTCGACGAGCATCTGCGCGATCAGGGCGGCCGTGGTCAGCTGGCCGACCCCGATCCAGCCCTGGAGTACGAAGACACCACCGATGAGCAGAACGGAGGCGAGCACGGTCACATGGGTGACGTTGATGACGGGGAAGAGCACCGAACGCAGCCAGAGGGTGTACCGCTCCCAGGCCGTCCACTGCCTGATCCGGCGCTCCGACAGTTCGATGCGACGGGCGTCGAGGCGGTGGGACTCGACGGTGCGTCCGGCGTCCACCGTCTCGGCGAGCGCGGCGGCCACCGCGGCGTACCCGGCGGCCTCCGAGCGGTAGGCGGAGGGAGCCCGGCGGAAGTACCAGCGGCAGCCGATGACCAGCAGCGGCACCGCGATCAGCACCGCGGGCGCCAGGGGCGGCGCCGTGACCACCAGGCCGCCGAGCAGCAGCACCACCCACACGGCGCCGATCGCGAGCTGGGGCACGGCCTCGCGCATGGCGTTGGCGAGCCGGTCGACGTCCGTGGTGATCCGGGAGAGGAGGTCGCCCGTGCCGGCCCGTTCCAGCACGCCGGGCGGCAGCCCGACCGAACGCACGAGGAAGTCCTCGCGCAGATCGGCCAGCATCCGCTCGCCGAGCATGGCCCCCCGCAGCCGTACCTCGCGCACGAACACGGCCTGCACCACGAGGGCGAGTACGCAGAGCGTGGTCGTGAGGCCGAGACGCAGCTCGCGCGCGTCGTCCGAGACCCGCTCCACGAGCCCGCCCAGCAGGTAGGGGCCCGCCATCGAGGCGAGCACGGCGACGGTGTTGACGGTGACGAGGAAGAGGAAGGCCCGTCGGTGCCGGCGCAGCAGTTCTCCCACGTACGCCCGCACGGTCGGGCGGGCGGCGACGGGCAGGGTGCTGGTCGTCGTGGGGGCCGCCGGGTCGTAGGACGGTGGGGCGACGCCGATCATGCCGTCTCCTCGATCTCTTCCAGTCGGTGCAGTACGTCGTCACTCAGGTCGCCGTCGTGGTCATCGACGCGGCCGTCGCCGGTGAGGGGCCGTGCCGGCTTTCCGCCGGCCGGTACGGCCTCCGGGTGCGCCGCGCTCTCCTCGTCGGTCTCGCGGGTCACCACCGCCCGGTACCGGGGCTCGGTGTGCAGCAGCTCCCGGTGGGCGCCGACCGCGGCGACCTCGCCGTCGTGCAGGAACACGATCCGGTCCGCGCGGTCGAGCAGCAGCGGCGACGAGGTGAACACCACCGTGGTGCGCCCCGCGCGCAGGGCCCGTACGCCGTCCGCGATCCGCGCCTCGGTGTGGGAGTCGACGGCCGAGGTCGGTTCGTCGAGGACCAGCGCCTCCGGGTCGGTGATCAGGGACCGGGCCAGTGCCAGCCGCTGGCGCTGGCCGCCCGACAACGACCGGCCCCGCTCGGTGATGCGGGCGTCCATGGGGTCGTCGCCGCCGAGCGAGCCCTGCCCGAGGGCCGTCAACACGTCACCGCACTGGGCGGCGGCCAAGGCGTCCTCGGCGGCAACGGCACCGGACGCGGGCACGTCCAGCAGCTCGCGCAGCGTTCCGGAGAGCAGTACCGGGTCCTTGTCCTGCACCAGGACCGCGGTGCGTGCGGACTTCAGAGGCAGCTCGTCCAGTGGCACCCCGCCCAGCAGGGCCGACACACCCTGCTCCGAGGGGTGCCCACCGAGCCGCTCCGCCAGCCGCCCGGCCGTGTCCGGGTCTCCGCACACCACGGCGGTGAGCCGGCCCGCCGGAGCCAGCAGGCCCGTGGCCGGGTCGTACAGGTCCCCGGTGGGGACCTCGGCGGCGCGCGAACCCCCGGTGTCCGTGGCACGTTCCAGGGACAGTACGCGCGCCGCCCGCTTGGCCGAGGGCCGGGAGAAGGAGTACGCCATGGCGATCTCCTCGAAGTGCCGCAGAGGGTAGGTGAGGATCATGACGGAGCTGTAGACGGTGACGAGTTCGCCGACGCCGATGCGGCCCTCGCGGGCCAGGTGCACGCCGTGCCACACCACCGCGATCAGCAGCAGCCCCGGCAGCAGCACCTGGATCGCGGAGATCAGGGACCACATGCGGGCGCTGCGCACGGCCGCGTGGCGCACCTCCTGGGAGGCGGTGCGGTAGCGGTCCAGGAAGAGTTCCTCGCCGCCGATGCCGCGCAGCACGCGCAGCCCGGCAACGGTGTCGGAGGCCAGTTCGGTGGCGCGGCCGGCCTTGTCGCGCTGGACGTCGGCCCGCCGGGTGGCGCGGGGCAGCAGGGGCAGCACGGCGAGGGCCAGGACGGGCAGACCCACGATCACGACGACACCGAGCGCCGGCTGGTAGACGACCAGGGCCACGCAGACCAGTACGACGGTGAGCGCGGCAGCGGTGAAGCGGGAGACGGCCTCCACGAACCAGCCGATCTTCTCGACGTCGCCGGTGGACACGGCCACGACCTCACCGGCCGCCACGCGCCGGGTCAGGGCCGAGCCCAGCACCGCTGTCTTGCGGGCCAGCAGTTGCTGGACGCGGGCCGCTGCGGTGATCCAGTTGGTGACGGCGGAGCGGTGCAGGAAGGTGTCGCCGAGGGCATTGCCGACGCAACACACGACCATGACGCCGCCCGCGACAGCGAGCCTGCTGCCGGAGCGGTCGACGACCGCCTGGACGGCGAGACCGACACAGAAGGGCAGGGCGGAGACGGAGGCGAAGTGCAGCAGGCCCCAGGCCAGTGACTTGAGTTGGCCACCGAGCTGGTTGCGGAACAGCCACCACAGGAATCGGGGGCCCGAGCGTGCGTCCGGCACACCCGGGTCGGGATACGGAAGGTCTTGGATCTGCATGACGTCCCAGTGGCTCGTGTCAGGGGGTGCCGTTGCTATGCGGCATCAAGAGGCTGCAAACCGTGACAGGTTCGCGTCGTCACGTGCCCAAAATCAAGCGGTTTTCCGCGAGGGGGTACGAATCCGGCTGCGCTCCGCCGGACGGCCTCCGCACGCTCCCGCAGCGGCCCGTCCGCGCCCGCCCGCAGCGGTCCTGACGGCAAGCCCGCGGGGAGTGGTGCGACGATGGACGGATGGCACGTGGTGGTGGACGGCGTACGGCGGTCGCGGCGGCGGCCCTTGGATCCCTGATGGCGGTGACGGTGCTGTCCGCCTGCGGCGGCCCGTCGGGGGACGGGGCGGACTCTCGGGCGAGCGGACCCCCGGGCGAGGGCCGCAACGGCGTGGCGAGCGATCCCACGAGGATCCCCGGCGTCGGCGACGGGTTCCAGAGGCGCATCCCCGGCGACTCGCGCCAGGTCGTCGTGGTCTACGGAGACGGCAGGGACTCGGCCGACTCCACGGTCGTCTTCTACACGAAGCAGGGCTCCGCCTGGCACCGCGCCCGGAGTTGGGCGGCGCACAACGGAACCAAGGGGTGGACGACCGACCATCACGAGAACGACAAGCGCAGCCCGGTCGGTGTGTTCACACTCAGCGACGCGGGCGGTGTGCTCCCGGACCCGGACCCCGCCCCGGGCGCCGGCCTGCCGTACAGCAGGTCCGCCGACATCGCGGCACCGCGGTGGTGGGCGAAGGCGTACTGGCACGACTTCGACTACGTCATCGCCATCGACTACAACCGTGTCAAAGGCACCCCGCCGAACGATCCGACCCGCCCCGAGGGGACCTCGAAGGGCGGTTCGATCTGGCTGCACATGGACCACGGCAGTGGTACGTCGGCCTGCGTCAGCCTGCCCAAGCAGGCGATGGAGTACCTGCTGCGCACGTTGGATCCGGACCGCCATCCCGTGGTGGTGATGGGGGACAAGGCGCACCTGAAGGCCTGAGTCCGGGCTTGCCGGCTTCCCGGGCTTCCCGGGCACCGGACTGCTCGGATTCACGCCGTCCGGCGGCCCTGGTCGATGTCGGGCCCGTCGATCAGGGTGTCCAGCAGCCCGCCCAGCACCGTGCGCTGCTCGTCCGTGAGCGGGGCCAGGATCTCCTCGGCGGCGCACCGGCGGGCACCGCGCAGTTCCCCGAGTGCCGCGCGTCCGTCGTCGGTCAACTCGATCCGGATGACCCGGCGGTTGGCGGGATCCGGGACACGGCGCACCTTCCCGGCGGCTTCCAGCCCGTCGACCAGCGTCGTCACCGCCCGAGGCACGACCTCCAGGCGCTCGGCGAGGTCCGCCATGCGCGGCGGCGAGCCGTAGTGCGCCAGCGTGCGCAGCAGCCGGGACTGTGCCGGGGTGATGCCGAGGTCGCGGTGCTCGAGATGGCGCTTCTGGATGCGGTGCACCCGGCGGGTGAGCCGCAGCAGCTGCTCGGCGAGCAGGCCGTCGGGATCGGGGGCGGTCATGGGGGAACAATATCAGGATGATGTTCATTGTGAGTATAGGTAACAATGACCTATGATCCGTAAGGTCCGCGAATGCCTGCGGCAGGCCCCGGGGTCTGCGCTCCACGCGACCTCGCAGACCTCCCCTCGCCCCCTCCGAAGGAGCCCATGCACCCCGATCGCGAATCCGCCTGGACCGCACCCGCCGACGCCGGGGAACACCCCCGGCAGGTGCGCCGCATCCTCAAGCTGTTCCGCCCCTACCGAGGCCGCCTCGCGGTCGTCGGCCTGCTGGTCGGCGCCGCGTCCCTGGTGTCGGTCGCCACGCCCTTCCTGCTCAAGGAGATCCTCGACGTCGCCATCCCCGAGGGGCGCACGGGCCTGCTGAGCCTGCTCGCCCTCGGCATGATCTTCGGTGCCGTCCTCACCAGCGTCTTCGGTGTGCTGCAGACCCTGATCTCCACGACCGTGGGCCAGCGCGTCATGCACGACCTGCGCACCGCCGTCTACGGACGGCTCCAGCAGATGTCCCTCGCCTTCTTCACCCGCACCCGCACCGGCGAGGTCCAGTCCCGCATCGCCAACGACATCGGCGGCATGCAGGCCACCGTCACCTCCACGGCGACCTCCCTGGTGTCCAACCTCACCAGCGTGGTCGCCACGATCGTCGCCATGGTCGTCCTCGACTGGCGCCTCACCGTCGTCTCGTTGCTCCTCCTCCCGGTCTTCGTGTGGATCAGCCGCCGCGTCGGCAGGGAGCGCAGGAAGATCACCACCCGACGGCAGAAGCGGATGGCGGCGATGGCCGCCACGGTCACCGAGTCGCTCTCCGTCAGCGGAATCCTGCTCGGCCGCACCATGGGCCGTTCCGACTCGCTCACCCGCGCCTTCGCCGACGAGTCCGAGAGCCTGGTCGACCTGGAAGTGAGGTCGAACATGGCGGGCCGCTGGCGGATGGCCGTCATCACGATCGTCATGGCCGCGATGCCGGCCGTCATCTACTGGACCGCGGGCATCGCCCTGCAACTCGGCGGCCCCGACGTCTCCCTCGGCACGATCGTGGCGTTCGTCTCCCTCCAGCAGGGGCTGTTCCGTCCGACCGTGAGCCTGCTGTCGACGGGGGTGCAGATCCAGACCTCGCTCGCGCTCTTCCAGCGCATCTTCGAGTACCTCGACCTGCCGATCGACATCACCGAGCGGCAGGACCCCGTCCACCTCGACCACGTCAAGGGCGAGGTCCGCTTCGAGAACGTCGAGTTCGGCTACGAGGGCAAGGGCGGCCCGGTGCTCGACGGCATCGACATCACCGTCCCCGCAGGCAGCAGTCTCGCCGTCGTCGGTCCCACCGGCGCGGGCAAGTCCACGCTCGGCCACCTGGTGCCACGGCTGTACGACGTGACCGGTGGCCGGGTCACCCTCGACGGGGTGGACGTGCGCGACCTCGACTTCGACACCCTGGCCCGTGCGGTCGGCGTCGTCTCGCAGGAGACGTACCTCTTCCACGCCTCCGTCGCCGAGAACCTGCGCTTCGCCAAGCCGGACGCCACGGACGAGGAGTTGGAGGCGGCGGCGAGGGCGGCCCAGATCCACGACCACATCGCTGCCCTGCCCGACGGCTACGACACCGTGGTCGGCGAGCGCGGCCACCGTTTCTCCGGCGGCGAGAAGCAGCGCCTGGCCATCGCCCGCACCATCCTGCGCGACCCGCCCGTCCTCGTCCTGGACGAGGCGACGAGCGCCCTGGACACCCGTACCGAGGCCGCTGTGCAGGGCGCCATCGACGCCCTGTCCGCCAACCGCACCACGATCACCATCGCGCACCGCCTCTCCACCGTCCAAGGTGCCGACCGGATCGTGGTCCTCGACTCCGGACGCCCGGCAGAACAGGGCACGCACGAGGCGTTGCTGGCGCAGGACGGGAGGTATGCCGCGCTGGTCCGCCGGGACGCCCGACTGGAGCCGACAAGATGACGATATGCCGGGTTTGCTGTCATATGGGGGTTACCGTGCCCGCATGCAGATGAACACTCCGCCACGGAGCGCGAGAAGCGTGCGAAGCGTGAGAAGCGCGACGAGTGCCAGAGGTCCCAGGGGGAGCCTCAGTGGCTCCACCGGCCTCAGAGGTCCCAGAAGCCCGAGAGGCCCCAGAAGAACGATCCGGCTGACGCGCCGGGGCCGTATCGCCCTGATCGCGGTCGGCGCCGTCGTCGCCGGCACCGCGGTGGCGGTGCCGTTGCTGACGACGGACGAGGAGGGCGAGTCCCGCCCCACCTCCCTGGTGATCCCGGAGGGCCGGCGCGCGACCCAGGTCTACGGGGCCGTCGACAAGGCCCTCGCCCTGCCCGCGGGCACCACCAAGAAGTCCCTGGCCAAGGCCAACCTCAAGCTGCCCAACGACGCCGAGGGCAACCCCGAGGGCTATCTCTTCCCCGCGACCTACCCGCTGGGCGAGAACCCGACCCCGGAGAAGCTGCTGACCGCCATGGTCGACACGGCGAACAAGAAGTTCACCGGCGCGCCGGTCGCCGCGGGCGCCCAGCGCAACGCGCTGAACGTCTACCAGGCGGTCACCATCGCCAGCATCGTGCAGGCGGAGGCCGCCACCGCGGAGGACATGGGCAAGGTCGCCCGGGTGATCTTCAACCGGCTGGAACGCGGCATGCCGTTGCAGATGGACTCCACCATCAACTACGCCCTGGGCCGTTCCACCCTGAGGACCACCGACCGGGACACGAAGATCGACAGTCCTTACAACTCGTACCAGCGCATGGGGCTGCCGCCCACCCCCATCGCCAATCCGGGCGACGAGGCGATGAGCGCCGCGATCAACCCGACCCCCGGTGACTGGCTCTACTTCGTCACGGTCAAGCCGGGCGACACGCGCTTCACCGCCGACTACGCCGAACACCGGCGCAACGTCGACGAGTTCAACCGCCTCCAGCAGAGCGCCTCGAAGCAGGCCGAGACCGAGGCCGCCAAGTGACCGGTCGGGGCGTCACGCGGCGACCGGGTCCCCCTCGGCCAGCAGCCGCCTGATGTCCCGCACGGCCGCGCGCCCCGCCCGGTTGGCGCCGATGGTGCTGGCGGAGGGGCCGTAGCCGACGAGGTGGATCCGCGGGTCGGCGACCGCGCGCGTCCCCTCGACCCGGATACCGCCACCCTGCTCGCGCAGCCGCAGCGGCCTGAGATGGTCGACGGCGGCCCGGAATCCGGTCGCCCACAGGATGACGTCCGCGGCCACCCGCCGTCCGCCGTTCCACTCCACCCCCTCGGGCGTGATCCGGTCGAACATGGGCTGCCGGTCCAGCACCCCGGACTCCAGTCCGGCCCGGACCGCGTCGTTCAGCGGCAGCCCGGTCACCGACACGACGCTCTTCGGCGGCAGCCCCTGCCGCACCCGCTCCTCCACGAGCGCCACCGCCGCCCGGCCTGCGTCCTCGTCGAAGGGCCCCTCGCGGAAGACGGGGGGCCTCCTGGTCACCCAGGTGGTGGCCGCCGCGTACGGGCCGATCTCCAGCAGGTGCTGCGTCCCCGAGGCGCCACCGCCCACCACGATCACCCGCCGGCCGGCGAACTCCTCGGGTCCGGCGTACTGCGCGGTGTGCAACTGCCGTCCCCGGAAGGTCTGCTGCCCCGGATAGCGCGGCCAGAAGGGCCGGTCCCAGGTGCCGGTCGCGTTGATCAGCGCACGCGTCGACCAGGAACCGGCCGACGTCTCGACGAGCAGCCGCCCGCCCGTCCCCTCGCGCACGGCCCGCACGTCGACCGGCCGCAGCACCCGCAGGTCGAAGGTCCGCTCGTAGTCCGCGAAGTACCCGCTCACCACCTCGGCGGACGGCCGCGCCGGATCCGCGCCGGTCAGCTCCATCCCGGGCAGGGCGTGCATCCCGTGCACCTTGCCGTACGTCAGAGACGGCCAGCGGAACTGCCAGGCGCCGCCGGGCCCGGGGGAGTGGTCGAGCACCACGAAGTCGCGCTCGGGCTCGAACCCCGTGCGCCGCAGGTGATAGGCGGCGGCGAGCCCGGCCTGACCGGCACCGATGACGACGACCTCGACCTCGCGCGTGTTGTTCACGTTTCTACCAACGGCGTGGCAGGCCCCGATCTTCCCCCGGTGACAGGATGGGGTCATGCCAGATGCCTTCACCACCCGAGTCCTCAGCCTCGCCACCGGTTCGGCGGAGCGGGTCGCCGACATCACCGGCGACTGCGAGTCCTTCCTGCGCGAGGCGGCGTCCGGCCGCGACGGGCTCCTCAACGTCTTCGTCCCGCACGCCACCGCGGGGATTGCGATCATCGAGACCGGTGCCGGCAGCGACGACGACCTGCTGTCCGCCCTGCACACCCTGCTCCCCGCCGACGACCGCTGGCAGCACCGCCACGGCAGCCCCGGGCACGGCCGCGACCACGTCCTGCCCGCCTTCGTCCCGCCGCACGCGACGCTGCCGGTGATCGGCGGTCGCCTGGAGCTCGGGACCTGGCAGTCGGTGTGCCTGGTGGACACCAACAGGGACAACCCCGACCGTCAGGTGCGGTTGTCGTTCCTCGGGTAGGGCCGTTTCTGCCGGTACGGCGGAGGGATGACGTCCGGTGCCCTACTCCACCGCCATCTCGCCCAACTCCGACCAGCCGTCCTGGTCGACCGTCGTGTTCACGATGCGCGGTGTGCGGGCCAGGTGGCGCGGAAGCTTCTCCTGTGCCGCGCGGAAGTGCGCGGACTGGACGTGGGCGGCCCCGGCCTCCTCGTCGCGGAACGCCTCGACCAGCACGTACTCCGTGGCGTCGTCGACGCTGCGCGACCAGTCGAACCAGAGGCAGCCGGGTTCCGCCCGGGTGGCCCGGGTGAACTCGCCGGCGATCTCGGGCCACTGGTCCGCGTGCTCGGGGAGTACCTGGAACTTCGCCGTAATGAAGATCATCGGATTCGCTTTCTGTCGAGCGGGTGCGGTGTGTCGCCGTGTGCAGCTGTACCCGCTGCGGAGGCTGCCGGATACCTCGCGGTCCGGGCCGCAGGCGGGCCGCAACAGGCAGGGACGCACGGTTCGTGCTCAGGCGGCCGGGGGCGGATCGACTTCCCCGCCGACGCCGGAGCGTCCGGCGGGGACGCCGACGATGTACACACTCACATGCCGTCGGACGGATTCGCCGAAGACCTCGGCCACGGCGTCGGTGACGGACCTGATCAGCTGCCTGGGCGCGTCGTCCGTCCCCGGCAGGTGCAACGCGGCTTCGCGCAGGTTGAGCGAGACGATCGGTGCGTTCACCGCGGCGGGTTCACCGCCGATTCCCCAGCGGTGGCGCGGGATGCCGAACAGCTCGACGACCGCCATGGCGCGCGCTTGCTCTCCGTACACCCTGACTAGCGCATCGGTCAGGGCGAGGACCAGCTTCCGCTCGACCTTCCCGTCGAGCTCCTCTTCGTGGATCCGTACCTCGAAGTGTGGCACCACGGCTCCGTTCGGACGCGTCGTTACGATGAAGGCAGTTTTGCTTTGCAAGCCAAGTATCTTTGTAGTCAAAGCTAAATGGACGGATGGTCGATGTCAAACGAGAGCCGGGGCCGCCGCAGGGCGAACCCGAACGGTCCCGGGCCGGGGGTCGACGAGTCGATCAGGGCGTTGCTGCTGCTCATGCCTCGCATGGTGGGGCGTGCGAAGCGCATCCGGGTGCCTGAGGAGCTCCAGTCGCTCGCGCTCGCGCCGCGGCACCTGTCGCTGCTGTCCTACCTGCTGTTCGACGGGCCGATGACCGTGAACGACCTCGCGGCCCGTCTGGAGGTCGCCCCGACCACCGTCAGCCTCATGGTCGGGGAGCTGAGCCGGAAGGGCGTCCTGGAGCGGCGCGAGGACGAATCGGACCGGCGCCGGCGCATCGTCAGCATCACCGACGGCAAACGACCGGCCATCGACGACTGGCTGGCACGCGGAGCGCATGCCTGGCGCCAGGCGCTGAACCCCCTGACCCCCGAACAGCGGCAGATGTTCGTGCGGACCCTACGGGCCTACGAGGCGGCCATGGCCGACGGCGAGGACGACTGATGAGGCACCCCGGGCCAATGCGGTGACACTGGAGCCTCGTTCAGACGGCGGCCCGGGACGCGTCGCGCAGCGGTGCGAGCGCGGTGCTCCAGGCGACGATCTGGTCCAGCAACGTGTCCAGGGCGGTGGCACTGTGGGCGGCCGGCTTGAGGGTGGTGTAGTGCTCGAACTCGGTCGTCAGCGACAGCGTGACCTGCTGGCTCATGGCGGCCGTGTGCAGCGCGCCGCAGATCAGCCGCAGCTGTTCGGCCGCCCGGGCGCCACCTGCGACGCCGTAGGAGACGAACCCGGCCGCCTTGTTCTGCCATTCCGCGTAGAGGTGGTCGAGGGCGTTCTTGAGCACGCCGGAGGTGGAGCGGTTGTACTCGGCGGTGACCATGACGAATCCGTCGAACGAAGCGATCCTGGTCGCCCAGGCCCGTGTGTGCGCATGCTGATAGTGGCCGTGCATGGCCCCCAGTGGCTCGTCCAGGTGGGGGAGCGGGTGGTCGCGCAGGTCGATCAGCTCGAACTCGGCGTCGGTGCGACGCGATACGGTGTCATGGACCCAGCCGGCGACCTGTTGCCGCTGCGGTGGGGGCGGGTGCTGCCGAGGATGATGCCGATCCTGGTCAGGTCCGGTTCTCCTGGTCGTTTGTGGTGGGGTTGTTCCGTCCGTAGTGCGACGGTTCCGTTTGTGGTGTGGCTGTTCCGCTTGTGGGGCGTCCAGTCCGCTTCGCTGCGACGGGATCCGTCAGCGGGCGTCCGCGCCGCGCGCGGGCACGGAGCCGGTCAGGGGGCTTTCGTCGAGGTACCGGATCTCGTAGACGCGCTCGGCGAACCTCCAGCCGTCCGGGGTGCGCCGGTACCGGTCGTGGTAGATGGCGTAGTTCACCCCGGACCGTCCGTCGCGGCCTCGCCCGACCTCGGACATGTACGCACGGCCGGACGCGGTGTCGCCGTCGAGAAGGATCAGGCCCGGATGGGTGTTCTGGACCAGGAAGTCCACGAAATCCGGCACTTTCCAGCCCCAGGCACGGATCTGCTCCTGGCCGGACATCTCGGCGGGGATGTCCGGCATCCGCCACACGCCGTCCGGGGTGAACAGCGACGCGACCCGGTCGTAGTCACGCATCATCACCGCGTCGGTGAACTCCCCGCGCAGCGCCTCGATCTCGACCCGGTCCGCGATCGCCTGAAAGTCGCTCATCGTTTCCTCCCTGTCCCCTCCACCGGGCATGCCGTGCCGGTGTCAGCAGTACGACGGCGCAGCTCCCCGGAATGTGCGGCCGGACGCCGACCTCACATTCCGATGCGCTGTCTCGTCGGTCCGGTGAGAGCAGATCCGACCGACACAGGGCAAGGGGAGCACCGTGACCACCGGAGACGATCAGAGCCTGAGCGCGATCACGAGCGAGCGGCGGCAGCTGATCAACATGGCCTACCGGCTGCTGGGGTCCCTGGCCGAGGCAGAGGACGCCGTGCAGGAGACCTACGCCCGCTGGTACGCCATGTCCCGAGAACAGCAGGACGCCATCGAGTCCCCCGGCGCCTGGCTGACGAAGGTCGCCGGCCGCGTCTGCCTGGACCTGCTCGGATCCGCACGGGCACGGCGCGAGCGCTACGTAGGCGAATGGATCCCCGAGCCGCTGCCCGGACCCGCCCCGGGGACCGTCGGGCCGACGGGCGGCGCCACGGCCGACCCGGCGGACCGGGTGACCCTCGACGAGTCGGTCAACATGGCCTTTCTCGTCGTGCTCGAATCCATGACCCCGGCCGAACGCGTCGCGTTCATCCTGCACGACGTCTTCCGCTACTCCTTCGCCGAAGTCGCCGAGATCGTCGGCCGCACCCCCGCGGCCTGCCGTCAGCTGGCCTCCTCCGCACGCCGCCGCGTCCGTGCCTCCCCGCCGCCCGCGACCCCGGCGGCCCACCAGGCCGGCATCGTCCGGGACTTCAAACAGGCGTGGCGGGCCAGGGACATCAGTGCCCTCGTCGGCCTCCTCGACCCCGACGCCACAGTGATCGCCGACGGCGGTGGTCTCACCCGAGCCTCACTCCGGCCCATCGACGGCGGCGAGCGGATCGCCCACTACCTGACCGACCTCTCCGCCAGGGCATCCGACACCCTGGCCGTCGTGGAGCGCACGGTCAACGGCCGACCCGGCCTGGTCGCCCAGCAGGACGGCCGCACCGTGGCGGTGTACGCGTTCGACGTCGTGGGCGACCGGATCACCCGCATCTGGGCAGTCCTCAACCCCGAGAAGCTCCGCTCCTGGACCGCGTGCTGACGCCCGCCTCCCGTGATCCCACGGCGCGCGCCCCCCCCCGTACCGCGCGCCGCCCCGTACCACCAGACGGCCAGTACCGCGAGACGGCCCGGTACGGGATCGACGTACCGGGCCGCACGCACCGCTCCTGAGTACGCGGACGTCCAGCGGGGCCGGGCCCGGGATCAGGCGTCCGCCCGGGTCCGGCCCCGGATCACCAGCCGCTTCACCAGCGGCCAGACCAGCAGGAGCACGATCACCGCGTACACCGTCACCGCGAACGGCGTGTTGACCAGCCCCGTCACGCCGCCGTCGCTGATCTGCAGGGCGCGGCGCAGCTGCTGCTCGGCGTTCGGGCCGAGGATGACGCCGATCACCGCGGGCAGGACGGGGAGCCCGTAGCGCCGCATACCGAACCCGATCAGACCGATGACCAGCAGGATCACCAGGTCGACCACCTCACCGCCGACGGCGTACGCGCCGACCGCCGCGAAGGACATGATCCCCGCGTAGAGGTACGGCCGCGGGATCCGCAGCAGCTTCGCCCACACCGGCGCCAGCGGCAGGTTCAGCGCGAGCAGCAGCACCATGCCGACGAACAGCGAGGCGATCAGACCCCACACCAGCTCGGGCTCGCGCTCGAACAGCAGCGGTCCGGGCTGGATGCCGTACTGCTGGAAGGCGGCCAGCATGACCGCGGCGACCGCGGTGGTCGGCAGGCCGAGCGTCAGCATGGACACCAGCGTGCCCGCGGCCGAGGCCGACGCCGCCGACTCCGGACCCGCCACGCCCTCGATGGCGCCCTTGCCCCACTCGTCCTTGTGCTTGGACAGCCGCTTCTCCGCGACGTACGACAGGAAGGTGGGGATCTCCGCGCCGCCCGCCGGGATCGCGCCGAACGGAAAGCCGATGAACGGGCCGCGCAGCCAGGACTTCCAGGTGCGCCTCACGTCGTCGCGGCCGAGCCAGGGACGTCCCACCGGGATCGGTTCGGCCGCCCCGCGCCGCAGGTGGGCCGCCACCCACAGCGCCTCGCCGATCGCGAACAGACCGACCGCGACGATCACCACGTCGACGCCGTCGGCGAGTTGCAGCGAGCCGAAGGTCAGCCGCTGCTGGCCCGTCATCTGGTCCAGGCCCACCAGCCCGATCGTCAGACCGATCAGCAGCGAGGCCAGACCCCTGATCCGCGACGAACCCAGCACCGACGTCACGGCGATGAACGCCAGCACCATGATGGCGAAGTAGTCCGGCGCACCGATGTCCACCGCCAGGTCGGCGACCGTCGGCGCGAGCGCCACCAGCAGGATCGTGCCGATCATGCCGCCCGCGAAGTGACCGATGGCCGCGGCCGCCAGCGCCTGTGCGCCGCGCCCCGCCTTGGCCATGGGGTTGCCCTCCATCGCCGCGACCACGGCGGCGCTCTCACCGGGGGTGTTGAGCAGGATGGAGGTGGTCGAACCGCCGAACATCGCGCCGTAGTAGATGCCCGCGAACATGATGAACGCCGCGACCGGATCCAGCCCGTACGTCACCGGCAGCAGCAGCGCCACCGCCATCGCCGGGCCGATACCGGGCAGCACGCCGATGGCCGTGCCGAGCAGCACACCGAGGGCGGCCCACAGCAGGTTGAGCGGGGTCAGCGCCGTGCCGAACCCGTCCATGAGGGAGTTGAGGGCGTTCATGTCAGAGCACTCCCATCAGCGGACCGCCGGGCAGCGGCACGCCGAGCAGCTGGTCGAAGACGACGTAGGTGATCAGGGACAGCACCGCGGCGATCAGGGGATCGCGGTCCACGCGGCGGCTGCCGAGCGCGAAGGCGGCACCCCAGAAGAGCAGCGCCCCGGCGACGGGGAAGCCGGCCGGTTCGATCAGGGCGGCGGCGCCGAGGAAGATCCCGGACAGCAGCAGCACCGTGCGCCAGTCGGCCGGTTCGGACAGGTCGATGTCCTCGCCGCCCTCGGCCTCGCCCCGGCCGCCGCGCAGGACGTCGACGGCGAGCAGCGCGGCGATCACCAGCAGACCGATGCCGACCACGACCGGCACGGTCTTAGGGCCGACCGGGCCGCGCTGGGTGATGTCGACGTCCATGGTGAGCGCGTCGGTCAGGACGAGCACGCCGAGCGCCAGCAGCAGGACGCACACGCCCAGTTCGGAGTGCTCGCGCAGCCACGAGCGCCGGCCGCCGGCCGCCTTCTCGCTGTCCTCGGGGAGTTCGGTCGGCGTCGTCACAGTCCCAGCTCCTTCAGCACCGACACCACACGCTTGTCCTGCGCCTCAAGGAAGTCGCCGAACTCTTCACCGGTCAGGAACGCGTCGTCCCAGCCGTTCTGGTCCATGGACTTCTTCCACTCGGGCGAGTCGTGCAGTTCCTCGAACAGGCGGATCAGCTTGCCGCGCTGCGCCTCCGACAGACCGGGCGGTGCGACGATGCCGCGCCAGTTGGTGAACTCCACCTCGTAGCCGGACTCCTTGAGGGTCGGCGCCTCCTTGAGGTCGTCCACCCGCTCGGGACCGGTCACCGCGAGGACCCTCAGCTCGCCCGCCTTGATCTGGTCCAGGTACTCGCCGACGCCGGAGACCCCGAAGCCGACCTTGTTGCCGAGGATGGAGGCGAGCAGCTCGCCGCCGCCGTCGAAGGGGATGTAGTTGACCGACTTCGGCTCGATCCCGGCGGCCTGCGCCATCAGCATCGGCGCGAGGTGGTCGGGCCCGCCCGGCGACGAACCACCGCCCACCGGGATCTTCCCCGGGTCGTCCTTCCAGGCGTCGATCAGCTCGTCGATCGTCTTGTAGGGCGAGTCCTTGGCGACCACGACGACGTCCTGCTCCTCGGTGAGCCGCGCGATCGGCGTGGCGTCGGCGAGGGTCTTGGGCGCGTGGTTGGAGCGGGCGGCACCCACGACGCCGAGGCCCATGGACATGGCGAGCTTGCCGTTGCCGTGCTCGCTCACCAGCCGGCTCAGGCCCACGGTGCCGCCCGCGCCGGGCAGGTTGAACACCTCGATGTTGTGCGTGAGCCCGGCGTCCTCGGCGTTCTTCGCGGCCGTGCGGGCGGTGATGTCGTAACCGCCGCCGGGCGTGTTGGGAACCATGAAGCGCAGGCCCGGGATCTGGGTGCCGGAGTCCGAGTCGTCGCCCGCGGAGAGCAACGGCGGTCCGGCCAGTACGAGCACGGCGGCCCCGAGCAGGGCGAGGGGGGTGCGCAGGCGCACGTATGACACCACCTGTCGGTTGGGTAGAGCGGTACGGGGAGCCCTGTGGGGGAGGGTGACGTGGGCCACATGGTGCCCGGGGGTCCGCCGCCTGTCTTCCTTGCGGAACCAAGGGAGGTTGTGTTCATTGCGGTCGCCGGGAGCGACGCGGGAACGGCCTCGGTACATCGCCGACGGATCGCCGGTTCATTGCGAAGCGGGCACATCCCTTTCCTTCGCCGCAGGTGGGCGCCATGATGGCGACCCGGCACCCCGCCGGCCACCCCGCCGGTCACCGCACCCCCGCGTCCCCGCCCCGCCCTTCCGTGAGTCGAGAACGAGTCCGCCGTGGCCCCCACCTTCCGCCGTCAGACCCTCGCGGGCGAGATGCTGGTCCTCCAGCTCGCCATCGTCGTGGTGGTCCTGCTCGCGGTGGCCGCCGTCTCGCTCGCCCAGTCCAAGGCCACCTTCAACCGCGTCGAGGGCCGTCGGGTCACCGCCCTGGCCGAGCAGCTGGCCGCCACGCCGCTGGTCCGCAGCCAGTTGCTGCGCCCGGTGCCGCAGGAGGCCCTCGCCCCGCTGGTCAACTCCACGCAGACCCAGTCCGGGGTCACCTCCGTCACGGTGGCCGACGCCGACGGCCGCGTCGTCAGTTCCACCGACCCCACGCTGATCGGCGCCCGAATGCCGCGCGGTGCGGGCGCCGGTGTCTCGAGCGGCTGGTCGGGGCCGCTGACCGTGCAGGGCAGCCGGGGGCTCGTCGCCCAGGTCCCGGTGCTCGGCGCCACCCGGCAGACCCTCGGCCGCCACCTGGGCACGGTGATGGTCGGCGAGGCCGACCCGACGGCATGGCAGCGCCTCAGCGGTGCCTCCTCGTACCTCCTCGCCTACCTGGGCATCGCCAGCGGCCTCGGCGTGGTCGGCTCCTGGCTGCTGGCCCGGCGCGTCAAACGGCAGACCCTCGGCCTGGAGCCGCGCGAGATAGCGGGGCTGGCCGAGCACCGGGAGGCCATGCTCTACGGCATCGCCGAGGGCGTCGTCGCCCTCGACCCGCAGCACCGGCTCACCCTGGTCAACGAGATGGGCCGGCGCCTGCTCGACCTCCCCGCCGACTGCGTGGGCCAGAGCCTGGACGGCCTCGGCATCGACGGACGGCTGCGCGACGTCCTCGCCGGTGCCACGCCCGACGCTGCCGCACCGCGCGACGAGGTCGTCGTCCGGCACGGCCGGGTCCTGGTCATGAACCGCATGACCGTCATCAAGGACGGCCGTCCGCTCGGCTCGGTCACCACCCTGCGCGACCGCACCGAACTGGCCCGCCTGGAGCGCGAGATAGGGTCCTTCCGCAGCACCTCCGAGCTGCTGCGCGCCCAGGCCCACGAGTTCGCCAACCAGCTGCACACCATCTCAGGGCTCATCCAGATCGGCGAGCAGGACGAGGTGGTGCGCTACGTCCGCGGACTCAACCAGCGCCGCCAGTCCCTGGACGTCACCCTCAGCCGCCGGGTACGGGACACCGCCGTGGCCGCGCTGATCACGGCGAAGTCCTCCCTCGCGGCCGAGCGCAGGGTCGCCCTTCGCGTCTCGGATCGCACGGCGCTGGACCGGCTGGAGCCGGCGGACGCCGCCGACGTGGCGACCGTGGTCGGCAACCTCGTCGACAACGCCGTGGACGCCGCCGCGCCCGTGGACGACGCACACGAGGCCTGGGTGGAGGTCGAGCTGCGCCAGGACGCCGCCAGCGTCGAGATCGTGGTCCGCGACTCCGGGCCCGGCGTGGCGCCCGAACTGGCCCGGGAGGTCTTCTCCCACGGCTTCACCACCAAGGCCGCCCGGCAGGGCGAGCGGGGCATCGGCCTGGCGCTCACCCGGCTGGTCTGCGAACGTCACGGCGGTGAGATCTCGGTGACCAACACCCCCGAGGGGGCGATGTTCACCGCACGCATGACCGTCAGCCACCTCACCGACGCGGTGGCGGAAGGAGCAGCACCATGACGGCTTCGAGCGGTACGTCCGATGCGACCGCGACCGCGACCGCCGCACCCCGCGAGGCGCCCCGTGCCGCCGCCCCGATCGGCGTGCTCGTGGTCGACGACGACTTCATGGTGGCCCGCGTCCACCGCGCGTTCGTCGAACGGGTCGAGCCCTTCCGGGTCGTCGGCGTCGCCGGTACCGGGGAACAGGCGCTGGCCGCCGTCGCGGAACTCCGCCCCGACCTGGTCCTGCTCGACCTGTACCTGCCGGACGTCTTCGGTCTCGACGTCATCCCACGGCTGCGCGCCGCGGGCCACGACTGCGACGTCATGGTCATCAGCGCGGCCCGGGAGGCGGACGCGGTGCGCGGCGCCGTGCGGCACGGCGTGGTCGACTACCTCCTCAAACCCTTCGAGTTCGAGGACCTGCGCATCCGGCTGGAGCGCTACGCCGTCCAGCGGGGCCGGCTGCTCGGCACGGTGGTGCGCAGCCAGGCCGACGTCGACCGCGTTCTGGCCGGGGCAGCGGCGCAGGCCGCACCGGCCCCCGCGCTGCCCAAGGGGATGAGCGTGGAGACCGCGGGACTCGTCGAACGCGTGCTCCGCGAGGCCGAGGGCACCCTGTCCGCCAGCGAGTGCGCGGCGCTGACGGGCTTCTCCCGGGTCAGCGCCCGCCGCTACCTGGAGCACTTCCACACCGTGGGCAGTGCGGAGGTCTCCCTGCGCTACGGGGCGGCGGGCCGCCCCGAGCGCCGCTACCGCTTCCGGGGCGCGGTCACCGGCCCGGCGCTCCGGCCCGCAGGCCGTCCATGACGAGGTCCAGGAACCGGGTGACGCGCGGCTGCCAGTTCTCGCCCGGGTCGATCAGCCACAGCCCGCCCAGGACGAGGAAGAAGTCGTCCCCGGTCAAGCCGGGCCGAATCGTGCCGGCCTCGTGGTTGGCGCGGAGCAGGAGTTCGGCCGCGTCCTCCAGAGGGGTGGGGCGCGGCTTCTCCGGCGCCCCGGGTGCGCTGGTGACCAGCCGGATCGCGTCCGCCAGACCTGCCTTGGTCATGGCGAACTCGGCGAGGCGGTCCATCCACTGGCGCAGGGCCAGGTCGGGTTCCCCGGTGGCCAGCATCTCGGGGGCCGCCTCGGCCACCTGCTGCATCCCGTAGCGGTAGATCTCCAGGACGAGCGCCTCGCGGTTCGGGAAGTTGCGGTAGAAGGTGCCCTGCCCGACCCCCGCCTTCTTGGCGATGGCGCTCAACGGGGCGTTCGCGCAGTGCGTCAGCTCCTCCGTGGCCACTGCCAGGATGCGCTCGCGGTTGCGCTGGGCATCCGAGCGCAGGGGAGTGTCCGGCTTGTCCTTCTTCGGCGGCGGCACTCGTCCTCCTTTCGGGTTCATGGCCGAATCCCGACCTTGCTAAGCGGACAACTGTCCGTTACGTTTCCAGTGAGTGGACAATTGTCCGGTTGTTCGCCCACTCTACCGGCGGACAGCGCCCCCCACCCACGCACCGATCGCCTACAGCCAGTTTTCCCGGTATCCAGACACCAAAGAAGGCTGATCATGGCCCCAGTACCCTCGTCGACGTCCAGCGCCGTCACCCTGAATATCAACGGCGAGAAGCACCAGCTGACCGTCGACCACCGCACCACCCTGCTCGACGCCCTGCGCGAACGCCTGGATCTCACCGGCACCAAGAAGGGCTGCGACCAGGGGCAGTGCGGCGCCTGTACCGTCCTGGTCGACGGACGCCGCGCCGTCTCCTGCCTGAACCTCGCCGTCGCCGCCGAGGGACGTGAGATCACCACCATCGAGGGCATGGCCGAGGGCGACCGACTGCACCCGGTGCAGCAGGCCTTCCTCGACCTCGACGGCTACCAGTGCGGCTACTGCACCCCCGGGCAGATCTGCTCGGCGATCGCCGTCATCGAGGAGCACGCGGCCGGCTGGCCCAGCGCCGCCACCGAGGACGTGCGCCCCGAGGCCGGACCGCCACCCCTGACGCCGGACGAGATCCGCGAACGGATGAGCGGCAACCTGTGCCGCTGCGGCGCCTACGTCTCCATCGTCCAGGCGGTCACCCGCGCCGCCGAGGCCCACGAGGCCGCGGCCCGCGACGACGACCGCGCCGACCGGCACGAGAACACCGAGGAGACGGCCGCATGAGGGAGTTCGGATACCAGCGCGCCGACGACGTCATTGGCGCCGTGGCGCTGCTCGCCGCCGATCCGGACGCGCGCTTCCTCGGCGGCGGCACCAACCTCGTCGACCTGATGAAGACCGGCGTCGAGCGGCCCGCCCGGCTCGTCGACGTCCGTGAACTCCCCCTGGACACCATCGAGGAGACCGCGGACGGCGGCCTGCGCATCGGCGCCACCGTCACCAACAGCGACCTCGCCGCCCATCCGGACGTGCGCCGCCGCTACCCGGCCCTGGCCCAGGCGGTGCTGGCCGGAGCCCCCGGTCAGCTGCGCAACATGGCCACCGTCGGCGGCAACCTCCTCCAGCGCACCCGCTGCGGGTACTTCACCGACCTGAGCACGCCCTGCAACAAGCGGGCCCCCGGCAGCGGATGCTCCGCGATCACGGGCGAGCACCACAACCACGCCGTCCTGGGCGCCTCCGAGCACTGCGTGGCCGTCCACCCCTCCGACATGGGCGTGGCCCTCGCCGCCTTCGACGCCGTCGTCGGCTACGAAACCCTCAACGGTCCGGGCGAGTTGCCGCTGGCCGACTTCTACCTTCCCGTCGGGGACACCCCGCACCGGGAGACCGCCCTGCCGCCCGGAGCGCTGATCACCGGCGTCACCCTGCCGCCCGCCCCGGTCGCCGCCCGCTCCCGCTACCGCAAGGTGCGCGAGCGCGCCTCGTACGCCTTCGCGATCGGCTCGGTCGCCGCCGCGCTCGACGTCGAGGACGGTGTGGTGCGCGAGGCCCGGCTGGCCTTCGGCGCGGTCGCCTCGCGGCCCTGGCGCGCCCGCGCGGCCGAGGCCGTGCTGACCGGAGCCCCGGCCGACGGCGACACCTTCGCCGCCGCCGCGGACGCCGAACTCGCGGCCGCCAGGCCGCTGCCCGACAACGGATACAAGGTGACCCTCATGCGCAACCTCGTGGTGGCCGTCCTGACCGAACTCGCCGAGGAGACGCCCCGATGACCACCGCCACGACCGGCCGCGCGGCGCTCAAAGGCGTCGTCGGCACCCCGCACACCCGCGTCGAAGGCCGCGACAAGGTCACCGGAGCGGCCCGCTACGCGGGCGAGATCCCCTTCGCCGACCTCGCGCACGGCTGGCTGGTGCTGTCCACCGTCGCCCGCGGCCGGATCCGCGCGATCGACACCGAGCCCGTCCTCGCCCTGCCCGGCGTACTGGCCGTCCTGCACCACGGCAACGCCCCGCGCGTCGACACCGACTACATCGGCCTGCTGGGCATGCCGCCGGACCCCACCGCCGCCGTTTTCCAGCAGGACCGGGTGCACCACGTGGGCTGGCCCGTCGCCCTCGTCGTCGCCGAGACGCCCGAGCAGGCCCGGGAGGCGGCCGAGGCCCTCGTCGTCGCCTACGACGAGGAACCGCACGACACCGCCCTCACCACCGGCCACCCCGGCGCCCACCCGGCCGGCGGAGTCATGCCCGGCGAGACGGCCAAGGGCGACCTGGAGGCCGGTCTCGCCGCCTCCGCCGTCGTCGTGGACGAGGAGTACACCACTCCCGAAGAGCACCACAGCATGATGGAGCCGCACGCCGCCACCGCCCGGTGGGACGGCGGCCGGCTGGAGGTCGTCGACTCCAACCAGGGCACCACCTGGATCCAGGGCGAACTGGCCAGCATGTTCTCCCTCGACGCCTCCGCGGTACGGGTGCGCTCCGAGCACATCGGCGGCGGCTTCGGCAGCAAGGGCCTGCGCGCCCACCAGGTCGCCGCCGTGATGGCCGCCACCGAACTGCAGCGGCCGGTGCGCGTGGTCATGACGAGGCGGCAGATGTTCTCGCTGGCCGGCTACCGCAGCCCCACCCTCCAGCGCGTGCGGCTCGGAGCCGACGCCGACGGCCGGCTGCTCGCCCTGGAGCACCGCTCGCTGAACCAGACGTCCACCGTCCACGAGTTCGTCGAGCCCAGCGCGGGCGTGGCCCGGGTGATGTACGACGCCGACGCCCACCACACCGCCAACGAGGTCGCGCCGCTCGACGTGCCGTCACCGACCTTCATGCGCGCGCCGGGCGAGGCACCGGGCTCCTTCGCCATCGAGTCGGCCCTCGACGAGCTCGCCGAGCGCGCCGGCATCGACCCCATCGCACTGCGCCTGCGCAACGAACCCGAGGTCGGCCCGGTATCCGGCCTGCCCTTCAGCAGCCGCAACCTGGACGCCTGCTTCCGCGAAGGGGCCCGGCGGTTCGGCTGGGCCGAGCGCGACCCGCGCCCCGGGCGACGCCGGGAGGGGCGCTGGCTCCTCGGCACGGGCACGGCCGCCGCCTCCTTCCACGCGGGCGCTGGTCCCTCCACGGCCGTCGTCACCGCGCAGGCCGACGGCGGATTCACGGTGCGGATCGCCGCCGCCGACATCGGCACCGGCGCCCGTACGGCGCTCACCCTGGTCGCCGCCGACGCCCTGGAGGTCGCGCCCGACCGGGTCCGGGTCCGGATCGGGGACAGCGACTTCGGCCCCGCGATGATCGCGGGCGGCTCGATGGGCACGCGTTCCTGGGCCTGGGCGATCCGGCTGGCGGCCCGCGAACTGCGCGAGCGGCTGGCCCTCGGCACGACGATCCCGCCCGAGGGCATCACCGTACGGTCCGACACCACCGAGGCCCTGGGCACCCTCGCCCAGAAGGAACGGCACTCCTTCGGCGCCCAGTTCGCCGAGGTCGCCGTGGACACCGCCACCGGCGAGGTGCGGGTGCGCCGCATGCTCGGCATCTTCGCGGCCGGCCGGATCGTCAACCCTCTCACCGCCCGCAACCAGCTCGTCGGCGGCATGGTCTGGGGCATCTCCATGGCCCTGCACGAGGAGGCGGTCCGGGACCGGACGAGCGGCGCCCTCTACGCCCCCGACCTCGCCGGGTACCACGTGGCCACCAACGCCGACGTGGGGGACATCCAGGCCGACTGGGTGGAGGACCCCGACCCGGACGACCCGGTGGGCATCAAGGGCGTCGGCGAGATCGGGATCGTGGGCGCCGCGGCGGCCGTCGCCAACGCCGTCTGGCACGCGACCGGCGTACGCCACCGCAGCCTGCCGATCCGGCCGGACCGGGTGCTGTCGGCGTCAGTACCCGCGGCAGGGGGCGACCCGCATGCTTGACATCGCCGACGAACTGGACCGCTGGCTCGCGCAAGGGCGGGAGTTCGCCGTCGCCAGTGTCGTCTCCGTGGGCGGCAGCGCACCGCGCGGGCCCGGCGCGGCCCTCGCCGTCGACCGCGACGGCACGGTGATCGGCTCGGTCTCCGGCGGCTGTGTGGAGGGCGCGGTGTACGAGCTGTGCGCCGAGGCCCTGGACAGCGGCGAGAGCGTGCGCAGGCGGTTCGGCTACAGCGACGAGGACGCCTTCGCGGTCGGGCTGACCTGCGGCGGGGTGATCGACGTGCTGGTCACCCCGGTCGGCGCGGACGCACCCTCGCGCGAGGTGTTCCGGACGGCGCTCTCGACCGCCGCCCGGGGCGGGACCGTGGCCCTCGCCCGGGTCGTCCGGGGCCCGTTCGAACTCCTCGGCCGGGCGCTGCTGGTCCGTCCCGACGGCACCCACGAGGGCGGTCTCGGCGGACACCCCGGCCTGGACCGCACCGCGGCCGCCGAGGCCGGTGCCCTGCTGGACGCCGGACGCACCGGCACGGTCGCACTCTCGGAGGACGGATCGCACTGCCCCGGCGGCCTCACCCTCCTCGTCGAGTCCAGCGTGCCGCCGCCCCGCATGATCGTCTTCGGCGCGGTCGACTTCGCCGCGGCGCTGGTGCGGGCCGGGAAGTTCCTCGGACATCACGTCACCGTGTGCGACGCCCGGCCGGTCTTCGCCACGCGGGCCCGCTTCCCGGAGGCCGACGAGGTCGTCGTCGACTGGCCCCACCGCTATCTGCGGCAGACCCGGACCGACGAACGCACGGTGCTGTGCGTGCTCACCCACGACGCCAAGTTCGACGTGCCGCTGCTGACCGAGGCGTTGCGCAGGCCGGTCGCGTTCGTCGGAGCCATGGGCTCGCGCCGCACCCACGAGGACCGAGAGCGCCGGCTGCGCGAAGCGGGCCTGACCGAGGACGAACTGTCCGGGCTGCGCTCACCGATCGGCCTCGACCTCGGCGCCCGCACCCCCGAGGAGACGGCCCTGTCCATAGCGGCCGAGATCGTCGCGGCCCGCCGCGGTGGGACGGGCGTACCCCTGACGGGTGGTTCGGCACCGATCCACCGGGAGCGGTGAGGTGACGGGGGCGGCGGCCTGACGAGCTCAGGGCAGCGTCGACTCGCCCGCCAGGCGGACCGCGCACTCCAGCATCATCGCGTGCACGAAGGCCTGCGGGAGGTTGCCGCGGAGCTGGCGCTGGCGCACGTCGTACTCCTCGGCGAACAGCCCGGGCGGTCCGCAGGCCGCCCGGGTGCGCTCGAACCAGCGGAACGCGCCGACCCGGTCGCCGACCCGGTGCGTGGCGAGCGCCATCGTGAAGCCGCAGAGCAGAAAGGCCCCCTCGGCCTCGCCGAGCGGCACCCCGGGGTGCTCGAAGCGGTACAGGTACCCGTCCTCGGTCAGCCGGGACTCCAGGTACGCGCGGGTGGCGGCGTCACCGTCGCCTTCCCCGAACGCGCAGCCGCGGGCCATCGGCACCAGCAGCGCGGCCTCCGGCCCGTCGTCGTCCTCGGCCCGCCGCCAGCGGCCGTCGGCGCGCAGGCAGCGGCGTCGGGTCTCCCGCAGCACCGCGTCGGCGAGGCCGGCGCACCGGCGCCCCGCCGGGCCGGGCAGCACCTCCGCCATCCGCCGCAGACCGCACACCACGCTCAGCCGGGAGTGGGTCCACCACCGGTTCTCCAGCTCCCACAGGCCGGCCTCCGGCTTCAGCCACTGCCGCTCGACGACGTCCACGGCGACGCCGGCGGCCCGCTCCGCCTCGTCGGTCAGCCGGTCGTGCGCGGCGGCCGCGGCGAACAACTGCAACGCCTCGCCGAAGGTGTCCAACTGGAACTGCGCACCCGCGTCGTTGCCGACGTGGTCGTTGCCACCGGGGTAACCGGGCAGCCGCAGGGAGCGTTCCCTCCCGACCGGTCGTCCGTCGACCGTGTAGGCGGGGCGCACACCGTCGCCGTCCGCGAGGACGCGCTCGGCGACGAAGCGCACGGCGTCGTCGACCAGCGGGTGCGGTCCGTGCGCGGCGACCGCGAGACCGGCGTAGCACTGGTCGCGCAGCCATGCATACCGGTAGTCGTAGTTGCGCCCGCTGTTGGCCCGTTCCGGCAGGGAGGTGGTCGCGGCCGCGACCATCCCGCCGGAGACGCTGGTCAGCCCGCGCAGCACGGCGTAGGCGTGCCGGGCGTCGCGGGGCGCGATCAACCGCGAGCAGTCCGGGACGGCCCGCCCCCACTCCCGCTCCGTGGTCCGCCACAGCGCGTCGGCGTCCAGCGGACCGGACTCCGGCCCCTCGGACAGTTCCAGCACGAGGTCGTGCGTCTCGCCCTCGCGCAGCCGGAACTCGCCGCACAGCCCCGCCCCGTCCCGCCACACCGCGTCCGGTGCCCCGGCGAGCCGCATCCGCAGCCCTTCCGTCCCGGCCGTCCACACGCCCTCCTCCTGGCGCAGGCCGCGCATCCGGACCTCCCCGAAGCCCGGCCGCGGGTCCAGGGCCATGCGCAGCCGCGCCCCGCCCCGCTCCACCCGCATGCGGCGCAGCAGTACGAGCCGGTCCGTGCGGGTCGGCAGGGCCAGGGCCTCCCGGCACTCGATCACACAGTCGGCGGTCACCCACCGGCTGATCCGGATCAGCGTGCCCTCCTCGTAGGAGCCGCCCCAGACGTGCCAGGGGTCCGTCGGCTCCACGGTGAAGTGGCCCGCTCCGCCGATCAGCGCCGAGAACACCGCGTCGTCGTGCCACCGCGGGGCGCACAGCCACACGATCCGCCCCCGCGGGTCCAGGACCGCTCCGCGCTCACCGTCGGCGAGAACGGCGTACTCGCGCAGTGCCCAGGGCGGGCACGACGTGTCCGGCACCGGCGCGCGCCGGTCGTTCCTGTCCTCCATGACGCTACGGCTTTCCCGGCACCGGTGACCGAAACGGCTCCGTCCCGGCGGCCCCGGTGGTCCCTCCCGTCGCAGGGGACACGGACGCCACCGCCGACCCGCTCATCCCGTGTTCACCCAGGGGACCCACCGCCAGCCCCGCCTCCCGGCAGTCGCGCACGATGTCCGGCAGCGCGCCGAGGGCGGCCCGCCAGCTGCCCGGAGCCGAGGCGTGGTCGGTGTCGTGGAGGAGGATCGTGCCGCCTCCGCCCAGGTCCGCCGCCACGGTCGCGCGTACCGAGGCGGGCGTGGCGTCGTGCCGCCAGTCCTTGCCCCACGCGGTCCACAGCACGGGCCGCAGCCCGGTCCGGTGGGCGGCCGCCCAGCGACCGGAGGTGAGGATGCCGTAGGGCGGGCGGTACCAGCGCGGGACGCGTCCGGCCACCTCGCCCACCACTGCGACGGCACGCAGCAACTCGCGCACGTCCCGGGCCGGCGACGGCCACCAGGGCCGGTCGTGGCTCCAGCCGTGCACCGCGAGTTCGTGCCCGCGCCGAACCAGCTCACCGGCCACCGCGGGGTGCCGTGCCGCGTTCTCGCCCAGGACGAAGAACGTCGCCCGTACTCCGAGTCCGTCCAGGACGTCGAGGAAACGGGGCGTGGAGACCGGATCCGGGCCGTCGTCGAAGGTGAGCGCGACATGGCCGGGGCTGCCCAGCCCGGCCAGACGGGGGAACCGGCGCCGGCGCAGCCCCGGCAGCCAGGTCGCCGCGGGACCGATGTGGGCCAGCGCGGCGGCGGCGAGCGGTGCGACGGCGTACACCGCCCGCTCGACGCGCATCTCCTGTCGCATGCGTGGTGCCTCCGGTCTTCCGGTCTTCCGGTCGTCAGGTCCTCGGGTCCTCGGGTCCTCGGGTCGTCAGGTCCTCGGGTCCTCGGGTCCTCGGGTCCTCGGGTCCTCGGGTCCTCGGGTCCTCGGGTCCTCGGGTCCTCGGGTCCTCGGGTCCTCGGGTCCGTTCGAGTCGCCCCGTTCCGTTCGCTCAGCGCCGCGCCGCACGCCCGGGTCCGTCCCGTGCGGCCGGGGCCGTGTCCCAGGCGCCGTGCACCGAGGGTGCCCGGGCCAGCCCGACGCTGCCGAGGCCGATCAGCGCCACGCCGATCAGTTCGGGCACCACCCGCACCCCCAGCAGGATCTCCTCACCGAACAGGGCCCAGCCCAGCGCGACGCTGGTCAGCGCGTCGCCCAGGGTCAGGGCCGGCTGCGAGGCGGCCAGGGTTCCTGCCCGCAGGGCACTCTGCAACAGCAGGAAACTGGCCACGCCCACCACCGCGGTGGCATACGGCGGCCACTGGGTCAGCACCTCGCCCACGCCTTGGGGGAGCCGTCCGGTCAGCTCCTTCAACAGCGCCGCCGTGCCGCCGAACCCCACCGCGGACGCCGATCCGAACAACGCCGCGCGGGGTGCGCCGTGCACCAGGCTGCCCGCCGAGGCGAGGACCGTCATCAGGACGAACAGCGCCAGCCCCGCCCAGATCCACCGGCCCTCCGTCGCGGTGTCGTGACCGGCCGTCGGAGCGGCGGAGCCAAGGAACAGCGCGAGCCCCACGGCCAGCGCGACGAACGCCAGCCACGTCCGTGAGTCCGGACGCCGGTGGAAGACCGCACTGCCCACCACCAGGGTGAACAGCAGTTCGGTGGCCATCAGCGGCTGGACCACGGCGAGACTGCCCACCGCCAGTGCGGACGCCTGAAGCACCGTCGTCAGCGCGAGCAGCGCCGCCCCGCCGACCCAGTACCGGTCGCGTACCAGCCGCAGCAGTGAGCGCAGCGCCGTGTGCCGGGCCCCCGCCCGGTCCTCGTCCTGCGCCGCGGCCCGGCGCTGGAGTACCGACGCCGCCGCGTTGGACAGCGCCGCGAACAGGGCGAGGACGACGGTGAGGACACTCACCGCGGCGCGCTCCCGGTCACCCGAACCGTGCGGCCAGCCGCCGGTACAGCCCCGGTGCCGCGCCCCGTACCCGGCACGGCAGACGCAGCCACGAGGGCACGTACACCTCGTCGCGGCCCCGCAGCACCGCGGTCCGCACCGCCTCGGCCACGCGCTCGGGAGGCACCGGGCGCGGCCTGGAGCGCCGGTAGGGAGCCCCCCGGCGCTCGAAGAACGGGGTGTCGACGACGCCCGGCACCACGTGGGTGACCCCCACGCCCGTGCCCCGCAGTTCGTAGCGCAGCGAGTCCGTGAAGGCGCCGATCGCGGCCTTGGCGGCGGAGTACACGGCCTCGTCGCGCACCGCGACGCTGCCCGCCAGCGATCCGATGAGCACCACCCGCCCCGACCCCGCCGCCACCATCCCGGGCAGCAGCAGTCGCACCAGCCGCAGCGTGGCCAGCACGTTGACGTCGAGCACCTCGTCGATGGTGTGCGGGGGCATGTCCAGGAACTCTCCGGCCCAGCCCACCCCGGCCCCGGCCACCAGCAGGTCCACCCGGCCCGCCGTGGCCAGCGCGAAGTCGGTGAGCTGCCGGTCGGCGCCGGGGAGGGTGAGGTCCGCGGCGAAGGCGGTGGCCGACGTGTCCTCGGCGACCTGGCGCAGCCGCACCGGGTCGCGTCCGGTGAGCACCAGCCGCCAGCCGTCCTCGTCACCCAGCCGGCGGGCCACGGCCGCGCCGATGCCGGAGGACGCCCCCGTTACGAGCACCGTGCGGGTCCGCGTGTCCTGGACCCCGACGGACGGCCGCCGGGGCCGCGCGCGGTCCGCGTCGGGTGCGACGACCTGCGGTCCGGGGACGGACCGGGGACGGGAGAACGCATGGACCATGGGGACCACCTTGGCTCGGGGCGGACACCGGGAACCGTCCGACCGGGCGGTCGGGCTCCGGCGTCCGGCCGGACGGGCGGTCACGGAGTATCCCGCAGGGGCCGCCCGAAACGCCCGCGTATGCGATGGTTTGGAACCTATCGGATCGGCAACTTGGTCCGCCGTGCATCCTCGCAGCTCATCAGTGCCCCGCCATCCCGGCTCCCCGAGTGGGCCGCGGGGCGGCAGGTGCCTGCTGGTGATCAGCGCGAGCATGGGCGCCGGTCACGACACGGTCGCCGCCGAACTGGTCCGGCGGGCCCGGGAGCGCGGCGACACCGCCGAGGTCGTCGACGTCCTCGCCCTCCTGCCATACGGCCTGGGCACGGCTCTCAGGTGCTTCTACCGCGGGTCGGTACGGCACTTCCCGTGGGCGTACGCCGCCCTGTACCGCCTCTTCCTGCGGCCCGGCCCGGGACGCCGCCCGAGCGGGACGCCCCTGGCCCGGCTCGCCGGGAGCAGGCTGCGCGAGCTGGCCGGGCGCACGGGCGCGGACGTGGTCGTGCCCGTCTTCCACCTGGGCGCCCAGCTGACCGGCCACCTGCGGGAGCGCGGGCTGCTGCGCGTGCCCAGCGTCGTGCTGCTGATCGACTTCGAGCCGCACCGGCAGTGGCTGCACCCCGGCAACGACCACTGCCTGTGTCTCACCGAGGACGCGGCGCGCGAGGCGCGGGGGAGCACCGGCAGGCCCGCGACGACGTGCGGTCCCGTCGTGGCGCCGGAGTTCTCGGCCGACGACGTCCCGGGTGCGGCCCAGTGGCGGGAGACGTTCGACCGGCTCGGCTCCGGGCGGCCCGCCGTGGTGCTGTCCGCCGGTGCCTGGGGCGTCGGCTCCCACCTGGACGCCACCGTGCGGCTCCTGGCCGGCCACGGCTACCTGCCGGTCGTGCTCTGCGGCGACAACGGGCGGCTGCGGCGCACGCTGTCCGGCGCGCCGGGTGTCCTCGCCCTGGGCTGGGTGACGGACATGCCCGGCCTGTTGCACGCCGCCCGTGCCCTGATCGACAACGCGGCCGGCCAGACCGCGGTCCAGGCACTCGCGGCCGGGCTGCCGGTCGTCGTGCACCGCCCCCTGCCCGGCCACGGCGCGGACGGCGTGCGGCGGATGGCCGCGCTCGGTGTCTGCGAGGTCGCCGAGGACGCGAACGCGCTGCTGGAAGCGCTGGGGCGGCTCACCGCCCCGGGCCGTGAGCGGCGTCGGCGGATCGCCGCCGGACGCGCGCTGCTCACCGAGCACGCGGACGCCCTGTCGCTGGTGACCGAGATCGCCGACGCCGCGCGTGCGGGCGTACGACGGTGAGGGAGTGGCGCATGGACGCCGGGCGCGTACGTCCGTTTTCCATGACGGTCCCAGGGCACCCGCCCCGGAGCGCGAACCGGCACAAGGAGGCGACGCCGTGCGGCTCGACGAATTCCTCACCCGGGTCCGCGACCGCGGGGAGTACCACGGCGACGACGAGGCCGAGCAGGTCACCACGGCCGTCCTGTGGGTGATCGCGTCCTGCGTCCCGCCCGAGGAGGCCGCCGATCTGGCCCGCGCCCTGCCCGCGCCCCTGGACGACGCGCTGCGCCTGGAACGCGGGCGCCCCGAGACCTTCGGCCGGACCGAGTTCCTCCGCAGGGTGGCCCAGCAGACCGGTGCCCGGCCGCGCACCGCCGAATGGGACGCGGGCGCCGTGCTGTCCACCCTCGCCGAGGCGGTGCCCCGCGAAAGCGCCGACCGACTGCTGGCCCGCCTGCCCGCCGACTGCGCCGACCTCTTCGGCGGCCCGGCATCCCACTGAGAACCGCCTGGAGACGGGCCACCGAGACCGAGGAGAGACCCATGACGGACGTTGAGCAGCGCTACGCCGACGGCGAGGAGACACCGCTCGTCGGATACGCGACGCTCGCGGCGACCTTCGCGGCGGGCGTCGGCGCGTTCGCCGTGACGGTGCGGCGCCGCGGGGTACGACTCCCCGACACCGTCCCCGCCTGGGACGTGGCCCTGCTGGGCACCGCGACGTTCAAGGCCTCCCGGCTGCTGACCAAGGACAGGGTCACCAGCTTCCTGCGGGCGCCGTTCACCCGCCGCGAGCGGGAGGGCAACGCGAACGAGGTGATGGACGCCGGGCGCGGCACCGGTCTGCGCCGCGCCGTCGGTGACCTGATCTCCTGCCCCTTCTGCACCTCGGCGTGGGTGGCCGGCGGACTCGTCGGCACCTACGCGGTGGCACCCCGGGCGGGACGGCTGGTGTGCGCCGGTCTGAGCGCGGTCGTGGTGTCGGACTGGTTGCAGTACGCGTGGAGCCTGACCGCGCAGAAGGCCGAGGAATGACCGGGGCGACCGGATGGCCGCGGCGCCGCTCGGGCGGCCGGTCGGTGCGCAGGCCGGTCAGTCGCGTGCGGCGCGCTCCGCCCGCTCGGCGTGCAGCTTCTTCACCCGGGCCGCCTCCTTGCGCACGTCGGCCTGGACGGCCTGCTCCCGCTCCAGCCACTGAGGACGCTCCTGCCTCAGCGCGTCGATCTGCTCCGTGGTGAGCGGCTCGGTGACCCCGCCCCGGTGCAGGCCCGCGATGGAGACGCCCAGCCTGGCCGCCACCACCGGTCGCGGGTGCGGACCGTCGCGCCGCAGCTCGCGCAGCCAGGCGGGCGGGTCGGTCTGGAGCGCGTTCAGCTCGGCGCGCGTGACGACGCCCTCCCGGAACTCGGCGGGTGTGGCTTCGAGGTACACACCCAGCTTCTTCGCCGCGGTCGCGGGCTTCATGGTCTGGGTGTTCTGGTGCGACGTCATACGGTCAAGGGTATCGATCGTGTGAGTCGCCCCCGACCCCGCCCGGTAACCTGGCGGGGTGACAGGCTCGGAAGCTCCCCCCTCGTTCCGGCTCGCGTACGTCCCGGGGGTGACGCCCGACAAATGGGCGCGCATCTGGAACGAGCGGCTGCCGGACGTCCCCCTCGCACTCACCCAGGTGCCCGCCGCCGGGGCGGCCGGTGTGCTGCTGGACGGTGACGCCGACGCCGGACTGGTGCGGCTGCCCGTCGACCGCACCGTGCTCAGCGCCATCCCCCTCTACACCGAGACCACGGTCGTGCTGATCCCGAGGGACCACCTCGTCACCGCGGCCGACGAGGTGACCGTCGAGGACCTCGCCGACGAGATCGTGCTACACCCCCTGGACGACGTCCTCGACTGGGAGCGGCTGCCGGGCAGGCCCGCCCTCGAACGCCCGGCCACCACCGCGGACGCCGTCGAGCTGGTGGCGGCCGGGATCGGTGTGCTGCTCGTACCCCTGTCGCTGGCCCGGCTGCACCACCGCAAGGACCTCACGTACCGCACGGTCACCGACGCTCCCGCATCGAGCGTGGCGCTGTCCTGGCCCGAGGACGCGCACACGGACCGCGTCGAGGACTTCATCGGCATCGTCCGGGGCCGGACCGTCAACAGCACCCGGGGCCGGCAGCCCGAACCGGCGCGCTCGAAGGGCGGACGCGCCGAGGCGACGGCCCCCGCACGTCGCACACCGGCGGCCGGGAAGACGGGCGGCAGGCCGGGAGGCGCCACGGGCGGCAAGGCCGGCGGGAAGCAGACCGGGGGTGCCTGGCGCGCCACCGGTGGCGGCCACCGGGGCGCGGGCGGCGGCAAGGGCAAGGGCGGCGGACGCGGCGGCCGGCCTCGTCAGCGCTGAGCCGACCGGCATCGGAGCCACCGGATTCGGACCCGCCGGACTCGGACCCGGCGACTCGGCCCCTGGACCCCCACGCCTCAGCGGACCGTCGGGCTCGGTGTCGGTGCGGAGGTGTTCACCTCCAGGCCCGGCGGCGAGGTGAGCGAGAGCACCGGTTCGCCGGGCTGCGGAGCCGGCGGCGTGAGCTGCGCCTTGGGCAGGGTCGGCGGAGCGGTCTGCTGGAAGTTGACCTGGTCGAAGTTGACCAGCCCGGTCTTCTCCAGCACGGTGATGTGGTCCAGGACCGTGTCGTTGGCCTGGTCGGCGAGCTGCCGCACCAGGGAGTTCTTGGTGTTGGCGCGGATGTTGGCGATGGCCGGGAAGATCTGGCCGTGGGTGATCCGCATGATGTTGACCGCGGTGGTGTCGAACTGCTTGCCCGTGGTCCCGTTCACGGTCGACACGAACTGCTGCTGCTGCGGCGAGGCCAGGTTGGGCAGGGTGATGCCCAGCTCCGGCGCGATCCTGCGGCAGGTGGCGTCCAGCCGGGAGTGGCCGACGACCAGGTGCTCACCGGCTTCCCGCATCTCCGGTGTCGTCCCGCGCTCCATGGCCATCAGCCCCAGCGGGTGCTCCCACAGCCCCGCGGCTCGCACCTTCACCACGAAGTCCCGGTCCTGCTCGGTGAGCGGCCCGTACCGCGTGTTGGTGACGACCCGGGCCTGGTCACTGCCCGCGTTCCGCACCCCGAGCATGGTCGGGTAGGCGAGCGCGGTGAGGGTGAGGACGAGGGCACCGGCCACGAAGGCGGTCCCTGCCGTGGTGCGCATGATGCGCATCGTGCCTCCTGGGGCGAAGACAGGCTCGGACACCCGGAGGTACGGATACGGAACGCGATCTGATCACCCCTCCGGGCAAAACCTGCGACGCAGAACCTGCGAAGCGAGGCATGCGAGACGGGGCGTGCGAGACGAGGCGTGCGAGACGGGGCATGCGAGACGAGGCGTGCGAGACGGGGCATGCGAGACGAGGCGTGCGAGACGGGGCATGCGAGACGCGCCCGCGCCGTGAACTCCTCCTGGCCCCCGCGCACCAGCAGATCCGCGGCGGCGAACTCCGGGGCGTCGGCCTGCGCCGCGACGTACGGGATCGCGACGCAGCGCATTCCGGCCGCGTACGCCGCGGCGGCGCCGGGAGCGGCGTCCTCCAGGACCACGCAGCGGGCCGGTTCCGCGCCCAACCGGCGGGCCGCCTCCAGGAAGACGTCGGGGGCGGGCTTGCCCCGCGCCACCTCGTCGGCCGAGACGACCGTGCGCAGGTGTGCGTCCAGGCCGGTGCGGGCCAGGATCGCTGCGATGGCCCCGGGCGAGGAACCCGACGCCACCGCCATCGGTACGCCCTCGCCCGCCAGCAGCTCGACGAACCTGCGCATCTCGGGATACGCCCGGGACGAACTGCCGGCGAGCTCCAGGTAGTGGCGGTTCTTGACGGCGAGCAGTTCCTCGACCGGGGCCCGCAGTCCGTACCGCCGCTTCCAGTCGGCCACCGTCTCCCGGGTGCTGATACCCACGTACGCCTCGTGGTCGGCCCAGGTGAAGTCCGCCACGCCGTACTCGGTGAGGGTGCGCCGGCCCGCTTCGTAATAGTTCGGCTCGCTGTCCACGAGCGTTCCGTCGAGATCGAAGATGACCGAGATGCCGCCAAGCGTGCCCATGGTGCTCATGGCGTCCAGGATGCCAAGGATCACCTGCGGGCCGAGCGCCCGATCGACTCCACGAGCGGGAGCAGCCGGTGCGGCACCCGCTCGCGCAGCGCCACCTCGCTGCGGGTGCGGACCACACCGGGCAGGCTGATCAGCTTCTGCACCACGTCCTCCAGGTGCGCGTTGTCGCGGGCCACGACGCGGGTCAGCAGGTCCCCGCCGCCCGTGATGGAGAAGGCCTCGACGATCTCCGGCACCGCCGCCAGGGCCTCGCCCACCTCGTCCAGATGACCCTGGGTGACCTCGATGTGCACGAACGCGAGCACCGGGTGGCCCAGGGCGGCGGGGGAGAGGGACGGAGCGGTACCGGTGATCACGCCGTCGCGCTCCAAGCGGTCCAGCCGGGCCTGGAGGGTGCCGCGCGCGATCCCGAGCAGGCGGGCGTACTCCCGCACGCTGGTGCGCGGCTGTTCGAGCAGCAGTCTCAGGATGCGGGTGTCGAGCTCGTCGACGGCCATCGCGGGTCCGGCCCCTCTCGTCGGCCATTGGCCCTCCGGTGGCCGCAGGCATGCCGTGGTTACTGTACCAATGGCCCACCCTGACCGCGCCCGGTTGAGCCACTGGTGGCAAAGATGCTCCTATAGAGGTGTCGATGGCGCTGCGGATCCCCGCGGCGCCTTTTGCGTGCGGTGACTTCCGGGCCAGTGGGCGTGAGTGAGCGAGGGGGCGTTGATCAGTGCTGAAGAAGGTGTTCGTGAGCCCGGACCCGGTGCGGTCCCGGCTGCGGTTCGCAGCCCGGGCCGTCCTCGGCATCGGGCTGGCCGTCGTGGTGTGCGGGCTGGCCGGTACCTCCCTGGTCGGCGCGATCACCGGCGGCCTCGCCGCCCTGCTCGCGCTCTTCACCGTCACCGACGCCACCGTGCGCGGCCAGGCCGTCACCACCGCGCTGCTGCCGGTCGCCGGGCTGCCGGTGCTCACCGCCGCAGCCGCGCTGCACGACCTCCCCGCGGCCCGGGACCTCACCTTCCTCGCCGTCGTCGGCGCGGGCGTGTACGCGCGCCGCTGGGGTCCGCGCGGGCACAGCCTCGGCGTCTTCGCCTTCATGACCTTCTTCATCGCCCAGTTCCTGCACGCCACCGTGGACCGGCTGCCCGAGATGTTCGCCGCCGTCCTGCTGTCCGTGGCCGCCGCCGCGGCGGTGCGGTTCGGCCTGTGGTGCTACGAGCGCCGCCGGCCCGCGCCCGCCGTCCTGGCGCCGCCCGCCGGCACCGGGCTGGCCCGCATCACCACCCGGCAGGCGGTGCAGGCCGCCGCGGGCGCCGGTTTCGCCCTGGTCGTGGGCCAGCTGGTGTCCGGCGACCGCTGGTACTGGGCCGTCGGCGCGACCTGGTGGGTGTTCGTCAACACCACCTCGCGCGGCGAGACGCTGGTGCGCGGCTTCCGCCGCGTCCTCGGCACGGTCGTCGGCATCGGGCTGGGCTTCCTGGTCGCCGTGCCGGTGGCCGGGGCCCCGGTGCCCACCGCCGTACTGGCCGCCGTGTGCGTCTTCGGCATCTTCTACACCGCCGCGGTCTCCTACACCTGGATGATGCTCTGCGTGACCCTGCTCGCCGAGCTGCTCTACGGCCTCCTGGGCGTCCTCAGCCCCGGCCTGCTCGCCCTGCGGATCGCCGAGACCGGCGTGGGCGCGCTCGGTGCCGCGCTCGCCGTGCTCTTCGTCCTGCCGGTCACCACGCACGCCGTCACCGACGCCTGGATCCAGCGCGCCCTGCGCTGCGTGCACGCGTGCACCGCGGAGGCCGCCGCCCGACTCGCCGGAAGCGAGGTTGCCGACCCGGCGACGCGTGTGGCGGAACTGGGGCAGCTGCTGGGCCGGGTACGGGTGGCGGTCGCCCCGCTCGTGCACCCGCTGAGCCCGATGCACGGCCGTCGGCAGCGGGCCCGCCGGGTCCTCGGCCTGCTCGACGACTGCGCCCGGGAGATCCGCGGCCTGGTCGCCGTCGCCGCCGACCCCGAAGCCTCGCACGACGCCCGGCTGGCCGCCGCCTGCTGGCGTGTCGAGGCCGCGGTCGAGGCACTCACCGGCAAGGGTGCCGTCCCGGCTCGCGCGGGCGGGCCCCGCGCCGCCGACCCCGCGCTGGCCCACCTGCACGACCTGGAACACGCCCTCGCCGAACTCGCCGCGCCTCTCAGCAGCCCCACCGGCTCACGCCTGGCCGGCGCCTGACCCGTCCATCCGTCGTGTCCATCCGCCGCGTCCGTCCACCGCGCCGTGCCACCCGTTTGGTCTAGACCGCAGGTGATCGACTGCTACCGTCGCTCCGGGGCGGACGATCAGGGTCGGCCTCCACGCGACGCGGGACGAAGCGGGACGAGACGAAGCGGGACGAGAGGGGCAGCGGTGACGGACGGCGGCGGCAGGCGGCAGCGGCGGGCGTACATCGGTTCGTTCACGGCGGCCGGCGGCCCCGGGATCCTGACGGCGACCGTCGCCCCCGACAGCGGCGCCCTCACGGTCGTGAGCGGCACTGACGGGCTGGCCGACCCCTCCTACCTGGCCCTGGCGCCCGACGGGGACACGCTCTACGCCGTCAGCGAGACGGCCGAGGGCGCGGTGGCCGCCTACCGGGTGAACGGGGACAGGCCCGAGCCCGCCGGACGGCCGGTGTCCGTCGGGGGCGACGGACCGACCCACCTCAGCCTGTACGCGGGGCACGTGCTGACCGCGAACTACGGCTCCGGCACCGTCACCGCCGTACCGGTCCGCCCCGACGGCACCCTCGCCCGCTCCGCGTCCGGCATCCTGCGCCACACCGGCTCCGGCCCGCACGCCCAGCGGCAGCAGGGGCCGCACGCCCACCAGGTGCTGCCCGACCCCAGCGGGCGGTGGGCCGTCAGCGTCGACCTCGGCACCGACTCCGTGCGGGTCTGCACCCTCGCGGACGGCGCCCCCGCCGTGCACCGGGAGACCGCGCTGCGGCCGGGATCGGGACCGCGGCACCTGGCCTTCCACCCGGACGGCACCCACGCCTACGTCCTCAACGAACTGGCACCCACCGTCACCGTCTGCCACTGGGACGCCGCCGACGGCCTGCTCAAGCCCCTGACCGAGGTACCGGTGCTGCCGGGCGCCCCGGCGGGCGACGCCTACCCGTCCGGCATCGCCGTCTCGTCCGACGGCCGCTTCGTGTGGACCGCCACCCGCGGCGAGGACGTCCTGTCCGTGCTGGAGGTGGAGCCGGACGGTCTGCGGCTGTCGGCCACCGTGCCCTGCGGCGGACACTGGCCCCGCGACATCACCGTGTCGGACGGCTTCCTGTACACGGCCAACGAGCGCTCCGGAGACGTCACCTGGTTCGCCCTGGACCCGGCCACCGGCACCCCCCGCCGCACCGGCTCCCTCGCCGTCCCGGCAGCCTCCTGCGTGATCTTCGCCCCGGCGTAACCGAGCTTCGAGCAGGAGCCCACCGCTCGCACACGGCTGCGGGCGATCGTGGTGCCGCTGGGGCGCCATGGGCGGGCGCGGCGGCAACCCGGCAGTGCGGAAAGGGCCCGCTCCTCTCCCGGAGCGGGCCCTTTCCCATACGCCGTAACGCGCAAGCGCGCCTCACCGAACCGGCGCCCCCTGCGCCTGCTGAGGCGAGATGCCGAGCGCCGTCGTGTACTTGGCCAGCGCCAGCTTGCCGATCGCCGGGTACGGGCCGAGCGGCTCGGCGGTGGAGCAGCCCGCCTCCTTGGCCGCCTCCTCCAGCACGGAGGCCTCGATCTCCGGGCCGATCAGGTACGGCGCCAGCGCCAGCTGCTGAGATCCCGAGGAACGCAGCTGCTCGGCCACCGACGCGATCGAGCCCTCCTCGTCCAGCGCCGCCGCGATCACCGGCACCGCGAGGCGCGCGGCGAGCAGCATGCCGGTGATCCCGGCCGCCTGGACGGCCTCGTCACCGCCGACGGAGGCGAGGATGATGCCGTCCGCCGCGGTCGCCACGGTGAACAGGCGGGCGCGGTCGGCCCGGGCGAGACCGGCCTCCGAGAGCCGCACGTGCAGGGCCTCGGCCAGCAGCGGGTGCGGTCCGAGCACGTCGGTCAGCTCGGCCGCGATCCTGCTGTCCATCACGGCCTGCCGGATCCGGCGCAGCAGCGCGTTGTCCGGCCCGGCGAGCAGCGGCACGACGACCGCGACGGGGCCCTCGGGCTCCTTCACGTCCAGACCCGCGGCGCGCGCCTGCTCGAAGCGGGCGGTGCGCTCCTCGGCGGTCCGCACGAGCACGGAGGTCAGGGAGGGGAACTCGGCGTCGTCGTCCCCGTCGAGGTGGCCGATCCGGGCGTCGAGGCCGGGCAGTTCGGAACGGGCGATGCTGATGACCTCGTCGGCGAGGCCCCGGGTGGCGCTACTGGGCGTCCCCGGCACCGCGAGGACGAGCGCCGGCGCGCCCTCGGGAGCCACCAGGGGTTCGGGACGGCGGTGCCGTCCGGGCTGGCGGGGGCGCGGCATTCGTACGGGCAGGCCGGACGCGGGCCCAGTGGGGGAGCTCATGGCGCCGCATGTTACTGGTTTCCGGGGTTTCCCTGTTCGGGGAGGGTGCGGGTGAGCGGTATCCGTCCGGTTTTGTCTGATGAGTGATGTACGGATCGGCCGACATCGGCATGATTCACCTCGTCGGCCGACCACTTCTCGGCCGCCCGGCACGACCGCCGCCCACGGCATCCTGTCGGCACTCGGAAGGGTGAGTGAGCCGGCCACCGGGCCGGTCGCGATCCGGACCGCAGCAGCCCGCGCCGATGACCCCGACGAGGGGCTCGCCGCGGTCGGACAGACCGCGGTGCCCGAGTCGGCCGTGTGCCGACCCGGGCGGCCCTGCCGCCGTCGGGTCCCGCCGCCGTTCCGCCCGTTCCGCCCGGCCCGCCCGTCACGGGCGCGTGGCGCCGGCGGGACAGGCCGGTCCCGCCGACGACGCGCAGCCCGAGCCGCCGGAATCCACGGCGAGGCAGCCCGTGCTCAGGGCAGGCGCCAGTCGACCGGTTGGCCTCCCAGGCGCATCAGCAGGTCGTTGGCCCGGCTGAACGGACGGGAGCCGAAGAAGCCCCGGTCGGCCGACATCGGGGACGGATGCGCCGACTCCACGGCCGGCAGGTCGCCGAGCAGCGGCCGCAGATTGCGGGCGTCGCGGCCCCAGAGGATGGACACCATCGGCTTGCCGCGCGCCGCGAGGGCCCGAATCGCCTGCTCGGTGACCTCCTCCCAGCCCTTGCCGCGGTGGGCGGCGGGCTTGCGCGGGGCCGTGGTGAGCGCCCTGTTGAGCAGCAGCACACCCTGCTGTGTCCAGGGGGTCAGGTCCCCGTTGGAGGGCTGCGGGAGATTCAGGTCGGTATGCAGCTCCCGGAAGATGTTGACGAGGCTTCCGGGCAACGGGCGTACCTCGGGCGCGACGGAGAACGACAGTCCGACGGCGTGCCCCGGAGTGGGGTAGGGGTCCTGTCCGACGATCAGGACCCGTACGTCGTCGAAGGGTTGCTGGAAGGCCCGCAGGACGTTCGCCCCCGCCGGCAGGTAGGTGCGGCCGGCGGCGATCTCCGCGCGCAGGAACTCACCCATCGAGGTGATCCGTCCGGCGACGGGTTCCAGGGCTTTCGCCCAGCCCGCTTCGACGATTTCGTTCAAGGGTCGTGGTGCCACGGGCGTCACCCTACTGCCGTACGGGTGACGCCGATCAACCGGTGGTCAAGGCCGGTCCCCCCGGTCCGCATCACCCGACGACCGCGGCCCGCACGCACAGCACGTCCGGCAGGTGGGAGGCCAACTGCCGCCAGCTGTCGCCGTCGTCGGCCGACGCGAACACCTCGCCGTTGCGGTTGCCGAAGTACACGCCCGCGCGGTCCGCGTCGTCGGTGCACAGCGCGTCGCGCAACACCGTGCCGTAGTGGTCCTCCTGGGGCAGGCCCACCGAGAGCGGCTCCCAGCTCTTGCCCGCGTCCGCGGTGCGGAAGACCCGGCACCGGTGGTCGGCGGGCACCCGGTCGGCGTCGGCGTTGATCGGGAACACGTACGCCGTGTCGCCGCGGTGCGGGTGGGCCGCCACCGCGAAGCCGAAGGTGGAGGGCAGGCCTTCGCCGATGTCCGTCCAGTGCGCTCCGGCGTCGTCACTGCGGTACACCCCCCAGTGGTTCTGGAGGTACAGGCGGTCCGGGGTGGCCGCGTCGCGCGCGACCTTGTGCACGCACTGGCCGAACTCCGGGTCGGGGTCCGGCAGGAAGACGGCGGAGACACCGGAGTTCGACGGCGCCCAGCTCGCGCCGCCGTCGGCGGTGCGGAACACGCCCGCGGTCGACACGGCGACCGTCACCGACTTGGGGTCGCGCCGGTCGGTGAGGACGGTGTGCAGCCCCTCACCGCCACCGCCCGGCACCCACTTCGACCGGGTGGGGTGCTCCCACAGCGGGCGGACCAGCTCGAAGCTCTCACCGCGGTCCTCCGAGCGGTACAGCGCCGCCGGTTCCGTGCCCGCGTACACCACGTCCGGCTCGGCGGCCGCCGGGTGCAGCTGCCACACCCGCTCCAGGGAAGCGCCGGTGTCCTTGGGGAACTTGACGGCGGGCGCGGCCGGTTCGGTCCAGGTCCGGCCCAGGTCGTCGGAGTGGAACACCGACGGCCCCCAGTGCGCGCTGTCCCCGCCGGCCAGCAGCCGCGGGGTGTCGCCGCGGGTGTCGAGGGCGACCGAGTAGATCGCCTGTGCGTTGAAGTAGGGACTCTCGTCGAACTCCCAGGTGCCACTCCGCCGGCGCCCGATGAACAGGCCCTTGCGGGTGCCCACGGCGAGCAGTACTTCGGTCATGCCGATCACCTCCGCGGCGTCTCGTCGACGCCTTTGTCTCGGACACGGGCCAGTCTGCACCCAGCCACTGACAGTCACCCCTGGACTGGATGTCGCCCCAGGTCAGGCGGTGGTGTCGGGGTCCGCTCGGAGGTCTCGGCCCGACCGCTCAGCCCTCGCCGGGCAGCGCCCGCGCCAGGATCGCGTCGAGGTCCGCCGTGTCCGGCAGCGTGCCGAAGGCGTGCCCCCAGTCGCCGCCGAGCCGAGTCGCGCAGAAGGCGTCGGCGACGGCCGGCGGGGCGTGCCGGACCAGGAGGGAGGCCTGGAGCGTGAGGGCCATCAGCTCCACCAGGCGGCGGGCGCCGGTCTCGGACGCCTCGCCGAGCCCCGCCCGAAGCCGGGCCACCGCAGCGTCCAGCCGGGCGTCCGCACCGCGGGCGAGGGCCAGTTCACCGAAGAGGGCCTCGGCGGAGGCGGGGGAGCGGCCGAGCGCCCGCAGCACGTCGAGGGCGTTCACGTTCCCCGAGCCCTCCCAGATCGACAGCAGCGGTGCCTCGCGGTAGTGGCGGGGCATCCCCGACTCCTCCACGTAGCCGTTGCCGCCCAGGCACTCCAGGGCCTCCGCGGTGAACGCCGGACCCCGCTTGGTCACCCAGTACTTGCCGACGGCGGTGGCGATCCGCCGGAACGCCGCCTCCCCCGCGTCCCCGCGCACGGCACGGTCGGCCGCGCCGGCGAGCCGCAGCGTGAGGGTGGTCGCGGCCTCGGACTCCAGCGCGAGGTCGGCCAGGACGTTGCGCATCAACGGCTGGTCCACCAGCCGGGCGCCGAACGCGCTGCGGTGCCGGACGTGGTGACCGGCCTCGACGAGGGTCTTGCGCATCAGCGTCGCCGAGGACATCACGCAGTCCAGCCGGGTGCAGTTGACCATCTCGATGATCGTCTTGACGCCCTGCCCCTCCGGTCCGACCAGCCAGGCCACCGTCCCGTCGAACTCGGGTTCCGAGGAGGCGTTGGAACGGTTGCCGAGCTTGTCCTTCAGACGCTGGATGCGGAACGTGTTGCGGGTGCCGTCGGGCAGTACGCGCGGCACCAGGAAGCAGGACAGCCCGCCCGCCGCCTGCGCCAGCACCAGGAAGACGTCGCACATCGGCGCCGACGTGAACCACTTGTGCCCGCGCAGCGTGTACACGCCGGGCTCGGCCGTCGCCGCGGCCGTCGTGGTGTTCGTGCGGACGTCCGAGCCGCCCTGCTTCTCGGTCATCCCCATGCCGGCCAGCAGGCCGCGCTTGTCCGTGGGCGTCCGCAGCCCCGGTTCATACTCCCGGGAGGTCAGCAGCGGTTCGTAGACCTTCGCCAGCTCGGGCTGGGCGCGCAGGGCGGGGACGGCCGCGTAGGTCATCGACGTCGGGCACCCGTGTCCCGCCTCCGTGTGCCCCCAGACGAGTCCGCCGGCGATCCGCGCGACGTGTGCGCCCGGCCGGTCGTCCGCCCACGCCGCACCGGCCAGGCCCTCGCCGACCGCGATCCGCATCAGGCGGTGCCAGCTCGGGTGGTACTCGACCTCGTCGACCCGGTTGCCGTACCGGTCGTGCGTGCGCAGCACGGGCTCGTGCCGGTTCGCGAGGTCGCCCCAGTCCTGCGCCTCGGCGCTGCCCGCCCGACGGCCCAGTCGGCGCAGACCGTCCTCGGCCCACCCGGCGCCCTCCCGCCGCACGCCCTCCAACAGGACCGGGTCGTCGGACGCGTCGTAGGGGGCCGACGGAGGGGGCTGGTTGGTGACGTCGTGCGTCGCGTGTCCCCCGGGACCGCCCCAGGGCTCCTCGGACGGCTCGTAGGACTCGAACGGCGGCTCCTGCGCGAGTGTCGTCATGAACCGAGTGTTGCACTGTCCCTGCGATCGCAGCAATAGTGCAACATCACGGGCGCACGTACAGTACGTGCTCATGTGGACGAACGACACGAGCCCGCGCGGATGAGCGGTTCCGAGGCGGGCGGTGGGCCCGCCCCGCGTCCGCTGTCCGCGCGGTCGGTGGTCCTGAGCCTGCTGCTCGGCACGCACCCCCCGGAACTGCCGGCGAGGGACCTGGTGCGGCTCGTGGAGGGGTTCGACGTCGGAGCCTCCACCGCGCGTGCGGCGCTGAGCCGGATGGCCGCCGCCGGGGACCTGCGCCGCACGGAGACCGGGTACCGGCTCAGCGAGCGGCTGCTGGAGCGCCAGCGGCGCCAGGACGAGGCCCTGCGCCCGCACACGCGCGCGTGGGACGGTGACTGGGAGACGCTCGTGATCACCGCGACGGGGCGCGGTCCCGCCGCCCGTGCCGAGCTGCGGACCGGGCTGACCGCCCTGCGCCTGGCCGAACTCCGCGAGGGCGTCTGGCTGCGCCCCGCCAACCTCGACCGCCCGCTGCCCGCGGGTCTGGACCGGGTGGCCGAGCGGCTCCTCTCACGCCCCGAGGCCCCCGCGCGCGAACTGGCCGCGCGCCTGTGGCCGCTGGGCGACTGGGCGGACACGGCACGGGCGCTGCTCGCCCATGTCGACCGGGCCGCGCGTCCGTCCGACCGTCTCACCGCCTTCGCGGCCGTCGTGCGGCATCTGCTTGCCGACCCGGTGCTGCCCGCGGAGCTGCTCCCGCCCGACTGGCCGGGCGCGGCCCTGCGGGACGCCTACGCGCACTACCAGCGGGAGCAGTCCGGACAGGTCAGGGAGCACGGCACCCGGACCTGACGCGTCACCTGCAGGTGATGTCGGACGAGGAGTACGTGCAGTACGTGCCGTCGGCGCCCGAGCCGTTCGAGTCCGGCTCGTCGCCGTCGTCGTTGCCGGTGTACCTCTGGCACGGGACGATCTTCTTGCTGCTGTCCCCGACGACCGTGACGTTGCGCGGGGTCGCGCTGTCGCCGTGGTTGGTGTTGATGTCGGCGATCCTGCCGCCCTTCCAGTTCACCTCGATGCCGCTGAGGTCGATGGTCCGCGCATGGTGCGCTGCGCCGGGAGGGTGCCGCCCTCGGTGAACGATGCGTGTTCCATTCGTATGGAATGTGATCATTCGGTTACGTTGCGTATGTGCTCGAAGCATCCTTCGTTGATCGTTCTCTTCAGCTTTCCGACCGCTGTCCGGACGACGGTGAGATGTCCGTGCGGCACGCCTGGGTGGTGAGCGAGGGCTCCACCACGACCTCGTGGTTCGACGTCCGGCTGGCCTTCGCCGACGGCGCCCGGGTGGACGCGCTCGCCGTGCTGTCCGGCGAGGACGTGCGGGTCGAGGACGTACGGGCGCAGCCCCCGCTGTCCCTCGACGACTTCGCCGTGCTCGCGGAGTGGCTGGAGGACCCCCTGTTCGAGGCCTGCGTCCCGGCCTCCGCCGGCCCCCCGCCGACCGGGTCGCGGCGGGTGCGGCCCGCGTGGCCGCGCGGACGGGAGGGGCGCAGGCTTGTCGCCCAGGAGTACCGGGCGGCCCGCGAGGCGGGCGGTGATCCGGTCCTCGCGGTGATGCGCGCGACCGGTCACAGCAGGCGCAGGTCGCTCAGGCTGATCGGCCAGGCCCGCGACGAGGGGTTCCTGGCGCCGCGTCGCGCGCGTCGCTGAGGCGCGCCCGAGGGGTCCTCCGGCCGGGGGCCCGCCGCGCCGTCACAGCATGGCGCGCATCCGGGAGATCTCGCTCGTCTGCTGGGCCACTACGTCGTCGGCCATCTCCTCGATCAGCACGTTGTTGCCCTCGGACTTCACGTCCGTGGCCATGCTGATCGCGCCCTCGTGGTGAGTGATCATCAGAGTGAGGAAGAGCTGGTCGAAGGCCTTGCCCTCGGCCGCGCGCAGCTTCTTCAGCTGCGCCTCGGTCGCCATGCCCGGCATCGCGGCGTGCTCGTGGCCGCCGCCCGCCACCTTCTCTCCGTGGTTCGCGAGCCAGCCCTCCATCGCCTTGATCTCCGGCCCCTGCGCGGCCGAGATCCGTTCCGCCAGCTTCTTCACCTGGCCGGACTCGGCCTGTTCCGGAGCCAGTTCGGTCATCTTCAGCGCCTGGGCGTGGTGCTGGATCATCATCCGCGCGTAGGAGACGTCCGCCGCGTTGGGGGAGTCGTCGTCCGCGCGCTGCTTCCCGGCTTCCTCGGCGGACAGGGTCCGGTTGCCCTCGCCCGGCTTGCCCGGCGCGATGACCGAGGGCCCGGCTGCGGACGCCGAACTGCCGTCCGACGCGGAGTCGCAGGCCCCCAGCCCGAGCACGGCCAGAGCTGTCAGTGCGGCCGTGACGAGTGACGCGCCGGACATCGCGGGGCGAAAGGACACAAGGACCTCCTGTTGCTGGGGTGCCCCTCCGAGGGAGGGGATGCCGAGCACCTTGTGGGTGCGTGACCGTCCTAGCACGCTTCCGCGCGTCACTGATCAAAAAACTTCATTGCGAGTTTGTTGCCCCCTGTTGGTATGAGCATGGCGAAGACGATACTGCGGGGTGCGTGAACCGTTCCGCCGGGAACGGACGTTGGGAGGAAACAGTGACCCTGTTGAGTGACCCGCGAACGCGGCGCAGACGCCTGGGAGTCGCGGCTGCCGCCGCCGGACTCCTGTCCGCGCTGCTCACCGCCGGCCCTGCCGTGGCGACCCCCGACCCCGGGGACAGCCCGGCGACGTCGAAAGAGGTGTCCAAGAGTGCGCGCGCCGAGGTGCGCGACGCGATCGAGAGCGGCGACATACCCGGCCAGGACGAGATCGTCCACTCGGACAACATCGAGCACCTGACCAACATCCCCAAGGACGCACTGCCCGGCACCAACTCGGACCTGGCCTTCCAGGGCCGGTACGCCTTCGCCGGGAACTACGACGGCTTCCGCATCTTCGACATCCAGAACCCGAAGAAGCCGAAGACCGTCGCCCAGGTGCTGTGTCCCGGCTCGCAGAACGACATATCCGTCTCCGGGGACCTGCTGTTCCTGTCGACCGACTCCTCGCGCAGCGACAGCAGTTGCAACAGCACCACGCAGCCCGCGACCGAGAAGTCCTCCTGGGAGGGCATGAAGGTCTTCGACATCAGCGACAAGCGGAACCCGAAGTACGTCGCCGCCGTCGAGACCGCCTGCGGCTCGCACACGCACACGCTGGTGCCCGAGCGGAAGAACGTCTACATCTACGTCTCCTCCTACTCGCCGAACGCCGCCTACCCCGACTGCCAGCCGCCGCACGACGGGATCTCCGTGATCAAGGTGCCGCGCAAGGCACCCGAGCGGGCGGCCCTCGTCGGCTTCCCCGTGCTGTTCCCCGGTGAGGGCCCCGACGGCGGCGGCAACCCGGGCGGGCCCACCAACCCGGGCGTCTCCAAGACCACCGGCTGCCACGACATCACCGTCCTGCCCTCCGAGGACCTGGCGGCGGGCGCCTGCATGGGCGACGGCATCCTGTTCTCCATCAAGGACCCGGAGCGCCCGAAGGTCATCGACCGCGTCCAGGACAACGTGAACTTCGCGTTCTGGCACTCGGCGACCTTCAACCAGAAGGCCGACAAGGTGGTGTTCACCGACGAGCTGGGCGGCGGCGGCGCCGCCACCTGCAACGCGGAGATCGGCCCGAACCGCGGCGCCGACGGCATCTACGACATCGTCGGCCGGGGCGACCACCGCAAGCTGGTCTTCCGCAGCTACTTCAAGATCCCCCGCCACCAGGCGGACACCGAGAACTGCGTGGCCCACAACGGCTCGCTGATCCCGGTCAAGGGCAAGGACATCATGGTCCAGGCGTGGTACCAGGGCGGCATCTCCGTCTGGGAGTTCACCGACTCCTCGCGGCCCAAGGAGATCGCCTACTTCGAGCGGGGTCCGCTGACCACCGACGCGATGACCACCGGCGGTTCCTGGTCGGCGTACTACTACAACGGCTACATCTACTCGAACGACATCGCCAAGGGCTTCGACGTCCTCAAGCTCAGCGACCGGCGCACCGACCCGGCCGAGCGGGTCCACCTGCGGGAGCTGAACACCCAGACGCAGCCGGACTACTTCGACTGATCGGTCCGGTCCGTCCGGTCCTGCTGCTCCACCCGGTCCGGCCCGTCGGGTACGCCGGTCGCGAAGAACCGTGACAGGTCCGGGTCGCACGTCGTCCCGCCGGGCGCCTCGGCGTCCGGCGGGACACCCAGCTTCCAGTCCAGCCGGTAGCGCTCGAACAACTCGGCGCGCAGCTCCGGCGCCGGCATGGGCACCCCGGGCACGAGAGCCGCGAAGACGGCGCCCATCAGCAGCGCGCGCAGCATCGGGTAGTCGCGGTCGACGTCCTGCGAGCCGTACCGGGAGACCGTGTCCCTGAGCAGCTCCGCCAGCCGTCGCTGCTCGGGGCACGGCACGAAGCCCACTTCCGCCTGGAGCAGGCCCGCCATGTGCTGGCGCATGAGCACCGGCCGGTCCCGGGCCAGCCCGAGGATCGCGTCGATGGCCCGCGCCAGCCGCTCCCGCCCCTCGCCGGTGCGCGGCTCGCGCTCCAGGGCCTCCTCCAGGGTGCGGTGCATCAACCGGTGCACGGCGGACTGGACCAACTGGCGCTTGCCCGGGAAGTAGTACGAGACCAGCCCCCGCGCCGAGCCCGCACGGTCCGCGATGTCGCCCAGCGTGGTCGCGTCGTACCCGCGCTCGCCCACCAGCTCCACGGCGGCTTGCAGGAGACGCTCCTTCGAGCGCCGCCGCAATTCTTCATTGACCGAGGCGCTGCGCGGGGACATGCTGTACTCCTGCGTTGACTGGCTGCCAGCCAACTATACTCGGCGCAGGCGGACGGCCCTCCGGGGCCGATCCGGCTTCCGTCCGTCTCGGGCGACACGGGGGATCGTCCGAGACGGGTGGGACCGCCCGGATGGTTGCCCCGAGCTACGGAATCAGGTCCAGCACCGGCCGCAGCCCGGCCGGGCGCTCGGTCACCGGCAGGTGGTCCACGAAGTGCACCCCGCAGCCGAGCGCCGCCGCGCCGCCGTCCGCCCTCCGGTCGTCCCCGACCATCAGCGTCCGCCCCGGCTCCACGCCCAGCGCCGCGCACGCCAGGCCGAACAGCCGCGGGTCCGGCTTGCGGATGCCGTGCTCGTACGACAGGACGTAGGTGTCCACGTACCGGTCGAGGCCGTGCGCGCGGAACACCGGCCGCAGGTCCCAGCCGATGTTGCTGACCACCCCGACGGCGATCCCGCGCCCGCGCAACGCGCTCAGCACCTCGGCGGCGTCGGCGTACGGACTCCACGCGCTCGGCGACATGTGCCGCTCGTACAGCGCGTCGTGCAGGCCGTGGGGCAGCGGCACCTGCCGGGACAGGCCGGTGTAAGCGGCCCGGTGCAGCGTGGAGCTCTCGTCGCGGACCTCCCACACCTCGGCGAGCTCCTCCGGCACCCGCAGCGGCGGTGCGCCGCCGGGCAGCGCTCCCGCTCGCCGGAGCGCCTCGGCCGTCCGCGTCAACTCAGGCGCGGCGAGCCTCAGTCCGGCACCGTCCAGTGCCGCGCGCAACCAGGATTCGGTGGATTCGATACGGAACAGGGTCCCGGAGAAGTCGAACAGAACGGCGGTCATGGGCCGGCTCCTAGGGGCGACGGGGCGACGGGGCGACGGGGCGACGGAGGCGAGGGAAAGCGGGGAGCGGTGCCCGGTGCGTGTGTGTTCGCGGGACCGGACCGGACCGGGGCGTCCGGCCCGGCTCACGGATGCCACCGCCGGTGCACCAGCACCGCGCACGCCACCACCAGGGCGCCCAGGAGCCAGCCGCCGAGGACGTCCGTGGCCCAGTGCACGCCCAGCCACACCCGGGTCACGCCGACGCCCGCCACGGAGACCACGGCCACGGCGAGGCCGGCCCGGCGCGGCCCGCGGCCCGCGCCGTAATGGTGGAGCAGCCACACCAGCAGGCCGCACACGAACGTCGCGGTCATGGCGTGCCCCGAGGGGAAGGCCGCGTAGTGCGCGGAGTCGACGGGGTCGGGCCAGACCGGGCGGGGGCGGTCCACCGCCGCCTTGAGGACCTGTTGCAGAAGGCTGCCCAGCAGACAGGTCGCCCCCAGCCACACAGCCGTCCACCGGTCCGCCCGGCGCCACCACAGCCACACCACCACCACCGCGCACAGCAGGCGCATCGTCCAGGTGTCCCACACCCAGTCGGTGAGGATCCGCATGGCGTGGGTCACGCCGCCCTCTTCGACGGCCCAGCGGTGGGTCGTGTCCGCGATGTCCCGGTCAAGCCGTACCAACGGGCCCCACTCGACGGCCACCAGCGTGAGCAGCAGCGCGGAGCTCACGGTCAGCGCCCAGGTGACGCGGAGGGCGGTGCGCGGCTGCGGCGGGGCGGGCGGGGAGTCGACCGGCGGCGTCTGCATGCTGCGATCCTCGCCGAACCGACGCCTCCGAAACCACTGCCGTGGCGGGGAAAGAGGCTAGCCCAACGCCCGCAGCCCCGGCGCGAACGCCAGCAGGACCGGAACGACCGGCACCAGCGCGCCCGCGGCCGTCAGCCGCAGCCTTCGGGCCGCCGTCAGCCGGTTCGGCGGGGTGAGCAGCCGGTGGACCCGCTGCGGGACGTCGGCCCGGGCGGTCGGGCACGGTCCGAAGACCCCGCGGTCCTCGTTGAGTTCGACCAGGGCCAGGGCAGTCGTCAGCCGGCCGAAGCGGCGGGAGGCCACGTCGTCGGCGGCGAGTTCGACCAGGCGGTGCATCTCGTCACGGAACGCGGAGAAGACCGGAACCCGCGGAAAGCCCTCCGCCAGCGCGGCGGAGCAGTGCAGCAGCCAGTCATGCCGCGCCTGCGCGTGTCCCTTCTCGTGGGCGAGCACCGCGTCCAGCTGCCGGCCCTTGAGACGGCGCAGCGCGGCGGTGGTGACCACCAGCTGGGGCGTAGCGCCGGGCAGCCACCAGGCGTCCGGCCGCTCGCCCTCCAGGACCACGAGCGGCCCCGGGCCGGGCTCCTCACCGGGCAGCAGCGGAGCGCGCTGCCGCAGCTCCGCCCGGCGCAGCCGGCGCCGGGAGCGGGCCCGAACGACCTCCCGGGCCAGCATCACGGCGCTCCACAGCCCACCGCAGGCCAGCGTGACGGCGGTCGTGTCCGCCCAGAGGCCGGAGGTGCCCAGGGCGTAGGCCTCGACCACCGGGCCGGGAGCGGTCGCGAAGACGGGCCCGCCCACCGCGTGCCAGGCCGCCGCCGCGCTGAGCGTCATCGACAGCGCGCAGCACACGATCACCGCCGCCACCACGCACTGCCAGACCCACAGGGCGACCACCGGTTCACGATCCGGCCAGTCGGCCCGGGCGAGCAGCCTGGGGGCGAGCACGGCGGTCAGCGCGCCGAGCAGCAGCAGTGCCGCGGGGAGAATCATGGGGGCAGCCTATGAGCGCGACGCCGTCGGCAGTACGGTCGGTGGCGTGAAGTGACGCAGCCAACGACGGCCCACGGCGGACCCCGGGCGGACCGGGCCCCGGCCCCGGGTCTCACAGGGGCAGCAGCATGGCCAGCATCCCGATCGCCATGGAGAGCCGGCAGGCCCGCGCCAGCTCCGGCCGGTCGCCCCACCCACCCGCCGTGCGGCCGTCGGCCACCGCCACGACGGGTATCAGACGTACGCCGGTCAGCAGCACGTAGCCCGTGAAGTAGAGCAGCAGTGCCCCGGTCAGCACCGGTGTGCCGGACGTGCCGTGCCCGTGCCCGTGGGCCGGGGAGCCGGCCATCACCACCGCCATGTAGACCATCGCCGCGGCTCCCACGAGGTGGTGCAGGTGGTGACGGCCCGACCGGGCCGCCCACAGCGCCCGCAGCCCGGCGGCCCCGAACACCACCGCGTAGGCGGGCCAGGTCCAGGACGGCGGGGTGAACACCGCGGCGGGTACGGCCATGGCGGCCATGCCGAACCCCATCAGGGCCTCGCCGCCCGCGGTGCGGCGCTGCTCCTCGACCCTGCTGCGCATCCGCAGCAGGCAGTAGGCGCCGGTCGCCGCGCACAGCGCGACCAGCAGCCATCCGGGCGACGCCGGTCCGTGCACACGCACCTCCCCGTTCGGCGGTCCACGGTCGGTCAAGGCCTGCCCGTGCCACGCGGCGCGCACGCGAGCGCAAGGGTGTACGCGGGGGTGTCCGGGGGAGCGCGCGCCCTGGCCGCGGTGGATCGTCGCTGGTCGGTGACGGGCACGGTCTCGCAGCCGATATTTGATTTACAGGTAAAACACTTGTTAATCTCTCTGTATGAGCAGTGCGACCCCCACCTCCGGCCCCCCACCGGTCCGACGTCTGTCCCTGGCAGGCGTCCTGCGCCTGCGCCGGCCCTCCGAGATCTGGTTCAAGCCCGCCCTCAGTTCGGTCGTCGCCGTCGCCCCGCCCAACCTGCTCCTGCTGGCGCTCGGCCGGCTCGACCTGGCGATGTACACGATGGCCGGGTCCCTGTGCGCGCTCTACGCCCACAACCGCCCCTACGCCGCCCGCGCCCGCACCCTGGCGTGGGTGGTGCTCGGCATGATCGGCGGCCTCGCCGTCGCCCTGGTGACCGCCTCGCTCACCCGCGAAGCCGTCGTCCTGGTCGCCGTCGGCGCGCTGCTGGCCGCCGTGCAGAAGGCCCTGTGCGACGCCACCCGGGTCGGCCCGCCGGGCAACGTGGTCCTGACCTTCATCAGCTCCGCCGCCCTCTTCGTCCCGCAGACCCTCGGCCAGGTCCCCGGCCACCTGGCGCTGGCCGTCGCCGCCGGCCTCTGGGCCTGGCTCGTCGGCATGGCACCCGCCCTCGTCCGCCCGCACGGCCCGGAACGCCGGGCCACCGCCCAGGCCCTGAACGCCGCCGCCGCGTACGCCGCCGCCCACGGCACCGCCCCCGCCGCCGACCACGCCCCCGCCCGTGCCGCCGGGTACGCCGCCGTACAGGCCGCCTGGCAGACGCTGCTGGCCCTGCCGTCCACGGGCGCCCGCGCCACCACCCGGCACGCCCTGGAACGCCTCGTCGTCCGTGCCGAGGTCGCGCTGGCCGCCCCCGCCGACACCGACCCGGAGCGGCTGCGTGCATGGGCCCGCGCCCTGCGCGGCGGCGGCCGCATCCCCCGCACCGGCGACGCACCGGGCGACCGGGACGAACTCCTCGGCGTGGACGCCGAACGCGCCGCCCGCCCCGCGCCCCTGTGGCAGCGGCTCGGCCCGCTGACCCCGATCGCCGCGCGCACCGCCCTCGGCTGCGCCTTGGCCGGGTACGCCTCCCTCGCCCTCGGGATCGGCCGCCCCTACTGGGCCCTGGTCACCGCCGCCGCGCTCTACCAGGCCAATCTGACGCTGACCTGGAGCCGGGCCGTGCAGCGCGTGGTCGGCAACCTCGCGGGGGTGCTGCTCTTCGCGGCCATCGTCCCGCTCGCGCACCTCGGGCAGGTCCTGCTCGTCCTGTGCTGCCTCGCCCTCAACTTCGGTGCCGAGGCCCTCATCACCCGCAACTACTGGCTCGGCAGCGTCTGCGTCACCCCGATGGCCCTGCTCGTCACCGAGTTCGCCGGATACCAGGCCCCGGGCGAGCTGATGACCGAGCGGGCCGTGGACACCCTCGTCGGGGCCCTGGTGGGCTTCCTCGCCGCCGTCGTCGTCACCAACCGGCGCGCCGGGAACCGCGTCGAACAGGCGGTGACCGCGGCCGACCGCGCCCGCGAGCACGCCGCGCGCCTGCTCGCCGAGCCCGCGGGCGCGGTCGGCGCCCTGGAGGCCGCCCGCCGGGGCCTGGCCGCCGCGCTGACCGACCTGCGCGCCACCGCGGACGGGGCGGCCGGGGAATGGTGGGGGCGCGCACTGCCCCAGGAGAGGGTCGTGCTCGCGGAGCGGTCCGGACACCGTACGCTCGCCGAGGCGGTGCGACGCCAGGCACCGCGTCCGGACCGGGACGCGGTCACGAGAACGGAGGACGTACGGCCATGACGGCAACCGACGGGGGAGCGAACGGCCGGGGAGCCGGTGACGGCGGGACGGGGCCCGGCGGCGACACGGTGGCCGCGGTCGTACGCCAGTGGCGCGCCGTCCACCCGGACCTGGACACCGGGCCGATGGAGATCATCGGCCGCATCAACCGCTGCGCCGCCCTCCTCCAGCAGGCCGAGGACGCCCCCCTGCGCCGGGCGGGCCTCAGCCGCGCCGAGTTCGACCTGCTCGGCGCGCTGCGCCGCACCGGGCACGAGCTGACCCCCGGGGAGCTGGCCCGGGAGACCTTCTCCTCGGGTGCCGCCGTGACCAAGCGCCTCAAGCAGCTCACCGAGCGCGGCCTGGTCGAGCGGCGCGGCGACACCCGCGACCGCCGGGTCGCCCACGTCCGCCTCACGGAGGCCGGACGCGCTCTCGTCGACGGCATCCTTCCCGAACAGCTCGCCTACGAGTCGGCCGTCCTGTCCGGCGTGGACGGCCCCCGGCAGGACGAACTGGCGGCGCTCCTGAGCGGGCTGCTGGGCCAGCTGGAGGGCCGGCTCGACGCGCTGCGGGCCTGAGCGCCCCCTGGGGGGAACACACGCGCGCTGGGCGGGTCGGCGCTGTCGGCATCCGGTGGTCGGCGACCACCGCGGGCCCCGCCGGCCCGGTCCCGCCCGGCGTGGACCCACCCCCGCGCAGCGAGTCGGCTCATGAGCCTGCCGGTGCGGGCCTCTCGTGCGCCGGGCCGGTCAGCGCTCGTCGCCCGCCCGGTACACGCCGAACATCGCGCCCTGCGGATCCCGCAGTACCGCGATGCGCGGTCCGTCGGGCACCGAGGTCGGCTCCATGAGTACGGTGCCGCCGCCGTCGGTCGTGTCGACCGCGGCGGTGTCCACGTCCGCCACCGCGAAGTACGGCAGCCAGTGCGCCGGTACCTCGTGCGGGAACTTGTCGTCCATCGTCACCATGCCGCCGAAATCCGCCCCGTCGATCCCCCACTGCGGATAGCGGCCCGAGGCTCCGACGCTCCAGCCGAACACCGTCGTGTAGAAGTCGGCGGCCCGGTCGGGCTCCCGGGTCAGCAGCTCCACCCAGCCCAGCGAACCGGGCGCGTTGAACAGTCCGGCGCCGGGGAACGCGCGGCCCTGCCAGACCTGGAACACCGCCCCGGTCGGATCGGCGGCCACCACGTACCGGCCCGCGTCGAAGACGTCGGTGGGCCCCTGGAGGACCGCACCGCCGGCCGCCGTCACCTGCCGCACGGCCACGTCCGCGTCGCGCACGGCGAACGACACGTTCCACGCGACCGGTTGCCCCTGCTGGGACAGCGGCGTCAGGGCGGCGACCGCCGCCTCGTCGATCCGGGCGATCGTGTAGCCGCCCGCCTGCTGCCGCGGGTCAGGGTCCGGATACCAGCCGAAGAGCTTGGTGTAGAACCGCTTGGCCGCTTCCAGGCCGGTGGTCGCCAGCTCCGCCCAGCAGGGCCCGCCGGTCACGGGTTCGTGGAGCTTCATGGTGCGGGCGTCCTTCCGCCGGGGCCGCAGACCGTCCGTCCCCCTCCAGCACGCTAAGGCCGGGCCGGGGACGCGGCCATCCGGGCCGTCCGGCGCCCGCGCCCCGCCCACGGTGCCTTCCCGGCGGCTCAGATCCCGGGCCGGTAGCGCAGCGGATGCTCCGCGGGCACCTCCACCAGCACGATCCGGGTGCCGTCCGGGTCCGCGATCCACATCTCCACCAGCCCCCACGGCTCCCGGACCGGCGGTCGGACGATCTCCACGCCCTTGGCGCGCAGCTCGTCGTGGGCCGCCGCCGCGTCCTCGACCTGGAGCCACAGGACGAGCCCGGGGGCGAGGGGGGCCTCGGAGCGCCCGGAGACCTCCAGGAACCCACCGCCGAGGAAGTAGACGGTGCCCCGCTCGGGACCGGTGCCGAACTCCCGGTGGACGGCGAGGCCGAGCTGCTCGCCGTAGAAGGCGCGCGAGCGGTCGGGGTCGGTGGGGCGCAGGAGGGTCCGGCTGCCGAGTACGTGCACCATGCGTCCCGACCTTAGTGGGGACCGCCGGCGGCGTTACGCTCATCGGTGCCCGCGCCGTGCCCGAGACCGAACCGGAGACGCCCCATGGACACCGCCGCCACCCCGCTGACCTACCGCGACGCCACCGACGCCGACGTGGACGCGCTCGTGGCGCTCATCGAGTCCGCGTACCGGGGCGACGCGAGCCGGGCCGGGTGGACCACCGAGGCGGACATCCTTGAGGGCCAGCGCACCGATCCGCAGGGCGTTCTGGAGGTCGTCAGGGCGCCGGACAGCCGGCTGCTCACGGTGGAGCGCGACGGCCGGATCGTGGCCTGCTGCCAGCTGGAGCACCGGGGGGCGCACGCCTACTTCGGGATGTTCGCCGTCAGCCCGGCGCTCCAGGGCGAGGGACTGGGCAAGACGATCATCGCGGAGGCGGAGCGGCAGGCCCGTGCGACGTGGGGCGTCACGGAGATGCACATGACGGTGATCTCCGTGCGCGAGGAACTCATCGCCTGGTACGAGCGCCGTGGCTACCGCCGTACGGGAGAGACGACCCCCTTCCCGTACGGCGACGAGCGCTTCGGCGTTCCGCAGCGCGCCGACCTCCGGTTCGAGCTGCTGGTCAAGCCGCTGGTGTGACGCGCGTCCGGGCGCCCAAGCCGCTCGGGCCGCTCAAGCCGCTCGGCCCGCTCAGGCCGTGAAGCGCCCGGTGCGTTTGATCTCCGGGTAGTCGGTTGTCGCGCCGTCCAGCCCCAGGGCGCGCACCAGCCGCAGGTGGTCCTGGGTGTTCACGGTCCAGCAGAAGACCCGCAGCCCCGCCTTGCGGGCCTTGCGCACGATCTCCAGCGTGACCCTGTTGATGTCCAGACACAGGGTCCGGGCACCCGCCTCGACGGCGCGGTCCACCACCTCGGGGCCGTAGTACTGGGCGACCAGCGCGGTCCGCACCCCCGGCACCAGCCGGGCGATCTCGACGATGGCCTCGTCGTGGAACGAGATCACCTCCACCCGGTCCACCAGGTCCCGGCGGAGCATCACCTCGGCGAGGCCCCGCGCGGCCGCCGCGTCCTTGATCTCGGCCTGCAACGGCACCGAGACCGCGTCCAGCACCTCCTCGAAGACCGGGATCCGCTCCCCGCGGCCGGCGTCCAGGGCGCGCAGCTCCTCCAAGGTCTTGTCGGCGATCGCCCCCGTACCGTCGGTGGTGCGGTCCACGTCCGCGTCGTGCATGACCACGAGCGCGCCGTCCTTGCTCAGGTGCAGGTCCAGTTCGACGACGTCGAGACCGGCCTGCTCGGCGGCGACGAAGGAGCGCAGGGTGTTCTCGGGTTCGACACCCATCGCTCCGCGGTGACCGATGGTGAGGAAGTTCAAGGCTCGACTCGCTTCCGTCGACGTCGGCGTGGGCAGGGCGGCAGCCTAACGGCCCTGCCGGACCGTTTCCCCAGTGCCGCGCCGGGTATACGAATCCGGCGCTCGACAGGAAAAAATGCGGCGAGGCCGGGGGTGAGGCAGGATAATTTACGGAGCCTTCCCTTGATTGGAGAAACGTCGTATGCCTACGGTGTCTTGACGCAAGCTTCTCCCGTGGAGGATGGGACATGACGGAAATTCTTGTGCAGGTGGGTGCGGAGGAGAACGTTCCTCCGGCGAGCAGGGTGGTGGAGCACCCGGCGTGGCCTGTGCTCAAGGATGCCGTGGAGCGGATCCGGCCGTGGCAGTCCAAGGACGGGTCGATCGACTTCGACGCCGAGGGCGCTCCCGAGCGGGCCGCCGCCGAGGACGCCGTGCGCCGCGTCGCCGAGGCCGTGCGCGAACTGTCCCCGCTGCTGCCGCACGACCGCGCCTATCACGAGGCCCTGGTGACCGACCTCGGCCGCTGGGCCGACGGCGGCTTCGAGGTGCCCGACTTCCTCGACTCCCTGCTGGCCTTCCAACCCGCCGCGATGCGCGCGGACGGCCTCCAGCACCTGGTCGTCTTCCCCATGTACACGCAGAACGGCAACCCGGACCGCAACCTCGAAGCGGTCGTGCTGCGCATGGTCTGGCCCGACTGGCTGGCCGAACTGGAGCGCACCCGTTACGACAACCCGCTGTTCTGCGGCATCACCTTCGAGGACTTCACGGCCGGCTACGACACCAACTCCGCCGTCCTGTTCCCGGAGACCATCGCCGTGCGCGAGGCCCCCGAGCGCTTCTCCTGGGGCGGGATCTTCTGCGACCGCGAGGCCGCCCGCTTCCGCCGCGTCACCGAGGCCGCCGTGGACCTGCTGGGTCTGGAGCTGCCCGAGGACGTCGCCGCGATGGTCCACGACCAGAAGCGCTGCGAAGAGGCGTTCGTCCTGTGGGACATGGTCCACGACCGCACCCACAGCCACGGCGACCTGCCGTTCGACCCCTTCATGATCAAGCAGCGCCAGCCGTTCTGGATGTACGGCCTGGAGGAGCTGCGCTGCGACCTCACCGCCTTCAAGGAGGCCGTGAAGCTGGAGGCGGACGGCGTCCCGCAGGCCCGCGACGTGCAGTACGCGGTGCTCTTCGACCGCATGTTCCGCTTCCCGGTGACCGGCGAGCGCGTGCGCAACTACGACGGTCTCGGCGGCCAGCTCCTCTTCGCCTACCTGCACAAGCACGACGTGGTCCGCTGGACCGACAACAAGCTCTTCATCGACTGGCAGCGCGCCCCGCAGGTCACCAACGAGCTGTGCGGCGAGATCGAGAAGCTCTACCGCGACGGCATCGACCGACCGAAGATCGTCCACTGGTTCGCCGGCTACGAGCTGGTCTCCACCTACCTCGCCCCCCACCCGGGCTCGAAGTGGGCCAAGGGCCCCGACGCCCTGGACCTGTCCCTGCCGCCGCGCAAACTCGTCGACGACGTGCTTCCGGACGAGTTTCCGCTGAGCATGTTCTACGAGGCCCTGTCCAAGAAGCTCAAGAAGGTGATCGCCTCGACGCGGGGCATCACCGGTGCCGCGGACGGCGCCGAGCGGGCCGCCGCGTGAGCGAGGGCGGCGGCACGCGGGAACACGCACGGCAGACACAGGAACAGGCTCAGCAGGCTCGGGAGGCGAGGACCATGGGGAACGGGGCGCTCGACGGCGCGGTGATCGCGGTGGCCGGGGCGGGCGGACCCGCCGGACGGGCCGCGCTGCTGCGGCTCGCCGAGGCGGGTGCGACCGTCGTCGGCGCGGACAACGACCCGGAGCGGCTGGCCGAGGCGGTGGACGCGGCACGCTACGCGCACGGCGGCGCCACCGTCACCGGCGAGACCGTCGACCTGCTGGACCTGGACTCCACCCGGGCCTGGGCCGACCGCACCGAGAAGGAGTTCGGCCACGTCGACGGCGTCGTCCACCTCGTGGGCGGCTGGCGCGGCAGCACGACCTTCACCAAGACCGAACTCGGCGACTGGGACCTCCTGGAGAAGCTGCTCATCCGCACCGTGCAGCACACCTCCCTCGCCTTCCACGAGGCGCTCCAGCGCAGCGACCGCGGCCGCTACCTCCTGATCAGCGCGGCCGGAGCGTCCAGCCCCACCGCGGGCAACGCCGCCTACTCGGCCGCCAAGGCCGCCGCGGAGGCGTGGACGCTGGCCATGGCGGACTACTTCCGCAAGGCGGGGGGCGAGCAGGGGCCGACGTCGGCGGCTGCGATCCTGGTGGTCAAGGCGTTGGTGCACGAGGCGATGCGCGCCGAGCGCCCCAACGCGAAGTTCGCGGGCTTCACGGACGTGCGCGACCTCGCCGATGCCGTCGCAGGCGTCTGGGACAAGCCCGCCGCGGAAGTGAACGGAAACCGTCTGTGGCTGACCGAGAAGCCGTGAACCCCCCGAAGACCGACGCGCGTCGCCATCACGACCCCGAGGTCCGCGGTTTCGCCAGTGACAACTACGCCGGGGCCCACCCGGAGGTGCTCGCCGCCCTGGCACTGGCCAACGGCGGGCACCAGGTCGCGTACGGCGAGGACGACTACACCGACAACCTGCAACGCGTGATCCGCAGCCACTTCGGCTCCGGCGCCGAGGCGTTCCCGGTCTTCAACGGCACCGGCGCCAACGTCGTCGCGCTCCAGGCGGTCACCGACCGCTGGGGAGCGGTGATCTGCGCCGAGAGCGCGCACATCAACGTCGACGAGGGCGGCGCCCCCGAGCGCATGGGCGGCCTCAAGCTGCTCACCGTCCCCACCCCGGACGGCAAACTCACGCCCGAGCTGATCGACCGGCAGGCGTACGGCTGGGACGACGAGCACCGGGCGATGCCGCAGGTCGTCTCGATCACCCAGAGCACCGAGCTGGGCACCCTCTACACGCCCGACGAGATCCGCGCCGTCTGCGAGCACGCCCACGCGCACGGCATGAAGGTGCACCTGGACGGCTCCCGGATAGCCAACGCCGCCGCCTCCCTGGACGTGCCCATGCGGACGTTCACCAACGCGGTCGGCGTCGACCTGCTCTCCCTGGGCGGCACCAAGAACGGCGCCCTGTTCGGCGAGGCGGTCGTGGTGCTGAACCGGGACGCGGTGCGGCACATGAAGCACCTGCGCAAGCTGTCCATGCAGCTGGCCTCCAAGATGCGCTTCGTGTCCGTGCAGTTGGAGGCGCTGCTGGCCAAGGACCTGTGGCTGCGCAACGCCCGGCACTCCAACGAGATGGCCCAGCGCCTGGCCGAGGGCGTGCGCGCCGTGCACGGTGTCGAGATCCTCTACCCGGTACAGGCCAACGCGGTCTTCGCCCGGCTGCCGCACGACGTGAGCGAGCGCCTGCAGAAGCGGTTCCGCTTCTACTTCTGGGACGAGGCCGCCGGGGACGTGCGCTGGATGTGCGCCTTCGACACCACCGAGGACGACGTCGACGCGTTCGTGGCCGCGCTCAAGGAGGAGACGGCGCGCTGACGCGGACGCTCCGATGTATGCATAGGTATGCGGTCACCTGAAATGTCATTGACTGACGGGTGATCGCTTTCCTATGCTCCGCGGGCATGGAGCTGATCCAGCAAACCCCTGACCTGTCCGCTTATTTGGCTGCCGACGAAGCCATCGATCACGATCACCCGTATGTACGGGAGGTGGCCGGCCGACTGGCCAAGGAGGCGGAGGACTCGTATGCCTATGCGCGGCTGGCCTTCGAGTTCGTGCGGGACACCATCCCGCACTCGCAGGACACGGGGGACCCGCGGGTCACCTGGCGGGCCTCCGACGTCCTGGAGCGCCGCACCGGCATCTGCTACGCCAAGGCGCATGCGCTGGCCGCACTGCTGCGGGCCGAGGACATCCCCACCGCGCTGTGCTACCAGCGGTTCGACGTGGTGCACGGACTGGTCGCCGTACGCCTCGACGGCGCCTGGCACCGGCAGGACCCGCGCGGGAACAGGCCCGGCGTGAACGCGCAGTTCTCCCTGGGGAGGGAGCGACTGGCCTTCACGCCGGACCGCGCGGCGGGCGAGGCGGACTACCCGGAGCTGTACGCGGCGCCGCACCCGGCGGTGCTGGAGGTCCTGAAGGCGGCCACCGACCGCCCGCACCTGTGGCGGACCCTCCCGGCCGCGCTCTGAGGCGCCCGGCTCAGTGCGCCTGGGCCGTGCGCAGCTGTTCGGGCGTCGGGGCGGTGCCGCCGAGGTGGGCCGGCATCCACCAGGTGTCGTCGGCTCCCTGGGGGCGTACGGGGTAGGCGCGCTGCGCGGCCTCCAGCAGCTCCTGCACCCGTTCGCGCAGCCGCCGGGTGATGGCACCCGCGTACTGCTCGCGGGAGGCCTCCATCGCCTCGCCGACCCGGATGGTGATGGGGGTGTGGCTGCGCTTGAAGTTGCGCGGGTGGCCCTTGGTCCACAGGCGCTGGGTGCCCCACAGGGCCATGGGGACCAGCGGGACGCCCGCCTCCTGCGCGAGCCGCGCGGCTCCCGACTTGAAGCTCTTCAGGGTGAAGGACTCGGAGATCGTCGCCTCGGGGAAGACTCCGACGATCTCACCCGACTTCAGCGAGTCCAGGGCGTGCGCGTAGGCCGCCTCGCCCTGCTTGCGGTCGACCGGGATGTGTCTCATCCCGCGCATCAGCGGACCGGAGACCCGGTGCCGGAAGACCGACTCCTTCGCCATGAAGCGCACCAGCCGCTTCTGCGGCAGCGCGGCCAGACCGTCGAAGATGAAGTCCAGATAGCTGATGTGGTTGCTCACCAGTACGGCGCCGCCCGAGCGCGGGATGTTCTCCGAACCCCGGCAGTCGATCTTGAGGTCCCACACCTTGAACATGGTGCGGGCGAGACCGATGACCGGACGGTAGACGAGTTCTGCCATGGGCGGGTCGAACCCTTCCTTGTCAGCCTGGGAAGGGAAGCTCCCAGTCGAAAGTTACGCAGCCGTAGGTTTGCGGCTTGTCGCAGATCGTGCCCCAAGAACGGCCCGTGTACCAGCCTTGGTGCCCGGGTGCGGCGAGATCCTCGTCACTTGCCACCCCCTTCATGGCCGAAAAGGGGCCGTGAGCGGGAATCTCCGCGGCTTCGCGAACGCTGCACCTTCGGAGTACCGAACCGGTGGCGTGCGGGGTACGCGCGCCCACGAGGGCCGCGGTGGCGGCGGAACGGGGGCACGCCGGTGCGCGGCCAGGACGACGACAGGCGGGCGGCGGCCGACGCCCCGCGGCTCGACGCGGCCGACCTCGGCGCGGAACTCGGCACCCGCGCGACGCTCGTCCAGTTCTCCAGCGCCTTCTGCGCGCCCTGCCGGGCCACCCGGCGGGTACTGGGCGAGGTGGCGGACCTGGTCCCCGGCGTCGCCCACGTCGAGATCGACGCCGAGGGCCATCTGGAACTCGTCCGCGCCCTCGACGTGCTCAAGACCCCCACCGTCCTGGTCCTGGACGCCGGCGGCCGCGTCGTACGGCGGGCCGTCGGGCAGCCGCGCAGGGCGGACGTGATCGCCGCGCTGGGCGAGGCGGTGTGACAAGCGCCACGCCGGTGGTGAGGTCCTCTCCACAGCCCCCACATCCCGGGACGTAATTGACTGTGTGTGCCACCCGTCGTCAGCCTGCCCCCACGCCCGGCTCGCCGTTGCCGAACCCGAGGCGCACCGCGGAAGGACCATCCCGTATGACGGTCACACCCGACCTCGCCGCACCGCGGCCCGCCACCGACGACCTGCTGCGGTCCGTCTTCCGGCGGCACGCGGCGGGCGTCGCCGTGATCACCGCGCGGGGCCCCCGCGGTCCGGTCGGTTTCACGGCCACGTCGCTCACCTCCGTCTCCACCCGCCCGCCGCTGCTCTCCTTCGGCGTCGGCACCGGCTCGTCGAGCTGGCCCGCGCTGGCCGAGGCGGAGCACGTCGGCGTCCACGTGCTCGGCGAGCACCAGGAGGAGCTGGCGGTCACCTTCGCCCGCAGCGGCGCCGACCGCTTCGCGGCGCCCACCGTCTGGAGGGAGGGGCCCGAGGGGGTGCCCGTGCTGGACGGTGTGCTCGCCTGGCTCGCGTGCCGTGTGGTGGGCCGGGTGCCCGCGGGGGACCATCGGATCGTGCTGGCGGAAGTCCTCCTCGGCGACCCCGCCGGAGCCGGTGAGCCGCTGCTGTACCACCAGGGGCGTTACCGGGGTCTGCGCGACTGACCGCCGGCGCGACGGCTGCTGCGAAGGCGTCGGGTTCCGGTTACGCTGCGTTGCGAAGGTCACAGTTCAAAGCGCTTGCTTAGCGGGAAAGAACTGGATGTACTGACGAGTAATATTCCGGGCGGAGCGCAGGTCGCCCCGACCGGGATCGGCCGCTTGGGGCGCCTATGCTGCCTGCAAGAGGCAGCACTGAAATGTCGACGCAGTAGGAGAGCCGGCGTGAGCTTGAGGATCGTTGTCACTGTGAAGTACGTGCCCGACGCCACTGGCGACCGGCACTTCGCCGATGACCTGACCGTCGACCGGGACGACGTGGACGGTCTGCTCTCCGAGCTGGACGAGTACGCGGTCGAGCAGGCGCTGCAGATCTCCGAGAATTCCGACGACGACGTCGAGGTCACCGTCCTGACGGTGGGCCCCGAGGACGCCAAGGACGCCCTGCGCAAGGCGCTGTCCATGGGCGCGGACAAGGCGATCCACGTCGAGGACGACGACCTGCACGGCACCGACGCCATCGGCACCTCCCTGGTGCTGGCCAAGGCGGTCGAGAAGGCCGGCTACGACCTGGTCGTCTCCGGCATGGCCTCCACCGACGGCACCATGGGCGTCGTCCCCGCGCTGCTCGCGGAGCGCCTGGGTGTGCCGCAGGTGACGCTGCTGTCGGAGGTCTCGGTCGAGGGCGGTGTCGTGAAGGGCCGCCGTGACGGCGACTCGGCCACGGAGCAGCTGGAGGCCTCCCTTCCGGCGGTCGTGTCGGTCACCGACCAGTCGGGCGAGGCGCGTTACCCCTCCTTCAAGGGCATCATGGCGGCCAAGAAGAAGCCGGTTCAGTCCTGGGACCTGTCCGACCTCGAGATCGACGAGGACGAGGTCGGCCTGGAGAACGCCTACACGGTCGTCGAGTCCGCCGCCGAGCGTCCGGCGCGCACCGCGGGCACGATCGTCAAGGACGAGGGCGAGGGCGGCAAGCAGCTCGCCGCCTTCCTCGCGGAGCGCAAATTCGTGTAACAGCCTCGCGGGCCAGAAGTTCATCTGAGCCCGGCCCCGCTGACCGCCCCTCATCTTTCGCAAGCAGGAGAGAAGAAGTCCCATGGCTGAAGTTCTCGTCTACGTCGATCACGTGGACGGTGCCGTCCGCAAGCCGACCCTGGAGCTGCTGACGCTGGCCCGCCGCGTCGGCGAGCCCGTCGCCGTCGCGCTGGGCGCCGGCGCCGGTGACACCGTCGCCGCCCTCGCCGAGCACGGCGCGGTGAAGGTCCTCACCCACGAGGCCGCCGAGTACGCCGACTACCTGGTCGTGCCGAAGGTCGACGCCCTCCAGGCCGCCGTCGAGGCGGTGTCCGCCGAGGGCTCCCTGGCCGCCGTGCTGGTCCCGTCCTCCGCCGAGGGCAAGGAGATCGCCGCCCGCCTGGCGCTGCGCCTCGGATCGGGCGTCATCACCGACGCCGTCGACCTGGAGGCCGGCGACGAAGGTCCGGTGGCCACCCAGTCGGTGTTCGCCGCCGCCTTCACCACCAAGTCCCGCGTCTCCAAGGGCACTCCGGTCATCACGGTCAAGCCGAACTCGGCCGCCGTGGAGGCCGCCCCGGCCGCCGGCGCCGTCGAGGCCCTGTCGGTCACCTTCTCCGCCGCCGCGACCGGCACCAAGGTCACCTCGCGCACGCCGCGCGAGTCGACCGGCCGCCCGGAGCTGACCGAGGCCGCGATCGTCGTCTCCGGCGGCCGCGGTGTCAACGGCGCGGAGAACTTCGCGATCGTCGAGGCGCTCGCCGACTCGCTCGGCGCGGCCGTCGGTGCCTCGCGCGCCGCGGTGGACGCGGGCTGGTACCCGCACACCAACCAGGTCGGCCAGACCGGCAAGTCCGTCTCCCCGCAGCTGTACATCGCCTCCGGCATCTCCGGCGCGATCCAGCACCGGGCCGGCATGCAGACCTCGAAGACGATCGTGGCGATCAACAAGGACGCCGAGGCCCCGATCTTCGAGCTGGTCGACTACGGCGTCGTCGGCGACCTCTTCGACGTCGTCCCGCAGCTCACCGAGGAAGTGAAGTCCCGCAAGGGCTGAGCTTCCCCGTCGCACCCGCACCGAGGCCCCCGGTGACGTCCACGGACGTCGCGGGGGCCTCGGCGTGCGCAGATGATGGTGTTGACCGGCGAGAGGGCCGACAGATAACTTCACTCTACGGATAAGAGATTCCGTTCAGCGGAAAAATGAACATCAGGAGGGTGTCGAATGGGTCAGCAGGAGAAGGTGGCAACGAGCCTCGCGGGCGCCGTCGGCGAGGAGATCAGTGCCTCCCTCGCACCGGTCGACGCGGAGCTGGAGCGCCGCTACCCCGGAGACCCGGGCACCCGCCAGCCGGTCCACACCGTCTACGTCCCCGGTGACGTCTTCGCCGCCGACACCATCCGCTCCTGGGGCGACAAGGCACTCGCCGCGCTCGACGAACACGCCCCGGACGCCGCCTCCTTCGCCGCCGTGCTGGGGCTCGCCGACGACCTCGCCGAGCCCGTGTACACCCGCGTGCGCGCCAAGCTGGAGCGCGAGCCGATCGAGGACCTGCGCGTCGACTTCGAGGACGGCTACGGCAACCGTGCGGACGCCGAGGAGGACGAGGCGGCCGCCCGTGCCGCCCGCCTGATCGCCAAGGCGTACGAGCAGGGCACGGCCGCCCCGTACATGGGCATCCGCATGAAGTGCATGGAGGCTCCGGTGCGCGCCCGGGGCATCCGCACCCTCGACGTCTTCCTCAGCGGCCTCATGGAGGCCGGCGGCCTGCCCGACGGCCTGGTCCTCACCCTGCCCAAGGTGACCTACCCCGAGCAGGTCACCGCGATGGTGCGGCTCCTGGAGGCCTTCGAGAAGGCGCGCGGCCTCACGCCCGGCCGGATCGGCTTCGAGATCCAGATCGAGACCAGCCAGTCCATCCTCGCCGCCGACGGCACCGCCACCGTGGCCCGCATGATCCAGGCCGCCGAGGGGCGCGCGACCGGACTGCACTACGGCACCTTCGACTACAGCGCCTGCCTCGGCGTCTCCGCCGCCCACCAGGCCAGCGACCACCCGGCCGCCGACCACGCCAAGGCGGTCATGCAGGTCGCCGCCGCGGGCACCGGCGTACGCGTGTCGGACGGCTCGACCAACGTCCTGCCGGTCGGCCCCACCACGCAGGTGCACGACGCCTGGCGGCTGCACTACGGCCTCACCTGCCGCGCCCTGGCCCGCGCCTACTACCAGGGCTGGGACATGCACCCCGGCCACATCCCCACCCGGTACGCGGCCGTCTTCGCCTTCTACCGCGAGGGCTTCGAGCAGGCCGCCGCCCGCCTGGCCCGCTACGCCAACCGCACCGGCGGCGACGTCATGGACGAGCCCGCCACCGCCAAGGCCCTCAGCGGCTACCTGCTGCGCGGCCTGGACTGCGGGGCCCTCGACATCGGTGAGGTCGCCCGGCTGACCGGCCTGACCCGCGCCGACCTGGAGGGCTTCTCCGGCCCGCGGCGCGGCGACCTCACGGCCTCGGCGCAGTAGGGCCCGTCGACGGCGTCCGGCTGCCCGGGAGGGGACCGTCCGGGCCGGAGCCCACGTACCGCTCCAGGCCGGACGCCGTCACCCGCTTCTCCTCGGCGAACAACCGCGTCCCCCGGTCGCACAGCCGCCGGTCCGCCCGCGCCCGCGCGCAGAACTCCTCGGGGCTCGCCCCGAACAGCTCGCGCAGCCGCGCCGAACCGTTCAGCAGTTCCGTGAGCAGGGGCCGTTGCGCCCCGGGGTGGCGCCGCGGCGCGCCGGTGCCGTCGTGCAGGACGCCGTGGCGGTTGACGTACGCGTACGCGCCGCGCAGCACCGAGCCGTCCCCCGTCTCCACGCGCACGTCGGGCGCGGGCAGCCAGACGCGGTCGAAGTTACCGCCCGCCATCGGCACGCCCTCGCTGGCGTCGATCACCGCGAGCTGCTCGGCGTCGAGCCACAGGACGAACAGCTCCCGCACCGTGCCGGGGGCGCCCACCGGCGAGGCGGACACGTAGCCCATGCGGCTCACGTGGGCGGAGACGCCGATGTCCAGTCCGGTGACCCGCGACCTGACCATCGGGAGCGGCGAGGCGACCCCGAACTCGGCCATCTTGTGCCGCAGCTGGCCGGGGCTCGCGTTGGACCCGATCGCCAGCACCGGGACCCGGCCGTCCTCCTCGTACACCGCCCGGTCCGGCGGCAGCAGCCGGTCCCCGACCAGCAGCCCGGACTCGCGGGGCCACGCGCCGGGGTACAGCAGTGGCTCCTCGCGCGGCACCCCGGCCAGCCCGAGCGCGGCCAGCGTGCGGTCCCGGCCGGGATGCCGCGCGGCTTCCCCGCCCTCGGTCGGTGGTGGGGTCACGGTGTGTTTCCTCCCGGCGGTGGCGCGGACGGGCGGGATGTCTGTCCGGCCGCCCGCGCGGGGGCGGGCCGGTTCGGACGCCGGGCCTGGCGCCGGGGGCGTGGGGACGTCCGGCGCTCGTCCGGTCAGTCCGCGGGCGGCAACTCGCCCGAGCCCCGGGTGACCAGCCTGGTCGGCAGTTCGATGCGGTCCGGGGCGAGGAGGGTGCCGTCCAGCTGCCGGAAGAGCCGCTCGGCCGCGGTACGGCCGAGGGCGGCCGCGTCCTGCGCGACCACGGTGACGCCCGGCTGGAGCAGGTCGGCCAGCTCGATGTCGTCGAAGCCGACCAGGGCGACGCCCCGGGTGTGCTCGGCCAGGACCCGGATCACGGTGACCGTCACCCGGTTGTTGCCGGTGAAGATCGCGGTGACCGGATGCGGGTCGGCGAGCATCTGCTCGGCCGCCCGGCGCACCCGCACCGGGTCGGTGACGCCCAGGGACATCCACGCGTCCTCGACCGGTATGCCGGCGTCCTCCATGGCCGCCCGGTAGCCGCGCAGCCGCTCGCCGGCGGTGTGGATGTGGGGCATGTCGCCGATGAAGCCGATCCTGCGGTGCCCGTGCGCGATCAGGTGGGCCACGCCGTCGCGGGCACCGCCGAAGTTGTCGGAGACCACCACGTCCGCGTCGATCCGACCCGCCGGACGGTCCACGAACACCGTGGCGACGCCCGCCTTCAGCTCGGGCTCCAGGTACCTGTGGTCGTCCCCCGCGGGGATCACCACGAGGCCGTCCACCCGCCGCGCGCACAGCGCCAGCACCAACTCCTGCTCGCGGTCCGGGTCCTCGGCGCTGGAGCCGTTGATCAGCAGGGCCCCGTGCGCCCGGGCCACCTCCTCCACGGCACGGCTGAGCGGCCCGTAGAACGGGTCGGCCAGATCCTCCAGGACCAGGCCGATGCTCGCGGTGCGGCCCTTGCGGAGCACCCGCGCGCTGTCGTTGCGGCGGAAGCCCAGCGCGTCGATGGCCTCCTGGACGCGGCGCTCGGTCTCCGGGGTCACGCCGGGCTCACCGTTGACCACGCGGGAGACCGTCTTGAGACCGACCCCCGCCCGGGCGGCGACGTCCTTCATGGTCGGGCGATTGCCGTAACGGTTCCCGGGGAGGCGGTCTGCGCGGCGGGTCGTGTCGGGCACGATGCGGTGTCCTGTCCTGTCGTCCACGGGATTGCGTCGGCTCCTGTTGTCCAGGGGGATGTGTCGGTCTTGGGCTTGTATGAGGATGTGGCGTCGAGCATAGAGCCTGGACAACGTTGTCAGATGCGGGAGACACTGTCCACCGCACTCTCCGGTCCTCGTCCCACCGCGGGGCCGGTCGCTGCGCGCTCCTGGCTACGACATATTTCGCTTTCGGTCCAACGGGGAGATCCGACTCTGATGCACACCGACCTCGTGGCAGCGCTGGACATCGGCGGCACGAAGATCGCCGGCGCACTGGTGGACGGCCACGGCCACATCCAGGCGCGCGCACAGCGTGCGACACCCGCCCGGGAGGACGGTGACACCGTGATGGCGGCCGTCGAGGCCGTGCTCGCGGAACTGAGCGCGTCGCCCCTGTGGGGGCGGGCCACGGCCGTCGGCATCGGCAGCGCGGGCCCGGTGGACGCCTCGGCCGGCACCGTCAGCCCGGTGAACGTGCCGGGCTGGCGCGACTACCCGCTGGTCCGGCGGGTCCGGGACGCGGTGGGCGGTCTGCCCGTCGAGCTCATCGGGGACGGCGTGGCCATCACGGCCGCCGAACACTGGCAGGGCGCCGCCCGCGGCCACGACAACGCGCTGTGCATGGTGGTCTCGACCGGGGTCGGCGGCGGTCTGGTGCTGGGCGGCCGGCTGCACCCCGGACCGACCGGCAACGCCGGCCACATCGGGCACATCAGCGTCGACCTGGACGGCGATCCCTGTCCGTGCGGTGCGCGCGGCTGCGTGGAGCGCATAGCGAGCGGCCCCAACATCGCCCGCCGCGCCCTCGACGCCGGCTGGAGGCCCGGCGCGGACGGTGACACCTCCGCCGCCGCGGTCGCCGCCGCCGCCCGCCTCGGCCACCCCGTCGCCGTCGCCTCCTTCGAGCGGGCCGCCCAGGCGCTGGCCGCCGGTATCGCGGCCACCGCGACCCTCGTCGAGATCGACATCGCCGTGGTCGGCGGGGGAGTGGGCAAGGCGGGGGAGGTCCTCTTCGCCCCCCTGCGCAAGGCCCTCACCGACTACGCGACGCTGTCCTTCGTCCAGCGCCTGGTGGTCGTCCCCGCCCAGATGGGGACGGACGCCGGACTGGTCGGCGCGGCCGCGGCGGCGCTGTCGCGGACGACGGCCGCGACGGCCGCGCACGTCTGAGCCCCGCGGAGCCCGGTACGCCTCGGCGTTCCGCGAGGCTGCCCCCGCCCAGCCCGTGACCCCCGCGCGGCGACGTAGTTGAACGGGGCATGAAGAAGCGCAGCATGCTCGCCCTCGCGTCCCTGGCCACCGGCTTCGTCGTCGCGGCCGTCACCCCGTCCCACGCCGCCCCCGGCGACCTCCCGCTCGGCCTGGGGGTGGACGACACCGTCAGCACCCTTCAGGACACCGTCGCCACCGAGAGCCTGAACCTCGGCGACGACGCCCCGGGACAGCTGGGCTGACCCACTCCGACCGGGCCGGCGCGCCCGGCGCGGACCCCGCGGCGCCGGTGCCCCGAGAGGGCGTCGGCGCCGCTGTCATATGCCCTTTCCCCCGCGCTCGACCGGACTGGTTTCCGTGGCAGGGTGAAGCGGGCAAGCCACAGGGGGCCAACAGAAGAGGGGGACCTGTGACCGTCGTCTGGATCAACGGCGCGTTCGGTGCGGGCAAGACCACCACCGCACGGGAACTGATCGAACTGATCCCGAACAGCACGCTCTTCGACCCCGAGGTGATCGGCGGGACGCTCGCGCACCTGCTGCCGCCCAAACGCCTGGCCGAGGTGGGCGACTTCCAGGACCTGCCGATCTGGCGCCGGCTGGTGATCGACACGGCGGCCGCGCTCCTCGCCGACCTGGGCGGGACGCTCGTGGTCCCGACGACCCTGCTGCGCCAGGAGTACCGGGACGAGATCTTCGGCGGTCTCGCCGCCCGCCGGATCGAGGTCCGGCACATCCTGCTGGCCCCGGCCGAAACGATCCTGCGGGAGCGAATAGCCGGCCGCGAGGCACCGGACGGCCCGCCGGACGGCGAGACGCGGGTACGGCAGTGGTCCTACGACCACATCGCCTCCTACCGTGCCGCCCTCGCCTCCTGGCTCACCGCCGACGCCCATCCCGTCGACACCGGCACCCTCACCCCGTACGAGGCCGCCGTCCGGGTCGCCGAGGCCGTCGGCACCGGCGCCGTGCCGGCCTGCGAGATCGTGCAGACACCGGAACCCACCGGCGAGACCGTCGCCGCCGGCGTCCTGCTCTTCGACGAGCGGGACCGCGTGCTGCTCGTCGACCCCACCTACAAACCCGGCTGGGAGTTCCCCGGCGGCGTCGTCGAGCCCGGCGAGGCACCCGCCCGCGCCGGCATGCGCGAGGTCACCGAGGAGACCGGGCTCAGCCTCGACGACGTACCGGCCCTCCTGGTCGTCGACTGGGAACCGCCGGCACCGCCCTCCTACGGCGGTCTGCGGCTGCTCTTCGACGGCGGCCGGCTCGACACCGCGGACGCCGGACGCGTGCTGCTGCCGGGCCCCGAGCTGCGCGACTGGCGCTTCGCCACCGAGGACGAGGCCGCCGACCTGCTGCCCCCGGTCCGCTACGAGCGGCTGCGCTGGGCGCTCAGGGCCCGGGAGCGCGGGGCGGCCCACTACCTGGAGGCGGGCAGGCCCGTCGGCTGACCTCGGCCCGCCACCCCCGCGCGGACGACGTCGGCCCGCCGCCCCGTACGTCCGCGCCGACGCCCTCAGCACGTCCCCGGCCCGCGCGGTCACCGGATCCCCGTGCCCGAAACAGGCCACCTCCGTGTCGAGGTCCGCGAGCCGCCCGACGGAGGCGACGGCCCGGCCCCGGTCGATGTTGAACACGCCCAGCAGCACACCGCCGTCGACCGGCGAGGCGGCGACCGCGTCCCCCGTGAACAGCACGCCGTGGGCCGGGAGGTGCAGCGCGATGTTCCCGTCCGTGTGGCCCGGCGCGTGCACGACCCGGGCGCCTCCGCCGAAGTCCAGGACGTCGCCGTCCACCACCCCGGTCACCCGGGACGGCCGGGCGAAGTCGCCCGGCGGGAGCCGACGCACGGCGTGCTCGTGCAGCGGACGCTCCCAGTCCTCGAACACGGGCGGCGGACCGGGCACCTCGCCCCGCACGACGGGCGCCTCGGCGGTGTGCGCCACCACCTCGGCCCCGGTGAGCGCGGCGACCTCCCGCGCGCCGCCCGCGTGGTCCTCGTGGAAGTGGGTGAGCACGAGCCGCCGTACCCGGCCGGCGGCCCGCGCGGCCTCGGCGATGCGCGCACCGTACCCGGCGGGTCCGGCGTCGATCAGCGTCACCTCGTCCCCGTCGCGCCAGAGATACGCCTGACCGACCGGGAAACGCAGCAGACTCAGGCGCGGAAGCAGTTCGACGACGTCCATGCGGCGACCGTGGGCAGGGCCCCGCCGGGTGGCGAGGCCCCTTTGCCGACGGCAGAACCGGGAACCCGGCCGGGATCAGCTCGCCGCGTAGTTGCGCAGGAAGTGGGCCTCCGCCACCGACAGCCGCTCCAACTCCTCGGGGGACACGCTCTCGTTCACGGCGTGGATCTGGGCCTCCGGCTCGCTCAGGCCGATCAGCAGGATCTCCGCCTCCGGGTAGAGGGACGCCAGGGTGTTGCACAGCGGGATGGAACCGCCCTGACCGGCGTACTGCAACTCCTCACCCGGGTACGCCACCGCCATCGCGTCCGCCATGGCCTGGTACGCCGGGCTCGTGGTGTCGGCGCGGAACGGCTGACCCTGGCCGATCTGCTCGACGCGCACCCGCGCGCCCCACGGCGTACGCGTCTCCAGGTGGGCCCGGAGCAGCTTGGTGGCCTCGGCGGCGTCCACGCCCGGCGGCACCCTCAGGCTCACCAGCGCCCTGGCACCCGCCTGCACCGACGGGGTGGCGCCGACGACCGGCGGGCAGTCGATGCCGAGCACCGTGACCGCCGGCCGCGCCCAGATCCGGTCGGCGACCGAGCCGGAACCGATCAGCTCGACGCCGTCCAGCACCCGCGCGTCCCGGCGGAACTGCTCCTCGTCGTAGGCCAGGCCGTCCCAGGTGCTGTCCGCCGCCAGCCCGTCGACGGTCGTCGAGCCGTCCTCCGCCCGCAGCGAGTCCAGTACGCGGATCAGGGCGGCCAGCGCGTCGGGCGCGGCACCGCCGAACTGGCCGGAGTGCAGGTTGCCTTCGAGCGTGTCGACCGTCACGCGCAGCATCGTCATGCCGCGCAGTGTGGCGGTGACCGTGGGCAGACCGACCCGGAAGTTGCCCGTGTCGCCGATGACGACGGTGTCCGCGGCCAGCAGCTCGGGGTGCGCCTCGGCGTACCGCTCCAGACCGCCCGTGCCCTGTTCCTCCGAACCCTCGGCGATCACCTTGACGTGCACGGGCACCCCGCCGTTCGCCTTCAGCGCGCGCAGCGCCAGCAGGTGCATGAGTACGCCGCCCTTGCAGTCCGCGGCGCCCCGCCCGTACCAGCGGCCGTCGCGCTCGGTCAGCTCGAATGGCGGAGTGGCCCATCCGGCCTCGTCCAGCGGCGGCTGCACGTCGTAGTGGGCGTAGAGCAGCACCGTCTTCGCGCCCTCGGGCCCCGGCAGGTACCCGTACACCGACTGGGTGCCGTCCGGCGTGTCCAGCAGCTCCACGTCCTGGAAACCCTCGGCGCGCAGGGCCGCCGCTATCCAGTTGGCGGCACCGACGCTCTCGCTGCGCGGGAACTGGTCGAAGTCGGCCACCGACTTGAAGGCCACCAGCGCGGCGAGTTCCTCCTTCGCGCGGGGCATCAGCGAAGCGACGGTCTCGGCGACCGGATTCGACGACATGGGCACGCTCCTTGTGGGTGCGACGTTGTACCAAGGAGTACTTGGAATGACGGGCCGATCCTCCCACAGTGGCCTGCGGCGATGCCCGCCGTAGGATGCGGGGGTCAGGTGCGGCATGCGGTTTGATCGGAGCAGTAGACCATCGTGAGCAGCGAGAACTCTTCGGCGGACGACGCGCGTCAGGTCTGGGACGTCGTCGTGGTGGGCGCGGGACCGGCAGGGGCCTCGGCCGCCTACGCGGCAGCGGTCGCGGGGCGCCGCGTGCTGTTGCTGGAGAAGGCGGAGCTGCCCCGCTACAAGACATGTGGCGGCGGCATCATCGGGCCCTCGCGCGACACCCTCCCACCCGGCTTCGAGCTGCCCCTGCGGGACCGTGTGCACGCGGTGACCTTCTCGAACAACGGGCGCTTCACCCGGACCCGGCGCTCCCGGCAGATGCTGTTCGGGCTGATCAACCGGCCCGAGTTCGACCTGCAGCTCGTCGAGCACGCCCAGAAGGCGGGCGCCGAGCTGCGCACCGGGGCGACGGTCAGCCGGGTGGAGCAGCACGGCTCGGCGGTGCCGGACCGGCGCACGGTCGCCGTCGTCCTCCAGGGCGGCGAGACGGTACTGGCCCGGGCCGTGGTCGGCGCGGACGGCAGCGCCAGCCGGATAGGCGCGCACGTCGGGGTGAAGCTCGACCAGGTCGACCTCGGCCTGGAGGCGGAGATCCCGGTGCCGGAGCCGGTCGCCGAGGACTGGAAGGGCCGGGTGCTCATCGACTGGGGCCCGATCCCCGGCAGTTACGGCTGGGTCTTCCCCAAGGGCGACACGCTGACGGTCGGGGTGATCTCGGCGCGCGGCGAGGGCGCGGCGACCAAGCGGTACCTGGAGGACTTCATCGCCCGGCTGGGGCTGGCCGGATTCGAGCCCAGCGTCTCCTCGGGCCACCTGACGCGCTGCCGCGCGGACGACTCGCCGCTGTCGCGCGGCCGGGTCCTGGTCTGCGGGGACGCGGCCGGGCTCCTGGAGCCGTGGACCCGCGAGGGCATCTCCTTCGCCCTGCGCTCGGGCCGGCTCGCGGGGGAGTGGGCGGTGCGCATCTCCGAGGCGCACGACGCCGTGGACGCGCGCAAGCAGGCCCTGAACTACGCGTTCGCCGTCAAGGCCGGTCTGGGCGTGGAGATGAGCGTCGGCAAGCGGATGCTGGCGGTCTTCGAGCGTCGGCCGGGCCTCTTCCACGCGGCCCTGACCGGCTTCCGGCCGGCCTGGAAGGCGTTCAAGGAGATCACGCAGGGCTCGACCTCGCTGGGTGAGCTGGTCCGCAGTCACCCGCTGGCGCACCGGGCGCTGGGGGCGATGGACCGGCGGTCCGAGCCGTCGGCGCCGTCCGAGCCGCCCACGCCGTCCACCGGGGAGGAGACCGGCGCCTGAGCGTCGGCGCCCGGCCGTCGGCGCCCGGCCGTCGGCGCCCGGCCGTCCTCGTCGGCGGCGGTCCGTCGGCGGTGCCAGGAGGCCGGCGCGTGCACGGGCGTACTTCGCGGGGAGTACGGGCGATCGCCACGCGCGGGTGACGCCGTCCGCGGTGCCCGGCGTCTAGCGTGGCGGACATGGACGGACAGCGCGGGCGCGAGGGCCGGGCGCCCGAGTGGTGGCGGCACGGGCCACCGTGGTGGAGCCTGCGGGGCGAGGAGGAGCGGCGCCCCCGGTGGCCCTGGCGCTCCACCGTGCTCATCACGGTCCTCGTGCTGTTCGGCTCGCAGTTCGCCGCCCACGCCCAGGAGGGCGAGCGGGCCGCCCTGGACCCCTTCGCCCGCGCCCTGCTGTTCGTGACGGGAGCCGCCCTGCTGTGGCGGCAGCGCCACCCGGTGCCGGTCGTGTTCGGGACGGCGGTCGCCAGCCTGGTCTACCTGGGCGCCGGATACCCGTACGGGCCGGTTCTCGTGGCCGTCGCGGTGGCCTGCTTCAGTGCCGTCGTCGCCGGGCACCGCAGGGCGGCGTGGGCGGCGATGGGAACGCTGTGGGCCGGGCACGCCCTCGTGGCGCACTGGCTCTACCGATGGCTGCCGCCGTCCGGTGACTCCGCCGCCTCGTGGGGGCAGGAACTCGTGGTCGCCGCCTGGGTGGTGGCCGTCGCGGCCCTGTCGGAGGCGGCCAGGGCCCGCCGCGAGCAGTGGGCGCGGGAGCGGGACGAGCGGGCCCGGGCGGCGCGGCGGCGCGCGGACGAGGAGCGGCTGCGGATCGCCCGCGAGCTGCACGACGTCCTCGCCCACAGCATCTCCGTCATCAACGTGCAGGCAGGCGTGGGACTGGCCCTCCTGGACACCGACCCGGAACAGGCCCGCACCGCGCTCAGCACCATCAAGGACCAGAGCAAGGAGGCGCTCGGCGAGGTGCGGCAGGTACTCGACACCCTGCGCACACCCGGGGACGCGCCGCGCGCTCCGGCCCCCGGCCTCGACCGGCTCCCCGAGCTGGTCGAGCAGGCGGCGGGCGCGGGCCTCGCCGTCGAGGTGGAGGGGAAGCCGCCGCGCCTGTCGCCCGGCACCGACCTGGCCGCGTTCCGCATCGTGCAGGAGGCGCTCACCAACGTCGTACGGCACTCGGGTTCCCGGCACGCGCGGATCCGCCTCGACCGGGACGGGGACACGCTGCTGCTGCGCGTCGACGACGACGGCCCCGCGACGGGCACCGATGCGGGCGGCAGCGGCAACGGGCTGGCCGGGATGCGGGAGCGCGCGGCGGCGCTGGGTGGCACCATCGAGGCGGGCCCGCGTCCGGACGGCGGCTTCCGCGTGCGGGCGGCCCTGCCGATCGACGTGAAGAAGGCGGCCACGTGACATCTACGACGCAGCCCGAGGTGGACGACCGGTGATCCGGGTACTGCTCGCCGACGACCAGTCACTGGTACGGGCCGGTTTCCGGGCGCTGCTGGACGCGCAGGCGGACATCGAGGTGGTCGCCGAGGCCGCCGACGGCGAGGAGGCGGTGCGCGCGATCCGCGAACTGCGCCCCGACGTCGTCCTCATGGACATCCGCATGCCTCTGCTCGACGGCCTCGCCGCCACCCGCCGGATCACCGGCGACCCGGGGCTGCACGACGTGAGGGTGGTCATGCTCACCACTTTCGAACTCGACGAGTACGTCTTCGAGGCGATCCGCTCCGGGGCCTCCGGCTTCCTGGTCAAGGACACCGAGCCCGAGGAACTGCTGCGCGCCGTGCGGGCGGTGGTGGACGGCGACGCGCTGCTGTCACCGGGGGTGACGCGCCGGCTGATCGCCGAGTTCGCGGCCCGTTCCAAGGAGCCCGCGGCGGCCGGTGAGATGGCCCGGCTGACCGAGCGGGAGCGCGAGGTGATGGCCCTGGTCGGCATCGGACTGTCCAACGAGGAGATCGCCCGCCGGCTGGTCGTCAGCCCGCTGACCGCCAAGACCCACGTCAGCCGCACCATGGTGAAGCTGGGCGCCCGCGACCGGGCCCAACTGGTCGTCCTGGCCTACGAGTCGGGCCTGGTGCGCCCGGGCTGGCTCGGCTGACCACCGGGCGGGTACCGGGCAGGACACCCGCGGCGGTCCTCGGGAACGGCGGCCCTTCGGCCGACCGCCGCCGCCCGGCTCACTTCCAGGTGACGCCGGACCGCTCGCGCCACAGCGCCGCGAGCGTGCCGTCGCCGGTCACCCGCGGGAAGGGCCGGCGGTTCCACAGCGCCGGGTAGAGGAGCGCGGCGGGGCCGGACAGCTCGCAGTCGGCGTCCCCGGTGTCCTCCCGGACGGTCACCGGTGGCTGCGCGGACAGCCGTACGGTCCACACGGCGTCCGGCGCGTCCGTGGCGCGCACGCGCAGGGTGCGGGGCTCCTCGGTGCGTACGGCGCTCTTCTCACGGGCGTGGAAGGCGCACAGCAGCTCGTCGATGCCGTCCACCGCGAAGTCCACGCCGGTGCCGGTGGGTTCACCGCCGCGGGCCCGACTCGGCGTCGATCCGGTGCACGGTCGTCTCGTGCGCCTGCCGCCGGGCCCAGAAGGCCAGCGGTGACGGCGCGGGCATGAAGTGCCAGCACCGTACGTCGGGCGCTGCGTCCGCGAGGGTGTCGACGAGCCGCCGGTGTCCCTCCCGGAACCAGGTCAGGAGCGGGGCGCCGTCGAGGTCGGGCAGGTCGGCGGCGGGCCGGGGGCCGGTGCGGCCCTCGGCGACGAACGCCGTCGCCCAGCGGTGCACCGTCCCCGTGTGCCGCACCAGGTCCCGCACCCGCCAGCCGGGGCAGGTCGGCACCTCGGCGTCGCTGCCCGCCGCCTCGGCGGCCGCGGCCAGCAACGCACCTTGACGGTCCAGGATCTCGACGTACACGGCGGTCTTCATGGCAGCGAGTGTGCCGCATGGAGCGGACTTCCAGGCAGCCTCCCGGGGCACATTCCCGAGGGACGGCGGCGGCACGGCTCAACCGGCAGGCGCCGCACGCCGCGTGGCGACCGCGACCAGCACCGCCACCGCCGCCAGCGCGGCCACACTGGTGAGGGCGGCGGGCAGGGTCAGCCAGTCGGCCATGAAGCCGATCGCGGGCGGACCGAGCAGCATGCCCCCGTAGCCCAGGGTGGAGGCGGTCGCCACCCCACCGGGGCCCCCGAGCGCGCCGGCCCGCTCGATGGCGACCGGGAAGATGTTGGCGAGCCCGAGACCCGTGATCGCGAAGCCGAACAGGGCCGCCCCCACGGACGGGGCGAGCGAGCCGAGGAGCATCCCGGCCACCGCGGTGGTGCCGCCGGCCACCACCGTGGCCGTCCGGCCCAGGCGTTCCAGCAGTGTCGTCCCGGTCAGCCGGCCGACCGTCATGGCGAGCGCGAAACACGAGTAGCCCGCCGCCGCCAGGCCGGGGGAGGCGTCGAGATCCTGCTCCAGGTGCAGGGCACCCCAGTCGGCCATCGCGCCCTCGCCGTACGCCGTGCACAGCGCGATCAGACCGAAGGTGACGACCAGGCGGCGGGTACGGCGGTCCCGGGGGCCCGGGGTGCCGTCCCGCTCGGGCGTGCGCTCCGGCGGCACGGCGGGCTCGCAGCGCAGCAGGGCACGGCCCGCGAACAGGGTGACCAGCAGGCCCGTCACGGTGAGGGCGAGCAGGTGCCGCGTCGGCGACAGCGACCCGGCGACCAGTCCGCCGAGCCCCGCGCCGACCATGCCGCCGAGGCTGAACGCCGCGTGGAAACCGGGCATGATCGGGCGTCCCAGCACGGCCACCAGATCGACGGCGGCGCTGTTGAAGGCGACATTGATCCCGCCGTACGCGCTGCCGAAGACCAGCAGGACGGCACCGAGGGCGAGCGCCGAGTGGGTGAGCGGGGGCAGGGCGATGCTGAGGCAGAGCAGGACCGCGCAGGCGACGGTGACGGGGTGGCTGCCGTAGCGGCGGACGAGCCGTCCGGTCAGGGTCATGGTGACGACGGCGCCCGCCGAGACGCCGAGCAGGGCGAGCCCCAGGGCGCTGGCGGAGGCACCGGTCTGCTCCTTGATGGCGGGGATGCGGACCACCCAGCCGGCGAAGACGAAGCCGTCGAGGGCGAAGAAGGCGGTCAGGGCGATGCGGAGACGGGTGAGATCGTCGCGGGTGCCCGGCACGGCGCTGTGCGATCGGGCTTTGTTTATTTGCGGCACAAAATCAGGCTAGGTGCCGGGCGGGGCACGCGGCAAGGGCGCCGTCGGCGGCAGCCCCCGTAGCAGGGGACCGCGTCGGGCGGCTCGCGACGAGAGGTGCCGGGACGCCAGCTACGCCGACCACGCCTGCGAGGTGTACGCCAGGACCGGCGCCGACGGCCTGAACCGGGGGGAACCTGCCCGCCCAGCGGCGAGAGCACCCGGGAGGCGGTGCTCCGGGTGTCGCATACGCTCGACAGCACCATGATGAACAACCTCACCCCCCTGGAGCCGAAGGCCGACAAGGCCACGGTCAGACGGCACAACCTCAGCCTCGTCCTGAGGGCCGTGCACGACGCGGGGGAGGCGACCAGGGCCGGTGTCGCCACGCATGTCGGACTGACGCGCGCGGCGGTGTCGTCCCTGGTCGAGCAGTTGCTGGAGTACGGCTTCGTCTCCGAATGGGGCAAGACCAGCAGCGGCCAGGCGGGACGGCCCGGCACCGTCCTGAAGGTGTCCCGCTCGGGTCCGGCGGGCCTCGGCGTCGAGGTCAACATCGACTACATCGCGGTGTGCGTCGTCGACCTGGCCGGCACCGACCGGGTGCGGCTCGTGGAGCACGTCGACAACCGCGGGGTCCAGCCCTCCGAGGCCCTGGCCCGCGCGGCCCGGCTGGCGGCCCGCGCCATCGGCTCGGCGGCGGAACAGGACCTCGCGCCGGCCGGCGCCCACATCGCGCTGCCGGGCCTGGTGACCGGCGGTACCGTGCGCCAGGCACCCAACCTGGGCTGGCAGCGGGTCGCCGTCGAGGGGCTGTTCGCCCAGGCGCTGCTCGCCCTGCGCCCCGCCCACCGGCCGCTGCCGGTCAGCTCCGACAACGAGGCCAACGCCGCAGCCCTCGCCGAGCTGTGGTTCGGCGCCGGCACCGAGGGCGTGCGCAGCTTCCTGTACCTGACCGGCGAGATCGGCATCGGCGGCGCCCTCGTGCTGGGCGGCGAGCTGCTGCGCGGCGCGCACGGCTTCGCCGGGGAGATCGGGCACATGGTCGTCGACCCGGAGGGCCCGCTGTGCCGGTGCGGCGCCCACGGCTGCCTGGAGCAGTACGCCGGACAGGCCGCGCTGCTCACGGCCGCCGGCATCGACGCGGACGCGGGTGGCGCCCAGGGCGTCGCCGAGCTCGGACGCCGTGCCCGGCGGGGTGAGCCGTCCGCGCTGTCGGCGATCGAGCGGGCCGGGCGGCAACTGGGCGTCGTGGTCTCGGGCGCGGTGAACCTCTTCGACCCCGAGGCGGTGATGCTCGGCGGTGTCTACCGCGAGCTGATGGACTGGCTCGCCCCCGCCGTCGACCGCGAACTGGCCCGGCGCGTGGTGTCCGGGCTGTGGAGCGAGGACGGCAAACGGCTGCGGGCCGCGTCCTCGCTCGGCGACGCGGCCCGGGGTGCGGCCGGAGTGATCGTCCGCGAGGTGCTGGCCGACCCGGCGGCGTACGCGGAACGGGACGCGGGCTGACGCGGGGGCGGCCGTCCGGCACCCGCCCCCCGCACCCGGCCCCCCGGACCCGGGCCGGCTCACCCGGCCCGGCTCACCCGGTCGGGCTCACCCGGCCCGGCTCACCCGCGGTTCGCGGCGATCATCTCCCGGTACCAGCGGTAGCTGTCCTTCGGCGTGCGCTCCTGCGTCTCGTAGTCGACCCGCACGATGCCGAAGCGCTTGTCGTAGCCGTACGCCCACTCGAAGTTGTCCAGCAGCGACCACACGTAGTACCCGCGCACGTCCACGCCCGCGTCCATCGCCGCCCGCAGCGCGGTGAGGTGGTCGCGGAGGTAGGCGACCCGGTCGGTGTCGTGCACCGTGCCGTCGGCGGTGGGCGCGTCGTCCTCCGCCGAACCGTTCTCCGTGATGTGGACCGGCGGGAGCGCGTCGCCGTACCGCTGCTTCAGGGCGACGAGCAGGTCGGTGAAGGTGTCCGGCACGACCGGCCAGTCCATCGCCGTGTGCCGCACTCCGGGATGCCGTACCTCCACGTAGCGGTTGTCCGTCGCCACGCGCCGGGCCGGGTCGCTCTCGCGGTGGGGGGCGTCGGCGACCACGATCGGCCGGTAGTAGTTGACGCCGAGGAAGTCCAGGGGCTGGGAGATCAGCTCCAGGTCGCCGTCGCGCCGGAAGTCCGCCCCGGTGATCAGCTCGCCCCAGGTCTCCTCCTCGGTGGCCGGGTAGCGGCCCGCCAGGATCGGCTCGGTCCACACCAGATTGTGCTGGGTGTCCGCGCGGACCACCGCCGCCAGGTCGGCGGGGGAGTCGGTGGCGGGCAGGTTGCGGTCCAGGTTGAGCGTGATGCCGACCTCGCGCACCCCGGCCGCGCGCAGCGCCTTCACGGCCAGGCCGTGTCCGACCAGGAGGTGGTGGGCGGCGGCCAGCGCGCCCCGGCCCTCCTTGGCGCCGGGGGCGTGCCGGCCGATGGAGTAGCCGAGGAAGGAACTGCACCACGGCTCGTTGAGGGTGATCCAGCGCGGTACGCGGTCGCCGAGGTGCTCCGCGACCACCGCCGTGTACTCGGCGAACCGCTCCGCCGTCTCCCGTACCCGCCAGCCGCCCCGGTCTTCGAGTGCCTGCGGCAGGTCCCAGTGGTAGAGGGTGGCGGCCGGTTCGATGCCCGCCGCCAGCAGTTCGTCCACCAGACGGGAGTAGAAGTCCAGGCCCTTGGGGTTCACCGCGCCCGAGCCGTCCGGCACGATGCGCGGCCAGGCGATCGAGAAGCGGTAGGAGTCCACACCGAGGTCGCGCAGCAGGGCCACGTCCTCGGGGTAGCGGTGGTAGTGGTCGCAGGCCACGTCACCGGTGTCGCCGTTCACCACCAGGCCCGGGGTGCGGCTGTAGGTGTCCCAGATCGACGGACCGCGGCCGTCCTCGGTCGCCGCGCCCTCGATCTGGTACGAGGCGGTCGCGGCGCCGAAGACGAAGCCGGGCGGGAAACCGGGGTAGTCACTCATGCTGTGCTGCTCATCTCCGTGCTTGCGGGGCGTGCGAGGTTCACTTGACGGAACCGCCGGTGATGCCGGCGGCGATGTACTTCTGGGCGAGGACGAGGAGGATCGCGGCGGGCACCGCGGACAGCACCGACGCGGCCATCACCGAGCCCCAGTCGCCGACGTGCGCGCCGATGTACTGGTAGATGCCCAGCGTGATGGGCTTGACGTCGTCGGTCGTGTTCAGGGTGAGCGCGAACATGAAGTCGCTCCACGAGAACAGGAACGCGAACAGGCCCGAGGTGATCAGCGAGTTGCGGCTCATCGGCAGCACCACCCGGACGAAGGTGCGCACCGGCCCGGCCCCGTCGATCTGCGCCGCCTCGATCACCTCGCCCGGGATCGACACCATGAAGGAGCGCATCAGCACGATGGAGAACGGGATGCCCAGCGACGCGTCCGCCAGCATCAGGCCGAAGTAGGAGTTGACCAGCCCCAGGTCGACGTAGGAGTTGTAGAGCGCGTTGGCGATGACGATGCCCGGCACCATCTGGGTGATCAGGGTGCCGAAGACGATGGTGCGCGAGCCGCGCAGCCCGAACCGCGCGAGACCGTAGGCGGCGGGCGCCGAGATCGCCAGGCAGATGGCGACCGCGCCGAGCGAGACCGCCAGCGAGGTCACCAGGTGCCCGCCCTGGTCGCTGATCGCCTTGGAGAAGCCGGACAGGTCCAGGCTGCCCGGCACCGGGTCGACCTGGAGGAGGCCCGAGTCGGGCTGGAGCGCGGTGTTGAGCATCCAGTACAGCGGAAAGAGCATCACGCACAGGATGAGCACGCCGGCGACGGTGGAGCCCCAGCGGCGCCGGGAGGCGGTGGGCGTGTGGGAGGCCATGGACGTCACTTCCCCTCGGTGCGGTTGGCCCGCAGGTAGAACACCGCGAACACGGCGGAGATCAGGATGAGTACGTTGCCGACCACGGCGCCCGCGCCGAAGTCCAGCTGGACGAAGGAGTTCTGGTAGGTCAGGGTGCCGAGCGTCTGGGTCGCGTCGGCCGGTCCGCCGTCGGTGAGGGCGAGGATCAGGTCGAGGATCTTCACCGTCGACATGAAGCCCAGTACGAGGACGACCGTGACGACGGGCTTGAGCATCGGCAGGGTCACCGAACGGAAGGTCCGCCAGGCCGAGGCTCCGTCGAGGGCGGCCGCCTCGTGCAGTTCCTTCGGGATCTCCTGGAGACCGCCGTACAGGATGACCATGTTGAACGGGATACCGATCCAGATGTTGACCAGGATGACCGACAGCAGGGCCATCTCGGGGCTGGTCAGCCAGGGCGTGTGGCCGCCGATCCCGAGCGTGTCCAGGAAGGAGTTGAGCACGCCGGTGTCCTGGTCGAGGATGCGGCGCCAGACGATGCCGGACACCACCATGGGCACCAGCCAGGGCAGCAGGATCAGCGAGCGCAGCACCCCGTTCAGCGGGAAGCGGCGGCTGAAGAACACCGCGAGCGCCAGGCCGATGCAGAACTGGCCGAGCAGGGATCCCGCCGTGAAGACGAGCGTGTGCCACAGCGCCTTGCCGAACAGGGCGTCCTGGAACACGTTGGACCAGTTGTCGGCGCCGTTGAAGGGCGCCTCGCCGGTGAAGAAGGTCTTCGGCGTGTAGTCCTGGAAGCTCATCACGACGTTGCGCACGAGCGGGTAGCCGAAGAACAGCAGCATGAAGACGACGGCGGGGGCGACGAACCCCCACTGGGTGAGCCGGCGGCGGCGCGCGATCCGGCCGGGGTCCGGCGCGGCGGGCGACGTGGACGCCTTCGCGGGCGTCTGCGCGGAGACGGTGGACGTGGGCATGGGCGTGGTCATGGGGGCGTACCTCAGTTCCCGCTCGTGGCCCGCTGCTGGGCGCGCTTCAGGGCGGTCTCACTGGACTGGCCGGTCAGGGCCGACTGGAAGGCGCTCTGCAGCGCGAGCGACACGCTCGACCAGCCGGCGCCGAGCTTCGCCGTCCGGGACCGGGCGACGGCCACCTGGTCGGCGAGGGAGTCCAGCTCGGGCACCTTCTCGCGCCAGACCGCGGCGGCCTTGGCGTTGGCCGGGACCATCCAGCTGTTGAGCGCGTAGGTCAGCTGCTCCTTCTCGCTCGCCAGACACGCGACGATCTTCCCGGCCGTCTTCTCCCGGGCCTCGTCCCCGGTGTTGGGCACGGTCAGCACGGCACCGCCGAGCGGGCCCACCGAGTCCTCGCCGGCCTCGGGCACGGGGATCGGCGCGATGCCCCAGTGCAGCGACTTGTCGCTGTTGAGGGTCTCCACCTGCCACGGACCGTTGATCATCATCGCCGCGTTGCCCGCCATGAACTGGTCGTTTACGTCCGCCTGCGTCCAGTTGACCGTCGACTTGGAGAGCGAGCGGTCCTTCAGCAGGCTCTTCCAGTAGTCCAGGGCCTCGACGACCTTCGGGGTGTCCAGGTCGGTCTCGTCGCCGCCGTTGGACCACATGAACGGCGTGAACTGGAAGACGCCGTCCTCCGCGCCGCCCGCGCTGAGCGCCAGGCCGTACTGCTTGCCCCGCGTGAGCTTCTTCGCGGTCTCCCGCAGCTCGGCCCAGGTGGTGGGCACCTTCACGCCCGCCTTGTCGAGGACGTCCTTGTTGTAGAAGAGCGCGAGGGTGTTCACGGAGCGGGCGGCGCCGTAGTACGTGCCCTTGTACGACCCGAAGTCGACGATGCCGTCGGGGATGTCGTCGGTGCTCAGCCCGAGGGTCCTGAGATCGACCAGGCCGCCCGCGTCGGCGAACGTCGGCATCTCGGACGCGTCGAACTGCACGATGTCGGGCAGCGACTTGGACGAGGCCATGCGCAGCGCCTTCGTCATCACCTGCGCGGCGGGGACGCTCTGCTGCTCGATGGTGACGCCCAGCTCCTTGCCGCAGCGGGCCATCGCCTCCGCGTCCCAGCGGTGGTACGACTCGTCGGTCGAGGAGTTCATCACGGTGTACGTGTCGGCGTCGCGCTGCTGTCCGCAACCGGCCAGCGCCGCCCCGGCGACCAGCACGGACACGGCGGTGAACGGGGCGACGACTCGGTGTGAGCGTCCTCGCCCGCGGCGCGCGGCAGCCGGAGGGTGTGCTGTCAAGGCGAGCGAGGTGAAGCGCTTCGACATGGTGCGGCCCTTGCTGTCGTACCGTCCGGCTTCCTTGCCGGACTGTTTTGTTTGATGTGATGACTAATACGTCACGGACCCGCTTCCGCGCTAGAGGAAGGTGGCCCCTCTCTCTTGGCTCCGTGCGGTGAGTGACACGTTCCCTTGGGTGATAGTGCCAGTTCAGAGCGTTGGAGTCGCCGAGAACACCTCGGCGCCGGGATTTGTTTTGTGTACGATCAAAACGCTGTGAGACGGCCCCCGTGCTCCCACCCGACAGCTCCCGCCCCACCCGAGGAAGATCATGAAGTTCACCGACGGCTTCTGGCTCATCCGCGAGGGCGTGCACCTCTCGTACGCCACTGAGGTACGCGATGTACGCCCCGAATCGAAGCGCTTCACCGCCCATGCCGCCGTGAAGAAGGTGGCGCGGAGGGGAGACACGCTCAACGCGCCGCTCCTCACGGTCGAGTGCTTCTCTCCCGCCGAGGGCGTCATCGGCGTCCGCGTCACCCACCACGCCGGCAAGCACCGGCCGGGCCCCGACTTCGCCCTGGCCGAGGCCGCCGACGGCGCCGGCGAGGTACGCCAGGACGGCACCGTCACCGAGCTGACCAGCGGCCCGCTCACCCTCCGCCTGGACCGCGAGGGCCCCTGGGGCCTCACCTTCCGCGACGCGGACGGGCGCGAGCTGACCCGCGCCGACGCCAAGGGCACCGCCTTCGCCACCACCGGCGACGGCGCCCACCACATGCTCGGCCGCCTCGCCCTCGGCGTCGGCGAGCAGATATACGGCCTGGGCGAGCGCTTCACCCCGTTCGTCAAGAACGGCCAGGTCGTCGACATGTGGCAGGCCGACGGCGGCACCAGCAGCGAGCAGGCCTACAAGAACATTCCGTTCTACCTCTCCTCGCGCGGCTACGGCGTCTTCGTCAACCACCCCGGGGCGGTCTCCTTCGAGGTCGGCTCCGAGTCCGTCGGCCAGGTCCAGTTCAGCGTCGAGGACCAGACGCTGGAGTACTACGTCGTCGCCGGGCCCACCCCCAAGGACGTCCTCACCCGCTACACCGCGCTCACCGGCCGCCCCGCCCTGCCGCCCGCCTGGTCCTTCGGCCTGTGGCTCACCACGTCCTTCACCACCTCCTACGACGAGCAGACGGTGACGAAGTTCGTGGACGGCATGGCCGAGCGCGGCATCCCGCTCTCCGTCTTCCACTTCGACTGCTTCTGGATGCGCGAGTACCAGTGGTGCGACTTCCAGTGGGACCCGGACGTCTTCCCGGACCCGGACGGCATGCTCGCCCGGCTCAAGGCCAGGGGACTGAGGGTCAGCGCCTGGATCAACCCCTACATCGCCCAGAAGTCCCCGCTCTTCGACGAGGCCGCCGCCCTCGGTCACCTGGTGCGCAGGCCGAACGGCGACATCTGGCAGTGGGACCTGTGGCAGGCCGGCATGGGCCTGGTCGACTTCACCAGCCCCGCCGCCCGCGACTGGTACGCCGGGAAGCTCAAGCCGCTGCTCGACCAGGGCGTGGACTGCTTCAAGACCGACTTCGGCGAGCGCATCCCCACCGACGTGGTCTGGCACGACGGCTCCGACCCGGAGCGCATGCACAACTACTACACGCACCTGTTCAACCGCACCGTCTTCGAACTCCTGGAGAAGGAGCGCGGTCAGGGCGAGGCCGTGCTCTTCGCCCGCTCGGCGACCGCGGGCGGCCAGCAGTACCCCGTCCACTGGGGCGGCGACTGCTGGTCCTCCTTCGAGGCGATGGCCGAGTCGCTCCGGGGCGGCCTGTCCCTCTCGCTGAGCGGCTTCGGCTTCTGGAGCCACGACATCGGCGGCTTCGAGGGCACACCCGACCCGGCGGTCTTCAAGCGCTGGCTGGCCTTCGGCCTGCTCTCCTCGCACAGCAGGCTGCACGGCTCCTCGTCGTACCGGGTGCCGTGGGAGTTCGGCGAGGAGGCCGTCGACGTCGCCCGCCGCTTCACCCTCCTCAAGCACCGCCTCATGCCCTACCTGTACGGCGTCGCGGCCGAGGCCCACCGCACCGGCGTGCCGATGATGCGGCCGATGGTCCTGGAGTACCCGCAGGACCCCGCCTGCCGTCCACTGGACCGCCAGTACATGCTGGGCTCCGACCTCCTGGTCGCGCCGGTCTTCACCGAGGACGGCGAGGTCGAGGTCTACCTCCCGGAGGGCACCTGGACCCACCTCCTGACCGGCGAGCGCGTCACCGGCCCGGCCTGGCGCACCGAACGGCACGGCTTCGACAGCCTGCCGCTGTACGTCCGCGAGGGCGCCGTCCTGCCGCTGGGCTCCGACGACCAGCGCCCCGACGGCGACTGGCTGGACGCCCCGACCCTGCTGGTCCAGCCGACCGCCGGGGCCGACTACGCGGCCGAGGTCACCGTGCCCGACCTGCTGGGCGCACCGGCCGCCACCTTCCGCGTGCGGCGCGACGGGGACGTCCTGCGGGTCACCGCGACCGGCACCGACCGCCCCTTCACCGTCCGGGTCGCGGGCGGCGCGAGCGGGGAGGGCACCGGCGAGGTGACCGTGCCCCTCGCCTGAGCCCGGCGCGGCGGGCGGCACACGGCGAAGCGGCACGCGGGGGGCGTGCCGCTTCGTTCCGCGGGGTGTGCCGCGGCGCTCCGCGGAGTGTGCCTCAGCGCTCCAGGGCGCCGAGCGCCGTCAGCAGCCGGTCCACGTCCTCCGTGCTGCTGTACGGCGCGAGGCCGACCCTCACGCCGCCCTCGTCGCCGAGGCCCAGCCGGCGCGCGGCCTCAACGGCGTAGAAGGAACCGGCCGGCGCGTCGACCGCCCGCTCGGCGAGCTGCCGGTAGACCTCGGCCGGACGCAGGCCCGCCACGGTGAACAGCAGCGTCGGAGTGCGCCGCGCGGCCCGCGAGTACACGGTGATCCCGCCGAGGTCCGCGAGCCCTCGTTCGATCCGCTCGCGCAGCGCGTCCTCATGCGCCTCCAGCGCCGCGAAGGAGGCGACCAGCCGGTCCCGCCGGGAGCCCCCGGCCTCCGGTTCGAGCCCCGCCAGGAAGTCCACCGCCGCGCTCGCCCCGGCCAGCAACTCGTAGGACAGAGTGCCCAGTTCGAACCGCTCGGGCACGGTGTCGGCGGACGGCAGCAGCTTGTCCGGGCGCAGCGACTCCAGCACCCCGGCCCGGCCGGTCAGCACTCCCAGGTGCGGGCCGAGGAACTTGTACGGCGAGCACACCAGTGTGTCCGCGCCCGTCGCCGCCAGGTCCACCACGGCGTGCGAGGCGTAGTGCACCGCGTCGACGTGGAAGTGCGCCCCGTGCGCGTGGGCGAGGGACGCCAGCGCCGGCAGGTCCGGCATGGTCCCGATCAGGTTCGACGCGCCGGTGACGGCGACCAGCCTGGTGCGCGGGCCCAGTACCGCCGCGACGTGCTCGGGAAGCAGCTCGCCCGTGGCCGGGTCGAAGTCCGCCCACCGCACGCGCGCCCCGGCCGACTCCGCCGCCTGCACCCACGGCCGGATGTTCGAGTCGTGGTCGAGCCGGGTGACCACCACCTCGTCGCCCGGCCCCCAGCCCCTGGCGAGGGTCCGGGACAGGTCGTAGGCGAGCTGGGTGGCGCTGCGCCCGAAGACGACCGTCCCCGGCGTGGTGCCCAGGAGGTCGGCGAGGGCGGAGCGGGCCTCGCCGACGATCCGGTCCGCGTTGCGCTCGCCCTCAGTGTTGCGCCCCCGGTTGGCGAGCGGGGCGGTCAGCGCCGCCGCGATCGCGTCGATCACCGGCTGCGGGGTCTGCGTACCGCCCGGCGCGTCGAACCGCGCGGTACCGGACTTCAGGGCGGGCACGTGCGCGCGGATCGCGGCGACGTCGAGGGCCATGGGGCAACTCCAGGGTCGTGGGGCCGGGCGGACGGGGGTGGACGTCAGGCGATGCGGTCCTTCGGCCGGGGTGGCGGGCAGGCGGTACGGCCGGGCCGTACTCCGAGTCGCACCCCGAGCCGTACTCCGAGTCGCACCTGCGACTCCAGCCACATGATCGCAGCCGCCATGGGCTCGACGACAGGGAGGAGGGGGCTCTCCGCGGTCGGGCGTTCCGGGAGGGCGGCTCGAAGGAGCTCGTGGACGTTCCGCGGCCGACGGCTCCGGGCCCGCCGTTGCTCACCTCCCGCGGGCTCCTCACGCCCGGCGTGCGCACGAGTATGAGCACCGTCCTGCCCCACATGAGAATGCCGACGGCGGCGAGGGCCTCGTCGTACGCGGACTCGACGGGCACCCACCCCGGTGCGGACCTCGCCGGTCCGCGCCGCGACACCGTCGTCGCCGCCCGGCCGCGCCAGGCAGGCGATCGGCTCGGCGTCCGTCCGGAGGGTTCCGGCAACCGCGCCCACCGGATGGCCTGCCGTGCCCGTTCGGCCTGCCTCGGTCCGGCCTGCCTCGGTCCGGTCCGGCCCGGCCCTGAGCACCGGCCGACCGTCAGGACGGGGCGGGCTCCGGCTCGGCCTCCGGCGGCTCCTTCTCCCGGCCGCCGGGATGCCGGTGCCGCCAGACCCAGAAGACCGTGCAGGACAGCAGCGCCCACCCGCCCAGCACCAGGAACGGGAACGCGTGCTGGTGGCCCTGGAAGTACACCGCGGTGTGCTGGGCGTTGACCGAGGCGCCGGGCGGCAGCCACCGGCCGATCACCCCGAGCGGCGAGGGCAGCAGCGGCCAGGACACCGCGCCGCCCGAGGAGGGATTGCCGATGATCACCATCAGACCCCACGTCGGCAGCATCGCCCACCGGCCGAACAGGGTGTTGAACATGGTGAAGACCATGCCGGACACGAACATCGTGAGCGCCAGGATCAGCCACGACTCGGCGAACGGCAGGTCCAACGCGCCCAGCAGCCAGTCCACCGCGGCGGCGATGACGAACCCGCCGAGCAGCGCGTAGGCCACCGTGAACAGGATGCGCTCCAGCGGGGTGAGCGCCCGCGCGTGCACGCTCAGCTGGATCGCCCCGACGAAGCCGATGATCACCGCGGCCAGGGAGATGTAGAAGATCGCCAGTCCGCGCGGGTCGCCCCGCTGGAGGGGATTGACGTCCCGGACGGTGACGTCCACGCCGAGCTTCTTCCCCACGGCCGGTGCCGTCTCGGCGAGCAGTTCGGCGACCGACGCGCCGGACGCGCCGGAGACGTCGAGGGCCGCGTACCGCCCCTCGTCGCGCAGCTCGAAGACCGCGAAGACCTCCTGCTGCTCGATCGCCTCGCGGGCCGCGGCGCGGGTCCCGTAGGGATGCACCCGCACCGAGGTGTCCAGCGCCTCCTCCAGTCCGCGCAGGAAAGCCTGGCCGCCCGCCTTCTCGTAGGAGCCGACCACCGCCGTGGGGATCAGGCGCGGTGTCGGGTTCGCCATCGAGTAGGTGTACGAGCCCGCGAAAAGGCCTGCCGCGGCGGCGAGGATCAGCACCAGCACGGTGGCCGGCCAGAACGGCGACTGCCGGAACGCGGACCACCGCCCGCCCGCCGGCGGGCCGCCCTCGGTGTCCTGCGAGGTGTGCGCCATGTCCGGCGGGGTCAGGCGTGGACCAGCGGTGTGTCCACGAGGTGCTCCGCCACGAACCACGCCTGGAGTTCGTTGGTGCGCACGACCTCGGAGACCAGCAGGTCGTTGGTGCCGTCGTCCCCGTACTCCTGAGTGCGGGCCGCCGCGTCGTGGCACTCCGTCAGGATCAGCTCGTGCGCCTCCAGCAGCCGCGACAGCATCGACGGCACCTCCTCCACGCCGTCCGGCGGACGCGGCACGGTGGTGATCTCGGCGACGTGCCGGGGGTCGCCGACCGCGACTCCGCCGAGGGTCTGGACGCGTTCGGCGACGGTGTCGATCAGCTCCAGCTGCTCGCCCGCGTGCTTGTCCAGCAGCAGGTGCAGTTGGTAGAACGTCGCCCCGCGCATCAGCCAGTGGTACTTCTTGTACAGATCGTGCAGGATCCGGGTGTCCGCCAGCACCTTGTTGAGCCGCTGGCAGGAGTAGAGCCGGGTCTCCATGGTCAGGGCCACGGGGAACTGCTTGACGGTGCCGAACTCCTGAATGGTCCGGCCCTTCTGGTGCAGCCAGGGCTGGCTGCCGTCCGACCGGTGCTCCGCGGTCGACGAGGGCTTCGGCTTCGGGGAACTCACGCCTGGACTCCTTCCGGAGAGGACTGAAGGGCGGGCCGGCGCGACACGGCCGGCCCCGGTCCCCCCGCGACAGTCGACCAGCCGTACGCCCGGCCCGCAAACGGTGGGGGTTGTCCGGGCCATCGCCGCCCGCTTAGGGTCAGGGCTGCCTGAAAGCGCTTTCTGACCGGCGCGCGCGTGCCGCGGCGTCACTGTCCGAGGAGATCCGCATGTCCCCACGCCCCGCCCGCCGCCGGGTCGCCGTGGTCGGTACCGGTGCCATCGTCACCGGCAGTCACCTGCCCGCCCTCGCCGCCCACGCCGACCGCACCGAACTGGTCGCCGCCGTCGACGTGGACCCCGCGCGGCTCGACGCCTTCCGCGCGCGGGTCCCCGGCGACGTCGCCGGGTACACGTCGGCGGGCGCCATGCTGGACGCCGTACGCCCCGACCTGGTCCTGGTCGGCACGCCGCCGTCGCTGCACCGGGAGCAGACGGTGGCCGCGCTCAAGGCGGGTGCCTGGGTGCTGTGCGAGAAGCCGCTGTGCCTCTCCCTCGCCGAGTACGACGACATCGCGGCGGCCGAGGACGTGTCGGGGGCGTACGCGTCCGTGATCTTCCAGCACCGGTACGGCTCCGGCGCCGCGCACGCCCGCGAACTGATCGCGAGCGGCGAGCTGGGCGCCCCGCTCGTCGCCCACTGCCAGACCACCTGGCACCGCGACGCCGCCTACTACGCGGTGCCCTGGCGCGGACGCTGGTCCACCGAGGGCGGCGGCCCGACCATGGGCCACGGCATCCACCAGTACGACCTGCTGCTGCATCTGCTCGGCCCCTGGACGGAGATACGGGCCATGGCCTCGCGCCTGGTGCACGACACCGAGAGCGAGGACGTCTCCACCGCCCTGGTGCGCTTCGAGAACGGTGCCCTCGCCACCGTCGTCAACAGCGTGCTCTCCCCGGCCGAGATGAGCCGCCTGCGCGTCGACTGCGCCGACGCGACGGTCGAGTTGACGCACCTGTACGGGCACGGCAACGACGACTGGACCTACACCCCGGCCCGCCACGTCGCGCCCGGACGCGCCGCCGCCTGGCGCACCCCGGCCGCCGACGTGCCCAGCTCCCACACGGCGCAGCTCGGTGCCGTACTGGACGCCTGGGACGCCGGGACCCGCCCGCCCGGCAGTGGTGGGGAGGCCCGCGCCACGCTGGAGTTCGCCGCGGCCCTGTACAAGGCGGCGTTCACCGGACGGCCGGTGCGCTCCGGGGAGATCGGCGCCGGTGACCCCTTCTACTCCGCGATGCACGGCGGGCACCCCGACTGGGCCCCCACGGGGCGTCCGTAATGTCCCAAAGTCGAGCTGTTCACAGCGAGTTGGGTCGCAAGAGGTGTGAACGGGGGGTGCCGGTGCGCATCATCTTGACATGAACCTGCGGTCCGAGGGGCGGGCCGCGCCCTCATGGAGGTGTGGGAATGCACCGCAGACTCGCCACCGGACTCACCGCCGCGGCCCTGGCCGTGACCACCGTCGTCGCCACCGCCGCGGCCGCCGACGCCGCGCCCGCCGACAAGGCGCAGGTACTCGCGAGCTGGACGCAGACCAGCGCCTCCAGTTACCACGCCTGGACCGCCGCACGGGCGAACCAGTCCGCCTGGTCCGCCTACGGTTTCGACTGGACCACCGACTACTGCTCCACCTCGCCGGACAACCCGTTCGGCTTCCCCTTCAGCACCTCCTGCGCGCGGCACGACTTCGGCTACCGCAACTACAAGGACGCGGGCACCTTCAGCGCCAACAAGTCCCGTCTCGACAGCGCCTTCTACGAGGACCTCAAGCGCGTCTGCGCCGGTTACAGCGGCGCCACCAGGACCGCCTGCGACAGCACGGCCTGGACGTACTACCAAGCGGCGAAGGTGTTCGGCTGACGGCCTCCGGCCTCCGGCCACCCCTCGGGCGAGGGGGCCCGCCTCACGGACGGCGGGACCCCGTCGTACGGCCGGGCACCGGAGCCGACGCCGCTCCTGCCAGCGCCGCCGCCGCACTGGCGACGCCCAGCACGGCGCCCGCGGCGACATCGCCGGGATAGTGCACTCCGGTGTGGACCCGGGAGTAGCCGACGGCGCAGGCCAGCACGCCGAGTGGGACGGCGGCCTCGGGCAGGACGACGCCGACGGCCGTGGCGAACGCGACCGCCGCGGCCGTGTGCCCCGACGGGAACGACGCCGACTCGGGCATGGGCACGTACCGATTCACCGTCACCCGCGCCGCCTCCCGGTCCGGACGCGCCCGGTGCACCAGGCGCTTGCCCAGCAGGTTCGTCGAGGCCGACGCCACGGCGAGAGCCCCCACACCTGCGAGGGCCGCCCGCCGCGCCCGCGCACCGCCCAGCGCGAGCGCGGCGGCGATCCCGAGGGAGATCTTCGAGTGGTCCGCGGCGTGGGACAGGCGCCGCAGCGCCCGGTCGAGCGCGGGGGTGGAGGTGGCGGCCACCGCCGCGTACAGCGCGCCGTCCACGGCACGCAGATCCCCGAGCACGGACGCGAGGGCGCGCCTGGGCGCGGACCACGGACCGGGGGGCGGCCCGAGCGGGTCGCGGGTGCGGGTGGCGCCGTCGGCGTGGGTCGGTTCCGTCATGGCTCCTGCTCCGCGGAAGACGGGACCCCAGCCATCCTGGTCGCCCCAGGGGCCGGTGGCGCGTGGGCGGGGCCGTCCGGGGGACGCCGGGAGGGGGCGTGCTCCGCCCCGGGCGGACGCTCCGTCCCGACCGGTACCGCACACGGCGAGTCGTCGGCCGCTTCCTTGCGGGGCGGCGGGCGGTTCGGGCTGTCGGCGTCGGGGTGAGGTCCGCTCGGGTGTCCGCGCGGCGGAGTCCGTTCCGACGGAGCGGGGCGGCGCGGCGCGCGGTCCGTCGCCCTCCTGCGGCGGGACGGGAGGCTCGGGCTTCCCGGAGTCAGGACGAGGACCGCACTGCGGTGTGCGCGGTGCGGGTCGGATCGTCGTCGGACGCGGCGGAGTCCGCCCCGAACGCCAGGCCGGAGCGCAGCGACGGCGACGCGATTGCCGTGCGACGGCGACGCGACCGCTGTGCGACGGCGACGCGGCCGCCGTGCGAGGCCGCGGGCGCCGACCGGCGCGGTGGCCGGGGAAACGCTCAGGCCGTGACGACCCGGACGCCGGCCTCCTCGAACCCGCGCACCAGCTCCGGGGCGGCCGCGCCGTCCGTCACCAGTGTGTCCACCGACTCTGTCGCGCAGATCCGGGCGAACGCCCGCCGGCCCAGCTTGCTGGAGTCGGCCGCGACGACCACCCGCTCGGCGCGCTCGCACAGCAGCCGGTTGATCGCGGCCTCCGCCTCGTCGTGGGCCGCGGCGCCGTGCACGACGTCGAAGGCGACGACGCCCAGGACCGCCACGTCGAGCGTGACCTGGCCCAGCACCCCGTCCGCGAGCGGCCCGATCAGCTCGTACGACTGCGCCCGGGCCACCCCGCCGGTCACCACGATCTTGAACTGCGGTCGGACGGCCAGCTCGTTGGCGATGTTGAGCGCATTGGTGACCACGGTCAGCGCCGGTGTGCCGGAGGCCAGGTCGGCGCGCACGGCCAGGGCGCGCGCCACCTCGGTGGTGGTCGTGCCCCCGGTCAGCCCCACCGCCTCGCCGGGTGCCACCAGGGCGGCGACCGCCTGCGCGACGCGCTGCTTCTCCGAGGCACGGCGGGCGGTCTTGTAGCGCAGCGGCAGTTCGTACGACACCCCGTGCACCACCGCGCCGCCGCGCGTGCGCACCAGCATCTGCTGCTCGGCGAGCCGGTCGAAGTCCCGGCGGATCGTCGCGGCCGAGACCTCCAGCTCGGTCGCCGCCTCCTCGACGTCCAGCCGGCCGCGCTCAACGAGCAGCTCCAGCAGCGCCTTCCAGCGGGCGTCGCGCGACATCCGCGCCTCCGTTCCTCGATCCCCGCCGACCCTAGCGCACCGCACACTTCCCTCGGATTGCTTGATTGTGCTCGAAAGCTCGCTATATCTTGCAGGAATAATCAGCCTGCGTTCGGGAGTGTGCGACATGACGTACGTCGAGGACGAGCTCAACAGCCAGCCCGAGTGCTGGACGCGCGCCGCCGAGGAAGCGGCAGGCCACACGGAGGCGCTGCCGGCGGCGGGGGAGCGGGTGGCGATCGTCGGATGCGGCACCTCGTACTTCATGGCGCAGTCGGCGGCGGCCCTGCGCGAGGACGCGGGCCTCGGCGAGACGGACGCGTTCGCCGCCTCCGAGTTCCCGCAGGGGCGGAGGTACGACCGGGTCGTGGCCCTCACCCGCTCCGGTACCACCACCGAAGTACTGGAGCTGCTCCATGAGGTGAAGGGCCGTACGCGCACCGTCGCCCTCACCGCCGACCCCGGGACGCCGGTCATGACGGCCGCCGACGACGTGGTCGTCCTCGACTTCGCCGACGAACGGTCCGTCGTCCAGACGCGGTTCGCGACCACCGCGCTCACCCTCCTCCGCGCCCACCTGGGCCTGCACACCGACGCCGTGGTCGCCGACGCCCGCGCCGCACTCGCCGCCGAGCTCCCCGAAAGACTCGTCGAGCGCACCCAGTTCACCTTCCTCGGCCGGGGCTGGACCGTCGGACTGGCCAACGAGGCCGGCCTCAAGATGCGTGAGGCATCCCTGTCCTGGACGGAGGCCTACCCGGCGATGGAGTACCGGCACGGCCCCATCAGCATCAGCACCGCGGGCACGGCGACCTGGATGTTCGGCGAGGCGCCGGACGGACTGGCCGACCAGGTGCGCGACACCGGCGCACTGTGGGTGCCCGGTGAGCTGGACCCGCTGGCCGAACTGGTGCGCGCCCAGCGGCTCGCCGTCGCCGTCGCCGCCGCCCGCGGTCTCGATCCGGACCGCCCGCGCCACCTGACCCGCTCGGTCATCCTCGCCCCCTGACGCCCCGACTGCCCGGGAAGGAACAGACCGTGCCCCTCGCCACCACCGGCGACCTGATCGGCCGTGCCGCCGCCGAGCGCTCCGCCGTCGCCGCCTTCAACGTCATCACCCTGGAGCACGTCGAGGCCGTCGTCGCGGGCGCCGAGTCCGTGCGCAGACCCGTCCTCCTCCAGGTCAGCGAGAACGCCGTGAAGTACCGCTACGGCCGCCTGCTGCCCCTCGCCCGTGCGGCCGTCGCCGCCGCCGAGGCCGCCGCGGTGCCCGTCGCCCTGCACCTCGACCACGTGCAGAGCGACGGCCTGCTGCGCCAGGCCCCGGACGCCGGGTTCAGCTCCGTGATGTACGACGCCGCCCGGCTGCCCTACGCCGAGAACCTCGCGGCGACCCGGGCCGCCGCCGACTGGGCGCACGCCCGAGGGCTCTGGATCGAGGCCGAGTTGGGGGAGATCGGCGGCAAGGGCGGCGCCCCGCCGCTCGACGCCCACGCCCCCGGCGCCCGCACCGACCCCGCCGAGGCGCGCTCCTTCGTCGCCGACTCCGGCGTGGACGCCCTGGCCGTCGCCGTCGGCAGCTCCCACGCCATGACCACCCGCACCGCGGCCCTGGACCACGACCTGCTCAAGGAACTGTCCGGCACCCTGGACGTCCCCCTCGTCCTGCACGGCTCCTCCGGCGTCCCGGACGCCGAACTGGCCGCGGCCGTCGCGGGCGGCATCGCCAAGGTCAACGTCGGCACCGCGCTCAACATCGCCATGACCGGCGCGATCCGGGAGCACCTCGCCGCCCGGCCCGAGGCGGTCGACTCGCGCGGCTACCTCACCGCGGGAAGGGAGGCCATGGCCCGGACGGTGGCGGCGCTCCTCCAGGTGGTGGCCCGCGCCGCGCCCGTCGCCCCTGCCTCGGCTACTCCTTGACCGCCCTCAGCACCACGAACTTCCGGTCGCTCGCCACCAGCCGGCTGTTGCCGAACAGGCGCCGCAGCCTGACGTGGTAGCCCAGGTGCCGGTTGCCGACCACCCACAGTTCGCCGCCGGGGCGCAGCACGCGCCGCGCCCCGGTGAACATCCGCCGCGCCGTGGCGTCGGTCGTGGCCTGGTGGGAGTGGAACGGCGGGTTGTTGAGCACCAGGTCGACACTGCCGTCGGGCACCCCGGCCAGCCCGTCGCCGACCCGGAACTCCGCCTGGCCCGCGACCTCGTTCACCCGGTACGTCTCGCGGGCCGAGGCGACCGCCTGGAACGACTCGTCGGTGAACAGCAGCTCCGCGTCGGGATCGGCCAGCGCCACCGCCGTACCGACCACACCGTTGCCGCAGCCCAGGTCCACCACCCGCCGGAAAGCCCCGGGATCCGGAAGGTGCCGGAGGAAGAAGCGGGTGCCGATGTCGAGCCGGTCGGCGCAGAACACCCCGGCGTGGTTGACGACGGGCCGGCCGGAGAGCGGTCCGACGTCGTCGGGGAGCCGGTAGCCGAGCGGCCAGGGGTTGGCGGGCCGCTTCAGCGCGGGATCGGGCTCGGCGAAGATCAGCCGGGCCTTCCTCACCGCCAGCGAGGTCCGGGTCGGGCCGACGATCCGCTCGAACAGCCGGAGCGTCGAGGTGTGGATCTCCTTCACCATCCCGGTGCCGACCACGACCGTGCCCGCGTGCAGCGCGGGCGCCAGCCGCAGCAACTGGTCCTCCAGCAGGGCGAGGCTCTTCGGCACCCGCACCAGCAGCACGTCGACGCGGTCCGGCGGCGGATCCTGCGTGGTGAGCAGGCGCACCGAGCCCGGTTCGGCACCGCCGCGCTCCAGGTTGATCCGCGTCGCCTCCCGGGTCAGGTGGGAGTCGGTGATCTGCACCGGCCCGTGCGCCGCCAGCGCCGTCACCAACGCTCCCCAGCGGTCGCCGACGACCACCACCGTGCCGTCCAGGGGGACCTCCCGCTCCGCGAGGTGCGCCAGCAGGTACTCGTCGGAGGCGTCCCAGGCACGGAGCCGGTCGCGCGGGTCCTCGGGGAAGCGGGACAGGACGTGCCCGCCCCAGGGCGTCCTCATGCGGTCGTCGCCGGCGCTGCGGTCGTGCGTGCCGCGGGCGCTGCGGTCGTTCGTGCTGCGGGCGCTGCGGTCGTGCGTGCCGCGGGCGCTGCGGTCGTTCGTGCTGCGGTCGTCCATCGTGTGTCCAGGCTAGCCGAGTCCCAGCTCAGCGCCGGTGGCACCCGGGCAGGCGGGGCGCGGAGGCAGGATGGGGACATGGACGCCGAGCTGTTCCCCAGGACCCGTGCCGAGACCGCGCCCGGCGCCGTGCACGTGCCCGACTGGCTGACCCCGCCACGGCAGCGCGAGCTGCTGGACGCCTGCCGCGCCTGGGCCCGCCCCCCGGCCGGACTCCGCACCGTGCGCACCCCCGGCGGCGGCACCATGACCGCCCGGCAGGTCTGCCTCGGCCGGCACTGGTACCCGTACGGCTACGCCCCCACCGCCGTCGACGGCGACGGCGCCCCGGTCAAGCCCTTCCCGGCCTGGCTCGACAACCTCGCCCGGCGCGCGGTGACCGACGCGCTCGGCGCCGCGGCACTCGCACCGGAGCCGTACGACATCGCCCTGATCAACTTCTACGACGGCGAGGCCCGTATGGGCATGCACCGCGACGCGGACGAGCGCTCCGACGCCCCCGTGGTCTCCCTGAGCCTCGGCGACACCTGCGTCTTCCGCTTCGGCAACCCCGGGACCCGCACCCGTCCCTACGTGGACACCGAGCTGCGCAGCGGCGACCTGTTCGTCTTCGGCGGCCCCTCCCGGCTCGCGTACCACGGCGTGCCGAAGGTGCACCCGGGCACCGCGCCGCCCGAGTTGGGGCTCGCCGGGCGGCTGAACATCACACTCCGGGTCAGCGGGCTCTGAGCGCCCCGGGCGGACGGATCATGGGAGACTCCCCCTCATGAGCGGCAAGGCGGACCCCCGAGCGGGGGAAGGGACCACCTCGAGGACGCGGCTGGACCGCGGGCGCGGCGCGCTCGGACCCGCGTTGGAGCTCGTACACACCGGACGCGCCCCCACCCGGGCCGTCCTCACCGCGGAGCTGGGCGTGACCCGGGCCACGGCCGGGGCGGTCGCCGCCGAGCTGGAAGCGCTCGGCCTGATCCGGGTGGACGCCAGACCCGGCGCGGCGGCCGGTTCCCAGGGCCGCCCCTCGCACCGCCTCTCGGTCGCCGAGGACGGGCCCGTCGCCCTCGCCGCCCAGATCCACGCCGACGGCTTCCGCGCGGCCCTGGTCGGCCTCGGCGGCCGGATCGTCGCCACCGCGCCCGGCTGCGAGGTCGTCGACGCCGACCCGGCGAAGGTGCTGGGCTCCGTCGTCGAGGCGGGCGCGGAACTCCTGCGGCAGACCGGGCGGCGCTGCGTCGGCGCCGGGCTCGCCGTGCCGTCCGCCGTCGCGGAACCGGAGGGCCTGGCCCTGAACCCGCTGCACCTGGCCTGGCCCGCGGGCGCGCCGGTGCGGGAGATCTTCGCGCAGCAGGTGCGGGCCGCCGGGATCGAGGGACCCGCCTTCGCCGCCAACGACGTCAACCTCGCCGCCCTCGCCGAGCACCGCCACGGTGCCGGCCGCGGCGCCCGCGACCTGCTGTGCGTGGCCACCGGCCACCGCGGCGTCGGCGGCGCCCTGGTCCTCGACGGCCGTCTGCACACCGGCAGTTCCGGGCTCGCCCTGGAGGTCGGCCACCTCGCCGTCAACCCGGAGGGCCGCCCCTGCCACTGCGGCAGCCGCGGCTGCCTGGACGTGGAGACCGACCCGCTGGCCTTCCTCACGGCGGCCGGTCGCGAGCCGGGCCCCGAGGTGTCCCTGCTCCAGCAGTCCTACGACCTGATCCGCGAGCAGTACGCCGACCCGGCCGTCCGCACGGCCACCGAGACCCTCATCGACCGTCTGGGCCGGGGACTCGCGGGTCTGGTGAACATCCTCAACCCGGACCGCATCATCCTCGGCGGACTCCACCGCGCTCTCCTCGACGCCGACCCGGAGCGGCTGCGCGCGGTCGTCGCCGGGCGCAGCCTGTGGGGCCAGAGCGGCGGGGTGCCGATCCTGCCCTGCGGCCTGGACCACAACAGCCTGGTCGGCGCGGCGGAGTTGGCCTGGCAGCCGGTCCTGGACGACCCGCTGGGCGTGCCGGCGTAGGCGGCCGAAGCGGCCGGCTCACCGGGCCGCGGTCGGGTCGGCACGGCTCAGGGCGGCGCGGCTCAGGGCGCGGGCCGGGCGCCGCCGCTCGGGGCGTGGCTGAGGTCGACGACGCAGAAGACGTTGCCGTCCGGATCGGCCAGGACGACGAAGTCGGGGACGGGCGGGTACAGGTCCCACTCGACGGCCCGCGCACCGAGGCCGATCAGCCGCCGCACCTCGGCCCGCTGCTCCTCGGCCGAGTCGGTGAACAGGTCGAGGTGGAGCCGGGGCCGCGGCTCGGGCGGCGAGTCGCTGCGCAGCAGACCGAGGGCCCGCCCGGAGCCGTCCGCGTACTCCAGAGTGCGCCAGGTCTCGCTCTTCCACTCCTCCACGGCGACCAGGGGCAGCGCCGCCGTCCAGAACGCCACCGCGCGGGGTATGTCCGTGACACCTATGACGGGTATTCCGAGTCTCAGCATGATCACGACCCTACGTACTGCGCCGACCCGGTGCACAGCAAGGCGAGTCGTCAGCGCCAGTCGGCGGCGAACGCCCGCGCGGGGTTCTCGGTGAGCATGCGCCGCACCAGGTCGTCCCCCGCGGCGAGCGCCAGCCGGGGAGCCACGCGGCGCAGCAGGTACGGCATGCCCGGACCGCCGCTGACCGACCGGGCGGACGCGGTCGTCGTGTCGCCGCCGAGCAGCATCCGGTCGCCGAACCCCGCCTCGGCGAGGTCCCGCACCGCGTCCGGCATCCGCCAGTCGGTGCCGTGGTTCGCCCGCGACGGTCCGTCGAAGGCCAGCCAGCACCCCGACCCGGCGGACTGCCGGTGCGTCACGGGGTCGGGGGAGCGGTTGAGGTGACCGAGGATCACCCGATGCGGGGGGACACCCGACTCGCCGCACAGGAGGTCCAGTACGTCCAGGGCGCCGGTGCCCAGCTCCAGGTGCACGGCGATCGGCGCTCCCGTCGCGTGGTGGGCCTCGGCCGCCGCCGACATGGTCCACCGGGCGTGCGCGTCGAGCGCGTGGAAGCCGCCCGCCACCTTGATCAGTCCGGCGCGTACGCCCGACGTCCCGATGCCCCGCGTCAGTTCGGCGACGAAGACGTCCGCGGCACGGCCACGCAGCGCGGTGAGCGTGCTGTCGTCGTAGTGGACGTCCTGGTGCAGTCCCGTGGCGGCCACCACGTGGACGCCGGTCGCCCGGGACAGCACCGGCAGATCCGCGGCCCGCCTGCCGAGCCCGTACGGCGTCCACTGCACCACCGCGCCGCCGCCCTGCTCCCGGAACGCGGTCAGCTCGGCACGCGCCGCCGCCACGTCGTTCAGCTCCTCGCCGGGCAGTCGGGGGCTCGCGAAGAACAGGTGGTCGTGGGCGTCGCACACGCCCAACTCCGCGCCCGGCACGTCCCCGAGGACCGTGCGGACGGCGCCGCTCACCACTGCCGCCCCCTCGGCGGCAGGCCCCGCCCGGGCCCGGAGAGGTGCGGTACCCGGAAGGCCTCGCCCTCCACCCCGTCGGGCGCGTCGCCCGAGTGGAGCGAGAGGTGCACCAGCTCCCAGCGCCCGGTGTCCACCACCGCCGCCGCGAGCAGCGCCCCGCCGAGGGCCGCCAGCCGCCCGGTCTTCCGCACCGCGTCGGCCGCCACCTCCGACAGCGGTGACCCTTCCGGCACCGGCCGCCGCCGCAGGACCGCCGTCCGCGCGGGGCTGCCGGCGGCGCCGCCCTCCTCGTACGCCAGACCGGTCCACTGCCGGACCGCGAGCCGGCCGAAGTCGTCGGTGGGCCGCTGGAAGGCGCCCTCCCAGAGGAAGGCGTTCATGCCCTCCACGGTGTGCCACAGGTAGAACGGCGCGTACTGGTTGACCGGAGAGCCGCCCTGCCCGCGCTCGCGGACCGGATACGCCTTGAGTCCGAGCCCGGGCCAGTCGTCCAGCAGGTGCCCGGTGCGGGCCACGCGCTCCCTGATGACGTCCGTCGGGTAGTCGGCGGGCAGGGTGAAGGCGTACTGCATGGCGTGCCGCGGACGCCCCCTCGGACGTGCCGGTCCCCGGGCGCGACGTGTGCGCCCCACGCGGTGGTCGTGCCCGGGGCCCTCGCCCCCTCGTGCGCGTCGGTTCCCGCCGCGAGCGGCGGTCTCGTCCAGCCATACCGCGCCGGTGAAGCCCTCGGCCGTGCCCTGCTCGGTTCCGGGGCGCTGTCGGGTGATGTGCACGGTTCGTCGAACTCCTCTACGCGAGCGGGTTCCTGTGGGTCGCGAGCAGCGAGAGCAGGCCCCGGACGCCCGCCTCGAAGGCGGTCGGCGAGCCGGACGCGCGGGCCAGCACATAGCCGCCCTGGACGGTCGCGACGACCGTGGCCGCGATCGCCTCGCCGTCCAGCGAGGGAGCGAACTCGCCCTGCTCCCTGCCCTCCTCGACCAGCTGGGCGATCTGCTCGCGCAGCCAGTCGAGGGTCTCGTCCACCGGGGAACGCAGGGTGTCGTCGGCGATCACGTCCGGGTCCATGGTCAGTCGCCCGACCGGGCACCCGCGCAGCACGTCGCGCTCGCGCCGCAGATACGCCTCGATGCGCTCGTACGGCGTCCCCGGACCGGTGAGCACGGCCTCGGCGGCGGCCCGCATCTCCTGGGCCGTGCGCCGGATCGCGGCGAGTGCGAGGTCGGGCTTGCCCTTGAAGTGGTGGTACATGCTGCCCTGCCCGGCCTGGGCCCGCTCCAGGATCGCCTTGGGGCTGGTGCCCACGTACCCGCGCTCCCACAGCAGCTCACGGGTGGACTCGATCAGTCGCTCCGAGGTGCTCATGCGAGCACTGTACATACTAGTAGTTACAGAGGTCGAGGGGTCGGCGACGGACGGAGGAAGCAGCCGCGGACCGCCGGAGTACTCCCCGCGACGTACGCACACCGCCGCCGGCCGTACGACGACCGGGGCACCCTTTCGGAGCGAGGCTCGGTAGCGACAAGGGACACCGCGACCGAGGAGTTGGACGACATGGAGACCCTGGCACAGTTCGGCGACGGCGGGCCCGGCCCGTGGATCCTGCTCTTCCCGGTGATCTGGGCCCTGGTCATCGGCGGTGCCATCACCCTGCTGCGCCGCACGGTGTGGCGCGGGCGCCGCGGACCGGGGCGGCGGGCGGCCGTCGAGGACAACTCGCCCATCGCCGTGCTCGGCCACCGCTTCGCCTCCGGCGAGATCGACGAGGACGAGTACTGGCGCCGGCTGTCCGTGCTGGACGAGCAGTTCGGCCGGACCGGCGGGGGCGGCGCGGCATGACCGCGACGACCGGCACCCGGCCCGCCGCCCGGATCACGGACGCCGGGAAGGTGTACGGCGGTGGCGACACCGCCGTACACACGCTCCGGACGGGGTCGGCGTCGACAGGCGTCACCCAGCAGCGGGTCGCGCGGCCCACGCCCTCCCGTCGGACGACCGACGCACCGTCAGGGCCCGTACACGTCAGTGCGGTTGCGGACCACCGGAAGCGCGGAGCCGCGTTCCCGGACGTCGACCGGTACCGGGCCGCACGGTCCGCGGCAGCGGACGGTCACCGCCCGGTCAGCCGACAACGGCCGACCGGGCGGGAGCGGGTTGGGGGCTTGTGAGGTCGACCGCGTGCTCGACCTCGGCGAACGCGGCGGCCGGCACCTCCTCGACCAGACGGCGCGGCTGACGTGCCGACACCGGCGGCACGGTGACCGGCACGGGGGCGACGGCCGTCGGGAGCGTGAACCAGACGACCTTGCCGGACTCGCCGTCCGGCCGGGCGCCCCAGCTCTCGCTCATCGCGGCCACCATGGCAAGCCCGCGTCCGCACGTCGCGAGGGGCTCGGCGTCATCGACGACGGGCAGCCGCGGATCGTGGTCGCGCACCGAGACCGTGAGCCGGTCCAGGAGCAGCTCTATCTCCACGGTGCACGTCTTGTCGGGGCGCGCATGGAGGTGGACGTTGGTCAACAGCTCCGTCACGCCGAGCACCGCCCGGTCGATCAGGAGATCCATATGCCAGTAGCGCAATTGCGCAGATACGATTCTGCGGACCTGGCCGATCCGCGACGGCAGGGCTTGGAGCTCCACCGTGCAGTGTCTGCTTGGGTGAGTGATCACGGCTGCGACTCCCCGACATAGAGGTCCGGAAGAACACGGAGTTCGGATCCAGCGAGGCGCACAGGGCGCACGCCGCCCGCTGTCATGGCCGGCGGGCTGGTTCGCAGCGTTATCGCCGGTAAACCCAGAGTGACGTGAGACCAGAGTGACGCAAGGGGTGAGGCACCGCAACTTACGGACATCTCTCAGACGCGGCGTCCGGCCGCCCTGCGCACCGCCTCGATGAAGCGGCGGGCCGCGGGCGGGCCCGGTTCACCGGGAGCCGGGTCGCGCTCGCCCAGGGTCAGCACGTACCGCTTGCCGTCCAGGTCGGCCAGCGCCCGGTCCTGCGGAGCGAACCACGGGCGGGAGGCGCGCACCGCCTGCACCGGCGCGCTGTCTATCTCACTGCCGTAGCTGGTGAGCAGCTCCACCCGGCCACCGCTGATCCGGACCGTCCCGGCCCGGGTGAGCGAACGCAGCCGCTTGCCGATCCGCACCCCCGTGGCCCTGAACTCCGGCTCTGACATGGCCGTCGCCCCCTCGTGCGCGTCGGTTCCCGCCGCTGGCAGTCTGCCCGCAGCGCGCTCCGAGCACCAGTACGCGCCGCCCGGTTCCGGAGGCGACCGGAGCACTCGCGCGAATGCGCCCCCCGTCGCCTCCCGTCGCCTCCCGCCGCGCCCCGCCGTGTCGGCCCTGGCGCCCCAGGGGTGCCTTTGAGGCGCTCAAAGGGGTGTTTATGCAGGTGAGAAGCGTGTGGAAGGTGTTTATGATCCAGGGGTCGGCCGCGCTGTCCGCCGTCGGCGCGCAGCGTAAGGAGCCCTCGAAGTGAGCACTGACCGGCAGACCGCCAACGGCGCCACCCTCGACGTCGACCACAGCGACGCCACCTACCGCACCTGGCTGAAAGAAGCCGTCCGCAAGGTCCAGGCCGACGCCAACCGCTCGGCCGACACCCATCTGCTGCTGTTCCCGCTCCCGGAGCACTGGGGCATCGACCTCTATTTGAAGGACGAGTCGACCCACCCCACGGGCAGCCTCAAGCACCGCCTCGCCCGCTCCCTGTTCCTCTACGGCCTGTGCAACGGCTGGATCCGGCCGGACCGCCCGGTGATCGAGGCGTCCAGCGGCTCGACGGCCGTCTCCGAGGCGTACTTCGCCAAACTCGTCGGCGTGCCCTTCATCGCCGTCATGCCCCGTACGACGAGCACCGAGAAGATCCGCCTGATCGAGTTCCACGGCGGACGGTGCCACTTCGTGGACGACTCCCGGCGGATGTACGAGGAGTCGGCCCGCCTCGCGGCGGAGACCGGCGGCCACTACATGGACCAGTTCACCTACGCCGAACGCGCCACCGACTGGCGCGGCAACAACAACATCGCCGAGTCGATCTTCCGCCAGCTGCGGCGGGAACGGTACCCGGAGCCGTCGTGGATCGTCGCCACGGCCGGCACCGGCGGCACCTCGGCGACCCTCGCCCGCTACGTCCACTACATGCAGTACGACACCCGGGTCTGCGTCGCCGACCCGGAGAACTCCTGCTTCTTCGAGGGCTGGACCACCGGCGAGGCGGACGTGGCCTGCGACCGGGGCTCCCGCATCGAGGGCATCGGCCGGCCCCGGATGGAACCGAGCTTCGTGCCCGGCGCGATCGACCGCATGATGAAGGTGCCGGACGCGGCGAGCGTCGCGGCCGTACGCTCCCTGGAGCGGGTCATCGGCCGCAAGGCGGGCGGCTCGACCGGCACCGGGCTGTGGAGCGCGTTGCGGATCGTCGCCGAGATGGTGGCCGCGGGGGAGCGGGGCAGCGTCGTGACACTGCTGTGCGATCCGGGGGACCGGTACCTCGACAAGTACTACTCCGACGCCTGGCTCGCCGAACAGGGCCTCGACATCGAGCCGTACACGGCGGAGATCGAGTCCCTGCTGCGCACCGGCAGCCCGCTCGGCTGAGCCGGTCGCCGGTCGCCGGTCGCCGGTCGCCGGTCGGCCGTTTGCGAGGCGCAGGGCTACGGGCGCCGCAGCCGCCGGTCCAGCGACGTCACCGCGCCCCGGAAGGCCCGCCCCAGCCCCGGACGCGCCCGGTCCAGGACGAAGCGGAAGGGCGCCGTACCGTCCGCCGCGAACGTCCAGCGCACCCGCGTACCGGTACCGGCCGGCGTCAGCCGCCACTCCTCGAGCATGGCCCGGGCGCCCGGCGCGTTGGTGACGTCGACGCGGTAGGCGTACACCTCGGGCCGCTCGGCCGCCAGCACCGTCTCCACGAAACGCGCGCCGCCCCTGAGCCGGATCTCGCGCCCCGCGCCCTCACCGATGGGCCGGGCGAACGTCACCGCCGAGAACCACGCGGTCCAGCCGGGAACGTCCTCGGCCAGGGCGCGGAAGACGGCGTCCGGGGCGGCGCCGATCTCCCGCGCGAAGACCAGGCGCACCGGCGCCGTCTCGACGAAGTCGAGACCTACCGGACGCAGACGGCGAACCATGGACACAACCCCCTTGTGCGAAGCCGCGGGTGGCGGACGATCGGCCGGGTGGCGCCACGATAGACCCGGGCGCGCCCGGGTGTCAGCGGGGCGGACGCCCCGTGCGCGGGCCGCCGCGTCCGGTGCCCGGCACGGCAGGGGGCTCCCTGGCAGACCGGCGCCGGTGTCAGTCGGCGGTGGGCTCCGGCTCGCCCGCCACGACCAGCCCGAGGTGCTCGGCGACCTCCGCGCGGGCCCGCGCCGACAGGCCGGAGTCGGTCACGAGCGTGTCCACCTGCTCCAGCGCGGCGAAGGAACTCAGGCCCACGACACCCCACTTGGTGTGGTCCGCGACCACCACGACACGCCGTGCCGACTGCACGAGACGCCGGTTCGTCTCGGCCTCCGCGAGGTTCGGCGTGGACAGGCCGGCCTCGGCCGATATCCCGTGCACGCCCAGGAACAGCACGTCGAAGTGGAGCGTCGCGATCGCCTGGTCGGCGACCGGTCCCACCAGCGAGTCGGAGGGCGTGCGCACACCGCCGGTCAGCACCACCGTCGCCCCGCCCTGCCGCGCCCCCGAGGTGCGCTGCGCCACATGGAACACGTCGGCCACCCGCACCGAGTTGGTGACCACCGTCAGATCCGGCACGTCCACCAGCCGGTGCGCCAGCGCGTACGTCGTCGTACCGCCCGACAGGGCGATCGCGGCGCCCGGGGCGACCAGCTCCGCGGCGGCCCGCGCGATGTCCTCCTTGGCCGTCGGCTCCAGACCCGACTTGGCCTCGAACCCCGGTTCGTGGGTGCTCGCCTCCGCCACCGGGACCGCTCCGCCGTGCACCTTCTCCAGCACACCCTGCCGGGACAGCGCGTCGAGGTCGCGGCGGACCGTCATGTCCGACACGCCGAGCTTGCGGGTCAGCTCGTTGACCCGGACACCGCCACGGCGGCGCACCTCGTCGAGGATCAGGGCGCGGCGCTGCTCCGCGAGGAGGTTCGGATTCTCACTCACGTACGCTTCGGTCCTTTCGCCGCACAACCGCCCGACACGCCGACACACTCTCGCTCGGATGAGGTCTTCTCCCCGCACCCGTGCGCGGACGTCCCATCCTCGCACGCCCCGCCGCGGCCCGCGCCACCGCCCGCCGCCGTCACCGGTCACACGGTTCGGGGAGATTCAGTGCCGAGGGGTGTACGACGCCCGCCGACGGGGATCCTGTGCCCGCACGGACACAGCCGACGGCGCGTCACGGGGGAGTGCGGACAGTGAAGAAGGCACAGGAACGGGCCGGGACGGGCGGGACCGACGCGAGAAGCGGCACCGCCCTGGAACTCCTGGTACACGGAGTGGGCGGTACGACACCCGCCGAGATGCTGGACGACCCGCGGACCGTGCGGGTCACCGGCGACCACATCGCGGCCGTCTTCCGGCGCACCGAGGACGCCGACGCCGAGTCCCGGCCCGAGGACTACCGGGGCCGTCCGGTGCCCGAGGCCTACGTCTGGTGCAACCTCACCTCCGGCAACGGCACCCGCGCCCTGTGGCTGCTGCTCCTGCCCTTCATGGTGGTCAACATCGCCCACTGGATGCGGCCCGCCGCCCACGGCCGGACCCGCACGGTCCGCCTCTACGGGCTGCTGCTGCGGCTCACGGGCCTCACTCTGACCGTGCTCCTGGTCGCCGCCGCCTGCGAGGTCGCCCTCGACCTCGTCGCCTGGCAGTGCGCGGGCACGCGCGCGTGCGCCGAGCGGCACACCTGGCTGGGCTTCCTGTCGCCGGTGGTGTCGGACGGCGGCTGGTGGAGCACGCCCGGCCGCAGACTCGCCCTGGCGGCCGCGGTGCCCGCCGCCCTCACCGGGCTGCTGTGGTACCTGTCGCTGCGCACCTGGCGGGCGTACGAGTCCCAGCAGCCGATGGACCGCGAGGCCGACCCCGAGGAGGACCCCCGCCGCGCCGCGCTGGGCCGCCCCGGGTTCTGGTACGGACGCCGCCTGGTGGCCCGGCTGCGCGGCGCGCACACCGCCGCCGGGCTGCTGACCGTCGCCGTGGCGGTCGGCGTGCCCGCGGCCCGCTTCGACCACCGGCCGGGCGGACCCGCGCTGCTCGACACCCTGGGATGGGTGCTGCTGGGCGCGTTGGCCGCGGCGGGCGTCGCCGTGGTCGCGGTGGTCTGCCGCCGGGGCCGCAGCGAGAAGCGCCTGGACCGTCGACTCGACGAGCACCTCGTCCGCCGCCTGCCGCTCGCCGCCCTCCTGCTGTTCGTCCTCGCCCTGCTGTACGGCGGCTGGTCCCGACCGGGTTGGACGTCGCAGGGCCGGCTGGCCGGAGACACGGCCTTCGGCGGCATCGCCCTGGTGCAGGGGCTGCTGGTCGTCGTGCTGGCCGTGGTCGCCCACCTGCTCCACCGCAGCCGCCCCGACGCCCGCGCCGCGATCCGGGGCCTGGGCGGTCCCGCCGTCGCCATGCTGGCCTGCGCGCTGGGCGGCGTCATGTCCGGCGGGGTCTCCCAGCGTGTCTCCGACTGGATGGACGGCACCGGCGCCTTCCTCGACGGCCCGCCCGTCCTGCTCACCTGGCAGGCCTCCGTCATCCCGCCGTTGCTCGTCGTCGTCCTGCTGATGTGCGCCGTCCTCGCCCGGCACACCCTGCGCCTGGCCCGCGCGGAACGCGACGCCGTGGAACACGACCACCCGGGGGAGACCGGAGACCCGGGGCGCACCCGGCGCATCGCCCTCACCCGCGCCACGGCCACGCTCACCGACCGGGCGCCCCTCATCGTCGCCATCACCTCCGCCGCCACCCTGCTGCTCGGCGCCGGAGCCCTGGTGGGCGCCCTGACCACCGAGAAGGTGCCCGGGGAGGCGGCGCGCGGGACGTACGCGGCCCTCCAGGGGGCCGCGCAGACCGCGCAGGAACTGGGCTCCTGGCTGATCGGCCTCGGCTTCATACTGTTCGTCACCTGGGGCAGGCGCGCCTACAAGGACGCCTCCGCGCGGCGCACGATCGGCATCCTGTGGGACGTCGGCACCTTCTGGCCACGCGCCGCGCACCCCTTCGCACCGCCCTGCTACGCCGAGCGCGCGGTACCCGACCTGACCTGGCGGATGGCGACCTGGACCCGCGCCACCGGCGGCCGGCTGGTCATCTCCGGGCACTCGCAGGGGAGCGTCCTCGCCGCCGCCGCGTCCTGGCAACTGGAGCCGTCCGCCCGCAGGCGCGTCGCCCTGCTCACCTACGGCTCCCCGCTGGAGCGGCTGTACGGCCGCTGGTTCCCGGCGCACTTCGGTCCCGAGGCGCTCGCCTCACTGCACGAGGAGGTCGACTGCTGGCGCAACCTCTACCGGCGCACCGACCCCATCGGCGGCCCGATGCGCCTGCCCGGCGACGCGGGCCCCGCGGTGGACCGCCCGCCCCTCAAGGACCCGCTGACCTACGGCCGGACCGAACTCCACCCGCTGCCGGCGCCGGTCCTCGGCCACTCCGACTACCAGGCCGATCCCGCCTTCGCCGAGGAACGCGCGCGGCTGCTGGCCCGGCTGCGCCCGGAGGTACCGGCGCCGCGCCACACGGGCGGTGCGGCGGCGTCCGTCCCGGCGGCGGACGACACGACCGGGGACTGCTGAGGCCCGCCCGGCCGAGCCCGGGCTCCGGCTGCGGCTCCGCTACGGCAGCTCGGGCAGGTCCTCGGGGTACAGCAGGGTCAGGTCGTCCGTGCTCGGGTCGGACAGCTGGGCGACCCGGCTCGCATGCCGCTCCACCATCGCCTCGAAGGTCTGCCGTGCCGTGCGGCCGTTGCCGAAGGCCGGGCCCTTGGGAATCTCCGCGAAGTACTTCGCCAGCGCCTCGGGCGTGCCCGGCCCCAGCCGGTACTCGTGCTCGTCGGCCTGCTGCTCCACGATCCGCAGCAGCTCCCCGGGGCCGTAGTCGCCGAAGGTGATGGTCCGTGAGAAGCGGGAGGCCACACCGGGATTGACGGACAGGAAACGCTCCATCTCCGCCGTGTACCCCGCGACGATCACGACGACGGCCTCCCGCTGGTCCTCCATCAGCTTGACCAGCGTGTCGATGGCCTCCTTGCCGAAGTCCCGGCCCGCGTCCTCGGGCGAGAGCGCGTACGCCTCGTCGATGAACAGCACGCCGCCGTGCGCCCGCTGGAAGGCCTCCTGGGTGCGGATCGCCGTGGAGCCGATGTGCTCGCCGACCAGGTCCACCCGGGACACCTCGACCAGATGGCCCTTGTCCAGCACACCGAGCGAGGCGAGGATCTCGCCGTACAGCCGGGCGACCGTCGTCTTGCCGGTGCCCGGGGACCCGGTGAAGACCAGGTGCCGCTTGACCGACGCCGCCTTCAGGCCCGCCCGCTGCCGGCGCCGGCCCACCTCGATCATGTCGGTCAGCGCGCGCACCTCGCGCTTGACGCTGTCCAGGCCGACCAGGGCGTCCAGTTCGCCCAGGACGGCCTGCGAGGTCCGCGCCGGCTCCTGGGGGGCGGCGGGCGCGATCAGCGGCTCCTGCTCGGTGGTGCGCTGCCCGGGGATCGAGCCGAGCAGCCCGGGGGACTGGGCCGCCGTCTGCACCACCGGCTCGGGCGCGGCGGGCGCCGTCAGGCCGGTGCTCTCGTCGCTGGTGCAGTCCTCCACGAGCGGCCCGGAGTCGTACGCCGAGTCGGGGCCGCCGTCCGCGAACTCGTACCCGCCGCGCGCGCAGCGCTCCGTGCGGCACTTCTTCAACGTCGTACGACAGCCGTCGATCACATGGAAGCCGTATCCCGCGCTGCCCGTGACCCGGCAGTTCAGGAAGCTGCCGCGGCCGCCGGCCGACACGTAGACACCCGCCTCGGAGGGCGAGTCGACGGTGCAGCGCTCGATGGTGGGGTCGGCGCCCTTGGTGACGATCACGCCGGTGCGGTTGCCGTCCAGGGTGCAGTTGTTCAGGGTGCCGCCGCTGCCGTGGTCGCGGAACCACGCGCCGGTGGCGGCGTCCCGGATGCGGCAGTCGTCGAGCTGCGCGGTGGCGCCGTCGCTCACCGACACGGCGGTGTTGCGCACCTGGGAGAGGTCGCTGTCGACGACGTCCGCGCGCGAGCCCCGGTCCAGGACGAACAGCGCGTCCGGCACGTCGTGCACCCGGCAGGAGTCGAGCACCGCGGTGGCGCCGTCGCTGACCCAGACCGCCGGGTAGTCGCCGGTGCTGTCGAAGATCTCGCACTGGTTGGCGTCCACCCGGGTGCCCGGGTCCCACACCGACAGGCCGTTGCGCCCGAACTGCCGCACGCTGGTGCGGGTCAGGGTGAGGACCGAGCGGGACCTGAGGTCGACCGCGTTCTCCGGGATGTCGTGGATGCGGCAGTCGGCGAGGGTGAGCACCGCGTCCGTGTCCAGCGTGACGCCGTCGCCCGTGGTGCGGTGCACGTCGCAGTCGGTCAGATGGGCCGTGGCCCGGCCGGTCACCTGCACGCCGCTGCCGCGGACCTCGTAGACCTCGCAGCCCACGGCCTCGAACGCGGAACCCTCGCCGGTCGCCGTCAGTCCGGATCCCGTCGCGTGGTGCACCCGGCAGCGCTCCAGCCGGGGGCGGCCGCCGGAGCGCACCGCGACGCCCGCCTGGCCGGCCGCGACGACCTCGCACTCCTCGAACACGCCGCCCCCGCCGTCCAGGACGGCGATACCGACACCGGCCGGATTGTCGACGGTGCAGCGCCGCACCGTGGGACGCGCGCTGCCGCGCACCTCTATCCCGGAGGCGGAACGCGCGACGACCCTGAGACCCACCAGCTCCGGCGTGCCGTCCTCCACCAGGACCGCGGGCGCCGCCGCGTCCTGGCCCTCGACGTGCAGGTCCTGGATCACCGCCGAGGCGCGCACGGTCAGCGGGACACCGTCGGCGGGCGCGATCCGGACCGAACCCTGGGCGCCCTCGGGTCCGCGCAGGGTCACCGCCCGCTGGACGACGAGATTCTCCCGGTAGGTCCCTGGGGCCACGGTGAGGACGTCACCGTCGGCCGCGGCCTCCAGGGCGGCGGCGAGCGATGCGTACTCACCCGTGCGGCGCCGCCACCGCGAGGTGCCGGTGTGCGTCACCTGGACCGTGCCCTGTGCCATGGCGTTGCTGTGCCCCCACCTCGTCGTACGCGGGTCGTCGCCGATTCGGTTCGGCCGGTCCACCGTAGCGTGCGCGCAGGTGGTGAGTTGACCGGAGGCCGAAGCCCGTCAACTGCCCGCGCCGGTCCTGCCCCAGTCCGGTCCCGCCCGCTCCCACTCCTGCTCCAGGCACGCGTAACGGCGGCGGACCAGGCGCCAGACCACGATCCGCCGGGCGGCCTCCACCAGGGCCGCGGCCGCCACCGCGGTGCCGATCCCGGCGAGCACGGCATGCGTGGTCGCCGTCGCGGAGTCCAGCGGGCGGGCCACCTCGCGGCCCCGCGCGTCCGTCCACATCGCGAACCGGTCGCCGCTGCCCGGGCGGTCGACGCCCACCAGGACGGGGCCCTCGTGCCGCGAGCCGTCCGGCCCGGACCAGGCGGCGAGGACACGGCTGCGTGGCTCTTCGCCGGAGGAGGCGCCCTCGGGGTCGACGGACAGGGGCGAACGCTCCAGGGCCCGGACCACGGTGGCCGTCACCCGGTGCCGCACCTCGTGCTGCTCGCGCACCGACCGCTGCAGGGCGCTCTGCGCCGCGCCGCCCACGAGCACGCCGGTCACAGGCGCGACGCACCCGATCAGCAGCAGCGCCGTCAGGGCCACCCAGGCCTCGGCCAGGTCGCTCGGGCGGCACAGCGGATTGCCTCGCCACCGCCACAGACCTCTGATCGCCCGCACGCACCCACCCCCTTCCCGCTCCGCTCCACCCCCGTCGAGCCGTTCGCACGGATCCCGGGCGGACCGGACGGCGGGGGCGCGCCGTCCCCGCTCGGTGACCCGTCACGGCCGGATTCTCATGAACCTCTCACAAAGCCCAACGCGCGGGCCCCGCACCGGGTTCCCGTTACCGGGCCGTTTGTCCGGAACCGAGACGCGGTCGTGGCGGGCGGCCGCACCTCACTCGATGATCCGCACCGGGTCGCCGACCCGGACCGTGCCGCGGCCGAGGGGGACCAGGTTCTGCCCGAAGACCAGTTTGCCGTCGATGCGTCGGTGCCGTCCGAGGCTGTACAGGGGCTCGGTGCCGCGGTCCGCGGTGCCCTGGTCGGTGGTCGTCACGACGCACCGCCCGCACGGCTTGGCGACCCGCAGGACGACCTCGCCGACGGCGACGCGCGACCAGCGGTCCTCGGCCCAGGGCTCGGTGCCGGAGACGACCAGGTTCGGCCGGAAGCGGTTCATGGGCAGTGGGCCCTCGTCCGCGTGCTCACCGCGCGCGATCAGGGAGTTGAGGGCGTCGAGCGAGGCGGTGGTGGTCAGCAGCAGCGGAAAGCCGTCCGCGAAGGAGACGGTCTCGCCGGGCTGCGCGTACCGCGGGTTCACGGGGCGGCGGGTGGCGGGGTCGTCCAGGTGCACCAGCCGGACGTCGGCCCCGAGCAGCGCGCTGCACCAGGCGTGTGCCGCCTCGTCCTCGGCGGGGAGGGCCTCGATCTTGTCCCGGAAGATCTGCACCGGCACCGTGCCGCCCGCGCGCGGGACCGGCACCGTGAGGGGCGCCGTGCCGGGCGCGGACAGCCGTAGGCCGCCGCCGGGCAGAAGCTCGGCGGCGGCCAGGGCGAGGCGCGGCTGCTTGCGTTGCGTGACGACCTTTCCCCCGTCGTCGATCAGCATCCAGCGTCGGTCCCCGGCCGGCCCCCAGGGCTCCACCACGACTTCCTGGAGCGACAGGCTCCGGAACGCCTTGACCGGATGGACGTGGATCGACTGCAGTCGCGCGTACTCCATGGGTTCATCGTGCCAGGTGGCACCGACAACCCGGAGGGCGGCTCAGTAACCGCGGTACTGCTGCTGGTTGTACGGATCCTGGTACGGCGCGGGGGCCGGCCGGGGAGCCGCGGGGCGCATCGCCTCGTACCCCGCGGGGCCGGGCGCGGCCGGGCGGGGCTGCTGCGGCTGCTGCTGGGGCCCGGGGTACCCGCGCGGCGCGGTCGCCTGGTGCGGGATGTACGCGGCGGGGGCCTGCTGCAGCGGGGCGGGCTGCGGGGCCTGCTGCGGGTATCCGTAGGAGGGCTGCGAGGGGCCGGCCGGGAGGGCGGGCAGTGCGGACGGCAGCGCGGGCAGATGGTTGCTGCTCGGCATGTCGTACGCGGCGGGGACCCGGATCGGGGCGATCTGCGGTGTGCCCCGTTCGGCCACGAGCGAGTCGTAGATCGGGGTGTCCGGGAAGGAGGCGGAGTAGTAGCCGCCGCCATAAGTGGAGCGGGGGGAGGTCATGGCCATAAGTTAAGCCCACGATGTGCTGGTTGGGGAGACCGATAAGAGGGTTGTTTTCCGTGTCCGCGGTGACCGGGCATCCCCAATGCGAGCGAACTTGGCAAAATAGGGCGTCATGCCGCGCGATTTTGCGGTAAAGGCCGAGTTCCGGGCGGGTTACCGGCGGTTGACCGAACCTTCTGCCGGGCTCTTCTTCAGGGGCCGGCGACCCGGAGAATAGGTTGGGCGTCAGGAACTCGACGATTCGCCGGGACATCACCCGGCCCGGTGACACGTGATGGGGGCGGACATGTCAATGTCGAAAGGATCAAACACCCCGGTGCCGACGACGGCGCTGCGGGTCGAACTGGGCTGGCGGTCCGGACCCGGTGTGCCCGACGCGGACGCCTCCGCCCTCCTGCTGGTGGGTGGCAAGGTCCGTTCCGACGCGGACTTCGTCTTCTACAACCAAGCGGCCCACGCCTCCGGATCGGTCCGTCACGAGGGCAAGCGGGACGTCGGCGGCCGGGTGACCGACAGCCTGCTCGTCGACCTCCAGCGCGTGGAACCCGCGATCGAGACCGTGATCCTCGCCGCCTCCTCGGACGGCGGACCCTTCGGCCGGGTCCCCGATCTGTACATCGAGGTGCGCGACACCGCGCGGAACACCGTCGTGGCCCGCTTCGACAACCCGGGCGCGACCGTCGAGACGGCCTTCGTGCTGGGCGAGTTCTACCGCCGCCAGGGCGCCTGGAAGTTCCGCGCCGTCGGCCAGGGATACGACTGCGGACTCGAGGGCCTGGCCACGGACTACGGCATCTCGGTGGACGAACCGCAGCACGCCCCCGCGGCCACCCCGCCCGCGCCCGTCCCGCCGGCGCCGATGGCCCCGCCGGTGCCGCCCGCCTTCCCTGCCGCGGCGCCCCCGCCGGCACCCTCCGCACCTCCCGCCCAGCCGGTCCGGCTGACCAAGGTCACGCTCACCAAGGCGGCGCCCTCCGTCTCACTGACCAAGCAGGGCGGAACCTCCGGCGCCATGCGCGTCAACCTCAACTGGCAGGTGCGCAAACAGTTCTCGGGCTGGGCCCGCAAGCTCGGCCGCCCGGTCGCCCTGCACGACGACCTCGACCTCGACCTGTGCTGCCTGTACGAACTGAGCGACGGCAGCAAGGGAGTCGTCCAGGCACTCGGCAACGCCTTCGGGGCGCTGCACCAGCCGCCGTTCATCCACCTCGACGGCGACGACCGCACCGGCGCCGTGTCGACCGGCGAGAACCTCACCATCAGCCTCGACCACCAGCGGTACTTCCGGCGCATCCTTATCTTCGTGACCATCTACGAGGGCGCCCGCTCCTTCGCCGACCTGCACGCCACGGTCACCCTCCAGCCGCAGTACGGCGCCCCGGTCGACTTCTCGCTCGACGAGTGCACCGTGCCCTCGACGGTGTGCGCCCTGGCGCTGATCACCAACACCGGAAGCGACCTCGTCGTCCAGCGTGAGGCCCGCTACCTGGTGCCCGAGCGCGGCGTGAGCCCGCAGCGGACGGTCGACCACGCCTACGGCTTCGGCATGAACTGGACCCCCGGCCGCAAGTGACCCGCCCCCGGGGCCGCTCAGCCCGCGCGGCCCTCCTCGGGCACCGCCTCCGGACGGGCGTAGGTACGGCCCTTCCAGGCCGCGCCCCGCCCCCGGTAGTGCTGCACCGCCGAGTCGACCGTCATCAGGAGATAGAGGAAGGCGGTGAAGGGCAGCAGCGGCGCGAGCCACAGAGGCTGCCGGTAGTAGCCCAGCATCGGCAGATACGTCCCCGCCATCACCAGCCAGGCGGCGGCGCCCAGCACGGCCACGGCCCCCTGCCCCGCCGCCAGGCCGAGGAGGAACGCCGACGGCGGCACCAGATACACCAGGGCCAGGCCGAGCACCGTTCCGGCCAGCACCAGCGGGTTGTGCCGCAACTGCGCGTACGCGCTGCGCGAGACCATCCGCCACAGGTCGTGCAGCCGCGGGTACGGGCGCACGCTGTCCACCCCGTCGGCAAGGCCCAGCCAGACCCGGCCGCCGGTGCCCTTGACCGCGCGGGCGAGGGCCACGTCGTCGATGACGGCGTGCCGGATGGCGTCCGGGATCCGCGCCCGTTCGGCGGCGTCGGCACGCAGCAGCACACAACCGCCCGCCGCGGCCGCCGTCCGCGTCACCCTCTGGCGCCCGCTCCCCGCGCGGCCACCGCCGATCCACCGGAACGGGTACAGCTGGGCGAAGAAGTAGACGAAGGCCGGCACCACGAGCCGCTCCCAGACGCTCTCCACCCGCAGCCGGGCCATCTGGGAGACGACGTCGAAACCTCCGGTGCCGGCCGCCGAGACCAACCGGCGCAGACTGTCGGGGGCGTGCGCGATGTCGGCGTCCGTCAGGAGCAGGTACTCGGGTTCCCGCGCGCGTGCCAGACCGATGCCGTGCCGCACCGCCCACAGCTTGCCCGTCCAGCCGGCCGGCGGCTCCCCGGGCGAGGCCACGGTCAGCGGCAGCCCCTCGTGCCGCCGGGCCAGCTCGCACGCCAGCTCACCCGTGCCGTCCGTGCTGCCGTCGTCGATCAGGAAGACCTCGGCCCGCCCCGGATAGTCCTGGGCGAGCAGGGAGGGCAGGCTCGACGGCAGCACCGTCGCCTCGTCGCGCGCGGGGACGACGACGCACACCGGGGGCCAGACGGCGGGCTCCTCGCCGGCCGGGAGTCTGACGTCGGTACGCCAGAAGAAGCCCCGGGCGAGCAGCAGCCACAGCCAGGCGGCGAGGGAGAGTGCTGCCACGACGGTCACGACGGAAGTCCACGCATCGGCGCTCACGTGCGCAGTCTGCCCCACGGCGCCGGTCGGTGGCGGCGCATCGTCTATGGTGGCCGGGTGAAGATCGCGCTCATGGACTCCGGAATCGGTCTGCTGGCGGCGACCGCCGCGGTACGGCGGCTGCGACCGGACGCCGATCTCATCCTCTCCCTGGATCCCGACGGGATGCCCTGGGGCCCGCGCACCCCGGAGGACCTGACGGAGCGTGCCCTCGCCGTGGCCGAGGCCGCCGCAGCACACCGTCCGGACGCCCTGATCGTCGGCTGCAACACCGCCACGGTCCACGCGCTGCCCGCGCTGCGTGCCCGGCTCGAGCCCGGGGTGCCCGTCATCGGCACCGTGCCGGCGATCAAGCCCGCGGCGGCCGGTGGCGGCCCCGTGGCGATCTGGGCGACACCGGCCACCACCGGCAGCCCCTACCAGCGCGGTCTGATCGAGGAATTCGGCGGCGGGGCGACGGTCACCGAGGTGCCGTGCCCAGGACTCGCCGACGCCGTCGAGCACGCGGACGAGACGGCGATCACCGAGGCCGTCGGCGCCGCAGCCGCCCTCACACCCGGTGACGTGACGACCATCGTCCTGGGCTGCACCCACTACGAACTGGTCGCCGAGCGCATCCGCGCCGCCGTGCAGCGCCCCGACGCCCCGCGCCTCGTCCTGCACGGCTCCGCCGGGGCGGTGGCCGCCCAGGCGCTGCGCCGGATCGGAGCCCGCCCCGACCCCGGCGCCCCGGCGGAGGGCACCCTGACCGTGCTGCTGAGCGGACGCGAGGGCGCCCTGCCCGCGCCCGCGCTCGCCTACGACGAGGGCAGGCTCCTGCGCGCGGTCACACCGGCCGGCTGACGCGCCCCTCTGCCCGGTCGGCCCAGTCACCCTGTGCGACGAGGTACCCGCGCAGCGAAACATGAGTAACCTCATCTCCATGAGGCATCGCCACGGCGAGACCGTCCCCCAGCCGAACGTCTGGACCGGCCGTGCCACCAGCCGGGTCCAGTGGTTCCTGGCGCTCATCGGAGCCGCCTGCCTGGCGCTCGGCATCGCCCTGGCCGTCGAATCTGCCTGGGAGTCCGGCGTCGCCCCGCTCGCCATGGCCGTCGTCGGCTGCATCGCGGCGGGACTGCTGGTCCTGTTCGGCACGCTCGCGTTCGTGCACGTCGCGCTGAGGGTCGACGAGGAATGTCTCGAGGTCCGCTGCGGCCACATCGGGGTCCCCCGCCGCCGCATTCCGCTCTCCCACGTCGCCGGCGCCGAGTTCGCCCCGCACGTCACCCCGCGGCACTGGGGCGGCTGGGGCTACCGGTGGCGGCCGGAGATGGGCACCGCCGTCGTCGTGCGGCGCGGTGAGGGCCTGATCCTGCGGCTGTGGGACGGACACACCTTCACGATCACCGTGGACGACGCGGAGTCGGCCGTCCAGGTCATCAAGGACCGACTGCGCCCCAAGACACCGGGCCCGGCCCACTGAGCGTCGCCGACGATCCGCACCGCGGGGTCCTGCGGACCGCGCCCCGGGAGGTCCTGCGGACCGTCCGTGCCGCAGAGCGGGGGAGAACGGACCGGGAGTCCCGAGCCGCCCGGCGACCGGTGGCGAGCAGGTCGGACCGGCCGACCGTCCTGTCCGGGGCCAGGTCACCCGCCGTACACTCCGGGGGGTGACAGCCACCGCAACCTCCGTCGGCGAGCCGGACCGGACACGGCCGCAGACCACGCCCGCCTCCCGGGCCGTCGCGCGGCTCGTGCGCCTCGTCCCGGCCGCCGCCGCGGCGCTCTCCGGAGTGCTCCTCTACGTCAGCTTCCCGCCGCGCGCCCTGTGGTGGCTCGCGCTGCCCGCCTTCGCCGTCCTCGGCTGGGTGCTGCGCGGCCGCGGCTGGAAGGCGGGCCTCGGTCTCGGCTACCTCTTCGGCCTCGGCTTCCTGCTCCCCCTGCTGGTGTGGACCGGCGTGGAGGTCGGCCCCGGGCCCTGGCTGGCCCTGGCCGCGATCGAGGCGCTCTTCGTGGCGGCCGTCGGCGCGGGCGTCGCCGCCGTCTCGAAGCTGCCGGGACGGCCGGTGTGGGCGGCGGCGCTGTGGACCGCGGGAGAGGCGGCACGCGCGCGCGTGCCCTTCGAGGGCTTCCCCTGGGGCAAGATCGCGTTCGGGCAGGCGGACGGGGTGTTCCTGCCGCTCGCCGCGGTCGGTGGCACACCGGTACTCGGCTTCGCGGTCGTCCTGTGCGGCTTCGGCCTCCACGAGGCCGTCCGCCTGGCCGTCCGGGCGCGCCGCGGCGACGAGGTACGGCGTGGCGCCGCGGCCGTGGCACTGCTCGGCGTGGCCGCGCCCGTCCTGGCCGCCGTGGCCGCCCGACCGCTGGTCAGCGACACGGCGGAGGACGGCACCGCGACCGTTGCCGTGATCCAGGGCAACGTGCCGCGCGCGGGCCTCGGCTTCAACGCCCAGCGCCGCGCCGTGCTCGACTACCACGCGCGCGAGACGCAGCGCCTGGCCGCCGAGGTGAAGGCGGGCAAGGTGGCACGCCCCGACTTCGTACTGTGGCCGGAGAACTCCTCGGACATCGACCCCTTCGCCAACACCGACGCCCGCCTCGTCATCGACCGGGCCGCCAAGGCGATCGGCGCCCCCATCTCGGTCGGCGGCGTAGTGGAGCGCGACGGCAAGCTGCTCAACGAGCAGATCCTGTGGGACCCGGACAAGGGCCCCGTCGACACCTACGACAAGCGGCAGATCCAGCCCTTCGGCGAGTACCTCCCGCTGCGCTCCCTCATCGGGGCGATCAACGACACCTGGACCAGCATGGTCAGCCGGGACTTCAGCCGGGGCACCGAGCCCGGCGTGTTCACCATGGCCGGGGCCAGGGTGGGCCTGGTGACCTGCTACGAGGCGGCCTTCGACTGGGCCGTGCGCTCCGAGGTCACCGACGGCGCCCAGATGATCTCCGTTCCCAGCAACAACGCGACCTTCGACCGCAGCGAGATGACCTACCAGCAGCTCGCCATGTCCCGGGTCCGCGCGGTCGAGCACAGCAGGACCGTCACCGTCCCGGTGACCAGCGGCGTCAGCGCGATCATCATGCCGGACGGCAGGATCACCCAGAAGACCGGCATGTTCGTGGCGGACTCCCTGGTCCAGGAGGTGCCCCTGCGCTCCTCCGAGACGCCCGCCACCCGGCTCGGCGTGGCGCCCGAGATCGCCCTGGTGCTGCTCGCCGCCGGCGGACTCGGCTGGGCCGGCGGCGCCGGTGTGCGCGGGCGACGCGCCCGCGACGTGTAGCCGTACGCCCGTCGCACGCCCCGTGACATCGGCGGATGCGGCCCGGGCGTCCCGTTAGGGTCGGGTCCATGGCTACTCCCGATTTCATCCGCGACCTGCGCGTTCTTGCCGGACACCAGCTGCTGTGGCTCCCCGGAGTCACCGCCGTCGTCTTCGACGACGAGGGAAGAGTGCTGCTCGGCCGACGGTCCGACAACGGGCGCTGGTCGTTGATCGGAGGCATTCCCGAGCCGGGCGAGCAGCCCGCCGCCTGCGCCGTGCGCGAGGTCGAGGAGGAGACCGCCGTCCGGTGCGTCGTCGAACGGCTGGTCCTCGTGCAGGCCCTGAAGCCGGTCACCTACGACAACGGTGACGTCTGCCAGTTCATGGACATCACGTTCCGCTGCCGCGCCGTGGGCGGCGAGGCCCGGGTCAACGACGACGAGTCGCTCGAAGTGGGCTGGTTCGCGGTGGACGCGCTGCCCGACATCAAGGAGTTCGGGCAGACCAGGGTCAAGCAGGCCATGTCCGACGCCCCCACATGGTTCGAACCCACTGGTTCCTTCTGAAGTATGGGGCGCGCCCACATGGGGGACGGGGTGGGCGCTGCCTAGGGTCGGGACATGACCTCGCCCAGCGTCCTCCCGGCCCCCCACGCCTCCTCGCTCGACCTCCGCGGCCGCACCGCCCTCGTCACCGGTGCCGCCGGCGGCATCGGCCGTGCCTGCGCACTGCGGCTGGCCGCCGCCGGGGCCGAGGTCAGAGCGGTCGACCGGGACGCCGCCGGTCTCGAGGCGCTCGCCGGGAGCTGCGGGGACCTCGCGGGCAGTGTCGAGCCGCAGGTCCTGGACCTGACCGACCTGGACGCCGCCGAACGCGCCGCGGCCGGCACCGACGTCCTCGTCAACAACGCGGGGCTGCAACTGGTGCGGCCCCTGGAGGAGTTCCCGCCGGACGTCTTCCACACCGTGCTCACGGTCATGCTGGAGGCCCCCTTCCGGCTGATCCGCGGCGCCCTGCCCCACATGTACGGGCAGGGCTGGGGCCGCATCGTCAACATCTCCTCCGTCCACGGCCTGCGCGCCTCGCCCTACAAGGCCGCCTACGTGTCCGCCAAGCACGGGCTGGAGGGCCTGTCCAAGACCGCCGCCCTCGAAGGCGCCGCCCACGGCGTCACCTCCAACTGCGTGAACCCCGCCTATGTCCGCACCCCGCTGGTGGAGCGGCAGATCGCCGACCAGGCCCGGGCGCACGGGGTCCCCGAGGAGCGGGTGCTCTCCGACGTACTGCTGCGGGACAGCGCCGTGCGGCGGCTGATCGAACCCGACGAGGTCGCCGAGGCGGTGGCGTACCTGTGCGGCCCGCACGCGGCCAGCCTCACGGGCACCTCACTCGTCCTGGACGGCGGCTGGACCGCGCACTGAGCCGGGGTTTTCCACAGGGCTGCCGGGACGGGCGGGAGATGGGGAATCCTGTGAGCATGTCCCGTGATCACGCGCAGTGCGCCGAGACGCCGTTCCTGGAGCTGCTGGCCCGCGGCGCCTCCGCCGACGCCTACGAGCAGCCGGTGCTGCTCGCCCGCGCCGAGGGCGGACCGGCCGAGCGGATCGACGCGCTCGAACGGGCCAAGCACCTCGCGCTCCGGGTGCGCTCGGAGCTGGAGGGCCGGCGCAGGCGCGAGGCCGAGCTGTCCGCGCTGTTCGAGACCGCCCACGACCTCGCCGGACTGCGCGACCTGGACGCGGTGCTGCGGGCGATCGTGCAGCGGGCCCGCTCCCTGCTCGGCACCGATGTCACCTACCTCAGCCTCAACGACCCGGACCGCGGTGACACCTACATGCGGGTCACCGAGGGCTCGGTCGCCGCCCGCTTCCAGCAACTGCGGCTCGGCATGGGGGAGGGGCTCGGCGGCCTCGTCGCCCAGACCGCCCGCCCCTACGTCACCGACGACTACTTCAAGGACGCCCGCTTCCAGCACACCGGCACCATCGACGCGGGCGTGCGCGACGAGGGCCTGGTCGCCATCCTCGGCGTCCCCCTCATGCTCGGCCACCACGTCATCGGGGTGCTCTTCGCCGCGGACCGCCGGGCCCGGGTCTTCGAACGCGAGCAGATCGCCCTGCTCGGTTCCTTCGCCGCCCTCGCGGCCGCCGCCATCGACACCGCGAACCTGCTCGCCGAGACCCGCTCGGCCCTCGCCGGTCTGGAGCGGGCCAACGAGATCATCCGGGACCGCAGCGCCGTCATCGAGCGCGCCTCCGACGTGCACGACCGGCTCGCCGAGCTCGTCCTGCGCGGCGGCGGGGTGCACGACGTGGCCGCCGCCGTCTCGCAGGTGCTGGACGGCGCCGTGGAGTTCACCGAGGCCACCGCGGCACCGGAGTACGCGCTGGAGGCGTCCCGTGCCGACGGACACGTGGTGCGGCACAAGGACGACTGGATCGCCGCCGTCGCCGCCGGTGACGAGCTGTTCGGTGCCCTCGTCCTGCGCGGCCACCCCGGCCTCGATCCCGTCGACCAGCTCACCCTCGAACGGGCCGCGATGGTCACCTCCCTGCTGCTGCTCGCCCGCCGCTCCGCCGCCGAGGCCGAACAGCGGGTCCGCGGCGAGCTGCTGGACGACCTGCTGGACGCCCGCGACCGCGATCCGCGCCTGCTGAACGACCGGGCCCGGAGGCTGCACGCCGACCTCTCCGCCGCGCACGTCGTCCTCGTCGCCCGACTCGACGCCACCGCGGCCGACGCCGACCAGGAGGCGGACGCGCGCCGGCGCCTGTGGGCCGCGGCCTCCCACCTCGCCGCGACCCGGCACGGCCTGGCCGCCGCCCGGGACGGCGGCACCGTACTGCTGCTGCCCCTGACGGACGGGGACAAGGACGGGGACGGGGCCACCGGTCTGGCCCGCCGCACGGCCCGGCACCTGGGCCGCGCGGTCCACGAGGCCGTCACCGTCGGCGCCTCCGCCCCCGTGCGGGACCTCGCCGCCCGCCCCGACGCCGTGGCCGCCGCCTACACCGAGGCCGGACGCTGCCTGGACGCCCTGCGCCTGCTGGGACGGTGCGGGGACGGCGCGGCGGCCGAGGACTTCGGCTTCCTGGGCCTGCTGCTGTCCGGGGACCAGAACGTGCCCGGGTTCGTCGACCGCACCATCGGCCAGGTCGTCGCCTACGACGAGCGGCGCGGCACGGAACTCGTACGGACCCTCGACGCGTACTTCGCCTGCGGGATGAGCCCGGCCCGCACGAAGGAGGCCCTGCACGTCCATGTGAACACCGTCGCCCAGCGCCTGGAGCGCGTCGGCCGGCTCCTGGGCGAGGACTGGCAGAGCCCCGACCGCGCGCTGGAGATACAACTGGCCCTCAGGCTCCACCGGTTGTCGGCCCCGGCGCGGCACTGACCCCCGCACGCAGGGGCGTACGGGGGCCGGTGCCAGGGCGGTTCAGACGGCGCGCGCCCGCTGCGCAGGGGAGTCGGACACCGGCCCGGTCCCGTCTCCCTCTCCGTCTCCGTCCGCGGGGACGGCGTCGACCTCCGCGAGGTCCCGGTGCCGGGTCTCCCGGGCCACTCCCACGGCGAACAGCGTCAGCAGGGCCGCGGCGATGACGTAGAGGGAGATCGGGGTCGAGCTGTCGTACTCCGACAGCAGCGCGGTGGCGATCAGCGGCGCCGGCGCACCCGCCGCCACGGAGGCGAACTGGGCGCCGATCGACGCACCCGAGTAGCGCATCCTGGTGGCGAACATCTCGGAGAAGAAGGCCGCCTGGGGTGCGTACATGGCGCCGTGCAGCACCAGCCCCACGGTCACCGCGAGCAGCAGACTGCCGAAGCGACCGGTGTCGATCAGCATGAAGAACGGGAACATCCACAGCCCGACACCGGCCGCGCCCAGCAGGTACACCGGGCGTCGGCCGATCCGGTCCGACAGCGCGCCCCAGGCCGGTATGACCGCGAAGTGCACGGCGGAGGCGATCAGCACCGCGTTGAGCGCGGTCTGCTTGGAGACGTCGGCCGCGGTGGTGGCGTAGACGAGGATGAAGGCCGTGATGACGTAGTAGCTGATGTTCTCCGCCATCCGCGCGCCCATGGCGATCAGCACGTCGCGCCAGTGGTACCGCATCACGGCGACCAGCGGGAGCGGCTCCGCCTTCGCCCTCCGCGACTCGGCCTGCGCCAGCGCCTGCTTGAAGACCGGCGATTCGTCGACAGACAGACGAATCCACAAACCGACCATGACCAGGACTCCGGAGAGCAGGAACGGGATCCGCCAGCCCCAGCTGTTGAACGCGGCGTCCGACAGCACGGCCGTGAGCAGCGACAGCACACCGGTGGCGAGCAGTTGCCCCGCCGGCGCCCCGGTCTGCGGCCACGACGCCCAGAATCCGCGCCGCCGCGCGTCCCCGTGCTCGGACACCAGCAGCACGGCCCCGCCCCACTCACCGCCGAGGGCGAAGCCCTGGACGAGCCGCAGCACGGTCAGCAGCACGGGAGCGGCCGTGCCGATGGTGGCGTGGGTGGGCAGCAGCCCGATCGCGAAGGTCGCCCCGCCCATCATCAACAGGCTCAGCACCAGCAGCTTCTTGCGCCCGAGCCGGTCACCGTAGTGCCCGAACACCAGGGCCCCGACCGGCCGCGCGGCGAACCCGACGGCATAGGTCAGAAACGACAGCAGCGTGCCGACCAGCGGGTCGGAGTCCGGGAAGAACAACTCGTTGAACACGAGCGCGGCGGCGGAGCCGTAGAGGAAGAAGTCGTACCACTCGATGGTGGTGCCGATGAGGCTGGCGGCGACGATGCGCCTGAGGTTGTTCGGAGCTGGTGGAGCGGTTGCGGGCGACGACATCGGCACCACTTCCTGGGGATCTGCGGGGACGGTTGGGTGTCGCCATACCGTAGGAATCCGCTGGTCAGGCGCACATGTGGCGGGGCAACATAGTTCGAGGGTCAGCTATGCGCGCGGCCACCATGCCGGCTCGTGCAAAGGCGGCTCGGGATGAGAGGGACACCGCGGGTGACCGGCGCCGTGGATGCGCCCGGGACCTCTCTGCTCCGCCCCGTTCAGACGCAGGTGTCCTGCGCGGTGACGGGGCCGACCGCCGTGCGCAGCCGATGCAGGCCCCGGCGGGCGTGGCTCTTGACCGTTCCCAGGGGAACTCCCGTGCGTTCCGCGATCTGGGCCTGTGTCAGGTCCTCGTAGAAGGCCATGCACAGCACTTCTCGCTGGGCCTGCGGCAAGTGGGACAGGGCCTTCAGGAGCAGTACGCGGTCGAGTACCTGGTCCGGTGCCGGCTGGACGAGACGGGCGGGGGTGACGTCCTGCCCCGCCGACTCGACCAGGGACAGACGGCGTGTCCTGGCCGCCAGCGCGTCGATGATCTTCCGGCGCGTGATGCCGACGAGCCAGGCGCCGAGTGTGCCCCGCTCCGGCCGGAAGCCGCACCGCCCGCGCCACGCGCCGACGAAGACCTGCTGGGTCACGTCCTCGGCCTCGTGGGGGTCGCCGAGGGACCGGGTGGCCATGGTGTGCACGAGTGCTCCCCAGCGCCGGTAGATGGCCGCGAACGCTTCCTCGTCGGCCGTCACGAGGCCCTGCGCCAGTTCCTCCTCGTACGGCGTCTCCTCCACGGGCGGGACCAAGGTGGTGGTCGGTCGTGTGCGCGTGTTCAAGGCCGTTCCTCCTGCCGTGCGTCGCACGGGGACGGGAGGGGCCGTCCGCCGAGCGGCACGTCGCCGGTGTGCCCCGCGTGGCTGCCGCGAGCGTCGCTCCAGTGTTGGGCGCGTAAACGACGCGGGCAACGTGCGTCGTTTGTGCGTCGTATAGTGGGACGTGTGAAGGCGCACACCGGAGACAGTGAGCCCCCGGTCGGCGAGGGCGGCCCGCGGCGGGGCGGGTTGACGACCGGCGAGGTGGCCCGGCGTCTGGGCGTGGCGCCCACCACGGTCCGCACGTGGGACCGCCGGTACGGGCTGGGGCCCCACGCGCACACGGAGGGAAGGCACCGGCGCTGGACGGCGGTGGACGTGGCGAGGCTGGAGCGCATGTGCGCCTTGACGGCGACCGGCCTGCCACCGGCCGAGGCGGCACGGCTCGCGCGCACTGAGGAGTGTCCGACGGCGGCCCGGCCCGAGAGGCCCGACGCGGCTCGACGTGTTTCCGCCGGAAGCCGGAACCGGGCGGCCAGTGGCCTGCGACTGGGCGACGTACGTCGGGAGTGCCGGGGGATCGCGAGGGCCGCCCTGCGCCTGGACGCCGCCGCCCTGGACGAACTGCTGCTCGCCGCGATCGCCGAACACGGCCTGGTCGCCGCCTGGACCGAGGTGATCGTGCCGACGCTCCAGGCCGTCGGCCGCAAGTGGGAGAGGTCCGGCGAGAAGTACGTCGAGGTCGAGCACTTCCTGTCCTGGCACGTGTCCGGGGCGCTCCGGCGCGCCGCCCCCCGCACGGTCGAGGACCGTCCCGGTGCCATCACGGTGCTCGCCTGCGTGCCCGGGGAGAACCACACACTGCCGTTGGAGGTCCTGTCGGCGGCACTGGCGGAGCGAGGTGTTCCGGTGCGGATGTTCGGCGGTGCGCTGCCCGTCGAGTCGCTCGTCGCGGCGGTGCGCAGGACCGGGCCGGCGGCGGTGGGACTGTGGGCGCAGTCCCGCACCACCGCCAGCCGGCCGCTGGCCCAGCACGTGGCCGCGATGGAGTGGGGCGTGCGCGGGGCCCGGCGGCGGCCCGTCGTTCTCACCCTGGGGCCCGGATGGGCGGGCCAGGCGGTGGCGGGTCTGGCGCGTCCGCCGGGGCTCGCCGAAGCGGTCGCCGCTGTGGAGTCGTCGGTGTACCCGTGACGTGTTGTCGTCCGGCGGTCCTTCGTCGTGGCTCCCGGGCATCGACCCAGGGACGTGGTCCGCTGAGCCGGTGGTCCCGGCCCGGTCGTCGACCGGCGGCGCTCACCGCACTCGCACCGGGTCCCGGTACCGGTCCGGGCCGGCCGGTCCGGGTCGGCCGGCCCGGGGCATCGGTCGAGGGGGAGGGCCGACCGGAGCGGCCCGCGCACCCGGCACCGAGGACACGGCGTCGAGCGAGGAGACAGATGAGCGACGGACATCGACGGGCAGCGGACGCGGTCGTCGTCGGTGCGGGACTGGCCGGCCTGGCGTGCGCCCTCGACCTGTGCCGCGCCGGATGGCGGGTGACACTCCTGGAGGCGTCCGACGGCGTCGGCGGCCGGATGCGCACGGACCGGCACAGCGGATTCCTGCTGGACCGCGGGTTCCAGGTGTTCAACACCTGCTATCCACAGGTGAAGCGGCGGGTGGAGCTGAAGGGCCTGCGACTGAGACCGTTCACCGCGGGCCTCGTCGCGCACACTCCGAGCGGGCCCGTCCGCCTCGCCGATCCGACCAGGGAGCCCCGTGCGGCGCGGACGCTGCTGCCGGGGCGGGCCCTGTCGGCCCGCGATCTGACCGCGCTGGCGGCACTCACCGTACGGGACGCCGTTCTGCCCGTGTCCGTCACCCGTCGGCGCCGGGACCGCTCCACTGCGGCGGCACTGTCGGGGGCAGGACTGTCGGACGCCGCCGTCGCCGGCATCCTGCGACCCTTCCTGTCCGGTGTCTTCCTGGAGGACCGGCTGGAAACCTCCGCCCGGTTCTTCCACCTCGTCTGGCGGAGCATGGTCCGAGGGTCGCTGTGCCTGCCGGCCGCGGGCATCGGCGCCGTCCCGGCCCAGCTCGCCGACGGCCTGCCCGACGGCGTCCTGCGCCTCGGTACGCCCGTCGCGCAGATCACGGACGCCGGAGTGCTGCTCGGCGACGGCGGTGAGGTGCCGGCCCGGGTGGTCGTGGTGGCGACGGACCCGGCGACCGCGGCCGGCCTGCTCCCGGACCTGACCGTTGCGGCCACGCGCACCGTCACCACCTACTACCATGCCACCGACAGCCCGCCTACGGCCGAACCCATCCTCATGGTGGACAGCACCGGAGCGATCCTGAACACCTGCGTCCTCAGCCAAGTCGCTCCCACGTACGCGCCCCCCGGCACCGCACTGGTCTCCACCTCCGTGCTGGGCAAGGACCTCCCCGGCAGGGCACAGGGGGTGCTCCGGCGGCTGGCCGAGCTGTACGGCACCGACACCAGCGGCTGGGAGCAGGTGGCCGCCCGCACGGTCGACGGCGCGCTGCCCGCGATGCTTCCGCCCTGGCCGCTGAGCCGCACCACCCGCCTCGGCCCCGGGAGGTACGTGTGCGGGGACCACCGGGCGACCGGCTCCGTCCAGGGTGCCCTGGCATCGGGCACGCGGGCGGCGCGGGAGGTACGGGCGGACCTGGAAGCGCAGGGGCGGCGCCCGTGATGAAGTGGCGCCCGGTCGCATCCACGGACCGCCTCGGTCCCGAAGTCATGGCGACCGGACGGAACCGCTGTCCGTACGGAGGGGTGAAACGTGGAACCGAGGGGTGCGCGTGTCCTGGTGGCAGGCGCGGCACGGGCATGTCCGGGCACACCGGCCACCGGCTTTGAGGCGCACGCCGAGCCGCCGCACCCGGGCCCCGACGCAAGCCCGGTCGGCGAACGGCGACCGTGGTGACCTCGCGCTCCACCGAGGACTCGGGCGTGCTCGTCATCGGTGGCGGTGCGGCCGGTCTCAGCCTCGCCCACCGGCTGACGGAGAACGGCACGGCCACCGCGGTGACCCTGGTGGAGCCGCCGGACGGCCCGCCGCGCCCCGCGGAGCGCACCTGGTGCTACTGGGGGGCGGGCACCGACGGCCTCGAAGAGGCGGTCAGCGCCTCCTGGTCCGTACTGCGTCTGCACGGCGCGGACGGCGGTTCGGTCACCGTCGATCCGGCCCCGTTCACCTACCGCATGGTGCGCTCCGCGGACTTCGAGCGACTGGTCCACGGCCGCCTGGCCCGTACGGAGGGAGCGCGCCTTGTGCGAGGGACGGCGCAAGCGGTGCGCGCCGTACACGCGGGCGCGGAGGTCCGGTGCGCGCTGCCGGGAGGCCGGTCCCAGACGCTGCACGCCCGGAAGGTCTTCGACTCCCGGCCGCTGCCCGGTCTGCCGCCTGCGCGCACGCGGCTGCTCCAGCACTTCCGCGGCTGGTTCGTGCGCACCGACACCGACCGGTTCGACCCCGCGGTCGCGGACCTGATGGACTTCCGCGTGCCCCAGCCGGCCCACGGACTCGCCTTCGGCTACGTCCTGCCGCTGGCGCCGGACCGGGCGCTCGTGGAGTACACCGAGTTCTCCCGCGACGTGCTGACCACCGGGGCGTACGAGTCGGCACTCGGGCACTACTGCCGCGACGTCCTCGGACTCGGCCGACTCACCGTGGAACGGACGGAGCAGGGGGTGATCCCCATGACCGACGCCCGTTTTCCACGGCGTGCCGGGCACGCCGTGTACCGCATCGGCACCGCGGGCGGTGCCACTCGTCCCGCCACCGGCTACACCTTCGCCGCGGTGCAGCGCCACAGCAGGGCCATCGCCGCCGCCCTGCGCGACGGACACGACCGCTTCCCGGCACCGCACGGGCTACGGGCACAGGCCATGGACGCGATCCTGCTGCGCGCCCTGGACACCGGTCGCATCGACGGGCCGCGCTTCTTCACCGACCTGTTCCGCCGGGTCCCGGCCGAGCGCCTGCTGAGGTTCCTCGACGGCACGACCTCGCTGCGGGAGGAGTGGGGCATCGGGCTGCGCACCCCCGTCGGGCCGATGCTGCGCACCGCGGCCGAAGTGCCCTTCCTCCCGCGCCGCTCCCGGCCCGCCGACCGAACCGGAGGAAGCCCCCGATGACGCTCCTGCGCGACCACGACCTGGCCCGCGCCTTCGACCACGCCTCCCACACCTACGACCACCTCACGGCCCTCAACCCCGGCCACCGCGCCGGCCTCCTGCGCTCGGCCCGACGTCTCGCGCTCCCGGACGACGGGGCCGGACTGCACCTGCTCGACCTCGGATGCGGCACCGGCGCCTCCACCCGGGCCCTGGTCAGGGCCGCCCCACGGGCCCGGATCACGGCCGTGGACGCCTCCGCCGGCATGCTGCGCCGAGCACTCGCCACACCGTGGCCCGCACGCGTGCGCTTCCTCCACCTGACCGCAGAGGAACTCGGTACCGCCCACGAGGGCGAGTGCCCTTTCGACGCGGTCTTCGCCGCCTACCTGTTCCGCAACGTCAGCGACCCGGACGCGGTCCTGGGGAGCGTCCGCAAACTCCTGCGGCCGGGCGGCCGCCTCGCCGCCCACGAGTACAGCCTCAGCGGCTCACCGGTGCACCGGGCCCTGTGGTCGGCGGTGTGCCGCGGGCTCCTCGTCCCCGCGGGCACCCTCACCGGCGACCGCGCCCTCTACCGCCATCTCCTGCACAGCGTCCTCGCCTTCGACACCGCACCCGAATTCGCCGCCCGGCTGACGCGGGCCGGTCTGACGTCGGTGCGCGTCGCCCCGGTCGCCGGATGGCAGACGGGCATCGTGCACACCTTCCTCGCCCGCAACGGCGGGCCCGAGACGACCAAGGAGCGCGTCCTGTGACCGCCCGCCGCACCGCCACCGTCCGACGAGGCCGCGACCGCAAGGCCGGGATCGTCTTTCCCGCACCCGGTGCGGACCGGTTCCGACGCGGTGACGAACCGTCCGTGGCGGTGATCGGCGGTGGGATCGCCGGTCTGGCCGCGGCCACCCTCCTGGCCGAACGCGGCGCCCGCGTGGCCCTGTACGAGAAGGAGGACTCACTCGGCGGCCGGCTCTCCGGCCGGCGCATCACGCTGGCGGACGGCAGCGCCGTGACCATGACCCGAGGGTTCCACGCCTTCTTCCGCCAGTACTACAACCTGCGCGGACTGCTCCGCCGCACCGACCCCGGTCTTGAGCGCCTCACCCCGCTGCCCGACTACCCCTTGCGGCACAGCGGCGGTCTGACCGACAGCTTCGCCCGTGTCCCGCGGACCCCGCCGTTCAGCGCGCTCGGCTTCGTCGCCCTCAGCCCCACCTTCGGGTGGCGGGACCTCGCCGCGATGGACGCGCGGGCCGCGCTGCCGCTCCTCGACGTGCGCGTGCCCGAGGTCTACGAACGCTTCGACACCGTGACCGCCACGGGCTTCCTGGAGAGCGTGCGCTTCCCCGAAGCGGCGCACCACCTGGCCTTCGAGGTGTTCTCCCGCAGCTTCTTCGCCGATCCGCGGCGCCTGTCCGCCGCGGAACTGCTGCTGATGTTCCACATCTACTTCCTCGGATCGGCCGAGGGCCTGCTCTTCGACGTACCGGTCGAACCCTTCCCCCAGGCACTGTGGGACCCCCTGGGCGACTACCTCCGGCGCCTCGGAGTGGACGTGCGCACCAAATCCCCCGTGCAGGAAGTCCGTCCGCGCGACGGCGGGGGAGCGGACGTGATCACGGACACCGGTGCCGACCGCCACCAAGCGGTGGTGATGGCCCTCGACACCGCGGGGCTGCGGCAGACCGTCGCAGCGTCACCCGGCCTGGGCACCGGCGCCTGGCGAGACGGCGTCGCCGCCCTGCGCACCGCACCGCCGTTCCTCGTCTCGCGGCTTTGGCTCGACCGGCCGGTCGACGCCGACCGGCCCGGGTTCCTCGGCACCAGCGGTTACCACGGACTGGACAACGTCAGCGTCCTGGAGCGGTACGAGGGCGAGGCCGCCCGCTGGGCCGCGCGGAACGGGGGATCGGTCGTGGAACTGCACGCCTACGCCGTGGACCCGGCAGCCGAACCGAAGCAGGTGCAGGACGAGCTGGTCGACCGGCTGCACCAGGTGTACCCGGAAACCCGTGAGGCGCACGTCGTCGACGCCCGGCACGAGTGGCGCGCGGACTGCCCGCTGTTCGAGGTCGGCTCCCACCGGCGGCGCCCCACCGTGCGCACCCCCCACCCGTGGCTGACCCTGGCCGGCGACCACATCCGCTGCGACCTGCCCGTCGCCCTCATGGAACGAGCCGCCACCACCGGCTTCCTGGCCGCGAACGCCCTGCTCGCCGACCGGGGGGTACGCGGCCAGGTCCTGTGGACGGTTCCCCGGGCGGGGCGTTCGCCCGTGCTGCGGGCGCTCGGGGCTGCCGCGCGACGTCACTCGGCTCCCTGACCGGCGGACGCCCTCAGCCGGGAAACCGTCCGGTGCTGCGCAGCGTCCAGCGCCGTTCGGCGTAGGCCAGGTCGTCGCGCCACAGCCGCCCGGCCGTACGGCGCATCAGCGGGCGCAGCACGGGGGCGGCGGCCCGGGCCACGGCGAAGCCGGGCCGGTCCGAGGCGGCGACCACCGCCTCGACCACGGCGGTGCGGGGACGCTCGTGGTCCGGCCCGGTCAGCGGCGTCGCGTGCGTCTCGACCACGGACGTGGCACCCTCCCCGTCGGTGATGCGCATGACGACCGTGCGCGGCTCCGGCGCGGTGAACTCGGCCCGCACCGGGACCACGAGCCGCCCCGCCACCCGGAAGGAGACGTCGACGACGAAGGCGTCGGGCTCGTCCCCCTGCGGCTCCCGCACCACCGAGAGGTCGACGAACGAGTACGGATGGAACCACGAGCCGTGCCACGGATCGAGCCGGTTGGCCACCACGTCCTGTGGTTCGCACCGCCCCGTCGCCGTGAACACGGAGTCGACACCCCGGCCGGCCGCGGGCCGGACGGGCACGACGGGCCGCTCGGTGGGCTCCTCGCCGCCCACCTCGTCCAGCCGTACCCACACGAGTACGCCGTCGTCGTGGACGGGGAACGGCCGCCAGCCGGCGGACGCGGAACCGTCCAGGGCAAGCCCGTGCCAGTGGCAGACCAGCGTGCCGCACACCACCCGGCCGTCGCGCAGCGGAGCGCCCAGGTGCGGGCAGATGCCCGGACCGGCATGGGGCTCGCCGTCCTGCGAGCGCCACAGCACGACCTCCGCACCACCGACCGTCCGGCCGTAGGGCCGGTCGCCCGCCCGCACCTGCCGGGAGGCGCCCACCACGAACCAGTTGCCGGACGGACGGGCCGACGCCCTCTTGAGCGCGTCGGCGATGAGCGCGGGACGTGCCTGGCGCCACGTCGGAGTCTGAGCCGCCCAGTGGGGACCGGAACCACGTCGGCGCAGGGGTGGCGACCACCGCTTGCCGTTCCCTCGACCGCTCACCGCACCGGACCCTTCCCATCGACTGCCGACGCTCCTGCCCGTGCCACGCGGTGCTCGGTGCGCGCACGCAACCGGGCACCGGCTACGCGCAGCACCCCGGCCGCGGCCGTCGCCGCCCGACGCCGACGCGACACCACCGCACGACGGTGCAGCACGCTGTAACCCTGCTCGGCGATCGCGTCGAGAATCCCGCCGTAGAGGGTGAACGCGGCACGGATGCAGGGACGCACCCGTGGATCGAGCATGGCGATGCCCGGCTCCGCCGCCCGGTACACGCGCCGCGTCATGGCCTCCGCCGTCACGAGAGCGGCCCGGATGCGCCGGTCGCGGCGCCCGGTACGCCTGCTCCACTCCAGCAGGGACCGGTCCACGCCGTGCGCGGCCAGCAGATCACCGGGCAGGTAGATCCGCCCGCGGTCGAGATCCTCGCCGACGTCGCGCAGGAAGTTGGTGAGCTGGAACGCGACGCCGAGCGCGGCCGCGTGCGGCGCCGCCTCCTCCCGGGGCGTGACCGTGCCGAGGACCGGCAGCATCTGCAGGCCGATGACCGCCGCCGAACCGTGCATGTACCCGCGCAGATCGGCGTAGGTCGGGTAGTGGATGACGGTCAGATCGGCGCGCATCGAGGACAGGAAGTCGGCGAAGAGCGCGTGATCGATGCCGTACCGGCCGGCGGTGTCCGCGACGGCCCTGACCACGGGTTCGCGGCCCGCCCGGGTGAACAGCCCGGCCGCCAGATCGCTCTCCAGGCGCCGCAGCGACCGGTCGCGTTCCTCGGTCGTGCGGTGCCGGTCGAGGTCGTCCACGATGTCGTCCGCCCAGCGGGCGAAGCCGTACAGGGCGTGCACGGCGGAGCGGCGTTCGAGTGGCAGCAGGCGGGTGGCCAGGAAGTAGGTCCTGCCATGGCGGGCATTGAGCCGGCGGCACCGGGTGTAGGCGGCGCGCAGCAGAGGATCGGTGATCCCCGCCGCGTCCAGTTCACGACGGGTCATCGGCACCTGCCGGGACCGGGGCGGGAGCCGTGGCGAAAGGCGCGGGGGACCGACGCGTTCGGGCGGGCCGGGCCTCGGCGCCGCCGGTGACCCGCGCGGCGGCGAGTTTGCCGCTGATCAGGACGGTCGGAACGCCGACACCCGGGGTGGTCCCGCAACCCGCGAGCACCACGTTGTCCAGCCCCCGTACGAGGTTGCGCGGGCGGAAGGGGCCGGTCTGGGCGAAGGTGTGGGAGACCGAGAAGGGGCTGCCCGCCGCATGGCCCTGCGCGTCCCAGTCGAGCGGCGTCACCAGGAACTCCTCCTGGACGCTCTCCGCGAACCCCTCCAGCCCACGTTTCTCCAGTACGCCGACGAGACTGTCGCGGTAGCGCGGGCCGAGGTCGCGCCAGGCGGCGGCATCCGGACCGACGTCCGTGTTGGGACATGGCGCGAGGACGTAGTGGACGTGGTGCCCCGGCGGTGCCAGGTCGGGATCGTTCGTGGTGGGGCGAGTGATCAGCAGGGAAGGGTCGCTCATCAGTTCTCCGGTACGGGTCAGCTCGTCGAAGGTGCGCTCCCACGCGGCGCCGAAGGAGATGGTGTGGTGGGCGAGGTGCGGCCAGGTGCGGTCGGTACCCGCGTGCAGGATCACGGCCGACGGTGAGTGCCGCAGCCGTGCCGGACGCCGGGGTGCCCGCCCCAGCAGCCCGTAGGCGGCGGGCAGTTCGCACGTCAGCACCACGGCGTCGCAGGCGATGCGCTCGCCGGCGGCCAGGCGGACGGCCCGCACCCGGCCCGCGGACCGCTCCAGCGCGTCCACCTCGGCCGTCCAGCGCAGATCGGCACCGGCGTCTGCCGCCGCGTCGGCCATGGCGCGCGGAAGCGCGTGCATGCCGCCCTTGGGGAACCAGACGCCGGCCACCGTGTCCATGTACGCGATCACCGCGTAGGCCGCGAGCGCGCGGGCCGGGGCCACCCCGGCGTACAGCGCCTGGAAGGAGAAGACGCGGCGCAGGCGCTCGTCGGACAGGAAGCGGCCGATGCGACCGTCCAGCCGTCCGAATCCCCCCAGTGCCGCCAGCCGGGCCAGGTCCGGGTGCAGCAGCTGGAAGGGGGAGTCGAAGTTGGTGTCGATGAAACGGCGCATCTGCGCCTGGTACAGACGTGCGAGCCACTGCCGCAGATCCCGGTATCCGGCCGCCTGCGCCGGTCCGGCGAAGCGGCGCACCTCGGCCTCCATCGCCTCGCCGTCGGTGTGCACGTCGAGTGAGGAACCGTCCGCGAAACCGGCCCGGTAGGCCGGATCCAGAGCCGTCAGTTCGACACGGCGGTGGAGGCTGTCCCCGACGGCGGCGAACGCCTCGTCGGCCAGCTGCGGCATGGTCAGCACCGTGGGACCGGTGTCCATCTCGTACCCGGCCCGCCGTACCCGGCCGGCCCGGCCGCCGGGGCCGGGATCCCGTTCGACGACGGTGACCCTGCGGCCCGCACCCAGCAGGTGCAGGGCGCAGGCCAGCCCGGACAGCCCGGCCCCGACCACGACGACGTGGTCGGTCGGCCCCTGCACCCGCTTCACGCGACCTCCTCCGCGCGGAGCGGGACCGCGCCCGTCGCGCGCCCGATCAGCGCGGCGAACTCGTGCCGCGCGGCCGGACGTGCGCCGCAGCGGTCGAAGTGCGCGAGGCTCATGTCCGTCAGCTCCCCGATCTTCGCCTCCACCAGGTCCCGGGCACCGGTGCGCACCAGCGCGGACCGCACCTGCCGGACGGCCCTGTCGGTCGTCGGGTCCGTGTCCGGAGCCAGTGCCGCGGCCGACAGGTGGTCGTCGGCGGCATCGGCGAGTCGGACGGCGACGGCGAGCAGGTAGGTGAGCTTGCGGGAGCGCAGGTCGTCGTCGGCCGGCTTCCCGGTCAGCGCGGGGTCGCCGAAGGCGCCCAGGAGGTCGTCGCGCAACTGGAAGGCCAGCCCGGCGCACCGGCCCGCCGCCCTCAGCGCCTCCAGTGCGTCCCCGTCGGCTCCGGCCAGCACCGCTCCCAGCGCGAGGGGCCGCGCGACGGTGTACAGGGCACTCTTCAAGGTGGCGATGGCCAGCGCCTCGTCGACACCGCAGGACCGTGCCGCCTGGGCGTGCAGGTCGCGGTACTGCCCGGCGACCATCTCGGTGCGCATCGCCCTCCACTCGCCGTGCAGGCGCGTGCCGTGCGGCGTACCGAGTGCCGTCTCCGCCAGCAGGTCGTCCGCCCAGGCGAGGGCCAGGTCACCGGCCAGGACGGCGGCCGAGGTGCCGAAGGACTCCGCCGAGCCGTGCATCCCCGCTGCCCAGTGTCCGCGGGCCAGGTCGACGTGCAGGGCCGGTCCGCCTCGTCGCTGCACGGAGCCGTCCATCACGTCGTCGTGGATCAGAGCACACGCCTGGAGCAGTTCGAGTGCGGCTCCCGTGCGCAGGACGGCCGTGGCGTCTCCCGAGCCGCCCGCGGCGCGCCAGCCGCAGTGGGCGAACGCGGTACGCAGCCGCTTTCCGCCCCGCGCGGTCAGCGCCGCGAGACGGCCGGCCAGTTCCCGTGCGAAGACGGGGTCGACGACACGGGAGTGACGCAGCCGTTCGTCCAGTACCTGTTCGAGGACGGTGCCGACCGCGTTCGCCGCGGCGGTCGCGGTGAGGGGGTCGTCGACCCGTTCGGCCGGTGGGGCCACCATCGGCGGCAGTCCAGGCATGCGCAGCCCCTTCTCACTCTTGGTTGTCCGCACGCCACTGCTTCCACCGGGTGCCCTGTTGCGGATGCACTGATTTCTGCCCGCGCCGGCGCCGGGTCCGGTCCGACTTCACCCCGCCGGCGCAACGGCAGGAGCGTCACGGCGGTGTGTCACCCCGCGCACGCTCCTGTTCGCGTACCTCCGGAAGGCCGGCGAACCGGTCCAACTGCCGTACCGGCCGGGCCACGCGGTGAGTGCCGGGCAGCAGTCCCCGGTGGCGGTCGAGGACCAGTCCGTGACGGCGGCGGGGTGCGTCCAGCCCGTCTCCCGCGCCTGGGCCAGGAGGGTGCGCAGGCATCGCGGACCAGCACCAGGTGGGCCTTGGCCCGGCGTGAGGAAGTGCGGGCCCAGTCGGTCACCGGAGAGCCAGCGCACGACGCGTCCCCTCAGTCACGGCCGCGGGCGTGCTTGAAGCGCGCGAGCCCGTCGGCGAGGTCGATGAGCGGGTCCGGGTAGTCGAGTTCCCCTCGTTCCGCTGCCGCCAGGCGCCAGGGTTCGTGCACCTTCCTGCCGTTCACGCTCCCGAGTTCGGGGACCCAGCGCCGTACGTAGATGCCGTCCGGGTCGAACCGCTTGGCCTGGAGGAGCGGATTGAGGACGCGGTGGGGGCGGGTGTCGGTGCCGGTGCCGGCGACCCACTGCCAGTTGAGCTGGTTGTTGACGACATCGCCGTCCACGAGGAGGTCCAGGAAGTGCCGGGCGCCGATCCGCCAGTCGACGTACAGCGTCTTGGTCAGGAAACTCGCCACCAGCAACCGTGCCCGGTTGTGCATCCAGCCCTGGTGGCGCAACTGGCGCATGGCCGCGTCGACGACCGGGTAACCCGTGCGTCCGTCCCGCCAGGCGGCGATGTCCTCGGCGGCGTCCTCCTCGTCACGCCAGCGGTCGTGCCGGGTGCGGTAGTCCTTCACCGATGCCTCGGGCCGGGCCGCCAGCACCTGGTGGTGGAAGTCCCGCCAGCACACCTGGCGGACGAACGCCTCCGCGCCGGGCCCGCCGTGCGCCCGGGCCCGGTGGACGAGTTCCAGCGCGGAGAGCGCACCGAAGTGGAGATACGGCGAAAGCCTGGACGTGGCATCGTCCGCGAGGTCGTCGTGCCGGTCCTCGTAACGGGACAGCCCGGAGCGCGACCACCGTGCGAACCGGTCGCGCCCGGCCGTTTCACCCCCGGCCGCAAGACCGGGCGAGGCACCGGCCACGTCCGCGCGGTCGGGCAGCGGCTCGCCGCGGACCCCGTCCGGAACACGCACGGTGCGCGGAGCGGCCAGGGGCTGTCTCGACGACACCTGCGACCAGCGACGGAAGTACGGAGTGAACACCGCGAAGTGGTCGGAGCCCGAGGGCGTCACCGCCCCCGGGGCGACGGCGGTGATCACCGTCTCGTGCACGCGCAGCGCGACACCGTCCTCGCCCAGTCCCTCACGCAGTCGTTCCTCGCGGCGCTGGGCGTACGCGGTGACGCCCGCGGCGACGTGCACCTCGGTGGCCCCGCACTCGGCGGCGACCGCGCGGACCTCCCTGACGACCGGTCCGTGGCGGACCACGAGGCGGCCACCGCGGTGGCGCAGCGAGGAGTCGAGGTCGCTGAGACAGTCGGCGAGGAAGGCCCTGCGGTTGGGGGCGTCGAACCCCGCCGCGTGGATGCCGGCGTCGAGGACGAACAGGGGCACCACCTCGTCCGCCGCCTCGAGCGCGGCGTGCAGAGGCGGGTGATCGTGCAGACGCAGGTCCGAGGTGAACAGGACGACCGCGACGGTCATGGCGTCACTCCTGGCGCAGTGGTGCGTGGACGAAGGCTCAGTCCTCCACACTTAACCGGCTGCGTGGACGCCGGATGCGCCGCGACCGGCCATCACTCCTGCGGGTGAGCGGGCCCTCGGCGGCGGCCCGACCGATGGTGCGCACGAAATGCCTGTCGATCACCATCATCCGGCCACTGTCCACCGCTACGGCGCGGGCTTGTGCGGGCCGGTCCTGCTGGTCTTCGCATGTCAGCCGCGAACTGGTTCCTCAGTGGTCGGCGAACCCGGTGTGGGTCATGGTGGCCGCCACGCCCGCCACCTTCACGTCCACGACGACCTTGCCCCTGGTCCACCGGGTCGCCGTGCCGTCCGGCGCGCCCAGCGTCTCCAGGACCGACAGGGGAAGGCGCTCCCGGTCCCCGGGATCGGGATAGAAGGCGATCAGGCACAACCGGCCGCGCTTGTTGAAGGCGTACTGGGTGTCCATCGTGACCCCGCAGAACGTCTCGGGGCCCTGTCCCGTGACCCACCACTCGCCGTTCTCCTGCGCCGCCCCCGGGAACCTCGCCCGGAAGTCGGCGACGTCCTCCCCCCAGGCGAGGCCGTTCCAGCCCTGCGCGAGGGAGCGCGGGTCCGGGGCGGCCGGGCCCGCGTGTTCCGGGGTGCCGCGGCCGTTCCTGCGGCCGGTGGGGATCAGCCGGGCAAGTCCGCGCCGCCGGTGCGGAGAAGGGGGCGGGGCGTCGGGTGCGGCGCCGGCCTCGTAGGGCTTCGTGTCGGCGGCGGACGGCTTCGCGACCGTCGTGCCGTCTGCCGCCGCGTCTTCCTCCCCGTCGGCGCCGACGCCGTGTGCGGCCTCGAAGTCGCTGATCATGCGGGTGATCGCGGGCGGGACCCAATGGTCCGTCCCTGCGTCGTCGGAGAGGGAGTCGAGGATGCCGGCCGCGGTGGGGCGGCTGTCCGGGTCCTTGGCCAGGCAGGCGGCGACCAGGCCGCGCAGTTCGTGATCGACCAGGGCGAGGTCCGGCTCCTCCTGGACGATCCGGTAGAGCATCGCCGCGGGATGCCCGTCACCGAACGGGGCGCGCCCGGTGGCGGCGAAGGTCAGCACCGAACCGAGGGCGAACACGTCGCTGGCCGGACCGATCCCGCGGTCCCCACGCGCCTGTTCGGGCGACATGTAGGCGGGGGTGCCCGCGACGACGCCGCTGACCGTGTGCGACGAGGCCTCCAGCGCCCGTGCGATGCCGAAGTCGATGACCCGCGGTCCGTCGGCCGCCACGATGACGTTGCCCGGTTTGAGGTCGCGGTGCACGAGGCCGCACCGGTGGATGGCGTCGAGCCCCTCGGCCAGACCGGCCGCCAGGACCCGCAGCGCCCGGGTCGGCAGCCCGCCGTGCTCGCTCACCACCGCGTGCAGCGAGGGGCCGGGCACGAAGGCACTGACCAGCCAGGGGCGTTCCGCGTCCGGGTCGGCGTCGACGACCTGTGCGGTGAAGAAGCCGCCGACCCGCCGGGCCGCCTCGACCTCCCGGGCGAAGCTCCGCCGGAATGCGGCGTCGGCCCCGTACTCCGGGCGGATCACCTTGACGGCCACGGGTCTTCCGCCCGCCGACCGTCCGAGGAACACCTGTCCCATGCCGCCGGAGCCGAGCCGGCTCACGAGCCGGTATGCGCCTATGCGGTCCGGATCCCCAGCCTTCAGTGCTTCCATCGGCCCCCCTGTCGCCCGACTCCGCAGATCTTCCCAGACACCGACCTGATACGCAGGAGGTTGGCGCCTTGGTTCCCGGACTCGCGCGTCGGCCGGCCAGGTCCGCGGCGCGTCCTCGCCGGGCGCGCACCCGGCCCGGGAGAACTGGTGGGCCGCCGGCCGCGTCGTCGGTCCCGCCACCGGCTACGACGAGCGCATGACAGGGGTGCCCGACGCGCCCGAGGCGTCCGACGTGCCTGCCGATCCCGGCCGGTAGGCGCCGCGCCCGTCCTCGTCAGCCAGGTGCGCCGCCGGGCGTCCGCGCCGCTCCGCCCGGTGGCGCCGTGCTCTGCCGTACGACGAGATGGGTCGCCAGCTCGATGCGCCGCCCGGCCCGGCCGGGGTCGTCCGGGCGGAACAGCATGCGGGTGGCCTCCTCGGCCATGTGCCGCAGCGGCTGGTGGACGGTGGTCAGCGGCGGGCTCGACCACTGGGCCAGCGGCACGTCGTCGTAACCGACGACCGAGAGGTCCTGAGGGACCCTCAGTCCGCTGACCCGGGCCGCCTCCAGCACACCGAGCGCCTGGAGATCGCTGCCCGCGAAGACCGCCGTGGGCCGCCCGGGGCCGGCGAGCAGGTCCATGCCGTGCTCGAAGCCGCTCTGCACGCTGTAGTCGCCGTACCGGATCAGGGCCGGGTCGCTCGGCAGGCCCGCCATGGTCATCGCCGAGCGGTAGCCGTCGAGCCGGGCCAGGGAGCACAGCATGTCCTCGAACCCGGTGATGATCGCGACGCGTTCGTGTCCGTGATCGGTGAGGTGGCGGGTGGCCGCCAGCCCGCCGGCCCAGTTGGCGGAGCCGACGGAGGGGACGTCGGGGTCGGGGTCGCCGGCCGGGTCGACGATGACGAAGGGGATGTTCCAGGCCCGCAGCCGGTGCTTGACCTCCGCGGGGAGCGTGGAGAAGACCAGCACGACGCCCAGCGGTCTGCGCCGGAGCACGCCTTCGATCCAGTCCGGCGCGGGCGCGTGCCGGGTACCGCTCCGGGTGAGCACGACCTCGGTCCAGTTGGCCTTGGCCACGTCCTCGACACCCCGGACCAGCTCCATCGCCCAGACGCTGTCCAGCTCGTGGAAGACGAGTTCGACCAGCGGCGAGCGCGGTGGGCCCGCGGTACGGCGGCGGTAGCCGTGCAGTTCGAGGAGCCGCTCCACCCTGGCCCGGGTGGAGGGGGAGACATCCGAACGACCGTTGAGGACCTTCGAAACTGTCGGAGGCGAGACCCCTGCCTCTTTCGCCACCTCAGCCAGGGTCACCCTGGCGCTCACCTCAACTTCATCGTGCATGCCGGAAGGATAGGCCATGCGGTCCATAACGTTTTGAGTCGGCAGCTGCACGGCCATTGACCAGAAATCCGGTCTCACTTTACTGTCCGACCAGCATGGACTTTCGGTGATGGCGCCGAAACTTTCGAAAGGCGAACGATGAAGACACGTGCGCGCTTGCCCAGACTGGTCGCCACCGGTGCGACGCTCGCCCTGGCGCTGAGCCTGTCGGCCTGCGGTGACGGGGACGGCGGGGCGTCGTCGGGTGACGGCAAGATCCATGTCCTGGTCTACGGGGACGCCAGCAACAAGGTCGAACAGCAGATCGTCGACACCTTCAACATGACGTCCGACGTCAAGGCGGTGCTCGACACCATCCCCGGTGCCGACTACCAGACGAAGCTCCAGACGATCATCAACACCCCCCAGGCCCCGGACGTCTTCTTCAACTGGGGCGGGGGCAGCATCAAGCCGTTCGTCAAGGCGGACCTGCTGCTGCCGCTCGACGACTTCATCAAGAAGAACCCGGACCTGGAGAAGAAGTTCCTGCCGTCCGTCTTCCAGAGTGCCGCCGTCGACGGCAAGCCGTACGGCGTCCCGATGCGCGGCACCCAGCCGGTCCTGCTGTTCCACAACAAGAAGGTCCTCCAGGACGCGGGCGTCCAGCCGCCGAAGACCTGGGACGAGCTGCTCGCCGCGGTGGGCAGGCTCAAGGACGCGGGCGTCACCCCGATCGCGCTCGGCGGCGGCGACGTCTGGCCCACCCAGATGTGGTTCCAGTACCTCTACGACCGCATAGCCGGTCCGGAACTGTTCGCCAAGGCCGTCGGCGGCGACAAGAGCGCCTGGGAGAGCGCCGACAGCAAGAAGGCCCTGGACACGATCAAGGAGCTCGTCGACGCCGGCGCCTTCGGCAAGAACTACGACTCCGTCAAGTACACCAACGGCGGCTCGGTCCAGCTCGTGGCCTCCGGCAAGGCCGGCTTCGAGCTGATGGGCTCCTGGTACTACTCCCAGCAGCTCACGGACCACAAGGAGTTCGCCGAGAAGGACCTCGGCTACACGGCCTTCCCGACCGTCGAGGGCGGCAAGGGCGACCCGGCCGACGTGGCCGGCAACACCAACAACTACTACTCGGTGATGAAGAAGACCAAGCACCCCGAGGCGGTCGCCGAGTTCCTGAAGCTCATGTACTCCGACGAGTTCGTCAAGGCGCAGCTGGACATCGGCAATCTGCCGACCACCACCAACACCGACAAGTTCATCGACAGCTCCGGCACCCCCGAGTACTCGCGCTTCCAGTACGACCTCGTCTCCAAGGCCCCGTCCTTCCAGCTGTCCTGGGACCAGGCGTACCCGCAGAAGGCCAGCTCGGACCTGCACAAGGCCATCCAGCAGTTCTTCAACGGACAGCTCGACACGGACGGCTTCATCAAGGCCATGCAGGCCCTCCCGACCGAGTGACGAACGGCTCATGACCACACACCTCACGAGCGCTCGGCCCGCCGCCGGACCCCGCAAGGAGTCCCGGCGGCGGCCGCCCGCCTCGTCCGCGACGACGGTGGGCCGCCCCGGCTTCGGCTGGGCGGTGCCCGCCGCAGTGTTCTTCTTCCTCTTCGCGATCGTCCCGCTGATCATGGTGGCGGTGCTGTCCTTCATGACCTGGGACGGCATCAGTTCGCCCGAGTTCGTCGGCACGGACAACTGGTCGCGCCTCATGGACGACCCGGTGATGCTCAAGAGCATCTGGCTGACCCTGCTGCTGACCGCGCTCGGCGTGGTCCTGCAAACACCGCTGAGCATCCTGCTCGGCGTCTGGGCCGCCGGTCACCAGCGCAACCGCGCCGTCCTGTCGGTCATCTACTTCATCCCCCTGCTGCTGTCCGCGACGGCCGTGTCCGTGCTGTGGCGGGCGCTGCTCGACCCGAACTTCGGCATCCCGGCCGAGGCGAGCTGGCTCTTCGGCGACGGCAACCTCTTCGGTGAACAGACCACCGCCATCGGGGTGCTGGCCTTCGTCAGCACGTGGCAGTTCACCCCGTTCCACACGCTGATCTACCAGGGCGCCGCCCGCGCGGTCCCGCAGGTGCTGTACCAGGCGGCGGAGATCGACGGGGCGGGCCGCTACCGGCAGTTCTTCCACATCACCCTGCCGCAGCTGCGCACCTCCATGATCACCTCGATGATCATGATGATCGTCGGCGGTCTGACCACGTTCGAGACCGTCCTCATCCTGACCCAGGGCGGCCCCGGCACCGACACCACCATCAGCGCCTACTACATGTACGACAAGGCCTTCAAGAGCTTCGACTACGGCATCGGCTCCGCGATCGCCCTGGCCCTGGTCGTCGCGGCCACGATCATCTCGCTGGTCGTCGTCCGGGTCTCCGGCTACGACAAGATGCGCAGCTCCATGGAGGGTGTGTCATGAGGCGCCGACCCAACTACGTGGCCGGCGTCGGCTCGCTCGTCTGGCTCTTCCTCGTCGGACTGCCGCTGTTCGTGCTGCTCGCCGCGACCCTGCGCACCCGCCAGGACTACGCCGAGAACGGCCCGGTCTCGCTCCCGGACAGCTTCACGCTGGACAACTTCACCGGCGCCTTCGACTCGGGCTTCGGCCAGTACTTCCTCAACACGCTCGTCGTCACCGCCTGCGTGATCGGCATCGTGCTGCTGCTGGTCCCGCCGCTCGCCTACGCGATCGTCCGCAGCCGCGGCCGGGCCACCTCGGCGATCTTCCGGCTGTTCCTGCTCGGCCTCGCCATCCCGGCCCAGGCCGTGATCGTGCCGATGTTCTACCTGATCAGCGAGGCCGGGCTGTACGACAACCTGCTCGGCGTCATCCTGCCCACGGCCGCGTTCTGCCTCCCGATGTCCGCGCTCATCCTCAGCGGCGCCATGCGCGACATCTCCCCGGAGCTCTACGAGGCCATGGCGATGGACGGCGCGAGCCCGCGGCGCATGTTCTTCCAGCTCGTCGTGCCGCTGTCGCGCGGGGGACTGTCCACGATCGTGGTGTTCTCCGCGCTCCAGGCGTGGAACGGCTTCCTGTTCCCGCTCGTGCTGACCCAGTCCGAGTCCACCAAGGTGGTCACCCTCGGTCTGTACAACTTCCAGACCGCGCACGGCATCGACATCCCCGGTCTGCTGGGAGCCGTGGTGCTGTCCATGGTGCCCATCCTGCTCGTCTACCTGTTCGCCCGTCGCGCCCTGGTCCAGGGGCTGATGGGTGTCGGAGGAAAGTGACTGCCGACGTGGCCGTAGAGACCACCCCCGAAATCCCCCTCTGGAACGACCCGACCCGCCCCGTCGCCGCCAGAGTCGACGCGCTCGTCGCCGCCATGACCCTCGAGGAGAAGATCGCCCAGCTGTACGGAGTGTGGGTCGGCGCCTCCGACCAGGGCGGCGAAGTCGCCCCGCACCAGCACGACATGGAGGAGCTCGTCGACCTCGACGCGCTCGTCCCCGCCGGCCTCGGCCAGCTCACCCGCCCCTTCGGCACCGTGCCCGTCGACCCCGCGATCGGCGCGCTCTCGCTCATGCGCACCCAGGCCCGCATCACCTCGGCGAGCCGCTTCGGCCTCCCCGCCGTGGCGCACGAGGAGTGCCTGGCCGGCTTCGCCGCCTGGGGCGCCACGGCCTACCCCGTCCCGCTGTCCTGGGGCGCCACCTTCGACCCGGACGCGGTGCGCCGGATGGCCGCCGCCATCGGCCGCGACATGCGTTCCCTCGGCATCCACCAGGGCCTCGCCCCCGTCCTCGACGTGGTCCGCGACGCCCGCTGGGGCCGGGTGGAGGAGACCATCGGGGAGGACCCCTACCTCGTCGGGACCATCGGCAGCGCGTACGTGCAGGGCCTGGAGTCCGCCGGGATCGTCGCCACCCTCAAGCACTTCGTCGGCTACTCCGCCTCCCGCGCCGGCCGCAACCTCGCCCCCTCGTCCGTGGGCGTCCGCGAGCGGGCCGACGTCCTGCTGCCGCCGTTCGAGATGGCCGTCCGCGAGGGCGGCACCCGCTCCGTCATGCACGCCTACACCGACCTCGACGGGGTGCCCGCCGCAGCCGACGAGACGCTGCTGACCGGGCTGCTGCGGGACACCTGGGGCTTCGAAGGGACCGTCGTCGCCGACTACTTCGGCATCGCCTTCCTCAAGACCCTGCACGGCGTCGCCGCCGACTGGGCCGACGCCGCGGGCGCCGCGCTGAAGGCGGGCGTCGACGTCGAGCTGCCCACCGTCAAGACGTTCGGCGCACCCCTCGTCGAGGCGGTCACCGAGGGCCGGATCCCCGAGGCCCTCATCGACCGGGCGCTGCGCCGCGTCCTCGCCCAGAAGGCGGAACTCGGCCTGCTCGACCCGGACTGGAGCCCGGTCCCGCCCGCGCTCGACGGGGTGGACCTCGCGGACCCCGAGGCGCTGCGCGGGAGCATCGACCTGGACCGGCCCGAGAACCGGGAACTGGCCCGCGAGATCGCCGAGAAGGCGGTCGTCCTGCTCACCAACGACGGCACCCTGCCGCTCACCCGGCCCCGCCGCATCGCCCTGGTCGGCCCCAACGCCACCGAGGCGACCGCGGTGCTCGGCTGCTACTCCTTCCCGCGTCACGTGGGGGTGCGGCACCCGGAGGTCCCGGTCGGCATCGACCTGCCCACCCTGCACGACACCCTGACCGCCGAGTTCCCCGACGCGGAGATCACCGTCGCCCGCGGCACCGGCGTCGACGACGGCGAGCTGTCCGGCATCGGTGAGGCGCAGGACGCGGCCCGCGGGGCGGACGTCGTCGTCGCCGTCCTGGGCGACCGCGCGGGCCTGTTCGGCCGCGGCACCAGCGGCGAGGGCTGCGACGCCGAGTCCCTCGCGCTGCCCGGCGCGCAGCAGCAGCTCCTCGACGCGCTGCTCGACTCCGGCACACCGGTGGTCACGGTCCTGCTCGCCGGACGGCCCTACGCGCTGGGCCGCGCCGTCGCCGAGTCCGCCGCGATCGTGCAGTCGTTCTTCCCCGGCGAGGAGGGCACCGCGGCGATCGCCGGTGTGCTCAGCGGGCGCACCAGCCCCTCGGGAAGGCTGCCCGTCAGCGTGCCCGGCGGAGCGGGTGCCCAGCCGACCACCTATCTGGGGGCGCGGCTCGCCCAGGCCAGCGAGGTGTCCAACATCGACCCGTCACCGGCCTTCGGTTTCGGGCACGGGCTCACGTACACCACGTTCGCCTGGAGCGAGCTCGAAACGCACACCGAGCAGGCGCCCACCGACGGAGCGTTCGCGCTGGAGCTCACCGTCCGCAACACCGGCGCACGCCACGGCACCGAGGTGGTGCAGCTGTACCTGCACGACCCGGTCGCCTCCGTCGTCCAGCCGGTGCAGCGCCTGATCGGCTACACGCGGGTGCCGCTGGCCCCCGGCGAGGCCCGCAGGGTGCGCGTCGAGGTCCCGGCCGACCTCGCCTCCTTCACCGGCCGCGACGGCCGCCGGATCGTCGAACCGGGCGAGCTGGAGCTGCGGTTCGCCGCGTCCAGCACCGAACCGCGGCTGACGGCGACGGTCGCGCTCACCGGACCGCAACGGCTGGTCGACCACACCAGGCGGCTGCACGCGGTGTTCACGCAGAAGACGCAGAAGACGCAGGAGGCCGTCGAGGGCGTCTGAGTCGCCGGCACAGGGTGAGCGGTGGTCCCGGGTCCACGGCCCCGGCACCACCGCTCGCCGCGTGGCTCAGCGCACGACGTCGAAGACGTTCTTCTGGATGCCGTTGGCGTACACCTCGTGCTCGACGAGCCTCAGCTTCTGGGCGTCCTTGTCCGTGTCGCCGAAGAGCCGCTTGCCCGCACCGAGGAGCAGCGGGAACACCAGCAGGTGGTAGCGGTCGATCAGGCCGGCGTCCGACAGGCTCCGGTTCAGGGCCGCGCTGCCGTGGACGATGATCGGACCGCCCTCGGTCTCCTTCAGCGCGGCGACCTCGTCGAGCGAGCGCAGGATCGTCGTCTCGCCCCAGTTCGTCACCAGGTCGTCCTCGGCGAGGGTGGTGGAGACGACGTACTTCGGCATCGTCCGGTACTCCGGGAACTCCGCCATGTCCGGCCACACCGGGCTGAACGCCTCGTAGCTGACCCGGCCGAGGAGCAGCGCCGCGGCCTCGCCCTGCTCCCGGCCCTTGATCTCGTACGCCTCGGGCAGGAAGTCCACCAGCTTGAAGGTCCACCCGGAGTTCCGGTAACCGGGCTCGCCGCCCGGGGCCTCCACGACCCCGTCGAGCGAGATGAAGGCGGTGCTGATCAGAGTACGCATGCGAGGTTCCTCAACGTTCGGTGTCCGGTCGGTCTCCACCGCTACGACCCGGGGCAGGGGAAGAACTCATCGGTCCCCCTCCTGGGCGAGCGGTCGGGCGGGCCCGCAGCGCGTCGACGGCGTGCAGGGCCACGTGCAGTTCGGTGCGCTGCTCGCCGGACTCGAGGTCCCGGCCGAGCAGCCGCTCGATGGTGCGCAGCCGCTGGTAGACCGTCTCACGGGAGAGGCCGGCCGAGCGGGCGGCCACCGTCTTGTTCCCCGCGGCGTCCAGGTAGCCGCGCAGGGTCGCCACGAGGTCGGTGCCGTGCCGGGCGTCGTGGTCGAGCAGCGGGCCCAGCCGCCGTTCCGCGTAGTCCCGGACGCGGAGGTCGTCGCGCAGCGCGTACAGCAGGCGACGCAGCCCGATGTCGGACCGCTCGCGGTAGGAGCGGCCGGACGGGAGGGCCCGGCCGGGTTCGGTGGCCTCGGCCACCCGGGCCGCCTCGCCGAACGAGCGCGCCACGTCGGCGAGTTCCCCGGCCGGTGCGCCCACGCTCACCGTCGCGCCGGGAACCGCGTCCAGGGCACAGCGGCTCACCCGCTCGACGGCCTCGCGCCACGGACGCGAGGGGCGCAGCGCCAGCAGCACGCCGAGGCGGGCGGGGGACAGCAGCCCGACGAGGGCCCTCACCCCCGTCCCGGTCAGCTCCTCGGAGAGCCGGGCCTCGGCCGCCCCGCTGTCCTGCCCGGACGGCAGGTCCGCGAGGACGGCGACGAACCGCGCGTGCTCCGCGGGCAGGCCCAGGGCCGCCACGCGGGCCCGCGCGTCCGCGGCGGAGCGGTGCCGCCGCTCGACCAGGTCGCGCAGGGCGTTGCGGTGGGCGGTGCGCTCCCAGGGCGTGGGGTGGGTGAGCCGGGCGATGGTGAGCGCCGTCGCGGTCCGCAGTACGTGGCGCTGCCGACCGGGTGAGGAAGAGGATCCCGGATCCCGAGGAGGGCGGGGCTTTGCATGGTCATGCGTAATCATGCATACTCTTCCTATGTCCAAGGTCCTCACCTCCCTCCCCACCGGCGAGCGCGTCGGTATCGCCTTCTCGGGCGGCCTCGACACCTCGGTCGCGGTCGCGTGGATGCGTGACAAGGGCGCCGTGCCCTGCACGTACACCGCCGACATCGGCCAGTACGACGAGCCCGACATCGCCTCGGTGCCCGACCGCGCGAAGACGTACGGCGCCGAGGTCGCGCGCCTGGTCGACTGCCGCGCGGCGCTGGTCGAGGAGGGGCTGGCCGCGCTCACCTGCGGGGCGTTCCACATCCGCTCGGGCGGACGCGCCTACTTCAACACCACGCCGCTGGGCCGTGCCGTCACGGGCACCCTCCTCGTCCGGGCGATGCTCGAGGACAACGTCCAGATCTGGGGCGACGGCTCCACGTTCAAGGGCAACGACATCGAGCGGTTCTACCGGTACGGCCTGCTCGCCAACCCGCAGCTCAGGATCTACAAGCCGTGGCTGGACGCGGACTTCGTGACCGAGCTCGGCGGCCGCAAGGAGATGTCGGAGTGGCTGGTCGCCCACGACCTGCCCTACCGGGACTCCACGGAGAAGGCCTACTCCACCGACGCCAACATCTGGGGCGCCACCCACGAGGCCAAGACGCTGGAGCACCTGGACACCGGCGTGGAGACCGTGGAGCCCATCATGGGCGTGCGGTTCTGGGACCCGGCGGTCGAGATCGCGCCCGAGGACGTGACCATCGGCTTCGACCAGGGCCGCCCGGTGACGATCAACGGCAAGGAGTTCGCCTCCGCCGTCGACCTCGTCATGGAGGCCAACGCCGTCGGCGGCCGGCACGGCATGGGCATGTCCGACCAGATCGAGAACCGGATCATCGAGGCCAAGAGCCGCGGCATCTACGAGGCGCCCGGCATGGCCCTGCTGCACGCGGCCTACGAGCGCCTGGTCAACGCCATCCACAACGAGGACACCCTCGCCCAGTACCACACCGAGGGGCGTCGCCTGGGCCGGCTGATGTACGAGGGCCGGTGGCTGGACCCGCAGTCGCTGATGATCCGCGAGTCCCTGCAGCGCTGGGTCGGCTCGGCGGTCACCGGCGAGGTGACCCTCCGGCTGCGGCGCGGCGAGGACTACTCGATCCTCGACACCACGGGCCCGGCGTTCAGCTACCACCCGGACAAGCTCTCCATGGAGCGCACCGAGGACTCCGCGTTCGGCCCGGTGGACCGGATCGGCCAGCTGACCATGCGCAACCTGGACATCGCCGACTCCCGCGCCAAGCTGGAGCAGTACGCCGGCCTCGGTCTCATCGGCACCGCCAACCCGGCCATCGGTGCCGCCCAGGCCGCCGCGACCGGGCTGATCGGCGCCATGCCGGAGGGCGGCGCGCAGGCCATCGCCTCCCGCGGCGAGGTCTCCGCCGACGACGAGCTGCTGGACCGCGCCGCGATGGAGTCCGGCACGGACTGATCCGCCGTCCCCGCGACCGGGGACCCCGTACCGGCGAAGGCCGGCTCGACGCCCTCGGGCGTCGAGCCGGCCTTCGTGTTTGTCACGGCTGTTGCTTCAACCTGTGCACGACTTGCGCGCCTTGCGGACTTCGAACCGTCCGGACGGCGGCCATCGACCCCTTGTCGCCAGTTCATGAGGTCCGCAAGCGCTTCGCAAGCAACGCAAGTCGTTTGCGTGCCAACTCCCGCCTCAACCGCGACCGTTGACAAACCAGTGACGCGCTAGAAACCTGATGACGCACTTTCCGCAAAGAATCGACTGTCCTGCTCAATTGGCGCGCAGAGTCGGTGCTTGTGCCTCCTTCCCCAACTGCCGGACCGTCGCGCCCTCCCCGACTCCCCACGGAACAGAGGACCCCATGAGACGGAGATCTCTCGGCCGACGGACGCTCACGGGCGCCGCCGTCGCCGGGCTGATGACGGCCGGACTGCTGCCCCTGCCCCTCGCCGCCACCGCGCGGGCGGCTTCGGCGCCGGTGACGGCCGCCGCCGACGTCAATCTGGCCCTCGGACGCCCCGCGAAGGCAGGCGGCTCGCACGGCGCCTACCCGGCCGGCAACGCCACCGACGGACAGCAGGCCACCTACTGGGAGGGACCGGCCGGCTCCTTCCCGCAGTGGCTGCAGGTCGACCTCGGCACCGCCCGCGAGGTGGACCGGGTGGTGCTCAAACTGCCCGCCGGCTGGGAGAGCCGGACCCAGACGCTCTCCCTGCGGGGCAGCACCGACGGCGCCGCGTTCCACAGCCTGGACGCCTCGGACGGACGGGCGTTCGGCCCGGCGCAGGCGGGCACCGTCGCCATCGACCTCGACTCACCCTCCGAAGCCCGCTACGTCCGCGTCGACATCACCGCGAACACCGGCTGGAACGCCGCGCAACTGGCCGAGGTCGAGGTGTACGCCGACGACGTCGACACCGGCCCGCCGCCCACCGGCACCAACCTCGCCCGCAACAAACCGGCCGAGGCCACCTCCACGACCCAGAACTACGTCGCCGCCAACGCCACCGACGACTCCACCTCCACCTACTGGGAGGCCGCCGGCAACCCGGCCGACCTCACCGTCAAGCTCGGCGCCGACGCCGATGTCAGCGGTGTCGTGGTCAAACTCAACCCGGACCCGGTGTGGTCCGCCCGTACCCAGAGCATCCAGGTGCTCGGCCGGGCCCGGGGCGAGAGCGGCTTCACCTCGCTGCGCGAGCGTGCCGACTACGCCTTCAGCCCGGGACAGGACAACGCGGTGAGCATCCCGGTCGGCGGCCGGGTCTCCGACGTACGGCTCCGCTTCTTCTCCAACACCGGCGCCCCCGGCGGCCAGGTCGCCGAGTTCCAGGTCCTCGGCAGCGCCGCACCCGCGCCCGACCTCACGGTCACCGGCCTCGACTGGTCGCCCGCCGCGCCGAACGAGCGCGACGAGGTCACCGTCAACGCCACGGTCCGCAACGCCGGCACCGCCGCCTCGGCCGCGACCACCACCGAGGTCACCGTCGAGGGCCGGGCGGCCGGCAGCGCCGCGGTCCCCGCGCTCGACCCCGGCGAGTCCGCCGAGGTCGCCGTCGCCACCGGCACCCACGCGGCCGGGAGTTACGCGGTCGCCGCCGTGGCCGACCCGCGCGACACCGTCGCCGAACTGGACGACACCAACAACAGCCGCTCGGCCACCGACCGCCTCGTCGTCGACCGGGCGCCCGGACCCGACCTGGAGGTGCGCTCCCTCACCACCAACCCGGCCAACCCGGCGGTGGGCGCCGAGGTCTCCTTCACCGTCGCCGTGCACAACCGAGGCACCGGCGCCGCCGAGGCGGGCTCGGTGACCCGGGTCCAGGCGGGCTCCACCACCCTGGACGGCACCACCGGGCAGGTCGCGGCCGGCGCCACGGTGAACGTGCCGATCAGCGGCACCTGGAAGGCGACGAGCGGCGGGGTCACCCTCACCGCCACCGCCGACGCCACCGCCCGGATCGCCGAGACCAACGAGAACAACAACGTGCTCGCCAAGCCCCTCGTCGTCGGACGCGGCGCCGCCGTGCCGTACACCGAGTACGAGGCGGAGGACGGCCGGTACGACGGCACCCTGCTGACCACCGACGCCAAGCGGACCTTCGGGCACACCGACTTCGGCACCGAGTCCTCGGGCCGCGAGTCCGTCCGGCTCGACTCGACCGGCGAGTACGTCGAGTTCACCTCCACCACACCCACCAACTCCATCGTGGTGCGCAACTCCATCCCCGACGCCCCGGGCGGCGGCGGAGCCGAGGCCACCATCAGCCTCTACGCCGACGGACAGTTCGTGCGCAAGCTCAACCTGTCGTCCAAGCACAGCTGGCTCTACGGCAGCACCGACGACCCCGAGGGCCTCACCAACCGGCCCGGCGGCGACGCCCGCCGCCTCTTCGACGAGTCCCACGCGCTGCTCGACCGGACCTTCCCGCAAGGCACCGAGTTCCGCCTCCAGCGCGACGCGGGCGACTCGGCCGCCTTCTACGTCATCGACCTGATCGACCTGGAGCAGGTCGCCCCCGCCAAGACCAAGCCCGCCGAGTGCACCTCCATCACCGAGTACGGGGCCGTCCCCGGCGACGGGCTCGACGACACCGACGCCATCCAGCGCGCCGTCACCGACGACCAGAACGGGAGGATCGACTGCGTGTGGATCCCCGCCGGGCAGTGGCGCCAGGAACAGAAGATCCTCACCGACGACCCGCTCGACCGCGGCCAGTACAACCAGGTCGGCATCCACGACGTCACCGTCCGCGGCGCCGGCATGTGGCACTCCCAGCTCTACACGCTGACCCCGCCGCACGAGGCCGGCGGCATCAACCACCCGCACGAGGGCAACTTCGGCTTCGACATCGACGGCAACACGCGGATCTCGGATCTCGCCGTCTTCGGCTCGGGCACCATCCGCGGCGGCGACGGCAACGCCGAGGGCGGCGTCGGGCTCAACGGCCGCTTCGGCAAGGACACCAAGATCAGCAACGTGTGGATCGAGCACGCCAACGTCGGTGTCTGGGTCGGCCGCGACTACTCGAACATCCCCGAGCTGTGGGGCCCCGGCGACGGCCTGCAGTTCACGGGCATGCGCATCCGCGACACCTACGCCGACGGCATCAACTTCTCCAACGGCACCCGCAACTCCACGGTCTGCGACTCCTCCTTCCGCACCACCGGCGACGACTCGCTCGCGGTCTGGGCCAACAAGTACGTGAAGGACCCGTCCGTGGACATCGGCCACGACAACCACTTCCGCAACAACACGATCCAGCTCCCGTGGCGGGCCAACGGCATCGCGGTGTACGGCGGTTACGGCAACACCGTCGAGAACAACGTCGTCTCCGACACCATGAACTACCCCGGCATCATGCTCGCCACCGACCACGACCCGCTGCCCTTCTCCGGGCAGACCCTTCTCGCGGGCAACGCCCTGCACCGCACGGGCGGCGCCTTCTGGGGCGAGGCACAGGAGTTCGGCGCCATCACCCTCTTCGCGCAGGGCCAGGACATCCCCGGCGTGACCATCCGGGACACCGAGATCCTCGACTCGACCTACGACGGCATCCAGTTCAAGACGGGCGGCGGCGCGACGCCGGACGTGAGGATCGAGGACGTCCGCATCGACAGGTCGAACAACGGCTCCGGCATCCTCGCGATGGGCGGCGCCCGCGGCAGCGCCACCCTGACCGACGTCACGATCACCAACTCGGCCGAGGGCGACGTCCGGATCGAACCCGGCTCCCAGTTCAGGATCAACCAGTAGGCGGACCAGGGGAGCCGGTCAGCGGGAGCGGGCCCGGCGGCGCGGAGCACCACCGCGTCGCCGGGCTTCCGCCGCGCCCGGGAGCCGCCCGGGCGTGCGCTCGACGGGGACGCGGGTGTCGTCCTCCAGGCGTTCGGCGTTGAGTTCGTTCACCGCGCCGATCGCGTCGCCGATCGTCGCGTAGTCCACCGCGATGAAGTTGACCGGTCTGCCGCGCTGCCGTTCACAGGTGTGCGCCCGCTCCAGTACCCGCTGCCGGGAGTTGACGACCCCGGCGTCGAGCCGCAGCCCGCCGCCGGCCGTGACGAAGTGGTTCAGCAGGAACAGCCGCTTGTCCGAGCCGCCCCGGTGCGGCAGGCAGGACATCTCGTCCGGGCTGCGGAAGGCGAAGGGCGTCTCCATGCCGTACCGGTAGAGGTTCCGGTACCAGGGCGCGGGACCGTCCGCCTGCTCCGCGAAGACGACCAGTCGCCGACCGCTGTCGATCATGTCCCCGAGCTTCGGCCACGGGCGGTCCGGGTCCGGGTCAGGCTCGTGGAGCAGGTCCGACAGCCCGGCCCGGGCGAAGGCATCCTGGGTGGCCTGCGCGTCCACGCCGTCCTGGAGGATCAGGGTGACGACCTCCGTGGGGTTGTCGCGCAGCCACTCACCGATCTGCCGCAGCGTCGGCTCCAGTTCGAGGGCCCCGGCGCCGCACACCGAGTGACACAGCCACAGGCCCGGGTGGGGCGGGTTCACCCGCTTCAGGATCGTGGTCAGCCGGCGGCGTTCGGCGGGGGAGAAGTCCGAGGTGCTCAACCGCTCCGCGACCTCCTCGGGCCGCTCCCAGCGGTGGGTGTCGAGCAGCAGGACCCGCGAACCCGCGCCCAGCTGGCCGAGGATGTCCGGGTCCTGAAGGGGGCCGATGAAGCGGTCGGCCGTAGTCGCCATCGCGTTGTGCGACGCGAGCTGGGCGATCTCGTCGTAGCGGGCGTCGCACAACTCGGCGCTGCCCTGGCAGATGCGCGGCGAGGAACCGGTGATCGCCACCGGCGCCAGCATGGTCCCGACGAGGGCCACGGCGGTGACGGTGAAGGTCAGGGCCGGAACGTGCCGCGGATCGGTGAGGACCGGCACGCCGGGCCTGGTCTGCCGGACCCAGCCGACGGTGATCAGCAGGGCGCCCGCGGCGAGCAGGATCACCGCGACGACGACGGCGGTGGTCAGCAACCGGTCCAGCGCGGCGGCCTGGACGTCGGCGAGCAGCCCCGAGGCCGTCGGCGGCCACGAGGCCGGGGTGCCGAACAGCGTGTCGCCCAGCACGAGCCGCAGCACGAGCACGGTGAGCGCCAGGAGCGAGCCGGCCGCGGCCGGCACCCAGCCCAGCGGGATCAGCCGGCGTTTGGCGGGCGACGGCGTCAGGAACCACAGCAGGGTGAGCGCCGCGGCGCACAGCACGGCCGCCGCCGGTTCCACCACGTCCTGGAAGAGCCGGGTGACGCCCCGGGCGCGGTCCAGCGGGGCCACCGCCTCGGTTCCGGGCTCGACGTCGACGGTGACGACCCAGGTGCCCCGCCGCGCCTCCCGCAACAGCTCCTCGGCGGCGTCGCGGACCTGGTCCGTCAGGGCGACCGGGGCGATCGCGGCCAGCGCCGAGCCCACGTCCCCCCGGTCCAGCGCCGTCCGCACGGTGGATCTGACGCCGTCGTGCGTCGCGCCGTCCGGGACCAGGCGCATCAGCGCGTCCGTGGCGGCGACCGCCTGGCCGTGGGAGAGGGGCAGCGTCGGCAGCTCCTCCAGCGGCGCCTCACCGGCCACCACCCGCGCCACCAGTCCGACACGCGTTGCACGAAGGCCTGGAAGTCGGGTTCGGACCGGTTCTGGAGGGCGGCGACCGCGTCGCCGAAGTACGCCTGGCTGAGCCGCTCCAGGTTGGCGACGACGGGCTCCAGGTCCACCGTGATCCGCAGCCGGTCGCCCTCGCCCTCCAGGTAGTGGACGATCTCCGCGATCTGCCCGTCGCCCATGGTCCGCAGCGTCTCCGGCGGGATCACCACCTTGAGGTTCGCGGTGATGGTCGACTGCGGCACGGGCAGCCGGTCCAGCAGGTCGCTGGTGAACGGCGTACTGCCCGGGTCCACCAGCACCTCGTCGTAGAAGCGCTGGTAGGCGCGCTCGTCCTCCAGCACCTGGCCGTAGAAGCCGGGGTCGAGCACCGTACTGCGCACGACGGCCGCCGCGGCCAGGACGGTCAGGCCGAGCACCGCCACGCACCGGACCAGCACCTCGACCCAGGGCGGGTGCCGGACCAGTGCGTTCATGGAACCATTCTCGTATCAGCCGGCCGCCGTGCCCGAGGCGCCCGGACGGGGAGTCCCCCCCCCACGCATGCCCCGGACGGGGCCGGCCGATACGTGTCCGCCGGATCAGAGCGCCGGAGCCGGGTACGTCGGGTACTCCACCCCGGAGACGTGCTGCACGACGCGGACGACCTGGCAGGAGTAGCCGAACTCGTTGTCGTACCAGAGGTAGAGGATCGCGTTGTCGCCCTCGACCTTCAGCGCGCCCGCGTCCACGATCGAGGCGTGGCGGGAGCCGATGAAGTCGCTGGAGACGGCGTCGGGCGCGCTGATGAAGTCGATCTGGCGCTTGAGCGGCGAGGTCAGCGACACCTCGCGCAGGTGGTCCAGGACCTCTTCGCGGCTCGCCTCGCGGGCCAGCTGGAGGTTGAGGATCGCGATCGACACGTCCGGCACGGGCACCCGGATCGAGCTGCCGGTGATCCGCGCCTTCAGGTCGGGCAGCGCCTTGGCGACGGCGGAGGCGGCACCGGTCTCCGTGATGACCATGTTCAGCGGCGCGCTGCGGCCGCGGCGCTCGGACTTGTGGTAATTGTCCAGCAGGTTCTGGTCGTTGGTGAAGGAGTGCACCGTCTCCACGTGACCGCGCAGCACGCCGTACTCGTCCTCCATCGCCTTCAGCGGCGGGACGATCGCGTTGGTGGTGCAGGAGGCGCAGGACAGGATGCGCTCGTCCGGCTTGACGGTGTCGTGGTTGACGCCGTGCACGATGTTCGGGACGTCACCCTTGCCCGGCGCGGTCAGCACGACCTTGTCGATGCCCGGCCGCAGGTGCTTCGACAGGCCCTCGCGGTCGCGCCACTTGCCGGTGTTGTCGATGAGGATGGCGTCCTTGATGCCGTACGCCGTGTAGTCGACCTGGGCCGGGTCGTCCGCGTAGATCACCTTGACGGCGTTGCCGTTGGCGAGGATCGTGCTGCTGTCCTCGTCGACGGTGATCGTGCCCTGGAACTGGCCGTGCACGGAGTCGCGGCGCAGCAGCGAGGCGCGCTTGACGATGTCCTCGGCGGCTCGTTCCCCGCCGCCCCGGACCACGATGGCGCGCAGCCTGAGCCCGTTGCCCGAGCCGGCCTTCTCGATGAGCAGCCGGGCGACCAGCCGACCGATGCGGCCGAAGCCGTACAGGACGACGTCGCGCCCCTCGCGCCGGTCGATCTTGTTGGCGCCGGTGGCCCCGGCGACGGCCTCGGCCGTGAACTCCTCGACGGTCAGACCCCGGTCGTCGCTCCGGTAGGTCGCGGCGAGCATGCCGATGTCGATCTGCGAGGGTCCGAGGTCGAGCGTGGTGAGCGCCCGCAGGAAGGGCATCGTCTCGGCGACCGAGAGCTCCGCCCCGGCGATCTGGCGGGCGAAGCGGTGGGTCTTGAGGATGCTGACCACCGACTTGTTCACCAGGGAACGGCTGTGCAGCAGGATCGTGACGTCCTGCTCCCGGTGCAGCTTCCCGATCATCGGGATCATCGATTCCGCGGTCTCTTCGCGGTGCTTCCAGTTGGTGAACGAGTCGTCGTTGACAGTCACGTCTCTATCTTTCGAGCTAGGCGGCGCTCATATGCTAACCCCACCGGCTCGCTGATCGATCAAGTGGGCCCCCAGCCGATCAGATGAGTACGCGACCGGGTGCGGCTCGCACATGATTGCGCCGTGGAGGTACCGGGTACGCGAGGCTGGACCGTGTCCGCGCCGCTTGTCCGCGTGGGCCGAAACACCGCCGCTACCAGGGAATCTGCCATGGAGACACCCGCGAACGACCACCCCGTGACACCCGCCCAGCGGGCACTGGACACGCTCGCCGAGACCCCCGGGGCCGCCGGCAACACGTCGGCACTCGACACCCTCGCGAGCAGCGACGTCCTCGTGCCGGTGCCCGACGACGCGAGCGACCAGGACGCCGCCGACCCGGGCATGCTGGCGCTGCCGGTCCTGGAACAGCAGGGCGGCGGCCAGGTGGTGCCCGTGTTCACCTCGGAGCTGGAGATGGCCGACCTGCTGCCGTACGTCTCCCGCTACCGCATGGTGCCGCTGGGTGCCCTCGCCGCGCAGTGGCCGGCCGACGACCTGTCGCTGTCCATCGACGCCGGCTCGGAACACCGCCTCACCCTCACGTCGGACGGCGTGCGGACCCTGCTGGCCCGTCCCTAGGGGCGACGCCGGCGGCCTCCCTAGGGGCAACGCCGGCGGCCCGGGCCCTCGTCTCCCGTCAGGGGCGGGGGCCTTCGTCGTCGCCGAGGGCGCGGGCCAGCGCGGCCCGCTGCAGCGGCAGTATCTCGGCGTGCAGGTCCCGGCCCCTGGGGGTCAGCGTGACGTACACGCCCCGCCGGTCCTCGGCGCACATGGAGCGCTGCACCAGCCCGTCCTTCTCCAGCCGGGCGATGAGCCGGGACAGCGCGCTCTGGGACAGGTGGACCCGGCCGACCAGGTTCTGCACCCGGCAGCGGTCACCCGCCTCGGCCCCCTCGGCCACGAGGAGGTCGAGTACCTCGAAGTCGCTCGCGCCCAGACCGTGCGGGTGCAGTGCCCGGTCGATCTCGCACATCGTGCGCGCGTGCACCGACAGGATGTCCCGCCACCGTTCCTCGAGCCGCGCACCGGCCGTTCTGGCTCCCATGGGTGAACGGTAGCACCGGAAGCGATATTGGTTGAATGTGCAAATGGCCCGGTTGCCGGACAACGGGACCCGGGCTGCGGGAAGGTGGGGGGACACGGCAGGGGCGGGCCCGCACGGAGGGAGGGACGATGCTCAGGACCCCCGTGCACGGCACGCGTCTCGACATCCTTGAGTGGCTGAAGGACCCGGCCGCGCACTTCCCGCCGCAGCGGCGCGTCGACCCCGTCGAGCACGGTGTCCACGCGGGCCCCGTCGCCGCGAAGCTGGGGGTGCCCCGCCGGGTGGCCGAGACCCACCTGGGCCTTCTCGCCGGTCTCGGCCTGCTCCGCGCCAGGCGCATCCGCCGCCGCACGTACTACCGGCGCGACGAGGTGCGGATCGCCGAGGTGGCACGGACGTTCGAGAAGGGCTGGTAGACGCGGGCACGCTCCCGGGAACGGCCCGGGCACCCTCCCGGAGTGACCCGGGCGCCGCCCCGGCGTTAGGCTGAACACTCAGCCGCGGCCCGCAGGGGCGCGGCGCGGCGGTGGGGCCCGCCGTACCCGAACCGCGGCTCAGGCGCCGCCAACGGTCCCTACTTGACTTGCGCACGGGGGCACCCCCCTGCCCGGTGAGTAGGAGACGTACGACCATGGCAGTCCCGAAGACCGGGCGTCCCGGCGAGATCCGGGCCGCCGCCCCCGGGCGGTCCGGGTGGCGCACGCAGGCGCCGGTCGTGGCGGTCGTGGCCCTCGGCGGTGGCGCCGGCGCCACCGCCCGCTACGCCGCCTCGCTGTGGTGGCCGACGCAGAGCGGCACCTTCCCCTGGACGACCTTCGCGGTCAACGTCGTCGGCTGTGCCGTGATCGGCGTGTTCATGGTGGTCATCACCGAGGTCCGGCCCGCCCACCGCCTCGTGCGGCCCTTCTTCGGCACCGGTGTGCTCGGCGGCTTCACCACGTTCTCCACCTACGCGGTCGACACCCGGTCCCTGCTCGCCGACGGCCGGGTCCCCACCGGTCTGGCCTACCTCGCCGCGACCCCGCTCGCGGCACTCACCGCGGTGTGGCTCGCCGCATGGGCGGCCCGCCGGGTCCTGAAGTGGAGGCAGTCATGACGAGGCTGACCGGCAGCGCCCTGCGCCTGACCGTCTTCGTCGGCGAGAACGACACCTGGCACCACCGCCCCCTGTACGCGGAGATCGTCCACCGCGCCCACGCGGCGGGCCTCGCGGGCGCCAGCGTCTTCCGCGGCGTCGAGGGCTTCGGCGCCTCCTCGCTCATCCACACCACCAGGCTGCTGTCCCTGAGCGAGGACCTGCCGGTGGCCGTCGTCGTCGTCGACACCGAGGAGCGGGTCCGGGACTTCCTGCCGCTGCTCGACGAACTCGTCACCGGGGGCCTGGTCACCCTCGACCCGTGCGAGGTCGTCCGGTACGAGGGCCGGAGGCCGTCGTGAACTGGCTGCTGGTCGTCGCGGGCGGCATGATCGGCGCCCCGCTGCGCTACCTCACCGACCGCGCCGTGCAGTCCCGGCACGACTCCGTCTTCCCCTGGGGCACCTTCACGGTGAACGTGATCGGCAGCGTCGTCCTCGGCCTGCTGACCGGCGCCGCCCTGGCCGGAGCGGTCGGCTCCGACCTGCGTCTGCTGCTGGGCACCGGCCTGTGCGGCGCCCTCACCACCTACTCGACCTTCTCCTACGAGACGCTCCGGCTGACCGAGACCGGCGCCCGCCTGCACGCCGCGGTGAACGTGGGGGCGAGCGTGGCGGCCGGCCTGGCGGCGGCGTTCGCGGGGGTGACGCTGGCCGACGCGCTCTGGACCTGACGCCGGGCACACAGCTTGGTGTAGTAGGAACTGGATGCCATGAGCGCCATCAGCATCGGTCAGGCCATCGTCCTCGGAGCCGTCGAGGGGGTGACAGAGTTCCTGCCCGTCTCCTCCACCGGACACCTCAAGATCGTCGAGGGGCTGATGGGCATCCCGGTCGACGACGACGCCGTCATCGGCTTCTCCGCGGTCATCCAGGTCGGCGCGATCGCCGCCGTGCTCGTCTACTTCTCCAAGGACATCGCGCGGATCGTCTCCGCCTGGGGACGCGGGCTGCGCGACCGCGAGGAGCGGTACCACCACGACTACAAGTTCGCCTGGTGGGTCATCTTCGCCACCATCCCCATCGTCCTCGTCGGCCTCGCCGCCAAGCCCCTGATCAAGGGCCCGCTCGCCTCGCTGTGGGTGGTGGCCGGCTCGCTGATCGTCGGCAGCGGCGTGATGTGGTGGGCCGACCGCACCGGCCGGCACAAGCGGGGCGAGGACGACACGTCCTTCAAGGACGCGATGCTGGTCGGCGGCTCCCAGATCCTCGCCCTGCTCTTCCCGGGCTTCTCCCGCTCCGGCGCCACCATGTCCACCGCACTGATGCTCGACCTCGACCGGGTCGCCGCCACCCGGCTGTCCTTCTTCCTCGGCATCCCGGCCCTGACCGGAGCCGGACTGTACGAGCTGAAGGACGCCCTGGGCACCGGAGCGGGTGCCGCGCCCCTGGCGGTCGGCACCCTCGTCTCCTTCGTGGTGGCCTACGCCTCCATCGCCTGGCTGCTGAAGTTCATCGCCAAGCACACCTTCAACGCGTTCGTGATCTACCGGATCGTGGTCGGCGTCCTGCTCTTCGGGCTGCTCGGCACCGGCGTGCTGCACAGCTGACCACCGCTCAGCGGGCGGCGCGCAGCGGCTCCCCGACGCTCCTCATGTGCCGCAGGGCCTCGCGGTGCGAGGCCAGCAGCCCCGTCTGGTGGTACGGCACGCCCAGCTCGGCGCAGTACGCCTCGGTGATGGCCTGGGCCCGGCCGAGGGCGGGGGTCGGCATGCTGGGGAAGAGGTGGTGCTCGATCTGGTAGTTGAGGCCGCCCATGAAAGCGTCGACCAGCACACCGCCCCGCACGTTGCGGGAGGTCAGGACCTGGCGGCGCAGGAAGTCCAGCCGCATGCCCTCCTCGATCATCGGCATGCCCTTGTGGTTGGGCGCGAAGACCGAGCCGAGGTAGATCCCGAACAGACCCTGGTGCACGGCGAGGAAGACCAGCGCCTTGCCCGGGGAGAGGACCGTGAACAGGCCGCCGAAGTACAGCGCGAAGTGGGCGACGAGCAGCGTGCCTTCGAGGACCGGCCGCTTCACGGCCCGGCTGCCCAGCGCCTTGAAGCTGTTGAAGCTCAGGTTGAGGCCCTCCAGCGTCAGCAGCGGGAAGAACAGGGCCGCCTGGTGCTTGCCGACGAAGCGCGGCAGCCCCCTCGCCCGGCTCGCCTGGCCCCGCGACCACACCAGGATGTCGGGCGAGACGTCCGGGTCCTTCTCCTCGTGGTTGGGGTTCGCGTGGTGGCGGGTGTGCTTGTTCATCCACCAGCCGTAGCTCATGCCGAGCAGCAGGTCGGCCACCAGCAGGCCGCCCGCCTCACTGGGACGCCGGCGCGAGAAGACCTGCCGGTGGGCGAGGTCGTGGGCCGCGAGTCCCAGCTGGCCGAAGACGACGGCGAGGGCGACCGCGACGAGCAGCTGGCTCCAGCTGTCCCCCAAGGAGACGAACGCGGCCACCCCGCCGGCGAGCGCCAGGGCGACGGCACCGAATCGGACCGTGTAGTACAGGGGGCGGCGCCGGAGCAGACCCGCGTCGGCTATGCGCCGGGAGAGTTCGGAGAAGTCGCTCCCCTTCTCGCGTTCCTTCTCCCGGGCGGGCATGGGCTGGCTCTCGACGAGCACCGTTGATTCGACCATGTACGTGAGTATGTGAAAGGCGTCCCGCCCGCAGAATGGCGTCCGCCCCCGGAACGGGGGTGAGGCCAGCACCACCCCGGTGCGGGGGTCCACCACCTCAGGCCTCCCGCCGCCCGGACCGACCCGGAGGGACAATGGCGATCATGAGCACACCGACGACCTTCCGGCCGGTTCTGGAACGCATCGCCGAGGAGATCGAGCGGACCCCGGGCAGCGGCCGGGCCGCCGACTACATCCCCGCGCTCGCCGCCCGCGACCCGCGCCGCTTCGGCATGGCCGTCGCCGAACTCGACGGCACGGTCTACGGGGTGGGGGACTGGCGGGAGCCGTTCTCCGCGCAGTCCATCACCAAGGTCTTCACCCTCGCGCTCGACCTGGCCCGGGAGGGGGACGAGCTGTGGGAGCACGTGGGCCGCGAGCCTTCCGGCAACCCGTTCAACTCCCTGGTGCAGTTGGAGTACGAGAACGGCATCCCGCGCAACCCGTTCATCAACGCGGGCGCCCTCGTCGTCACCGACCGGCTGCACACCCGTACCGGCGACGCGGCCGGCGAACTGCTGGACTTCCTGCGCGCGGAGAGCGGCAACCCGGACCTGGCCCACGACGAGGACGTCGCCGCGTCCGAGGCCGCGCACGGCGACCGGAACGCCGCGCTGGCGCACTTCATGGCGTCGTACGGGAACATCGACAACCCCGTGCCGGTGCTCCTCGAACAGTACTTCCGCCAGTGCTCCGTCACCGCCTCCTGCGCCGACCTGGCCCTGGCGACCGGGTTCCTGGCCCGGCACGGCATCCGCGCCGACGGCACCCGGCTGCTCAGCCGCAGCAGGGCCAAGCAGATCAACGCGGTGATGCTGACCTGCGGGACCTACGACGCGGCCGGCGACTTCGCGCACCGCGTGGGCCTGCCGGGCAAGAGCGGTGTCGGCGGCGGCATCATCGCGGTGGTGCCTGGCCACTGCACGCTGTGCGTGTGGAGCCCCGGCCTGGACGAGCGGGGCAACTCGGTGGCCGGGGTGGCGGCCCTGGACCGCTTCACGACGCTCACGGGACTGTCGGTGTTCTGAACGCCCGCGACGCTCCCGTCAACTCCCGTCGTCCCGTACGAGCCTGAGCCGCAGGGCGAGCGCCACCACGCCCGCGCCGAGCCCCGCGACGCCCAGGACGGCCCCGGCCTCCTGCCAGCCCGGACCGTCCTCGGCCGGCTTCGCCGCGGTCGCCGCCGCGGGGAGGGACTGCGGTCCCTGCCGGGGCCGGACGTGCTCGTGGGCGAGCGAGCCCACCGGGTCGACCTCGCCGGCCGCCTCGAAGCCCCAGTCGAGCAGCGAACGGGCCTCCTCGTACACGGCGTGGCCGCCGCCCTCCTGCGGGTTCATCACCGTGACGACCAGGGTGCGTCCGTCGCGGCGGGCGGCGGCGATGAGGGTGTTCCCGGCGTTGCTGGTGTAGCCGTTCTTGACGCCGATCAGCCCCTCGTACGGCTCCACGCCGTCGGCCCCGGTGAGCAGCCGGTTGGTGTTCATGATCCCGTACGAGCTCCCGTCCCGGCCGGGGAACCTCGCGTCGACCGTGGCGCAGTACCGCGCGAAGTCGGGACGCCGCAGCCCCTCCCGGCCGAAGACGGCCAGGTCGTACGCCGACGAGACCTGGCCCGGGGCGTCGTACCCGTCGGGCGAGCGGACGTGGGTGTCGAGGGCGCCCAGCGCGCGGGCCTCGGCCTGCATCCGGGCCGCCGTGGCGCTCCAGCCGCCGGTGAGGGAGGCGAGGACGTGCACGGCGTCGTTCCCGGAGTTGAGGAAGACGCCGTTCCACAGGTCGGAGACGCGGTACGACTGGCCCTCGACGACACCGACCAGGCTGCTGCCCGGACCGATGCCGGCCAGGTCCTCGGTGCTGACCTCGTGCCGGATGCCGCCCGGCAGGACGGGCAGCACCGTGAGCGCGAACAGCGTCTTGAGGGTGCTGGCGGGCGGCAGCCCGCGGTGCGCGTCGTGCGCCGCCAGTACCTCGCCCGTGCCGGCGTCGGCCACGACCCAGGACAGGGCGGAGACATCGGGGACCCGGGGCGCTCCGGGGTGCGGCCGGACCTGGGTGCCGGGGCGGTGCAGCGCCGACGGCAGCGCCGCCGCGGCACCGCCGGGCGGGCCGGGGTCCGGCCGCTGCGCACGGGCGGCCGCGGCGGCCGGCACGAGCGTCAGCAGCCCTGCCACGCAGAGCATGCAGGTGGATCGAGCCGCCCGGGATGAGAATCCGATAGTCATACCGCAAACGTAGGAACGGGCCCCCGCACCGCCACGCTGACCGGGCCGGGTCGGGCCCACGAGCACCCGAACGCCGTAGCGGTGCCCCGCGGACGGTGCCCGTCGGCGGCGTCGGCGGAGGGCGTCACCCGGCGGGCAGCGTCGGCTGCACCTGCCGCAGGAACGCGGCGTTGTCCGGTGTCCGGCGCAGCCGCTCCAGCAGGGTCTCCAGGCCGGACTGCCCGTCCCGGGTCCCCAGAGCCCGCCGCAGGCCGCGCACGGCGGTCGTCTCGGCGGCGGAGAGCAGCAGTTCCTCGCGCCGGGTGCCCGAGCCGATCGGTTCGACGGCCGGGAAGACCCGGCGGGAGGCCAGCTCCCGGCTCAGCCGCAGCTCCATGTTGCCGGTGCTCTTGAGCTCCTCGAAGTAGAAGTCGTCGGCGCGCGAGCCGGTCTCCACCAGGGCCGTGGCGAGGATGGTGAGGGAGCCGCCCTCCTCCGCCGTGCGCGCCGCGCCGAAGAAGCGCTTGGGGCCCAGCAGCGCCCCGGCGTCGACGCCGCCGCTGAGCGTGCGGCCGCCGGAGGAGGCGGCGTTGTTGTGCGCCCTGCACAGCCGGGTGAGCGAGTCGAGGAGGATGACGACGTCCTCCCCGGCCTCGACGAGCCGCTTGGCCCGCTCGATCACCAGCTCGGCGAGCGCGATGTGCTGCTTGGCGCTCTGGTCGAAGGTCGAGGCGTACACCTCGCCCCGCACCGAGCGCCGCATGTCGGTGACCTCCTCGGGGCGTTCGTCGAGCAGCACCACCATCAGCCGGGCCTCGGGGTGGTTGCCCGCCACCGCGGCGGCGATCTGCTGGAGCAGGACGGTCTTGCCGGTCTTCGGCGGAGCCACGATCAGGCCGCGCTGGCCCTTGCCGACCGGGGCGATCAGATCGCAGACGCGTCCGGTGAGGCCGGCCGCGGGGTGTTCGAGCCGCAGCCGGTCGTGCGGGTGCAGCGGGGTCAGGTCGGCGAAGTGGCGCCGAGCGCCCCGCCGGTCGGGCGTACGGCCGTTGACGCGGACGACGTCGGTCAGCGTGCGCCGGTCGCCGCACGCCCCCTCGACGAGGTCGCCCTTGCGCAGCCCGTGGCGACGGATCAGCGCGGAGGAGACCACGGGGTCGGAGGGCTCGGGCCGCAGGCCGGCGCCCCGCAGACGCCCCTTGCCGCCCGCTTCGATGTCGAGGACACCGCTCGCGATCTCGGCCGGGGACTGCTGCACAGGGGGGTGTTCGAGTGTGGTGGTCATGGTGGTCGGTCCTTTCGAGGACACGGGCATGGGACATGCGGAAGGAAGGGGGAGCCGCGCGAGGGGTCGGAGGACACGCCTCCGGACGGCGGGAACAGCACCTCGGACACGGCAGGGGAAACCTCTGCTCACGAGGTCGTGCTGAGAAGTGGACGCGCCGGTCGCACCAGGAGGGGCGGATTCGGCGAATCGAAGGGAACTGGCACCGGCGCCCCGATAGGCGGGGCGTACACAAGCGCTGACCACACCCTACCACGGGACGGTGCGCCGTGGGTGGGGGCGGGACGGGTGACGTCCCGCCCCCACGTGACGCGGCCGGTGCGGGGGCTGTTCCGTCTTCCGCGATGTGCCGGACGGGCTCAGCCGGCCGAACTCGCCCGAGTCTCCCGGGCCTCCTCCGCGATCCGCTCGAACTGCGCGGCCATGGCCGCCTGGAGGGCCTGCGCGCCCAACAGCGGGCGCACCATCACCGTCAGTTCGTCGATGCGGCCGGACGCGTCGAGGTGCAGGAAGTCGCAGCCGCTGATCTCGCGGTCGCCCACCCGCGCCGCGAAGACCAGCGCGTGGTCGCGGCCGTCCGCTCCGTCGATGACGCGTTCGTAGCGGAAGTCCTCGAAGACGCGCTCGACGGCGCGCAGGATCGCCGCCGTGATCGCCTTGCCGCGGTAGGGCTTGAAGACGACGGGGCTGGAGAACACCACGTCGTCGGCCAGCAGTGCTTCGACGGCGTCCATGTCGTGTGCCTCGACCGCCGCGCGGAATGCCCGCATCGCCACTCCTTCATACAGAAGCTACTGAACTATTTGAATAGGTGTGAAGTAGAGTAGTCGTCGTGGTCCGCGCTTGCTAGCGTGTCGACATGTCTCTCAAGTACGCCGTCCTGGCCGCCCTGCTGGAGGGTGAGGCCTCGGGCTACGAGCTGTCCAAGGTGTTCGACGTGTCGCTCGCCAACTTCTGGCCCGCCACGCCGCAGCAGCTCTACCGGGAGCTGGAGCGCCTCGCGGGCGACGGACTCATCGAAGCCCGGACCGTGCCGCAGGAACGCAGGCCCACCAAGCGGCTGTTCTCGCTCACCGAAGCGGGCCGGGAGCAACTGGGCGACTTCGCCGCCGAGCCGACCCGGCGGCCCACCGCCGTCCGGGACGAGTTCCTGATCAAGATGCAGGCCATGGACGGCGTCGACCCGGCGGCGGTCCGCGCGCTGGTCGAGGAGCGCAGGGCCTGGGCGCTGGGCAAGCTCGCCCGCTACGAGCGGGTGCGCGAGCGCCTCCTGGACGGCCGCACCGAGCAGGAGCACCTCCGGGAGGCCGACCGGGTCGGGCCCTACCTCACCCTGGCCGCCGGGATCGCCTTCGAGCGGGAGAACGCCCGCTGGTGCGAGCACGTGCTCACCGTGCTCGACGGACGCCGCACTCCCGCGGGGCCCGCCGGACAGCCCCTAGGCTGACCGGATGTTCAGCCCCGAAGGCCCCACCCTGCGCGAACTCGCCGTCCAGGCACTGTCGTCGGTCGAGCGCGGCTACGACCTGCTCGCCCCGAAGTTCGACCACACCCCGTACCGCACGCCGGAGCGGGTGCTGGACGCCGTGGCCGGCGCGCTGGAACCGCTGGGCCCCTTCACCGCCGGGCTCGACCTGTGCTGCGGCACCGGCGCGGGCCTGGACGTGCTGGCCCGGGTGTGCCGGGAGCGCGTGACCGGGGTGGACTTCAGCGCGGGGATGCTGGAGGTCGCCCGGCGGCGTCGCGCCGTGCCCGCGGGGCCGGCGGTCTCCTGGGTGCGCGCGGACGCCCGCGCCCTGCCGTTCGGCCCCGCCTTCGACCTCGTGGTGAGCTTCGGGGCGTTCGGACACTTCCTGCCGCGCGAACTGCCGGGCCTGTTCGGCCAGGTGCGTTCCGTGCTGCGGCCGGACGGCTGCTTCGCCTTCCCCGTCGCCGCCCCGCCACGGCCCGGCTCCCCGGGGTACTGGACGCTGCTCGGCTTCGACGCGGCGATGCGGGTGCGCAACGCGCTGTGGCGGCCGCCGTTCGTCATGTACTACCGGACGTTCCGGCTCGGGGACGTGGGCCGCGCGCTGGCGGGGGCCGGTTTCCGGGCGGACCTGCACGCCCTGCCGGAGTTCGGACGCCGCCCCGACGGCAGCCCGCGGGTCCGGCTGGTCGTGGCCCGGCGCCTCGCGCGGCCGCCGGGTCAGCCGGCCGCCGGCAGGGTGAACTCGTAGACAAGGGCGTCCTGCCCGGTGTCCACCAGCAGGTCGGTGATCTCCAGGGGCCGCCCGTACTGGTCGTGCACCCGCCGCACGACCCGGACCGACGCGGTGTCCGGCTGGAGCGTGATGGTGTCCCGGTGGTGCAGCGTCAGGCCGGCCCGGCGCATCCAGTCGTAGGCCCGTCGCAGCTGCGCGCGGGCCCTCCCGTCGGCGCGGTCGCGATAGCGGGCCAGTTCCTCGACCTCGGCGAGCGCCACGGCGGAAAACGATGTCACGGCCGTCCGGCGGCCGGTGCCCCCGGCCACCGCCGACGTGTAGTGGTGCATCAGGGTCGGCCGTCCCGGCACCAGCCCCAGCGTCGCGGCGTGCTCCGGCGGCGGCGTCCCCCAGGTGACGGTGGCGCGGTCGCCGGTGCGCGGTTTCGCCGCCCGGGCGCCGACCGGGAAGACCAGCGGCGCCGGACTCCCGGCCGACGGCCCCGGCAGGGCGACGTGACTGCCCCGCCGGTCGGTGGTGAGCAGACCGTCGTTGCGCAGCACGTCCAGGGCCTGCCGCACGGTCTCCCGGCTGACTCCGAAGTGCTCCGCCAGTCGGCGCTCCCCGGGCAGCCGCCCACCCGGCGGGGCGGTTCCGTCGCGCAACTCGCCGAGCAGTTGGTCCGCCACCCGTCGGTACAGCGGCGGCCGGGTGTCGGCGGGCGACGGGTCGGCGGGGGACAGGGCGTGCGGGGTGGTGCGGGCCATGCCGCGCCTCCTGTTGATGACGTACGGTAGCCGTGCGGGCTCGGTGCGCCACCAGAGGTACCATTGGTCTAAACCAGCAGGGAAGACCGGTCCGCCGGTTCGGCCGAAACAGCACCCACGGACCTCGTCAGGCGTAGCGGCCCAGCCAGCGCAGCTTGGCGGCCTCCTGGTACGGCCCGCCGCCCTCGTGATCATTGAAGTCGTACACCTCGATCGTCTTGTCCTCGTGCGTCCAGGCGTTGAACGCCGCGAAAACGGTCGACGGTGGGCAGGTCTGGTCCTCCAGGGCGGCCGAGAACAGGGCCGGCGTCCGGCCCCGGGCCGCGAAGTGCACACCGTCGAAGTAGGACAGCGTGCGCAGCGCGTCCTCGGTCCGGCCGCGGTGCGTCTTCAGGTACAGGCCGATCTCGCGGTAGGGGTGGCGGTCGGTGAGCGTGGTGGCGCGCGGGAAGTCGCACAGGAACGGCACGTCCGGCGCGACGGCGACCAGGTCCGGCACCAGGCCGCCCACCGCGAGCGTGATGCCGCCGCCCTGGCTCCCGCCCAGGGCGACCGTGCGGGACGGGTCGGTCAGCGGGTGCGAGCGGGCCGCCTCGACGGCGCGCACGGCGTCGGTGAAGACCCGGCGGTAGTAGTAGTGCTCCGGGGCGTCCAGGCCGCGGGTCATGAAGCCCGGATACGCGGGGGTGCCGCCTATGGGGTCCGCTGTCCCGCCGCCGCCGCCCTGGCCGCGGGTGTCCATCACGAAGTGGGCCCGGCCGGTGGAGGCCCACAGCAGGTGCTCGTGCGGCAGCCCGCGCCCTCCGCCGTACCCGACGAACTCCACGACCAGCGGCAGCGGCCCGGTCGCCGCGGACGGCAGGGTCAGCCAGCCCTTGACCGGGTGACCGCCGAACCCCGCGAACGTCACGTCGTACACCCGCACCGTGGACAGCCCCGTGTCGACCGGTTCGAAGCGGGCGTCCAGATCGTGCTCCCGGGCCTCGGCGAGCGTCTTGCTCCAGAACGCGTCGAAGTCCTCGGGCTCGGCCGACGTGCTGCGGTAGGCGTGGAGTTCGTCGAGCGGAAGGTCGAACAGGGCCATCGAGAACCGCCTTTGCCGGGAGACGCGTCCGTACGGGTGATCACACGGTACGTGAGCGGTTCGAGGAAACGCCAGGTCCGGCCGTGCTCCGCAACCGTGCGGGCGGCCGGTCGTCAGGCCCGGCGGTGGGTCCACTGCGGCTCGGTGAGCGCCCAGTCGCGGTCCCACTCCGCCATGCGGCGGCGCAGGGCCACCGCGCGCACGCCGCGGTGCGTGAGCAGCACCGTGAGCGCCGTTCCGATGGCGGTGAACGAGCCGATGGTGGCGCTGTGCTGCCAGATCTCGGCACCGTCCGAGGGCGGGGGTACGGTCTTGCCCCCGGAGTCCAGCCACACGTCGACGGTGTCACCCTGCCGGGTGTCCACCGGTACCCGTGCCGTGGTGCTCTTCTCCGTGCCGTCGGCCGTCTTCCAGTGGACGGTCGCACGGTAGGAGTGCTGTCCGCCGAGCAGTCCCGTCGACAGGGTGTCGGGGGTCCGGTCGGCCACCGTGGCGCGGACGTGGTGCCGCTCGGCCCGTTGCTCGGCGACGATCGCCCGGGCCTGTCCGTAGCCCCACCACGCGGTGGCGGCACCGAGCAGCGGCGCGGCGACGAACAGCAGGAGGGCGACGGCCACCGTGGTCCACGCCTCGACGACGTCCGACCGGCGCCGCAGCGGATTGCGCCGCCAGCGCCAGCCGCGTACCCGGGTTCGCATGTCGACCTCCCCGCGATCACCGCGACCGGAGGGGCGGGCGGACGGCCGTCGAGCGCGGGGGCCGCCGCGCCTCCGTGTCGCGCCTGCGTGTGCGAGTGCCCGCACTGGACTGGTACCCAGTCCCGCGCGCCTCGCTCACGAACCGGGCGGGATCAGCCGAAGCGTTCGATCCGGATCCGGTCCACCGGCTGGCCGGCCGCCACCAGCAGCCGCGAGGCGTGCTCCGCGAAGGCGTTCGATCCGCAGACGTAGGCCTCCCAGCCGCCGGCGGGCGGCTCGGACAGGAGCGGCGCCAGGTGCGCGGACGTCAGCCGGCCCACGGGGGTCCCGGCCGGCGCGGTGCGGGTGAACACGGGCGTCGTCTCCGCGCCGAACTCACGGGCGTAGATCAGTTCCCCGGGGCCGCGCGCGGACACCAGCAGCCGCAGGGGCACCGTCAGGCCCCGCGCCCGGTGGTGCCGCACCATCGACATCAGGGGTACGACGCCGGATCCGGCGCCGAGCAGCAGGGCGGGCCGGTCGCCCGGCCAGGCGAAGAAGCCGCTGAGCGGGCCGCGCACCTCGATCTCGTCGCCGGGCCGCGCCACCGTGTGGAACCAGCCGGACACCTCCCCGTCCGGCACCCGGTCGAGGGTCAGCTCGATGTGTCCGCTCTCGTCCGGGGCGGACGCCAGCGAGTAGTGGCGCTGGGCCCGGTAGCCGTCCTCGGCGGTGAGGCGCAGCATCAGGTGCTGGCCGGGCAGATGGCCCGCCCAGCCGGGCACGGCGAAGCGGAAGGTGGACGCGCGGGGGGTCTCGCGGCGGATCTCGGTGAGCGTGGCCGTCTGCCAGGCCCCGGCCACCTGGCCGTCCACCTCGATGCGCCCGGGCACGGCGAACCGCGCGGGGGGAGTGAAGGCACCCGCCGGGTGCGTGGCTGTCTCAGTCACCGGAGTACCGCTGCTCCTCCCAGGGATTGCCGCGCGCGTGATAGCCGTTGTGCTCCCAGAAGCCCGGCTCGTCGTGGTCGAGGAGTTCGAGCCCCGCGATCCACTTCACGCTCTTCCAGAAGTACAGGTGCGGCACCACCAGCCGGGCCGGACCGCCGTGCTCGGGAGCGAGCGGCTCCCCGTCGTACTCCCACACGATCCAGGCCCGTCCGCCGGTGAGGTCCGCCAGCGGCAGGTTCGCGGTGTAGCCGGTGTGCGCGTGGGCGAGAGCGTGCGTGGCCGACGGCAGCGCACCCGCCGCGTCCAGGAAGGCGTCCAGGGACACGCCCCCGAACCGCACCCCGAACTTCGACCAGCCGGTGACGCAGTGGATGTCGCCCGCGTACCCGGACGCAGGCAGCAGGCGGGCCTGTGCCAGGTCCCAGGTGCGGGGCTCGGCCACCAGACCGCCCACGCGGAAGGTCCAGTCGGCGGGCGCGATCTCGGGAGTGACCTCGGCGGACAGCACGGGCCAGTCGTCGCCCGCGTCGTACTGGCCGGGCGGCAGTCCCGGCCGGGCGGTGCGCGGGCGCCCGGTGAAGCCTCGGGTGGTGTTCATGCGGGGGAGCCTTTCGGGCCGCCCGGGCGGGGTGCCCGCGGCCGGCGTGAGCAGTGCGTACCCGTCAACCGTACGTGCCCCCGGGCACCGCGCGGTCCCGGTCCCCGTCCGGGCCCGCCACCGGCCACGCGTTGTACCGCTCCAGGTACGCCGCGAAGCGGAGCAGGTCCTCCTCGGGCCAGTCGGCGAGCCGCTCCCGGAAGGCGGTCCTGCGGCGCTCGGTGACCCGGTCCAGGGCGTGCCGTCCGGACTCCGTCAGGTGCAGGACCTGCACGCGGTGGTCGTCCGGGTCGACGCGCCGCTCGATCAGCCCGGCCCGCTCCAACGCGGACAGCTGGCGGCTGACGGTCGACTTGTCCAGGGCGTAGTGGGCGGCCAGGTCCGTGGCCCGGCGGCCGTCCCGCTCCTCCAGGTGCCCGAGCAGCGTGTACGACACCAGCGACAGCTCCGGGTGCAAGCGTCCCGCCAAGGCGCGGGCCCGGCGGGCGAAGGTCGTCATCTCGCGCTGGATGGTCTCCAGGGCCGTGTCCGCGGGGCGTCCGCCGGGAGCGACGGGCGTCTCGTCCGGTGTCGCGGCAGCCGTCACGGTTCCTCCTCGCGTTGCTGGTTGCACAGTACAACTGTGACAAGGAGGTCGCGCGGGCCGACCACTCGGGGCAGGCCCTCCGCGTCTGATCATTGGGGTAATGTGACCGTCGGCCGCGGACCGCCCCGGCCGTCGGACGACTGGGAGGTGAGACCGATTACCGCTGTGTCGGCCCGGGTGCTCTCACCTCACGGCAGTGCGGTCACCGGAAACGAGTGACCGGGAGAGCGCCCTTCGGTTCCCGAAAGGCTCTTGGCTCCCATGCCTCCCACTTCCCCCGCTTCGCCCACCCCCGCGTCCTCTCCCGCCCCCTCGGCCCTCTTCTCGGCGTCCCTCCCCTCGCGTGACGCCGTCGTGGCCGCGCTGCGTGGAGCGGGCTGCGTCTTCGCCGAGGACGAGGCCGCGCTCCTGCTGACCGCCGCCCGCACCGCCGCGGAACTCACCGCGCTGGTCGACCGCCGCGTCGGCGGCCTGCCCCTCGAAATCGTGCTGGGCTGGGCCGAGTTCCGCGGTCTGCGCATCGCGGTCGCCCCCGGTGTCTTCGTGCCCCGCCGCCGGACCGGGTTCCTGGTCTCCGAGGCCCTGGCCCACGCGCCCCGCGCGCAGGTCGTCGTGGACCTGTGCTGCGGGTCCGGGGCCGTCGGCGCGGCCCTGGCGGCGGCCCTCGACCGTCCCGAGGTGCACGCCGCCGACGTCGATCCGGTCGCGGTGCGCTGCGCCCGCGGCAACCTCGCGGACGTGGGCGGCCGGGTGTACGCCGGTGACCTCTTCGACGCGCTGCCCGACGCGCTCCGCGGCCGGGTGGACATCCTCGCGGCCAACGTGCCGTACGTCCCCACCGGCGAGGTCGCCCTGCTGCCCGCCGAGGCCCGCGACCACGAACCGCTGGTCGCGCTCGACGGCGGCGCCGACGGCCTCGACGTGCTGCGCAGGGTGGCGGCCGCGGCGCCCGACTGGCTCGCCCCGGGCGGCTGCCTGCTGACCGAGACGAGCGAGCGCCAGGCCCCCGCGGCCGTCGACGCCCTCACCCGGGCCGGTCTGAGGACCCGCCTCGCCGTCTGCGAGGAGCTGTACGCCCACGTCGTGATCGGCGTCAGGGGCTGACCCCCGCCCCGTACCGTCGTGCCGGCGGCGTGGCCCGGGCGATCAGCAGGGCCACGTCGTCGGAGTTCTCCGGCTCGTGCAGGGTGCGCAGCAGCAGGTCGCAGACCTCCTCCAGCGGGCGGTCGGGGCCCTCCAGCAGGGCGAGGAGCGCGTCCAGCCGCTCGTCCAGCGGCTGCCTGCGGGTCTCGACCAGGCCGTCGGTGTAGAAGACCAGCCGGTCGCCCGGCTCCAGACCGACCTCGGTGGTGGAGAAGGCGACGCCGCCCACCCCGAGCGGCACCCCGGTGGGCAGGTCGAGCAGCTCGGGCGGCCGGCCGGCCCGCAGGCGGACCGGGGGCAGATGCCCGGCGTTGGCGATGCGGCACCGCCGGGCGTGCGGGTCGTGGAAGGCGTAGAGGCAGGTGGCGATGGCCTGGTCCAGGCCCGCGGTGGTCCGCTCCAGGTGCCCAAGCAGTTGCGCGGGGTCCAGTTCCAGGGCGGCCAGGGTGTTCGTCGCGGTGCGCAGGCGCCCCATGGAGGCCGCCGCCGCGATGCCGCTGCCCATCACGTCGCCCACCACCAGCGCGGTCCTGCCGCCGGCCAGCTCGATCACGTCGAACCAGTCGCCGCCGACCTCGCTGGTGCCCCCGGCGGGCTGGTAGCGGGAGGCGACCTCCAGACCGCCGGTCACCGGCGGGTGGCTGGGCAGCAGGCTGCGCTGGAGGGTGAGGGCGGTGTCGCGGGCGTTCTGGTACCAGCGGGCGTTGTCGATCTGCAGCGCCGCCCGCGCGGCCAGCTCCCGGGCCAGCAGCAGGTCGTCCTCGTCGAACGGCAGGGGGTTGGCGATCCGCTTCAGGTCCAGGGCGCCGAGCACCTCGCCCCGCGCGATCAGCGGCACGGCCAGGTACGAGTGGACGCCCGCCCGGCGCAGCAGCTCGACCGACTCCGGCGAGCGGGCGGCACGTCCCAGGTCCTCGCGCGTCAGCCGCGGCACCATCACCGGCCGGCCGGTGCGCACACACTCGGTGACCAGGCGGTCCGGTCCGTACCGGGCGACCCGGCCGGGCGGGTCGGCCGCCCGCAACGCGTCCCCGGCGCCGTCGTCGGCGCGCACCGCCAGCGCCCTGATCACCGCGGGTTCGGCCGGCCCCAGCGTGCTGCGCCGGCCCTCGACCACGGCGTCCAGCAAATCCACGGCGGCGATGTCGGCGAGGCCGGGCACGGCCACGTCGGCCAGCTCGTACGCGGTGCGGTCCAGTCGCAGCGTGGTGCCGATCCGGCCGGACGCGTCCGCCACCGCGGCCAGCCGGCGCCGCGCGGCCTCCGCCTCGGCACTCGCCCGGTACTGCTCGGTGACGTCCACCACCGAGACGGCCACGCCCAGCACGGCGCCCATGGCGTCCTCCAGGCGGTACAGCGAGTACGACCAGGCGTGTTCCTCGTCCGGGTCGGCGAGGGTCCGCCCGGTCGCGGGCCGGTCGATGACCGGCCGACCGGTCCGAAGCACCTCGCGCGCCGCCTCCTCCAGCGGGCCGACGTCCACCCGCGGCAGCAGCTCACGGATCGTCCGGCCGACGTGCTCCCCGGCGGGGATGCCGTTGAGCCGCTCCAGGGCCGGGTTGACCGAGACGTACCGCAACCCGGTGTCCAGGACGGCCAGACCGATCGGGGACTGCGTGATCACCCGCGTGGACAGGGCGACGTCCCGCTCCAGCCCGCGGACCGTGGACCGGTCGGCCGCGAGCCCGAGGGCGTAGACGTCCCCGCGGTCGTCCAGCAGGCGCATGTTGCGGAACTCGACCAGGCGGGTGCTGCCGTCCTTGTGCCGGACGGGGAAGGCGCCTGCCCAGCTGCGGCCGCTCTTCATGACGTCCTGGAAGATCTCGACGACCAGGTCGAGATGGCGTTCGTGGACCATGACGCGGGCGGCGTACCGGCCCAGCGCCTCCGGCGCGGAGTAGCCGAACAGCTCCTCGGCCTGCGGGCTCCACAGGACGATCCGGCCCTCGGTGTCCAGCACGATGGAGGCCACGTTCAGCAGGTCGAGCAGTCCGCTGGGCCGCACCGGGCCGTGCGGCGACGGCTCGCCCTCGAACCCGGCAGACCCCGCTGCGCTCATCCCACGTCCCGCCTTCGCCGATCGACGCGGCACGCCCTTCCGCGCCGACCTCCGCGTCCCGCCGCGCTCCTTCGCGCACCGGGCCGGTCCGTCCGGGCTCCGCCGTCTCCTCCCAGCATCTCCCCGCGCGCCGGGGAACGCCGCACGAAGGGCGTCCGGAGTTGGTCTGTACATGACCCTGTGGACGGTCCAGACTGTGCGCCGAGTGCCTCACGCCCGCCCCTTCCGCCCGGCCGTCCCCCCACCGAGGAGCCCTCATGCCGCTGCGCGCCCGGCAACGTTGTCACGCCCTCCTGAGCGGTCTCGCCGTCCTCACCCTGTCCCTCTGCCTCGCGGCCCCGGCGACGGCGGACGCCCCGGCGCCGAGGGCCCGGGCCGCCGACACCTGGACCGAGGTGGGCTCCGACCGGGCCGACCCGCTGACCGAGAGCCAGGGCCTGGCCTCGGTGGAGGTTCCCGCGGGCAGCCCCAACCGCTACACCGGGATCGGCACCATCCCGCTCGGCCTCAGCACCCGTGGCTGGAACCACGTCGGCGACCCGGACGCCTCCTACGACGGCCACTACGTCGAGCCGTACCAGCGCGACGACGGGAACACGAAGATGTTCCGCGTGCAGGCGCCGGACGGGAGCTGGTCGGAGTACGTGCACACGCTGAGCGCCGGGGAGGCGCTGAACAACTCGTGGTCCGCCGTCTCGCCCGACGGGCAATGGATGCTGGCGGGGGAGTGGGGCACCATGAACCGGCTGCTGGTCTTCCCGACGCCCGGCGTCAACCCCGCCACCTCGCCCTCGGCGAACCTCCCGCAGGCGGCCACCGTCCGCCTGGACCACGCCGTGCGCGACGTCCAGGGCTGCGACTTCCTGGACGCGACGACGCTGCTGTGCTCCTCCGACGATCCGGAGGGCGCGCTCTTCGGCCTCACCAAGCCGCTGCTGAGGATCGACCTGTCCGCGACGCCGAACGGCACCGCGGACGTCACCGGACACGTCACCGCCCTGCGTCAGCTCCCGCTGCGCAGCGGCTGCTCCGGGGACTTCGAGGCGGAGGGCGTCGACTACGACCGGCGTACCGGCACCCTGCGCGTGATCGTCGTGTCGCCCGGCTTCTGCGTGCTCACCGACAGCAAGACGTACCGGTTCACCCGGGGCTGACCCGGCCCCTTCGCGCCGGGCCGCCGGTGGTGCTTTTCTGGTGGTATCGGTGAGGACCACGAGAGGGAGCGATCACGATGGACGGTGAGCGACTGCATCCGGAGTCCGTCTCGGTGGAGCTGAGCGGATGCAGCAAGGAGGACGCCCGGACCGTGTTCGACACCCTGTGCGCGTGCTTCTCCTCCGACCGGCACGCGGGCGACGTGACCCGGGAGTACGACGAGGTGCGCCCGACCGTGTGGCTCGGCACCTTCGACGTGGCCGACGCCCACGGGGGCCGGTGCGACCCCGCCCGGCTCGGGGCGTCCGTGGAGGCCGACGCGCAGGGCGGCTACTGGGCGATCGAGAGGCTCAGGACCACCCTGGACTCCCTGTTCACCGTGCACGACCTGAGCCAGGCCTCCGGGGACCAGGAGCGGGAGCTGCACGTGCGGCTGGAGAGTCGCTGATCCGGTCCCGCCGGGTGCGGTGAGGTGTGCGCCACCCCATTGTGCAACTAGTTGCACAATGGGGTGGCCGTCCTCTACAACAGAGGCACGTCACCGCGCACGGAGGGCCCGATGAGCCGTTACCCGCACCTGCTGAGCCCGCTCGACCTGGGCTTCACCACGCTGCCCAACCGGGTCCTGATGGGCTCCATGCACGTCGGCCTGGAGGAGGCCGAGCGCGGCTTCGAGCGCATGGCCGCCTTCTACGCCGCCCGGGCCCGCGGTGGGGTGGGCCTGATCGTCACCGGCGGCATCGCCCCCAACGACGAGGGCCGCCCGTACGAGGGCGGAGCCAAGCTCAGCTGCGAGGCGGAGGCGGCACAGCACCGGGTCGTCACCGACGCCGTGCACCGCGAGGGCGGCCGGATCGCCCTCCAGATCCTGCACTTCGGGCGCTACGCCTACCACGCCGACCTGGTCGCCCCGAGCGCGCTCCAGGCCCCGATCAGCCCGCACGTGCCGCGGGAGCTGACCGACGCCGAGGTCGAGCGCACGATCGACGACTACGTGCGCACCGCCCTGCTGGCCCGCGAGGCCGGGTACGACGGCGTGGAGATCATGGGCTCCGAGGGCTACCTGATCAACGAGTTCATCGCCGCGCGGACCAACCACCGCACCGACCGCTGGGGCGGCTCCTACGAGAACCGCACGCGCTTCCCCGTCGAGATCGTCCGCCGGGTGCGCGAGGCGGTCGGCGAAAACTTCGTCCTGATCTACCGCCTGTCCATGCTCGACCTGGTGCCCGGCGGCTCCACCCTGGACGAGGTGATCACCCTCGCCAAGGCCGTCGAGGCCGCCGGAGCCACCCTCATCAACACCGGCATCGGCTGGCACGAGGCCCGCATCCCCACCATCGCCACCTCCGTGCCCCGCGGCGCCTACACCTGGGTCACCAAGCGGCTGATGGGCGAGGTGTCCGTCCCGCTCGTCACCACCAACCGCATCAACACCCCCGAGGTCGCCGAGGCACTGCTCGCCGTGGGCACCGCCGACATGGTCTCGATGGCCCGTCCGATGCTCGCCGACCCCGACTTCGTCGCCAAGGCCGCCGCAGGCCGCCCCGAGGCCATCAACACCTGCATCGGCTGCAACCAGGCCTGCCTGGACCACACCTTCAGCGGGAGGATCACCTCCTGCCTGGTCAACCCGCGCGCCTGCCACGAGACCGAGCTGGTCCTGTCCCCGACCCGGCGGCGCAAGCGCGTCGCGGTCGTCGGTGCCGGACCGGCCGGACTCGCCTGCGCGGTGAGCGCCGCCGAACGCGGCCACGAGGTCACCCTGTTCGACGCCGCGAGCGAGATCGGCGGGCAGCTGAACGTCGCCCGCAAGGTCCCCGGCAAGCAGGAGTTCGACGAGACGCTGCGCTACTTCCGCACGCAGCTCGCGGCACACGGCGTCGACGTACGCCTGAACACCCGCGTCGGCGTCGGCGACCTCACCGGCCACGACGAGGTCGTCGTCGCCACCGGCGTCACCCCCCGCACGCCGGACATCCCCGGCGTCGACCATCCGTCCGTCGTCGGCTACCTCGACGTCCTGCGCGACCGAGCCCCCGTCGGGGAGCGGGTCGCGATCCTCGGTGCGGGCGGCATCGGCTTCGACGTCGCCGAGTACCTCACCGACGGCGGGGACAAGGCGCACGAGGACCCGGAAACGTACTTCCGGCTCTGGGGAGTCGACACCGACTACCGCGCCCCCGGCGGCGTCGCCGCGCCCGAACGCCCCGCCCCGCCGCGCACCGTCCACCTGCTCCAGCGCAAGACCTCCAAGGTCGGCGCCGGCCTCGGCAGGACCACCGGCTGGATCCACCGCACCGAGCTGAGGCACCGCGGCGTCACCATGGTCCCGGGCGTGCGCTACGACCGGATCGACGACGCCGGGCTGCACATCACGGTCGGCGACGAGTCCACCGTGCTGGAGGTCGACACGGTCGTCCTGTGCACCGGACAGGAACCGAGCCGGGGCCTGTACGACGACCTGGTCGCCGCCGGGCACCGCGCGCACCTCATCGGCGGCGCCGACGTGGCCGCCGAACTGGACGCCAAGCGGGCCGTCAAGCAGGGCACCGAGCTGGCGGCGGCGCTGTAGGGGAGGGCGTGCGGTGTGCGCCCCGTCCCTAGGATGAGCGCATGTCACTCCCGCACGCGATCCTCACCGCCCTGGTCGAAAAGCCGTCGTCGGGGCTGGAGCTGACCCGCCGGTTCGACAGGTCGATCGGCTACTTCTGGTCGGCGACGCACCAGCAGATCTATCGCGAGCTGGGGAAGCTGGAGGCCGAGGGCCTGATCCGCGCACTGCCCGGCCGGCAGCCGGCCCGCGGGCAGAAGAAGTCCTACGAGGTGCTGCCCGCGGGCCGCGCCGAACTGTCCCGCTGGACCGCGACCCCGCAGGACCCCAAACCCCTGCGGGACACGATGCTGCTGCGGCTGCGCGCCGCCGCGGTGGTCGGCACCGCCGGTGTGGAGGCGGACCTGCGACGCCATCTGGAACTGCACGAGAGGCAGTTGGCCGAGTACGAGGAGATCGAGCGGCGCGACTTCCCGCCCGGCCGGGACAGCGCCGAGGACCGACTGCGGCACCTGGTGCTGCGGGCCGGCATCGACCTGGAGACGTTCTGGACCCAGTGGCTCGCGCACGCCCTGGCCGAGTTCGCCGAGCTGCCCGGCGACGAACCGGCCTGACCGGTCCGGCGGCCCTGCGTGCCCCTTGCGCCCCGCTCAGAACCGGTACGGCTTCGAGCGGCGGCGCAGGAACCAGGCCGCGGCGATGACGCCGCTCCCCACCAGCGCGCCGCCCGCCACCAGGGTCGCCGTGCCGTAGTCCTGGACGGCCCCGCCCAGACCGCCCATGACGCCGCCCGGCGACGCGGACGGCGAGGGGGCGGCGGAGCGGCTGGGGGAGGGCGAGGGCGCCGAGGAGACGATGACCGTCTGGGTGCCGGCGGTGCTGTTGTTCGAGCACATGACGATCACCGTGTAGGTGCCCGGTGAGATCCCCGACCAGGCCGCGGACTGGCCCGAGCCGCTGCCGGAGAGCGCCACCTGACGCCCCTGGGCGAAGTCCCGCTGGCTGCTGGTGAGCAGCGAGGCGGTGCCCCAACTGCCGTTGAGCTGGGCGCAGGCCGTGGTCGTGACCGACACCGTGGTCCCGGTGGTGCTCACGGAGATCCCCGGTCCCGCCAGGGCCGGTCCGGCGGCCAGGGCGACGGGCAGCACGGCGGCGGCCGCCACGGTGGCACCGGAGCGGAGGAGTGGCGATGAGATGCGCATGTGGACTGCCCTCCGGCGGCACGGTCGGCGGTACATCCCTTGCGCCGCCGGATCGGGAACGCCCGTGCCCCCTCTGGCAGCCAACAGGGCGCCGGCCGGGCCCGCATGCGGAGCGCGACCGGCCAGGTGACGCGGCCCCGACCCGGGCCGGAGCCGACCGGGCATCAGGTCACCGGCCCGCTCCCGTGGTCACCGTCCGCTCCGCCGAGAAGCCGCCCCAGGTGCCGTCGGCCAGCCTCGCCCGGATCCGCACCCGGTGCGTCACCCCGGCCTCGCGCCCGGCGTAGAAGCTGTACTCGGCGCGCTCGCGCGGCGCGTCGGCGCCGTAGACCAGCGAGGTCGCCGCACGGCCGTCCAGGTGGATCTGGTACTCGGTCACCGGGGTCTCCGTGTGCGGCGGGACCCAGGAGAGGTCGAGGTAGTAGGCCCCGTCGGCCCGGTGGGAGCCGGCGCGCAGCTCCGTGGGCGCGGTGGCGTGCCCGTCGTCGGTGCCCGGGGTGGTGACCCGGACGGCGGCGCCCGCGGGGGAGACGTTGTCGGCGGCGTCCCGCGCCCGCACGGTGAAGGAGTAGCGGGTGCCCGCCCGCAGCCCCGTGACCACGGCCGCCGTCTGGTTGCCGCCGACGCTGTGCACCTTCGTGCCGCCCTGGTAGACGTCGTACGAGACCACACCGCGGTCGTCCTTGGCGGCGGACCAGGTGAGCTGGACCGCCCGGCCGCCGGCGGCCCGGCCGCGGACGTCCCCCGGGCGGCTCGGAGCGGAGTCGTCGGCCACCGCGGCGGGGGTGGTCGCCCGGACCTGTCGGCTGCGCGGCCCGAGCCGCCCGTCGGCGTCGCGCGCCCGCACGGTGAAGACGTACGCCGTCGAGGGGCGCAGCCGGGTGACGTCCACCATCCGCTCGCCCGCCGGCACCTCCTTCACCAGGGTGCCGCCGCGATACACCTCGTAGGCGTCGACGTCGTCGACCGCGTTCCACATCACGTGCACGGTCGTCGCGCTGCCGGCCTTCGCGGTGACGCCCATGGGCACCGCGGGCAGACCGCGGCCGTCACCGTCCTCGGCCGAGCCCCAGCCGCAGGACGTCAGGAGGAGGAACGCCCCGCAGAGCAGGGCGCACCAAACCGGGCGAGGGGGAACGGACGACTCGCGCACGGCTTTGCCTCCCGGTGGCGCCGGCATCGGCGGCGACGACTGTAAAGGTCCGGACCAATATGAGGCCAATGACGCGATCACATCAAGAGGGCCGTGGGTGAAGAGCACCCGGAAGGGTTACGTATGCTGAGTCACCTCACGGCTGAACTCCCGGCACACCCGGGGAAGTTCGAGCCGACGGCGCGTGGACCGCTGTCGTCGCCATCCCGCGCCGGAGTGGGCGGCCGGGCGGGCCGGAGCCGGAACAGGCCCCGCCCGCCCGCCCCCGGTCGCGCCCCCTGGAGGGCGCGGAGCGGACGGCGGGCGTGCACCGTCTGGCCCTGCGAAAGGTGGTCGCGTGAGCGATTCGGGGACACATGGGGCCACAAGCCCGTCCATGTCCCCGAGGAGAGGCCCCATCGTGCGTGTCCAGTCGCTGACACTGGTCGCGGCCAGCGCCGCCCTGATCGCCCCCACGACGTTCCCCGCCGCTCCGCCCCCGACGCGCCCCGCCCCCTCGGCACGGATCCTGCTGCCCGGCGTCCCGGACCGGGCCGGGGCCCCGCGCGCGGACCGCTCCGGAGTCCGGTTGGGCCCCGTTCCCCGGCTCCCCGCAAGGCCGCCCGCACCTCCCTCACGGGTCGGGCCGGACGCGGGGGCCGGGGCCCGTCCACAGGGGGAGGGGAGCGGGCAGCCCGTCCGCGCCGCCGACCTACTGGCCCGGGTGCGCGACTGCCGACCCGTCTCGCGCGGGCGCTACCGCACCGACGCCGGGGCACCGGCGGACATCCCGGTGTGCGGCACCCGGGACGCCGTGTACTGGAAGGCCGACCTGGACGTCGACTGCGACGGGCGGCCCGGCGACCGCTGCAACGCCCGCACCGACCCGCACTTCAGCCCCGCCACCGCCTACACGCAGTCCGACGGGCGCCCGCTGGACGCCGAACGCCTGCCCTACGTCGTCGTGCCCGGGCCCAGCGACACCTGGGACCACCGCGAGGACGACGTCCGCGGCGGGTCGCTCGCCGCCCTCGTCCACGGGGACCGGGTGCGGTACGCGGTCGTCGGCGACGTCGGCCCGAGCGAGCTGATCGGCGAGGCCTCCTACGCCGCCGCGCGGTCCCTCGGCGTCCCGGCGGATCCCGAGGGCGGCGGCGTGGCCTCCGACGTCACGTACATCGTGTTCAAGGGCAGCGAGGTCGAGCCCATCGAGGACACGGCCGCCGCCGAGAAGGCGGGGGAGCGGCTGGCGCGGCGGTTCGTGGACGGGGACTGAGCCGGCCGCCGTGGACCCGGTGTCCGGACTGCCTGACGGGACCGCCCGTCCGGACTGCCTGACGGGACCGCCCGACCGGACCGCCGAACGGGACCGTCCGACTGGACCGCCTGGCGACACCGTCCGACTGGACCGCCTGGCGACACCGTCCGACCAGAGCTCCTGGTCAGACCTTCCGGTAGGAGTACGCCTCCGCGGCCGCCGCCTCCACGGCCGCGAGGTCGGCGCCCGTCGAGGCCGTGACGACCGCCGCCACCGCGCCCTCCACGAACGGCGCGTCCACCAGACGGGTGTTCTCCGGGAGTTCGTCGCCCTCGGCGAGCAGCGCCTTCACGGTGAGCACGGCACTGCCCAGATCGGTGAGGACGGCGACGCCCGCGCCCCGGTCCACGGACGCGGCGGCGGCCGCGACCAGTTCCGAACTGGTCCCGAACTCCCCGGACGCGGTACCGCCCGCCGGGGCGACGGCCACCGCCCCGGCACCGCCCGACAGGGCCTTCGCCAGCTCCGCCACCGACGCGGCGACCTCGGCGCTGTGGGACACCAGCACGACGCCCACCAGCTTCTCGTCACTCACCGGCCGTCTCCTTCAGCGCCTCGAAGAGCAGGGCGGCCGAGGTCGCCCCCGGGTCCTGGTGCCCGATACTGCGCTCACCCAGATAGCTCGCCCTGCCCTTGCGGGCCTGTAGGGGCGTGGTCGCCTCGGCACCCTCCAGGGCCGCCGTGCCGGCCGCGGCGAACGAGTCGCCCAGGGCGTCCACGGCGGGCACCAGGGCGTCCACCATCGTCTTGTCCCCCGGGGCGGCACCGCCGAGCGTCCGGACGGCGTCCACACCCGCGCGCAGCGCCTCGGCCAGCTGCTCCGCGCTCACCTCGGGGGAGTCCCCGAGCGCCTTGCCGGTACGGCGCAGCAGCGTCCCGTACAGGGGCCCCGAGGCGCCGCCGACCGTGGAGATGAGCTGTCGGCCGGCGAGGGTCAGCACGGCGCCGGGGGTGCCGGGCGCCTCCTTCTCCAGCGTGGCGGCCACGGCCCTGAACCCGCGCTGGAGATTGCTGCCGTGGTCGGCGTCGCCGATGGGTGAGTCGAGGGCGGTGAGCCGATCCGCCTCGCGGTCGACCAGCGCGGTGGCCGCCGTCATCCAGCGGCGGAAGAAGTCGGCGTCGAGCACAGCATCTCCTTGCCTGGTAGGTACGTCGCGATTCTTCCCCGGCCCGCCGTCACATGCCCCACCGCAGGCCCGGCGTACTGACCGGCGCGTCCCACAGTCCGAGCAGTTCCTCGTCGATCTCGCACAGGGTGACCGAGGCGCCTGCCATGTCGAGGGAGGTGACGTAGTTGCCGACGAGGGTGCGTGCGACCGCGACGCCCCGCTCGCCCAGCACGCGCTGCACCTCGGCGTTGAAGCCGTACAGCTCCAGCAGCGGCGTCGCCCCCATGCCGTTGACCAGGACCAGGACGGGGTTGCGCGGGCCGAGGTCGGTCAGCACCGCGTCCACCGCGGCCTCGGCGATCTCGCCGGACGTCATCATGGGCCGCCGCTCCCGGCCGGGCTCCCCGTGGATGCCGATGCCCAGTTCCAGCTCACCGGCGGGGAGGTCGAAGGTGGGGCTGCCCTTGGCCGGAGTGGTGACGGCGCTGAGCGCCACCCCGAAACTGCGGGAGCTGTCGTTGACCCGGCGGGCGATCGCCTCCACCTGCTCCAGCGGCCTGCCCTCCCGCGCCGCCGCCCCGGCGATCTTCTCGACGAACAGGGTCGCCCCGGTACCGCGCCGGCCGGCGGTGTAGAGGCTGTCCGTCACCGCCACGTCGTCGTTGACCAGCACCTTCGCGACCTGGATGCCCTCGTCCTCGGCCAGTTCGGCGGCCATGTCGAAGTTGAGCACGTCACCGGTGTAGTTCTTGACCACGAAGAGCACCCCGGCCCCGCTGTCCACGGCCGCCGCGGCCCGCACCATCTGGTCCGGCACCGGCGAGGTGAAGACCTCGCCCGGACAGGCGGCCGACAGCATCCCGGGGCCCACGAACCCGCCGTGCAGCGGCTCGTGCCCGGAACCGCCCCCCGACACCAGGGCGACCTGCCCCGACACGGGCGCGTCCCGCCGCACGATCACCCTGTTCTCGACATCCACGGTCAACTCGGGATGGGCGGCCGCCATACCGCGCAACGCGTCCGCGACGACCGTCTCGGGGACGTTGATGAGCATCTTCACGGGTGTCTCCTAGGCTGATGAGCAGATAGGCGTTTGACCAGTGTTTCTGCTGGTCAGGGTGGTGAAGGTTGGTTCCTGATCTCGGCGGTGGACGGCGGTAGACGGCGGTAAGTGGCGGTGGTGAGCGGGTTCTGACGGTACTGATGCTGACTCGACGCCGACCTTGGTGACCCGTCGTCAGGTTTTGGCGGCGAGTCGGACTACGGGCCGACAAGAGTGCTGCAAGGGAAGTATCGACCTTGCGACCGCGAAGGTCACGCGAGGCGACGTCTGAAGAGGCCAGGGAGTACCGATCTGGCAGACACGGCCAAAGCGCGGGAGTTGGTCTCGTCATCAACCGACCTGCCCGCCCGCCGAAGAGCCGCGCCCAACTACCGACCGGCGCCACTTCGGTCCGGGCCATCGGGGGAGCCACGTAATGCCGACAGGCGTGCCAGAGCGCTGGGGTTGCCGGCGTCCGCGGCGATGCGGGCGAGTTGCCCGGCCCGGCGCTTGTCTCCCGCGAGCTCCAGGATGATGGCCATGCGTGCCATGGCCATCGTGTCCCCTGCGTCGGCGGCGAGGCGGGTCATGTTCTCGGCCCCTTCTTGGTCGCCCTTTGCTTCGCGTATGTCGGCCAAGCGCATCAGCGGGGTGGTACATCCCCGCTCGGCAGCCTCCTGGGCGAGCCGTACGGCGTCCTCATGGCTTCCGACGTGTTCGCGCATCTCCGCCAGCCGCGCGAAGACGCTGATGTCGCCGGCGTCAGCCGAAAGCCGCGCCAGCCCCTCGGCTTCCTCACGATGCCCGGCCACTTCCTTGAGATCGGCCAGCCGTGCCGCGGCGTTGGCATTGCTCTTCTCCGCCGCCTCCTTGGCGAGGCGCTCCGCCCCGTGAAGATCTCCCCGGTCCACGTGCAGCTCTGCCAATCGGGCCACCGCTGTGGGGATGCCTGCCTCGTCGGCCTGCCGCAACAGGCGCTCAGCCCCCTCTGCATCACCCGCCGCCCCGCGGAGCGCCGCGATCCGAATCAGAGCGAACCGGTGACCGGCGCCGATCGCCTGCTGTGCCAGCCTCCCGGCATCCTCGTGCGCGCCGGCTGCCTCGCGCATCTCGGCCAGCCGCACCAGGGCGAAGGACTGACCTGCTCGTGCGGCTCGGCGGGCGAACTGCTCCGCCTCCTCTCGACGACCGGCTGCTTCCCTCGTCGCCGCCAGCCGGGCGAGCGCGCTGGCATTCCCCACCCGGCCCGCGAGCTGGTAGAGGCGCATGGCATTGGTGCTTGCTGCAGGGCCCTTGCCTTCCTGGATGACTGCCAGCCGGACGAGAGCCGTGGTGTCGCCCGCCTTGGCGGCCAGTTGACCCAGCCGCTCGGCTCCCTGTGCGGCCCCCGCCAGTTGTCTCATCTCAGCGAGTCGGACCAGCGAGCTCGTGTCCCCGGCGGCGGCAGCACGGGTGGCCAGTTCTTCCGCCGCCCTTCGCAGCCCTTGGTTCTCACAGATCTCCGCCAGCTGCACCAGCCCCTGGGGGTCTCCCGCATCGGCGGCCTGCTGGGCGAGATCCTCTGCCTCCGAGATGTGGCCGGCTCGGTGACGTGCCACGGCCAGCCGGATGAGAGCGGTGATGCTTCCCGATTCCGCGGCTTGCCGGAGAAGCAGGTCGGCTTCTCCCCAGTCGCCGCCGGCCCGGCGGATCTCGGCGAGTTCCGCCAACGCGTCGACACTGCCTTGGTCTGCGGCCCGTTGGGCGAGTTGCTCGGCCCAGCCGAACCGGTGACGGATCCTGGCGGCACACGCGAGGTTGAGCAGGCTGTCCGAGGTGAGATGCCCCTGTGCCGCCTGCCAGAACGACTTCGGTGGGCACAGGCGGGCACGGCCCCGGCGCCCGTGTTGCTCCAGGTAGTCGGCAAGTCGGTAGCAAGCTGAAGTGCCGGTCATGGTCCCGGCGTGTCTCTGGGAGGAGCGAGGGCGGACGCGACGCAGGGGAGCAAGTCGGCCATGGACGGGCACGGTCACGTCGGCGAATGCCTCGTCCAGCCAGTTGTCGGTCAGATCGTCGTACTCGTCGTCGTTGAGGTAGTCCTCCACGGCCTGTTCGAGGAAGCCGACCGGCAGATGCACTGCGGCGCCCAGACGTCGCGCGTCTATGGCGACATCGAGCAAGGCGCGGGCCGGCGGACCTGCCTTCTCGTAGCGGCGCACCAACTCCGGTGCTCCCGCGAGGAACTGTGTCAGTCGGCCACTGTCCGTGTGGTGCAGAGCGTGGGCGAGCTGCCGGTCACCGGCCGTCGCGAGGACCTCGGCCTTGCTGAGGGCGATGTGGTCGAACCGGTCCGGCAGCGTGATGAGGCGCCCAGCCAGCAGAGAGCGAACCTGCGGATGCGCATCCGGCGCGCCGGGACGCGGCAGGGTCATGTAGTCGTCCTGGTACTCGGGCCACATCGTTCCCAGCACAAGTACGGGGCTGCGCGATACGTCGGTGAGCAGTCTGTGAAGGGCGGCCGCGACCCGCTCGCCGTTCTCTCCCCCGAAGTACTGCTGGGCATCGTTCAACCAGACCACTGTCTGGGGTTCCACCCGATGCAGATCGGCAAGCGCGGCTTCGGGGCGCGTGGGGTCGAAGGGATGCCACAACCGCCATCCGTAAGCGGTCAGCGGTTGAATCGCCTCCCAGCAGGCGCGCGTCTTGCCCGTCGAGGAAGGCCCCACCAGTACGGCCATGCCGCTGTGACCCTCGCACGCGGCCTCCACAACCGTGGCGAGATGCTCGTCATGAGGACGGCGTACGTACGCCGGCAGCCTCCCGGCGCGCCCCCGTCGACCTCCCTCCCGTGAGCCGTTGGAACCGGAGGACGTGACGGGCGCCTCGACGGCGTAGTGCACCTCCAAGTCGTGGGGGTCCCACAGGCGGATCGTGGTGCCCGGCGCTCCCCTGTCGCCTGCGGCTCGACCGCGCCCGCAGGCCGTCTCCAGCAGTTCCAGGAGAGTATCCGTGTCCAGGCGCAAGGCACGGGCCAAGGCCCCGACCGTGTCCGCCGAGGGCCCCGGCGCCCCCGGGCTGAGAGCTCGGCTGACCGTGGTGCGACCCAGCCCCGCGACGTGGGCGAGTTCGGTCTGGTTGAGCCCTCGAGCTATCCGTCCCGACTCGAGCCGGGACCGCAACTCCCTCAGGGCCGCTGCGTCGCGCACCTCTTCCAAGTCTCCCCCTGGACAACCCCATGTGTTCGTCCGTGTTCATCTTCGCCCACCGCACCATGGCGAACACGGTCTTCCGCAAGGTCACTGCCACGACAACACTCGTACCGAAGCACGGGGAAGGCCAACACATGTCCAGCCACGGTTCCGTCATCGTCCTGACCTGCCTGGTAGCGCTCTTGACCGGCACACTGGTGGCAGCGGCGGCCGGCTACCTCGCCCGCCGTGACCACGCTTCCTATCCAGCGGCGATCACTCGGGCAGCGGTCGCCTTCGCTGCCACGCTCACCTTTGCCACGGCACTGGCAACAGCACTCCACACGGCCACGGGGCAGTAGAACGGTGACTTGATCGGCGTCGGCTCCTTGGCCCGGGCACGGACAAGAAGCTGCCCATCCTGCGGCCGGGCCGGGTCGCCAAGGACATGTCTCCTGACTCATGCCGGGAGTCCGCTGACCAAGTGCCTGCGAGCACGGGCCGGACGTATCGGCCTTGCGGCAGCGAAGGTCACGCGGGCAGGGGGTGGGCGCGCCCCCGTCCTGGCCGTGTCGGGGTGGTCGGACGCTCCGCGTGGAGGTGCCGGACCGCCGCGTACTACGGCGAGGTGGCCGACTGCGGGCTGCGCAGGACGAGCAGGGTGATCTCGCTGGGGGCGAAGACGCGGAACGGGGGACCCCAGAAGCCGGTGCCGCGGCTGGTGTAGAGGAGGGTGCGGGCGCCGTGGCGGCTCAGGCCGGCGAGGGCGGGCTGGTCGAGGCGGACCAGGTGGTGGAAGGGCCAGATCTGGCCGCCGTGGGTGTGGCCGGAGAGCTGGAGGTCGACGCCGGCGGCTGCCGCCCGGTCGACGAACGCGGGCTGATGCGCCAGGAGCAGGACGGGCAGGGCGGGGTCGGCGCCGGTGAGGGCTCCGGCGAGGTGGGCGCGGTGACCCGCCAGACCGGAGGATGCGGCGGTGACGTCGTCCACGCCGGCCACCACGAGGGTGTCGCCTCCGCGTTCGAGCAGCACATGGCGGTTGCGCAGCGGCTGCCAGCCCAGCTCGTCCATCAGGTCGACCCAGCCCTGGGCCTCGCTGTAGTACTCGTGGTTGCCGGTGACGTACACCCGGGCATGGGTGGCCCGGACGGTACCGAGGGGGGCGGCCTGGGCACGGCGTCGTTCGGCCGTGCCGTCCGCGATGTCGCCGGTGTGGCAGACCAGGTCGGCCTCCAGGGAGTTCACCGTCTCGCACACCCGTGCCGACCAGCGGGCGCGGTCCAGCGGACCGTAGTGGGTGTCCGTGACGAGGACCACCCGGAGGCCGTCCAACCCCGCACCCAGCCGGGGGAGCCGTACGTCGAGCCGGCGCACGCGTGGCACCCGGCGAGCCTCGGCGTACCCCCAGGTGAGCAGTACGGCGGTCACGCCGAGGACGGCCCAGGTGACGATCCGGGCCCGGTCCTGACCCGCACCCACGTCGGCCACGGCCAGGACGAGACGCAGGAGGACGCCGAGCAGGACGGACCAGGTGAACAGGACCCAGCTGGTGCCCAGCAGCGTGTCACCGATGATCGCCGCCCGGTCCTGCTGCCGTCGGCCGTGGCCGCGCACCATCGCGAGCGGCATGCCCACGAGGCCGAGGGCGAACAGGGCGGTGCCGGCCAGGGTGACGGGCAGCGGCCAGTGCTGGCCGGCGTGCAGCAGCACCCAGCAGGGCACGGCCCACAGCAGGACGGGGGCGAGCAGGGGGACGTAGCGCATCAGGCGGTGCAGCCGGCTCTGCCGCGGCGTTCGCACCTCGCCCTCGGCGGGCCGGGTGCCGCTGGTGTCGGTCACGCTTCCCCCTCCTTCACCGGGCTGCGGTCCCGCGCACTGTATCGGGTCGCCCCCGGAGCGGACGGACCGGTGTCCACCCGGATCCTGCGCCCCGCGGGTCACGGGCGACGGGCGATCCAGGTGGTGCGGGTGGTGCGTACGGTCACGTCGTCACGGCGGGCGATGCCGTGCGGCTGCGTCTCCACCACCACGCCGTCGGCGACCTCACCCTCGCCTTCGAGGGCCTGGAGCCGGCCGCCGCGCCCGGCTCACGCTCACCGTCTACACCGCCGAACCCGGCTCGGCCTCCGAAGAGGGCCTGCGCCTCCTGGCTTCCTGGGCCGCCACCCGTAAAGCCGCCCCGGAGACGGAACGCTCCACGGCCGGCTGACCGCTGCCGGGCCCTCAGACGTGCGGCGCCGAGGAAAAGCCCGTCCAGCGAAGCTCGGCGGGCAGGTGCCGCATGTCGTTGGAGAGGAGGACGGAGGCCGCTCGGCCGGGCGCGTAGCGGATGACGGTGAGCGCCGCGTTGCCGTGGTCGAGGCCGAGCCACCGCCACTTCGGTGCGTGCATGGCGTCGCGGACGAGCCAGGCGATGAGGAAGTTGTGGGTGACGACGAGTTCGTGCCGGTCCTCGGCGCCGTCCGTAACGGCCCCCGTGAAACGACGCAGCGCCTGACGGGCGAGCTCGGGACCGTGCCGGCGTTCCTCGTCCGTGGCACCGGCGAGGAAGCCGAGGTAGTGGTCCGCCGACTCGGCTGGGAGCTCCGCCCGTTCCGGTATGTGGGGCACGTAGTCACCGGCGCTCTCCGAAACGCGCGGCGTGACACCCTCCAGTTCGTCCGCGACCAGGCGCGCGGTCTCCTGCGCCCGCGGCAGGGGACCGTGGTGGACGGCGGTCAGGGGAACGTCGCGCAGGCGCCGGCCGAGCAGGGTGGCCTGGCGCCGGCCGGCCTCCGTGAGCGTGCTCTCGTCCGGTGAGGCCTCGCCGTGCCGCGCGAGGTAGAGGTAGCGGGTGGCCGTGCCGGTCATCTTCGACTCCTCGGGCGTGCCGGCGATCTTGTGCTGACACGGACGTCGGCCCCCCGCGCCCCGGTTCCCTCGGCCGACCCCGCGAAAGCGGCGGCACCACGGTCCGCGCGCGTCAGCGCACGACCTCGGCCCAGACCACCTTGCCGGTGTCCGTCCAGCGCACTCCCCACCGGCGGGTGAGCCGGTGCACGACGTGCAGGCCCCGGCCCCCGTCGTCCAGGAGTCCGCCCCGGCCCAGCCGCGGTCTGCCGTTGCCCGTGTCGCCGACCTCGCACAGCAGGCCGGGGCCGGCCCTGATCAGCCGTACCGTGACGGGGCCGCCGGCGAACCGCACCGCGTTGGTCACCAGCTCGCTGACCAGGAGCAGCACGCTCTCCCGGGTGCCGTCCTTGGTGTGCCACTGCCGCAGCAGCGCGGAGACCATTGCACGGGCCCGCGCCGCCGCGTCCTCGCGGGCCGGCAGCCGCCAGGTCGCGGTGTCCCCCTTGCGGTAGCCGATCATGCGGGCGAGCAGCAGGGTCACGTCGTCGCGCTGGCGCGTCGGCATCACCTCCGCGACCACCCGCCGCGCGGCCTGCTGAAGCGTGTCCCAGGGGTGCACCGCGGACACGGCGTCCGCCAGCCTGCCGATGCCCTCGTCGATCGGCACGGCCGGGTCCTCGACCAGGCCGTCGGTGTAGAGGGCGAGCAGGGAACCCGGGGGTGCGGTGAACGTGTGCACGCCGAACGGCTCGCGCAGCGCGAACTCGGCGCCCAGGCCGGGATGCGGGCGGACCGGGAGGGGACCGGCGCGTCCGTCCGGCGTCACCAGGATCGGAGGCAGGTGGCCCGCGCTGGACAGCGCCACCCGGTGGCTGACGGGGTCGTAGACGGCGATGCAGCAGGTCGAGCCGAGGGCGCTGTAACCGGCCGCCAGTCCGGACTCCGAGTCGTCCAGCAGCGTCACGGTGTCGTCCAGGTGCTCCAGCACCTCGTCGGGTGCCAGGCCGGCGGAGAGCAGCGCGCGGGCCTCCATGCTCAGCTGGCCCATGGTCGCCGCCGCTCCCAGGCCGTGCCCGACGACATCGCCGACGACCAGCGCGGTACGGCCGTCCGGCAGCGGAAAGCTGTTCACCCAGTCACCGCCGACGCCCGCGCTGTCGGGGGTGGTGGGCTGGTAGACGCTGGCGGTCTGGACGGTTCCGCCGCCGGAGCGGGGCAGCAGCCGGCGTTGCAGGGCCAGCACCTGGGTGTGCTCGCGCTGGTGCTGGCGGGCCAGGTCCACGTGGTGGGAGGTTCGGGCCACCAGTTCCTGGAGGTCGAGCAGCTCGCTGTCGACGAAGGGCCGGTCCGCCCGCCGCCAGACCTCGGCCACGCCCAGCACGACGGGCGGATCGCCCTCCAGGACCAGCGGCACGCACGCCACACCCGCCGAACGGTCCCCGGGCACCAGGGCACGCACCAGCCGAGGGCTGCCGAGCACCCGCTCGATCGCCTCCCGGTCGGGCAGGACGATGGACTGCGGGGCGTCGGCGCGCATGGTCGCCTGCGACAGCAGGCGGCCCGCGTCACTGGGGAGATCCTCGCCGAGGGTCACATAGCCCTCGGGCCACGCCCGCTCCGGCACCAGGGCCGCCCGCCGCAGCCGGATGCGGCGCTGCGCCCGCTCGGTGACCCGCTCGCCCGTCCAGACGGCGAAGTCGAGATCGACGGCGGCCACGTCCCCCCACGCCAGCAGGGACTCCGCCAGCGACTGCGCCGTCTCGCCGATGTCCAGCGAGGTGCCGATCGCGGTCTCGGCGGCGTACAGATGGAGCCTCCTGGCCATGGCGATCACGGAGACGGTCAGGCCCTCCTGGGGTGCCGCCGCGGGCAGGATGCTCATCGAGACCACCAGCTCCGAACCGTCGCGGCGACGCAGCCGCTGGACCCGGGCCACGTGTGCCTCGCCGGTTTCGAGGACCTGGCGCAATCGCCGGGTGACCGTCGGCACGTCACCCCGGGGCAGGAGGTCGACGAACGGGCGCCCGATCACGGCGTCCAGCCCCGCGAAGACGGGGGCTTCGAGATTGCGGTGGGTGACTCTCAGCTCACGGTCCAGATTGACCGCGCCGAGGATCTGCTCCGGCCGGCCCACGGCCGGATGGTCGTGCTCCGGTTGATTGTCGCCGGGGTGCCCCGGCGACTCGGCGGAACCGGCCGCCGCCGCTCCGCCACGCGGGATGTACCGCCCCAGAGCGCTGCTGACCAGGCCGAACGGCGACGAGGACGAAGGGGAGGGTGTGGAGTCCATGCGGCTCCCTCAGCTCGCTCGCCAACCCCGGCACAGTGCCGGGGCCGTACTCGAACCCGTGCGGAAGAGCCCCCGAGGATCCCGACCGCACACCCCATTCAATAACACCGGCGCGTGCTTCGCCCACATCAGCGGACCGCGCGGTGACCACGGAAAGTGACCGGGTCCTAGAGCCACTCGCCTTCCAGGGCGGTGGCCGTGAGGCCGGGGGCGGCCGCGTAGAGGACGGCACGGCTGCCCGCCTTCTGCCCGGCGTCGTGCGCCCGGCGCAGGATGTCGAAGACGGCGGCGCCTCCGCGGTTGCCGGTGGTGTAGCTGTCCCGGCTGTACTCCAGGAGCCCCGCGGGCCACGCGTCGGGCATCGTCTGCTCCATGTACTCCAGCACGCGGGTCCCGCCGGGATGGGCGAGCAGGACGTCGGGGTGCCAGGAGGCGGGGTCGTCCTCGTAACGGACGCGGAGCCACTCCCACATCGCGGTGACCGTCTCCTGCACCGCCCGCGGCCCGCGCCGGTCCATGACGAAGTGGGTGCCGTCCGCCCGCGTCTCCAGGCGGTGGAGGTCCTGCGTGCCCGGCAGGGTGTGGTGCCAGGCGGCGTCGAGCCGGAGCACCGACTCGGGCCTCGGGCGGCCCGTGACCACCGCGGCGACCGCGGTGTCCGCGAACAGCAGCCGGACGATCAGGGACTCCAGGGTGTCGTCCGCGGGCTGGTAGGTCGTGCTCAGCGCCTCGGAGATCACCACCAGGACCACCCGGTCGGGGTCCGCCGCCACGAGGTCCGCCGCCAGTGCCAGGGAACGGGTCCCGGCGACGCAGGCCCACTGGGTGGCGGGCAGGAGCATGGTGTCGCCACGCAGTGGCAGCCGGTTGGCCAGGGCGACGTCCAGTCCGGGCAGGGCCGGGGTGGTGGAGTTGCTGGTGATCAGGCAGTCGACGTCCGAGGCGTCCAGTCCGGCGATCTGCAGGGCCCCGCGCGCCGCGCGTTCCCCGTAGGACTGCACGGCCTCCCAGGCCGGGGCGGTGCGTTCCTGGACGGTCTGCGGCGCGGGCACCGCCCCGAGCGCGGCGATCACCCGCTCCGCGTCCTGCTCGGCGAACCCCTCGCGGACCAGGGCCTGCCGGGCGGCCCCGAGGCCCGCGGCCCCCAGGGCGCCGCCGTTGCCGGGCGCGACGGCGCTCTTGAGGGGAAGCATCCAGCCGCGGGTCTCGATGCCCGTACTGGCCGCGATGCCGTCGACCCGCGGCGCCCACGCGGCGTCCGGGTGCCGGTCGCGCACTTCCGCCACGATCTCGCTGGTCTTCACAGAGTGCTCGCCGTGTATCACGGCGGGTGCGCACAGGTAAGCGGCCACGATCGGCACCTTTCTACGGATTCTGCGGTGAGGGGAGAGCGGGGGAGCGGGGAGCTGGTGGGGGAAGGGCGAGGGGGGAGGAGGGGGCGTCACCAGCGCCGTGACATGGCTCACTTGACCGCGTCGCGGCCAAGTCGGCGGCGGCACACGCGACTTCGGCGCGGCGCCTCGCACTTCGAGGATGGCGGCGAAAGGGGCATTTGCGCAGTGACCCACGCAACGTGGGCAGGTGCGGGCTGCGTGAGACGGCGCACACGCCGAAAGGCCGCCCGGCCGGCGGGCGGTCGGGCCCGGAGCTACCGGCCGGGCCGGTGGAGTGCCGTGATGCCCGCCAGGACGAGGGTGATCCCGGCGAGGAACTGCTCGCGGTCGTCGTGCCCGCGGACCTGGTCCGCCACGGCGCGGGTGAACGGGTACTCGGCCGGGTCCAGCCCTTCCCACGCCGTCGAGACGGTGTCCAGGAACTCGTCCCGGTCCACGTCGCGCCCCGACGGGCCGGCGCTCGCGGAGTTCGCGGCGTTCTGGCCGGCGGCGCCGAGGATGTAGTGCATCAGGGCCGAGGACGCCGTGAACCAGTCGGCCTCGGGGACGCCCATCGCCCGGACCTGGCGGCCGAGGCTCTCGAAGATCCGCGGCGCCACGGTGCCCCCGGGGGTGCGGGACAACTGCGTCGCGAGCTGCGGGGCCAGCCACGGGTGCGCCTCGGTCGCGTCGAACAGGCCGAGCGCCACGGCACGGACGGCGTCCTCGGGCGAGCCGGTGGTGCCGGTTGGATCGGCGCTCACGGCGGCGGCGACCACCGCGTCCGTGGCGGCGGCGAGCAGTTCGGCCTTTCCCGTGATGTGCCAGTAGATCGCCCCGGGGCCGGTCGACAGGCGCTCGGCCAGCGCGCGGAAGGTGAGGCCGCGCTCGCCCACGGTGTCCAGCAGCTCGACGGCGGCCCCGACGATGCGCTCCCGCGAGAGGGGTTCCTGCCGCCGTTCCGGACGACGCGACCTGGTTGCCATGCCCCACATCCTAGACGGCCTGGAACGCTGTTCCAGCTTGACAGGTACTGGAACGGCGTTCCACTCTGGACGAGCTGGAACACCGTTCCAGCTGGGTAGGTCTCCTCGGCTCCGCCGCCCCGGGGACCGCGATCAGGAGGTACGCACCATGACCACGCACGTCACGATCGTCGGCGCCGGCCTCGGCGGCCTCACGCTCGCCCGCGTCCTGCACGTCCACGGAATCCCGGTCACGGTCCACGAGGCCGAGACCTCCCCGACGGCCCGCGCCCAGGGCGGGATGCTCGACATACACGACCACAACGGCCAGCCCGCCCTGCGGACCGCGGGCCTGTTCGAGGAGTTCCGCGGTCTCGTCCTGGAGGGCCGTCAGGCGAGCCGAGCCCTGGCCCCGGACGGGACGGTCCTGTACGAGGAGGGCGACGACGGCACCGGTGACCGCCCCGAGGTGATGCGCGGCGAACTGCGGCAGGTGCTGCTCGACTCACTCCCGGTCGGCACCGTCCGCTGGGGCCACAAGGTCCGGGCCGCCCGCTCCCTCGGCGACGGCCGCCACGAGGTGGCGTTCGCCGACGGCACCCGGGTCGTCACGGGCCTGCTCGTCGGCGCGGACGGCGCGTGGTCCACGGTGCGGCCGCTGCTGTCGGACGCCGTACCCGAGTACGTCGGCATGTCGTTCGTCGAGACCTACCTGTTCGACGCCGACGTCAGGCACCCGGCCACCGCGAAGGCGGTCGGCGACGGGGCGATGTTCGCCCTCGCGCCCGGGAAGGCGATCCAGGCCCACCGGGAGACCGGCGGGACCCTGCACGCCTACGTGGCCCTGCGCAAGCCGCGGGAGTGGTTCGACGGCGTCGCTCCCGCCGCGGCGACGGGCGCGGCGCGGGTGGCGCGGGAGTTCGCCGGTTGGGCACCGGAGTTGACCGCGCTGATCACCGACGCCGACACCACGCCGGTCCTGCGTCCGCTCCACACCCTCCCCGCCGGACACCGGTGGGAGCGGGTCCCCGGAGTGACCCTGCTCGGCGACGCCGCCCACCTCATGCCCCCGTCCGGCGAAGGCGCCAACCTGGCCATGTACGACGGCGCCGAACTCGGCCGGGCCCTCGCCGCACACCCCGGTGACGTGGAGGCCGCGCTCGCCGCGTACGAACGTGACCTGTTCCCCCGGGGTGAGGCGGAGGCCGCCGACGCGAACCGGCTGCACGCGCTGATGTTCGGCGACGACGCACCGTACGGCCTGATCGACATGTTCGCCGGACGGGACTAGACGGGCGGCGGCGCGGCGGCCGACGGGCCGACCGCCGCGCCGTTGTGGCCGGTCCCGCGGACTCAGGCGGACGTCGGCGTGTCCAGCGTCCGGTCGGCCCGCCCGCCGTCCTCACCCCGTCGCGGGCGGAGACGGGAGGCGAGGCTCCAGCGGCCCGGACCGACGGCGGCGACCAGCAGGAAGGACCAGCAGAACATGGCCGCCGACTCCCCGCCGTTCTCGATCGGGAAGAGCCCGTCGGGCTGGTGCTCCACGAAGTAGGCGTACGCCATGGACCCGGAGCACAGGAGGGCGGCGGTGCGGGTGGCGAGGCCGCACAGCACCAGTGTGCCGCCGACGAGTTGCACCACGGCGGCCCACCAGCCCGGCCACGCGGCGAAGCCGGGCGCGGCTCCGTGCGGGCCACCCAGGACGTCGAACAGGGTGGCGGCTCCGTGGCAGGCGAACAGCAGGCCGACGACGATGCGGAACAGCGCGATCACGTGCTCCCTGCGTTTTTCCAGCGCTTCCAACGGTGGTGCTCCTCTCTGGCGCGGCGGCCGCGGGTCGGGACCCGGCGGCCGGTGGGGGACGGTGCGCAGCACGGGGCTGGGTCCGAGGGCGTCCCGAGGGAGGGAGGACGCACGACCCATTCGACTCTCAACCATCACAACGACCCTTGTCTAGACCAATAGCGCAACGAGTTGCGCCCCCCGGGGCCCCGGCGCCCCAGCAGCCCCGGCACCGGTGCCGGTCCCGTCGGACACCGGAAAAACGCCTTCGTCCGGTGCCGAACGAGCCGTGTCACCTTTCCTGGAAAGCCGGTAAAATAATTCCAAAGCGGAAAGGGGGCGTGATGGATCCGTGGCTGATCTGGCTGATCATTTCGGCGGTCCTGATCGTGGCGGAGATCTTCACCTTGACCGCCGCGCTCGGAATGCTGGGAGTGGCCGCGCTCATCACGTCCGGATCCGCGGCGGCCGGCCTTTCCACGCCTTTTCAATTCCTCGTTTTCACGGTCGTCTCCGCGGTCACCCTCCTCTTTCTCCGTCCCGTCGCGCTGCGCCACCTCGTCCAGCCCCAGACCCAGCGTTTCGGAGTGGACGCCCTGGTCGGCCAGGCGGCCTACGTCATCGCCGACGTGACCGGGAGGGAGGGCCGGGTCCGCATCGGCGGTGAGGAATGGACGGCCCGTTCCTACGACGAGACGCTGGTGATTCCCCGGGGTGCGACCGTCGACGTCCTGGAGATCAGCGGCACCACCGCATTCGTCTATCCCCGGGAGTGACCATGGAAGCCTCGGCGTTCCTCATCGCCGGTGCGATCGTCGCGCTTCTCGCTGTTTTCACCGTGGTGCGTGCGGTGCGCATCGTGCCGCAGGCCCGTGCCCGCAACGTCGAACGGCTCGGCCGCTATCACCGCACTCTGAAACCCGGCCTCAGCGTGGTCATCCCGTACATCGACCGGGTGTATCCGGTGATCGACCTGCGGGAACAGGTGGTCTCCTTCAAGCCCCAGCCGGTCATCACCGAGGACAACCTGGTCGTCGAGATCGACACCGTGCTGTATTTCCAGGTGACGGACCCGCGCGCGGCCTTCTACGAGATCGCGAACTTCCTCCAGGCGGTCGAGCAGCTCACCGTCACCACCCTGCGCAATGTCGTGGGATCCATGGACCTGGAGAAGACCCTCACCTCCCGCGACACCATCAACAGCCAGTTGCGCGGGGTGCTCGACGAGGCCACCGGGAAATGGGGGCTGCGGGTGAACCGGGTGGAGATCAAGGCGATCGATCCGCCGCAGTCCATCAAGGACGCCATGCAGAAGCAGATGCGGGCCGAGCGGGACAAGCGGGCCGCGATCCTCGGCGCGGAGGGCCAGCGCCAGTCGCAGATCCTCACCGCCGAGGGCGACAAGCAGGCCGCCGTGCTGCGCGCAGAGGGCAATCGCACCGCCGAGATCCTCAAGGCGGAGGGGCAGTCCCGGGCCATCGACGAGGTCTTCCAGGCCGTGCACCGCAACGACCCCGACCCCAAGCTCCTCGCCTACCAGTACCTCCAGGTACTGCCCCAGCTGGCGCAGGGCTCCGGCAGCACGTTCTGGGTCATCCCCAGCGAGGTCACCTCCGCGCTCCAGGGAGTGTCCCGCGCCTTCACCGAAGCGCTGCCGCAGTCGCCGGCCACCCGGGAGAGCCCGTCGTCGGAAGACGGTGCCGCCCAGGCGGCCAACGACACCGCGCAGGCCGCGGAGGCCGCCGCCCAGGCACTCGCCGACGCGGCCAGGGCCAACGGCGTCCCCACCGAGGCGATGCGCTCCGCCCCCGGGACCGAGGACCGCTGAGCCCCCGACGGTCGTGGGCCGCGGGGCACGGGGGCGCCGTAAGGTGGAGGTGAAGGTATGCGGAAGCTCTCCCGAGCGTGGGTGTGGGCGTCATGAACGGTCAGACGCAGAGGACGAGAACGACGCGGACCGCCACACGGCAGGTCGACGCGATGTACGAGGACACCTGCCCGGCCTGCGGACACCGTGTCCCTGCCGAGATCCGCCGGCACAAGACCCTGGGGATCTACGTCCCGGTCTGGGGCCCGGGCACCTGCCAGAACCCGGACTGCCGGGAAGCCGGTCGCGACGACGTCAGCCGACGGCCGGGCCCGTGAGGGGGCGGCCCTCGGCGTCGTAGGGCCAGACGTTGGTGCGGCAGCCGTGCAGGCCCTTGATCTGCTGCATCATCACCGGCGCCGGACGTCCGGCCCCGGGACAGCCCTCGTGGCCGTGGCCGAGGAAGTGCCCCACCTCGTGGTTGACGATCAGCGCCCGGTACGACGCGACGTCGTCCGCGTAGTACCGCGTGGCCAGCAGCCACCGTTTGAGGTTGACCATGACGTCCTGGCCCACGTTGCAGTTGACCTCGCCACCGGTGTCCAGGCCGTAGCGACCGCATATGTCGTCCACCGTCCCCGCCGTGGCGAGCCGTACCCGGAAGTCGGACGCGCCGCCGGACACCCGCCCAAAGCCCACCTTCCCGTCGGCCGTCCAGCCCCGCTCGTCGGCCAGGATGCGCTCCACCTCGGCGGCGACGTCCGGTGCCGGGATCCCGATGCCGTCCTCGACCTGCACCACGTACGTCAGCGTCCGCCCGCTCCCGCCGACCCGGTCGCCACCGCCGCCCGCGGTGGCGAACGTCCCCGGGCCGGACGCGGGTATCGAGTCCGGGTCCGGCTTCCCGTCGTTCCCTTTCTCGTCCTTTCCCCTGCCGTCCTCCCGCTCCTGCTTCTTCTCCCTCCCCTTCTCCGTCTCGGTCACCTTCTGCCGGTCCTTCGCCGGTGCGGCCGTGGACTCCTCCTTCGGCGCCTCCTCCGTGCCGCCGGCCCGGGGCGTGGTCCCCCTGACGGCCAGCCCGCCGGCGAGCACCAGGACGGTGCCGGCCGCGAGACCCGCCCACAGCAGGCGCGGGCGTTCACCGCGTCGGCGGGAGTGGCCGCGGCGGCGTCGGCGGCCCGTCGCGGGGGACGGTGGAGGAGTCGGTCGACGGCGCTCGTTCATGATCACAAAGGGTGCCGCGGGCGTGTGATCGTCCGTGGACGGCTTTTGGACCGCTGTGTAACAGCCGTCACCCCCGCGCGGTCCGCCTCCCGTGCACACGCATACTGAGCTCCATGCCACGGGTCCTGATCATCGAAGACGACCGCGCCGTACGGGACGGCGTGCGACTGGCCCTGCGCCGGCAGGGGCACGAGGTCGCCGCGGCCGCGACCGGCGAGGACGGACTGGAGCAGCTCCGGTCGTTCCGGCCCGACGCCGTGGTCCTCGACCTGATGCTGCCGGGCATGTCCGGCCTGGAGGTGTGCCGCCGCATACGCGCCCACGACCAGGTGCCGATCATCATGGCCACCGCCCGCGGCGACGACACCGACATCGTCGTGGGACTGGAGTCCGGGGCCGACGACTACGTCGTCAAACCGGTCCGCGCCCGCGTACTGGACGCACGCATACGCGCCGTGCTGCGCCGCGTGGGCGGCCCGGCGGACGACCAGGGCACGCCGCGCACCGAACACCACGGCGACCTGGTCATCGACCGGGCCGGACTGACCGTCACCCACCAGGGACGGCCCGTCGCCCTCGGCCCCTCCGAACTGCGGCTGCTGCTCACCCTGTCCGCCTCGGCCGGGCAGGTGTTCAGCCGCCAGCAGCTCCTGGAGGCCGTGTGGGAGCACAACTACCACGGGGACGCGCGGCTCGTGGACGCCTGTGTCAAGCGACTGCGGTCCAAGATCGGTGAGCCGCCGGGCAGTCCGCGTTACGTCCACACCGTGCGCGGCTTCGGCTACCGGTTCGGGCCCCGGTGAGAGTTCCCCGGGTGCTGCGGGCGCTGATAGGCCTGCGCCTGCGGCTGGTGGTGGCCTTCACCCTCGTCGCGGTGGTGGCCACGGTGACCACGGGCGCGCTGACCTTCCGTGAGGCACGGACCGGGATCCTGCAACAGAGCCAGGACATGGTGATCGAGGACTTCCGGCACCGCGTCAACTCCCTCGTCCCCAACTACCGGTTCCCGCCCGACGCGGCCGGCCTGGAGTCCTTCGCCGACGACGTGTCCAGAGGCGGCCGGTCCCAGCCGTGGCGGGTGCTGGTCGCCTACCGGGAGGCGAGCGCGACGTCCGTCCCCGGGGACGCGTTCGGGGAACTGTCCCCCGCGATGCGCGAGTCGGTGCGCTCCCGCCGGGCCACCGTGTTCCAGCGGGTGTCGCACGACGGCCACTCCTCGCTGGTCGTCGGCATGCCCGTCACCTTCGCCGGCCAGTACAGCACCGAGCGGCGCTCCTCCGGGTTCGAGGTCTACCTCACGGTGCCCCAGCAGGAGGAGCAGGGCTACGTCGACGCGCTGGTCGCCGCCATCGAGCGGGCCACCGTACCGGCCCTGGCCCTGGCCGTCCTGATCGCGCTGCTGGCCGCCCGCGGTGTGCTGCGTCCGGTACGGGCGCGCTGCGGCGGGCGACCCGGAGCATCGCCGAGGGGCGGCTGGACACCCGGCTCGCGGTGCACGGCTCCGACGAACTCGCCGATCTCTCCCGGACCTTCAACGAGACCGCCGCGGCGCTGGAGGGCTCGGTGGCGGAGCTGCGGCGCATGGAGGCCGGCGCCCGGCGCTTCGCCGCGGACGTCTCCCACGAACTGCGCACTCCGCTGGCGGCGATGTCGGCGGTCACGGACGTGCTGGACGAGGACGCGGCCGGACTCGACGAGGACACCGCCACGGCCGTACGCCTCATCAGCGCGGAGACCACGAAACTCGCCGCGCTCGTGGACGACCTGATGGAGGTCTCCCGGTTCGACGCGGGCGCGGCCGCCCTGCACCTGGACGAGATCGATCTCGCCGAGTCCCTGCGCCGCACGCTCGCCTCCCGCGGCTGGCAGGAGACCGTGGAGACCTGCCTGCCGGAACCGGGCGCGCTGCGCGGCCGCGTCGACCCGCGCCGCCTCGACGTGATCGTGGCGAACCTCGTCGCCAACGCCCTCAGGCACGGCGCGCCCCCGGTCCGCCTGGAACTGCGCGCCCAGGACGACCCCCGGGCCGGGAGGCAGGCCGCCGTCACGGTCCGCGACGGCGGGGACGGCATCCCCGAGAGCGTCCTGCCCCACGTGTTCGACCGCTTCTACAAGTCGGCCGGCGCCCGCGCCCGGAGCGAGGGCAGCGGCCTCGGCCTGGCCATCACCACGGAGAACGTACGCCTGCACGGCGGCACCGTCCGGGCGGCCAACCACCCGGAAGGCGGCGCCGTCTTCACGGTCGTCCTGCCGCTGCCGACCGACGCCGCGCAGGACCGGACGCCGCCCCCGGCGAAGGAGGACCGCCCATGAACCCGTCCGCGCGCGCCTTCCCGCTGCTGCTCGCGGCACTGCTCCCGCTCTCCGCGTGCGGCATCCCCGAGACCGGAGTGGTCGAGGCGGGCGAACCGGCCACCGGAGTCCTGGACCCGGACGTCACCTCCGCGCCGTCGGAGTCCGTGCCCGAGGCGGTGCCCCTCGTCAAGGTCCCGCTCTACTTCGTCGAGGACGGGTCCCTGGTCGCGGTGGACCGCACGGTGCCGGGCCCGACCGACCTCGGCAGCACCCTGCTCATGCTGTTCAAGGGGCCCGACGTCAAGGAGCGCGGGAGGGGGCTGACCACCGAACTGCCGCCCGCCGCCGAGGCCCCCACCATCCGCACCGACGGCACTGGCGTCAGCGTCCGGCTGCCGCGGAGCGCCGGGAGCCTCAGCGACACGGCCGTCGACCAACTGGCCTGCACGGTCGCCGTCGCCCGGCTGCGCCAGGACCCGGCCCTGGGGAGCGCCCAGGTGACCGTGGAGCAGCCCGGCGGCCGACTGGCCGGCCGCTCCAGCGAAGACTGTCCGCTCGGCGGGACCGCCCGGAGGTCCGCCCCGGTCCCCGGAACCGGCACGAGCGGCGGCGCGAACGCCGGCACGACGGGCGGCTGAGGGCGCACAGGCAACCCCGGGGATCTTCCTCCCCTCCTCCAACCGGGGGCGTCCGCACGGACGTTGTCCCGGACCGAGGTACCACCGAGGTGTTGAGGAGTGGATTCTTGATACGCGCTCGAACGATGGGGGCCGCCGCGGCAGCGGCCCTGACACTCGTGGGTGTCGCGCCCGCCGCGGCCCAGGCCGCACCGCAACCGCCCCGCAGCGCCGCGTCGGTGCGGGCGGCACCGAACGGCACCGCCGACCTGCCGCCCGGCTGGCGGATCACCGGCACCGGTGCGGCGAGATCCCTGGAGTGGCGCTCCCCGCGGGCCGTCCGGCCCGGTGACGCACGGGTGGAGTTCCACTCCGGCGGTCGCCTGCTCGGCGTGCCCGCGCCGGACCGCGACGGCCGGACCTTCCGCCTCCCCCTGGACGAGACCCGGCCGGCCGCACCGCACGCACTGACCGACCTCCAGGTCCGCGCCGCCGGTCGCCGACTGGACCGGGGACCGCAAGCCGCCCCCCGGCAGCGCCGCCCCGTTGAAGCGCCCCCGGCGAAACTCCCGCCCCTCCTCCCCGCCGGCAGCGTCGACCCGGGCCGGCCCGGCCGGTTCGCCACGACCACCGGCGAGTACACGCTCGACCCGGTCCGGCTGCCCGGCCTGTCCGTCCCGGTCGAGATGCGCGGCCTGGTCGTCGCGCCGAAGGGTGCGACCGGCAAACGCCCCCTCGCGCTCTTCCTGCACGGCCGGCACGCCACCTGCTACGTCCCCGGCCAGGGCGAGGAGGCCGTCACGATCGACTGGCCCTGCGCCGAGGGGGCCAAGCCCATCCCCAGCCACCGCGGCTACCTCCAGGACCAGAAACTGCTGGCCTCCCAGGGCTATGTGACCGTCTCGATCTCCGCCAACGGCATCAACGGCCAGGACGGCGACCTCGAGGACGGCGGCGCCCAGGCCCGCTCGTCACTGGTCCGCTCGCACCTGGCCCGCTGGGCCGACTGGGCCGCCGCCACCTCCGCCGCCCCGGACGCCGTACGCCGTGGCCCGAAGGCCGACCTCTCCCGCGTCCTGCTCGTCGGCCACTCCCGCGGCGGCGAAGGCGTCGACCGGGCGGCGACGGACAGCCTGTACCCGCCCCCCGCGGACCAGGACGGCCCACAGGGGCGGGCCCGCTGGAACATCCGCGGCACCGTACTCGTCGGCCCCACCGCCTTCGGCCAGAACCCGATGCCCGACGTGCCGTCCCTGACGATCCTGCCGGGCTGCGACGGCGACGTCTCCGACCTCCAGGGGCAGCTCTACGTCGACGGCACCCGGGGCGTGAGCCGGGGGCGCGCCCTGCACAGCGCGGTCCACATCACCGGCGCCAACCACAACTACTTCAACAGCGAGTGGACGCCCGGCCAGGCCGAGGCACCCGCCTCCGACGACTTCTGGGAGGACCCCGAGGGCCCCGACCCGGTCTGCTCGGTGGACAGCCCGACCCGCCTGACGGCCGGGCAGCAGCACCGGGCCGGGGCGACCTACGTGGCCGCCGCCGCCCGGCTGTTCGTCGCCGGTGACGACCGGGTGCGCGAGCTGATCGACGGCACCGGCCGCCGCGCCCCCTCGGCCGACCCGGCCCGGGTGCTGACCCACGCCGTCGGCGCCGGGCGCGGCGCCGGGTTCCTGCCGGACGGCGGCGTCAAGGTGACCGGCGGCGGCCGCCTGTGCTCCGCGGTCGACCCCGACCCCGGCGTCGCCTGCCTCGGGGAGGACGCGCAGGGCTCCTCGCCGCACTTCGCGTACTGGTGGCCCGAGCGCGAGACCGGCCGCGGCGCGATCGCCCTGGACTGGTCCGCACCGGGCACCGCGACCCGGGTCCGCCCCGGCACCCCCGTCTCCCTGAAGGGCGCCCAGAGTCTCGCCCTGCGCGTCATCGTGCCGCCGGGCAGCACCGGCACCCGGCTCGACGTGTCCGTCACCGACGCCGCCGGTCGGCGTGCCACCCTCGGCACCGTCCGCGCCGACGGCCTCGCGGGCAGCGAACGCACCGCGTCCTACTGGGCGCAGGAACTGCGCGTACCGCTCACCGCCGCCACCCGCGCCGGAGTCGACCTGCGCCGCGTCACCGCGCTGGAGCTGACCCCCCGTTCCCGGGCGGGCAAGGCCTGGCTGATGGACGCCTACGCGTGGCAGCCGGGCACGCCCCGGGTGCGACCGGCCCCGCTGGCCCGCGTCGACGTCGGCCGGACGACGGTCGAGGAGGGCGACTCGGGCGTGCGGACCTACCACGTCCCGGTGAGGGTCTCCGGCAAGGGCACCGGCACGGTCCGGATGTACCTCATGGAAGGCTTCGGCTCACCAGCCGAGGAGCGCCTGGTCACCGTGCGTTCCGGCACGCCCTTCGTCGACGTGAGCGTCAAGGTGAGGGGCAACAAGCGCTACGGCGGCGACTCCAGCCACGACCTGCTGGTCAAGGCGGTACGCGGCTTCGTTGTCGGCTCCTACGCCGGCGGTGTGACGGTCCGGGAGGACGACCCGATGCCGCGGATCAGCGTGACCCCCGTCGCGGACCGGGTCACCGAGGGGCAGCCGCTGCGCTGGCGGGTCTCGCTCTCGGAGCCCGCCGACGTGGAACTGGGCACGGCGCTCGTGCCGGTCCCCGACGACACCCGTCCCGAGCTGTCCACCAAGGACATCGACCACGACTGGCTCCTCGAGACGGTGGGGGAGGTGCCCGACGGGGAGGTCCCGCTGTCCCGGCTGGACTACTTCGCGCTCTGGGCCATCGTCCCGCCCGGTGAGACGGACGCCGAGGTGAGGGTGCCCACCGTCACCGACGACGCCGCGGAGCCCACCGAGTACATCGGCCTGCGCAACACGGACGACGAGGGCGAGCCGCAGGGCCCGGTCCTGACCGGCACCGTGCTCGACGCCTCGTAATCCGACCGCCGCGCGCGGGTGCGGGCCCGGCACCGTCCGGTCCGCACCCGTGCGCCGGGTGGCCCATCCGCCTCACGCCCGGCACCGGCCTCGGCGTGGTCGTGGGTCTCAGTCACCGGCGCCTGGGTACTCTCCGCCGCATGGCGGTGGACAGAAGGACCGAGTCGCCGCGCCGGACACCGGCCCGGCAGCGGACGAACCGCACGCTGGGCCGCGCGCTGGTGCGGTGGGCCACGACGACCGATCACAAGGTGATCGGTCACCTCTACCTGGCGACATCGTTCGGCTTCTTCCTCCTCGGCGGCGTCCTGGCCATGCTGATGCGCAGTGAACTCGCCAGGCCCGGACTGCAGTTGTTCAGCAACGAGCAGTACAACCAGCTGTTCACCGTGCACGGCACCATCATGATGCTGCTGTTCGCGACCCCGCTGTTCGCCGGGTTCACCAACGTCATCATGCCCCTTCAGATCGGCGCCCCCGACCTGGCGTTCCCCCGGCTGAACGCGCTGTCGTACTGGATGTACCTCTTCGGCGGCCTGATGGTGGTGGCGGGTTTCCTGACGCCCGGCGGAGCGGCCTCGTTCGGCTGGTTCGCCTACGCACCGCTGAACAGCGCCACCTTCAGCCCGGGCCCGGGCGGTGACCTGTGGACGATGGGCCTGGTGGTGAGCGGTGTGTCGACCACGCTCAGCGCCGTCAACTTCATCACCACCATCATCTGCCTGCGCGCCCCCGGCATGACCATGTTCCGGATGCCGATCTTCACCTGGAACATCCTGTTCACGTCGATCCTGGTGCTGCCGGCCTTCCCCGTGCTCACCGCCGCGCTGCTGATGCTCGAGGCCGACCGCAAGTTCGGCGCGCACGTCTTCGACGCGGCGAACGGCGGGGCGCTGTTGTGGCAGCACCTGTTCTGGTTCTTCGGCCATCCCGAGGTGTACATCGTCGCGCTGCCGTTCTTCGGCATCGTCACCGAGATCATCCCGGTCTTCAGCCGCAAGCCGATCTTCGGCTACGTCAGCCTGGTCGGCGCCACCATCGCCATCACCATGCTCTCCGCGGTGGTGTGGGCCCACCACATGTTCGCCACCGGCGCCGTGCTGCTCCCGTTCTTCTCCCTCATGTCGTTCCTCATCGCCGTGCCGACCGGGGTGAAGTTCTTCAACTGGATCGGCACGATGATGCGCGGCTCGCTCTCCTTCGAGACCCCCATGCTGTGGGCGTGCGGCTTCCTCGTGACATTCCTGCTCGGCGGCATGAGCGGCGTCCTCATCGCCTCCCCGCCCCTGGACTTCCACCTGACCGACTCGTACTTCATCGTCGCCCACCTGCACTACGTGCTGTTCGGCACGGTCGTCTTCGCGATGTTCGCCGGTTTCTACTTCTGGTGGCCGAAGTTCACCGGCAAACTGCTCGACGAACGCCTCGGGAAGATCCACTTCTGGACCCTCTTCATCGGCTTCCAGACCACCTTCCTCGTCCAGCACTGGCTCGGCGAACAGGGCATGCCGCGCCGCTACGCCGACTACCTGGCCGCGGACGGCTTCACCACGCTGAACACCGTCAGCTCCATCGGCGCCTTCCTCCTCGGGCTCTCCACCCTGCCGTTCCTCTACAACGTGTGGCGCACCCACCAGTACGGCGAGAAGGTCGGGCAGGACGACCCCTGGGGCTACGGCCGTTCACTCGAATGGGCCACCAGCAGCCCGCCGCCGCGCCACAACTTCACGTCGCTGCCCCGGATCCGCTCCGAGTCCCCGGCCTTCGACCTGCACCACCCCGACATCACCCGACACGACCAGAGGCATGTGCAGTGAGGACCGAATCCCGTCTGTTCACCGGTGTGGCGGTCTTCTTCGGTGCCGAGGCGGCACTCTACGGCTGGTGGTCGCGCGAACCCGCCGGCACCGCCGCGCTCGTCATCGCCTTCCTCATGGCCGCGCTCGTCGCGTTCTTCCTGCGCGTGCAGTACCGCAGGCGCGGTCTGCGGGCGCAGGACCGCGGTGCGGGCGAGGTCGTGGACACCGCGGGACCGGTCGACTTCTTCCCGCCGCGCAGCTCCTGGCCGATCACGATCGCGCTGGCCGCCGTGGTCCTCGCGTTCGGCGTCGTCTTCGGCCTGTGGCTGGCGCTGATCGGCTTCGGCCTGCTCGCCATGGGGGTCGGCGGACTGGTCTTCCAGTACGCCGACCGGGGTGTTCAGCGCTCCGGTTCGCCCGAGTAGGCGTCCCGTTCCGCTGCTTCCGCCGCTTCCGCCGGCGGCCGCTCCGGCAACCGTTCCGGCTCCGGCTCCCCGGCCTCGACCCGGTCGCCGTAGTACCACTCGCTCAGCGTCGCGCGCAGTCGGCCCACGTGAGGGGCATCGCCCTCCTTCGCGGACGGCGTGAGCGGCTCGGGCTGCCTGCGCGCCGCCCGCAGCACATGACGCTCCTCGGGGTCGAGGGGCGCGTGGCTCTCGGCGTAGCCGCCCGCGAGGGACTGGTGCACCTCGCCCGTCTCCTCGCCCTCGGTCAGGCGCTCGCGGTCGCGCTCCTGAAGGGCCAGGCAGACGCGCTTGGTCACCACGAAGGCCAGCGGCGGCGCCAGCACCAGAGCCACGCGGAAGATCCAGGTGAGCAGGTTCAGCGAGACGTGGAAGGTGTGGGCGAGGATGTCGTTCCCGCCGGCCAGCAGCAGCACACCGTAGAAGACGATCGCGGCGACGCCGAGCCCGGTGCGCACCGGCCTGTCCCGGGGCCGGTCGCACAGGTGGTGTTCCTCGTGGTCGCCCGTCACCCACCGCTCGAAGAACGGGTAGGCGTACAGCACCGTGAACAGGGCGCCCGGCAGCAGGACCGCCGGCACCAGCACGTTCCACATGACGGTGTGGCCCGCCACCGCCGTCTCGAACGGAGGCATCAGCCGCAGCGAGCCCTCCAGGAACCCGACGTACCAGTCCGGCTGCGAACCCGTGGAGACGACGTCGGGGCGGTAGGGGCCGTACGTCCAGATCGGGTTGATCTCGGCCACCGCCGCCAGCACGGTCAGGAGACCGAAGACCATGAAGAACAGGCCGGTGGAGTTCGTCATGAACTGCGGGAACATCGGCTTGCCCACCGCGTTGCGCTCGGTGCGCCCGCGACCCGCCCAGTGGGTGTGCTTCAGGTAGAACACCAGGATCAGATGGGCCGTGACCAGCGCGACCAGCAGCGCGGGGAGCAGCAGGATGTGCACCGAGTACAGCCGCGGCACGATGTCGTGGCCGGGATACTCGCCGCCGAAGACGAACATGCTGATGTACGTCCCCACCACCGGAAGGGACAGCATGATCCCCTGCGCGATGCGCAGCCCCGTCCCGGACAGCAGGTCGTCCGGGAGCGAGTAGCCGGCGAAGCCCTCGGCGAGCGCCAGCACGAACAGCGTGACACCGATCAGCCAGTTGACCTCACGCGGTCGGCGGAACGCCCCGGTGAAGAAAATCCGCAGCAGGTGCACCCCGATGGCCGACAGGAACACCAGGGACGACCAGTGGTGCACCTGCCGGATCAGCAGCCCGCCGCGCACGTCGAAACTGATGTCCAGGGTCGAGCGGTACGCCTCCGACATGCTCATGCCCAGTAGGGGTTCGTGCGAGCCGTCGTAGACGACCTCCGTCATCGAGGGCTTGAAGAACAGCGTCAGCCAGACGCCGGTCAGCAGCAGCACGACGAAGCTGTACAGGGCGATCTCGCCCAGCAGGAACGACCAGTGCTCGGGGAAGGCCTTGCGCAGCAGCCCCCCGCCCTCGGAGACGGGGAGCCGCCCGTCGGCCCAGTTGACGGTGTGTTCGCCCGCGTGACGGGCCCGCGCAGCGGCGCGGGCCCTGCTCCTCTGCAACAGCACGGCGCATGGGTTCCCCACCGCCGGTGCCGGAAACTACACCCCGCGCGGGTGCCGTCACCCTCCGGCTTGCCCCTCCGCCCTCCGGCGTGTCCCGCAGGCCCACCCGGCGGCCGGATCCGCGCCACGGCACCTCGCGCGGGTCGGCGTCCGCCCGGAGGTCAGCGTCCGCCCGGCCCGCCGCTGCCGAAGGAGCCACTGCTGCCCTCGTCCCAGCGGGGCCGCTTCTGGTCGGAGGCGGTACGGCTGCCCTGGTGCCCCATCTCGTGCGGCAGCGTCCGCTCGTCGCGCCGCGGCATCTCGTCGGGCTCCCGACGCTCCCGCTCCTCATGGACGGGACCGTCGTCGGGCATACGGGGCTGCTCCTCGGGGCGCGGGGGCGGCGGCTCCCGGCGCTTCTGCCGGCTGCCGAAGGCGAACGCGCCGATCAGTACGGCCACCACCACCACGGCAGCGACGATCAGCCAGACGGCGAATGCGCCGGAGCCGCCCGCGGCCAGGTCCATCCATGCGTTGGTCATGGAGCGCGGGTACCCCCGGCCCGCCCGGCCAACCTGCTCACCCAGGCCGGCGGCACCCGCGTCGCAGGCCCCGGAAACAACGGGCCCGGCGGTTTGGCGCCGCAACCGGCGGCAACCCGCGCGGTGTGACATCGACGACGACTTCCCAGCAGGAACTGTTCCGTTTCCTCGAGGACCGCTTCGCCTGCGCACAGGCGTGCACCGAGTGCGCCCGGGCCTGCGCCCTGCGGGCGAGCCTCGTGGACCCGGACGGGACCGAGAACCAGGAACTCGTACGGCGCAGGGGCATCATGTGCGCGGAGGTCTGCGACGCGACCTGCCGGGTGCTGTCCGAGCAGAACCAGGTGGACGAGTCCGCCATCCGCGCCCAACTGGAGTGGTGCCGCCAGGTGTGCCTGGAGAGCGCGCACGTCTTCGACGGCCACCCGGGCGCCGAGGAGAGCGCCCGCGCCTGCCGCGACTGCGCCCGCGCCTGTGGAGAGTTCCTCGCCACCCTGCGCTGAGGCCTGGGATCCGGCCGCGCGGGGGCATTAGCCTGCCGCCATGACGGCGACGCGGACGAACGCCGACCCCGGGCTCTTCGGCCCCGACTCGGTGACCTGGCAGGCGCACGGCGACCCGATGATGTGGGTGGCCGGCATCCGTGCGCTCTACCTCCAGGCCCTCCACCCGCGCGCCGTGCGCGGCGTGATGCAGAACAGCGACTTCCGGCGCGACGCCTGGGGCCGGCTCATGCGCACCGCGGGCTTCGTCGGCACCACGACGTACGGCACCACCGAGGCCGCCGAGCGGGCCGGTGCCCGGGTACGGAAGATCCACCGCATGCTCGGCGCCACGGACCCGGCGACGGGCGAGCGCTACGGCGTCGACGAACCCGCCCTGCTGCTGTGGGTGCACTGCGCCGAGATCGGCTCCTACCTGCACGTCCTGCGCCGCTCCGGATTCCCGCTCACCGACGCGCACGCCGACCGCTACCTCGCCGAACACCGGCACAGCGCCCGTCTCGTCGGCCTCGACCCCGGCTCCGTACCCGCGAACCGCGCCGAACTGGCGGCCTACTTCGCGGGGGTACGGCCCGAACTGGCCGCGGGAGCGGACGCGCACGAGGTGGACGACTTCCTGCTCCGCCCGCCCACGCACCCGCTCCTGGTCCCGGCCCGCGCGCTGCTGTGGCGACGGGTCGCCCGTCTCGCGTACGACTCCCTGCCGCCGTACGCGCACGAGCTCTACGGCAGACCCGCGCCCCCGCCCGCCACCGTCACCCGCCGACTGTGCGCCACGGGCACCCTGCTGCGCCGGATCCCCGCGCGTGTGCGCTGGCAGCTGCCGCCCCGGCACATCCTGCGCGCCATGGAACGGCTCGGCCCGGGCGCACGCCCCGCGCCATACAAAATCGGACGACAAGCGGCCATACTGGACCGGCCAGGGGAGGGCGCGGCGGACTGAACCACGGGGGCGGGCGAAGTCATGGGGGACAGCACGCTGATCCAGGGCCGATACCGGCTGCTCGAGAGGATCGGACGCGGCGGCATGGGCGAGGTGTGGCGGGCGCGCGACGAGTCACTGGGCCGTCGCATAGCCGTCAAGTGCCTCAAACCACTGGGGACGCAGCACGACCACTCCTCCACCCGCGTCCTGCGGGAGAGATTCCGGCGCGAGGCCCGGGTGGCCGCCGCGCTCCAGCACCGCGGGGTGACCGTCGTCCACGACTTCGGCGAGTGGGACGGCGTGCTCTTCCTGGTCATGGAGCTGCTGGAGGGACACGACCTGAGCCGGCTCCTGGAGGACAACAAGGGCCACCCGCTGCCCGTCGCCGACGTCGTCGACATCGCCGAACAGGTCGCCTCCGCGCTCGCCCACACCCACGAGCAGGGCATCGTCCACCGCGACCTCAAGCCGGCGAACATCGTGCGGACCGCTGACGGCACCGTGAAGATCTGCGACTTCGGCATCGCCCGGCTGGGCCACGACGCGGGCTTCACCGCCCGGCTGACCGGCACCGGCATCGCCATGGGCACCCCGCACTACATGTCGCCCGAACAGATCGGCGGCGAGGAGGTCGACCGGCGCAGCGACCTGTACTCCCTGGGCTGCGTGCTGTACGAGATCGCCACCGGTGCCCCGCCGTTCGACCTCGACGACGCCTGGGCGATCCTCGTCGGCCACCGCGACACCGAGCCCGAGGCGCCCCGTTCCCGACGCGCCGAACTGCCCGGCTACCTGGACCGGATCATCCTGGACCTGCTGGCCAAACGGCCCGAACAGCGCCCGGACGACGCGCGCGAACTGGGCCGCAGGATCACCGCCGGACGCGCGGAAGGGGTGCCGGTGCCGGCCCTGGCGACCGCCCGGCCGCGGACGCCTCGGCCCCAGCCGGTCGCGGGCCGCGCCGGGCTGCCGTCCTGGACGCGCGGCATGACCACCGGTCACAAGGCGACCGGCACCGGCCCGCGCGCCACGCCCCCGGACCCCGGGGCGGGCCTGTCCGGCGTGTGGATCCCGCGGCCCGGGGTTGAGCGTCCCGCCGGCGCCCGGACCCCGGAACCCGTCGCGGGTGAGGGGCCGGACCCGGCGTCCGAGACCGTCGCCGGGCTGGCCGAGCGCCACAGAACGGGGCTGAGCCTGGGGCGGCTCGGCCGCTGGGAGGAGGCCGGCGAGGTGCACCGCTCGGTCGCCGCCGAGCGCGAACGCCTGCTCGGCCCCGACCACCCCGACACGCTCGCCAGCCGCTACGAGGCCGCCTTCACCCTCGGCCGCACCGGCCGTGCCGCCGAGGCGCTGCGCGCGTACAAGGGCGTCGCCGAGGCCAGGATCAGGACTTTGGGCGCCGATCACGCCGACACCCTCGCCGTCCGCCAGGAGATGGCCTTCACCCTGAGCCGGCTGGGCCGCCACACCGACGCCCATCAGGTGTACACCTCGGTGCTGACCGCCCGCGAGCGCACCATGGGCGCCGACCATCCCGACACCCTGCGCTGCCGGCACAACCTCGCCTCCAACCTCGGGCGGCTCGGCCGGACCGAGGACGCCCACCGGACGGCCCGCGAGGTGGCCGCGGTCCGGGCCCGCGTGCTCGGCCCCGAGCACCCCGACACCCTCGTCACCCGCTACGAGGTGGCCTACGAACTGGGGCGGCTGGACCGCTGGCAGGAGGCCCTGGCGACCTACCGCGAGATCGCCGCGGCCCGGTCGAGAGCGCTCGGCCCCGACCACCCCGACACGCTCGCCGCCCGCTACGAGACGGGCGTCGCCCTGGGTCGCCTCGGCCGCTGCGCCGAAGCGCTGGGCGTGTACGAGCGGCTGATCGACGACCGCGCCCGCGCCCAGGGACCCGAGCACCCCGAGACCCTGCGCGCCCGGCACGGCCTGGGCGTCAACCTCGGCAGGCTGGGCCGCTGGGAGGAGGCCCTGGCCGAAGCGCGCCAGGTGTGCGCGGTCCGCGCCCGCGTCCTGGGCCCGGACCACCCCGACACCCTGGTCAGCCACCGCGAGGTCGCCGTCGCCCTGGGCCGGCTCGGACACTGGTCGCCCGCCCTGACCGAGTACCGCCTGGTCGCCGCCGCCCGCGAACGGGCGATGGGCCCCGGCCACCCCGACACCCTCGTCGCACGCGACGACGAGGCCCACTGTCTGGAGCAGCTCGGCCGCGCCGCCGAGGCCGCCGAGCTCCACCGCAGGGCAGCGGCACTGCGCGGGGCCGCATGCTGACCGCGCACGGGGGCGCGACGGCGGGCTGGTCGCCCCCGGCCGGGCCGTGTTACCAAGAGCCATGACGACCCCGCCCCGCACCTCCCGCACCTTTGACGTCGTCGTGGTCGGCGGCGGCCACAACGGCCTGGTCGCCGCCGCCTATCTGGCCCGGGCCGGACGCTCCGTGCTGGTCCTGGAACGGCTGGACCACACCGGCGGGGCGGCCGTGTCCACCCGGCCGTTCGCCGGGGTCGACGCACGGCTGTCGCGCTACTCGTACCTGGTCAGCCTGCTGCCCAGGAAGATCGTGCGGGACCTCGGCCTGGACTTCCGGGTGCGGGCGCGCACCGTCTCCTCCTACACGCCCGTCGAGCGCGCCGGGCGGCCCACCGGGCTCCTCGTCGGGGGCGGCGAGCGCCGCACCCGCGAGTCCTTCGCCCGGCTGACCGGTTCGGAGCAGGAGTACGCCGCCTGGCAGCGCTTCTACGCCATGACCGGCCATGTGGCCCAGCGGGTCTTCCCCACCCTCACCGAACCCCTGCCCACCCGGGACGAACTGCGCCGCCGGGTCGACGACGAGAGGGCCTGGCGGGCCCTGTTCGAGGAGCCGGTCGGCGTCGCCGTCGAGGAGCACTTCGCCGACGACCTGGTCCGGGGCGTCGCCCTCACCGACGCGCTGATCGGCACCTTCGCCGACGCCCACGACCCCTCGCTGGTCCAGAACCGCTGCTTCCTCTACCACGTCATCGGTGGCGGCACCGGCGCCTGGGACGTGCCGGTCGGCGGCATGGGCGCCCTCACCGACGCGCTGGCGGACACGGCCCGCGCCGCCGGTGCCGTGCTCGCCACCGGTCACGAGGCGGTGCGGATCGACACGGACGGGCACACGGCCGAGGTCACCCACCGCTCGGCCGACGGCGAGCACGTCGCCGCCGCCCGCCACGTCCTGGTCAACGCCTCCCCGCGGGAACTGGCGGCGCTCACGGGCCAGGCGCCGCCCCCGCCGGCCGAGGGCGCCCAGCTCAAGGTGAACATGCTGCTGACCCGGCTCCCGCGGCTGCGCGACCCCGAGACCGACCCGCGCGAGGCCTTCGCCGGCACCTTCCACATCGCCGAGGGCTACGGCCAATTGGCCGACGCGCACGCCCGCGCGACCGCCGGGGAACTGCCCGAGGCGCCGCCCTGCGAGATCTACTGCCACTCGCTGACCGACCCGACGATCCTCGCCCCCGACCTGGCCGCCCGGGGCATGCACACCTTCACCCTGTTCGGCCTGCACACCCCGGCCCGCCTCTTCGCCCGGGACAACGACGCCGTACGCGAGGAACTGCTGAAGTCGACCCTCGCCCAGCTCGACGCCCACCTCGCCGAGCCCCTCGCGGACTGCCTGGCGACCGACGCCGACGGGCGGCCCTGCATCGAGGCCAGGTCGCCGCTCGACCTGGAACGCGACCTGCGCCTGCCCGGCGGGAACATCTTCCACCGCGAGCTGTCCTGGCCCCACGCCCAGGAGGGCACCGGCCACTGGGGAGTGGAGACCGGGCAGGCGAACGTCCTGCTGTGCGGCGCGGGCGCCGTGCGCGGGGGAGGGGTCAGCGGGGTGCCGGGCCACAACGCGGCGATGGCGGTGCTGGACGGGACCGGGTACGGGGCCCGCTAGTCGGCCGACGCCGTCCACCCCATCGTCCCCACACGGGCCGCGTCCGCCGGGCGCGCGTCGTGGAACAGGACGTCGCCGGCCGCCTCCACGCGCAGCCCGTCGACGTACGCCCCGCGGCCCACGTACAGCCGGTCGGTCGTGTACCGCCAGCGCAGGGTGAGGCCGCGGGCGGCCGGGAGGTCGGCGCCCAGCCGGTGCCAGACGCGCCCCGACCAGCCGGTGGCCGAGCCCTGCGGATGCTCGCGGGGAGCCTCGCCGCGGCGCGTCGTGGTGAACGGGACCGGCCGCCACCCGGCGCCGCCGTCGGTCGAGACCTCCAGGACCAGCGTGTCCGACCCCGGCTCGGTGTCCCACCACAGCGCGCAGCCCAGCCGGGCCCGGCCGCCCGACGTGTCCAGCGCGGGCAGCGTGAGCGTGGCCGTGGCGGCACTCGCCGTCCCCGAGAACCACGCCGTGCGCCCGTGCGCCGGACGGACCGGCACCGCCCGTGCCAGGTTGGTGCCCGCCGCCACCCGGGGAGCCGACCCGGAACGCCAGCCGCGCACCGGGTGGACGGAGTTGCCGAGGACCACGAGGAACGAATCGGTGGTCGGGTCGAGCACCAGCGAGGTGCCCGTGAAACCGGTGTGTCCGGCCGTGCGCGGCGTCGCCATCGCACCCATGTACCAGTGCTGGTACAGCTCGAAACCGAGGCCGTGCTCGTCGCCCGGGAAGTCGGTGTTGAAGTCGGTGAACATCAGCTCCACCGACTCCGGCCGCAGGATCCGGGCCCGGCCGTAGGAGCCGCCGTTGAGCAGCGTACGGCCGAGGACCGCGAGGTCCCACGCCGAGGAGAACACCCCCGCGTGACCGGCGACGCCGCCCAGGCTGAAGGCGTTCTCGTCGTGCACCTCGCCCCACACCAGCCCCCGGTCCAGGCCGGACCAGGGCTTGCGGGCGTCCTCGGTGGCGGCGATCCCCGGCCGCCAGGAGGCGGGCGGGTTGTAGCGGGTGCGGGTGAGACCGAGGGGTTGCGTGATCTCGTCCCGCAGCAGCGCGTCCAGAGTGCGGCCGGTGACCCCCTCCAGTACCAGCTGGAGCGAGATCATGTTCAGGTCCGAGTACAGGTACGCCGTGCCGGGCGCGTTCACCGGCGCCTCGTCGTAGACGAGCTGGACCTTCTCCTCGTACGTGGGCGCGCCGTACAGCGGGATCCACGCCCGGAAGCCGGAGGTGTGCGTGAGCAGGTGACGGATCGTCACGCCCTGCTTGCCCGCCCGGCCGAAGTCCGGCAGGTACGAGGCGACCGGCGCCTCCAGCTCCAGCGCGCCCCGTTCCAGCTGCTGCACGGCGAGGATCGAGGTGAACAGCTTGGAGATCGACGCGAGGTCGAACACCGTGTCCCGGGCCATCGGGATCTGCTCACCCGCCGGGAACTCGACGCCGGTGTCGGTCGCCTCGTCGTAGGAGCGGTAGCGAACCGCCATGCCGATCGGTTCGTGCAGCGCCACCGTGCCGCCCCGGCCGGCGAGCAGCACGGCGCCCGCGTACCACGGGTGGACGGGGGACGGACCGAGGAACGCCTCGGCGTCGGTGACGAGCTGCCGCAGATGGCCCGGGAGCAGCCCGGCACCCTCGGCGGAGCCGCGCCGCAGGGTGGGGCGCCGGCCCCGGTCGGGGACGGCCGCGGCAGGCCCGGCCGCGAACGGGGCGATGGCCAGGGCACCCCCCAGGGCCAGGGCGCCGGCGCCCAGTTGACGCCGTGACCATCCGTTCGTCGCCTGACCGGCCATCGAAGAGCCTCCCGCCGCCGAAACTGAAAGTATCTTTCCCGGATCGCCGTGCGGGGTGAAACTTTCCTGTCAGCGACGGGTCGTGTCAATGGGGCGCACGCGGCCGATGCGAGGAGCCGACGGGCCGGGCACACCGCTTGACCCGCCCCCGCTACCGGCCGAGGATCAGGTCATGACGCCCGGACACGGCAGCACGGTCGACGGGGTGCTGCGGCGCAGTGCCCGACGCACTCCGGCACGCGTCGCGGTGGAGTACCGCGACCGCTCCTGGACGTACGAGGAGCTGGACACCGCGGTCTCCCGCGCGGCGAGCGTCCTGCTGGGCGAGGGACTGTCCCCCGGTGACCGGGTCGGTGCCTACGGCCACAACTCCGACGCCTACCTGATCGCGTTCCTGGCCTGCGCCCGCGCGGGCCTGGTGCACGTCCCGGTCAACCAGAACCTCACCGGCGACGACCTCGCCTACCTCGTCGGCCAGTCCGGCAGCACCCTGGTCCTCGCCGATCCCGACCTCGCCGCCCGGCTCCCCGGCGAAACCCGCGCCCTGCCGCTGCGCGACGCCGGCGACTCGCTCCTGGCCCGCCTCGCGTCGGCGCCCGCGTACGACGGCCCCGAACCGGGCGCCGAGGACCTGGTGCAACTGCTCTACACCTCCGGCACCACCGCCCTGCCCAAGGGCGCGATGATGACCCACCGGGCACTGGTGCACGAGTACCTGAGCGCCATCACCGCCCTCGACCTCGGCGCCGGAGACCGCCCCGTGCACGCGCTCCCGCTCTACCACTCGGCCCAGACCCACGTCTTCCTGCTGCCCTACCTCGCCCTCGGCGCCACCAACATCATCCTGGACGCCCCCGACGGCGACCGGCTCCTCGACCTGATCGAAGCGGGCCGCGTGGACAGCCTCTTCGCACCGCCGACCGTGTGGATCGGCCTCGCGAACCGCGCCGACTTCGCCACCCGCGACCTCGACGGCCTGCGCAAGGCCTACTACGGCGCGTCGATCATGCCGGTGCCGGTCCTGGAGCGGCTGCGCGCCCGCCTGCCGCACCTCGCCTTCTACAACTGCTTCGGCCAGAGCGAGATCGGTCCCCTCGCCACCGTCCTGGGCCCGGACGAGCACGAGGGCCGCATGGACTCCTGCGGCCGTCCCGTCCTCTTCGTCGACGCGCGCGTGGTCGACGAGGACGGCAAGGACGTGCCCGACGGCACGCCCGGCGAAGTCGTCTACCGTTCCCCGCAGTTGTGCGACGGATACTGGGACAAGCCCGAGGAGACCGAGGCGGCCTTCCGCGACGGCTGGTTCCACTCCGGCGACCTCGCCGTACGGGACGCGGACGGCTACTACACGATCGTCGACCGGGTGAAGGACGTCATCAACTCCGGTGGCGTCCTGGTGGCCTCCCGCCAGGTCGAGGACGCCCTCTACACCCACGACGCCGTCGCCGAGGCGGCCGTGATCGGCCTGCCCGACGAGCGGTGGATCGAGGCCGTCACCGCCGTCGTCGTCCCGCGCGGCGAGGTCGCCGAGGACGAGCTGATCGCGCACGTCCGCGAGCGGCTCACCGCGTTCAAGGCGCCCAAGCGGGTGCGGTTCGTGGACGCCCTGCCGCGCAACGCCAGCGGGAAGATCCTCAAGAGGGAGCTGCGGGAGCGCTTCGCCGGTTCCTGACGCCACGACCCGGTCGCGCGCCACATCGACTCCACGCCCACTCGGCCCGGGTCCTGGTCATGCCGCCGACGGCCGGGCGGCGCCGCCGCGCGAGGAGGAGCCCTGGGGCCGGGCCGGCGGCCATCCGGCGCTGCCGGGCGTGGTCCACCGGATCGCCGCCCTCCTCGGACCGGACCGATCTCCCGCGCGTCGCTTCGCGAAGCACTGTCCACATGGCCTGTCGGCCGTCCGACCCGATCGCTAGGCTGGCCGCGGACGACGACACCGGGAGGAGCACGGACGTGGCCGAAAGCACCACCCACCAGCGCCCGCTCATGGGCTGGGACAAGCCCGAGCTGGATCTCAGCAACGCGCAGTGGCAGTCCAGCAGCCGGGGCCTGGGGGATGTCCAGATCGCCTTCGTCGAGGGGTTCATCGCCATGCGGAACAGCGGCAGCCCGCAGAGCCCCTCCCTGATCTTCACCCCGGCGGAATGGGGCGCGTTCGTGTCGGGGGCGCGCGAGGGGGAGTTCGACCTCACGTAGACACCGCGGCGTGCGCCGACCGGCCGAACCCGGGTGTTCGGCCCGCCGCCGGGGGGAAGTGCGTACTCCGGAGGTGAGGACCCATGAGCACCCTGCCGGTCATCGCGGCGGTCGACGGTTCCGAGGACGGCCTGCGCGCCCTGGACTGGGCGCTCGACGCCGCACACCGGCGCGAGGCGCCCCTGAGGGTGGTGCACGTCCGCCAGTACGCCGCCTGGGCCCAGACCGACGTCCTGGTCGCCGGCCCGCCGGACACCGCCGAGGACCCCGCGCTCGACCAGGCACGCGCGCACCTCCAGGGCCGGGCCTTCGCCGTGCCGACGGAGTACGTGGGCATGGAAGGCGTACCGGGCGCCCTGCTGCCGGAACTTGGTGCCGACGCCCAGTTGCTGGTCCTCGGCTCCCGGGGCCGGGGCGGCTTCGCCGGCCTGCTGCTGGGCTCCAACGGCATGGCCGCCGCCCGCGACGCCGAGTGCCCCGTTGTCGTGGTGCCCCGCCCCGGACGCGAGGTCCACGGCGAAACACCGGCCGAACCCGGTCCGCGGGTGGTGGTCGGCCTCCACGTGGACAGTCCCGACGACGCCACCCTGTCCTTCGCCTTCACCGAGGCCCAGTCGCGCGGCGCCCGCCTCCAGGTGGTCGCCGCCTACCCCTGGCCGGTGCAGACCTGGGCCGCCGCGGGGCAGATGATGCCCCTGGTGATCGACGAGGTCTCCGTCGAGAGCGAGACGCGGGTCCTGGCCGACGGTCTGCTCGCCCCCTACCGGGGACGCCACCCCGAGGTCCGGGCCGACACCCACGTCCTGCCCGGCGACGCCGCCGGTAACCTCGTCGCCTCCTCCAGGGACGCCGACCTGGTCGTCGTCGGCCGGCACCGCCGGCGCCTGCTGGCCCCCGCCCGCATGATGGGTTCGGTCACCCACGCCGTGCTGCTGCACGCGGCGGCCCCGATCGCGGTGGTGCCGCCCACTCCCCCGGAGGAGTGAGACCCGGCCCCGCCCGGCGTGCCTATCATCGGCCCCATGCAGCAGGACTCTCCCGGCACGGACACCCGGCTCGCGCTCGACCTGGCACTGACCGTCCGGCACGACGGGCACGGCCAGGTCGCCGACGACCTGGCCGACCCCGCGGGACTCACCGCCTGGGTCCTGGCGCACCCCGGAGTGGTCCCGGACACCGAGGCCTTCGTGGCCGACGCGTCCGCCCTGGCCGCCGTACGGGACGTACGGGCCGCCGCCCGCGCCCTCTTCGCCCGCGCCGTTCGCCCCGGCAGGCCGAGCCCCGCCGACGCAGCCCGGCTGCTGCCCGTGCCGGAGGCCCTGCGGCGCCTGAACGAGGCCGCCGCCCGTACCCCCACGGTCCCCGTCCTGGCCTGGTCCGAAGCCGCCGAGCCCGTCGTGCGCGCCGCACCCGCGCAGGGCACGCGGGCCGACCTCGCCGCCGCCCTCGCGCAGGCCGTGATCGGATTCCTCGCGGGGCCCGACCGGCCGCGGCTGCGGGCCTGCCACGCACCGCGCTGCGTGCGCTACTTCCTCAAGGAGCACTCGCGCCAGGAGTGGTGCAAACCCTCCTGCGGCAACCGGGCCAGGGTGGCCCGCCACCAGGACCGGCGCCGGCGGACCGCGTAGCCCGGCCGGGCCGCCGCCCGTACGCCGTTCACCGCCCCCGGCCACGTACCATGGCGGCATGTCGTTCCTCCGCCGCCGCAGCGCCACGCCCGCCGGGCCCGACTTCGACGTACTGGCCATGGACCCGGGCGACTGGCCGGGCAACCTCGGCGCCGGTCTGCTGCCCGCGCCCGACGGCAGCTGCCAGGGCGTCTTCCTGCGCTACGACCTGTTCGGCGGCCGCGGCCCCGCGATGATCATCGGTAACCTCCCGGACGGCTCCCCGGCCCGCGAGGTCCCCGAGGGCGAGATCCCCTTCGAGGTGGCCCAGCTGCTGCTCGCCCTGGAGAACGACGAGGAGATCACGGTCGTCGGTGCCGAGGACGTCCCCGTGATGCAGGGCGACAACCTGCTCATCGTGCGCCGCCTCAAGCTCTCCGAGAGCCGGATCTCCTGCGTGCAGTTCGACCGCAGCGACGGCGTCCTGGTGACCATCGCCGCCTGGGACCGCCCCATCACCGACGACCTGTACGCCCTGCTGAAGCCGCTCCCGGCGGAGCTTTTCCAGCAGGGCTGAGGCCCGGCTCGCCGACCGGCCCTACCGCACCGCCGAGACCGTCACGTCGGCGGCGCGCACATAGGCGATCCGGTGACCGTACTGGATTTCGTAGTACTGGTCCTTGCCGGTCACCACCCGGTGGGAGGCCTCGTCGAAGGTGACCGCGTAGTAGTACTCGCCGGGCACCTTCTCACCGATCACGTACTTCTGCCCCGCGGGCAGGGTGTACGGCAGCGGCGACACCGCCTGGGCGGGCACGTCCGCCGGGTAGGCGGCCTTCTCCGGGTACGCGCGCCCGTACACCGGGACGCTCTCCAGGCCCTTCCTCGGGGCGAGCACCCGGCCCGACGCGGGCACCGCCGCCGGGTTCCCGGCCGGGTTGTGAAACCACGCCTTCTGTCCCAGGTACCAGATGGCCGTCCAGTCGCCCCAGCGGTCGGCCACCGCGTACTGCTGGCCCGTGGAGACCCGGGAGGACAGGTCGTTCACCCCGGTCGTGGGGGTGGTGCCGAGACCGATGTCCTTGATCAGCGGCGCGTTCACGTCGTGGTCGGAGTACAGCCGCACCTCGCTGGAACCGTGCGCCGCGCACGGCGTCCCCGCCGTCTCGCAGCCGGTGTACGCGGGGCGGTTGGCGTCGAAGTCGGGGCGGATCGTCACCAGGGTGGACTTCCTGCCCGCGGTCGGCTCGAAGGGGCGGCCGAGCAGCTGGAAGTAGTGCCGCCAGTCCCAGTACGGGCCCGGGTCGGTGTGCATGCCCGGGATCGTCGCCGTGGTGGTGCCCGGCACGTTGTCGTGGCCGAGGACGTGCTGCCGGTCCAGCGGAATGTCGTACTTCCGCGCCAGGTACTTCACCAGCCGCGCCGACGACCGGTACATCGCCTCCGTGTACCAGGCGTCCGGTTCGGCGAGGAAGCCCTCGTGCTCCAGGCCGATCGACCCCGCGTTGACATACCAGTTGCCCGCGTGCCAGGCCACGTCCTTGGCCTTCACATGCTGGGCGATGTGGCCGTCGGTGGAGCGCAACGTGTAGTTCCAGGACACATAGGTGGGGTCCTGGACCATGTTGAGGACCCCGTTCCAGGTGCCCTCCGTGTCGTGCACGACGATGTACCGGATGCGCTGGGAGGCCGGCCGGGCACCCAGGTCGTGGTTGCCGTAGTCGCCGTCCCCGAACTCCTCGTACGGTGCGGGGACCCACTCGCAGGACACCGACGCCGGGCACTCCGTGCCGGCGGCGGACGCGGCGCGCAGGCCCGCGTCGTCCAGCTGCGAGACGTCCGGTGCCACCTCGGGGCGGGCGGCCAGGGAGACCCGCTGGCCGGCGTCCGTGGTGCGCCGCTCACCCCTGCGGATGACCTCGTACACGTCGTCCGCGTACGCCGCCGCCGTCGCGGAGTCCTCCGCGCCCGAGAAGCGGGCCACCGACGCGTACCAGTCCGCCGGGTCGGCACTGAGCGGCTCGCCCAGGTCCCGCTGCGCGGCGGCGAGCAGCGCGGCACCGCCGGACACGTTCGCGGCCGGGTCCGTACGCAGAGCCTCGGGGCTCAGCCCGGTCAGCTCCGCGGCCCTCGGCAGCGTGGTCAGCCGGGCCGGCAGGTCGGTGGGCTCCGTGGCGGCGCCGCCCTCCGGGTGCAGTGCGGCGCGCGCGTCGTCGCCGCGCGGGTCCTCGGCGCCCTCGCCGTGGTGCGACGCCCCGGCCAGGGCCGCGCGGGCGTCGGTGAGGTGCAGCGGGCCGTAGCCGCCGGTCACACTCGGCGCGCCGCCGTGCGCGTCCCAGCGGGACTGGAGGTAGGAGACGCCGAGCAGGACGCTCTGCGGCACGTGGTACTCGGCCGCCGCGGTGGCGAACGCCCGCTGGAGGCGGTCCGGGGCGGGCGGCGCGTCCTCGGGCACGGCGGTGGACGGTGCCGCGCCGAGCAGCGGCAACAGCAGAGCCGCGGTGGCCAGGGCGGGCACGACGGGGGATCCTCGCAAAGCGGCCTCCTGTGACGGTCGGGCATGACGGGGCGTGACGGGGTGCGGGGCCGGGCGTGGGTCAGTGGTACCCGGCGGTCGGACGATCCGTCAATCATGCCGTCATGGTGGCGATTTCCCACGTCAGCAAGGGGTTCGGCGAGTTTCGTGGCGGCGGCTCGCGGGCCTGCACGGCGTCAGTGGCGTACACCAATGGCCCCTGCGCACACCCGGGTGGCGCACACGTGAAAACCGCGGTGCGTCCCCCTCGGGGGCGCACCGCGGAGCGTTGTCCTCCTGTCGGCCCTGCCGTCAGCGCGTGCCGACCGCCGCCCGCACGGCCCGCCGGGCCATCTGGCAGTCGTCGTGCAGTCGGCGCAGCAGCAGCCGCTGCTCCTCGCCGGTCGGCGCGGCACCCGGAGGGGTCGGCGCCGAAGGTGCCGCGACCGTGTCGTGCATCGAGCGCTGCACGGCCGTCTCGTAGGTACGGATCTCCCTGGTCAGTACGAGCATCAGGTTGACCAGGAAGGCGTCGCGCGCCGCCGTGCCCGTCGACTGGGCGATCTGGCTGATCTGCCGACGGGCCACCGGGGCGTCGCCGAGGACCGTCCACAGCGTCGCCAGGTCGTAGCCCGGCAGATACCAGCCCGCGTGCTCCCAGTCCACCAGCACCGGACCGGCCGGTGACATGAGCACGTTGGACAGCAGGGCGTCGCCGTGGCAGAACTGGCCCATGCCCTGGCGGCCGCCCGCGTGGGCGATGCCGTGCAGCAGCTTCTGCAGGTCGCCGAGGTCCCGGTCGGTGAGCAGGCCCAGCTCGTGGTAGCGGGAGATCCGGGCCGCGTAGTCCAGCGGGGCGTCGAAGGTGCCGGCCGGCGGCCGCCACGCGTTGAGCCGGCAGACCGCTCCGATCGCCGCCCGGATGTCCGCCCGCGGCGGGGCCTCCAGGGGGTGCCGCTGCAAGGCCGCCACCCGCCCGGGCATGCGCTCGATGACCAGCGTGCCGTTGTCCGGATCCGCCGCGATCAGCCGGGGCACCCGCACCGGGGGGCGCTGCCGGACGAACGAGCGGTACGCCCCTATCTCGTGGCGGCTGCGCTCCGCCCACGCGGGGGAGTGGTCCACTAAGCACTTGGCCACCGCGGTGCTGCGCCCGGTCGTGCCGACCAGGAGCACGGACCGCCCGCTGCGCCGCAGCACCTGCACGGGGGAGAACTCCGGGCAGATCCGGTGCACGGCGGCGATGGCCGTGCGCAGTTGGGCCCCCTGGGGGCCGGACAGGTCGATCCTTCCGCTGAGCGGCTGGGTGCCGTGCCCCGCGCCGAGCCGCGCCCTGCCGGACCCCAGCACCGGGGCCGCCGGACGCGCGGGGGCGAGATAGGGGCCGCCACCCGCCGTCGGGCGGGGGTGCAGCGAGCGCTGCGGGGCGGACACGGAGGACGATGCTGCGTACATGGGCGAGACAGATCCCTTCGTGTGCCTGCTGTGCCTGCCTGAAGAAGTACCGGTCCGGTCCAGCCCGTTCGCTGCCGGTGGGGCACCACTTCCGAAAGCCGTCGCGCCGCCCGACCGGCCGCCCGGGGCCACCCTGGGGAGTAACCCCACGGCAACCGGGTCGGGGTGGCGCATTCCTACCTGACACCCGGCCGCCCGTGGCACACCATCTGGCGCACCCTGGCGAACGGTGGCGAATAGTCGCCCGGCAACCCGCACGGAGCTACTGTCAACTCAGCCGAGAACCTGGGGGCTTGACGTGAGCGGAGAACCCAACACCCGTCTTTCGGACCTGTTCGGCCTGGCCGGCTGGTCCAAGGGCGAACTCGCGAGACTGGTCAACCGGCAGGCGGCGGCCATGGGCCACCCCCAGCTGGCGACCGACACCTCGCGGGTCCGGCGGTGGATCGACATGGGAGAGATCCCGCGCGATCCGGTGCCACGGGTGCTGGCGGCGCTGTTCACCGAGCGTCTCGGCCGTGTCGTGACCATCGAGGACCTCGGTCTGGTCCGGCACGGGCGTGCGGGGAAACGGTCACACGGCGGGAGCGAAGAGCATCCCGACGGAGTGCCGTGGGCGCCCGAGCGGACCGCGGCGGTCCTCACCGAATTCACGGGAATGGACCTCATGCTCAACCGACGCGGCTTGGTGGGCGCGGGCGCCGCGCTCGCCGCGGGCTCCGCACTCAGCAGCGCCATGCACGACTGGCTGCACACCGACCCGGCCCTGGCGGCCGACGCTCCCGACCCCCACCAACCCCTGCACGCCGACCCCGCCGGGTTCGACCGCTACGAGGCCGCCCCCATCGGGGCGCAGGAAGTGGAGGAACTGGAGCGCTCGGTCGAGGTGTTCCGCGCCTGGGACGCCGCCCGCGGCGGCGGTCTCCAGCGCAAGGCCGTGGTGGGCCAGCTCAACGAGGTGGGCGGCATGCTCGCCTACCACCACCCACCCCATCTCCAGCGGCGCCTTTGGGGCGTCGCCGCCAACCTCGCCGTCCTCGCGGGCTGGATGTCGCACGACGTCGGCCTGGAACCCACGGCCCAGAAGTACTTCGTCATCGCCGCGCACGCCGCGCGCGAGGGCGGCGACCGGCCCCGGGCGGGCGAGGCCCTGTCCCGGGCGGCCCGTCAGATGGTCCACCTGGGCAAGCCCGACGAGGCCCTCGACCTCATGAAGCTCGCCCAGTCCGGCTCCGGCGAGCAGGTACTGCCGCGCACCAAGGCCATGCTCTACACCATCGAGGCCTGGGCGCAGGCCTCCATGGGCAAGGGCCAGGCGATGCGCCGCACCCTGGGACGGGCCGAGGACCTCTTCGTCTCCGACAAGGCGGACGTGCCGCCCCCGGACTGGATGCAGACCTTCAAGGAGGAGGACCTGTACGGCATGCAGGCCCTCGCCTACCGGACGCTCGCCGAGTTCGAGCCGGGAGCCGCCGCGCATGCCCAGCACTACGCGGACAAGGCCCTGGCCCTGAGGATCGACGGCCGTCAGCGTTCGAAGATCTTCGACTACCTGTCGATGGCCTCCGCCTGCTTCATCGCCGACGACCCCGAACAGGCGGACCGGTACGCGCGCCTGGCCCTGGTGTCGATGGGGTCCAACTCCTCCCAGCGCACCTGGGACCGGCTGCGCCAGATGTACCGGCTCACCGCCGAGTACGCCGGTTACCCGAAGATCCAGGAGCTGCGGGAGGAGATCAAGCTGGCCCTGCCCAAGGCCAGGTCGCCCAAGGGGAAGGGGCCGGGCGGCAGCGTCGCGCCGGCGTAGGCGGCGACGCGCCCGGCGCGGGGCTGCCGCAGGTCTCAGGGCGTCACCCGGGCCATCAGCACACAGGCGTCCCGACGTCCCGGAATCTCGTCCAGCTCGCGTGCCACGATCCGTACGGCGTCCTGTGCGGAGCCCGTGGCGGTCAGTCGGGGGGCCAGGGAGAGGAGGTGCTCCACGGTCGCCGGTCCGAGTGCCCCGGTGTGCAGGAGCAGCAGGTCGCCCGCTTCCAGGGTCGCCTCGGCCTGCCCGGACGGCCCGTCCCGCACGGTCAGCCCACGCCCCGTTCCGCCGCGGAAGAGCAACGGGCCGGGGCCTGTGGCGTGGGCCCACGTCAGGGTGCGGGTGTCCGGCCGGAAGCCGCAGTACACGGCGCCCTCCACCGGCGGCAGGGCCGATGTGCGGAGCAACTCGGCGAGCCGGTCCCGGAGCACGGCGGGCCGGAGGCCGGCCAGCGCCAGGCCGCGCAGGGCGCCGATCAGAGCCGCGGGGCCCTGCGCCTCCGTCTCCGGGCGGCCGAAGTCGCCGACGGTGAGCAGGGTTTCGTCGTCGGAGCCGAGCGGACACGCGTCGTACCACCCGTCGTACCGAGTCCGCAGGCCCGTCGTGTACGCCGGCGGGAGCTGGGCGGCGGCCAGGTCCAGGCCGGGCCGCCCGGCCTCCGGGAATGGCAGCAGACCCTGCCAGGGCGGCGGCGGAGGGTGCCGGAGCGAGTCACGGGTCTCGCTCACCGCCCGCTGGCTGCGCCGCAGTTCGCTGACGTCCCGCAGCACCGCCCACATCGAGGCGGTACTGCCGTCGGCGTCGAGGACGGGCTCGCCCATCATGTGCACGGTGCGCACGGTTTTGTCGGGGCGCACCACGCGGAACTCGCCGTCGATGGGCCGGGCGTCGACGAGGCAGTCCGTGACCATCGCGGTGAGCTTCGGGCGGTCCTCGGTGAGGACCAGGGAAGGGAATTCGTCGAGGCTGAGCGGGACGGACGCGGGGTCGCGGCCCAGGATGCGGAAGAGTTCCCCGGACCATTCGGCCTCGTCCGTCAGCAGGTTCCACTCGGCGCTGCCGACCGGGCTGAGCAGCGAACCGGCGCGGGGCGCGGGTGCGGGGCCGTCCCTCAACTGCGCCAAGTGTGCGTCGAGGTCGGTGAGTTGGTGCAGCGCCAGATTGTACAGGGAGCGCTGCCAGCGCCCGCGGGGGTCCGTCGCGTCGTCCTGGCTGTCCCGCCGTACCGCGTCCACGTCGCCCCGCAGCCGCCGGGCCTGCGATATGAGCGCCTCGACCGAGCCGGGTCCCGGTGGCTGGGCGGCCGGGTGGTCCGCGGAGAGATGGGACGACATGACGCACTCCGATGTGCTGACGGTACGACCAAGGGGGAACCGAGGCTGGCGGAAGGACCGTTACGACTGTTGCACAGCACGCCATGCCCCGTAAGGGATTCGGCAACACACGATACGGTGGTGCTTCTGGCATATGCCACAGTCCCTCCGGGGCGACGCGGGTACGCGTTCGGCGTACCCGCGGGACGGCACAAGTCGTAGGCTCGCTACGGGACTTGGTGGGGTCCGGTGCCCCGAGGGCGTCGTCGCTCTGGTGTTCGTCGGACCCTTGTTCTATGCCGGGTCGTGGAGGGCCGGACGGGGCGCCAGTTCGACGGGCGTGCGCGCGCCGGTCTCCAACGCCCGCACCCCGGCCTCGGCGACCGCGGCGGCCGCGTACCCGTCCCAGGTGCCCGGCCCGGTGACCCGGCCCCGGCGGGTGGCGTCCACCCAGCTGCGCACCTCGCGGTCGTAGGCGTCCGCGAACCGTACGAGATAGTCCTGCGGCACCTCCTCCCGCGCGCCGCCCGCGGCCGTCACCGCCATGGCGTGCGCCGCGCCGATGCGGGCGCTGCCCGATTCGCAGACGGCCTCGCAGCGCACCTCGTAGCCGAAACCGCAGTTGACGAAGATCTCCACGTCCACCAGGGCGCCGCCCTCGGTCTCGAAGAGCACGAACTGCGGATCGAACAGGCCCTCGGGCGCACCGGCCGACGGGCGCGGACGCAGTACGGTCACCGCGCTCAGCTCCTGGCCGAGCAGCCAGCGGGCCGCGTCGATCTCGTGCGAGACGGAGCTGTTGACCAGCATCGCCGAGGTGAAGTGGGGTGGGGAGGTGACGTTGCGGTGCACACAGTGCAGCATCAGCGGACGGCCCAGCCGCCCGCCGTCCAGCAGGGACTTCAGCTGCCGGTACTCCGCGTCGTACCGCCGCATGAACCCGATCTGCGCCAGCCTCCGGCCGAGGCGCGCCTCCGCCTCCACCACTCTCAGCGCGCCCGCGGAGTCCGGCACCATGGGCTTCTCGCACAGCACCGGCAGCCCCCGGGCGAAGGCGGCCAGCAGGGCCTCCTCGTGCGCCTCGCCGGGAGAGGCGATCAGGACCGCCTCGACGCCCGGCGCCTCCAGGGCGGCCTCGACGTCCGTGTGCACGACGACCCCGCCGATGCCGCCCACGGCCTCCTTCGCCCGCTCGGCGTCGGGGTCCGCCACCGCGGCGACCCGGGCGCCGCTCACCACTCGGTCAAGACGCCGTATGTGGTCGGCCCCCATGTGCCCCGCGCCCAGGACCGCCACACCCAGTAGTTCACTCACGCCGCGCCCGCTCCTTCGCCGTCCGCCGCGCACCCGCGAGCAGCGGGTACGTGTACGGCGAACAGGCTTTCACGCCCGTCAAGAGCCACGGGCGGAGAGCGGCCGTCGGGCGGGGCGGGTGGTGTCAGTAGCGCAGCACCGCGGCGATGCCGTCCGCGTCGCCGAGTGCCCCGTCCGGCACGAAGCGGACGTCGGCGCCGGTCTCCAGGCACTGCTCGACGATCTCGTCCACGATGTCCTCGCGGGCGTCGAGGTCGCCGTCGTCCGCCGGGAGCAGGTGCTCGCCGTCGTCGCGCATCGTCACCTTGAAGCCCTCCTCGACGGCCAGCAGCCGGACGCGGCCCGTGTGGGCGCTCTCCCAGAGCTCGTCCACCCCGGCCGCGTAGTCCTTGCGGCCTCGGGCCGCGTCCAGTTCCCTGGCCACCGCCTCGACCTGTCCGCGCGCCTCGTCCTCCAGCACCGGCCGCACCGCCTGCCACACCGCCTCGGCGGTGCCGTGCGCGAGCCCGCCGTGCGGGACGAGGACCGCGTCCGCGGCCAGTGCGCCGGCCTCGTCGAAGAGGGACAGCGCCGGTTCGGGACCGGTGACGTACAGCGGCCGGGGATGCGCGCGCAGCACCTTGCCCATCGCGGTGTCGGCGTCGCGCAGGAACCTGCGGGTGCCCTCGTCCCGGAAGGTGCTCGGCGCGTCACCGATGCGCTCCTGGCGCTCGGGGTCGAAGTCCTCCGCGGGCCGGTCCAGCGGGAAGCCGCCGAGGTGTTCCTCCACGACCCGGTCCGCGCCGCCGCTCCACAGCTTGACGCGGTCGGCGGCCACCGACAGCACCCAGAACGGCCGCTCGGCGACCTGCGCGGCGACGAGGTTGCGGGTCAGGAAGGTGTCCGAGAGGACCACGCGCTCGGGGACGGATCGGCTGAGCGTCCAGACCTGGTGCTCACCGGGGGCGGCGAAGATGGCCAGTCCGTCCTCGGCGTACGTCAGGTCGACCTCGGCCAGCGCCCGGTCTAGTTCGCGGGACACCTGCGTGCGCCGGTCGCGGGTGACCGCCGGATCCTCCTCCAGCTGTTTCTTGGCCGCGGCGACGGCGTTGCGCAGCCGCACGCGGTCCTGGGCGTTGTCCGGCTCGCGGCGGTGCGTCGGCGTCAGGACGGACACCGCCGGGTACGGACGGGGACGTCGCAGTTCGGCGAGGGTGTCGGGACTCAGATCGTGCTCCATGTCAGCACGATAGGCCCCACGGGCATATCAGGCATTCGGAGCAGATCGTCGCTCAGTCGGACCCCGTGTCGGCGGACTCGGGCCCGCAGGAACTGCCGTCGCGCGGCAGGGAGCCGTACAGCAGGAAGTCGTCGACCTTGCGGTGCACGCACTCCGAGGACGCGTAGCCGGTGTGTCCCTCGCCCCGGTTGTCCAGGACCACGGCGGACGGGCCGAGCCGGTCGGCCGTCTCCACGGTCCAGCGGTACGGGGTGGCCGGGTCGCCGCGGGTCCCGACCAGGAGCAGTTTGGCGGTGTCGAGGTCCTTCACGTCGTCCCTGATGTAGTCCGTGCCCTTGGGCCGGCCGTAACACATGAGCACCTGGGTGAGCCGGTACCGGCCGAAGACCGGCGAGGCCTCCTCGTAGCGTGCGCGCAGCCGGCCCAGGGACCCGGTGACCTGGGCGGCGGTGGGACGGTCCGGGTCGTCCGCGCAGTTGATCGCCATCAGGGCGGCCGGGAGGTTGTCCATGGGGATGTCCTCCTCGTCGGTGAGGCCGGGGCCCTTGTCCCCGTGCGCCGGCACGCGGCCCGGCGCACGGCCCGGCTCACGGACGGGGAAGGTGACGCCGCCCGAGGAGAAGCCCTCCAGGCCGCGGGTGTCGCCGTCCTCGAGCAACTGCGCGAGTGCCCGCTCCAGCGACGGCCACAGCTCCCGGCTGTACAGCGCCTGGCTGATCGCGCCAACCAGGTCCTGACCGGTGAAGGGCTCGCCGAAGGCGGACGGCACCGGGTCGGAGTCGAGGGAGGCGACCAGGCGCACGACCTGGTCGCGGGCGTTGCGGGCGTCCTGGCCGAGCGGGCAGGCGACGTCCTCCACGCACCAGTCGAGGAAGTTCTCCAGCGCGGTCTGCTGCCCCCGGGCCCCGGCCAGCCCCTGCTCGGTCAGCGGCTCCGTCAGCGTGTCCACCCCGTCCAGGACCATCCGGCCGACCCGGTCCGGGAACCGGGCCGCGTACACCGCCCCGAGCCGGGTCCCGTAGGAGAAGCCCAGGTAGTTGAGCCGGTCGTCGCCCAGTGCCCGGCGCATCACCTCCATGTCGCGGGCCGCGTCGACGGTGCCTATGTGGGGCAGTACGGGGCCGGAGTACTTGGCGCACTCGGCCGCCGCGTCCCGCAGCCGCTTCAGCACGTCCTCCGGGTCGGTCATACCCCCGTCCCCGTCGGTCGCCTCCATGATCTTCAGGGTGGCCGGTCCGCAGGACACCGGGGAGGAGCGGCCGACACCGCGGGGGTCGAAGGTCACCACGTCGTAGCCGTTGGTGAGGTGCATGAACTCCTTGCCGCCCACGGCGAGTTCACTGACGCCGGAACCGCCGGGCCCGCCGAAGTTCAGCAGGACGGAGCCCCGCGAGTGACCGGTCGCCCGGTACCGGGCCAGAGCCACGTCGAGGGTCCGCCCCTGGGGCCTCGCGTAGTCGAGGGGGACGGTGACCTTGCCGCACTGAAGATCGCTCGGCATGTCCGAGCCCTCGCACGCCGACCACTTGACCTTCTGGTCGTAGAACCGGGACATGCCGGGTGCGGCGTCCCACGTGGTCGCGGCGTTCGCGGCGTTGGCCGCGGGCAGCCCCGCACCCAGCAGGGCGAGTCCGAGTGCTCCGGTGACCGCGCAGCGCCGGACCGAGGGCCGAGTCTCCAGCGTGGCCTGCATCGATGCCTCCCGGGCGCACCGTCGCGGACCGGTGGTCGGCGCCCTCGCCCACCATAAGCGGGCTCCCCGACCGGCGCCTCCGGGCGACGGCGCATCGGACGGCGCACCGCTTGTTCGATGAAAGGCCCACTCGATGGGGTGAAAGGCCGATGAGCCATAACTCGGATGGTGCGTCCGCGTTTTAACCGGTGCGGGTGAGTGCCCGCGACCATGTCTGGAAGGCAGGGAACCTCATGAGAAGGGTTACCCGAAACGGTGTCTTCGCCGTCGCCGCCTCAGGCGCGCTGGCCGTGGCGATGCCGACGTGCGCGGCGTTCGCGTCCGGTGGTGCCGGCGCCGACGGTTCCGCGACCGGTTCGCCCGGGCTGATCTCCGGCAACACCGTCCAGCTCCCGGTGGACGTGCCGGTCAACGTGTGCGGCAACACCGTGAACGTGGCCGGGCTCCTCAACCCTGCCGCGGGCAACCGCTGCGAGAACACCGGGGAGACGGGGTCGCCCCACACAGGGTCGCCCCACATGGGGTCGCCCCACACAGGGTCGCCCCACATGGGGTCGCCCCACACTGGGGCGTCGCACCAGGAGGCCGGGGCCCCGGGGGGTACGTCCGGCGGCGCGGTCGCCGAGGGGAGCGGAACGGATTCGCCCGGCGTGCTCTCCGGCAACGGGGTGCAGCTGCCGGTCCACCTCCCGGTGAATGTCAGCGGCAACAGCGTCAACGTGGTCGGCATCGGCAACCCGGCCGCAGGCAACGAGTCGACGAACCACTCCGGGGGCCACCCGGAGCCCGTACGGCCACCCGCGGAGCCGGAGCCGTCCGCCCCCGAGGAGGAGAGCGCCGGGTCCGAGCCGTCCCCGCACGCCGCCCCGCCCCGGGAAGAGGTGTCTCTCGCCCACACAGGGGCGGACCACACTGTGGCCCCCCTCGCCGGTGGCGCCGCACTCGTGCTGGGCGGAACAGCCCTCTACCGGCGCTTTAGGCCGGGCGCCGAGAGCTGACCGAGGCCGGGCCCCCGCGCCACCCCTGCCTCTGCCCTCGCCCCGCCCCGCCCGCCGTCCGGACGGGTGGCCGGTGGGGGCCCGGCTCAGGCGCGTCCCGTGTGGAAGCGCCGGTGCAAGGCGTGGATCTCCTCCGTGAGGTGCGGCACCGGACCCTCCACGGTCACCCCGGGCGCCACCTCCCGCACCGGGAGCGGCCGTACCGGCGCTTCCGGGACACCCAACTCCGCCAGCCAGGCGCCCAGTTGCTCGGACGAGGCGACGTACACGATGCGCCCGAGGCCCACCCACGCGTGCGCGGCGGCGCACATCGGGCAGTGTTCGCCCGACGTGTACACCGTGGCCGCGGCCCGTTCCCCGGGGGTCAGCCGGGCGGCGGCCCAGCGCGCGAGCTCGAACTCCGGGTGACGGGTCCGGTCGCCGGAGGCCACTCGGTTGTGGTCCTCGGCCAGCACCGTGCCGTCCCCGCCCACCAGCACCGACCCGAACGGCTCGTCGCCGGCCTCCAGTGCCTCGGCCGCCAGTTCCACACAACGGCGCAGGTGTGGCAGTTCCGCGTCCTTCACGACCATGGCGTACCGCCCTCCTCGTGACGTGATCATTCCCGCCAGCCTATGTCTCCCGACTCGGACATCTTGCTATCGGTAATCACGGGCGTTAGAGTATCTAACGAAAGCGAGTAGTCATAGTAGTCCGAGGCAAGTGATTCCGAGACAAGAGGAGCGCCATGTCCACCGCCACTCCGTAGCCGCACGCCCCCCACGTCGTCCTGGGGTCCGGCCCCGCCGGCACCGCGCTCGCCCGTGAGCTGGTCCACAGGGGTCACCCGGTCCGCCTGGTGGACCGCCGAGCCGACGGTCCCGCGATCGAGGGCGTCGAGCGGTTCGCCGCCGACGTCGGCACGGCGGACGGCGCACGCGCCGCCATACGGGACGCCGCCGTCGTGTACCACTGCGTCAACGTCGCCTACCACCTCCAGGTCGACGTGATGCCCCGTGTCCAGCAGGCCGTCCTGGCCGCCGTCGAGGCCGGCGGCGCCCGGCTGGTGGTGCTCGACACGCTCTACCCGTACGGCGAGACCGGGGGAGCGGTGATGACCGAGGACAGCCCCTGGAAGGCCACCAGCCGCAAGGGGCGGATGCGCGCCGAACTGGACGAGCGCTACCTCGCCGCCCACCGGTCGGGCCGGGCGCGTGTGGTCCTCGGTCGCAGCGCCGACTTCGTCGGACCCGGCGTCCTCAACTCGTCCCTGGGCGCTGCAGTCTTCCCCGGCGCGCTGACCGGCGGGGACGTCGTGGCGATGGGCGACGTCGATCTGCCGCACAGCTACAGCGGCATCCAGGACGTGGCGGCCGGTCTCGCGACCCTAGGTGAACGTTCCGACGGCGACGGCCGCGTCTGGCACCTGCCGACCGCGCCGGCCGTCAGTACGCGCGAGATCCACACGATGATCGAGAAGCGGGTGGGCCGCCCGCTGAACGTCGTCGTGCTCGACCGGCCCCGTCCCTTCGGCCCCTTCGACGAGCAGTTGATGGCCGAGTACGAGGAGATGTTCTACCAGCACACGGAGCCGCAGATCATGGACTCCAGTGCCTTCGAGAGCTTCTTCGGGGCGGCTCCGACGCCGCTCCCGGACACCGTGGACGCGACCGTCACCTGGTACGAGGCGTGGCTCCGCAGCCGGTGACGGTCAGCCCCTCAACGGCCCGGGCGTGACCGGGACCGGTCCAGCGCGGCCACGCCGACCGCGGCCAGGCCGATCTGGATGAGCCACTCGACCCAGTCGACGCCGTCGGTGTCGGCCACGTCGAACGCCGACGCGATCCACGAGCCGACGAGCGCCGCCACGATGCCGACGAGGATCGTCCACAGGACGCCGATGCGCTGCCGGCCCGGGACGACCAGTCGGCCCAGTACGCCGATGACCACACCGATGACGATGGCGCTGATGATGCCGTCGATCTCCATCTCCACCCCTTTGCCTCAAAGGACCTCCGCTGTGGTGCGTCTGCCCGCTGCGGCCGGGTGCAGTCCGCCGGTCCGGCGGCGGCACGGGCGACGGGCCGGCCCCGCGGGTGCGGGGCCGGCCCGTGCCGTTTCCCTCCGGGTCGTCTAGGGCCTGCGTGGCGCGCTCCGCGCCGCCGTACCGGCGCAGACCATGCCCAGGATCAGGGCCAGGGCGCCGATGACGATGTTGTTCCAGATGACACCGGCGTCCGGGCTCGTGCCGACGATCCAGGGCGAGATGATCATCCAGACCCCGATCGCGCACATGGCCCAGCTGAGGCCGTACATGCGTTCCGGGGCGCGGGTGAATCCGAGCGCCAGCAGACCGATGGCGATGCCCACGATCAGGTTGTGGGCCACGAGTGAGGGCTGGCTGGTGGTGAAGTGGAGTATCCACGGGGACACGGCACAGTAGAGGCCGAGCAGGAACACCGGCCCGTCCACGAGTGCCACGTCGCGACCACCGAGCACGCGCGCGTAGCGCGCCTGCATCTCCGGGGCGTCCGGGTGGCTGGTGATGTCACCTCGGGAGTGCGAGACGTTGGCCATGAGTCGTCTCCTTTGACTTGCAGGGCCGACCGCTTCGATGCGGTGTGCGGTAGCGCAGCGCCGCATAAGTGCATTCTGCTCTTATTTCTCCCTTATGTGTAGAGCTGGGTGGACCGGGATCCCGACGGTCCGCTTGGTCACACCCGTGTGAATTCCGGGGCCGGGACGTGAGACCGCCCCGGATCTCCTTGGCCGTCCTCGATCACGGCTGCCACGATCGTCGGCATGACCACGCGACCGGATCTCACGAGGCGACGCCACGTCGACCTCGCGCGCGTCTCCAGCGCCTCCTGTCGCACCGCGGCCTGATCCACCGATCCGCCGCTTCGTCCCGCCCTCGCCGCACCGGCCCGGCACCGCCCTGCACGCGGGATCCCCCGCCACCCGAACCCGCCGCCCCACCCGGGCTCGCCGCCCCACCCGGGCTCGGCCGCACCGCGGCACGGCCGGGCCGGGCCCGCCGCCCTCCCGCGTCCCGGTCGACGCACGCCCACGGGGCGCTCTGGCGGGCGTGCCGGCGCCCCGTGCCCCGCAGCCACGACGAGGTCGCCGACCGGATCGCCGAGTACCACGCCCTCGGCATCGACGAGTTCGTCCTCTCCGGCTACGCGCACATGGAAGAGGCCCACTGGTTCGGCGAGGGCGTCCTGCCGCGCCTCGCCCGGCGGGGGCTGTGGCGCCACCGGGCCCGGACACCGGCCGACCGCGACGCGGCATCGCTGCCGGTGGCCGTCTAGGACGGGGCGCGGGCCACCCCGCGGGCGCCCGCGCGTTCGTCAAATCCCGGACCGGTCAGGCGTATTGGATTGGTCTACACCCTTGACTGGTACATACCAACGCGGTTGAGTGTGTCTCACACCCCCCTCCACGGCCGCCCCCACGCCGTGGCCGGTCCGACCGGCACGTGCGCACAAGGTTCCGCTCCGCCCTGCCCCGGTACGGGAGCGGCCGTGCTCCGCAGAAGGAGACAGACCTGTGTCGAGGCGCCGTATATCAGCCGTGGTGACCGCCCTCGCCCTCGCGGGCGCGATGCCCTTGGTCATGCCGGCGGGCGAGGCTTCCGCCGCCGCGTGTTCGAGCTACCCCGCATGGTCGGCCGACGCCGACTACAACACCGGCGACATCGTCCGCTACACCGACGGCAAGGCCTACATCGCCGAGCACCCCAACCCGGGCTACGACCCGCTCATCAGCACCTGGTACTGGGAGCCGTACGCCTGTGACGGCGGTTCGCAGACGCCGGTCGGCAACTTCGTGGTCAGCGAGGCCCAGTTCAACCAGATGTTCCCGGGCCGGAACTCCTTCTACACCTACGGCGGCCTCACCGCGGCGCTCAGCGCCTATCCCGGCTTCGCCAACACCGGCAGCGACACCACCAAGAAGCAGGAGGCCGCGGCCTTCCTCGCCAACGTCAGCCACGAGACCGGCGGACTGGTGCACATCGTCGAGCAGAACACCGCCAACTACCCGCACTACTGCGACTGGAGCCAGCCCTACGGCTGCCCGGCCGGCCAGGCGGCCTACTACGGGCGCGGGCCGATCCAGCTCAGCTGGAACTTCAACTACAAGGCCGCGGGCGACGCGCTCGGCATCAACCTGCTGGGCAACCCCTGGCTGGTGCAGAACGACGCGGCCGTGGCCTGGAAGACCGGCCTGTGGTACTGGAACACCCAGTCCGGGCCGGGCACCATGACCCCGCACAACGCGATGGTCAACGGTGCGGGCTTCGGCCAGACCATCCGCTCCATCAACGGCTCGCTGGAGTGCGACGGCCGCAACCCGGCACAGGTCCAGAGCCGGGTCACCAAGTATCAGCAGTTCAGCCAGATCCTCGGCGTCTCGCCGGGCGGGAACCTGTACTGCTGACCTCCGGTCGGGTGCGCGAAGCTCCGCAGCCGACGCCGGAAGCGGTCGCCGGGGAGTCCGCGGAGCTTGCGGACACCGGGCACCTCGGCGGCTGCCCGTCGAACGTGTCGGCGCCGGCCCGATCCGGCATCCGGCTGTCGGGCGGTGCCGTTGACGGGCAGGACCGTTGACGGGCAGGACCGTTGACGGGCAGGACCGCTGACGGTGGTGCCGCCTTCACATCGGCTCCCCGGCTCCCCGGCTGTCCGAGGCCCAGGCCGTCGCGCCCGTGGTGGCCCCGCCACCACGGGTCGAGAGTCCTGCCCACCCCCGCGCCGGTACTCCGGACCACCGCGCCGCGGGCCCGCCGCGCCGCACCGGCACGCCCACCCGGCACCGTTCGACGGAGTGCGCACGGGCTGCCGTGCGCCGCAGAGCCGTCCGGTCCCGGGCGGGGACTTGGCTTCCGCTGGGTTTTACGTATAACCTCTCCCGTCAATCGCCCGTCCCGGAAGGTGCCGATGACACGCATCGCCCTGGTCGCCCTCGTCGTCGACGACTACGACGAGGCGATCCGCTTCTACACCGAGGCCCTCGGCTTCCGCCTCGCCGAGGACGCGCCCCGGCCCGACGGCTCCCGCTGGGTCGTCGTCGAGCCCGGCGGACCGGGCGGGGGCACCGCCCTGCTGCTGGCCCGCGCCAAGGGGGAGGGGCAGCGTGCCCGGATCGGCGACCAGACGGGCGGGCGCGTCGGGTTCTTCCTGCACACCGACGACTTCGCCCGCGACCACGCCCGCATGACCGCGGCGGGCGTGACCTTCCTGGAGGAACCCCGGCACGAGCCCTACGGTTCGGTCGCCGTCTTCCAGGACCTGTACGGCAACCGCTGGGACCTGCTCCAGCCCGCCGTCCCCTGACCCGCCCCCCGGTACTTCACACACCCGTCCCCGCGCTCACGCCCAGAACCGCCGAGGAACCACCGCACATGTCATCTACGCGCATAGACGCCGACACCCTCCGCCGCCTCCCCAAGGCGGTCCTCCACGACCACCTCGACGGCGGCCTGCGCCCGGCGACCGTCGTCGAGCTGGCCGAGAGCGTCGGCCACACGCTGCCCACCACCGACCCCGACGAGCTGGCCGCCTGGTACTACGAGGCCGCCAACTCCGGTGACCTGGTGCGCTACATCGCCACCTTCGAGCACACCCTCGCCGTGATGCAGAACCGCGAGGGACTGCTGCGCACCGCCGAGGAGTACGTCCTGGACCTCGCCGCCGACGGCGTCGTCTACGCCGAGGTCCGCTACGCGCCCGAGCTGAACACCAGGGGCGGGCTGTCGATGAGGGAGGTCGTGGAGACCGTCCAGGAGGGTCTCGCCACCGGCATGGCCAAGGCGGCCGCCGCCGGGACGCCCGTCCGCGTCGGCACCCTGCTGTGCGGGATGCGGATGTTCGACCGGGTCCGCGAGGCCGCCGACCTCGCGGTCGCCTTCCGGGACGCCGGTGTCGTCGGATTCGACATCGCCGGCGCCGAGGACGGCTTCCCGCCCGCCGACCACCTCGACGCCTTCGAGCACCTGCGCCGCGAGAACGTGCCCTTCACCATCCACGCCGGCGAGGCGCACGGACTCCCCAGCATCCACCAGGCCCTCCAGGTGTGCGGCGCCCAGCGCATCGGCCACGGCGTGCGCATCACCGACGACATCCCCGACCTCGCGGCGGGCAAGCTCGGCCGGCTCGCGGCCTGGGTGCGCGACCGCCGCGTCGCCCTGGAGATGTGCCCGACCTCCAACCTCCAGACCGGCGCCGCCACCTCCATCGCCGAGCACCCGATCACGGCGCTCAAGGACCTCGGCTTCCGCGTCACCCTCAACACCGACAACCGCCTCGTGTCCGGCACGACGATGACCCGCGAGATGTCCCTGCTGGTCGAGCAGGCGGACTGGAGCGTCGAGGACCTGCGCACGGTCACCGTGAACGCCCTCAAGAGCGCCTTCGCCCCCTTCGACGAGCGCAAGGCCCTCATCGAGGACGTGGTCCTGCCGGGCTACGCCTCCGCGCTCTGAACGAGCCCTCGCACATAGGCGGCCTGTCCGACGTGCTGGAGATCGTCGGACAGGACGCTGACCAGGCGCACGGCGAGGGTGACCGGCGGGTCCCAGTGGTCGTCCACGACCCGCTCCAGGTCCTTGGCGGTCAGCGAGGCGAGGGCCGAGCGGGTCTGCTCGTGCACGGCGTCGTAGTAGCCGGTCAGCAGGTCGCCCGAGTCGACCCGCACCTTCGCGACCTCGGCGGGGCTGTGGCCGTACCCCGTGTCGCGGCGGGGCAGCCCCAGGCCGAAGCGTTTCTCCCACTCCCCGGTGAGCCACACCTGGTCCAGCCCGAAGGCGTCGGCGACATGGTCGTCCTGGACGCGGGTGAGGTGCCAGACCAGCCAGGCGACGGAGTTGGCGTCGTCGGTGGGCCGGGCGTTCAGGCCGTCGGGGTCCAGGCCCTCGACGGCGGCGTGGACTTCTTCCCGGATGCGGCCGTAGCCCTCGATGAGGATGTCCTTCGCATGCATACGTCCACCATCGCGCAGTCCGCCCGCCCGCGCCCCCCGTTCACGCGCCTCCCGTCTCCAGCAGCCCCATCAGCGCCCGCGCTGCCGGGCTGGTGGCCTGCGCGGGCGGGAGCAGCGCGATGGTCTCGTACTCCGTCCCGTCCGCGCCCTTGAGCGGCAGCGAGGTGAGGGCGGCCCGCTTGTGCCGGAAGTGCCGCGGCACGACCGCGATGCCGAGGTTCTCGTCGATCAGGTCCAGCAGCCCGTGCACGTCGTTGACCTCCAGCGGAACGGTCCGCCGGACGCCCGCCGCGGCGAAGACGGCGTCGGTCACGCGGCGCGGACCCCAGTCCGGGTGGAAGTCGACGAACACCTCGTCGGCCAGGTCCTGCGGGGTCAGCACCGCGCCGTCCCCGGCGAGCCGGTGGTCCGGATGGCACAGCACCGTCATCGGCTCGCCGGCCAGCGACACCGAGCGCAGCTGGTCCGTGTCCGCCTGGGTGCGGTAGGCGAAGGCCAGGTCGAGCCGTCCCGCCGCGACCTCCTCCGCCAGCTCCCCCGAGCCCGCCTGCCGCAGCCGGATCTCCACGTCCGGGTGCCGCCGCCGGAAGGCCGCCAGCAACCCGGCCACGGGAACCCCGGCGATGCACTGCTCGGCGCCCAGCGAGAGCGTCCCGCGCAGCACGCCCTGCACCGCGGCGACCGCCTCGTGCGCCGACCGCACCTGGGCCAGGATCCGCTGCGCCTCGCCCAGCAGCGCCCGACCGGCCTCCGTCAGCGTCACCCGGCGGGTCGTGCGCACGAACAGCGGCGCCCGCAGCTCCCGCTCCAGCGCCCGGATCGACGCCGACAGGCCGGACTGGGACACCAGCAGCCGTTCCGCCGCGCGGGTGAAGTGCTGGTCCTCGGCGACCGCCACGAAGTGCTGGAGATGACGCAGTTCCATGATTGAGAAGCGTAACCGCGCAATCCCATCGCATTCTTCTGTTGGACCACTGCCCGCAGGTCACGGGAGAGTGGAGGACGGTTCCGCCCAAGCCCCGAACCTCGGGGGCCAACCCCTCTGGAGTCGCGTTGTACACCGCACACCCCGACCGCTACGCGGAGATGCGCTACCGGCGCACCGGACGCAGCGGCCTGAAGCTCCCCGCGCTCTCGCTCGGCCTGTGGCACAACTTCGGCCCGGACCGCCCCGTCGAGACCCAGCGCGCCATCCTGCGCCGCGCCTTCGACCTCGGCGTCACCCACTTCGACCTCGCCAACAACTACGGCCCGCCGCCCGGCTCCGCCGAGTCCGCGCTCGGCGAGGCCCTCAAGGCCGACTTCGGGCCGTACCGCGACGAGCTGGTCATCTCCACCAAGGCCGGCTACCTGATGTGGCCCGGACCGTACGGCGAGTGGGGCTCGCGCAAGTACCTGCTGTCGTCCCTGGACCAGAGCCTGTCCCGGATGGGCCTGGAGTACGTCGACATCTTCTACTCGCACCGCCCCGACCCGGAGACTCCGCTGGAGGAGACGATGGGCGCCCTGCACACGGCGGTGCAGCAGGGCAAGGCGCTCTACGTCGGCGTCTCCAACTACTCGGCGGAGCAGACCCGCGAGGCCGCCCGCGTCCTCGCCGAGCTGGGCACCCCGCTGCTGATCCACCAGCCGCGCTACTCCATGCTCGACCGCCGCCCGGAGACCGGCGGGCTGCTGGACGCCCTCGACGAGCTGGAGGTGGGCTCCATCGCCTACTCCCCGCTGGAGCAGGGTCTGCTGACCGGCCGCTACCTCAACGGCATCCCCGAGGACTCCCGGGCGGCGAGCGACAGCCCCTTCCTGAACTCCGACGCCGTCACCGAAAAGCTGGTCGGCAAGCTGCGCGCCCTGAACGAGATCGCCGGGTCCCGTGGCCAGTCACTGGCGCAGCTGGCCCTCGCCTGGGTGCTGCGGCAGGGCAGGGTGACCTCCGCCCTGGTCGGCGCGAGCAGCCCACGGCAGCTGGAGGACAGCGTCGCGGCCATCGGGAACCTCGACTTCGACGCCGACGAACTGGCCCGCGTCGACAAGATCGTCCAGGGCTAGGGCCTGTTGCGAAAGTGCTGGTCACAGCCATTCATTGATGGCTGCGACCAGCACGGTCGCTTCGTAGCGGACGGCGAGTTTGTCGTACCTCGT
>NZ_JODM01000007.1 GCF_000717995.1 Streptomyces violaceorubidus
GTGTTGGCGGACGGCGAGGTCGATGGCGGCGGCGGTGTTCTCGGGTGCCATGCCGGAGGAGCCGCGGTGGGCGATGACGTCGGGTCCGGTGGCGGCCTGTGCGGTCGTCGAGGTCGCCGCCAGGGCCAGACCGCTCAGCACCGCCACGACCACCCCGGCAGCCCTGCCGCTCGCGCGCCTCACCGCGCCGTCCCGGGAGCGGTCGGAACCGAGGGTGCCGGTGCGGGCAGGGCGTCGAGCACCGCGGTGGCGGTCGTCATCGCATCTCCGGAGGGCTCGTCGGGGTAGGGGTCGTGCCGCTGGTTCCAGGCGTTCTCGAGCGCGAACCAGTCGATGGCGGCCGGAGGCCGTCCCGTGACCAGGGCGGTGTCGAGGGAGTCGAGGTACGTCGTCCAGCGCGTCGCGTAGAAGTCGCAGACCAGCCCGGACCACTCCCGGTTGGCGTAGTCCCGCAGGCCGCCCGAGTCGCTGCCGGAGCGGTGGCCCCAGGTGGTGAGGATCGAGCGGGCGTCGAACTCGGCGGCGTCGCGCTCCGCCCCGGTGCGGCCCCAGGACCTGGCGTCCGCCAGCCACGGGCCGAGCAGGAAGCGGGCGTCGGTGGCGAGCAGCCGGTCCAGCAGGGCCATGTCGGCCTTCCACTCGGCCGCCCCCGCGCGGAACCGGGACAGGTCACCGGCGTCGTAGGCGGCCTTGATCTCCGGGAGCAGGGAGCGGCTGCGGTTGGCCAACGCCTGGCGGGCGACGTCGACCAGGTCGAAACGGTAGGCGTCGGTGGTCCGCAGGGCCGGTGCGACCTTCAGCAACTCCGCCAGCGCCCGGCGCACCGTGTCCGGGTCGTAGCGCATCGCGCCGGGACTCCAGCTGGCCGCCGAGGTCGCCGTCAGCCGGGGACGGGCGGTGAAGAGGCTGTCCTGCGCCTCGCTCCAGGTGCCCGAGGGCATGCTGTACGGGCCCGTGCGCAGCAGCTCCCAGGCCCGGGCCGCGTGCGGATCGGGTCCGCCGTAGCGGCGTTCCGCGTACGCGGCGAACCAGGCCGCGTGGTCCACCGGCCCCGTGCGCCAGGCCAGTTCGGCGAACAGCTCGTGGGCGACCGGATTGCCGCCGGTGCCCTCCGGCAGGTAGGCGATGCCCGCGAGCGTGCTGCCGGGTTCGCCGCGCCACCGGTCGAAACGCTCGGCCCACACGGCGGTGTTGGCGCCGACGGTGGTGTGACCGCCGAAGTTGGGGATGGTGCCGAACGCGTAGGGCGCACCGTGCCAGGTGGTCTCGCGGTCGAGGCCGTCGTAGCGGTCGGACAGACCGTCGACGATGAGCAGCCTGCTCTTGTCGACGGCGTCGATGATCTGCGTCGACGGATTGTTCTGCCAGCCGATCAGGGTCCACACCGCACCGGGGCGCGCCGTCTGGAGCGCCTCCATCACGGCCCGGGCGGCATCCGGGACGGGCACGTTGCCCGGTCGGCCGCCTTCGTGCAGCAGATCCATCTTGTACATCGTGGAGTCGCCGAACAGCTCACGCTGGTGGCGGTAGAACGAGGCGGCGACCCCGGCGAACACGTCGGTGCGCGGGTCCAGCCAGTCGGGCCGCTCGAAGCCGACCCACTGGCCCTGGGCGACGACCGTGCCGCCGGGGTTGCGGTCGGTGAAGCCCGGCGGCACGGTGCCGTAGTAGCCGGGGAGCACGGGCGTCATGCCCAGCTCGCGCAACCGGTGCGCGATCCTGCGGCCGAGTGCGGCGCGGTCCTCGATCAGCCGCTCGGAGACGGGCCCGGCGAAGCCGGACATGTTCTGCATCAGCCACCACGGCTGGTGCGCGGGGCCCGGAATCCAGGATCTGAGCTCCTCCGGCGAGTAACCGAACTCCTGGAGGGTCTCGTAGTAGACCGCGTCCGCGCCCATCTGCACGAACACCTCGTTCGCCCCGTGCAGGGCGAGCAGATCGATCTGCTTCTCGTAGGAGGCCCAGTCGCGGTAGGCGCCGGAGTAGCCGTCGTCGGTGTCGTTGAGCGCGAAGCGGTGCGGCACCGAGGCCTGCCGGCGGACGGTGCCGTCGGGCGCGGGCAGGGTGCGCGGCAGCTTGGCCGTGCTGCGCCCGGGCCATCCGATGTCCACCTTGGCCGTGTACTTGAGGTACCAGTTGACGCCGCTGAGGATCACCGCGGGACTGGTGCCGCGGACCCGGACGTGGCCGGCGCGGCCGGAGACGCTGAACCAGTCGCCGGAGGCGGGGCGGCTCACCGGGACCAGCGTGAACTGCGAGACGTGGCGCGGCAGCATCCGGGCGAGCGCCGCCCGGGCGGAGTCCGTGGCGAAGGCCGGTCCGTGCGGCGGGGACGCGGCCGCGGGGGAGGAGGCGGGGGTGAGCGGGGTGGTGAGAAGAGCGAGGGCGGCGGCTGCGCAGAGGGCAGCCCAGGGTCTGAGGCTTCTCACGGTCACCTCTGGGGAGTTGTCGACGGGGTGTTGGTGAATATGGGGGTGGGCGAGCAACCAGTCAAGGGCGCCCCGCCGCGCGCAGGTGGGTCTTCGGACACCGCCGGGACGCGGCGGCGGTGGCCGGAACTCCGCTTGTGGCTAGGAGGTTCGTCGCGCCTGGTACACGGAGTCGTAGAGGGGGAAGACGTGCCGCAGGCCGGTCAGGGCGAAGAGCTGCTTGGTGGGGGCGTCCGTGATGACCAGCTTCAGTTCGCCGTGCACCGACTGGACCCGTTTGAGGGCGCCGACCAGCACACCCAGGCCCATGGAGTCGATGAACGCCACTGAGCGCAGGTCGACGACGAACCGGCGGCAACCGTCCGCGAGCCGCTCGATCATGTACTGCTTGATCGTCGGCACGGTGTACACGTCCACCTCGCCGCGGATCTCCACGATGGTCCAGTCCTCGACGGTGCTGTGGCTGATCTCGATGGGAGGTTCCATACGTACCCAACGGCATGCCCTGGGCAGAGGTGGCGCCGCACATTCGTTCTGCATATGCGTGAACGACTGGCCAAAGGATCACCTCAGGTATTGACCGTGCCCCAGACTGGGCGCATGGAGTTCTTCTGCTACCACCGCGACCGCACCGGCTCCCTCCCCCTGCGCGAGGAACTGATCGAGGCGCACTGGTCCTACATGGACGGGTACGCCGCGGAGATGATCGCGCGCGGCCCGACCCTCACCGCGGACCGCGAGGTCCCCACGGGCAGTGTGCACGTACTCGACCTGCCCGACCCCGCCGCCGCCCGCACGTTCGCCTTCGACGAGCCCGGCCACCAGGCGGGCGTCTACCGCGACGTGCTGCTGCGCAGGTGGCGCAACACGCTGGGCCGCACCATGTGGGACTTCCCCGGCGGCCGGAGCGGGGGCGACAGGTTCCTGGTGCTGGGCCTGGGCGCCGGGGAGGCAGTCGACCTGGAAGTGCCGCCGGGACGGGACGAGCTGATCGCCTACGGCCCCCTGCTGTCCGACGACGGCGACACCTGGCTGGGTACGGCGGCGCTGGTGCGGGCACCGGACCCGGCCACGGCACGGGCCCTGCTCACGGTGGACCGGTACGCCGAGATCGAGGTCAGTCCCTGGCAGTTCGGCGGACGTCCGTCCTGAACCGGCACCGGCACCGGCGAGGCCGGGACGGCGCCGGACCGCCCTCGTTCGCACCGGGGCAAGGGGGTAGCGCCCTCCCGCACGCGGCACCCCCGCCTGGAGCCGTGCCGAACCGCGGGACCGGTCGCCGGCGCGCCTCGACCGGCTCCGTCGGCTCCGCCGTGCGGGGTCCGCCGTTCGGGCCCATCCTGGAAGCCGGGCCACGAAGCCCACAGACCGACCCACCGGGAGGTCCTGTGATTCTGCTCGCGCTGCTTCTGCCAGTCGTGATGATGGCCTTCCTCTTCGCCGCGGACGCGCTCGAAGACCTGATCTTCCCGCCCCCGGCGGCCCCGGACGAGGACGCCCCGGCCGGGGACATCGCCCGGACCACGTCCCCCTGAGCGCGGCGCACCTCGTTCCGCCCCCTTCGCGGCACGGTGACGGCCGGCTGGGACGCGGTCGCCAAGGGCACGCCGTACGCGTGGGAGAACCGGTACCGGTACACCGGCACCTTCCGTAGCGCCGACGCGCCGCCCGGCGGTGGGAGCCGCTCAGGGCGCCGGGGACCAGCGCGGCGGCACACCGGCGAGCCGGCAGACGAGGAAGTACAACGGGATCGGCGCGGTGTAGGGCGAGTCGCCGTCGGGGCCGTGGATCAGGCGCGGCCCCGACGCCGCCCGCGCGCCCGGCCGCGCCCGGGTCCAGGACGGATCTCCGGCGACGTAGGGGGCGCTGGAGGGCCACGCGACGCCGATGTCGGATCCGGAGGGGACGATCCACCACCAGCGCCCCTCGTCGGCGAACACACACCCCGCGCGGGGAAGGCGGGCCAGAATGCGTTCGCCGTGGGACGCGGGGGTGCCCACGGCATCGTGTCCCAGGCCGGCGCGTACTCCGGCGGGGAGGCTCAGGGGGGCCGGGCTCGGGCGGGGCCGGCGGGCGGTGCCGGACGGGCACGAGCGGTCACGGACGGTGGCCGGGGACGGACGTGGCTCACGGGTGTGCTGCAGGTCCATGGGGGGTGGGTCCTTTGGCCGCGACCGACGTCGGGAGAACGTTGTCAGGCGAGACCGTCCCCCGAGGGTGGGGGGACATGTCGCCGACGGGGCGGTCCTGGTCGTCGGTCGAGAAATGCGGGCGGAAGGGGCAGGGGGTGGTGGAGCCACTGTGTCATCCGTCAACAACCGTGCGCAACCAGCAAGTTGAAAATTGCAGGTGCCGGAGTGCATGCTCCTGCGGCGGGACGACGCCCGTGACAGACTGGCGTGTCCGGGCCCGGGCGCGGGACGGCGAAGGGAAGACGGTGTGACCACGGAGACCGACTGGGGCGGCGCCCCCTCCGTGCTGCGGATGATCCTCGGGAGGCAGTTGGAGGAGTTCCGCACCCGCGCGGGCCTCACCTTCGAGCAGGCCGGTGAGGCGATCGGGGTGAGCCACTCCACGATCCGCCGGATGGAGGCGGCCAAGGTGGCCCGGTTGCGCCTCCCGGACGTGGAGAAGCTGCTCCAGGTCTACGGTGTCCGCGACCAGCAGGAGATCGACACCTTCCTCAAGTCGGCGCGCGAGGCGAACAAGCGGGGCTGGTGGCACACCTACCGCGACGTCATGCCGGACTGGTTCGCGGCGTACCTGAGCCTGGAACAGGCGGCCCTGCACATCCGCGCCTACGAGGCCGGTTTCGTGCACGGACTGCTGCAGACCCCGGCCTACGCGCGGGCCCTGCTGGGCGCGGGCAATCCGCACGCCTCCACCGTGGACACCGAGCGGAGGGTGGCCCTGCGCATGCGGCGCCAGGAGATCCTCACCCGCCCCTCGCCGCCCCGCCTGTGGGTGGTGATGGACGAAACGGTCCTGCGCTGGCCCGTCGGCGGCAGTGAGGTGATGCGGGAGCAGGTGGACCATCTGATCGAGGTGGGGCGGCTGCCGCACGTGACCCTCCAGATCATGCCGTTCGCCGGCGGACCGCACCCCGCCCTGCGCGCCGGCGCCTTCGACCTCTTCCGGTTCCGGGCCCCCGAACTCCCCGACATCGTCTACCTCGGCGGACTCGTGGGCGCCGTCTACCTGGACAAGGGCGACGACGTGGTGGTCTACCGCGAGGCCCTGGACCGACTGGGCGCCCAGGCGGTGCCCGCCCGGGGCACCGAGGAGCTCCTGGGCGCGCTGCGCAAGGAGTTGTGAGCGCTTCCACTCGTACCGCACCACCCCCATGGAGAAAGGCGAACGATGTCCGACAGCGGATGGCCGGCCGACCGAATCGACACCGAGCACGCGCACTCGGCCCGGATCTACGACTACATCCTGGGAGGGAAGGACTACTACCCCGCCGACCGGGAAGCGGGTGACGCGATGGCGCGGGAATGGCCCGCGCTGCCCGTCCACATGCGCGCCAACCGGGACTGGATGAACCGCGCGGTGCGGTGGCTGGCTGAGGAGGCGGGCATCCGCCAGTTCCTCGACATCGGCACCGGCATCCCCACCTCGCCCAACCTGCACGAGATAGCCCAGTCGGTGGCCCCCGCCTCACGGGTCGTCTACGTGGACAACGACCCGATCGTCCTCACCCTCTCCCAGGGACTGCTGTCCAGCACGCCCGAGGGCCGCACCACGTACATCGAGGCGGACTTCCAGCGCCCGGAGGCCGTCCTCGAGTCCGACGAGTTCCGCAAGACGCTGGACCTGGCCGAGCCCGTCGCGCTCACCGTGATCGCGATCGTCCACTTCGTCCTGGACGAGGACGACGCGGTCGGTATCGTCCGCCGCCTCCTGGAGCCCCTGCCCTCGGGCAGCTACCTCGCCATGACCATCGGCACCGCCGAGTTCGCCCCCGAGGAGGTGGGCCGGGTAGCGCGCGAGTACGCGGCCCGCGACATGCCGATGCGGCTGCGGACCCTCGACGAGGCCCACGAGTTCTTCGAGGGGCTGGAGCTGACCGAGCCGGGCATCGTCCAGGTCCACAAGTGGCGTCCGGACGGCACCGGGGAGCAGGGCATCCGGGACGAGGACATCGCGATGTACGGGGCGGTGGCCCGCAAGCCGTGACGGTCCGCAAGCCGTGACGGTCCGCAAGTCGTGACGGTCCGCGGGCCGTCACGGCTTGCGCACGGCGTCGGGCGGCCGGGTCAGATCACGCGGAACAGGTCCGCGGCGGCGTGCACGTCGGTGAAGTCCTCGACGGAGCGGAGGTTGTCGCACAGCGCCGCGAGGACCGATCCGGCCGCCGCGACGCGCGGGGCGCCGATGCCCACGCCGAAGACCCGGAAGCCCAGCCGGCGCTTGGCCTCGTTCCAGCCCCGCATCCACGCCTCGGTGACGCCGCAGTCGTCGTCGGTGAGCATCACGATGTCGCCCCGGGTGCGGGCGGCGTCGTTGAACTCCTCCTCGAGGAGTTCGCCCGCCGCCGACAGGGGCCGCTGGTAGCTGGTGCCGCCACCGAGGGCGTCTCCGCGAAGTCGAGGGTGCGGGTGAAATCCGCCGGCCGGCCGGCCGGGAAGCGGAAGACCCGGAGCCTGTCGGCGGCGGAGAACACGATGCCGACGAAGTCACGCCCCGCGTGGCGGGCCTGGTCCAGCAGGGCCAGCGCGCACGCCTTCGCCCACGCCTCCCGGGTGATGCCGCCGGGCCCCGCCTCGTACATGGAGTGCGAGGTGTCCACGCAGGCGATGACGGCGCCCCGGCCGGTGGCCTGTTCGCCCTGGCTGTCGTAGAGCATCAGCTCCCGGGCGGCGTAGCGCGCGGCGAACACCGCGCGCAGCTCGGGCAGTCCGAGATGGGCCAGTTCGGAGGGGACGACCCGGGAGAGGTCGTCGCCGAGTGTGACCCCGATCAGTTCGCCGGTGGCGTTCTCCACCTTGCGCGCCCGTTGCCCGTCGGCCATCCGGCGGAAGCGGCCGATCAGTTCGGCCCACTCGGCGAGCCGGCCGGTGCGCAGCCGCTCGGCCAGCCGGGCGCGCTCGTCGAAGGCCATCCGCTCCAGCTCGCCGGACCCGACGCCCCAGGCCCGCATCAGCGCGGCCTCCCTCCGCGCGGCCGACGCCGATCTCGCCACCGCGCCGCTCGCGGCGGCACGGATGCCGGGTACGGCCACCGCGAGCGACCGGGCGGCGTCGGAGGCGGCCCGTGCCTGGGCGGCCTCCGCCTCCTCGACCGCCCGTCGTACGGCATCGGCGGCGGGTCCCGGCACGGTGCCGTCCTCTCCGGCCTCGTCGGCGGCCTGCCGGAGCGCCTCAGCCACGGCGTCCGCCGCGTCCTCGGCCTTCCGCCGGGCCCGCTCCGCCCGCTCGTCCCGGTCCCGGGCGGGCCGGGAGTCGTCCAGCATCCGGCGCAGCGCGCTGCCCTGGGCGAGCACCGCCATGGCGGCGGCGTACGGGTCGCCGACCGTCTCCCGGTGCAGTTCGGCGAAGTCCGGTGACTCCAGCAGCGCGGTGACGATCCGGTGGTTGACCAGATGGGTGGGCGTCATCTCGGTGGCCTCGCGCAGCCGCGGAGCGGCTTTGTAGGCGGCCAGGAACGCGTCGGTGAGGAGGTCGTCGGTGTGCGGTTGGCGCACGCCCAGGTCGTCGGCCAACTCGCGCAGCGCGGCCGACTGTTCGTAGGTGTCGCGCCAGGCGATCCGGTCGAAGCGGTCCGCGACCACGGCCCCGGTGTGCCGTGCGGTGGCGCCTGCCGACCGGGCCAGCCACCTCCCGGCCAGGTCCGTCAGCCCGCCGAGCCGGCCCGCCGACCCGCCCGTGTCCGGGTCCGTGCCCTCGTCCATGGTGCCGTCCCGCCCCGTGCTCAGAGCTGGGCCCGCACGGTGCTCGCGTCCACGCCCAGGGCCTCGGTCAGCACCCGGGCACGCACCGCGCGCTGACGGCCGGTGACCCGGTCGATGGCGGTGGTGGAGCGGCCCGCGCCCACCGCCTCCTCGCGCAGTCTCTCCAGCCGCTTGCCCGCCGTGGCCAGCTGGTTGTGGGCCTTCTTGATGACCCACTCGCTGAGCGCCTCGCGGGACTGCCCGGCCATCGCGTCGAGCTGGGCCTCCAGTTCCCCGATGGTGTCGGCGAGGTCCAGGGCCTCTTTGGCGTCGGGGTTGACCAGGTGCAGCACCTCCCGCTCGACGGTCGGGCGCTCGGCGGGAGAGTCCCACAACACGTGGGTCAGCACCGACAGATCGCGCTCCGCGACCGAGGAGCGCCCGTCGAGGTACGCGGACGCCTGGAGCAGGCCCACCGCCTGCCGCCAGCGGCGGTCGGAGGCGATCAGCTCCTTGCGGCGCAGGGCGGCCCGGAGCGTGCACACCGCGTCCACGATCCCGTCGGGCACCTCCACGGCGGGGACGCCCTCGCCCACGGCGTGCCGCAACGCGGCCAGGTCCACGGTGGTCCGCCTCGGCGCCGCCCGGCGGCCCACGGCGGAGCGGACCAGAGCGGCGAAGTTCGACGGGTCCTCCAGGTACGTGACCTCGATCCGCACCAGCAGCCGGTCGTAGATCGCGGCCGAGTCCTCGCCGTCGGGCAGCTCGTTGCTCGCCGTGATCGCGCCGATGAGGGGGCAGCGGACGGGCTCGCCGCCGCTCTCGGGGTGGTAGATCCGCTCGTTGAGATAGCCCAGCGTCTCGTTCAGCGCCGCGGTGGAACACTTGAAGATCTCGTCGATGAAGGCGACGTGCGCGGTGGTGGCGCGCCCTTCGTAGACCTGGCGGTACTCCCCGCGCGCCAGCGCGGCGACGTCGATGGGCCCGAACATCCTGGTAGGCGCGGTGAACCTGGACAGCAGGATCTCCCAGTAGGACGCCCCTACGATCCGGCCGGTGAGTTCCCCGGCCAGTTCGGACTTGGCCGTTCCCGGCGGGCCGAGCACCAGCGAGTGCTGACCGGCCAGCAGCGTCACCAGCAGCGTCCGCACGACGTCCGCCCGCTCGTAGAAACGGTCCGACAACTCGTCGCCGATCGCCCGGAGTCGCGCTGCCGTGTCCGGTGCGGCCGCTGCCTCCTGCGGATCGTGCGGGCCCATGGCCGACTCCTCCCGTGTCCTTCGGTGGCGGTCCTGGCGGTCCTGGCGGGCCGGCGGGTCAGAGCCTATCCCGCACAAACGTCCGCTTCGTCGTCCCGCCCCCGACCTGCCCCTCGGCCCGCGCCTCGGTGGTGCCATCGACCAGACTGTCCACCATGAACCATTTCTTCCCGCCGTCGGCCCGCATCGTGTCGGCCGTGACCGCTTCCGTCCTGGCGGCCTGCTGCCTCACCGCGTGCTCCGGGGGCCGGGGCGAGGCGCCGGCGGCCCTCCGCGTCAACCAGGTCGGATACGCGTCCGGCGAGAAGAAGTTCGCCTATGTCATGGGGGACCGGGACACGCTGGCCGACGCCGAGTTCGAGGTCCTGGACGAGCGGGGCGACACGGCCGGGCACGGCGCCCTCGGCCCTTCCCTCGGCGGCTGGAACGGCACGTACACCGCCGTGCGCACGATCGACCTCTCGTCGCTGCATCGCACCGGCACCTACCGGCTGCGCCTGCTCGGCGCGGGCGGGGACCCGGAGGTCCGCTTCCGGGTGGCACCGGCCGGGCAGTTGCTGGACCCGCTGCGCTCGGACACCGTGCGCTTCTTCGGCACCCAGCGGGACGGCGAGGAGGTCCTGGCCGACGCGACCGGACGGGTGCCCTCGCACCTGACCGACGAGCGGGCCCGCGTCTACGCGCCGTCCCGCACCGGCTCGGCCACCGGGGGGACGGCCGCCGGCCCGGACCTGACCGAGGTCGGCGGTCCCGTGGACGTCTCGGGCGGGTGGTTCGACGCGGGCGACTTCCTGAAGTTCACGCACACCGCCTCCTACGTCGTCGCCCAGATGCTGACCACCGTCCGCGACACCCCCTCGGTGCCGGGGCTGCGGGAGGAGGCACGGTACGGCCTGCGATGGCTGGACCGGATGTGGGACGGGGAGACGGGCACGCTCTACGCCCAGGTGGGGCTCGGGTCCGGCGGCAAGGGGGTCCGCGGCGACCACGACGTGTGGCGGCTGCCGGAGGAGGACGACCGGCTCACCGTGCGACCCGGGGACGCCGACTACCTGATCAAGTACCGGCCCGTCTTCCGCGCCAACGAACCCGGGGAGCCCCTCAGCCCCAACCTCGCGGGCCGGGTGAGCGCGGCCTTCGCCCTGGCCGCGCAGACCGAGGCCGAGGACCACCCGACCGAGGCCCGCCAGTGGCTGGACAAGGCCGCCGCCGTCTACGCCCGGGCGGACACGCGGCCCGACGAGGGCGCGCTGGTCACCACCACGCCCGCGGACTACTACCAGGAGCACTCCTGGCGCGACGACCTGGAATGGGCCGCCGTCGAACTGGCCCGCGCCGCCGACGCCCTGGGCGATCCGCGCGGCTCGGGGTGGAGCGGCGAGGCGGTCGGCTGGGCCCGCGCGGCCCTGCGCGAGGATCGCGGCGGCGTCCTGGGCCCCGCCGACGTCAGCGCCCTCGCCCACGCCGACGTGCTCACCTCGGCGGACCCCGACGAGGGCCTCGCGAAGGCCCTCGGGGCGGAACTGAGGCGGCAGGTGGAGACGGGGAGGCGGCGCGCGGCCGGGGACCCCTTCCGGTCGGGCGTCATACCCACCGACTTCGACGCGGTGCCGAACACCTTCGGGCTGCTGGCGACCGCCGAGCTGTACGCCCGTGTCACCGGCGACCACCGGTTCGACGACTTCGCCGCGCAGCAGCGGGCCTGGGTCTTCGGGGCGAACGCCTGGGGCACCAGCTTCCTCGTGGGCGCGGGCGCCCTCTACCCGCACTGCCTCCAGCACCAGGTCGCCAACCTGGCGATGAGCCGCACCGGCCGCGGCGACATCCTGCGCGGCGCGGTCGTCAACGGGCCCAACGGCGCGGGCCTGCTGAAGGAGCCGGAGACCTTCGACGGGGCGCGCCCCTGCTCCTTCACCCCCGACGGCCGCAAGTGGTCCGAGTTCGACGGCCGCGGCGCCGGTTACGTCGACGACGTGCGGGCCTGGCAGACGGTGGAGCCGGCGGACGACTTCACCTCGACGGCCCTGTACGCCCTCTCCCTGACCGCCGCACGGTCCTGACCCGGGGAGCGGCCCCGGTGCCGGGGGCCGGTCCCGGGGCCGCTCCCCGGGTCAGGAAGCGGTCGGCCAGGTCCGCAGCAGGGCGTCCAGCGCGTCGAGGATCTCCGTCCAGCTCTCCTGCGAGTCGGGGGCGCTGTGGCTGAACCCTCCCGAGGCCTCCAGAGCGACGAAGCCGCTGAAGACGCTGCCCAACAGCCGCACGGCATGGGTCTGGTGGGGTTCCGCCAGGTGGTAGCCGCGCAGGATCGCCCGCGACATCTGGGAGTGCCGTGCCCCGGCACTGGAGGCCGCCGCCTCCGCGTCGAGGGGGAACTGCGTGGCGGCGAAGCGGCCCGGGTGCGCAAGGGCGTAGTCGCGGTAGACGTTCGCGAACGCGGTCAGCGCGTCCTTGCCGGCCCGGCCGGCCACCGCCTCGGAGGCCCGGTCGGCCAGCTCCTCCAGGGCAAACAGCGCGATCCCGGTCTTGAGGTCGTGGGCGTTCCTCACGTGCGAGTACAGGCTCGCCGTGCGGACGCCGAACCGCCGGGCCAGCTCCGTCGGAGTGGTGCGTTCGAAGCCGATCTCGTCGGCCGTCTCGGCCCCGGCCCTGATCAGACCCTCGGTCGTCAGTCCTACCCGAGCCACACCCGTCCTCCGCATCGCTCACCCGGCAGCCATGGGAGATTATGAGCTTGCCTAACAAGTTTAGGCAAACTCGGCATCCCGGTACTCGCGGGCCGCCGTCATCAGCTCGTTGAGCGCGTCCCTGGTGCGGACGAGGTCGGCGATGTGCTCGGTCAGCCGGTCCCGCTCCTCGGCCATGCGCTCCAGTGCCGCATCGGAATGGTCCGCGCTGGGCGCGTCCACGCAGGGCAGCAGCTCGGCGATGGTGCGGCTGGAGAGGCCCGCGGTGTACAGCCGCTGGAGGAACCTGACCCGTTCGACCTCGTGCTCCGTGTACTGGCGCTGGCCGCCCGCGCTGCGGGTGCTGACCAGCAGCCCCTGGTCCTCGTAGTAGCGCACCGACCGGACGCTGACCCCGGCCCGCGACGCCACTTCTCCGATGCGCATGCCCTGCTCCCTGCCGTGATCCGCGGCACACATACTTGCCTCTGACGTCAGTGTCAGGTTCTAGCGTAACCGTCGTGCCCGAGATCCGGGCCCGCGGACGACCAAGGAGTCCTGGCATGACGTCCCTCTTCGACCGTTACCGGCTCGGCGACCTGACGCTGCCCAACCGGACGGTCATGGCCCCGATGTCGCGCGGGCGTGCCGCCGCGGGCGGACCTCGCTCCGGTGGACGAGGCCACGTACTACCAGGGCGGTGACGCGGGCTACCTGACCTACCCGGCGTACCGGCGCACGGCCTGACGGCGGCCCGGGGGGTCGGCGGGAGCTGCCGTTAGCATGTTCGAGCCCGCGACGATCCGTGCGAGCGAGCTCTTTGTCCGACCCCTAGCAAACGGGCCACACAAGTGAACACCACACCCACACGAATATCCCCGCGAAGAGGCCCCGGCCTCCTGTTCGCCGCGTCGCGCCGGCCGCGGGCGGTGCTGTGGACCGCGGCGGGTGCGGTGACGCTCGGTTTCCTCCTCGCGCTGGAAGTGGCCGCGCGGCACTACGGTGTGCGGGGCCCGATCACCGAGCAGGCCCGCGAGGTGGTCTTCGCGCCCGACTCGGGGCCGCTGCTGTACGCCGGCCTCGCCCTGACGATGGTGGTGCTGACCTGGCGGCAGCGCCTGGTCGCGGCCGGTGCCGCGGTCGGCATCGACCTGGTCTTCTGGCTGGTGCGCTGGGTGGTCGGCGCCGACATGAACTTCGGCAACGGCGCGCTGTGGGTGGTCCTGGGCTGCGCGGTCGTCGCCGTGACGCGGCGCCGGGGCGGCGAGCGCGCCCTGCTCCTGAAGGGCACCGGGCTGGGGCTCCTGCTGGTGGCCGGGCACAAGACGGGCGACACCTGGCTGCTCATCACGTCGCAGACCCGCAAGGCGGTGCTCGACCCGTACGTCGCCACCGCCGACCGGGCGCTGGGCAACCCCTCGTGGCTGGTCGGCCGGTTCGTCGGGGCCACCGAACCGGTCGGCGACCACGTGCTCCACCTCGTCTACGGCCAGCTGCCCCTGGCCGCCGCCCTCGTCGGGCTGTACCAACTGCGTCACGTGGCACGCGAGCGCCGTTTCCCGAGCCACCACCTCGTGCGCACCTTCCTCGTCATCGGCCTGCTCGGGCCCGCCGTCTACATGATCTTCCCGGTGGTCGGGCCGGTCTTCGCCTACGGCCCCGACGGCGGCCAGTGGGCGGTGGCCGACCTGTGGCCGCACACCCTGCCGCCGGGCGGTACTCCGCACCCGATCCCGTTCGACGACATCACCCCGCGCAACTGCATGCCCAGCCTGCACACGGCCTGGGCCACGACGCTGTTCCTCCACTCCCGCAAGGGCTCCGGAGCCATGCGGTTCGCGGGGACGTTCTGGCTGGTCGCCACCCTCACCGCGACCCTCGGCTTCGGGTACCACTACGGCGCCGACCTCATCGCCGGTGTGGTGTTCGCGCTCACCGTCGAGGCCGCGATGCGCGCGTTCGCGCGGGGCTGGGACCGTGCGGCCCTCGGGCTGGTCGCCTACGGCGCGGCGGTGTTCGCCGCGCTGCTGGTGTCGTACCGGTTCCTGCCGGTGGAGATGGCCGAGCACCCGTGGGCGGCCGGGCCGCTGCTCCTCCTCGCGATGGGCTCCGTGATCCTCGGCTTCGTGCGGACCACCAGGCGGTGGGAGGCCGAGGCGGTACCGGTGCGGCAGCCGGGACCGCCGCGCCCCGCGGAACCGCAGCCCGAGCTGGTCTGAGGCCCGGGCCGGGGGCTACTTGAAGTAGTGGCCCTGCTCCAGGTCCGCGACGAGTCCGGGCTGGACGGGCTCCCACCCCAGCAGCTCGCGGGTCAGGACGCTGGAGGCCGCGCGGTTGGCGGCGAGGGGGCCCGCCAGCCAGCCGAAGTGGGCGTCCGCGTCCGAGGCCGGGACCGACACCACCGGCAGGCCAAGCTGCCGGCCGACCACCTCGGCGAGGTCCCGCACGGGCAGGCCCTCCTCCGCCACGGCGTGCAGTGTCGAACCCGCGGGGGCCTTCTCCAGCGCCAGGCGGAACAGGTGCGCGGAGTCGAGACGGTGCGCGGCCGACCACCGGTTGGTGCCGTCCGCGATGTAGCCGGAGACGCCCTTGGCGCGGGCGATGTGGATGAGGGCCGGGACGAACCCGTTGTCCCCCTCGCCGTGATTGGTCGGCGCCAGCCGCACCACCGAGGACCGGACCCCGCGGGCCGCGAGGGAGAGGGTCAGTTCGGCGGTGAGGGCGCGCACGTGCTGGGCGTCGCCCCGGTCGGCCGCGGCCGGGTCCGGGTCGTGGCCGTCGCGTTCGGTCGCCACCCGGCCGGGAAGGGCGGGGGTGCCGGACGCGATCGTGAACGGCCGGTCGGAGCCGGCGAGCGCCTCGCCGATCACCTCGACGGCCCGCCGGTCGGCCTCGCCGGCGCCCTTGAAGTCCCCCGAGAACGCGATGTCGTGCTTGAAGGCCAGGTGCACCACCCCGTCCGAGTCGGCGGCCGCGCCGCGCAGGACGTCGAGGTCGTCGAGGGTGCCGCGGACCACGTCGGCCCCGGCCGCGGTGAGCGCCTCGGCCGCGGCGTCCGAACGGGCGAGCCCCACGACCTGGTGACCCGCGCCGATGAGCTCGGGAACGACGGCTGAACCGATCCAACCGGAGGCGCCGGTGACGAAAACACGCATGAGATTCCCTCCAGAGATGTCCGTACATGGCGACTGCCGGTCCGGCCGGGCGCGGGCACGGCGGCGGGCGCAAGGCGCCGGAACTGTCGATGACAGCCGCTGTCATCGACAGTAACATGCGATGTCAGTCACTGTCATGCCTCGGACGCTGCCGCAGAGCGGACCCCGGTGCCTCGGTGCGGGGTGGCCGCTGTGCCTGGGTGCTGGGTGGCGGCGGTGCCGCGGAGCGCATTGGCCGCGGGTCGTCGCCCCAGGCGTCCGGCGTCGTCGCGTGCCCCGCGGTGTGCCCCGCCGCGCGTGCCACCGCCTTGCTCCGGCCGAAGACCTCGCACTGCGCCGGCACGTCACCGGCCCGGGGGACCCGTCCGAGCGTCGCGCTCCCAAGCCCGGATCCTGTTGCAGGGGCGCGGACGGCGGTCGAGGGGAGGAACAGCTGCAGCGGGAAACCGGGGCTGTCCGCCACGCCGGCCGAGCCGGTCCGGCCGGGCGGAGCAGAAGCCGTCGAGATGTGGATGCATGCCCTCGGTCCTGGCGACGCGGGTAGGCCTGACCGGCCGGCCGGCCGGCCGGACCGGGACTCGACTGGACTCGGCTCGGCTCGGCTCGGCTCGGCCGGAGTCTGCGGCAGGGGTCAGGCCTTGTCCTGCATGGACTCCCGGGCCGGATTGCGCTGCTCGGCGGCCTTGAAGTCCCTCTCGCCCGCCTTCTCCCGTACCCCCTTGGCGATGCGCTCCCCGATGGTCCGGTCGATGTTCGACCAGTACGCGAAGGCCCGCTGGAGCACGGGTTCGGTCACCTCGTTCAGGAGGTGGTCCACCACGTTGGAGACCAGCCGGTCGCGGGCCGCGTCGTCCAGCACCTCGCGCACCAGGGTGCCCGGCTGCCCCCAGTCGTCGTCCTCGGCGTGGCTGACGTAGGCCGTGCGGGTGATGGCCCCGTCCGTCTCCCAGCCGGGCGGTGTGCCGAAGTGCTCCGTGTCGGCGGCCGGACCCCCCTTGGAGTTCGGCGCGTAGACCGGGTCGGTCGTCTTCCGGTAGGCCATCGCACCGTCCTTGGAGTAGGTGCGGACGTCGACCACCGGGGCGTTCACCGGAAGCTGCTGGTAGTTCGCGCCGATCCGGTAGCGGTGGGCGTCGGCGTAGGAGAAGAGCCGGGCCAGCAGCATGCGGTCCGGGCTCGGGCCGATGCCGGGGACCAGGTTGTTGGGCTGGAAGGCGGCCTGCTCGATCTCGGCGTGGTTGTCCGTCGGGTTCCGGTCAAGCGTCATGCGGCCGACCGGGATCAGGGGGTAGTCGCCGTGCGGCCACACCTTCGTCAGGTCGAAGGGGTTGAACCGGTAGCCCGCGGCGTCGGCGTACGGCATCACCTGCACGTGCAGCGTCCAGCTGGGGAAGTCGCCGTCGCGGATGTGCTCGAACAGGTCCCGCATGTGGTAGTCGGTGTCGGCCGCCGCCATCTGGTCGGCCTCGTCCTGGGTGAAGAACTCGATGCCCTGGTCCGTCTTGAAGTGGTACTTCACCCAGAAGCGCTCGCCCGAGGCGTTGATCCACATGTAGGTGTGGGAGGTGTAGCCGTTCATGTGGCGCCAGGTGCGCGGGATGCCGCGGTCTCCCATGAGCCAGGTGACCTGGTGCGCGGACTCCGGCGAGAGGGTCCAGAAGTCCCACTGCATGTCGTGGTCGCGCAGGTTGCTGTCCGCCCGGCGCTTCTGCGACCGGATGAAGTGCTGGAACTTCATCGGGTCCTTGACGAAGAACACCGGCGTGTTGTTGCCGACCATGTCGTAGTTGCCCTGGCTGGTGTAGAACTTCACCGCGAAGCCGCGCGGGTCGCGCCATGTGTCCGGGCTGCCGCGCTCGCCCGCGACGGTCGAGAAGCGGGCGACCAGGTCGGTGCGCGTACCCGGCTGGAAGACCGCCGCCTTGGTGTAGGCGCTCACGTCGTGCGTCACTTCGAAGTGGCCGAAGGCGCCGCTGCCCTTCGCGTGCGGCTGGCGCTCGGGGATGCGCTCCCGGTTGAACTGCGCCATCTGCTCGATGAGGTAGGCGTCCTGGAGGAGGACCGGACCCGCCGGGCCCGCGGTGAGCGAGTGTTCGTCGCTCTCCGCGGGCGCGCCGGAGTCCGTGGTGGTGGCAGGCGGGGTGTCCGTCATGGAACTGCCTTTCGTCGGGGAGGGGCTGACGCCCGGAGAGCGCGCGAGACGGACACGGGGCACGGGGCCCCCTCCGACCTGCCCGGCAGAGCGTCACCGCCGATGCCCGGGCCGCGCCCGCCCGGGCCCACGCGGTCCCCGCGGCACGCCTGCCCCCAGGTGGCCACGCCGGTCCGTTCCGCGTGCTCGCCCATCCGTGCAGGACCCTCCGGAGTGCCGTCGTCCGTATCAGTCTCCGCCGCCGGCCTGCGCCCGCAAGCGGAGCGGGCGGCACGAGCGAGGGGGAGGGGCGCGCGCGAGGTGGAGGAGCACGTTCCCGCGACATGGAGTTCTCCCGCGCCCACGTCACCGGCGTGGGGGACGGGAGTCGTCGAGCCGGGTGAAGGGCTGCTGGGGCCGGGTGAGGACCTGCTCGGGCCGGGTGGATCACGTGGTCGGCGACGGTGAGAAACTGGCGGTGCCCGCGACGCGCCGCGGCCGGACGGTCACGCGGCACGGGTCGCCCGCCCCCGCTTCCACCGGAGAACGCCATGAGCCACGCCGCCGACCCCAGCCGTTACGACGGCACCATGCACTACCGCCGCACCGGACGCTCCGGGCTCGACCTGCCCGCGCTGTCCCTGGGCTACTGGCACAACTTCGGTGACGACAAGCCGTTCGAGACCCAGCGGCGGATCGCCCTGCGCGCCTTCGACCTCGGCATCACCCACCACGACCTCGCCAACAACTACGGCCCGCCCTACGGATCGGCCGAGATCAACTTCGGCCGGATCATGCGGCAGGACCTGGCGCCGTACCGCGACGAGCTGGTGATCTCCACCAAGGCCGGCTGGGACATGTGGCCCGGTCCCTACGGCCAGGGCGGCGGCTCCCGCAAGTACGTGCTCGCCTCCCTCGACCAGTCCCTGAAGCGCATGGGCCTCGACCACGTCGACATCTTCTACTCCCACCGCCTGGACGCCTCCACTCCGCTGGAGGAGACCATGACGGCGCTGGACACGGCGGTGCGGCAGGGCAAGGCCCTCTACGTCGGCATCTCCTCCTACGACGCCGAACGCTCCCGGCAGGCCGCGGCGATCCTCCGCGACCTGGGCACGCCCCTGCTCATCCACCAGCCGTCGTACAACCTGCTCAACCGGTGGATCGAGACCGAGGGCCTGCTCGACGCCGCCGCCGACGAGGGCTTCGGCGTCATCGGCTTCACCGCGCTCGCCCAGGGGCTGCTCACCGGCCGCTACCTCGACGGCGTGCCGGAGGGCTCCCGCGCCACCCAGGGCAAGTCCTTCGCGACGGACTGGCTCACCGAGGACACCGTCCGACGGCTGCGCGCGCTCAACGGCATCGCCGCCCGCCGGGGCCAGAGCCTGGCGCAGATGGCGCTCGCCTGGGCGCTGCGCGACCCGCGCGTCACCTCGCTGGTGATCGGGGCCTCCCGCCCCGAGCAGCTGGAGGAGAACGTGGCCGCCCTGGCCAACCTCTCCTTCGACGACGACGAACTGGCCGAGATCGACGAGTACGCGGTCGTCGACGGCGACGTCGACCTGTGGCGGCAGGCGCGCACCGGCGACCTCGGCTGAGGCGATCCCTGCCCGGGGTGGCGCTCAGCGCCCGCCGGTGATGCGCAGCACCCGGGGCGGCCGGTCGGCCGGTTCGGGCAGCCGCAGCGGCTCCCGGCCGGGTGTGATGCTGCCCAGCAGTGACGCCCGGCGCGCACCCGTGCCCGAGGGGATCGCGCCGGGCAGGCCGTTGACGGTCAGGAAGCCCAGAAGGGCGAAGGCCAGTGCCTCCTTGGCGTCGTACGGCAGCCCGAGCTCGTCGCTGGGGCCGAGGCCCACCCCGGGCAGCTCCTCGGCGATCATGCGCATCAGCACCGGGTTGCGCGCACCGCCGCCGGACACGATCAGCCGCGTGACACCGTGCGCGCGGCAGGCGTCGGCCACCGTCACGGCGGTGAGCGCGGCCAGGGTGGCCAGGACGTCGTCGGGTTTGGCGACGGGCGCCGCCGCGAGCGCCTCGAGCAGGTACGGCAGGTGGAAGTGCTCCTTGCCGGTGCTCTTCGGAGCCGGCCTGCCGTAGTAGGGGTCGTCCAGCAGCAGCCGCAGCAGCGCCGGATCGACCCGGCCCGCCCCGGCCCGGCGACCGTCCTGGTCGTACTGGGCGACGCCGCCGGTGAAGTGCCGTACGGCGGCGTCCATCAGGGCGTTGGCGGGACCGGTGTCGAAGGCGAGCGGCTCGGTACCGGGGGCGACGACGGTGATGTTGGCGATCCCGCCCAGGTTGAGGGCGGCGGGGACGCCGGGCAGCGCCGCCAGGGCGAGGACGTCGGTCATGGCGACCAGCGGCGCCCCCTGACCCCCGGCCGCCACGTCGTTGGCGCGCAGGTCGGACACGACGGGCAGGCCGGTCGCCTCGGCGATCCAGGCAGGCCTGCCGAGCTGGAGGGTGCCGCGCACGGCGCCGTCCTCGACCCAGTGGTACATGGTCTGCCCGTGCGAGACCACCAGGTCGGCGCGGCCCCCGCACAGCTCGCGCACGGCCCGCACGGCCACGTCGGCGAAGGCCTGCCCGATGCCGGTGTCGAGCCGGGCGACGGTCCGCATCGTCGCCCCAGCCGGTGGCAGGCTGCTCGCGATCAGGTCGCGCAGCTCGTCCGGGTAGGGGTTGGAGAGATGGCCGAGCGGGCGCATCACCAGTGCCTCGCCCCGCAGTTCGAGGTCGGCCGCGGCCACCTCGATGGCGTCGTAGGACGTGCCTGACATCAGGCCGATCACACGCACGGTGCACTCCTGTGGGGGTGGGACGGGGCGGACGGGATCAGTTGCGGCCGGCCGTGCTGGTCAGCCGGTCGGGTCCGGTGCCCGGCTCCTCGTCGGGCGCCGGTCCCGCCGAGGGCTCCGGTGCCCGGTGGAACAGGCTCAGCACACCGCCCACGAGCAGGGTGATCAGTACGCCGATCGGCACCAGCCACTGGGCCGCGATCGCCTGGGACACCGTGGTCCCGCCCGTCGTGACGTCGATCTTCACCCCGCGCACGATGTACGTCATCACCCCGATGGTGACCAGGAAGGCCACGATGGAGTCGGCCTCGCCCGCGCGTTTGACGAGCCGCCCCAGCAGGAAGGCGCCGAGCAGCGCGCCGTAGGTGTAGCCCGCGATGGTGAGGCCGGTCAGGTACACGTTGCCGGTGCTCGCGCTGAACGCGCAGGCGAAGACGGCCATGAGCGTCGCCCACACCAGCGTCATCCAGCGGGCGAGCCTGAGCAGCGCCTCCTCGGACGGTGTGGTGCGGAAGAAGCTGTGGATGATGTCGGCGACCGTCGAGTTGGACATGGAGTTCAGCGCCGAGGACAGCGAGCCCATCGCGGCGCCCAGGATGCCGGCCACGAGCAGGCCGGAGACGACCACGGGCAGCCCGTGCAGGATGAACTCGGGGTAGAGGTTGTCCGAGCTGGACAGCCCCAGCTCCGTGAAGGACTTGCCCTCGTTGTACGACCACAGCAGCGCGCCGACGAGGGAGAAGGCGGCGAACTGGACGGTGACGAAGACACCCGAGGCGATCATGGCCTTCTGGCCCTCGCGCAGTGTCCTCGTCGCCAGCACGCGCTGGACGATCAGCTGGTCGGAGCCGTGCGAGGCCATGGCGAAGATGGCGCCGCCGACGATGGCCGTGGGCAGGGCGAACGGGCTGGTGAGGATGTGGGCGAGGTCGAAGTCGGTGTCGAAGAGCGCGAACTTCCCGGCGTGCAGGGCCCGCGCGTAGCCGTCACCGCCGACGTGGGCGGAGAGCACCGCCACGGCGAGGACCGCGCCGCCGAGGTAGAGGACCATCTGGATGGCGTCGGTCCAGATGACCGCCTTGATACCGCCCAGGTAGGTGTAGACGACGGTGATCAGCGTGATCACCACGATGATCACGCGGTAGCTCGCATGCACACCGAACTCGTCGAGCAGCAGCTTGATGGGGATGGCGGAGGCGAACAGCCGCACGCCCTCGGCCAGGAGCCGGGTGAACACGAAGGTCACCGAGGCGAGCCCCTGCAGCTTCAGCCCGAACCGGTCGCCCAGGTACTGGTAGGCGCTGACGAAGCCGCCGCGCTTGTACAGGGGGATCAGTACGGTGGCGACCACGACGCGTCCCACGACGTAGCCCAGGGCCAGTTCGACGTTGCCGAACCCCTGGCCGCTGTAGGCACCGCCGGGCACGCTGATCACCGTCAGCACACTGGTCTCCGTGGCGACGACGGAGAACGAGACCGTCCACCACGGCATGTGGCCCTCACCGACGAAGTAGTCCTTCGCCGACTTCTGCCGGCCTGCCTTCCGCAGGCCGATCCAGGCGATCCCGATCAGATAGACCACGATCACCACGAGGTCGAGCTGGCGCACGCTTGCTCCTAGGCACTGGCCGGTGGGGTCGCCGGCGAGGGGGGAGGGGGACTGGCGGTCGTCCGGCGGACACGGACGACGAGGGAGGCGTGAGGGGTGGCGGGTTCCAGCGCCAGCAGGCGGGCCCCGTCAAGGGGGTCGCCGAGCGGGGACAGGAGCCGCACGGGGAGGTCCGAGCCGGTGATCCGGGCGGTCAGCGGCGCCAGCAGGACGGGGCCGAGACCCGTCAGACCACCGGTGACGGCCATCGGCAGCGGGTCGCCGTCCACGGTGATCCGGCCGGCCGCCGCGAGCGCGGTCTCGGCCAGGTCGGCCGCCGCGTCCCGGACGATCGCCGCGGCCACGGCGTCCCCGGCGTCGGCGGCGCGGGCCACCTCGGGGGCGAACGAGGCGGCCGTACGGGCGGGATTGCCGTCCCGTCCGACGGTCGCCGGGAGCCGTTCGAGGTCTCCGAAGAGGCCGACGGCCGCGTCCAGCAGGGCGGTGTCCGGGCCCCGCCCGTCGTGGGCCCGCAGGGCCGCGCGCAACCCGGCCGTGCCGATCCGGGCGCCGCTGCCGTCGTCGCCGAGCAGGGGACCCCACCCGTCGACGCGCGCGTACGTCCCGTCGGCGCCGATGCCGACCGCGACCGCCCCGGTGCCGATCGCCAGCACCACCCCCGCCCGGCCGCCGAGCGCGCCGGCGTGGGCGGTGACGGCGTCGCTGGTGACGGCGGCCTCCCGGACGGGCAGGTCCGCCAGCAGGGCATCCGCCAGGGAGCGGGCCGCGGCGGGGGCCGAAGCCGCTCCGGCGGCCCCCACGAGGACGGACCGGGGCCGGGCGCCGCCCGGTTCCCGAAGGAGCGGCTCGACGGCGGCGCGCACGGCCGCACGGGCCGCCGCCACCCCGTCGGGCGCCGCCAGACCGGGGGCACCGGCAACGGAACTGACGGCCCGTGACGAGTCGGCGCTGTTCCACAGCATGGCGCGGCAACCGGTCTTCCCGAGGTCTACCGCCACTACTGAAGTCATACGGCCTGCCCTTTGCCCGAGGGGACCCGGCACGTCGTGAGCCACCGGGTCGTCGGTGACCGGCGCGGATCGCCGTCCGAGTATGGGAACGGCGCCCTCCGTATGTCAATAAGTAACGTCGCGTTGCCCACCACGTAACTTTTTGACCTCTCCGGGTCACCCCCTTACCCTGTGGGCACCACATCCAGGAGGGGCCATGGTCCGCCAGTCCTCGTCCCGCGGGCCGGAGCCGTCCGCCCAGGACGCCCCGCTCGCCGACGTCCTCACGCGCGTCCGCGCCGCCCGGCCCTCCCTGGCCCCCTCGGAGCGACGGGTGGCCGACGCGGTCCTCGCCGACCCGGGACAGGTCGCGGAGCTGTCCATCCACGCGCTGGCGGAGCGGGCGAGCACCTCGGCGGCCACCGTGATGCGGTTCTGCCGCACCATCGGCACGGGCAACTACCCCCAGCTGCGCCTGGCCCTGGCCGCCGCCGCCGCGCGGGAGCACGCGCTGGGCGGGGAGCGCGCGGCGCAGGGCGGCACCGACATCAGCCCGACGGACTCGCTGGACCGGATAGTCAGCAAGATCATTTACAACGAGGTCCGGGCCCTGGAGGAATCGGGCGCCGAACTCGACGTGGACGCGCTGGGCCGGGCGGTCGACGCGGTGGCCAAGGCCCGCAGGGTCGACATCTTCGGCGTGGGGGCCAGCGCGTTCGTCGGCCAGGACCTGCACCAGAAGCTCCACCGCATAGGCCGGATGGCGTTCATCTGGAGCGACCGGCACGCGGCGCTCACCGCCACGGCCCTGCTGGGGCCCGGCGACGTGGCCCTGGCCGTCTCCCACTCCGGGGAGACCGAGGACACCACCGAGCCCCTCCAGGCCGCGGCCGAGCGCGGGGCCACCACCATCGCCCTGACCAACGACCCGGGCTCCACCCTCGCGACCAGTGCCGACCTCGTGCTGACGACCTGCGCGCGGGAAACGCCGTTCCGCTCCGGCGCCACCGTGAGCCGCATCGCCCAACTGGCTGTCATCGACTGCCTCTTCGTCGGCGTCGCCCAGCGCTCCTACGACGCGGCGACCACCGCCCTCGAAGAGACCTACGGCGCCGTCCAGCGCCGGCGGCGCCCCGCGCGCCGTACCGGCTGACGGCCCGTCACGACCGCACGGTCCGCACACCGCCCGCGTCCGGGTACTCGCCCTCGCGCAGGCCCGTCACCAGCTCGCGCGGCAGACCGTGGGTGTCGTGGAGGTAGCGGAAGTCCTCCTCTCCCAGCGGGCCCCGGAAGCGGGGCCGGGCGAGCACGCTCCGGCCGCGTTCCAGGAGGCGCCGGAACCGGCGCTCCTCCTCCACCAGCAGCCGCCGCACCAGGCCGGGGAGACCGGGGTCGCCGTCCTGCCGGAAGTGGTGCAGGGTGTGTGTGATCAACTCGTCCGGCAGGTCCCCGAGCACGCGCGAGGGGTCCCCCCGCCACAGCACGGTGAGCAGCCGTCGCACCAGGCGGCGCAGTACATGGCCCTGGCCGGTGGGCGACGGCCGGACTCCGTCGCCGACGACCACGACGGCCGACCGGAGGTGGTCGCACACCACCCGGAACGAGGGTTCGTCCAGCGGCCACAGGCCGGGCACCAGCCGCCGCCACGGCTCGAAGACATCGCAGTCGAACACCGACGACTTGCCCTGCAGGAGCGAGGCGAGACGTTCCAGGCCCAGGCCGGTGTCGACGTTGCGCTGCGGCAGGGGCACGAGGCGTCCGTCGTCGAGGCGGCGGTGGCGCATCATCACGTGGTTCCACACCTCCACCCAGCGGTCGTCGCCCGTGGGGGTCGACCGCGGCGGACCGTCACCGCTCCACAGGAAGATCTCCGAGTCGGGTCCGCAGGGGCCGACCGGGCCGTTGGACCACCAGTTGTCGTCCACCGTCGGCTCCACGGGGACGCCGCGCTCCTGCCACAGCCGCAGGGACTCGGTGTCCGGCCCCACCCGCTCGTCACCCCCGTACACGGTGGCGTGCAGCAGGCCCGGGTCGATCCCGAGGCCCTCGGTGAGCAGCCGGTGGGCCCAGTCGAGGCTCCGCGGGCCCTCGTAGTCGCCCAGCGACCATGTGCCGAGCATCTCGAAGACCGTCAGATGGCTGCTGTCGCCGACCTCGTCCAGATCGGTGGTGCGCAGACAGCGCTGCACGTTGACCAGCCGCCGGCCCAGCGGGTGGGGGCGGCCCTCCAGGTACGGGGTGAGCGGGTGCATGCCGGCGCTGGTGAACAGCACCGGATCGCCCGGCCCGGGCAGCAGCGTCGAGCCGGTGATCCGGCGATGACCCTGATCCTCGTAGTACTCGACGAACGTGCGGACCACGTGTTCGGTGTCCATGGGACGACTCCTTCGCATCGGGGCGGGGAGGCGCCGGAGAACGGATCCGTGCGGTCCTCGCAGCGAGGCGAAGGCGGCTGAGCGCCGCGGGAACCACCGACGGGCCGTTTCCGGTCGCCGGTGGAAGAGGGGAAGGTCAGACGGCGGCAACCGGCGAGCTGGTCGCTCGCGCGGTCGCGAAGGTGCGGGTGCCGATGACGTTCATGCCGTGAAAGATAACGCTCCGGGCGGCTGCGGGCACCCGGATATTCACCGGCCGCGGGGTCATCGGGAATCTGCCGGAACAGGAAGGTCCCCCGCCCACACGGCAGGAGTCCGGTCCGACCACGGCTGCGCCCGTTCCAGTTGTCCGGCGAGGCGGAAGAGGAGGTCCTCGCGTCCGTAACCGGCGGCGAACTGCATGCCGACCGGCAGGCCCGTCCCGGCGTCGGCCGTCAGCGGAACGGACATGGCGGGTGTGCCCGCCACGTTGAACGCATGGCGATCTACCGGCACTTCGAGACCAAGGACGCCCTGGTCGCCGAATGGCTGCGGATCCTGGCCGCCGAGTACCAGGCGCCCTTCGACCGCGTCGAGGCCGAACACCCCGGCCGGCCCCGCGAGCAGATCCCGGGTCTGGCCCGCTTCATCGCCGACGGGCTGCCGGCGCTCTCCTACCGGGGCTGCCCCTTCGTCAACTCCCTCGCCGAACTGCCCGACCGCACCCACCCCGCGCGCCGGGTGATCGAGGAGCACAAGGCCCGCCAGCTGCGCCGGCTGACCGGCATGTGCGCCGAGGCCGGGCTGCCCGACCCCGAGCAGGTCGCGGCCCAGCTCACCTTCGTGCTCGAAGGGGCGCAGGTCAGCACCCAGAACGGGAGCGTCGACCGGGCGGGGGAGCGGTTGATGCGCATCGTCGCGACGATCCTGGACCAGGAGCTCCGCACGGGGAGTGCGTGATCCCCGGAGGACCTCGCGACGTCAGCGCGGGGCGGAACCGCCGTCGCGGTGCGGTGCCGTCGCCCAGGAGGGCAGCCAGGTGTCCTCGGGCAGCGGGGCCAGGCTAGCGAAGTGGTCGACGACCGCCCGCAGACCCGGGTGCGGATTCTCGCGGGGGAGGATGAGCGAGAGCGGGTAGGCGAGTGTCGGCCTCGCGATCGGGATGCGGCGCAGATCGTGTCCGGTCGGCCAGATGTACCGGTCGCGCGAGCCCACGAGGGTGGCCACGTCGTCGGAGTCGGCGAGGATGTCGAGGAGTACCTCGTTGCCGAAGTTCGGGCCCGCGGCGTCCACACGCAGGCCGAACGCGGCGGTGAGCTGATCGTAGAACTCCGCCCACTCGCTGCCCGGCGCGATACCGGGCACCCAGATCCGGTGTCCGCGCAACTGGGCCGGGGTCACCGTGCGTGCGGAGGCGAGCGGGTGCCCCGGGCCGACGACGAGTTCCAGCGGGGAGTGGAACGCGTGGATCATCCGCAGCTCGCGCGGCAGGTCGGCCGGGTCGGTGACGGAGCGGAAGGAGGCGTCGATGTCGCCCGCCCGCACGGCGGCCACCGCCAGCCGCGGGTCGTCGACCTTCAGCGTCACCACGTCGAGCGCGGTCTCCGGATGCGAGCGCCAGTAGTCGTGCAGGACGACGGCCTGCGCGCTCCGCAGGCCCAGAACGTCGATCCGCAGCGCCCGCGAACCGCGTCGGATCGCGGCGACGGCACGGTCGGCATGCGCGACGACGTTCCGCGCGTGCGGCAGGAAGGCCTGCCCGTCCAGGGTCAGCTCGACCCCCCGGGCGGTGCGGGTGAACAACCGGACGTCGAGTGCGCGTTCAAGGGCCGCGATCCGCTTCGAGACGGCCTGCTGCGTCACACCCAGCTCGTCGGCCGCGTGCCGCAGCTGTCCCAGCTCGGCCGCGCGGACGAACGAGCGCACCGCCTCCGTATCCATGCCGACGAGCATAGGACAGCCCCAACCGATGGTTGTGGCCCGCACCTGCCACCTTCGGCGATGAACGCCCGCCCGGCGTCGAACGGGGACCGGCGGGGTCACGCCGGGCCGAAACCGCACTCGCCCGGTGCCATAACCTCGTCCGTGGAAACGTCAGTTGCCATGTGTGTCCACACCCAGGAGGCGGCGGTGCTCAAAAGCGGCGGCTCGCGATTGCTCGTCTGCGCCGTGGCGCTGGCCTGCTGGGCGCTGGTGGGGCCCAGCGCCCCCGGCGGCGCGCTGTCCGGCGGCTCGCTGCCCGTGGAAGCCGTCAAGGACGTCGTGCCGAACCGGGTCATGACCTGGAACCTGTGCAACCCCTGCGACGCGAGCAACCTCGACCGGGCCGCGGAGATAGCCGCGCACGCCCCCCAGGTCGTCGGCATGCAGGAGGCCTGCGCACGTGACGTCGACCGGATCCGGGACTACCTGGAGGCCTTCCACGGGCTGGTCTACCACGTCGAGTACGGGACGGTCCTGGAGAACTGGGGCCGCTGCGGGGGAGCGCCGTGGAATCCGGGGGGCTTCGGCCAGGCCATCCTGTCGGCGGCACCGATGACGGACCGGGTCAACGTCGAATACCCCGACGGCGGATCCGAGGACCGCGGCTATCTCGCCGTCACCACCGAGGTGGGCGGCCGGCCCGTCCGGGTCTTCAACACCCACCTCGCCCAGCGGCGTCAGGAGGACTTCAGGAAGGACCAGGTCCGCGTGCTGGCCACCGAGGTCGCCCGGCAGGACCGCGCCATAGTCCTCGGCGACTTCAACGCCGTGCCCCAGGCCCCCGAGCTCGGCCCCATGTGGGACCTGGCCACGGACGCCGACCCGCGGTGCCATCCCTCGCCCGTCGGCACCTGCGCACCGACCACGGACTGGCAGAGCAAGTTCGACTACGTCTTCCTGCGCGGCATCGCCCCCGGCGAGCACCGGGTGGTCCCCACCGAGCACTCGGACCACGACATGCTGTACTCCGACCTGGACGTGACCTGAGCCGCCGTCACCCGATGCGGTGCCTCTCCCAGAAAAGGCCGAGGTCGTCACCGGTCATGGACTGGGCGGCCCGCTTGAAGTCCTCGGTGGAGGAGACGCAGTAACCCGGCCAAGTCCGCCCGCACCGCGTGGAATCCGTCGAAGAACGGGCGGGGGTACTCACGTCGGACCGTCTCGTGCGCGGCGGCGAGTGCCGTCAGGGCGGCGCGGTCGGGGTGCTCGGCCGACACGCTCACGAAGTCGATGTCAAAGGGCGCTCGGCGGCGACGGCGCCGAGGTGCCGTTCCTGCGCTACCTGCCCGAGCGCCTCGGCCCCCTCGGCACACGCGTCGGGACGGCCCTGCGCGAGCGGCTGGCCGAAGAGCCCTCCTTCGTCGCCTTCGAGGGCTACGACACCGTGGCGGTCCTCGCCCAGATGCTGCGCGCCCACGGCACCGACCGGACGAGGATCGCCGCATCCTGGGCGGACGTCTCGGTCGAGGGCACCCGTGGACGGATCCGCTTCTCCCGCACGCCGGACATCGGTGGGTGGCAGTGGGCCTGGGCGCCGGTCCAGGTCGTCGACCGGGATCCGGCGCGGCCCGGCCGGTTCCGTGTCCTGCGCTCCGCCGACGCGGCGGCACGCTGACCCGCGCAGGTGACCCGCGCAGGTGACCCGCGCAGGTGACCCGCGCACATGAACCGCGAGGGGCTGCGAGGTCGGGTCAGCCGTGCATCGGCCCGCGGTGGAAGGCCGCGAGGGCCTCGTCCATGGGGCGGGGTGCGGTGGTGATGCCGCCCACCAGGCACGCGCCGCGTGCAACACCGAGTACTCCATCACGGGCGATGGCCGTGCACAGGGGTCGGCCCGCGCTGCCGCCGCGCATGCGCGCCGTCGCCCCGGGTAGGAGCCTGCCGTGCGAGGGCATGACGCGAGGGCCCCAGGAGTGAGGAGCGTCGGACGTGATTCGAAAGCTGCAGGCGGTCGCACTGGACTGCGCCGATCCGGTACGGCTCGCGGAGTTCTACGCGCAACTGCTCGGCGGGCGGGTGGTCGCGGACCCGGACGATCCCGACTGGATCGAGGTGGAGGGCTTCGAGGGAACGCCGCTGGCCTGCCAGCGGGTGGACGGCTACCGGGCGCCCGAATGGCCCGGCCAGGACCGCCCGCAGCAGATCCACCTGGACTTCGACGTCGACGACCTCGAAGGCGAGGAGAAGCGGGCCCTCGCACTCGGCGCGACCGTCCTGGAGCGGACGGACCAGGTCCGCCCCGACGCCAACTGGCGGGTCTTCGCGGACCCGGCCGGCCATCCCTTCTGCCTCTGCCTGCACTGAGCCCGGCGGCCGGTGCGGCGCGGAGCACGGCACCCGTCAGCCGGCCTCGGCCGCCGCCGCCAGCACCCGGGCCAGCTCGGCGGGCCTGGAGACCATGGGCCAGTGGCCCGAGTCGATGTCCGCGAAGTCGACGCGCGCGGCCCGGGCGAGTTCCGGCACCTCGCCCCCGTCGATCCACTTCCGCGCCTGCGCGGGCGTGAACTCGGGGCACACGACCACGACGGGCACGTCGAACCGGCGCTCGTCCGTCAGCCGCACCATGCCCCTGGCCACGGCCTCGGGCACCGGAATCGCGGCCGCCGCCAGCTCACGCCTGGCCTCCTCGTCGAGGTCGGCGGCGTCGGGCCCCTGGAAGGGCTCCCAGCCGGGAAAGGGCATCGCCCCGCCCCTGACCTCGAAGAAGTCGGCGTACGGCTGCCCGTCCGGGGTCGGGACCCCGCCGATGAGCGCGACCTTGGCCACCCGCCCAGGCCGGCGGTCGGCGGCCAGCCAGGCCAGTGCACAGGCGGCGGAATGCCCCACCACCATGGGCTTGCCGGGCGCCGCGTCCACCGCGGTCAGCACGGCCGCCACCTGATCGTCGAGCGTGGCGTCCGCCGCGCCGTCGCCCTGCCCCGGGAGGGTCAGCGGCACCGGACGGTGGCCGAGCGACTCCAGCGTGGACGCGACCCGGTCCCAGACGGATCCGTCCAGCCACAGGCCGCCGATGAGCAGAATGTCCATGATCGGTTCCCTTCGTTGCCGGGCTTCACCGTAGGAGGAGATCCGGACGATCCAGTGCCGGTTCGTTCCCCGTGATCCCGCCGGGCGTCCTCGGCGCGCACTAGCCTGCTCCCGTGCCCAACGACCCCAGCCCCACCGCGCGGGCGCTGCGCGCCCTGGAGATCCTCCGGACCCGGCCCACCACCACGGCCGACGAACTCGCCGAGCGGCTGGGCGTGACGGAGCGGGCGGCGCGCCGGTACGTCGGGATCCTCAGGGAAGCGGGCATCCCGGTGGAGTCGGCCCGGGGACCGCACGGCGGATACCGGCTGGGCCGCGGGATGCGACTGCCGCCCGTGCACTTCACCCAGGCCGAGGCCCTCGGCCTCGTCATGGCGGCGCTCAGCGGCCGACCCGCCGTGACCGACGCCGCCGACCTCGTCGGTGCCGCCCTGGGAAAGGTCGTCAAGGCACTGCCGGAGAGCGTCGGACGGCAGGCGGCACTGCTGCGGGAGTACGCGTCCGCCGCCCCCGACCCGTACGCGGCCCACCCGGACCCCGCCGTCACCAGCTCCCTGGTCGAGGCCGTGGCCCACCGGCGCCGCGTGCTGCTCACCTACCGGAGCGAGTCCGGCAACGCCTGGGAGGAGGAGGCGGACCCCTGGTCGCTCGTCGTCCGTCACGGGCGCTGGTACCTGCTGTGCCACTCCCACCGCGCGGACGCCGTCCGCACCTACCGGGTGGACCGGGTCGGCGAGGTCCGGTGCACCGCGCACGGATTCGACCCGCCCCTCGGCTTCGACCCGGTGGCGGTGCTGGAGGAGAACCTGGGCACCGGATGGCAGTTCGCCACCCGCGTGGTCTTCGACGCCCCACCGGCCGAGGTCGCCCCCTGGATCCGCCCGCCCATGGGCCGGCTCGAACCCCTGGGCGAGGGCTGCGTCCTGGTCGGCAGCACCCGGAACCCGGACATGTACGCGCAGGAGTGGCTCGCGAGGGTGCCCTTCCCCTTCCGGATCGACGGCGGCGAGGAACTGCGTGCCGCGGCCGCCGCACTCGCGGCGCGCTTCACCGCCGCGGTGTCGGACCGGCGGCCCGGCACCCGGCCGTCGACGGACTGAAGGCGCTTCCCGGTCGCCGGGCCGGACGGCGGCTGAACCGCTGGTTGCACCGGGTTGAACCTTCCCGGCCGAGGCCAAGTCGGCCGACGACGGCGGGACTCCGGATCGCGGCGCACCGATCCTGTCAGGCGCAGCGTGTCCGTCGCCCCGAGGAGCCAGCCCCTGATGACCGGCACCATGCCCACCGCCAAACGCACGGCCCCGGCCGCCGGTGGGGCAGCGCCGCGTCATGGGCACCCCCCGTGCCGGGACAGCCAGGGGCTGCGCGCGGTGGCCGTCGGGCTGGTGGTGCTCTCCCACGCAGGTGTGCCGGGGGTCGGCGGCGGCTACATCGGCGTCGACGTCTTCTTCGTGATCTCCGGCCACCTCATCACCTCGCTGCTGCTGCGAGCCGCCGCCTCCGCCACGGGGACCACGGTCATCGACCCCACCCCCTGGGCCGAGGCACTCGCCCCACTCCTGGCGGCACCGCCGGACCGTCTCGTCGGCGAGTCCTGAGACGGGGACGACCGCGGGTGTGGCGCCGGCGACGGGCGTGCGCGATCATGTCTTCGATGGAGACACGCTTCGTCGGCATTCCCGAGCTGGTCGAGATCCCGTCCGTGGCGGTCGTCGTCGACGTCATGCGCGCCTTCACCGTCGCCGCGTGGGCCTTCGCCCAGGGGGCGGAGAAGATCGTCCTGGCCCGGTCGACGGACGAGGCCCTGGCTCTCAAGGCACGCCACCGGGACCGGGTGGCGCTCAAGGACGGTCCGCCCGCGCCCGGTTTCGACCTGGTCAACTCCCCGGGCCTGCTGCGCCGCGCCGACCTCACCGGACGGACCGTCGTGCAGAAGACCACGGCGGGGACGGTCGGCGCCCTCGCGGTCAAGGACGCGTCGCTGGTGCTGTGCGCCGGCTTCGTGGTAGCCGAGGCGACGGCCCGGCTCCTGCGGCAACGCGCCGTCGGGCGGGTCACGTTCGTGGTCACCGGCGAGGACGGACGGGCCGACGAGGACCTGGCGTGCGCCCAGTACATCGCGGCCGGAGCGACCGGGGCCGGTACGGACGCCGCCGGGTTCCTCCGCCGCGCCGCCGCGTCCCGTGCCGCCACCGAGCTGGCCGAGGGCGTGCGTCAGGGCGTCCACCCCGACGACGTCGCCCTCTGCCTCGAAGTCGACCGCTTCCCCTTCGCCATGGTCGCGGCGCGGGAGGGCTCGCTCATGGTCGTGCGTCCGTGGGCCGTGCCCGGTCGGAGTGAGCGCCTGCCGTAGGGGTGGGGCTCGGGAGGAGCGGATCGCGGAGATGCCGAACTGCAGGCGGACCTTTTTGCTCACCAGGCTGCCGCCCGCCTCGAGCCGCTGGTTGTCGACCAGGCCCCAGTCCCGGCGGTCGAGGGTGGTCGTCCCGTCGAAACCGGCCCGCTCGTAGCAGAACGCGTCCACGACCGAGCCGAGGTGGTCCAGTTGGAGTTCGGCGGATCGGGTCGTGCCCCGGATGGTGGGATCTCCCGTCATGCGGAGGCTCTCTGCGGACTCCTGGACGGTGGAGGTGCTGCGGAAGGTCATCTCCTCGTCGGCGAAGGACCCGCGGACGGTGGTGGCCATGGCGTGCCGCACGGAGAAAACGATCCGGCTGTGCGGGCGGTCCATCGACCGCCCGCACAGCCGGATCGGGCGTGGCCGCCGCTGTCGCGGACCGCGCGGCGAACCGATCCGGCCCGGCGGCCACCGGCTGCACGTCGGTGACGGTCTGGCGACGGCCGAAGATACCCATGATGCGGCCCTTCCAGGAGTGATCACTTCGTGTTGCCACGAAGCCGATCGGTGGCCCGCGGTGAGATGGGGGGCCTCGTCCGGGCTCCCTCACCCCGACCGCGAAGCTGCACGGCTTCGCCACGAGGCCCCCCACCCGGGGCCTCTCCTAGCGGAGCCGCCCCAGTGCCTCCCGCAGTCGCCGGGCGTCCCGCAGCCGGTGTTCGTAGGTGGCGCCCAGGACGAGCAGCAGGAGTCCGGCGAGCGCCGGAGGCGCCCATCGGGGGAGTGCGCCGACGACCTGGGTGAGGTACGGGGCCAGCTCGTGCAGCGCCACCAGCGCGAGCACACCCGCGCCGAGGACCAGGGGCGCCTGGAGCCGCTGCCGGGCGCCCAGCAGCGTCACCGCCAGCGCGGCGGCGCCGAGCAGCAGGTGCCGCAGCCAATGGTGGTCGTCCCAGGCGGCGAGCAGGCTCGGCACCAGGGTGGCGGCCAGCCCGGCACCGTACGCCGTCCACGAGGAGACCGCCGTGTCGCGGCGCCGGCGCAGGAAGCCGACGACCAGCGCGGCCCCGGTCACCGGCAGTGTGTAGGCCTCCGGGGTGCCTACGTCCCACGCCGCCAGGCGCACCCAGGTGGCCAGCAGGAACAGCGCGGCCGCCGCCCAGCCGGCCGCCCGCCGTTCCGGCCGCAGCGCGGAGGCGGCCACGAGGACACCGCACAGGGAGAGCACCAGGGCCAGCGTCGGCGGCTCCTGCACCGCGAGCGCGAGGGCGAGCAGTCCCGCCGCCGCGCCCGCCCCTTCGACCGGCACGGTCGCGGGCGACCCGCCCGACCGCGACGCGATCAGGGCGGCGGCCGAGGGCACGACGAGCACCAGCAGCGCCGTGTGGTGCGGGGCGAAGCCGGCGGACGCGCCGATCGCGCAGGCCAGCGCCGTGGCGTGACCGAGAGCGGCGGGCGCGGTGAACGCGGCGGCCCCCGGGTGGCGGCCGACCGCCCCGAACAGGACGGTGAGCGCCGCGAGTACACCGATCGTCGCGGACTCCGAGGCCAGCGAGAGGAGAGCGAGGTCGACCGAGGTGACGAGGGCCAGCAGCAGGGCCGTCAGGGCCAGCGGCGACGGCCCCTCGTCGGCGCGGCCGGAGCGCACCGCGAGGCCCAGGGCCGCCACGACCACGGCCGCCTGCACCACCAGCCCCACCGTGTAGGGAAGGTGGAGCGCCGCCGGGAGGACGAAGACGGCCGCCCAGCCGAGGACGAGGGCCACCACCAGCACGGCCGTACGCCGGGCCGTACGGCGCCCGGCCACCACCAGCGCCGCCGTCACCACGGCGAGGACCAGGGGCACGGTGCTCGCGCACGGCGGCGGGGGTACGTCCGTGAACACGGCGTCCCGGACGGTCCGCGGCGCGCCCGACCAGGGCGTGGCGGCCCGAGCCGCCGGACCGAGCACGCACCCGACGACCAGTGGGAGGGCCCACAGCACCGCGAAGCCCTGGACCGCCGCGGCGGCGCGCACAAGCCCCTGGCGCAGGGGCTGGGCGAGCGGCGTACGCTCCGCCGCCAGCAGCGCGATCGCGCAGGCCAGGCACCCCGGCACCGTCCACTCGCCGGGCACCGAGACCCGCAGCACACCTCCGGTCCCGGCGACCAGGAACAGACCCGCGGCCACCGCCGAGCCCATGGCGACCTCCCGGTTCGGGACGAAGTGGCCGGCCGTCAGGGCGAGGGCCGCCGCCACGACCAGGAGCGCCGCCGCCCGTGCGGCCGCGCCCGGGTCGGACGCGCTCCAGCAGAGCCACCCGGCCGCCAGCACACTCGCGGCGCCCGCACCGAGCGCGCCGACGACGGCGACCACTCGTACCGGCACCGGCGCCGACCTGGCACGCAGCGCGACGGCGGTGCCGCCCGCCGCGGTCGCCAGCAGTACGGCGGTGAGCGTGTGCGGACCCGCGTCGGCCGCGATCGCCGCCAGCAGCAGCGGCAGGTGAGCGCTCGCCACCGCGAGCGGGAGCGGATGCCAGAGCCCGAGGCGCATGCCGTAGGCGGCCCACAGCGCGGCCAGGACGGCGGACGCGGCGGCGGTGTAGCCGATACCGTCCGTGCCGGTGAAGGCCACCTCGTGGAGCGCGTAGGCGTCGAGGACGGTCAGGGCCGTCCCCAGAGCGGCCACGGCCTCGGCCGTCGACCTCAGCCCGCGCCGCAGCAGCGCCACCGGCGCGCCCAGCACCGCCACGGTCAGCGCGCCGAGGACCAGCGCACGCCCCGCGATCCCCAGGTGGCCCCAGCTGACCAGGGTGAACGCGATCGCCGCGATCGTCAGCAGTACGCCACCGAGCACCAGCAGTACGTTCTGCACACTGGGCGCGCCGGCCTCCGGCCGACGGGCGGCGGCACCGGCACCCGGGCCGGGGGGGCCACCCCTGCGGTGGCGCCCCGGGAGCCTGGGCGCGCTGCCGGACCGCGGTCGCCCGCAGGGTGTGGACCAGCCACGCACGGCGCCGCAGGAGGACGGCACGGCGCAGGTCGAGTTGCCGCAGCTCGGCGTCGAGGACGCGCAGTTCCTCGGCTGGGGGCGGAAGGTTCGTCATGCCTCGGAGTGTGGCCCTCGCCACGTGCCCGGACATGAGCGCGGATACTCAGTTCGTACTCACCACTGCGCGCGGCCTTCCCGGTGGACAGGACCGCACCATCACGTCGAGATGGATGTGGTTGCGCACGGCCCCGTCGTCGGAGGCGCGGCGGAACTCGAGGTACGGCCCGACGCCCTTGGCCGAGCGCAGCAGAACCCGGTCGTCGCTCAGCCGGTGGACGGTCCAGTCGATGGCCTCGCCCCAGAACCGGACCGTCTCCCTCGGGTCGGCGCAGTCGACGACCACGCAGGCGATGGGTCCGGTGTCCCGGTACAGCTCACGGGGCTCCAGGACGCTGAAGACATTGCCTTCCGGGTCGGCCATGACGTTCCAGGGCGTTTCGCCCCGGCCCGCGTCGGCGTGCGTCGCCCCGAGCCCCTCCAGGCGGGTGACCAGCTCCGCCTGATGGGCGTCGGAGGCGGTGGCCAGCTCGAGGTGCACCCGGTACTCGACCGTCTCCGGGTCCGGGACGCGCACGAGATCGATGCAGAGGGCGGACGGGTCCGGCCAGTCGAAGCCCTCGGGTTCCAGGTTGGTGACGCCGGGCCCTTCGCTCGACATGCTCCAGCCGAGCGCCTCCGCCCAGAACCGGCCGAGCGCCGCGTCGTCCCCGGCCTTGAAGTTCACCTGTACGAGTTCCAACGTCATCCGGCACACCCTAGCCGCACGCAACGGCCGGACAACCCGGCCCCCAGGGAGGCCCGAGCTGTCCGGCCTGGCCGTGCCCGCCGTTCGGCTCAGCAGGTGCGGCCGGTGTACCAGGCGCCGTCGATGTCGGAGCTGGAGCCGATCCAGGTCACGCCGGGTCCCACGCACTGTTCGCTGTTGGGCCCCCAGTCGTCGATCTCGATGACGATGTGCGAGCCGTCCGAGGTGCAGTGGTTGTAGTAGGCGTCGGAGGCGGTCTCGTAGAAGCCGCAGGGATTGGCCGCGGCCGGACCGGCGGTCAGGGTGACGGCGCCGGCGGAGGCGAGGGCCAGCGCGAGGGAGGCGAGGGCGCTGGTCACGATACGGCGAAGTGACAAGGAGGACTCCAAGCGTGAGGGGATCGCCAGCCGGGACTGCCGGTGTCTGCCGATCCGTTGCCGATGCGACGCCCAGACTCACAGCTCGGGGGAGGCGTTGGGGTGAACGGGGGCGCCGTTCACCCGGGGAAACGATTAACTGCTGCGCCGATCGGTTGATCTCCGCAGGGTTCACCGGATGCCGTCACGTCAGCGTCGCCGTGACCGTCCGAACCGGGCACGCCGGGCTCGTCGCCCGGCAGGGGCGGTGTCCGGGGTGGACAGCCGCAGCGCCGTACGGCGGCGTGCGACCAGGCCGACCGCGATCAGCAGCAGGAACGGCAGCCAGGCGATCGCGTACGCGACGCCGTAGTGGCGGATGTCCAGGATCGACCGACTCGGGTCGACGTCGCTGCTGTTGACGCCGAAGAACGCCAGCAGCAGCGCGGGCGGGAGCGCGATGAGCGAGCCGACGGCGATCACCGCGGCCAGCACCCGGTCCCGGTCCTCGGCGTACTGCTGGGCCGCCGTCTCGAGGTCGACGCGACGCGTCGCGAGCACGGCGTTCACGCGCTCGACGATGCGGGAGGTGTTGGCCAGCGCGTCCGCCAGCGACGACACGTCGCGCAGGGACGAGTGGAAGCTCTCGACCAGCAGCTCCGGTATGAGGATCGTGTCGGCGTACACCTCGACGCTGAAACTCAGGTCGAGCTGCAGATCGTTGAGCCGGCGCGAGAGCTGCGCGACCAGGGCACGGGCGTCGTCCGTCGTCTCGACCGCCGCCGCCCGGTCCAGCTCCAGCGCCTCGAACGCCTGCCGCCGGACGCGGTGCACGGCCGCGACCGCGGTGAGGATGCCGGCGGCGGCCAGCCCGAACGCGTTCTCCACCGAGGGGGCGTAGCCGACGATCAGTGACACGCCCCTGCCGTGCGCGACCATGGTCTGGCCGGCGTTGTTCAGCGTCTCCGGCCGCCGGATGCCCAGGGTGGCGCCGGTGTGGCTGTCCAGCGTGCCGCGCAGCACGATGGTCACCACGTCCTGGCCGACCGCGTCGCCGGGCACGTGCTCGGCCAGCAGCCCCCGGGCGAGGTCCGCGCCGGGGAACACGCTCTGGTGGACGTTCCGTCCGAATTCGAGAGGCGGCTGGTCGGCGGGCCGGTCCGGGATGCCGTACGCGCGCAGGCGCCCGTCGAGCCACTCGGTGAGCGGCACTCCCCCGACGCGGGTGGCGGAGCGGTTCTGCCACGTCGCGTAGAGGGTCTCGGCGATCGCGTCCGCCCCGTCGGCGTCGTCCGCGATCTCGACGTCCACGAAGAGCAGCGGGTCCCGCCGGGGCGTGACGGCCAGGGTGACGGCCGCACCCTCGACCCGGGCCGCCGCGCTGGGGGGCAGCGTGAGATCGCGGACGCGCTCGTGCAACACCAGTCGGGGCAGCAGCAGTTCGGCAGCTTCCACGTGGGCGGTGAACCGGCCGAGACCCAGCGCCTCGGACAGCGGACGGAGCATGTCGTCGGGCACCCGCACCTGCGGCGCGAGGTTGTACATCAACAGCAGGCGAGTACGAGTCCTGACAGCTGCGTCGGACCGTGGCACAACGTCCTCCTCCGGCTGACACCGTGTGGGGCAGCAGCCTAGGGGGCCACCAGGCAACGGGAGTTGTTTTTGCGCCTCGGAGGCGATTCCGGAGCGGCCACCTGGAACTGCCGTGCGCCGGAACCGATTTGGGGGGGTCGTGGGTGTGAAACGGCTTCGAGAGGCAACCCGAAGGTCACCGAAGGAGAAAGCAACCGATCTACGACAACTCGGGAGAAAGCATGGCCACTTACAGTAGAACGGGAACCCACAAGGGCGGCAGGACCAGCGGACTGGCGATCGCCGGTCTGGTCTGCGGCATCGTCGGACTCTTCATCCTGCCGATCGTCCTGGGGCCGCTCGCGATCGTCTTCGGTGCCGTGGCACTGCGTCAGACCGGGTCCGCGATGGCCAAATGGGCACTCGGTCTCGGAGTGGTCGACATCCTGCTCATGATCGTGATGTTCGCCGTCGCGGCCAACAACGGGGGCAGCTTCTCCTGGCACATCGGCTGACGCCCTCCCTGCGGCCCCGCCCCGCCCCGAGCGCCGGTCTCATCGGTTCCCGAGCGTCTCCCTCCGGCCCTGTTCGCGCAGCCCCCAGGGTGACCCGTACTCGGTGAGCAGGTCGAGGAACGGGCGGGCCGGCAGGGCCTCGGCGCCGAGGACGCCGGCGCCGGACCAGGCGCCGGTGGCGAGCAGTTCGAGGGCGACGACCGGGTTGAGGGCCGTCTGCCAGACGACGGCCTGCGACCCGTACTCGCGCATGGACCACTGGTTGTCGACCACGTGGTACAGGTACACCTCGCGGGGCCTGCCGTCCCGGACGCCCGTGACCCAGGTGCCGGCACAGGTCTTGCCGGTCATCCTGTCGCCCAGGGTCGCGGGGTCGGGGAGGCACGCGGCGACCACGTCACGCGGGGAGACCCGGACCGGTCCGTCCGGGCCCGGCACGGTGACCTCGGCGGTCGAGTCCAGGCCCAGCTCGTGGAGGGTCTTGAGCCGGGCGATGAAGGCGTCCCCCAGGCCGTACTTGAAGGTGACACGCCGGGCGTCCACCCAGCGGGGGATCAGCAGCACCTCCTCGTGCTCCACGTTCACGCACTCCACCGGCCCGATCCCCTCGGGGAAGTCGAAGACCTCCGGCTCGCTGAAGGGCGCGGTGGTGAACCAGCCGCGTTCCCGCTCGTAGACCACCGGCGGGTTCAGACACTCCTCGATCGTGGTCCAGATGCTGAAGGACGGGGCGAACTCGTAGCCCTCCACCCGCAGGTCGGCGCCGTCCCGGACGCCGATCTCGTCGATCTCGTCGAAGAGCTCGTCCGCGGCGTACCGGGCGAAGACGTCGGACAGCCCCGGCTCCACGCCCATCCCCACCAGGGCCATCCGCCCCGACTCCGCCCAGCGCCCGGCCAGTTCGAACTGCGCGTCACCGAGCTTCACCCCGCACTCCTCGTACGGCCGGGCGGCGTGCGGAGCGGACAGCGACATGGCCATGTCCATGTAGTGGACCCCGGCGGCGAGGGCCGCCCGGAACAACGGCATCACGAACCGCGGATCCGTCGCGTTCAGCAGGATGTCGCACCGGTGCTCCGTGAGCGCCCGCCGCACCGCGCCCTTGTCGGCGGCGTCGAGGCGCAGGGCAGTGAACCGGTCACCCCCTCCCGGCAGCGCGTCGACCGCCGCCCGTGCGCGGGAGGGGTCGTAGTCGGCCACGACCATGTGGGTCAGGAACTTCCTGCGGGCCGCGATCCGGGTGACGGCCGTGCCGACACCGCCCGCGCCGACGAGAAGAACTCGCATGACCAAGACCTTTCGTACGGGAGGCCGCTGCCTCCGGACCGCTCCGATGCAACAGGACCCGCCGTTGTAAGGTCAACCGCGTTGGCATAAGGATCGCCGTGGCCCGACCCGGCCCGGCGCGGCCGCGATCGGAGGTGGCGGATGCCGAAGAAGGTGGTGCCCGAGGAGGCGCGACGCAGGCGCAGGCCCACCCGGCAGGGAGCGGTGCTCTCGGAGGCCCTCATCGTGGAGACCGCGCTGCGGGTACTGCGCGAGCACGGCACCGCGGGGCTGACCGCCCGACGGCTGGGCGCGGCGCTGGGGGCCGATCCGAGCACCCTGTACCGCTACTTCACGGGCATGGACGATCTGGCACGGGCCGTCGGCAACGAGCTGATGGGGCGGGCTCTGGACGGATGGACGGCGGGCCGTGGATGGCGTGCGGACCTGCGCTCCCTCGGTCTCGCCCTGCACTCCTCCTACCTCGCCCACCCCCAGGCCGCCGTGCTCACCGCCAGCCGGGTGAGTGGACGGGCGCGCGAGATCGCCGTGGACGAGGCGATCCTCGGCATCCTGCGGGGCGCGGGGCTGTCCGACGAGGCCGCGGTCCGCTTCTACCACGCGTTCATCGACCTGACCCTGGCCTTCGCCGCGCTCGACGCGGGTTCGCTGGCCCTTCCGGAAGAAGCCCGCAGGACCGACGAGGACATGTGGGCGTCCACCTACGCCCGGCTGCCCGCCGCGTCCCACCCGAACATCGCCGCGACCGCCGGTCACCTCGCGGCCCGCATGCCGCACAGCGCCTACCCGGTGGTCCTGGAGACCCTGCTGGACGGCATCGCCGCCGAACCGGCCACCGCGCCACAGCTCAGGCCAGGGCGTTCACGGCGGCCGTGAACAGACGGGGCAGGCGAGCGGCCGCGGGCATGATGTGAGGGGCGAGGACGGGTTGCAACCGGGCTCTCACCAGCAGTTCGGTCAGCAGCCGGTGACGGCGGGTCGCATGCCTCCAGTCGCTGTCGTAGCGGCGGGGCGTGCCCCGGCGCAGGTTGGCGACCAGAGCCTCGGCGCCGATCAGCGCGAGGGCGACACCCTCACCGGTCAGGGCGTCCACGTACCCGGCGGCGTCGCCGACGAGCAGGACCCTCCCGTGGGAGCGGGTGCGGGACCGCTGCCGCAGTGGCCCGGCGCCCCGCACCGAGGTGGTGGCGCTGTCCGGCGGAAGACGGTCGGCCAGATCGGGGAAGTCCTCCAACTGGGCGCTGAAGGACGCGCGACGCGTCGTGAGCAGGGCGATGCCGACGAGCCGGGGCCCGATCGGGGTGACGTACGCCTCCGCGTGCCGGCCCCAGTGCACTTCGACGTACGGCGACCAGGGCGCCACCGCGTAGTGCCGGCGCAGCCCGTAACGCGGCGCGCCCCGGGTCCTCACCTCCAGGCCGAGGGAGCGCCTCACCCGTGAGTGCAGCCCGTCCGCCGCGACCAGCCACCGGGCGCGCAGCCCCGTACCGGGCACGCTCACGCCCGTGCCGTCCTGCCTCACCTCCGCCACGCGCAGCGGCAGTACGGGCACCCCGGCCGCCAGCACCGCGCGGTGCAGCATGCCGTGCAGGTCGGTGCGCCGGACCCCCCGGCCGGGGCCGTGGCGGAACGCGGCCTGGACCTGGCGGGCACCCTGGACGTAGCGGATGCCGGCGAGGGGGACGCCGGGGACCTCCAGACCGAGCGCGGCGAGGGAGCGGACGGCGCCCGGCATCAGGCCCTCGCCGCACGCCTTGTCGACCGGCGCCGGGCGCGGCTCGACGACGACGGCGTCGAGACCGGCGTGCGCCGCGTGCAGGGCGGTGGCCAGGCCGGCGGGGCCGCCTCCGACGATCAGCAGGTCGTGCTGGGCACTCACGCGGGCACTGCCCGGGCGAGGGCCGTGTTCTCACAGCGGAGGCGGACGGCGAGCAGCAGCGCGTCGGCCACGGAGAAGACGGCGGCCGTGAGCCACGCCGAGTGCACCAGCGGCAGGGCGGCGACCTCCACCACGACCGCCACGTAGTTGGGGTGCCGCAGGAAGCGATAGGGCCCGGCACCGACCAGACGTGCTCCGGGCACGACGATGACCCGGGTGTTCCAGTACGGCCCGAGCGTCGCGATGCACCACCAGCGCAGCGCCTGCGCCAGGAGCGCGAGGGCCAGCATGGGCCACCCCAGAGCAGGCACGAACGGGCGGTCGAAAAGCAGGGGTTCGAGCAGGCAGCACACGAGCAGCCCGGCGTGCAGGGCGACCATGACGGGGTAGTGGCCGCGACCGTGCTCCACCCCGGAGCGGGCGAGTGTCCACGCCGCGTTGCGGCGCGCGACGAAAAGTTCGGCGAGGCGTTCGACGGAGACGGCGAGGACGAGCAGCGTGTACCACGGCATGGGAGCACCTCACCAGCGCAGGAGCACGAGTTCGGAGCAGAATCCGGGGCCCATCGCCACCAGCAGGCCCCAGGTGCCGGGCTCCGGTCGACGATGTCCCCGGACGCTCTCCAGGATGTGCAGCACCGACACGGACGACATGTTCCCCACCGCCGCGAGGGAGCGCCGTGAGGGGTCGAGGGTGCCCTCGGGCAGGCCCAGGGTCTCGCTGACCGCGGACAGGACCCTCGGGCCTCCCGGATGGCAGATCCAGGCCCCGATGTCGTCGACGCCCAGGTCGTGCTCCGCCAGGAACGCGCGCACGTGCCGGCCGAAGTGGCCCCTGACGATGTCCGGGACACCGGCGTCGATCACGACGCGGAAGCCGCCGGCGCCGATCTCCCACCCCAGGAGCCGCTCGGTCCCCGGATAGAGATGACTGCGCGTGGCGACCAGCCGCGGTCGGGCCGCGGGCGACTCCGTGCCGCCGCCCCGCGCGCCTCCGTGTGCGACGAGTGCCGCCGCACCGTCTCCGAAGAGCGCGCCCGCCACGAGGTTGGCACGCGAACCGTCTCCTCGCTGGAGGGTCAGCGAGCACAGTTCCACCGTGAGCAGCACGGCGGTGTCCCCGGGGTGCCCGCGCAGATGGTCGTGCACCCGGGCGAGACCGGCGGCGCCCGCGACACAGCCGAGGCCGAACAGCGGCAGCCTCTTGACGTCGGGCCGCAGCCCCACGCGCCCCGCCAGCCGGGCGTCCAGCGACGGAGCGGCCACTCCGGTGATGGAGGCGAAGACCAGCAGGTCGACGTCGGCCGGTCCCAGTCCCGCCTCGTGCAACGCGCCCGTGAGCGCCTCCTCGCCCAGTGCGAGGCCCGCCTCGATCCAGGCGTCGTTGCTGCGCCCGAAGTCCCTGAGAAGGGCGTACTGCTCGATCGGCAGCGCCAGATGACGGGTCCGCACCCCCGCGGAGGCGTGCAGACGGCGCAGTACGGCGCGGTCCGCCCCCGGGGGCAGGCACAGGTCGCCGATCGGCTCGGTGAGCTCGTCCTGGGCGTACCGGTGCGGCGGCAGCGCGCACCGCACGGCGGCGACGGTGGGTCCCGCGGTGGGCGGCGGCGCAGGACGCCGCGCGGTGGAGGGCGCGGCGGACGGGGGAGGGGCATGCTCGACGATCACGGGGACACGCATGTCGCCCATGCCTTCCTCGGCCGGCGGTCCGACTACCGTGCGTACGTGTCACTCCACCCGTCTGGGGTTCTCCCGCGTTCGCCGAGCAGAGTCCTGGCGCTGTTGCGCTCCTGCCATCCGGAACCGACGGTCGCCGTGACCCTCTTCGTGTCGGCCCTCGCCCTGGCGGCGGGCCGCGGGCCGGCCGGGTCGGCGGCCGTGACCCTGGCCGTACTCGCCGGCCAGCTCTCGATCGGCTGGTGCAACGACGCGGTCGACGCACGGCGCGACACGGCCTGCGGGCGCGGCGACAAGCCGGTGGGCTCCGGGGAGCTTCCGCGCGCGGCCGTGGCCGCCGCCGCGGGGACGGCCCTGCTCCTGTGCGTACCGCTGTCCCTGGTGTGCGGGGGCGGTGCACCTGGGGGGCGTGGTCGCGGGCTGGACGTACAACCTGTGGCTGAAGCACACGGTCCTGTCACCGCTGCCGTACGCCGCGGGCTTCGCGTCCCTGCCGGCCTTCGTCACCCTGGGTCCCCCCGCGCCGGTCTGGCCCGCCTGGTGGGCCACGACCGCGGCTGCCCTGCTCGGCGTCGGAGCCCACCTGTCGAACGTGCTCCCCGACATCGAGGACGACCTCGCGACCGGTGTGCGCGGGCTGCCCCAGCGGCTGGACCGGCGGACCTGCCGGTGGCTGGCGCCGGTCGTGATGCTCACGGCGGTGGGTGTGCTGGCCGCGGGACCGCCCGGCACGGTCGGGGCCACCGGCTGGGCGCTGACGGGGGCGGCCGTGGCCGTCGCCGTCGCGGGGACGGCCGTGCGGTCGGGGCCGCGCAGCCGATGGCCGTTCCGGGCGGCCATCGTGGTGGCCGGCATCGCCGTGGCGCGCCTGCTGCCGCTCGCTCCCGACATGACCTGAGCAAGCGGTCCAAGGCTCCGCGGCACCCTCCGGAAGTGGCTCGTCCGGCCGCTGCCGAAGTGGCCCACACGGGGCAAGCGGCAGGAGCATACGGTCGAGAGGACGACGCGCGGTGTGCCCGTGCCGGCCCGCACGGGCATCGTGTGCCCGATGACCGCCACTCCCTGCGAGGACCCCTTATGCAAGCCATCACCGTCCATGACCCCGAGGCGGGTGCCGACGGACTCGCCCTGACGGAACTGCCCCGTCCGCACGCCGCCGAGAACGACGTCGTCGTGCGGGTGCACGCCGCGGGCTTCACCCGCGGAGAACTCGACTGGCCCGCCACCTGGACGGACCGGGCCGGCCGCGACCGGACGCCGAGCGTTCCCGGACACGAACTGTCGGGGGTGGTCGAGGAACTGGGATACGGCACCACCGGTCTCACCGTCGGCCAGCGGGTGTTCGGCATGGCCGACTGGACGCGCGACGGATCGCTGGCCGAGTACACCGCCGTGGAGGCCCGCAACCTGGCGCCCCTTCCCGCGGACGTCGACCACACCGTGGCCGCCGCGCTGCCCATCTCGGGGCTGACCGCGTGGCAGGGCCTGTTCGACCACGGACGGCTCACCGCCGGGCAGACCGTCGTGATCCACGGCGCCGCGGGAAGCGTCGGGTCGGTCGCGGTCCAGCTCGCGCGCGAGGCGGGCGCGCGGGTGGTCGCCACCGGTCGTTCCACCGACCGGGACACCAGCTGCGCCCTCGGCGCGGACGTCTTCCTCGACCTCGAGTCCGAGCGGCTGGAGGACGCGGGGGAGGCCGACGTCGTGTTCGACGTCATCGGCGGCGACATCCTCCGCCGCTCGGCCGCGCTCGTACGCCCCGGCGGCACACTCGTCACCATCGCCGCGCCGCCCGAGGTCCGGCCGGAGAACGGCCGGGCGGTGTTCTTCGTCGTCGAACCCGACCGGGCCGGGCTCATCGAACTCGTGCGACGGGTCAGGGACGGGCGGCTGCGGCCGGCCGTCGGGGAGGTGCGTCCGCTGGCCGAAGCCCCCGCGGCCTTCGCGCCCGGCCGCGGCAGACACGGCAGACACGGCAGGACGATCATCCGCATCGCCTCCGACACCCCCGAGGCGGCGGGCTCCCGGTGAACGACATCTCGCTCGACGCCCTTCCCCTGCCCGGTACGGCCACGGCGGCCGCCGCCCTGGACGTGGCGACCGCCCACCTCTCCCCGGCCCTGCTCAACCACTCCCTGCGTGCCTACACGTGGGCGGCGGCCCGCGGCACGGCGGAGGGCGTCTCCTTCGACCCGGAACTGCTCTACGTCGCCGCGCTGTTCCACGACATCGGGCTGGTGCCGGTCTTCGACAGCCACACCGTCGCCTTCGAGGAGGCGGGCGGGCACGTCGCCCGCGTCTTCGCCGCCGGGGCCGGCTGGCCCGCCGAGCGCCGTGCGCGCCTGGCCGAAGTGATCGTGCGCCACATGTGGCCGCGGGTGGACGTCGCGGCCGACCCCGAGGGACACCTGCTGGCCCGCGCCACCGCGACCGAGGTCGTCGGCAGGGAGGCGGACGCCTACCCCGCCCGCTTCCGCGACGAGGTGCTGGACCGCTACCCGAGGCTGGACCTCGCCGCGTCGTTCCTGGCGTGCTTCCAGGACCAGGCGGCGCGCAAACCCGACAGCTCGGCGGCCGGCGCGGTGCGCTCGGGTCTCGCGGAGAGAATGGCCGCCAACCCGCTCGACTCCACCGCCTGAGTCCCGACGGCGGCCACGGCGGCGGCCGGGAACCGCGACCGCGCCGCCAGGGCTTTTCGGACGGCGCGGTCAGGGCACACGGTCGCTGACCGCGCCGTAACGAGACGAGACACGGGAGATCGACGTGGCGGACGACCCGCATCGCCAACAGGACCCTACCGATCAGTATCCCCGCCCGGACTTCCCCGGTCAGGACCAGCCGCACCCGGGCTGGACCGGGCCCATGGACCCACCGCCCGACCATGGCGAGGAGACGTACCGCGGATCGGGACGCCTGACGGGTCGCAGGGCCGTCGTCACGGGCGGTGACTCCGGCATCGGCCGAGCGGTGGCCCTGGCCTTCGCGCGCGAGGGCGCCGACGTGCTGTTCACCTACCTCGATCAAGAAGAGGACGAAGCACGGGAGACGACCCGCCTGGTGGAGAACGCCGGGCGCAGGGCCGTGGCCGTCCCGTGCGACATCCGTGAGGAGCGGAACTGCCGGTCGCTGGTCGACCGGGCCGTGGCGGAGTTCGGCGGCATCGACATCCTGGTGAACAACGCCGCCTACCAGATGTCCCAGCCCGACGGCATCGAAGCGATCACGACGCAGCAGTTCGACCGGGTGATGCGGACGAACCTGTACGGCATGTTCTGGCTGACGAAGTTCGCGCTGCCGCACATCCCCGAGGGCGGCAGCGTCATCAACACCACCTCCGTGCAGGCGTACAAGCCCAGCCCGCACCTGCTGGACTACGCGATGACCAAGGGCGCGATCGTGACCTTCACCCAGGGGCTCGCCCAGATGGTCGCGCAACGCGGTGTCCGGGTGAACGCGGTGGCGCCCGGCCCGGTGTGGACCCCGCTGATCCCGGCGACCTTGCCGGACACGGCCGAGTTCGGGAAGCAGAGCCCCCTGGGCCGCCCCGCGCAACCGGCCGAGCTGGCACCGGCGTACGTCTACCTCGCGTCCCAGGAGGCCGGATACGTCACCGCGGAGATCCTGAACGCGACCGGTGGAACCCCCCTGCCCTGATGCGGGGGAGCGGGCCGCTCCGACGGGGCTCAGGCCGCCTGGGTGAGTTCCGCGCGCCCGAAGAGGATCGCGTAGCCGGTGGGCAGTTGGGCGAGGATGCGGTCGAGCAGGTCCGGGCCGGCGAGGCGGGCGACGACGCCCAGGACCGAGCCGACGTCCCAGCGCGTGGTGGCCAGGGTGCCGCCGGTGCGGGTGGCGAGGTCCCGGACGAAGGCCCAGCCGGTCATCGAGTCGGTTCCCGGTATCTGCGCGGCGAGGATCTCGGCCGCCTCGCGGGGGAGACGGGCCGCCAGCTCGACGCGTTCCTCGCCGGTGACACGGCGGCCGAGGGCGGCCAGGACGGTGGACACGACCTCCTCGGCCCGTTCCCGCGTGGGATAGGCGCCGTGGTAGCGGACCTGCTCCAGCATCTGGACGAACGACATGGCCGGCTCGGGGGCGATCGTCGTCGGCGCCGTCTGGGGCTGCATCGGTGAAGGGTGCCTTTCTGGGTTGTGGGGCGGTACGGCCTGCTCGGCCGGTGAGGGGTGAGGGGTGAGGGGTGAGGGGTGAGGGGTGACGGTGGTCGGTGGTCGGTGGTCGGTGGTCGGTGGGGCGCGAGGTGTCAGTCCGCGCAGGTGCGGTCCGTGCTCGGGGTGGTGGTGTCCTGCGGCCGGCCGAAGAGCAGGTCGTACCCGGGCGGGAGCTGGAACAGGACACGGCGGGTCAGCTCCTCGCCGGCCGCGTCGGCGGCCACGCTGAGCACGGCCCCGCCTCCGCCTCAGCCGGAGATCTCCTTGTGGTCCGCGCCCGCGCCGATCGAGATCTTGCGCGGCTTGGCCCGCTCGGCGATCGGCACGCGCAGGGTGAGGACGCCCGCGTCGTAGTCGGCACTGATGTGCTCGGTGTCGAGGGTGTCCGCGAGCACCACCTGGCGGGAGAAGACACCGAAGGGGCGTTCCGAGAGCTCCATCTGCACGTCGTCGCCCCTGGCGGCGGGACGGCGTTCGGCCCGGACCGTCAGCATGTTGCGCTCGACGTCGATGTCGATCGCGTCCCGGTCGACGCCGGGGAGGTCGAGCGCGATCACGTACACGTCGCCCTCGCGGTAGGCGTCCATCGGCATCGCGGACGGACGCGACCAGGTGCCGGATGTGCTGGGGAACAACTGCTGGGTGAGCCGGTCGAGCTCACGGAAGGGGTCGGTGCGCATCAGCATCAGAAACACCTCCAGTTCGAGCGGATCCGCTCATGCGCTGCTTCTTGCTTTTCTTGTAGCATGTCATCGCAACGATGACAAGTGACGGTGTCGTCGCAAGGGTGACACCGGCGTCGGGAGGTGACCATGCCCGCAGACCCGCAGGAATCCGCACCCCAGCCCGTGTCCTTCCTCGCCGCCGAGGCAGCGCTGGCGGCGATCGAGGAGGCGGTGCACAGTGCCCAGGCACCGCCGCACGCGAGGCAGCCCGGCGGCGAGGTCAGCTCCGACCAGGCGCTCGCCGCGCTGCTGCTCCTGCGCCAGATGCGCGACCAACTCGCCGGGTGGGAGACGGGTCTGATCGAAACCGCCCGTGAGGCGGGCGCGAGCTGGGCCGACCTCGCCCGTCCCCTCGGCGTCGCCAGTCGGCAGGCCGCCGAACGCCGCTATCTGCGCCTGCGCCCCGGCGCCCCCGGCAGTACCGGCGACCAGCGCGTCCAGGCCACCCGCGACCGCCGCGCCGCCGACCGTGCCGTCACCACCTGGGCCCGGGGCAACGCCGCGGACCTGCGCCAGCTCGCCGGCCAGATCACCGCGCTCGCGGGCCTCCCGGCCCGGGCCCGGACCCCGCTGGTGCAGGCACTGGGCCAGGACGACGCCGCCGGGCTCATCGGGCCGCTGTCCGGCGCCCGTGAGCACCTGGGCGCGCACCATCCGGAACTGGCCGACCGCATCGACACCCTCACCCGGCGCACCGACCAACTCCGGCGCACCGGCGGCAGCGAGGACCAGTCGCCCGGGGAATGAGTCCTCGCGGCGAAGGTCTTGACCGGAGGTTGTCCGGAGTCAGGAGGGGTACCCAGCCGATCTCGAGAGGAGAGACGTGTCCGAAGAGACTGTGAAGAACGTCTTCGTCGTCGGTCTCGACGAGGCGAACCTGCCGACGCTCCAGGCCGTGCCGGGCGCCCGATCGATGCGCTTCCACGGCCTGTTGACGGTGGAGGAACTCCAGGACGGCGAGGTCTCGGTGTCCGAGGTCCTGGAGAAGGCCCAGCGCGAGCTGGACGCCTTCGAGGGAAGCATCGACGCCATCGTGGGGTACTGGGACTTCCCGGTCAGCACCCTGGTGCCGATCCTCGGCGAGCGTTACGGCACCCGCACCACCAGCCTGGAGTCGGTGGTCAAGTGCGAGCACAAGTACTGGAGTCGGCTCGAACAGCGGGAGGTCACCGACTGCCACCCGCGGTTCGGCCGCGTCGACCTGCGGGGCGACCCGCCGCGCCCGCCGGACGGCGTGCGCTTCCCGATGTGGCTCAAGCCGGCCCTGTCCTACTCCTCCGAACTCGCCTTCGGCGTCGGCGACGAGGAGGAGTTCCACAAGGCCGTCACGGAGATCCGGGAAGGCATCTCCCGCGTCGGCCGCCCCTTCGAGCGCATCCTCGACCGCATCGACCTGCCGCCCGAGATGGACGGCGTCGGCGGCCGGGTGTGCCTCGCCGAGGAGGAGTGCGCGGGCATCCAGGTCGCCGTGGAAGGCTATGTGCACCAGGGCGAGGTGACCGTCTACGGCACCCTGGACTCCATCGACTACCCGGACTCGGCGTGCTTCCTGCGCCACCAGTACCCCTCCACCCTCCCCCCACAGGTGATCGGGCGGATCCACGACGTCACCGAGCGCGTGATGCGCCGCATCGGCTTCGACTCGGCGACCTTCAGCGTGGAGTACTTCTACGACCCGAGCAGCGGGCGGATCAACCTGCTCGAGATCAACCCCCGCCACTCCCAGTCGCACGCCGAGCTGTTCCAGTACGTCGACGGGGTGCCCAACCACCATCCCATGCTGGCGCTCGCCCTCGGCTCCGATCCCACCATGCCGTACCGCGAGGGCCCCTACGCGATGGCCGCGAAGTGGTACTACCGCTGGTTCACGGACGGTGTGGTGCGCCACGTGCCCTCGCCCGAGACGATCGCGCGGATCGAGCGGGAGACACCGGGGGTCAGGATCCATGTCCTGCCGGAGGCGGGCCGGCGGCTGTCCGACCTGTCCCAGCAGGACAGTTACAGCTACGAGGTCGCGCACATCTTCACCGGCGGGAACGACGAGGACGAGCTGCGCGAGAAGTACGACCACTGCGTGGCGGCGCTCGGGCTCACCTTCGACGGGCCCGACGCGGGAGCACGACGGTAAGGAGTACGCCGGACCCATGCGTTACGTGACCCAACTGCCCCACGAGACGAAGGAAGAAGAGCACGTCGTCATCCCGATGTCCGACGGCGTCCGCCTGTCGGCGCGGGTGTGGCGGCCCCTGTCGTCCGACCACGAACCCGTGCCCGCGGTCCTGGAGTACATCCCCTACCGCAAGCGGGACCTCACCGCCGTCCGCGACTCCGTCCACCACCCCTACATCGCCGGGCACGGCTACGCGTGCGTCCGCGTCGACCTGCGCGGTACCGGTGACTCCGAGGGGGTCCTCCGGGACGAGTACCTGGAACAGGAGCAGCGTGACGCCGAGGAGGTGCTGGCCTGGCTCGCCGACCAGCCGTGGTGCGACGGGAGCACCGGGATGATGGGCATCTCCTGGGGCGCCTTCGCCGCCCTCCAGGTGGCGGCCCGGCAGCCGCCGAGCCTCAAGGCCATCGTCATCGCCTCCTTCACGGACGACCGGCACGCCGACGACATGCACTACATGGGCGGCGCGATGCTGTCCGACAACCTGGCCGAGGCGGGCACCATGTTCGCCTACGCCACCTGTCCGCCCGACCCGGCCGTGGTCGGTGACCGCTGGCGCGACATGTGGCACGAACGCCTCGAACACACCCGGCCCTGGGTGCTGGAATGGCTGCGGCACCAGCGCCGCGACGACTACTGGCGGCACGCCTCGGTCGCCGAGGACTACCAGGCCGTACGATGCCCCGTCCTCGCCTCCAGCGGCTGGGCGGACGGCTACTCCAACGCCGTCACCCGGCTGCTCGCCCACCTGGACGTGCCCCGCAAGGGCCTGATCGGCCCCTGGTCGCACAAGTTCCCCCACCTCGGCGAACCCGGCCCCGCCATCGGCTACCTCCAGGAGGTGGTGCGCTGGTGGGACCACTGGCTCAAGGGCGTCGACAACGGGGTCATGGACGGCCCCATGCTGCGCACCTGGATGCAGGACAGCGTGCCGCCGTCCACGTCCTACGAGGAACGGCCGGGTCGCTGGGTGGCGGAACCGTCCTGGCCCTCCCCGAACGTCCACCCGGTCACCCACCCGCTCAGCCGGCACCGCATCGAGGAATCCGTGGAGGCGTCGTCCGACCAGGGCGGGAGGGCCGGGGCGGGGGACGTACTGACCGTGCGTTCGCCGTTGTCCGTCGGCCAGTTCGCGGGCAAGTGGGCCTCCTACAACGCGCCGCCGGACCTGCCCTACGACCAGCGTGAGGAGGACGGCGGTTCCCTCGTCTTCGAGACCGACCCGCTCACCGATCCGCTGGAGATCCTGGGCTCACCGACCGTGGAACTGGATCTGTCGGTCGCCGAACCGGTCGCCATGGTGGCCGCGCGTCTGTCCGACGTGCGCCCCGACGGAGCCGCGACCCGGGTGACCTACGGGTTGCTCAACCTCACACGCTGCGAGAGCACCGAGCAGCCCGAGCCGCTGGAACCCGGCCGCCGCTACCGGGCCACGGTCCACCTCAACGGAGTGGCGCAGTCCTTCCCGCCCGGACACCGCATCCGCCTGTCCCTGTCCACCTCCTACTGGCCGCTCGCCTGGCCGCCGCCGAGGCCCGCCGAGCTGAGCGTCCGCGAGCGATCGAGCACCCTCACCCTGCCCGTCCGGCCGGCGCACCGCCCCGACGACACTCCCGCCGACCCCTTCGGCCCCCCGGAGGGGACCCCGCCGCTGACGACGACCACGCTGACCCCTCCGGAGGAACGCTGGGAGGTGCGGCGCGACCTGATCGGCTACGACGCCGAACTGGACATCGTCAAGGACCGGGGCCTGATCCGCTGCGACGACATCGGCGTGGACGTCGGTTGCCGGGCGCACGAACGGTACGCGGCGACCGCCGACGACTTCACCTCGGTGCGGGGCGAGTCGACCTGGACCATGCGCTTCGGGCGGGACGACTGGGACGTCCGCGTGGTGACCCACACCCGGCTCAGGTGCGACGAACGAAGCTTCTTCGTGGACGCCACCCTCGACGGCTACGAGGCGGGCCGCCGCGTGTTCTCCCGCACCTGGAACGAGACGGTGCCGAGGGACCTGCTCTGACCGCACTGCACTGCGCGGCAAGGAGGTCTGCGCTCCCCACCGACGACGGGGACGCTCCCTCCCGGCACATTGGAGCGGCGACGCCCGAGGGGCACTCGACGGCGCTGCGGCGTCCGAGGCCGGAGTCGGGGGAGACGACATGCAGGGGACGGCACTGGCGAGAGCCGCGCTGCAGGAGATCGCCCGGGCTGCGCGCGAGGACGGTCGAGACCGGGCGCGGCTGAGGAAGCTGGTGACCGAGCGGCTCGCCGACAGCGAACTGGGGGCCCTGGCCCTGGCCCGGCTCGACGACAGCCCGGGTGAGGGCTCGAAGGCCGTGGCGCGCGTGGTCCTGGCCGAGGCGGTGCGGGCCGATGCGGCCTTCGCGTCGGAGTTGAGGGCGACGCTGGTACGGGTGCTGGGGGAGCGGGCGCTCACGGCCGTCCCCTCCCTGCCGCCCCGGCCGGACTTCGCTCCGACCGCCGACCGGTCGCCCTCACCGGCAGCGGCCGCGTATGTGCCCCTGCTCGTACAGCCGCCGGTGTTCCAGGAGGCGCAACGCGCACCTCTGCCCGACGCCAGGCCCGTCCTTCGCCGCCCGCATGCCTCTGTTCGGGTGGGTTCGTCGCACACCGGCGCGTTGCCGCATCCTCGTTCCGGCCGGTGGCGGAGCATGCCACGCATGCTGTCCGGACTCCTGGCCCGACTGGTCGACCTGCTGCTCGGACGCCACGGCAGTTCGCTGCACCTGAAGGCCTCGTGTGCCGCGACGGCCCTCCTGGTGATCGTGGTCCTTTCGGGTTCGTACCTCGCGGTCCTCGCCGAGCGCGGCGCACCGGGGGCTCAGCTGACCACCTATCCGCGGGCCCTGTGGTGGTCCGTGGAAACCGCGACGACCGTCGGCTACGGCGACCTGTATCCCGTGACCCTGTGGGGGCGGCTCGTGGCCGTGGTGGTGATGGTCGCCGGAATCACCTCCTTCGGCCTGGTCACCGCGGCGCTGGCCACCTGGTTCGTCGGGCGGGAACAGGAACGCCGGGGTCACTTCGTGCGCCACACCGAGGAGGCCGCCGAAGAGGTGTACGCGCAGGCGACCCGAGCGCTGCACGAGCGTTTCGACCGGCTGGAACGCATGCTCGGCGACCACCGCGACGGTCGGTCCCCGTGACGGTGCTCGCGAGGCTTCGTGCAGACCGCGGGGGAAACGGCCCCGCGCACCGCCTACGCCGTGCCGTCGGCCTCGGCGGCCAGGGCGGCGAGGTAGCCGTCCAGAAGCTCGACCTGCCGCTCCGGCGGGAAGGTCGTCGGATCGAAGAGGGCCTGGACCACCAGTCCGAGGACGAAGGACTGCGCGCTCGCCGCGATCCGCGCGGCGTCGCCCGGAGGCAGTTCACCGAGTTCCTGCGCGGCGGCCACCCGTGTGCGCAGCCTCTCGCGGCCCTGCGCGTACTTGCCGGCGTAGTCGGCGGCCAGGGCGGGGTCGGAGAGAGCGGCGTCCCAGGACGAGACCCAGACGCGGTTGCTGTCGGTGGCCTCCGTGGTCAGCGGCAGGATGTCCAGCAGGGCGCCCCGGAGGGCGGCCAGGCCCCGGCCCGCGGGGCGGCGGGGGCGGGAGAGGGTGCGCTGCTCCAGCAGGTCGAGGGCGTATGCGACGAGGGCGCGCTTGGTGGGGAAGTAGTGCGTGAGCAGGCCCGTGGTCGCACCGAGTTCGGCGGCGACGGCGCGCAGGGTCAGACCGGCGAAGCCGCGGGTGGCCATGACCTGCCAGACCGCCGCGGAGACGTCCCGCCGCCGGGCCTCGTGATCTCCCTTGGTACGTGGCATGCCGCCACGGTACATTGGCATAACAAGCGTTGTGCAAACGGGGAGGTCTCATGTTCTCGGTGTCGCTCGGTGGCGCTGCTCGCCTCGCTCCGCTGGAGGTGTGGCACGCCGAGGAGTTCGCGGGCCATCTGGACCGGGCTCGTGAACACATCCGCCCCTGGGTCGGGCCCGCGTTCGTCACCGACGACACGGAGGGGGCGAGGGCCACTCTCCAGCGGTATGCGGCACGCCAGGCCGACGACGGGGCTCGCCTGTACGGCATCTGGCGCGAGGAAGTGCTGGTCGGCGGTGTGATGTTCACCGACTTCGACGCGGCCTTGGGCAACTGCGAGATCGGCTGCTGGCTGGAGCCGTCGGCCGAGGGCCACGGTCTGATCACGCGGGCCTGCGGCCTGTTGCTGGACTGGGCCTTCACGACCCGAGGACTGCACCGGGCCGAATGGCACTGCCGGGCGGACAACCAGCGCAGCGCCGCGGTGGCCGAGAGGCTCGGCATGACCCTGGAGGGCGTGCGGCGCGAGGCGTGGCCGTACGGCGGCGTGCGTCACGACAAGCAGGTCTGGGCGATCCTGGCCCCGGAGCACCATTGAAGCGGCGGTCGAGAGGCCGAGAGGTCAAGACGCAGGGTGAGACCCCCTCACGGCCCCGGGTTCGGCCCAACGCCGCCTCCAAGGGGATCTCATCTCCCGGAACCCAGTCTTCTTCGCGCGTGCGGAGCGGCGTGCGGTGAGCCACTGGTCGTGCTCCGACGCGAGGCCGTGACGGCCTGCCGGCCTGCCGGAGCTGCTCAGGCGTCGGTGAAGAGGGGGTCGTAGGGGGAGCTCGTGCGACCACCCGACATGAAGGAGACGAAGTCGCCCACGAAGGCGCTGCGGCCGTATGCCGAGTCCGTGGTGGCGGGGTCGCGGTGGAAGGCGGTGCGGAAGAGTGCCCGGTACTCGTCCGCGTCGATGGTGCCGTTGCCGTCCTTGTCGGTCGCGTCGAACAGCACCTCGGCGACGCGGATCAGCGCGGGCCCGGCCAGGGAGGGCACGGCGGCGGAGTACTCGGCGGCGCTGACCCGGCCGTCGCCGTCGGTGTCGAGGGCGTCCTGGAGTTCGCGCCACCAGGCGGCGAAGGCGTCGTAGAGCCGGGACTCCTCCGGCTCCTCCAGGTCCAGGCGGGTGGACAGTTCCCGCGCCATGGCCGCGAGGTCCGGCCAGTCGAGGTGGCCGTCGCCGGTCTGGTCCAGGACCTGGTGGAAGAACTCCTCCGCGGGGCCTCGGCCCTCGTGCGCGCTCCCGGACACCGGACCCGGGCCGTGGGCGCCGCCCAGTGGGCTGATCAGACGCAGCAGGGCCGAGGCCCGCTTCATGCGGTCGCGCAGGACGGTCGCGGTCCGGGCGCGGGGGTCGTCGCCTCCGGGGGAGAGCGTCAGCAGCTCGATGATGTTCTCCGCGTCGAGCCAGCCCCGGGGCAGGAAGCGGGTCAGCCCGGCGGCGAGATAGGCACCCCGCATGAGGGTCTCGGTGCCGGGCATCTCCGGCAGGCCGGCCCGCCGTCGATACGGCTCGGGGAGCGAGGCGACCGTGATCGCGCCGAGCAGCGGTCCGACGACGGCCCTGCCCGCCGCCCACAGGGTCGGCGCACCGTCGAGCAGCGCCGGGGCGGGCAAGTGGTCGAAGAGCCGGTACAGGATGATGCGGGCCGCCTCGGTGTTCTCCAGCTCGTCTTCGACGACCCGGTCGAAGTACCCCCAGAAGTCCTGGAGGCTCTCCGGGAGTTCCCCGGCGTCACCGTCGAGCGCGGCGAGGTACGCGCGGTACTCGGCGTACATCCGCTCCATCGTGTCCTGGTCGAGAGGCTGGCCGCTCAACCGGCACATCGTGACGGCACTCTCGAACAGGGTGGCGACCACCCAGGCGCGCGTGGCGCGGTCCATCGCGTCGTAGGGCCGGCCGCGGGAGTCCTCGCCGCTCATGCGTGCGTGCAGCCGGTTGAGCCGGGCGGCCTCCCGCTCGCGTACCGCCGGGTCGCCGCTGTACATGCGCCGCATGCTGAGGAGGGTGTTGCGGAGCCGGCGCCAGGGATGGGCGACGAAGGTGGAGTTGTCGGCGAGGGCCGCACCGATCTGGGGGTGCGCCGCCTCCAGCACGGTCGCACGGATGATGGCGAGGGCCCAGCGCGGGTCGTCGAAGAAGGCGTGGAACTGCGAACCCGGCCCGAACAGGGGCGGTTCGTCGTCGGGGCGCCCGGTGTGCGTGCGGCTCGTGTCGGTCGTCATCGTGAGTCTCCGTTCGTCCAGGGCGGCAGGCTGCCGAAGCGACGGTCGCGGCGCCGGTAGGTGTGCAGGCAGGCCAGGAAGTCGGGGGCCCGGAAGTCCGGCCAGAGCACCTCGGGGAACGTCCACTCGGCGTAGGCGACCTTCCAGAGCATGAAGTTGGAGATGCGCTGCTCGCCGGACGTCCGGATGACCAGGTCCACGTCGGGTGTGTCGGGATACGGCAGGTGCTGGGCGAAGAGGTGCTCGGTCACCTCGTCCGCGGACCTCCCGCTCCGGATGAGCGACCGGGCGGCCTCGACGATGTCCCTGCGCCCGCCGTGGTCGAACGCCACGGTCAGCGTCATGCCCCGGTTGCCGTCGGTCAACGTCGTCAGGTCGTCGAAGTCCTGGGCCAGCTCGCGGGGGATGCGCGGGTCGGTGACCCCGAGGAAGCGACAGCGGACGCCGCGGGCGAGCAGGAGCGGTGCGTGCTTGCGCACCACCCGGCGGACCAGGCCCATCAGATAGTCGACTTCCGTCCCGGGCCGGTTCCAGTTCTCGGTGGAGAAGGCGTACAGGGTGAGCCACTCGACACCCGCGGACCGGGCCGTCTCGATGATCTCGATGACCGTGGCCTCGGCGGCCCGATGGCCCGCCGTCCGGGGCAGTGAACGCCGCTGTGCCCACCGGCCGTTCCCGTCCATCACGCACGCCACGTGCCGGGGCAGGGCGCCTGCCCCGGAACCGGTGCCTCGCCCCCGCTCGGCACACGTACCGGCACGTCCGGCAGTACCGTGCTCGTCCACACCCACCCCACCTCGCCCACGCCCCCACCGGCGCGCTTTCCCTACCGGGAGCTTGGCAGCGACACAGGCCCCGGCAGGCGGAAACGGTGTGTTGTCATCCTTGGCTCATACGTCCGAGTCCCGCCGTGTGGACGAGGTCGGGCTCACATGCAGTTCGGGGGCTTGTCCTGTGGATTCAAGGGCATTCGGTGCTCTGGAGGTTGATAACTATGGTTCCCCTGCTTCTTGTTCTTCTCCTGGCCCTGATTCTCTTCGGCGCGGGCTTCGCGTTGAAGGCACTGTGGTGGATCGCCGTCATCGTGCTCGTCCTGTGGCTGCTGGGCTTCCTCGTCCGTCCCGCCGGCAGTGGAGGCCGCAAGGGCCGCTGGTACCGCTGGTAGAGACACATGGCGGAGCCCGGAGGGGGCGGAGGATGGGCGGCGTCACCCGGCAGGGTCGCCCCCGGAATCCGCCCCCACCGGCGTAGCGGACGTGTCCGGGGCCCCAGCGCACAGGTCGAGGGTCCAGCTCTGGCCGACGAGGTCCTGGCCGTAGCTGGGGTGGCGCTCCTCGTCGGCGAGGGTGAACCCGAAGCTCTGGTAGATCCTGCGCGCCGCCACGAGGACGTCGTTGGTCCACAGGGTCACCCGCTGGTAGCCCGCCGCACGGGCGAAGTCGAGGCACTCCCCGACCAGGCGTGTGCCGAGGCGGAGGCCCCTGCCCCGCGGGGTGACGAGCAGGATCCGCAGCTTGGCCACCTCCGGCCGGTCGCCCGCGACGAGGAAGACGCAGCCCACGCGCCGACCGTCGACCTCGGCGATCCAGCCCCCTCGCGGGACGGGTCGTGCCGGGTGGCGTAGTCGGCGACGATCCGGGCGACCAGGGCCTCGAAGTCGGTGTTCCAGCCGAACTGCCGGTCGTACGTCTCGCCGTGGGCCGTCACGACCCACCCCGGGTCGCCGGGCCGGTCGGCGCGGCGTACGACGACGTTCCTCTCATCCTGCTGCGGCATGTGCTGCTCCCCCGCCTCCGCGGTCGTTCCCCCGGTCCCTCGACACCGCGGCCGTCGCGCTCCAGCTCGGCCTGCTGCGGGACAGCGACGGCGAAGGCGACGCCGGGGGCGGGGCCAGGGACGGGGACGGGGCCAGGGGCGGGGACGGGGCCAGGGACGGGGAGGACTGACCGCCCCGGCCTGCCTGGAGGTGACTAATGTGAACGGTATGAGCGAACACTCGGAGCGTTCCGTCGTCGTCGAACGCATCAGCAGCGGCCAGTTCGTGGCGACCAACTCCCACGGCGCATCGATCCGGTTCGGTACGTCCCCGGACGGCGACCAGGACGCCGGGTTCACCCCCGTCGAGTTGTTCCTGGCCGCGATCGGCGGCTGCACGGCGGTGGACGTCGATCTCGCCACCGGCCGTCACGCGGAGCCCACCCGGTTCTCCGTGACGGTCAGGGGAGACAAGGTCAGCGACGACCTGGGCCATCGCATGACGAACCTCGAAGTCGCGTTCACCGTGGCCTTCCCGGACGACGAGGGCGAAGGGGCGGAGCGCGCCCGCGCGATCCTGCCCCGGGCCATCAAGGCCTCCCACGACCGTCTGTGCACCGTGAGCAGGACCGTCGAGATCGGCACACCGGTGACCACGACGGTCACCGACGGCTGACGCCCCAGCCCGCCCCGCTCGCGCCATACTGGTGGAAACAGGGTGAAATCGGGAAGGGCGAGTTCCTGGAGGCGCAGCGATGCAGCAGCACGCCGAGAACGGGCGCGACCGCACGACGGACGCCGCGGAGGAGCCGGAGCCGTACGACGACGAGCCGTACGACGACGAGCCGTACACCGACGAGCCGTACGACGACGGGGCGTACGACGAAGAATCGGCGGCGCGGCCTCCGCAGGACGGCGGCCCCGATGTCTTTCTGGACGTCCCCCAGCTCAAGGTCGATGAGCTCACCCTCGACGTGGAGAACCTGCGGGCCCGGGTGTCCCTCCAGGCCGAGGTGCTCGACCTGCTCAAGCTGAACGTGGGCGCCGACGTGGCGCTCGGCCAGGTCCACCTCGGCATCTCGGGGGTCGAGGCGCAGGCCCAGCTCAAGGTCCGCCTGGACAACGTCGCGCTGATCATCAACCGGGTTCTCACCACGCTCGACCGCAATCCGCAGATCCTGGAGGACCTGGCACGCGGCATCGGGTCGGCCGCGCACGACGTGGGCCGGGGTGCCGGGAGCGCCGTGCGGCAGGTCGGGGAGGGAGCCGGGTCCGCCGTCGAGGACCTCGGCGGCAGCGCCGGCGAGGCCGTCGGAGAGGTCGCGCGGGACGTCGGAGATGGAGATACCGTCGACGCCGTCGAGGGCGTCGCAGGCGGGGCGGGGGAAGCCGTCGCCGAGATGGGCGGGGCGGCGGGCAGGGCCGGCGCGAGCGCGGGCGACGCGGCGCGGGAGACCGGACGGGCCGCTGGACGGGCTGCCGGGCGGAGCGTTCCACGCACCTCGCAGGAGGCCGGGGGCGGAGACCCGGCCCGTCGGCGCCGCACCCGCGACGACGGGCCCCGGGCGCCGCGACCGACCGCGCGCCGGGGTGTCGGAAAGCGCGAAGAGCCGCCGTGAACGGGTGCGCCGGCGTCACCGGCCGCCGGGCCCTCCACCGGGCACCCCGCGGACCCCGGCCCCGACATCGCCTTCGACGCGGTCGTCAGGGGCGCCCGGCTGCGTTTCGAGGAGTCACCACGGACCCGGGTCTCCTTCCCCGGCTCCGGAGCGCGCGAGTCGGTGTCCCGCACCGAGCGGACCAACCTGCCCCGACGTGTGGAGCCGGGGAAGGAGTATCGCGGGGTGACCGTGGAGTACCACCTCGCCAGCCGTCTCACGGGGACCCCGGAGCACGGGTCGCCGCCCGACGAGGGTGATCGGGCGACGCGAGCCGAACGGCCTGGGCCGGACCGCGGACCGGCGGCTTCCCGTAGCTCCCCAGTCGACCGACCATGATGGACGCATGGCAGCACAGGAACCCGACCGGCCCGACAGCGGGCCTTCGCTGGACCGGATCCTCGGTCTCATCGCCCCCGGCATGCTGGATGTCGTCGTGGCGCCGCGCGGCTCCGGTGTGCCGGTGGCGGACGTGGCGCTGTACGACCCGGGCGAGGAGCGGGACGACGGCACCTGGGCGGCGTCCGGACTGATCCTGCTCGCGGTCGGTGTGGACGCCGCCTCGCCGGAGGCGATCGACGTGCTGCGCGCCGCCGACCGGGCCAAAGCCGCGGCCGTGGTGCTGAGGCGGGGTACTCGCGGGCCGCGGACCGCGCTGCTGGAGGCGGCCGCAGCGGGCCGTACGGCGCTGCTCACCCGGCGGCCGGCGCCGGGGTGGACGGAGGTGCTCGGTCAGCTGCGCACCGCCCTGGCCCACAGTGCCCCGACCGGGACGACCGGGATGGAGGGCCTGCGGCTCGGTGACCTGCCGGGGCTGGCCAACACGGTGGCGGCCCTGGTCGGCGGCGCGATCACCGTCGAGGACCCCCGGTCGAGGGTGCTCGCCTACTCGCGGATGGACCATGAGCCCGACCCGATGCGCAGGCTGACGATCCTCGGGCAGGAGGTCCCCCGCTGGCGGGTGGACGAGCTGCGCGAGAGCGGCTTCTTCCAGGCCCTGTGGAGCACCGACGGCGTCGTACGGCTGCCCGCCGACGACCGGTACGCGGAACGGCTGGCCGTGGCGGTGCGCCACGGCTCGGAGATCCTCGGGTCGCTCTGGGCCGCCGCCGACGGCCGGCCACTGGCCGAGGACGCGGCGGCGGCGCTGCACACGGCGGCGCGGGCCGCCGTCCCGCATCTGTCCCACCACCAGACCTGGGGCCGGGCCGCGGCCAGGGCGCGAGAGGGCGCGGTGCACGCGCTGCTCGACGGGAGCGGACAGCCGGCGCGCGTCGCGCACGAGGCCGGGGTCGCGCCGGGTCGGCCGTACACGGTGATGGTCGCGGAGGCGTACGACGCTCCGGAACGGACCGGTGCGCCGTCCGCGGCAGCGGGGGGCGCCGCCGAGCAGCGGGTGCTGGACGTGCTCGCGCTGCAGGCCGCGGCGTACCGGCCGGGCTGTGTGACGGCGAGGTCGGGGCGACGACTGTACGTCCTGCTTCCGGCCGGGGAGGACGAGACGGACCCGGCGCGTGCCCTGCTGACGGCGGCTCGCTCGGTGCCGCGCGGCGTGGTGTTCGCGGGCGTCGGCCCGGTGACGGCCGACCTGTCGCAGTTGCCCGCGTCGCGCGAGGCCGCGGAGCTGGTGGTGCGGGTGCTGGAGGAGCGTGCCGCGCGACTGCCGGCCGTGGACGTGGTGTCCGCGGCGGCGGCGTTCGGTGAACTGGTCCCCGAGGTGTCCGCGCTGCGGGTGCTCGACCGGGTCGCGCCGTTGTGGGAGAGCCTGCCGGGCCCGGTGCACGCCATGGTGGAGCACGACCGGACACACGGCTCGGAGTACGGCGCGTCGGTCGCCGCCTACCTCGACGCGTTCGGTGACACGGGCGCGGCGGCCGGGTGCCTGAACGTGCATCCGAACACCCTGCGGTACCGGCTGCGGCGGGCCCGGGAGCTGTTCGGCGTCGACCTGGCGGACCCCACCCTGCGCCTCCTGGCGGACATCGGGCTGCGGCTGGCGCGGCGACCGGGGTGAGGCTCCCGGTCCCTCGAGTGTCGCGACCACGCAAGAAGAGTGATCGTTTGGTTGTCGTCGTGCACAGCAATCCGAGCCCACCCTGGGCGAGGGGAACGAAGACACGGCGGGTGCCGCGGACCGAAGCTGGGCGGGACAGGACGGCAGACCGCCCGACGAACGCCGTGAGGACCGACACGTCTGGAGTGTGTTGACAGTGACTTCCGGTTCCGTGACCTCTGGTCCCGTGACTTCCGGTTCCGTCCACCGGCGCGGCGCCGCCCGTGAGGCCGCGCTCGCACGGGCCGTCAAGGACGGTCTGCTGGGCCCGCACGCGCCGCTGATCGGTCTCCTCGACGTCGACGGTGTGCTCGCCGCCGTCGAGGCGCTGAACGAGGCGTTCCACGGACCGGCCGCGGCGCAGCACACGTTCGCGGCGAAGGCGTGCGGCCTGGTGCCCGTACTGAGGCTGCTCGCGGAGGCGGGCATGGGGTGCGAAGTGGCCTCGCCCGGGGAGCTGGAGCAGGCGCTGGCGGCCGGATTCACCCACGACCGGCTGGTCTTCGACAGCCCCGCCAAGACCGTCCAGGAGCTCGACTTCGCCCTGGCCCACGGGATCGCGATCAACCTGGACAACTTCCAGGAGATGGCCCGCGTCGACCGCCTGCTGGCCGGCCGGGAGGCCTGCGGGCCCATCGGACTCCGAGTGAACCCGCAGGTCGGAGCGGGTGCCATCGGTGCGATGAGCACGGCCACCGCGACCTCCAAGTTCGGCGTCGCGCTGCGTGACGAGGGAGCCGTCGACGCGGTGATCGAGGCTTTCGCGCGCCGGCCGTGGCTCAACCGGCTGCACGCCCACGTCGGCTCCCAGGGCTGCCCGCTGCCGCTCATCGCCCAGGGGGTGCGGGCGGCGTACGAACTGGCCGAGCGCATCAACACGGAACTGGGGCGCGCCCAGATCACCGGACTCGACATCGGCGGTGGCCTGCCGGTCAACTTCGACGACGAGGACGACCGCCCGACCTACGCGGACTACGTCGCCGAGCTCCGCACCGCGGTACCCGGCCTCTTCGACGGCCGCTACGCCCTGATCACCGAGTTCGGCCGTTCCCTGCTCGCCAAGAGCGGCACCATAGGCTCGATCGTCGAGTACACCAAGTCGGCCGGGGGCCGGCGGATCGCGGTCACGCACGCCGGTGCCCAGGTGGCCACCCGCACGGTCTTCATGCCGGACGCCTGGCCGCTGCGCGTAGGGGTGTTCGACGCGGCGGGCCGGCCCAAGCCGGGCCCCACCGAGGTCGTCGACATCGCGGGCCCGTGCTGCTTCGCCGGCGACCTGACGGCGACCGGGCGCGAGCTTCCGGCCGTCGAGCCGGGCGACGTGGTGGCGCTGTACGACACCGGGGCGTACTACTTCTCCTCGCCCTTCTCCTACAACTCCCTGCCGCGACCCGCTGTGTACGGCTATCGGACGGACTCCGGCGGACGGGTCGCCTTCGCCGTGGTCCGCGAGGCCCAGAGTGTGCGCGGCGTGGTCGAGGAGAGCGGGCTCTCCCAGGCGGACGCCCTGGTGGGGCTGTGCTCCGGGAACGCCGTGACACGCCCTGGTCGGTGAGGGCCGGCTCGCCGCCGTCCCGGGGGACCTGTCGAGTGCGCCGGGTGCCTGCCGGTGGTGCCTACCCGGTTCCGGGCCGGCCGCCGGGTGTCATGGCAGCATGACTCTCGATCGGCCGATGTACCGCGTCAAGCGGCGTCTGCTCGGCAACCCGCTCACCACCGAACGCGTCAGCGAGGAGAAACTGAGCAACCGGACGGCACTCGGTGTGCTCGCGTCCGACTGCATCAGTTCGTCGGCCTACGGCTCCGAGGAGATGCTCCGGGTACTCGTCCCGGTTGCCGGAGCGGCCGCCTTCACGATGGTCATGCCGGTGACCGGTGCGATCCTGCTGGTGTTGCTGCTGCTGACGCTCTGCTACAGCGATGTCGTCACGATCTACACCCGGGCCGGCGGCTCCTACGTGGTGGCCCGGGAGAACTTCGGACCGAACGTCGCGCAGGTCGCCGCGGTGGCCCTGCTCGTCGACTACGTCGTCACCGTCGCCGTCCAGGTGTCGGCCGGCACGAGCGCGCTGATCTCGCTCGCCCACCTCGTCGGCAACGGCTGGACGGGGCTGGACCACCTCCAGTTGCCGGTCTCCGTGCTGGTGATCGTGCTGCTGGGGTACGGGAACCTGCGCGGGGTGCGCGAGGCGGGCCGGATGTTCGCGCTGCCCGCCTACCTCTTCGTCGCCGCGATGGGCCTGGTCTTCCTCGTCGCGGCGGTGCGCGGACTCGTCGGTGAGCTGCCGCACGCCGACCTGAACGCTCCGGGTGTCGTGCCCCTGGGGACTCCTGGCGACGGCTGGCTCTACGGTGCGTCGCTCTTCATCGTGCTGCGCTCCTTCGCCAACGGCGGCTCGTCCCTCACCGGACTCGAAGCGATCTCGAACGGCATCTCCGCCTTCCGCGAACCGCAGGGCCGCAACGCCCGGCACACCCTCGTCGCCATGAGCTGCGTGCTCGCCGTGCTGGTCCTGGGTGTCTCCACCCTCGCGCACTTCACCCACGCCGTCCCGTACACCGACGGGACCCCGACCGTCATCGCGCAGGAGGCGCGGCTCGCCTTCGGCAACGGCACCGTGGGGACGGTCGGCCTGGTCTTCGTCCAGCTGGCGACAGCGCTGGTCCTCTACACGGGCGCCAACACCCCCTTCACCGGCTTTCCGTACCTGGCCAGCTTCGTCGCGCAGGACCGGTTCCTGCCCGGGTGCTCACCCGGCGCGGGCACCGGCTGGCCTTCTCCAACGGCATCGTCACGCTGGCCGCTCTCTCGCTGGCCCTGCTGCTCGGCACGGGCGCCAACGTGGACAGGCTGGTGGCCCTCTACGCGATCGGCGTGTTCACCGCCTTCACCATGGCCGGGGCCGGCCTCACCGCCTACCACCTGCGCAGGCGCGAATCACTGCGCCGGGTGAAGATCACGGTCAACGCGCTCGCGGCGCTCGTCTCCGCGGCCGTGGTGCTGATCTTCGCCGTCACGAAGTTCACCGAGGGCGCCTGGCTGGTCGTCGTGGTCTTCCCCCTCGGGGTCTGGGTACTGATCCGGATCAACCGCGAGTACCGGCGCGAGGCCGCCGCCCTGGAGCGGCTGCCCGCGGGCGCGGACCGCCCGCGCATGCGCCGCCACCGGGTCCTCGTCCTGGTCGAGACGCTGGACCTGGCCACTCTGAAGGCCCTGCGGTACGCCCACGAGCTGCGGCCCGACAGCGTACGGGCCGTGCACTTCGCCATCGACGAGGCACACGCGCGCCGACTGTCCGCCCGTTGGGCGTCGACGTCCGCGACCTCGGTCGAGCTGGAACTGGTGGCGTGCCCCGACCGCCGACTCCGTCACGCGATGCGGGAACTGGCCGTCCGGACCACGGAGGACGGGGAGACGTCCCTGACGGTGCTCGTGCCCCGGCGGATGTACGCCAACGCCCTCGGCAAGCTCCTCCACCGGGGCACCGGGGAGAAGATGTCGAGAACGCTGGAGCAACTGCCGCACGTGGCGGTCACGATCCTCCCCTTCAACGCGTCCCACGCCATGCGGGCCCTGGAGCGGGACCACCTGCCCGACATGGACTGACCCCACCCTTCGGCCGAGCGACGCCCGTCAGGAGTCGGCGGAGGGCCGGGAGCCGGTCCCGGCGGCAGGCGTGCGCCGTTGGAACGTGGCGTACAGCAGCCACAGCGAGGGCACGAGCAGCAGGGCTCCCACAGCCAGCACCACCAGGCAGGCCGCCAGGACCGCACCGTCCGAGGCGGCCTGCTCGACCGTCGTCCCGCCGACCAGCATCGCGGGGTACTGCGCCGCGCCCCACGCCCACAGGATCGCGGCGACCGCCAGGGCCGCGGCGGGACGGGCCAGCACGAAGCGGTTGCGGTGCAGCAGGACGAGGCCGAGGAGACCGGCGACGGCACTGAGGACGACCAGCGGCAGCGCGCGGTGGGTCAGACCGTGGAAGAGCTCGGGGGCGTCGGCGTGCAGCACGGCGACTCCGGCTCCCGCGACGGCGCCACTGACCAGCCCGCTGATGACGGCGCGACGGGCGAAGACCGGGGCGAGCTCCCGTTCGCCGTCACGGGCGGCGTCGGCGCACAGGTAGACCGCGGCGAGATGGGCGCAGGCGGTGACCGCGAGGACGCCGCCGAGGGCGGAGGTGGGGTTGAGCCAGCTGGTGATGACGTTGCCGGCGGCGAGGCCCGGCGGTACCCGCCCGGAGGCGACCGCCCCGGCGACAGCGCCGAGGAAGAACGGTGTGACCAGGGAGGACAGGGCGAAGAAGGCCCCGAAGAGCCGTTGCTGCCACAGCTCGGTGCTCGCCTTGCGGAAGGCGAAGGCGGCCCCGCGCGCGATGATGCCGAGAGCCGCGAGCGTCAGCGGCAGGTAGAGCGTGGACAAGACGGCGGCGAACACGGGGGAGAACGCCGACCACAGCAGCACGATCACGAAGATGAGCCATACGTGGTTGGCCTCCCAGATGGGACCGATGCTGTGCTCGATCAGGCGGCGCTGGGGCAGTCCGCGCCGGGACCCGCCGGCGAGCAGGTCCCACACGCCGGCCCCGAAGTCCGCCCCGCCGAACAGGGCGTAGCAGGTGAGGCCCACCCACATGACAGCAAGAGCCGTGTCTGCGAGCACGGTCACCTCCGAGGCCGGCCGCCTGAGCGGCGCGAGAAGCGGTTCAGGGGGTGGAAGCGGTCGGCGGGGGAGTGCTCCGGGCGGCGTGGACGGCAAGGCGCGCCGGGAGACCCCGGGCCGGTCGTACGGCCGGTCACAGGGCCGGTCACAGGGGTGGTCATACGACGGGATAGCTTTCGACGTCCTGCTCCTGCGGAGCCAGGGGCACGGCGGTGCCCTTGGCGAGGCGGCGGAGTACATAGACGGTGGCGACGGTCATGCCGGCGTAGACGATCAGGACCAGCCACAGTCCGGTCATGAGGCCCGGCGCCGGGTTCACGGCATCACGCACGCTCATGATTCCCCAGACGATCCAGGGCTGCCGCCCGAGTTCGGTGACGCACCAGCCGCTCTCCAGCGCGACCACCGAGGCCGGACCGCCGATCGCGGCCAGCACCAGGAACAGCCGGGAACCGCGCTGGTCCAGCAGCTCGTCCCGGCTCCGGCGTCCACGCCACCAGGAGAGCAGCAGCCAGGCGCCCAGGGCCAGCAGGAACAGTCCGATCCCCACCATGATGTCGAACGCCCAGTGCACCCCCGTCACCGCCGGCCACTGGCCGCGCGGCACCTTGTCCAGGCCCTGGACCACGGTGCTCGGCGAGTAGCCGACCAGCAGGGAGAGGCCGTTGGGGATCTCAAGGCCATAGCGCAGGGCGTCGTCACGAGCGACGCCGCCGAGAGTCAGCGGCACGTGCGAACCGGTGGTGAACACCCCTTCGATCGCCGCCAGTTTCGCCGGCTGGAACTCCGCCAGGAACCGCGCGGCCCAGTCGCCCACGACGAGCTGGAAGGGTGTCACCGCGGCTCCCAGCGTGAAGGGGATGTAGAACCCGGCCTTGTGATAGGCGTCCCGGCGGCCCCGCAGCAGAGCGACCGCGTAGACCGCCGCCGTCGTGAAGGACGCCACCATGAACGCGGCGAGGATCATGTGCACGGTCTGCGGCGGGCTCGCGGGATTGAGCATGGCGGCCCAGGGGTCCACGTCGACGACCTTCCCCTCGCGCAGCACGAAGCCGCGGGGCTGGTTCATCCAGGCGTTGGCGCAGACCACGAAGAACGCCGAGGCGACACCCGCCACCACGATCGGCAGCCCGGTGAGCAGATGCCGCCGGGGCGGGAGGCGGTCCCAGGCGTAGAGGTAGATGCCCAGGAAGATCGCCTCGATGAAGAAGGCGATGCCCTCCAGGGCGAAGGGCAGACCGATGACCTGGCCGAACCTCCCCATCAGACCCGGCCACAGCAGCCCCATCTCGAAGCTGAGGATCGTGCCGGACACCGCGCCCACGGCGAAGAGCACACCCATCGCACGGGCCCATCTGCGTGCCAGGAGCCGGTGGGCCGGGTTTCCGGTACGGATGCCGTACCACTCGGCGATCAGCGTCAGCGCGGGCAGCCCCACACCGAGACACGCGACGACGATGTGCCAGGCGAGGGAGAACCCCATCTGCGCCCGGGCCGCGGCGAGGTCCCCCTCGGACACCTTGTCGACGGCCGACAGGACGGCCGGCCACGCAGTCGCGGCCAGATCGTGCGTGACGGCCACGCCTGCCTCCCACCAGTGAGCCATGCCCGGTGCCGTGTTGCATATGCACCGGTTTGTGCCCCCCGACGGTAGCGGCAACGAGCCCTTGAACCACCCGCGCCACGCCTCGACGGGGGCGGGCGCGCGGCCCAGCCCCGTCCGGGGCGGAGCGACATGGCACACAGACGTGGCAGAACTCGCCGTGAGCGGGTACACGGGTCAGGGCAAGGGTCACACGCGCTTAGTTGCCATTTGACAACAATAGTCATCGGCAACAGGGTGGCGAGGTCGGGTACGAGGGGAGAGGACCTGAGATGCTCCGATGGGCGGGAACCACTCCGCGCGTCGAGCGCTGTCGCCTGCGTGCGGGGCCGCCGGTGCTGCCGGCGCCCGGTCAGGCGGTGCGGCTGTTGGAGTCCGTCACGTCACCGTGCGTCTGCGCCGCCGCGGTGTCGCAGAACGCCTCCAGCCCTTCCAGCAGGGCCACTCGCTTGGCGGCGGGCATGTCCGCCAGCACCTTCCGCAGCTCCTTCTCCCTTCGGACGCGCAGGTCGGCGAGGAACGCTCGGCCCCGGCTGCTGAGGTGCAGCCGCACCTCGCGCCTGTCCTCCGGACGCGTCACCCGCTCGACGAATCCGGCCGCGTGCAGGCGGTCGCACAGTCGGCTGGTGGACGGTGGCGTGGAGGCGAGGGACTCGGCGAGGGTGCGCAGGTTGATGCCGTCGTGGTGCTCGAGGATATGCAGCACGCGGAGCTGGGAGGCCGACGTGGGCGCCGTGGAAGCCCGCCCCCACACGACCTCCAGCAGCTCAACGGCCGTCGTGGTCACGCGCGCGACCTCGTCGGGCTCCGGGCGGCGGAAGACAGTCACGATCACACTCTCGCAGGCGCTGGGGTGCCTGCCAGCGTACTAGGCGCACTCGCCGCGTACAGACGGTCCGGAGCCGCTTGTGCGACTCCGTGAGCCCGACGCGTTCCGTTGCAGGACGAAAGGAAGGTGCATTTCCCCTCATGAACAGATTTGTGACCACAGAGCGCGCCCTGCGTACGGCGGCCCCGCACGAGCTGCTCGACGCCATCCGTGCCGTACTGGCCGAGCAGTATGGTGCGGAGGACGTCGAGCTGTTCATGGCGGACTACGGCCTGACCGTGCTTCAGCCGGTGTCGGTGCTCCCGCACACCATGGAGCCGGTGTCGGTGCACAACAGTCCCGCCGGGCGGGCCTTCGGCTCGCAGAGTCCCTACCGCGAGGACGCCGGGGGCGGGCGGGCGCGCCTGCACCTCCCGGTCAGTGTGCGCGGCGACCGGCTCGGCGTGCTGAGCGTCACGCTGCCCGGCACGGACGCGGCCCGGGAGTGGGAGTCGGAGCTGGCAGAGATCGCCTCCGTACTGGGGCACGAGGTGGTCGTGGCGGAACGCGACACCGATCTCTACCTGCAGGCGCGGCGTCGGGACCGGCTGACACTGGCCGCCGAGATGCAGTGGCAGTTGCTGCCCGGCCGTTCCTGCTCCCGTCCCGAGTACGAGTTGGGTGCACAGCTGGAGCCCGCCTATGCCATCTACGGCGACAACTTCGACTGGTCCGCCACCGCCGACCATCTGATGCTGTACGTGACCAACGGCATGGGCGAGGGCGTCGAGGCGTCCCTGCTGACGAGCCTGGCGATCAACGCGCTGCGCAACGCGCGACGCGCCGGCATTTCCATCGCCGACCAGGCCGCTCTGGCCGATCAGGCGGTCTACGCGCACTACCGGGGGCGCTCCTACCTGTCCGTCCTCATGTTCGACTTCGATCTGGCCGCCGGCCGGGCGAGCGTGGTGGACGCCGGCTCCCCCCAGCTGCTGCGGCTGCGGGACGGCAAGGTGGAGCGTGTGGCCTTCGAGGCCCAACTGCCCCTGGGCATGTTCGAGGAGACCGACTACGTGGCGCAGGACTTCCCCGTGGAACCCGGTGACCGGCTCGTCTGCGTCAGTGACGGCGTCCACGCGGTGGCCTCGCCGAAGGGGGAGAGCTACGGGGAAGCGGCCCTCGCCGGCGCCATCCACGCCACCAGGCTGCTGCCTGCCGCGGAGGTGCCGCGCGCCATCCTGCGGGAGCTGACCGGCCACCGCGGTGAGACCGTGCCGGACGACGACGCCCTGGTCATGTGCCTGGACTGGTACGGAAGACGGGACGGCTGACCGGTCGAGGCCGTCCGGTCGCGACGATCGCGTGTTGTTCCACCCGGCGCATCACGCTAACGTTGCATCACGCTAATGTTTGTCATCCGACAATTATTGCCTCATGGCCCGTCGTTCGGCGGCCGGGTACCGGGCACAGCAAGGAGACGATGCAGGTGGCGGAGCACGACACGGCCCTCGGGACGGCGCAGGAACTGGGCGCCTTCCTGGAACGCCGTCGCGAGCAGATCGCCCAGCGGTGGGCGGACGCCGCGCTGTTCCGCACGGTCTTCACCGTCTCCAGGGACGAGGCGGTCGAGGCGTGCAAGGCCGTGGTGGACGCCCTGGCGGAGGTGGCCCGCACCGGTCGGCTGGAGGACGTCACGGCGCCCGGCTTCGGCGCGGTGCGGGACCAGTTGGGGCGGATGTCCGCCTCCCGGAGCCGGGCCGGGCAGAACCCGTCGCAGATCGCCGACGAGATCGCCGGCCTGCGCGAGCCGGTCGGCGCGCTGCTGCGGGCCGACTTCGACGAAGACGCCGTCGAGCGGACGCACGCCTGCCTGGTGGCGCTGACGGTTCTCATGGGCACGCTCCGCCTCGTGGTGCTGCAGACGACGGTGCACGCCGGGGAGGAGCTGATCGCCCGCCAGCGCGAGCAACTGCTGGAGGTCGCCACCCCGGTCATACGGCTGTGGGAAGGCATCGTCGCCGTGCCGCTCATCGGCACCCTGGACAGTGCCCGCAGCCAGGTCGTGATGGAGAACCTGCTGGAGGCGATCGTGGGCCAGCGCGCCCGGTACGCCATCCTCGACATCACCGGTGTGCCGACCGTGGACTCGCTCGTGGCGCAGCACCTGATGAAGACCGTCGCCGCGGCCCGCCTGATGGGGGCCGAATGCATCGTCTCGGGGATCCGTCCCGCCATCGCCCAGACCATCGTCCACCTCGGCATCGACCTCGGCTCGATCACCACGCGCGCCTCCCTGGCCGACGCCCTGGCGCACGCCCTCACCCGGCAGGGCATCGTCGTCTCCCCGCGTCCGGCCGCGGGAGCGAGCGCTCCGTGACCGGGCTCCCCACCTCCCGGCCGGCGCCGGCGCCCGTGCCGGTGCTCGCGCTGGGGGACGTCCTGCTGGTCACGCTGCGGGGAGAACTGCACGACGGGGCGGCCGAACAACTGCAGGACGACCTGGCCCACCGCATCGCCTCCGGCCCCGCGCCCCTGCAAGGCGTGGTGATAGACATCTCCGGCGTGGAGATCGTCGACTCCTTCCTCGGCCGCGTCCTGGCCGAGATCGCGGCGGCCGCGAGCCTGTTGGCCACGCGCACGGTCCTGGCCGGGATGCGCCCTGCCGTGGCCATCACCCTGGTGGAGCTGGGCCTGACCCTGCCCGGCCCGGTGACCGCCCTGGACGTCGAAGCGGCCCTGTCCCTGCTGGGACGAGCCCCTGTGTCCGCTCTCCCCGTTCCCCCGGAAGGGGGTGTGTGATGCATGCCCCATCCGCCTCGGCATCCGCCGCGACCACACGTCTGCACATCGGCTCGGACGCCGACCTGGCCTGGGTCCGTCACGAAGTACGCCAGGCCGCGGCCGGCCTCGGCTTCAGCCTGGTGCAGCAGACGAAGCTGGTGACCGCGGCCAGCGAACTGGCCCGCAACACGCTCGTGCACGGCGGCGGCGGGCACGTGGAGATGACACACCTCGAAGACGGTGCCGGCCGCGGACTGCGGCTGGCCTTCACGGACGAGGGACCCGGGATTCCGGACCCGGAGCTGGCGATGACCGACGGATACACCTCCGGCGGCGGCCTGGGCCTGGGCCTGAGCGGAGCCAAGCGGCTCGTCCAGGAGTTCACCCTCGACAGCCGTCCCGGACGGGGCACCACCGTCACCATCACCGACTGGACCACCGTCCTCCCCGCCGCCCGTACCGGCGGATCATGAGCGGGGTAGGGGACGACGAGGCCCTGGAGGCGCGGCGCTACTTCGCCGTCCTCGCCCCGCGTCTGCGCCCCTACGGCTGCTCGGGGCCCGCGACCATCCGCGACACCTCGCGACCGCCCGGGCCGCCGGCGAGCCCGGCACGGAGTTCCGCTACGAGAACGGCAACGTCGAGGCACTCGCCGAGGTCCTGCGACGGATCACCGGTCTCAGCACCTCGGCGCTGATGTCCGAGATGATCTGGTCCCGCATCGGGGCGGAGGAGGACGCCTACTATCTCGTCGACACGGACGGGGCCGAGGCGGCCTGCGGGGGCTTCAGTGCCACCGCGCGCGACGTGGCCCGCCTCGGCGAACTCGTCCGCTGCGGCGGGGCCGTCGGCGACCGGCAGATCGTGCCGGAAGCCGTGACCGCCCTCGTCGGGGGTGTCCCCGACGGCTACCCGCGCCGCGGTCGCCTTCCCGCGGCACCGCCCGAATCGCCGACCACCCTGTCGTACCACGACCTGCGGGGGATCCTGAACGCGTTCGTCAGGCCCGGTCGTGGAGGGTGATGTGGTAGCCGTCGGGGTCGGCGAAGGTGAAGGTCCGGCCGAAGGGGCCGTCGACCGGCGCGGAGACGATGGTGTGGCCGTCGGCGGCGAGAGCGTCGTGGGTCCGCTGGACGTCGGTGGCGTGGAGCCAGATCGCGGCACCGATGCCGGGCCGGGCGGCGGAGCCGAGGTCGGTGCCGGGCGCGATGTCGCGCACCGCGAACGCGATCGGCTTCGTGTCGAAGACGACGGCGTGCGCGGGTCCCGCCGGTGAGCGGACGAGGCCGAGGTACTGCTCGTAGAAGGCCTGGGAGGTGTCGAGGTCGCGTACCTGGAGGGAGAGGAAGTCGGGGCCGGTGGCGGGCATGACGATGCTCCTTCTGTCTGTGTCAGATTCCTGACACGAGACGGTATGTCAGAATGCTGACATGAGTCAAAAGGATGCCGGCGTCGACCTCGACGCCTCACTGGGCTACCTGCTGAAGGAGGCTTCCAGCGCCCTGCGCACAGCCATGGAGGAGGTGCTGCGGCCACTCGGCATGAGCGTGACGCACTACTCCTGCCTCGAACTGCTGGCGCAGCGGCCGGGCCTGTCCAACTCCGAGCTGGCGCGGGGCGCGTTCGTGACGCGGCAGACGATGAACGTGCTGCTCCAGGCCCTGGAACGAGACGGCTACGTGACCAGGCCCGCGGAGGCGCCCGTGGGGAAGGCCCTCCCCGCGCGGCTCACCCCGCGCGGACGACGGAGCCTGGAGAAGGCGACGGCAGCGGTCCGGTCGGTCGAGGTCAGGATGCTGTCCGGCATGACGGAGGCCGAGCAGTCGAGCGCGTTCCGCAGCCTGCGGAGCATGGTCCGTGCCCTGCGCGACGGTGACGACGGCCGGTAGTCCGTACCGCCGGCGCGATGACGAAGATGAGTACGACGACTCATGCCGACACCGTCGCCCGCCACCGACGATGAAGACCGACATCGCCGGGACCGGGAGACTGCTCATGCTCAGCCGCATCGCGGACCTGTTGGTGCCCGCCGTCGGCCGTCTGTCCTTGACCGCCGACCCGAGTGCCGAACTCGCGCCGGGCAGCATCATCGCCGCCAACCACACCTCCCTCGCGGACCCGGCCGTCGTGATCGCCGCCCTCCGCCGCCTCGGCGGAGAGCCGGTCGTCATGGCGGCCGCCGGACTGTGGCGCGTCCCGGTCCTCGGCCGGGCCCTCGCCCGGGAGGGACACATCCCCGTCGTGCGCGGCGACCGGCGGGCCGCGGCCGCACTGGACTCGGCAGTCGACGCGTTGGAGCGGGGGCGGCTGGTCCTCCTCTACGCCGAGGGCGGCCTGCCCCACCGCAGGGACGCCGCGGAGACACCCCCCGGCCCCTTCCGCAGCGGCCTGTCCAGGCTCGTCGAGCGCACCGGAGCCCCCCTGGTGCCCGTGGGACAGGCAGGCGCCCGCCGGATCACCTCGGGCCGGGCGGTGAAGCAACTCGCGGGTCTCGTCACGGCTCCCGTGCGCCGACCGGCTCTCCACGTCCACGTCGGCGCACCGCTGGAACTGACCGGTGACCACGCCGCGCGCACGGCAGGGGCCAGGGCCGCGGTGACCACCGCCTGGCGGACGGCGGTGACCCACCTCGGCGATGCCGCGCGCCGCGCCTGACCCCGCCGCCCGCGCGTGCTTCAGTCCTTGGCGCGGTGCAGCTGTATCTGCCGGTTGACGAAGAGGTGCACGAAACCGCAACGCAGGCAGATCAGCCCCGTGGCGGTCTCGTCCGCCCAGGCCAGATTGAACAACTCCCCGCCCGTGCTGTTGAGTTTGACCCCCCGCTCGCGGAAGAGATCACTCTTGCAGACCTGACACGTGATCCACATCTCTCCGAGTGAGGCCCGTACCGCCTTGGCCATCGCATCCCCCTTGCCGGGCCCAGCACTCCGGCTGAGTCGTCAGAGCTCCGTCGTTCGTTCCTGCCCTACCCACTTTTGATCATCGTCGATCAACCCGCATCCAGGTAGAGTCGGGTGATGCCCGAGCTGAAGCGGCTGCGTGCCCACCACGCACCGGCGGTCCTGGCCTTCGAGCTGGCGAACCGCGCCTACTTCGCCGCCTCGATCTCCGACCGCGGTGACGACTTCTTCGACCGGTTCACCGAGCGGTACGAAGCGGCGCTGGCCGAGCAGGAGGACGGGGTCTGCGTCTTCTACCTGCTGGTCGTCGAGGACGGCTCGGTACTCGGCAGGTTCAACCTGTACGACCTCCAGGACGGTGGCGCCCGACTCGGCTACCGGGTCGCGGAGCGGGTCGCCGGCCAAGGCGTGGCGACCGCGACCGTCCAGGAGCTGTGCCGGACGGCACCGGCGACGCACGGACTGCGCACCCTGCGCGCGGCCACCGCCCACGACAACCCCGCGTCCCAAAAAGTCCTGGTCAAGTCCGGCTTCGTCCCGGTCGGGCCCGCCGCCCCGGCGGATCTCGGCGGCAAGCCGGGCACCTGGTACCGGCGCGACCTCCGGCCGTGAACCCCCGTCCGGCTCGTGGACCGGCGAAGGCGGCCACGGCGGGAACGACGGCGGTGGTGGCGCTGCTGCCGGACGCCGAGCCGCTGTTGCGGTCGGCCGCCGGGACGGACGGGCAGGCGGTGCGACCGGGCCTGCCCGCACACGCCACGCTGCTCTACCCCTGGTTGCCCGCCGGCGAGGTGGACGAGTCGGAGCTGCACCGGCTGCGGCTCGCGCTGCCGGTCGGCCCGGTCCGCCTCGGACTGGCCTCGGTCGAACGGACCGGCGGGTTCGTCGGAGTGCCGGTGCCCGAACTGAGCCCACTGGCCGACGCCGTTCGTACGGCGTTTCCGGCGCAGGTCCCCTACGGCGGCCGATTCGGTCCCCGTCCACCGGTCCACCTCACCGTCGCCCTGGACGCGGATCCGCGGGCCGCCGCCGACATCGCCCGCCGGACCGCCGCCGCCCTCCCGATCACCACGGAGATCAACACCCTGCACGTGGTCGGCCTCGCCCCCACCGGCTGGCAGGGCCTCGCCGAACTGCCGCTCAGCCACTAGTTCCGGCCAACCTCCCGCGGTTTCCCACCTCCTGGACAACCGGGCAACCCGTCGTTCCCTCTCACAGCGCGGGCACAGCAACGTGCCCGCCTGCTTCCTTCCCACAGCACCCCCCAGTACTCGAAGGACGAGGGATCGATGACCAGAACGCGCACCACCCGGCTGCGGCGTCCGCTGCTCGCGGGCACCACGGCCGTCGCCGCCATGGCCGTGACCGCCGGACTCGTGGCGGCCACGGCGGAGCCGGCGAAGGCCGCGACAGGGCCCAAGCTGAGCCTCATCGCCGCGACCAACTCACTCACGCTCACCTCCTGGAAGGAGGATCCGGGCGTCTACCTCGACCTCGGCACCTACCTCACCGCGGAGGGCAGGCCGCTGGAGCTGAAGGTGACCAGGAAGTCCTACAAGGACCCGGTGACCGTCACCCAGACCGTGTACGAGGGCGGCAAGGCCAAGGCCAAGACGTTGCCCAAGGGCACGGTGAAGGACTTCTCCGGGCTGCCCGGCTTCGCGGAGATCACGATCACCGACCAGAAGGGCAAGAAGGTCCTCAACCGGACCGAGGACTTCTGCCCGAACAACGCCAGCGGCCGGGTACGCCCCGACGCGCCCGCCACCTCCAAGTATCCGGAGAGCTGCCCCACCAACCCGTTCACCCTCGGTTCGGTGTGGGGCGTCGAGAAGGGCTGGGCGGCCAACACCTACGCGGGTTCCTACACCGATGCCGTGCCACTGAAGGCCGGGACCTACACCGCCAAGGTCGGCGTCGCCAAGAAGTACCGTGACCTGTTCGGCATCGCCAACAAGCCCGCCACCGTCAAGGTGACCGTGGTGGAGCGGAGTTACGAGGACGACCAGGGTGCCGCCACCCCGTCGGCCGCTTCCCGGTCCGCGACGGCGGGCGAGCACGCCGGCCACGGAACCGCCCACCGGACCCCGGCCGCGCACGCGGACCACGGTCCGGGGCACGCCCCGACGCCCGCCCAGGCCGCGGCGCCGGTCACCAGCGGGGCGAGCCCCTCGTACAACGTGGGCCACGGACCGCTCAAGGCGGCGCCGCCCGCCCTGCCCTGGGCGCTGAAGAAGAAGCAGGCCGCGCGCTCCATGCCGGTCGGCGACACGGCAGGCCAGACCGACGGCTCGCGCAAGGCTCCCGCACTCCAGCCGCTGGCGAAGCGGCCCGCCGGCAAGCCCGCCGTCCCGGACGTCCCGAAGCCCGACCTGCGCTCGCTGCCGGCCTACGGCATCGTCGTCACCGACGGGGAGAAGGACATCCCCGGCAAGGACTACCTGGCCTTCAGCGCCAACGTGTGGAACGCCGGTCCGGCGCAGCTGGTGGTGGACGGCTTCCGCTCGCCGGGCAAGTCGAAGATGGACGCCTACCAGTACTTCTACGACGCCAAGGGCAAGCAGGTCGGCTACACCCCGACCGGCACCATGGAATGGGACCCGCGTCCGGGACACGTGCACTGGCACTTCACCGACTTCGCCAGCTACCGGCTGCTGAAGGCGGACAAGAAGGAGGCCGTGCGCAGCGGCAAGGAGGCCTTCTGCCTGGCCAACACCGACGCGATCGACTACACGGTGAAGAACGCCAACTGGCACCCCTACAACACCGACCTGTCCACCGCCTGTGGCGAGGAGAACTCCATCTCCGTCCGCGAGGTGCTCGACGTCGGCTCCGGTGACACGTACTCCCAGGACCTGCCGGGCCAGTCCTTCGACATCACGGACGTGCCCAACGGCACGTACTACATCCAGGTACTGGCCAACCCCGCGAAGCGGCTGAAGGAGACCAGCCTCGACAACAACAGCGCGCTGCGGAAGATCGTCCTCGGCGGCAAGCCGGACGCGAGGACGGTGACCGTCCCGGCGCACGAGCTGGTGAACGCGAACTGACCTGACCCGGGGCGTCAGCGCCCCGCTGCGAGGAGCCGACGGCCGCCCCACGGTGGCCGTCGGCTCCTCTGCGTCACCGGTGGGAGCTCCACGACGGGTCGGCCTGGGCTCCCGCGAGGCCGCCGCCCGCCCTCGACGTGCCCGTCCGGTCGCGGATCCCGCGGCTGCCCGTCGGCATCCGGCATCCGAACGGCCCCGCTCGGTTGGTCCGTCCTGCGGCCCTGAGCTGGACTGAGACCGACGGCCCCGATCGGGCGGGCCGCGCGCTGCCCATGGGCGGCCGACGATCAGGGAGACCCACATGAAGCAGCACACCAGGACCGTCACGGTCCTGGCCTCCGTCCTCCTGCTCGCCTCGGCGGCGACAGGGTGTTCGGACAGCGGCGGTGACGGCGGCGGCGACGGCACCGAGACCCACAACGCCGCAGCCGACCTCGACACCGACGTCGTGCCCGCCGCGACCTCGTCGACCTCCCCCGCCGTCGACATCAAAGACGGCACCTACGGAAAGATGCTCGTCGACGAGAAGGGCCGGACACTCTACCTGTTCGAGAAGGACGCGAACGACAAGTCGATGTGCAACGGGGACTGCGCCAAGGCGTGGCCGCCGTTCACCGTCAAGGCCGCACCGACCGCGGGTGGCGGGGTCAAGAAGGACCTGCTGAAGACGATCAAACGCGACGACGGGTCCGAGCAGGTGGCGTACAACGGGCACCCGCTGTACCGGTTCGCCGACGACCAGAAGGCCGGCGACACCCATGGTCAGGACGTCGACGCCTTCGGCGCCAGGTGGTTCGTCGTCGACCCCGAGGGCAAGAAGATCACCACCAAGCCCCAGAACAACGACGGCGGGTACTGACCCCGGCCCGGTCGGGCCGACGAACGCTCGGAGACACCATGCCGTTCTCGTTCCCCCCGGGCCGGGCCCGGATCGCCCCGGCCACCGCCTGCGCCCTGGTCCTGACCACCCTCCTCGGCTGTTCGAACGGAGGAGGCGGTGGTGGCGGCGAGACCGCGTCCACCACCACCGGCCCGTCGGCCGGCAGCGGGACCCGGGTCACCATCAGCGACTTCAAGTTCCAGCCGGCCTCCCTGACCGTCTCCCCGGGCGCGACGATCACCGTCGTCAACGACGACACGACCACGCACACCCTGACGGCGACCAAGAGCGGGGCCTTCGACACCGGTGACATCGATCCGGGCAAGAGCGCCACCTTCTCGGCGCCGTCGAAGCCGGGCGACTTCCCGTACGACTGCACGATCCACCCCTTCATGAAGGGCACGCTCACCGTCGAGTGAGACCCTGGCCGGCGCTGCCGTCCGCGCCGCGAATGGAGACCCGCCATGTCCTCCCAGCCCACCGGCCCGCCCGCGCGCCGAGCCGACGCCGGCCGCCTCGCAAGGGGCGCGGCACGGCTGCTCGCCGCAGCCGGCCTCGCCGTGGACGCGTATGTCCACGCGCACCTGGCCGACCAGTACGACGGCGTCTCGGCCGGCGTCAGCCAGGGGACCCTCTTCCGCGTCGAGGCGGCACTCGCGGCGCTGGCCGCCGTGCTCGTCCTGCTCTGGCGCCGCCTTCCCGGCGACCTCTTCGCCACCGCGGTGGCGGCGGGCGGACTCGCGCTCCTGCTCGTGTACCGCTATGTGGACGTCGGCGAACTGGGGCCGGTCCCGAACATGTACGAGCCGATCTGGTACGGAGAGAAGGAGGCCACCGTCGTGGCGCAGGCGGTCGCCGTACTCGCCCTGGTGTACCTGCTGCTCGTCCGTCCCCGGGGCCGGCCCCGGGGACGGCACTGAACGCCGCGGCGGACGCCGGCCGCCGGACCGGCCGTGCCCCGGCGGTGACCGCGTGCGGGGCAGTGCTACTTCCGGAACGGACCGGTCACCTCGTAGGTGATGCCGCCGGAGGAGCTCCCGCTGGTGCCGGGTGCCGTCGGGTGAGAAGGCCGGTCCGGTGATCTCCGAGCCGCTCTGAGCGCCGATCCGCAGGAACGGGGCGACGACGTCGTCCGGGGTGATGACGCAGATCTCCATGTTGCCGCCGTCCTCGGCGACGAACAGGTCGCCGGAGGAGGAACCGGTGACGTTGTCGACACCGGTCAGCGGGGCGGTGCCGGGGCTGACGAGGCTGTCGTCGTAGGCCAGCTCGTAGGTACTGTCCGCGAGGTTGAGCTGCCAGACGCGGTTGTCGCCCTTGGTGGTGAACCAGACGGTGTCGTTGGCGTAGTGACAGCCCTCACCGCCGTTGAACCGCTTGGCACCGGAGACCTGACGGCGTGTCGTGGTCGGGGCTCCGTCGGGGTCGGGCACCGTCGCCCAGGTGAAGGAGCCGGAGGCGGCCGTGCCGGCCACGAGGACCTGAAGGGTGCCGGCGGACACGTTGCCCCAGGTGGAGGGGACGAAGCGGTAGAAGCAGCCGTCCGTCTCGTCCTCGGTCAGGTAGATCGCCTTGCGGACCGGGTCGCAAGCGGCTGCCTCGTGCTTGAACCTGCCCATCGCGTCACGGCGGACCGCGGCCTTCACACCGTACGGATCGGTCTCGTAGACGTACCCCAGGCTGATCTCCTCGCAGGACAGCCAGGTGTTCCACGGGGTGGCGCCGCCCGCGCAGTTCTGACGGGTGTTGGACAGGACGCGGTAGGCGTCGGTGACCGTGCCCGAGGAGTCGAACCTGACGGCGCTCGCGCCGCCGCCGGGGTTGATCTCCGAGTTGGAGACGTAGATCCAGCCCGCGCCGTCGGCGAAACAGGCACCGCCGTCGGGAGCGCTGTGCCAGGTGTACGAGGTACTGCCGACCTTCTGGCCGGAGCGCGCGATCACCCGGCTGCGGAAACCGCTCGGCAACTGGATGCCGTTGGTGTCGGCCGCGCCGAGCGCACCGTAGGGGCCCGGACCGTTCTGGGCGGGGGCCGCATAGGCGGCGCCGCGCATGAGGGAGCCGCCGAACGCTGCGGCGGAAGTGCCGATGACGGCACCACGCAGGAAGCTGCGACGTTCCATGTCATCTCCGTTCGGGACAGACGAAACGATGGCGTTGAACGCTGCCGGCCGGCCACGCAGGACAGTACGGTCACGCCATCGATTCGATAAGGATCACGCGAGCGAACTCCACGCGACCAACCCGTGACGACCCGGCGAGCGGAGAACGAGGGCGCCGACGACGGTCGTGACGGGTCCGGGCCCGCCCCCTCCGATGCCCGGCGCACCGCGCGCGGTTCACGGTCGGCTTGCGGTGCGCAGGGCGAGAAGGGCGATGTCGTCCTCGTTGGCCGCGGGGCGGGCGCGGGCGAGCAGCTCGTCCGCGAAGGTGTCCAGGGAGTGGTGCGAGAGGGCGGCGGCCTCGCGGCTCAGCCGGGCGAGTCCGTCGTCGAGCGACGCTCCGGGCTCCTCGATGAGGCCGTCGGTGTACAGCAGCAGGGTGGCACCGGGGGGCAGAAGCAGTGACACGTCCGGACGGGGCGCCGACATTCCGGTCCCCAGGAGAATGCCGTGCCCGTCGGTGAGGTACTGGGTCTCGCCCTCGTGGGTGACGAGCAGTGGTGGTGGGTGGCCCGCGTTGGTCCAGGTCAGCTCCCATCCGAGGGACTCGACCTTCGAGAGCCGGGCCAGGACGAGGGTGGCCATGTCGGATCCGGACAGCTGCATGGCGGACTGGTCCAGCCATTCGACGATCTTGCTGGGCGGCTTCTGCTCGGAGAAGGCGTAGGCGCGCAGCATGTTCCGCAGCTGGGCCATGTCGGCCGCCGCGTCCAGGTCGTGTCCGACGACGTCCCCGATGACCAGCACGGTCGCGCCGTCGGGCAGGACGAACGCGTCGTACCAGTCGCCGCCGACCTGGGAGGCGTCCGGTGCCGGCACGTAGCGGGCGGTCATCCGCAGATCCGGGACGCGTGGCAGCTGCGGCAGGAGGTGACGTTGCATCGTCTCCGACACCTTCCGCTGCCGCTCGTAGAGACGGGCGTTGTCCAGGGCCAGCCCCGCCCGCCGCGTGATCTCCTCCAGCAGCGGCAGGTCGGCGGTGGTGAAAGGGCGCGAGCACGTGGAGCGGCCCAGAGTCAGGGCGCCCAGCACGTCCCGGAGGCCGGGGATGGGGCCGATGGCGGCGGACTGGATCCCTGTGGCGGAAAAGAGCCGACGCTGTTCCACGGCGATTGCCGAGTCCGGCTCTCCCCGGTACGTCTCGGGGCCCGCCAACGTGGACGCGGCGCCCCTCAGGGCACGGGAGAGAGGGAACTGCGACTCCTGGGGTACCGCCGGCATGGGCCCGACGAGATCCTCCCGGTTCTTCAGTGCTCCGTCCTCCGCATGGACCACGACACGACGCCGGACCTCGCCCGCCTCGTGGATCAGGTCGACGACGGCCCAGTCCGCCAGCCGCGGCACCAGCAGGCGAACCAGCCGGTTCAGCACCTCCTCGACGTCCATCGTCGAGGTCAGCTGGGTGGTCAGCTCCGCGAACAGCGCCAAGCGCTCCAGCTGGGACAGCGGTTCCTGGAGCGAACCGGGCTCCGTGTCGTCCAGGGGGTGAAAGAGCGCCAGGGTGCCCCGCCGAATGCCGTCGTCGTATCCGGTGACCAGCCAGGCCACCGGCGCGACCGAGCCGTCGCCCCGCTCGAACCAGAGCTCGCCGCCCTGCGCCGTGCGGCTCGCCAGGGCGGCCTGCCGCAGCGGGCACTCGCTTCTCGGTTCGGGCTGGCCGAGGGCGTTGCGGTGCAGGGTTTCATGCGCGTCCCGCCCGAGCAGTTCGGCGGCGGACCGGTCGAGGAGCCGCTCGGCGCTCGCGTTGACGGCCGTGATGACGCCGTGCTCGTCCGCCAGGTACGCGGCGGCGGTCAGTGAGTCCAGCCAGGCGGACTCGGCTCCCGGTCCGTCCGCGGGAGTGTGTCCACCAGGTGCCGAGGGACCTTGTCCTCGCATGTCTCTGCCCTCCTCATGGCCAGCATGGAACACGGGGCGATGCCGGGCGTGGTGACACGGCCGGTCGGGTCGGCGGGATCGGCGACGAGGGCGCCGACGGGACGTCGTGGGAAAGGGCCGAGGGGGTCATACCTGGTCCGGCACGGTCGGCGCGGCGGGGTTCGGGATGTTCGGGGCCGGGGCGTACTGGGCCGCCTGCGCGTCGAACATGGCGGCGTACCGGCCGCGGGCGGCGACGAGTTCGTCGTGGGTGCCGTGCTCGGCGAGGTGTCCGTTGTCCAGGACGTAGATGTGGTCGGCGCGGCGGACGCCGGACATGCGGTGGGTGACCAGGACGACGGCCCGGTTCGGGGCGGCGAGGCGGCGGATGCGGTCGAAGGCCTCGATTTCGGCTTCGGGGTCGAGGGCGGAGGTCGGTTCGTCCACGATGAGGATGCCGTCCGCCCGGGAGGTCGAGCTGCGCCAGTGCGTGCGGGCCAGGCCCACCTTCTGCCATTCGCCGCCGGACAGCTCGATGGCGCCGCGGAACACGCGGGCCAGCAGGCTGCGCAGGCCGTCGGGGAGTTTGGCGACGACGGGGCCGGCGACGGCGTAGTTGACGGTCATCGACACCCGCCTGCGGATCATCGACCGGCTGCGCTTCGCCACGACCTCACGCACCCCGCGACCGCCCGCCGCCCACCCCGAGCTGATCGAGCGCCGCGCCGCGGCGATCCCGGCGACGCTGTGGCCGTCGTGGAGCATGAGGCTCATGCCGCACCAGATCGGCGGGCTCAGGGGCGTGAAGGTCGTCGAGTTCCGGGCCGGACTCAGCGCACTCCTTTTGGTCGTCCGCTCTACCAGCCGTGTCTATCGCGACGCACTCGAACTTCTCGGCGACCCTGTGCCCTCGACCTTCGTCAAGAGCATGGTCACCCGCCTCGACCGCCAGTATCTAACGCCCCTGCTGGCCGCGCTGACACAACTGGCCGACGCCCTCGACGATCACGGGTCGCCCATCGACTATCAGCGGCGCCGGAGCCTGGCCGACACAGGGCTGGCCATCGATCGTCGGGCCTATCGGCAACTCGTCGCCCGAAACGGCTGGCGCACTCCCACCGACCGAAGCCTCGACGCTCTGGACCGCTATCTCACGGCCATGTGGACCGGCACTCTCACCGACTCCGACCCCCGCCTGAACGACCTGCGCTTTCGGGCGGATCCCGCGGTGCGTGCCTTCCTGCTCGACCAGGCTGCCGGACACATGAAGCGACGGGGCATCGACGAACCCGTCACCTGGGAACCATCGCCAGAGTGGGTGAGCGGCATCCCCTGGCCCGGCACCGAACCAGCCGATATCAGCGCGGAGGAGTTCCGGCGCACCGCAGCACGCCACCACAAAATCACCGATGTGGCCGACTCGCTTGGCATCGGAATCGAGCACGCCCGCCTGTACGTCGAACTCGCCAGCACCATCTCCACAGTTCAACGGAAGCCTCTCGTCTCCCCTCGCGGTCCGCAGACCGTGGTCCCAGACGCGGCCACCCTGCATGACCTGTACGTCACCCAGGGCCTTTCTCTCCGGAAGATGGGCAAGACCACCGGCTCCAGCGTGGAGGTGCTCAAGGCGGTACTCCAAGAAGCCGGCGTAGTCATACGCCAACCCCGGGAGCGGGCCAGCTGGGGATACCGCCTCGATCGTGACTGGCTCTATGAGCAGTACGCCGTGAAGTGTCGAGGCTTTGCCGAGATAGCCGAAGAAGTCGAAATGAACGTGCGCACTGTTCGCCGCATCGCCCGCACGCTCGGCTTCTCGATCAGACGACACGCTGGAGTGCCCCGGGATTTCATCGAGACCACTCGCGGACTGGACCTGCCCCCCGCCGTGTATCAGGCTTTCTGCGGACGCAACGCGGTGCAGCGGGTCAGAAACGTCAGTCTGCTGATCGTCACCCCACGGTGCCGCAGGCTGCAGCAGCCTGCGGCATCCACGTGGCAGACCTTCAACGGCAGACGGTAGTCATCGAGAATTCCACCGGGTTCCGCCTCCTGAACACCTCGGAACCGCCGCGGCTTACCGCCGAGGGCAGACAACTCCTGCACGATGCCAAGCCGGTGCTCGAGTGCTACGCCCGCCTGCACGCCGATAGTCCCGACGCCGTATCTGGCGTGCATGCGAGAAGTCCCCGTACCGCTGCCCCGCCCCAGAGATCCTTCGAGATCTCTACGTCAATCAGGGGCTCTCCCTCCAAAAGCTCAGGGACACCACCGGTGCTAGCATCACCGTTCTCAAGCTAGCCCTGAGCAGCGCTGGAATCGAGATCCGAAAACAGGGGCACCGCCCCGGATATGCCTACCAGATCGACCGCGACTGGCTGTATGAGCAGTACGTCGTGCAGCACCGAACCTTTTCCGACATCGCCGATGAGATCGGAGCGGTCTCGACAACCCTCCTCAACGTCGCCAGAAGACACAACATTCCGATCCGGAGCGCGGTCGGAGTACCCCGGGACTTCGCCGCCACGACACAGGGACTCGTCATCCCTCCCGTCGTCTATCGGGCGTTCTCTGGATGGAAGTCAGTGGGACGGCTGAAGAAGATCAGCCTGCTACTTGAGCACCATGCGCTGGAAACTGCCGCCGATGCGGCCAACGTGCGGCCGTCAGAGTTGAAGCGGATCGCCGCAATCGTCGAGAAGGACACCGGCACCCCCGTACTGGAGACGGTGAAGCCCCCGAGTCTCACAGCGGCAGCCCGAACACTTCTGGAGCAGGTCATGCCAGTCCTTCACCGTTATGACGCCATGGCAGGCAGTGCTTCCGCACCATGAGTGTCCCCGAAGGATCACCCGCCTCCAAAGTCAGAGGGCGGTTGTGCCGTGGATGAAATGGTTGACGGCACCGACTCGCTCGGTGCGATCCGCATCCTGAAGCGGGTTCATGGTGCAGCAGGTTGGGCTTCCAAGGGCCGCCGGGATCGCGGACTATGGCGACTGGGTGCGGACTCAGGACGTTGCGCGGGTTCGTTCCAGACAGTGTAGAAGTGTTGACTGTCATCGGCGCCGACGGTCTTGTCGATGGCGAGGAGGATCGCGAACCGGAAGATTCACTTGGCATTACGGCAGAGTCACGTAATCGTGGGGCCCGTATCCGAAAACTTGCTGGCCGTGTGTTCAGGCTCAGTGAAGCGATGCACCGCGCGCAGGTGTTCCGCCGGCGCGTTGGCTCCGAACTCCATGAGCGCCAGGCAGAAGCGGTCGACGATGAACTGCTTGGCATCTGGCTTCAGCTCGCCGAATGCAGATTCCAGAAGCCGTGCAGTCTGCACCCACTGCGCCCCGGGTGAGAACGTGGCGATGTAACCAGCGATCTGGCTTAAGAGGTCTGTCCCCATGGACGCGATTGAGGTGGGATCTTCCAGTAGGAGCTGTGCCAATGCAAGGGTCGGGTCCTCGCGCAAAAGATCGCGGAAGTCGGCGTACTGGTTGATCCGGTGTTGCTGTTCCTCTCTTCGTAGGCGTGCTGATGCCGCCATGCGCTCACGGGACTGGGCATCAAGGGCGTCCTCGGGCCGGGCGTGGACATGGGCAGTGGCCCACTGCATGCGCACGCCGGTATCACAGAGGTCGTCAGGCAGTCCCAGGCGGGCATTCGCCCGATACTCTAATTCGGCGGCGGCTAGGATTGAGGTGGTCTTCGCCAACTGGGTCACCACGTCTATGACATGGGAGGCGGCGACTGCCCCCGGATTGTGCTGGCGGGTGCGCCATCCGCTTGTCCATACGCCCTCGGTTCGGACGTCGAAGCGGTATCCGCCCTCAGAGCTAGCGACCGTAAACGAAAGGTCGAGGGGCCCGTGGCGGGCGAGAAAAGAAGGGAGCCTAAGCAACTTGCACGTCGCCTCGGGGCTGGGGGCGAAGAGGGTCTGCCAGCTCAGCGCGGCGTACCAGGTCCGCTCGGAGCAGGTCGCGGGCCTCTTCGTTGAGGGCCGTGCTCTGGAACAGCCAGTGCTCGGCCAGTCGTACCAGGTTCAAGAAACGCTGACCCCTCAGATCGTGAGTGGGGTGGTCGTGAACGGCTCGGACCAGCGTAGTCATGACTCGCTCGGCCGCCTGGGCATGGGCTGTGGCGGCGTCCATCCAGGCGATGCATGCCCGTCTGGTCAGAGCCGAGGGGCTCGGAGCCTCCAGCGCCGTACGCCATCCGTCGACAACCCAGTCAGGAGTCGTCGCGTCGGGACCGCCGAGCAACGCTGGCTGACCGTTCTCGTCTAGCTGCAGAGTCAAGTTCATGAAGGCGTTGCCGGCCGTGCTGCGCAAAGACTGTTCGGCGCTGGTGAACCAGGTGGTAAGCAGTGAGTGCAGCTTGGGATGAAGCTCGCCGTTGTCCCACAGGTTGTTGATGGCCTCGCCGACAGCCTCCGCGACGACGGCGTCACGAGAGAGCGCCAGCTCCCCCAGCCGCCTCAGTGAGCGCTGTGGGTAGGCTGGAGCGAGACTTTGGAAGACGTGTGCAAGGGTCTTCTCGAGGCTGGTAGTGCTCTTCCCATCGGTGGTCCACGTGCGCGTGGCGTTGCGTGTCAACTCGCCCACCACGGGATCGAGGCTGGCGGCAACCAGGAGCGCGTGCGCGTGTGGAGCAAGGTTCTCGTCCTCGGCCCAGTCGGTGACCACGAGGCGTAACAGTCGTGTGGTCCGGGTGGCTTGGAGATGGTGGAGCACCCAGGGAGCCATCCGTTCGGCCAGCTCCGTCCCCCGAGGGTGCTTGAGGTCCAGGCACAGGCGCGCGGTCCACTTGGTGAACGCATCGATGAGTTCCGGCCGGTCGCGCCAGAAGTACTGCACGACCGCTTCTGCGAAGCCGGGGCCTGGGAAGCGTACGGAGCCGTCTGAAAGCGGTTCCGCCTCGATCTGCCGTGCGAGCTGGATCAGGCCGGGTCCCTGTTGACCTGACAACGATTCCGCTCGTTCTCCCTTTTCTCCGAGAGCGGTGGCGAGGGATGCGATCTTGGTGTGGACGCCGTCGATGGGGGCCCCGCCATATACCGCGACCAGGAGCAGGTAGTTGCGGTCGTAGCTGGTGCGGTTATCGCATGCGTGCCATTCGGCTAGGACATTCATCCAGCCGGACAGGGCGTGGCTCGCCGTCTTCGTGATGGTGTCGACGCCCTGTTCATCCAGTTCGCTGCCGCCGGTGGCGGCCAGGTACTGGGATTCACTGAGAGCGATCGTGCGGGCCCACTCCCTCACCTGTCCGGGAAGCAGCCGGGGGAGGTCGGGAGCGAACCGGTGATGGGAGGCCAATAGTTCGGGCTTGGTGGAGCCGGCAGACGTCAGAGCCCGCACAAATAGCTCAGACAGATCGGCCACCCTGGGGGACTTGGAAAGCTCTCCGACGTCGCGGCCGATGGTGCCCCACAAGCCGGTGCCTACGAGGACGATCAGAAAGGATCCGTCGTCCTTTAGATCGGCCGTATCGAGGAGCTCCAGGCCGAAGTCACAGTTGCTCGGCATGTGGTCTTCCGCAGCCCGCAGGTCCAAGATCCAGCCGGTGTTCTTCTTGCCACGCAGTCCCTCCATGCTGAAGGCGTCGCCTGGATCGCGGCGTACTCGGCGCAGGGTCAGATTCTCATCAAGTGAGCGCAGCAGATGCAGAGCAGCCGTCCAGCGGCCGCTGCCGAGTTTGTCGGCGACGAGCACGAGGACCTGATTGTCGCGCAGTGCCTTGGCCGCACTGGCCTGGTCCTCGATCGGGACGTAGTCCGCGAGTTGCTCATCCACCCACTGTGGGGTCAGTTCGGCTCCGCTGTGGCGTTGGACCGCCTCGAACCACTGCCCCACCAGAGTGCCTTGGTTGAGGTCTGCCTTAACCTCGACGTGCGGGACTACCCGCTCAGTGGGTTTCTCGGTTCCCTTCGCTGTGCCCGTCGACGCGTCCCTAGTGGGGGAGTCGTCCGATGTCCTCTGGTGGGCCAAGGGTGGCGTGCTCTCGGCGGGAGGAAGGCTTGCCGACGCCAGGTTCTCTCCCGGGCCCTCTACGGCCCGTTGAGCCGGCACTTCGATCAGGGCCGGAGCATCCACGGTCTGGGGCTGCTGCTTCTCTCGCGGAGACGCGCCCGCCGTGTCCGGACCCGCCCCATCGTGAGGCGTTCCAGTGGCGAGGCCGGGGACGTCGGCATCGCTGCCGGGGAAGGGCATTCGTGAACTCCTAGCGCCAGGCAAGGTGGACGGGATCGAGATCCGTTTTGACAGCTGGTGGCGGCCCGGTACTGCCCCTCGGCGTCGTTCGAGCCAGGGCATTCAGCGCCGGGTCAGTCACTCGCCTCAATGTTGCGGGCCTTCATGCCCACCACTTTCGCCCCCCGTTCCACGGACTTCGCATGGATGACGGACGTGGCCTGGCCCCGGATGGTGTCCTGAGCTTCCAGACCGATGACCTCGCCAGCCACCCGCTCGTATCGGTGTTCCGTGGTCGGACCGGACGGGGCACGCTGTTCGCCCTCGAAGGTGAACCGCTGGCCATACACGTCTTCGAGTGCCTCGCGCATTCTGCCCAGGGTCTGCAGCAGCAGCGGGTCAGAGGCGGTGATGGGGACGGAGCCGCGCCGGTAGTGCTCCAGGCTTAGGGCGAGCGCCTCAAGTGCCGCCGCTTGAGAGTTCAGCCGCTCAGGGTTGGCGTTCAGAGGTAGCTGCAGCGCGCCTACAAGCTGCGGTGGCACCTCTGGCAATGCATCTGGGGCGGGTACCCTGCCCGCGCGACGGCGATTCAGCAGCGAGTCCACTCGCTGTAAGAAAAAGGTGCAGATGGCAGGCAAGGTGCTGCTGGCAACCAGTGAGAGATCCATCGCATCAGGCATAGGTCTTTCTTCCCCCGAACCGTCCGCTCTGTATGACAGGAAGATTCCCAGTTATACCGTGACATGCTTCCGTCCCCACCTGACTCTTCGGGAATGGCGAAAAATAGCCCGCATCGAAGATCAAATATTTCCTGACGGCGGCGCTTGGATCATGCCCTTCGGGTGCGCCACGATCTTCGGAGTGGCAGCTCGTGCGATCTAGTGCACGGGTCCAGGAGGGGAGGGGTAGCGGCCGTGTCGTTGTAAGACCAGCTCGTCCGGGTGCGTCCGCAGGCGAGTCGCTCGCCAAGCGACGTCGAACGAAAGTACCCATCCCGAATGTTGTATCGCCTTCATCGCTCGCCAGCAAGTGATCGGAGATAAGAGGAATCGTAGAGCCGTTAGTCTCACAGTCCGAGTATTCCATCTACGTGAATGTCCTTCATCTGTAACTTCACGCCAACCTCCCTCGCCGCTGGTGTCACTGATTTCACAGAGGTGCAGCATCCGGTCGAAAGTGTTGACGGAAACGATCATTTTCGGTGCTTGTTGACGGTGCATCTCTCGAAACGGATGGCGCGGGAGCGGAACGGTGCTAAGGGATGGCTGTGGGCAGTGGGGCGCGTGCGGCTACCGAGCCGGGCAGTTTTCCCGCAAGCCCCAGGCCGAGCCCGTCGCCTGATCCGACCCATTCGACAAGGGCCCCGCACATGCCGTGTGCGGGGCCCTTGTCGAACGGGTCGGACTCACGACCTCGTTCCGGATGCTGCATGCCCTTCCCCGGTGCGGACGGGACACCCTCCACACCACCCGAACACCACCCGCGCCCGCGCGGCACCGCCGTCAGCCGACCGCCGAAAGGCCGACCCATGGGCTTCCCCACCACCGTCAAGGACCACCCGATCGTCCAAGAGGCCGTCCACCGGCTGGACGACCTCGGCGACCCGCGCCTCGGCCAGACCCTGACCCGCTGCCTGGACGACACCCTGGCCCGCACCATCCGGCCGATGCCCGACGGCACCGCCTTCGTCGTGACCGGCGACATCCCCGCCATGTGGCTGCGCGACTCCTCCACGCAGATGATGCCCTACCTGGCACTCCTGACGGACGACCCCGCCCTGCAGGACCTCCTGCTCGCCGTGCTGCGCCGCCAGTTCCGGCAGATCGCACACGATCCCTACGCCAACGCCTTCAACGCGGAACCCTCCGGGCAGGCCCACGACCCCGCCGACCTGTGCGAGGACCCCTGGGTGTGGGAGCAGAAGTACGAAGTCGACTCGCTCGCCCTCCCCTTGCTGCTGGCCCACCGCTTCTGGCTGGCGAGCGGACGGACCGACCACGTCCCCGGGACGCTCAGGACCGCGCGCACCGCCATCGCGGTGTGGCGCACGGAGCAGGACCACGAACGCCTCTCCACCTACCGCTTCCGTCGCAGGAACGGTCCGCCGAGCGACACGTTGCCGAACGCGGGACGAGGAACCTCCGTCGCCCGCACCGGGATGACCTGGAGCGGGTTCCGGCCCAGCGACGACGCGTGCGCCTTCGGCTACAACATCCCGGCGAATTTGTGCGCCGCCGCCGCCCTCGACGGCACCGCCGAACTGGCGCACCGGGCACACGACACGGAACTCGCCGAGGACGCCGCCCGACTGGCGGCAGAGCTGCGAGCGGCCACCGTGCGGCACGGCACCGTGCGGCATCCCGACTTCGGCCCGATGTACGCGTACGAGGTGGACGGCAACGGCAACGCGGTACTGATGGACGACGCCAACATGCCCGGACTGCTCTCCCTGCCCCTCGTCGCCGACATCCCCACCACGGACCCGGTGTACCTGGCGACACGACGGTTCGTCCTCTCACCGGCCAACCCCACCTGGCACCGGGGAGCAGCGGCCGAAGGCATCGGCAGCCCGCACACGCCCGACGGGCACATCTGGCCCATCGCCCTCGCCGTACAGGGGCTGACCAGCAACGACACCGCGGAACGGATGGGCGCCCTGACGACCCTCCTTTCGACCGACGCGGGCACCGGCCAGATGCACGAGTCGTTCCACAAGGACGATCCCGGCCGGTTCACCCGCCCCTGGTTCTCCTGGGCCAACGCGATGTACGCCGAACTCGCCCTGGACACCGTCGGACTCGGCACCCGGCCCTTGTGGCAGGCGACGCCCTGAAACCGGGACGCGGCCGACGGCCGGTGCGAGGACGAGATCGCAGACGTACAGGTCGTCCGGGGTCGGGCGCCCGTGGAAGCCGCACGAGCGGCCGTCTGCCACCCGGCCGCAGGGGGGTTGGTTCACTCCTCGGCCATGCACCCGTCGTCCCCGGGTCGCCGGGGCGACGCACGCTCTCCGCCTGCGTTCTCGATCATGTGGCGTCGTCCCAGTGGTGGTGCGGTCGGGATCCCGACGCCGGATGGGTGTCGGCTCCGCCCGCTCCCTGACGAAGGAGACAGCCCGTGCACGCGTTCACAGGACGCCGTTCCACCGTCGTCGCGGCGACGGCGGCCCTCATGGTCACCGCCGCTGCCGCGGCCGTACCCTCGGCCGGGGCCACGGCGCTCGCCGCACCGCCCGAGGTCGTCCCCCGCGCCGAGACCGCCGCGCTGTTCGACGACGACGAGGGCGGGAACGCGAACGCCGACGACCCGGCGATCTGGCGCAACCCCGCCGACCCGGACGCCAGCCTCGTCGTCGCCACGGCCAAGGAGGGCGGCCTGCGGGTCTACGACCTCGACGCCCGGCAGGTGCAGTCGGTCCCCGCGCCCGTGGCGCCCGGAGCGGACGACGCTCCCGGCCGCTTCAACAACGTCGACCTGGTGCACGGGATGTCCTTGGGCTCCGGCCCCGCGGACCTGGCGGTCGTCAGCGACCGAGGCAGCGACAAGCTGCGCGTCTACCGCGTCGACGGTGACCGGCCGGACGCCCCGCTCACCGATGTCACGGACGCCTCGGCGCCGTGGATCTTCTCCGGCTCGCAGGAGGAGGTCGACGAGGAGAGCACGGCCTACGGCCTGGCCACGTACACCGACTCCGCGACCGGCAGGTCCTACGCGCTGGTCAGCCAGAACGCCACCACCCGCATCGCGCTGCTGGAGCTGACCCCCAAACGCGGCGGCACGGTGTCCTACCGGAAGGTCCGCACCCTCGACCTGCCCTCCGCCTTCACGATGCCCGACGGCACGAAGTGGTCCCCCTGCGGGGCCCCCGGCGAGGGCCCGCAGGTCGAGGGGATGGCCGTCGACCCGGAGACGGGCACGCTCTTCGCCGGGCAGGAGGACGTGGGCATCTGGCGCCTGCCGGCCGGTCTCCAGGGCACTCCCGTCCTCCAGGACAGGGTCCGCGAGTACGGTGTGCCGGCCACTTATGACGAGGCGTCGGACGAGTGCGTGGCGGGTGACGACCCCGGCTTCGGGGGCAGGCGCGTGTCCGCGGACGTCGAGGGCCTGACCCTGTTGAAGCAGGACGACGGCGACGGCTACCTGCTCGCCTCCAGCCAGGGCGACGACACCTTCGTCGCCTACGACCGCGAACGGTCCGACGGCTACGAGTACGAGGGCGGCTTCCGGGTGGGTGCCGCGTCCGAGTCGCTGGACGGTTCCGAGGAGTGCGACGGGGCGGACGTACTCGCCGAGCCTCTCGGCAGCAGGTACCCGAAGGGCCTGCTCGTCGTCCAGGACGGCCACATGGCCCCGGAGGACGGCGACCGGGAAGCCACCGGGTTCAAGTTCGTCGACCTCGCCGACGTCCTGGAGGCGCTCGACGACTGACGGGTTCAGCCGTAGGGTCCCCACCGGCGTTCGAGGGTGTCGTACATGTACCGGGGCAGGCCCTCGATGGCGCTGGTGCGGAACGGGCGGCCGTCGTCGTCGACGCGGACGGTGCCCGTGCGCCCCTGGGAGGACCAGTCCAGCTCCAGGTACCAGCGGCAGTTGCACGTGCTGGTCCCGGCCGTGACCAGCAGCACCTCGGGGTCCTTCGCGGAGACGCGGTAGGGCATGCGCACGGCCGGGATCGGCGTGCCCGAGTCGTTCCCGGCGACCGCACGGGCGATGGGGCGGTCCTTGTCCAGGTCCACCGCGAAGTACCGGGGAGTGATCGAGCCCCCGCACCCCTGGTCCATGGCGTAGGCGTTGCCCTCGGCCGGCGCTGTGCGGCCGACCACGCGCACGCGCAGTGCCTCCAGCACGACGGCCGTGTCGCTGCGCCCCTGCACCGACAGCTGCACGAGCGTCTCGCCGCCGTGCACCGCGCTCTGGGTCGCTGCCCAGGGCGCCGCGTCCTGCGGGGCGGGGGGAGGGGGGACCTCACCCGGCGGCTTCGCGATGACGTAGTCGTGACCGCACCCCAGTTTCCAGGCCTGGGAGTTGACGGACCAGGCGAGGGGCGGTCCGGCGGGCTGCCCGCCGCGGGGCGGGGCGGAAGTCGCGCCGGGTGGGCGTGAGGTGGCCGGTTTCTCCTTCGGGGTGGTGGAACCCGAAGGCCGCTCGGAGGCGCCGGAGGAGGCGGGGGACCGGCTCGGGCTGGAGGAGGCGTCTCGCCCCTCGGCCGACCCGGCCTCAGCCGTACCGGACGCCGTCGGGCCGGTGCCGGCGCCCCGGACAGGACCGTCGGCGGACGACCGCGTCCCGTCCGGCAGCGCGGACAGGGTCCCGAGCGTCGCGAGCACGGCACAGACGGAGGCCAGCCCGACCGCGAGGCGTCTGTGCCGGTACCAGGTGCGGTGCGGGGGCGCGGGAGCCCCGGGCGGTCCGGGCGCGGGGTCCATTACGACGGCCGATCCGCCGGTGGCGTTCGGCGCGGGCTCCGCTGCGGACGCCGCGGCACCGGGCGCGCTCACCGCCGCCTCCGCCGTACGAGGCCGGCGACGCGCCGCCACTGCCGCGAGCCAACGGCGGTGGAGGTCCAGACGCTGCTCCGAGGTCGCCCCGCACAGGGCCGCGAAGCGCTCCACCGGGGCGAAGTCGAGCGGCACCGCGTCGCCCGCGCAGTAGCGGTGCAGCGTCGAGGTGTTCATGCCGAGACGACGGGCCAGCGAGCCGTAGCTGCGGTCCGTGCGCTCCTTCAACTCCCGCAGCAGCGCCGCGAACCCGGCCACCTCGTCGATGCCGTCGCCGTCCTCCTGTGCCGACACAGGTCCACCCGTCCTCGTACGACCTCGTCCGGCGCCCGGGACGGTATCCCAGGCACCCCATGTACCTGCACGTCGGACGGGGTGGGATGGTTCCACCCCGTCTGATCGGCCGTCGGCTGTTGCGCCCGGCCGCCGTGACCGCTGATGCTCTTGGTGCCGCACCGACCAGGTCGGGGCCACCACTCGGCTCCCCGCGGCATCCACGGCCACGCATCATCCACGCATCGTCCACGGGGGAACGTCCATGTCCATGCGCATCCGAACGAGCGCGCTCACCGCACTCACCGTCGCCGGCCTCGCGGCGGGCACGGTCCTCACGGCACCGGCGGCCGGCGCCGCTGCGAAGGCCGCAGCGCCCACCTTCCTGTCGGCGTCCCAACTGCCGCCGCACCCCACGTCGTCCTGGACCGCCGGACCCGTCACCGAGGGGTTCCCGGAAGAACTCGGTCTGTGCGTGAGCGTGGAGGGCGTGCCCTCGTACGACTACCGGCACCGGCAGTTCTGGACCGACCTGGACACCACTGCCGTGCAGTTGACCGTCGTGACGGGCACGGCCGACCAGGCCAAGGCCCTGGCGAAGCACTACGACGACCTGGTCCGCACCTGCGCCGACCGCATCGAGGAGTCCTCGCCCGACGTCGAGGCCGAGGGCCGCGACTACGGCAGGCTGCCGGTCGAGGAGGGCGCCCGCGTCCGTGGCCTGCACACCGAGACCTCCTGGGGCGCCAGCGACATCGCCCTGATGTCGGTCGGTCGGGACGGCAGGACCGTCACCGTCGTCAAGTGGGGGCAGATGGGCGACTTCCGGGACGCACCCGTCGCCGCCTTCAAGAAGACCACGAGCACGGCCGTCGACAAGCTGTACTGACCGGTCGGCCGTCCACAGGACCGGGGCCGTCCTCCCGTCACGGGGTCGGGAGGGCGGCCCCGAATCGGTCATCCGCCGCCTCACCGGCCGGCCTTCCGCGGCCCTGACGCGCCGTGGTTCTTCGTGGCTTCCTTCGTGGCTCCCCCTGGTTGTCCGGCAGGCGCCGGGGAAGAGGGGGAAGCATAGAGGCCGAGAGAGGCGCTCAGGTTGCCGAGGATGGGAGAGAAACCCATGGGAAGTGTGTGGATGTACGCGCCGGAGATCGGGTACGGAGCCCGGCAGTCGTTGGTGGGATTCACCGTGGAGGCCGCCGACGGCGTCATCGGGCACGTGGACCGCCAGCAGGACCAGCCCGGCATGCAGCACCTCGTCGTCGACACCGGAGTGTGGAAGTTCGGCAGGAGCGTCCTGATCCCGGCCGGCGCCGTCACCGGCATCGACACCGAGGCGCAGAAGGTGCGCGTCGCACCGTCCCGGGAGGAGATCAAGGCCGCTCCCCGTTTCGCCACCGACAGCGAGACAGCCGATCCCGGCTACCTGTCCGGGGTCGGCGACTACTACCTGGCCCTTCGTAGCTGAGCAGACCGCGACGACGATCTTCCCGGCATGAAGCCTCCCCTCTCCAGGCAGCGGTGCGCACCCTCCCACGCCTTCGCGGGGGAGTACGGCACCACGCAGGGGCCATCGAGCCCGGACCGGTCCGCCCCGGACCGCGCGGTCACGCCGCCGGTGCGAGGTCCTGTTCGAGCGCCTCCACGGCCTCCGTCCACAGGCCGGGCAAGCGCTCGCCGTGGGGCAACGCGTGGTCGACCGTGAAGGAGACCTCCGCCCAGTCGCCGAAGAAGGCGAGTCCCACGCCGCAGATGTGGCCCGGCAGGAGCAGCGGGAGCAGGGCGGCGCCGGTGACGTTGGCGCCGCCGAGCGCCCCGCCCTCGGCGAGCGGCACCGTGGTGGTCACCATCGCGGTGACGGCCGGTGAGGTGATCTGCCGCATGTACCAGGCCGTGGGCCGGGCGGGCATGTAGCGGACCAGGTCGTGGATGGCCTGCCGTCGTGTTCTCCGCTTCACCGCGGAGGTCGCCGCGGCGACGCGTTCGAGCCGTCGTGACGGCGAGGTCTCGGCCAGGGGGAGCCGTACGGGGACGGCGAAGGTGCGGTTGCCCCACGTCTGCTCCTCGTCGTGCCGACGTGCGTCCACGGGCAGCAGCGCCGACGCCCGCCGCAGGGGGATGCCCGCCTGTCCCGACCACCTGCCCAGGGCGTCCGTCAGAGCCGCGAGGTGAACGTCGTTCGCCGACACCCCCCGCGCCCGTCCGACCTTCCGCAGCCTCTCGACGGGCACCCGCGCCCGCAGCAGGCGCCGCCGTCCACTGGGTACGAGGACCTTCGAGGGCCGCCGGCCCGGACGGGGGAGAACGTCCAAGGCGTATTTCGCCGCGAGCCCCAGTGCCACGACCGCCCTGCGCAGGTTCTCCCCGGGACCGCGAGGGCCGGGCAGGGGACGGGGGGCGGGCTCACCGGTGCCGAGCAGGGTGCGGAAGGCGAGGGCGGCGGCGATACCGTCCTGGCACACGTGCTCGAACCGGTAACACACCGCGTACTCGTCGGACGCTTCGCCGTGCACCAGCCACAGGCCCCACGGCGCGTCGCGGGGCAGTGGCGCGCCGAGGGCCGTCTCCAGAGCGGACCCCGGTGCGCCGGGCGCGGCCGCCACCACCTCGTGAACATGGCGCTCGAGAGTGAAGGTGTCGTCGGGGCTCCACACGGGAGGTCGCGCGGTCCGCTCCAACCGGTGGGTGAACATGGGCAGTTTGGGCAGGTGCGTTCCGACGTAGGCCCGGAAGTCCCGCAGACTCGGGGGCCGGCCACTGAGATACGCGATGCCCCCCGTATCCCAGTGGGCACCGGGATGGGCCTGCTGAAGCATGAGGTAGGCGCGGTCGATCGGGTGCGTACGCACGTCGGCGGACATGGTCACCAGCTTCCGGTGGGGGCGGTCCGGTGGGCCGCGCAGCGGTCGGCGTCGAGCGGGGAGGGGCCGACGGACGGAGCGGGGCCGGAGCGCTCGGGCGCTCGAACGGCCGGTCCCCGGGTCGGAAGCACACGGTAGACGGCCGCCGCCGTGCGCTCGCGGAGACCGAAGGCCCCGTCACGCGGTCGGACCATGTGTTCGCGCGTCCGTTCGTCAATCTCCGTACCGGCGCCACGCCTTGGAGGATGAGCATGGGCGGAAAGGACTCCTCCGGCACCCGTCGTCTGGCACCGTCCTCGACGAACGTTGGGAGCGTCCGATGGGGGACCGGGGATGAGGGTGGGCGAGTCGGTGGCGCGGAGGCGGTTACGGCCCCCCGCCCTCCCGTGGCACGGCCCGGGGGAGTCGCACTCGTGAGCATCGCCCTCACCGGAGCCACCGGTTTCCTCGGCCTGCGTCTGCTGCGGTGCCTTCTGGAACGCCACGGATCGCTGACCCTGCTCACCCACGCGGCTTCGGGAGACGCCCTCGCCCGCATCGCACGGTTCCTCGAAGTGACCGGAGCGCCGGAACGGCTGATCGCGGAACTCCCCACGCGGGTACGGGTGGTACCCACCGACCTGAGCCGACCGCGCATGGGACTGACCGCGGCGCGGTTCGGGGAACTCGCCAACGCCCTCGACGCGATCTGGCACAGCGCGGGCTCCATCAACCTGGAGGGCGACCTCGCCTCGCTGCGCCGCGTCAACGTCGAAGGCACCAGGACCGTACTGGAGTTGGCCGCCGCCGGAAGCCGCCGACCGGTGATCCACCACGTCAGCACCGCCTTCGTGGCCGGAGCGCGACGTGAAGGAGTCGTCTACGAGGACGAACTCGACGACACCCACGGCTTCGAGAACGCCTACGAGCAGTCCAAGTACGAGGCCGAGACCCTGGTGCACGCCTGGTCGCGGACCCATCGCAGACCCGTCGTCGTCCTGCGGCCGAGCATCCTGGTGACGAACCTGCCGCCCGACCCCGATCTGCCCCGGCACCCGCTGCAGGTCATGGATCAGTTGGTGCGGGACGCCCTGCGGGCCACCGGTCTCGCCGACGCCCACCGCGCACGGCCCGATCTGCCCGTCGCACGCCTGGTCGGCCGGCGCTACGGCCACCTCAACATGCTGCCCGTCGAGGACGCGGCACGGCAGATGGTGCGCCTGGCGGAGAAGGAACCGTCCGGCCGGGTCGACACCTACCACGTCGTCCACGAACACGACGTTCCAGTGGTCGCGGTCACCGAACTCATGGAGCGGCTCGCGCCGCTCAGGACCCGGCTGGTCGAGAAGCGACCCGACGACGTGTCCGCCCTCGAAGCCGCCATGGACTTCTACCCCGGCATCACGCCCTACCTGAGCCACCTCCGCCGCTACGACAGCACCCGGGTGCGCACCGTCCTCGGGGCTCCCCGGACGGTCACCCGGGTGGACGTCGACTACCTGCTGTCCGGCATCCGCCCGACGCGCCCGGCACCTCCGGCGGTGGCGCCGGCCGAGGCGCGCCCCTGAAGCCCACCGGGCCTCTCCCACGACCGTCGTCCGTCCGCACCCCTCCCCTTGGAGCCCGCCCTTGTCCGCTCCCGCCCGGCCCGACGGCACCGACGCCCGCCCGCAGGTCTTCTCACCCGAAGCGATCACCGCCGGCACCCGTCGGATCCGGGAGCACGCGCACATCGTCACCGACGGCACCCGTCGGGCCCTCGGCGTGGATTTCGCACCGCGGCCGGCGGCCGAGGTCGTCGGCACACTGCCGCCGCTGTATCCGGAGTGGCTCGGCGGGCGGACCTTCTGCGAGGCCCACGGCGTCCGCTTCCCCTATGTGGCGGGGGAGATGGCGAACGGCATCGCGACGACACGCATGGTCACGGAGATGGCCCGGGCCGGCATGCTCGGCTTCTTCGGCGCGGCGGGTCTCGGACTGCCGCAGGTCGAGCGGGCGGTGGGGGAACTGGCCGACGGGCTCCGCGACCGGACCAACTGGGGCGTGAACCTCATCCACTCGCCGGCCGAACCGGAGCTCGAACACCGGACCGCGACGCTGCTGCTCCACCGTCGGGTGCCCTGTGTCTCGCTGTCGGCCTACCTGGACCTCACACCCGCCGCGGTGCTGTGCGCGGCCCGCGGACTGCGCCGGCACGCCGACGGGCGGATCGTGCGCCCCACGCGGATCCTCGCCAAGGTGTCCCGGCCCGAGGTGGCCGAGAAGTTCCTCTCGCCCGCACCGCCCGACCTGCTGCGCCGACTCGTGGAGCAGGGCGAGTTGAGTGCCGAGGAGGCCGAACTGGCCCGGTGCGTACCGGTGGCCGAGGACATCACGGTCGAGGCCGACAGCGGGGGCCACACCGACGGCCGGCCGCTGGGCTCGCTGCTGCCCCGTGTGCTGATGCTGCGCGACGAGGTCACCCGCCGCTTCGGCTACCGGCGCCCGGTGGGCGTCGGCGCCGGGGGAGGGCTCGGGACGCCCGCCGCGGTGGCGGCGGCGTTCGCGCTCGGGGCGGCCTACGTGGTGACGGGGTCGGTGAACCAGTCCGCCACGGAGGCGGGCATCTCGGACGACGCCAAGGAACTGCTCGCCCGGGCGGACGTCGCCGACGTCGCCATGGCGCCCGCGGCGGACATGTTCGAGATGGGCGTCACGCTCCAGGTGCTGAGCCGGGGCACCATGTTCGCGCCCCGGGCCGCGCAACTCTACGCCGCCTACCGGGCGCACCCGTCCCTGGAGGACATCCCCGTGCCCTCGCGGGCCAAGCTGGAACGGGACGTCCTCGGGGCCTCCGTCGACGAGGTGTGGGAACGGACCGAACGGTTCTGGAGGGCACGCGACCCCGCACAGCTCGCTCGGGCCGAGCGCGACCCCAAGCACCGGATGGCACTGGTCTTCCGCTGGTACCTGGGCAGCTCCAGCCGCTGGGCCATCGACGGGGACACCGGCCGACGCGCCGACTACCAGATCTGGTGCGGCCCGGCGATGGGAGCGTTCAACCGGTGGACCGCGGGAGGCTTCCTCGCCGAACGGCAGAACCGCACCGTGGTGCAGATCGCGCTCAACCTCCTCGAAGGCGCCGCCGTGCACACCCGGGCGCACCAACTGCGCACCTACGGCGTCCCGGTACCGGACTCGGCCTTCGCCTACACGCCGCGCAGGCTCGCGTGAGCGCGCTCGGCACCCGGAAGACGACGCCCCAGGAAAGAGAGCCCGTGTCCGAAACCCACCCCCCGCAGGTTCCCGTCGCCGTGGTCGGCGTCGGTGCCCTGGCACCGGGCGCGACCGACCCCACGGAGTTCTGGCGGACCGTGCTCTCGGGCCGGGACCTGATCACCGAGGTGCCGGCCGGGCGCTGGCTCGTCGAGGACCACTACGACCCCGACCCCACCGCGCCGGACAAGACCTACGCGCGCAGAGGGGCGTTCCTGCCCGAGGTCGGCTTCGACCCCCTGGCCTACGGAATCCCACCCGCCACCCTCCCCGCGACCGACACCAGCCAACTGCTCGCCCTCATGGTGGCCGACCAGGTCCTCGCCGACGCCGGCGGGCTGGCGGGCGTGGACCGCGACCGGGTCGCCGTCGTCCTCGGCGCGGCCTCGCTGGAACTCCTGAGCCACATGCAGGGGCGGACCCAACGCCCCGTGTGGCTGAAGGCCCTGCGGGAGAAGGGGGTCCCCGAGGCCGAGGCCCAGTCCCTCTGCGACGCCATCCGGGACCACTACACACCGTGGCAGGAGTCGACGTTTCCCGGGCTCCTCGGCAACGTCGTCGCGGGTCGCATCGCCAACAGGTTCGACCTGCACGGCACCAACCACACCACCGACGCCGCCTGCGCCAGCTCGCTCGCCGCCCTGTCGACCGCCGTGGCGGAACTCTCCCTGGGCCGCGCCGACCTGGTCCTCAGCGGGGGTGTCGACACCCTGAACGACATCGGCATGTTCATGTGCTTCTCGAAGACACCCGCGCTGTCGCCCACCGGGGACTGCCGGCCCTTCTCCGACGACGCCGACGGCACGATGCTCGGTGAGGCCGTCGTGATGTACGCGCTCAAGCGCCTGTCCGACGCGGAACGGGACGGCGACCGGATCCGCGCCGTGATCCGGGGCATCGGCAGCTCGTCCGACGGGAAGGGGACGGCGATCTACGCACCACTGCCCGAAGGCCAGGCACGAGCGCTGCGACGCGCATACCAGCAGGCCGGCTACGACCCCGGCACCGTGGAACTCGTCGAGGCGCACGGCACCGGTACGAAGGCCGGGGACGCCGCCGAACTCGCCGCGCTGCGCACCGTGTTCGAGGAAAGTGGGCGTACGGACCGGCAGTGGTGCGCGATCGGCTCGGTGAAGTCCCAGATCGGCCACACCAAGTGCGCGGCGGGCGCCGCCGGACTGCTCAAGACGGTCATGGCCCTGCACCACCAGGTCCTGCCCCCGACCATCAAGGTCGAGCGGCCGGCCTCCGTGCTGCGGACGCGGGACAGCCCCTTCTACGTCAACACCGAGGCACGCCCGTGGGTAAGCCCGCCCGGCCGGCCCCGCCGGGCCTCGGTGTCCAGCTTCGGGTTCGGCGGCAGCAACTTCCACGTCACCCTGGAGGAGTACGTGCCCTCGGCGGAGCCCGGCCGTCAGGCGTGGCGCAGTCGCCGCGCACCCACGGAACTGGTGCTGTTCAGCGCCCCCTCACCGGCTGCCCTGCTGGAGCGGACCATCGACCGGGACCGCCCGCTCGCCGAGATCGCGAGGGAGAGCCAGGCCCGGTTCCGGCCCGCCGACGCGGTGCGCCTGGCCCTCCTGGCGACCGACACCGACGACCTGCACGACAGGTTCTCGCAGGCCGCGGCGGCGATCAGGCGGCGACCGCACGACACGTTCTCCCTGCCCGGCGGCACGCACTACGGCACCGGGACCCCCGCCGTCGGCAAGGTGGCCTTCCTCTTCCCGGGACAGGGGGCCCAGTACGTCGGCATGGGCGCGGCCCTCGCCATGTTCGCCCCCGCCGCCCAGACCGTCTGGGACCGCCTGGCAGGCCGCCGGTTCGAGGATCGCGCCCTGCACGCAGTGGTGTTCCCGCCCCCCGGCTTCGGTGACGCGGAGCGGGCGGCGCAGGCCGCCCTGCTGAACGCCACCGAGTGGGCGCAGCCCGCGCTCGCCGTGCACAGCCTGGCCCTGCTCGAAGTGGTGCGCGGGCTCGGCCTGCGGCCCGACTGCGTGGCCGGCCACAGCTTCGGCGAACTGGTGGCCCTGCACGCCGCGGGAGTCCTGGACGCCGACTCCCTGGTCGCGCTCGCCCGCAGACGCGGCGAGCTGATGCGCGCCGCGTCCGGCACCCCGGGGGCGATGCTGGCCGTGTCCGCGGGCCGCGACCTGGTGGCGGCCGTCCTCGCCGAGGCGGGCGCGCAGAACGTGTGGCCCGCGAACCAGAACGCGCCGGACCAGACCGTGGTGTCCGGCGCGAGCGGGGCGATCGAGACAGTCGAGCGGGAATTCTCCGCCCGGGGTATCGCCACGCGCCGGCTGGATGCCTCGCACGCCTTCCACACCCCGCTGGTCGCCCCGGCGGCCGAGCCGCTGTCCGCGTTCCTGCGCGACACGCCTGTCAAGGCACCCGCGATCGATGTGTACGGCAACGCGGACGCGGCACCGTACCCGGGGGACCCCGACGACGTACGCCGCAGGATCACCGCACACCTGGCCTCGCCCGTGCTGTTCGACGAGCAGGTCGAAGCGATGTACGCCGCAGGGGTGCGGACGTTCGTCGAGGTCGGCGCCGGGGCCGCGCTGACCGGCCTGGTCGGCCGCATCCTGGGCGAGCGCGAGTACACCGCAGTGGCACTGGACCGCCGGGGACAGGACCCCGTCACCACCCTGCACGGCGCGCTCGGCGGACTCGCGGCGCGCGGTGCGCAGTTGGACTACGGCTTCCTCTGGACGCCGTACGGACCGTCAGGGACACCAGCGAAGGAGCGCGAACCGCGCATGACCGTGCAGATCAGCGGAGCCAACTACGGTCAGCCCTATCCCCCGTCGGGCGGGGCGAGCGAACTCCCGCCACCGAATCCCCCTCGGACACCGCCGGTGCCCGCACCGGCCGGGGAATCCGTACCGCTCGCCCCCTCCCTGCCGGAGCCGATCGATCCGGCCCTCCCGGCGGACCCGCACTGGCCCGCCATGGTCGAGAGCGTGCAGCGGCACGCGGCGGAGGCCCACGCGGCCTGTCACCGCATGCTGGTCGACAGCCACATGGCGTTCCTGCGGATGACCGAGACCACCCTGGCCGCGCTCCTGGGAGCGCCCCCGCAGGAGGACGTCCCCGCACCGCCGGTGCCACCCGTGTCCCCCGACTCCCCGGCGGCGCCGCACACCGGGATCCCGTCCTCCGCTGCCGTGGGCCGGACACCCGAGGCGACGCCGCGGATCCCCGACCCGCTGCCGCAAGCCCCCGCCCCGACCGTGACACCCGTGGTCCCCAACGCCCGCACGCCCGAGCCCCCGCCGTCTCCCCTCCGCGTCGACACCCCGACGGCCGCGGACCCCGCCCGGCTCGAGGAACTGCTGCTCTCGGTGGTGGCCGAGCGCACCGGCTACCCGGTGTCCATGCTCAACGCGGACATGGCGCTCGACGTGGACCTCGGTGTGGACTCCATCAAGCGCGTGGAGATCCTCTCGGCCGTCCGGCAACGCGTGGGCGACCTTCCGACCGGGGACGTCGCCGCGCTCGGCAGACTCAGCACCCTGCGCGAGATCGTGGACGCGCTCACGGAGGCGGCCGAGCCCGCCCCCGCCCCCGCATCGCCCGCCGCCGAGCCCGAGAACCGCGTCGTGCGCCGGGAACCCGAGCCGGTGCCGCTCAGACGCCTGGCCCTGCGAACGGTGCCCGCGCCCGCGCCGGGACTGGAGATGGCGGGACTCGGTGACGGCCCGGTGTCCGTGATCGGCGGCCCTCCCGAGACCGCCGCCCTGGTGGCGGGGAAACTCACCGCTCGCGGGGTGCGGGCCGATACCGCGGCACAGGTGCCCGACGGTGCCGGCGCCGTCGTCCACCTCGGCGGGCTGACCGACATCGGATCACCGCGAGAGGCCGGGCAGATCCTGCGCGAGGCCTTCCGCACGGCCCGCGCGCTCGCGCCGCGCATGGAGGCCACCGGTGGGGCGTTCATCACCGTCCAGGACACGGGGGGCGACTTCGGACTGGAGGGCCGGGAACCCGACCGCGCGTGGCTCGGCGGCCTCGCCGCCCTGACCAGGACCGCGGCACGGGAGTGGCCGGGCGCCCGCGTCAAGGCGATCGACTGCGAGCGCGGTGGCCGGGACGCCGAGGCCGTCGCCGAGGCGATCGTGGAGGAACTGCTCGCGGGCGGACCGGCACCGGAGGCCGGCCTGCGCGCGGACGGCACCCGCCTCGTGCCGTGCGCCGTCGAGGCGCCGGTGGAACCGGGCACGGCCACGACGGGGATCGGCCCGCAGTCGGTGATCGTGGCCACCGGGGGAGCGCGCGGCGTCACCGCGGCCGCCCTGACGGACCTCGCCCGCACCCACCGGCCGCGCATCGCCCTGCTGGGCCGCACGGAACTGGTGCCGGAGCCCCCCGGTGCGTCCGCGGCCCTCGACGAAGCCGCACTCGTGCGGCTCCTCGGCGAGCAGCGAGCCCACGGCACGAACCCCGCCGAGGTCGGCGCGCGGGCGCGGGAGATCCTGGCCGCGCGCCAGGTACGGGCGACGATCACCGAACTGGAGGCGGCCGGCTCTCCCGTCCGGTACCTGCCGGTGGACGTCAGGGACGACGAGGCTCTCGCGGCCGCGCTGCGCGAGGTGCGCGAGACGTGGGGCCCTGTCACCGGGATCGTGCACGGCGCCGGAGTACTGGCCGACAAACGGATCTCCGACAAGACGGACGAGCAGTTCGACCGGGTGGTGTCCACCAAGACCGACGGTCTGCGGGCGCTGCTCGCGGCGACGGCCGGCGACCCGGTCGAAGTGATTTTCCTGTTCTCCTCGGTGGCCGGAACCTTCGGCAACGCGGGACAGTGCGACTACGCCATGGCCAACGGCGTACTCGACCACGTGGCGTCGGCCGAGCGTGCCGCGCGGCCGGCGTGCCGGGTGCGCTCCCTCGCCTGGGGCCCGTGGCGCGGTGGCATGGTGACCCCGGAACTGGCCGAGCACTTCGGCCGGTCGGGCGTCGAACTGATTGCTCTGGAGCGGGGTGCCGCCGCCTTCACCGCGGAACTCGGCGACGCGGGCCCCGACTGCCGCATCGTCCTTGTCGCCGGCGACGCCGACGCGCCGTCGGACGCAGCGGCCGACCCGCCCACCGCACACCTGCGCGTCACGTCCGCCACACACCCCTACCTGGCCGACCACCGCGTCGCCGACGATCCGGTCCTGCCCCTGGCCATGGTCCTGGACTGGTTCACCGGCGCGGCCGGAGCATGGCGCCCCACGTCCGGCGGGCCCGTCCTGCGTGACGTGCGGGTGCTCGACAAGGTCACCCTGCCCGAACTGGCCCGCGAGGGGCACCGGTTCACCCTGCACGGACGCCGCCGCCCCATCGGCCCCCCGACGGGCCTGGAGGCGGAACTGCGGGACGCGGACGGGGCACCGCACTTCCGTGCCGTACTGGACTTCGAGGCCGCCCCCTCGCCGCAGGAGCCCTGGCACGGCCCCGACGACGGGGGCGCCGCCGGCCGCCCCGCCCCCTACGACGGACGGACCCTCTTCCACGGACCGCGGTTCCGGGCACTGCGCACCCTGCGGGGCGTCGGTGACGAGGGAGCGGAAGCGACCGTCGTGGGCGTCACCGGACTGGGCTGGGGCGAGGCCCACTGGCAGACCGATCCGGCCGCGGTCGACGGCGCGCTCCAACTGGCCCTGGTGTGGGCGGAACACGCCCTCGGGAGCGCGTCCCTGCCGATGGGCGTCGCCGAGTGCCGCGTCCACCGGCGCGGCCCCGCCGCGGACACCCTGAGGTGCGTGGTGCGGGCCCGGAAGGTGCACGACACCGGGGCACGGTGCGACGCGGCCCTCTTCGACCCGGACGGCACCCTTCGCGTGGAACTGCTCGGAGTGGAGCTCGTACGCCGTCCCGACTGAACGAGCGCGCCCCGCGCCCCCGTTCCTCCGTATGCGTGCGCCCCGTGGAGTGGAGCAGTATGGGATTCGAACCGATCGCCGTCGTCGGACGCGGCTGCGTGCTGCCCGACGCGTTGGACCCCGACACGTTCTGGGCCAACGTCGCGGCACGCCGCTGCAGCCTGTCGGCGGTGCCGGAGCAGCGGTGGCGGCTGCCCCACCGCTGGGCCATGGGCACCGTCGACGACCACGGCGACCGCACCTGGACCGACATCGGGGGCTACGTCCGGGGGTTCGAACCGGCCTTCGACCCGAGCGGTTTCCTCGTCGACCCGGAACAGATCCTGGCCCTGGACCCGCTCTTCCACTGGGTGCTGTACGGCGCCCGGCAGGCACTGGGCGAGTCCGGCTACGCGGGACCCGGCGAGCGCGTCGGCCTGGTACTGGGCAACCTCTTCTACCCCACGAGCGCCGGATCGGCCTACGCCGAGCACGTCTGGCTCTCCGCCCAGGAGCCGCATGTACGCGACGCCCTGCTGACCGGCACACGCCGCACCCGCCCCGACCCGCGCAACCGCTTCTCCTCCGGACTGCCCGCGCATTTCGCCGCCCGGGCCCTCGGGCTCGGGGCGGGCGCCTTCGCGCTCGACGCGGCCTGCGCCTCCTCGCTGTACGCGATCAAGCTCGCGTGCGACCGCCTGCACTACAACACCGCCGACCTGATGCTCGCCGGCGCGGTGAACCGCGTGGACAACCTGTTCCTGCACGTGGGGTTCTGCGGCCTGTCGGCCGTGAGCAGGTCCGGCCGCAGCCGCCCCTTCCACCGGGACGCGGACGGTCTGCTGCACGGCGAGGGCGCCGGGTTCGTGGCCCTGATGCGACTGGCGGACGCGCTGGCGGGCGGGACACCCGTCCTCGGCGTGATCCGGGGCATCGGACTGTCCAACGACGGCCGCGGACGCGGCCTGCTCAGTCCGGCCCAGGAGGGACAGGAGCGGGCCATGGCGCTGGCGTACGCAGCGGCGGGCGTCGCGCCGGAGACGGTCTCGCTCGTCGAGTGCCACGCCACGGGCACCCCGGTCGGGGACGCCGTGGAGGCCCGGAGCATGGCGCGGACCTTCGCCGCGGCCCGCGACCTCCCCATCGGCTCCGTGAAGTCCAACGTCGGCCACCTGCTCGCCTCGGCGGGCGTCAGCGGGCTGCTCAAGGTGCTCGGGGCGATGCGTGCGGGCATCCGTCCGGCGACGCTCGGAGCCGACCGGCCCCTCGACGGACTCGACGGCACACCGCTGCGGGTGCTGGACGAGCCCGAGCCGTGGCAAGGGCGTCGCCGGGCCGCCGTCAGTTCCTTCGGCTTCGGCGGCACCAACGCCCATCTGATCGTCGACGCCTGGGACGGCGACTCGGGAGCACCCGAGGCAGGCGCGCCCGGCCCGTTCCGTCCGGCTCGGGACGCCGCCGGGGCGTCCGACGCCCCGCCCGCGGACACCGCGATCGCGATCGTGGCCGTCGGGGCGCGGGCCGGCGACGGTTTCGGCACCGCGGACTTCCGTCGCGCGGTCCTGGACGGAGAGCGGTGCGGCCCCGCCACGAGGATCGGCGTGTCCCTCACGGACCTGTGCTTTCCTCCGTCGGCCCTGCGGAGCACCTCGCCCCAGCAGCTCATGGTGCTGGAAGCCGCTCGTGAGGCCGTGCGAGGGATCTCACTGCCCCGCGAGCGGACCCTGGTGCTCATCGGCACGGGAGTGGACGCCGAGGTGGCGCGCGGCGGCGCACGCTGGAGACTGCCGCACTGGGCGGAGCAGGCCGGGTGCGACGCCGACCCCGACCTCCTCGGGCGGGCCCGGGACGCCTTCGTCTCCGCGATGGGGGCGGAGCGGGTGGTCGGCACCCTCCCCAACCTCGTGGCCAACCGGATCAACACCCAACTCGACCTGGCAGGACCGGGGTTCGCGGTGTCGGCGGAGGAGGCGTCCGGCCTGGTGGCCCTCGCCCTCGCCGCCCGGGCCCTCCGGGCGGGCGAGGCCGACGCCGCGCTGGTCGGCGCCACCGACCTGTCCGGCGGAGCGGTGCACCGGACCGCTCTCGGCGAACTCGGCCGCGGGACCCCGACCGGGGACGCGGCCGTCGTCCTGGTGCTGAAACCGCTCACCGCCGCCCGCCGGGACGGCGACACCGTGCTCGCCCTGCTCGACGACGAGGAGGAGAGCGAGGGCGGGTACGAGGGCGAGGGCGAGGGCGGGGACGGGGCGGACCTGCTGGTCGGGGACGACGCGGCGGCCATGATCGACCCGGCCTCGCTCTTCGGACGGGTCCACGCCGCCCAGGGCCTGCTGTCCGTCGCCGTCGCGGCGACCGCCCTCCCGCACCGTGCGGTGCCCCGCCCGGGAGCGCCCGCCCAGCCGCGCCCCGGCCTGCGTACCGCCCAGGCGGTCGTCACCCCGCTGGAGGCCCCCTCCGTACGCGTACGGCTGCGCGCCGGCGACGTGCTGCCCCGGGTCGGGGGAGCCGTGCCGCGGCTGCACGTCTTCTCCGGACGCGACCGGCGGGAGGTGCTGGCCGCGCTGGAGCGGGGAGCGGAGTCCTGTGCCGGTCCCGCCCGCCTGGCACTCGTCGTCGACGACGAGGACGGGCTCCCGGAGGCCGTGGAGCGCGCGCGGGGCTGGCTCACCGGTGGCGGGGTCAAGCCCGGTGGGGTGCTGTACCGGGACGCCCCGGTGGCCGGAGAGACGGCCTTCGTCTACACCAACGGCTCGGCCGCGTACCCCGGCATGGGGCGGGAGTTGATGCTCGCCCTCCCGTCACTCGGCGAGGCCGTCCTGGCCAGGCACGGGAGCGCCGCCGGCCCCGTGGAACCGGGCTCCGCGCCGACGACGCTCGAACGGGTCCGCAGCGCCGCCCGGCTCGCCACGGTCCACACCGAACTGTGCCGGGGGCTGCTCGGCCTGCGGCCGGACGCCGCCATCGGGTACTCCTCCGGCGAGAGCGCCGCCCTGGTGGCCCTGGGCGCCTGGCCGGACGCCGAGGGCCTGTACGCGGACGCCCGCGCGAGCGGCCTGTTCACCCGGGAGCTGACCGGAGAACTCCGCGCGGTGCGGCGGGCCTGGGAACGGGCCGGTGTGACCGGGACCCGGTGGTCCAGCTACCTGGTGACCGCGCCCCTCGAACGGGTCGGTGAGGAGATCGCGCACGAGCCGGCCGTTCACCTGATGGCGCTCAACGCCCCCGGGGTGTGCGTCGTCGGCGGCGAGGCACGGGCCTGCGCGGCCGTCGTGAACCGGCTCGGCGCTGACCACGCCATCGCGATCGACTACGACCTCGCCGCCCACGCGCCGGAGTTGGCGGAGGTCCGTGAGGAGTGGCGCCGGCTCCATCAGCGGCCGACCACCGAGGTGCCCGGGGTGCGGTTCTACAGCGGGGCCGACCGGAGGGCGTACCTCCCGACGGCCGAACGGGCCGCCGAGGCGATCACCGCCCAGGGCCTTGGCACGATCGACTTCGCCGGCACGGTGGAGCGGGCCTGGGGCGACGGGGTCCGGATCTTCGTGGAGCAAGGGCCGCGCGGGCTGTGCACCGGGTGGATCAAACGGGTCCTGGGGGAGCGGGAGCACGTGGCCGTGGCCCTGGACGCTCCGGACGGCAGGAGCCTGCGGCAGTTGTGCCTGGCCGTCGCCGAACTCGTGGTCGCCGGTGTGCCGGTGCGGGCCGAGGCGCTCTTCACCGAACTGCGACGGGCTCCGGCGCCCGGAAGCGCGTCGAACGGCCCGGCGCTCGGACCGGCGCTGGAGGTACCGGTCCTGGCGGAGCCACGGCTTCCGTCGTCACTCGGCAGGTCCGTGACGGTCCTCCCCGAGGCGCCCCGACTGGCCCCCGTACCACTCCCCGAACCCGCCCCTCCCGCCGCTCGGCCGACTGCCGCGCCGACTGCCGCGCCGGCCGTCGCGCCGACCGTCGCCGTACCCCGCGCGACCGACGGGCCGGACCCGGTGTCCGCGGACCGGCGTGCCCTGGCCGCCCGCCACGTGCTGCGTGTCACGGCGCAGCATCGCGAGATCCTGTCCGGACAGGCGCGACTGCACGGCCGGTTCCTGCGGATCACGGAGCAGACCATCGCCGCGCTGGGGCGTGCCGCACCGGCCGCGGCCGTGGATCTCCCGCAGCCAGGCGTACCGCCCACCCGGTCGGTGACACCGCCCGCCGCCCTTCCGGCCGCCGATCCGGGCCCGCCGCGGCCCGGGTCGCGGCCCGGCCCCAGGTTCGACCGGGCCCAGTTGGAACACCTCGCGACCGGGCGGATCTCCGACCTCTTCGGCCCCCGGTTCGCCGCGCAGGACGCCTACGCGGTGCAGACCCGGATGCCGGAGCCGCCGATGCTGCTCGCCGACCGCGTCACCGGTATCGACGCCGAACCGGCGGCACTGCTCGCACCCGGGCAGGCGAACCAGCGGGGCACGATCTGGACGGAGACCGACGTCGCCCTCGACAGCTGGTACCTCGACGCCACCGGGCGGATGCCCTGCGGCCTGATGGTCGAGGCCGGCCAGGCGGACCTCCTCCTCATCAGCTGGCTCGGCATCGACCTGCTGAACCGGGGCGAGCGGGCCTACCGGCTGCTGGGCTGCGAACTGACATACCACGGCAGCCCTCCCCGCGCGGGCGAGACGCTGCGCTACGAGATCCACATCGACGGACACGCCGAGCACGACGGTGTCCGGCTCTTCTTCTTCCACTACGACTGCCACGTCGACGGCGAACTCCGGCTCAGCGTCCGCAAGGCCCAGGCCGGGTTCTTCACCCCGGGCGAACTCGCCCGGAGCGCCGGAGTGCAGGGCGACCCCGCCGCCGATCCTCCCGGCCCCGATCTCCCCACCGACCCGCCCGCCGTCCGGTGCACGCACGGTTCCTTCGACGCGGACCAGGTGCTGGCCCTCTCCGCGGGGCGCCCCGCGGACTGCTTCGGGCCCGGCTGGGAGCGGACCGCGGCCCACGTGCGTCCGCCGCGCATCGACAGCGGCCGACTGCGGCTGCTGCACGAGATCACCGCGTTCGACCCGGCGGGCGGGCCCTGGGGCCGCGGCTACCTGCGTGCCGAGACGCCCGTCGCGCCCGACGACTGGTTCTTCGACGGGCACTTCAAGAACGACCCCTGCATGCCGGGGACCCTGATGCTCCAGGGCGGGATGCAGGCGATGGCCTTCTACCTGGCGGCCATGGGCTTCACCGTCGACAGGGACGGTTGGCGCTTCGAACCGGTTGACGGCGCCCCCAGCACGGCCGAGTGCCGCGGCCAGGCCACTCCGGACAGCCGACGGATCGTGTACGAGGTCTTCGTGCGCGGGGTGTCGGCCGGACCGGTGCCGACCCTCTACGCCGATGTGCTGGGCACCGTCGACGGTTGCAGGGCCTTCCACGGCCGGCACGTCGGCCTCCGGCTGGTGCCGGACTGGCCACTGACGCACTGGCGCCAACTCGGCCCGGTGGCCCGGCAGACCGGCGGAGCGGCGGTACCGGCCGCTTCGCTCGGCGGCCTGGTGGGCCACCGGGAGCCCTCGGCGGTCGCGGTGGTGGACGGCTTCTCCTTCGACTACGCCTCACTGCTCGCCTGCGCGTGGGGCAGACCCAGCGAGGCGTTCGGTCCCGCCTACGCGCGCTTCGACGGCACGCGCAGGTGCGCACGCCTGCCGGGCCCTCCCTACCACTTCATGAGCAGGATCGTGAAGGTGGAAGGGCCGCCGAACGGGATGCGGGAGCGCAGCCGCGTCGTCGCCGAATACGACGTCCCCGACCGCGCCTGGTACTTCGAGCAGAACGACGGCACGACGATGCCCTTCGCCGTCCTCATGGAGATCGCCCTCCAGCCGTGCGGATGGCTCGCCACCTATGTGGGCAGCGCCCTGACCCGCGACATCGACCTGCTGTTCCGCAACCTCGACGGCTCCGGAACAGTCACCGCACCCGTCACCCGCGGGACGAGGACCGTGCGTACCCACGCCGAGTTGACCAGCGTCTCGCGCGACGGCGACATGATCATCGAGTCGTTCACGGTCCGTTGCCTCGCCGACGGCCAGCAGGTCTTCGACCTGACGACGGTGTTCGGATTCTTCCCCCTCGCGGCCTTCGAACAGCAGGCGGGACTCCCCGTCTCCGCGGCCGACCGGGCCGTGCTCACCGAGCCCTGCGACCACACGGTGGATCTCACGACGCGTGGGGCGGCCCGCTTCGAGGGCCGTGCGCTTCTGCCGGGCCCGATGCTGCTGATGCTCGACCGGATCACCGGCTACTGGCCGGACGCGGGCAGTGCAGGTCTGGGCCGGCTGCGGTCCGAGAAGGACGTGGACGCGGGGGAGTGGTTCTTCAGGGCGCACTTCTTCCAGGACCCGGTGCAGCCGGGCTCCCTCGGCGTCGAGGCGATGTGCCAACTCCTCCGCTACTACATGATCGAACGCGGCCTCACCGACGGCATCCCCTCTCCCCGGTTCGAGCCGGTGATGCTCGGCCAGGAGGTGACGTGGAAGTACCGGGGTCAGATCACTCCGGAAACCCGGGTGATCACAGTGGAGATGGACATCCTGGAAGTCGGTGAGGACGCCACCGGCCGCTGGGCCGTCGCCGAGGCGAAGCTGTGGGGCGACGACACCTGCGTCTACCGCGCCGACCGGCTCGGAATGCGCGTCTGTTGAACGCCCCCGGCGACCGCGACGGCCGCAGACCTCACCGTCCCGGCCGGGCGACCAGTCGTCCCCGTACCTCTCCGCGGGCGATGCGCTCCAGCCCCTCGTTGAGCTCGCCGAACGCGATCTCCTCGACGACGGGACGGATGCGCTCCTCGCCGATGAAATCGAGCACCTGGTGGAGTTCCTCCTTCGCGGCCCCGTACGAGCCGCGCAACTGCACACTCTTGCGCACCAGGTTGCCGCCGGTGAAGGACGTGGTCGTAGAGCCCAGCCCCACCAGGACCACCCGGCCCCGACGGCGCACCACGTCGATCGCGTCGGACGTCGTGGAACCCACGCCCACGAAGTCGACGACGGCGTCCGGCCGCAGCTCGGCCAGCGCACCGACCTCGGTGAAGCACGCCTTCGCCCCCGCGCTGTGAGCGGCCGAGAAGGTCGCGGGGTTGATGTCCACCCCGTAGACGGTGGCCCCCGCGAGCACCGCACTGCGCACGCCGTTCAGGCCGAGCCCGCCGAGGCCCACCACGGCGATGACATCACCCGGCCGGGCACCGGCCTCGGTGCGCACGGCGTGGTAGGCGGTGACGACCGAGTCGGTGGCTACGGCGGCGTGCACGGTGGACACCTCGTCCGGCACGGGCACCAGCGTGGAGGCGTGGGCCGTCAGCCGCTCGGCGTAGCCACCGTCGATGCCGATGCCCGGCGCGTAATGGGCCAGCACCTGCGGGTGGGCGATGATGGCGACGGCCACCCGGTCACCCACCGCGACCTCCCGCACTCCGTCGCCGACGGCGGACACCACCCCAGCGACCTCATGTCCCAGCGTGAACGGCGGCCGGCGTGACGGCTTGATGGTGCCGTCCAGCACGTGCACGTCCGAGTGGCACAGCCCGGCCGCTTCGACGTCCACCACCACCCAGCCCGGTTCCGCCACGGGATCCGGTACCTCGGTCAGCCGCAACGGCTCGTCCTGGGACACGTACCTGTACGCCTTCATCGGATCGCTCCCCACATCAACGGTCTCTTGTGAGGTGTACGGACGGGACGCACGCGCAGGTTCGTCCCGAGCGCACAGCTGGCCGAAACCGGTCGAGGTGCTACCTTCCTCAGCGTCGCGCAAGGAAACCTTGAAGGGGATCCGATGACATTCATCCGGCGCTTCGACCACGTCGGCATCACCGTGGCCGACCTCGACGCGGTGACGGCGTTCTTCGTCGGCCTCGGTCTGGAGGCCGATCGCAGGATGGCCGTCGAAGGCGAGTTCCTGGACACGGTGATCGGCACGACCGGCGCCCGCACCGAGATCGTCATGCTGCGACCACCCGGCGGAGGCACGACGTTGGAGCTCTCGAGCTTCACGCGTCCGGACCACCTCCCGGGATCTCCTGCCGCGCCGGCCAACGAACTGGGCGTGCGCAACGTCGCCTTCGAGGTGCACGACCTCCGGGCGGCGGTCGACCGTGCCGCCGTCGACGGCTACGGCCTGGTGGGAGGCATCGGCGAGTACGAGGGCATGTGGCGGATGGCCTATGTCCGCGGGCCCGAAGGAATCATCGTGTCGTTGGCCGAACGCATCGAGAAGTAGGGAGACACCATGAGCACGACCGTGACCGACGAACAGATCCAGGCTCTGGCCGCGACCGCGAAGCCCTACAGCGTGGCACTCCTTCAGTGGGGCCCGGAGCGCACCATGGACGGCGCGGACGCGATCGAACTGGAGCACCAGCGCCGCATGGTGTCGCTGCGTGCCGAGGGGACGATCGCGGTCCTGTGCCCGGTCGCCTCGGACACCTTGGCCGGTGTCGCGATCATGACGGTGCCGGCCGAGGAAGCCGCGGAGATCATGGCCGGGGACCCCTGCGTGCGAGCCGGGATGATGCGCTTCGAGGTCCACCCCTGCCACGGCTTCCCCGGAGACGCCCTCCCCGCCTGAACGATCGCAGCCGGCGGCGGGCCCACCGAGGGGCACGGCGGCCGGTGGAGCCGGCCGCGTCGTTCACCCGATTGCCCCACATCCAACCGCCTGGAGAACCGTTACTCCTGGCATGATCAGCAAAACACGGGGCGGGGATGTCCGGCCGTCGGGGGACGGGGAGAGCACCTCATCGCCTCCTCCGTGAGTATGTTCAGCGGCATGGCGGCCTACGAGCCCCTGCGCCTGACCGCTTCCGCCAGCGCGTCCGGCGGTGTGATGTCGTGGTGGCCGCTGCTCGTCTACGGCCCCTGGCTGGTGGCCTCACTGGCCGTACTGAGGGCGGCCCTCCACCAACGCCGCGCCGTGCACTCATGGGCGGTGGTCGTCCTGTTCTCGGCCCTGGCGATGCTCCTGTGCGTCCTACAGGCGCCGAGGACGCTGGCGGACACGTCGTCGGCAGCCCTGCCGGGACTGGCGTCGCTGATCTGCTTCCAGCAGGTCGTCCGGCAGATCACCCTGAGCCGGCCACCTCGCAGGGCAGTGCCCCGGCATCGTCAGCCTCCAGACGGCCGCACGGCGTCCAGCGCGAGCGGGCAAGCACCACCACCCCACCCGCGTCCCTCGCGCCCCCGCGTCCAGAACACCGTCCCCAACCGGGGCCGACCTGCCGGCACCCGTCCCTGAACCCGAAGCGCCGGGGGGGTGACGTCCTCGGGACATCACCCCCCGGCGGCAGGTGCACGGCACCCGCCGGATGCCGTTGCGCACGTGAACGTCCGTGGTGGGAAACCCCCTTGAGAGATCCGGAGAAGAGCGCATCCGTAGGTCAGAGCACTCGAACGAACCTCCGCCGTATCCGGCGGATCGGCCGGTCCGGTGGCCGGCCCAAGCCTTCGCCGAGGGCGCCGGAGAGGGCCAGTCGGTTGAGCCCGACGTCGTCCCGCGCTCACCAGCGGAGGCGTTTCGCGCCGCGTCGACGCCCGAGGCGGCTTTCGACGCGCTGTACGTGCACGCGGCGCCTGATCTGGTCCACCAGACGCACCTGCTGACCGGGCATCGAGGGCGAGCCTTCGAATCCGTCGAGTATGCCTTCTGCCGAGCCTGGGAATGCTGGCCGGAGGTCGCCGTCACCCCGGACCCGGTGAGCTGGGTGCGAGCGTGCGCCCATGAATACGCTCTCTCACCGTGGCATCGTTTTCGGACGGCCTTCGAACGACAGCCGCCCGCTCCCGGCGATCCGGTGTCCAGCGCGCTCCTTCGCCTGAGTCCGCAGCACCGGCGAACCCTCCTGCTCTGTGACGGCCTGCAGTTGACCGCCCAACAGGCGGCAGCGGAACTCGAGGCCTCCCGTACCGCCACCCTGAACAGGCTGCTCCACGCCCGGGCCCACCTCGCCCGGCAGCTCCCTGGAGTCGGTGTCCCCGAATCACTGCCTCCGAGGATCAGAGCACTCGTGACGACGCGATCGACCGCGACCCTGCCCACGGCAACCGCGGTACGTGGCGAGAGCGAGCGCCGGGTCCAACTCATCATCCGCACGGTCGCCGGCGCGGTGCTCGCGCTGAGCACCCTCGTCACCGTTTCCGTCCTGACGAGTCCGGATCGGCCCGATCTCCCCGCGTCCCAGGAGACCGCCGGGACCGCCGGGCATGCGAGCTGCCCCTCGAACACCACGTGGGCTGAGTCCTGTCACCGCACGCGGATGAGTACCCGTACTCACGTCCAGGGCATCCCGCGCCGCGACCATTGACGCAGAGACGCAGGCACGGGCGTCGACCGACACCCGAGACCATCATGGGGGAACCTTTCATGTCCCGACGAATCGTCCTGTCCTCGGCAGCCGCGGTGCTCGTCCTCGGCGGTGCGGGAGCCTTCGCACTCGCGCAGGACGAGGACCGGCCGATCTCCCTGGCGAACAGCACCGCGCGTTACACGCCCCCCGGCCACAACCAGGACGGCTCCCTCACCTTCACCACCGACGTCACGACGTCCGAGGGCCTGAAGGACCTCAAGGTACTGGCCTGGCCGGCGGACAACGCCACCTTCGCGAAGAACGGGCTGACCGAGAAGGACATGGCCGAGGTGGAGTCCGCCACCTGCGAGTCGACCGGCAAGGACACCGCCCGCTGCACCTACCGGATCACCGGGCCCGCCGCCGGGGTCGAGAACGGCACCTGGTACGTCGCCACCCTTGCCACGGCGAAGAACGGCGACACGGTTCTCGACCCGAAGACGTCCACCTTCACGGTCGGCTGAGGGCAGTACGGCCCCCGAGAGCGGTGAGACCGAGCGCGAGGTCCATAGGTGTCGTCCGCTTCAACATGGCACTCACTGCGAGCAGTTGAAGAACGGGGCCGTAGGGTGCGGCACATGGAGTCGTTGATCGCTGCCCTCCGTGAGGAGGAAGATGCCGCCCACTTCCTCGCCCGCACTTGAGGGGTTTGCCGGCGACGGCGCCGGCGGCACCTTCTTCTTCTGCGGTGAAAAGGAGGAGCGGCTCTGGTGGCCGTCGGTCTTCCCGAGTTGGTCCGGCTTCTGCCGGTCGCTCCGTGGTGGCAGGGCCGCCAGACCTTCACGGACGAGGAGAGTCGTGGGCTTGAGACGGAGTATCTGGACGGTCTGAGGCTCCCTCTCCGTCAGAGCCACGTTCCGTGCCGTTGACGGCCGGGAGCGGACGGCCGCCGTCACCGGCGGCTCTGCGGTGACCCGCGCTGCTCAGGGCGATCCCACCACCGTGCTCCGGCCCGTTCCAGGTTCGAGAGGGCGGTCGCTGTCTTCCGCCGCGTCAAAGGCTTCGCGTGCTTGCTCGATGGCCGGCATGTGCTGCGATGCCCAGGCCAGCAGCACGTCGATGGGGTGGCGAAGCGTCTTGCCGAGACGGGTGATCCGGTACTGGACCGCTACGGGCCGGGTGGAGACGACCTCGCGCTCGATCACCCCGTTGCGTTCGAGCCGCCGCAGTGTCGCGGTGAGCGACTTCTGTGTGACCTGGGGGATGGCCCGGCGCAGTTCGTTGAAGCGGCACGGGCGTTCACAGAGCTCGTTGAGGACGCTGAGCGACCACTTGTCGAGGATCTGGTCGAGCAGTTCGCGGTGCGGTGCGTCGATGCGGAGCTCGTCGGCGGTGTCCATGGCGAAACCTGGTTTCGTTGAAGTGTCCTTCTGCCACTAGGTAGCTTACCGATACCTACTCGGGTGACCACTTCAGAGGAGCGAGACATGACTGTTCAGCACTTCACGCCGGCCGGCATGCTGCAGCCGACCCCGTACCACCACGTCGCCGTGGGCACCGGAACCAGGCACGTCCACGTCAGCGGCCAGATCGCACGCCAGGCCGACGGGACACCGGTCGCGCCCGGCGACCTGACCGGGCAGGTCGCCCAGGCGCTGCGCAACACCTCCGTCGGCCTGACGGGCGCGGGTGCCTCGCTCGCGGACGTACTTCGCCTGACGTTCTACGTGACCGGGTGGAGCCCGGAGAAGATCGCCGATTTCACGGCGGGCGTCGAATCCGTCGCCGACGAGATCGGGCTCCGTCTCCCCATGCCCCCGGCCTCCCTCATAGGCGTCGAGTACCTCTTCGAGCCGGACGTCCTCGTCGAGGTCGAGGCGACCGCCCTTCTTGACTGACGAGCGCGTCCCGGACCGGACCCCGCGAACGACGCAAGTACGGCGGCGCTCCAGGATCCCGCCCGATTGGCCGCGAGGATCACGAAGCCGGACCGAGGGATCAGGAGCGGTCGAACAGAGTGACCACGCTCTGCGGCGCCCCTCGGCCGAAGAAGACCTCCAGGTTCCGCGCCGAGCGGTCGGCCGCGTCGGTCCCGCGCGGGAACAGCCGCTCTTCGTAGGCGGTGAGCGCGGCCTCGGCGTCGGGTTGCTCGGCCAACTCGCCGGCCAGGGCGGCGCCGTCGTACATGGCGAGGTTCGCGCCCTCGCCGGCGAAGGGCGACATCAGATGCGCGGCGTCGCCGACGAGCGTCACGCCGGGTACCCGGTCCCAGGTGAGCCCGACGGGAAGGGCGTGGATGGGCCGGAGCCGCGGTGTCGCCTCGCTCGCGGTGACGAAGGCGGTGAGCAGCGGGGACCAGCCGTCGAACTCGTCGGCGACCTGGCGCAGGCCCGCGGACGGGTCGCCGAAGTCGATCGACCTCATCCACGCCTCGGGCTTGTTGAGTGCCACGTATCCACGCACACGCCCGTCTGCGTCGCGATGGGCGATGATGCCCCGGCCCGGCGCGACGGCCATCAGCGTGCCGCTGCCGATCGCGGCCACACTCGCCCGATGGTCCCGGCCGCCCGGGGCGAGGGCGATCTCGACGAAGCAGGTCCCGCTGTAGGAAGGCGTGGCGGGGGTGAGCAGCGGTCGCACCCTCGACCAGGCGCCGTCCGCGCCGACGACGATGTCGGCGCGCGCGGTGGAACCGGTGTCGAAGGTGAGGTCGTAGCCGCCCCCCTCACGGTGCCGGACCGAGGTGAGTTTGTGGCCCCACCTGATCGTCCTGGACGCCAGTGAGTCGATGAGCAGGCGTCGCAGTTCGCCACGATCCACCTCCGGACGGCCCGAACCGGGGTCCGCGGGCCTGTCGAAGAGGAACCTGCCGTGGCGGTCGACCACGCGCTTGGCGTCCTCGCCCGGACGGACCAGAGCGAGGAACTCGTCGTACAGACCGGCCGTGCGCATCGCGACCTGTCCGGTCTCTTCGTGGATGTCGAGCAGGCCACCCTGCGTGCGGGTCGTCGCCGAGTCCTCGCCCTCGTAGATCGTCGTGGCGACGCCGTGGGTCTGAAGCACCCGGGCGAGCGTCAGGCCGCCCAGCCCCGCTCCGACGACGGCGATGGTCTTCCGCATGCTGCGCTCCTCTGTGGCGCCGACACACGTCGGCGATGGTCAGGAGACGCTCACCGATCAGAACCATCTGCATCGATGTACGAGCGATGCCCCGGTGGGTGGACCCGCGGGCCATCGTTTTTCGCGACCCGGTGACTATAGCCCGACGTCCGGGGACGGCAGCCGGCGGGAAGCCCACACCGTTAACAACAACTGCATCCTCCCTGCTTGTACAGACCGGCTCGTCCTCGCCGTCCGGTCGGGCCACCCGCTCACCGAACAGCCCGTGACCGTGGAGAGCTACACGGCGGCCGAGCACGTCACCGTCTCCCGGCGCGGCAGCCTGCACGACCGGATCGACGACGCCCTGACCGCCCTTGGCCACGAGCGCCGCGTCATCGCCTCCGCCCCGACCACGGCCCCCGCACTGCAACTCGCGCACGACACCGACCTCGTGGTCACCCTTCCCGACGCGACCACCCGCTCCAGCCGTCACCAGTTGGGCCTCACCACACTCCAACTCCCGCTCGAACTGCCCCCCGTGACCCTCCACCTGCTCTGGCACCATCGCCACGACAACGACCCCGCCCACACCTGGCTGCGCGACACGGCGATACAGACCCTCCGGGCCCTGTTCCGTACCTAGACGTGCCTTCCTCCGACCTGCCCGCCAGGCATCGACGCGGTGTGGCCGGGCAGCGGTGCTTACGGGACCGTCAGGACGATCTTGCCCTGGATGTGCCCCTGGGCGGCGCGTGCGTGTGCGGCCTGGGCGTCCGCGAGCGGGAACGTGCTGTCGATCGCGACGCGGATGGCGCCCGTGCCGAGCAGGTGCCCCAGTTCGGCGAGCTGGGTGCCGTTCGCGCGGACCTGTGTGCCGGTCACGGTGATGTCCAGCTTCGCGTTCTCCTCGTCGTCGAACTCCCCGAAGTACACCGGGTGAAGGGCGCCGCCGCGCTTGAGGGTGGACAGGAAGCGCCGGCTGGTGGGGCCTCCGACGGCGTCCAGGACGACATCGACACCGCGGACGAGGTCCTCGGGGCGCTGCTTGGTGTAGTCGATGAACTCGTCGGCGCCGAGATCGCGCAAGAACCTCTCGTGGCGTCCGGATGCCACGGCGATCACGCGGGCCCCCTTCCACTTCGCCAGTTGCACGGCGAGGTGGCCCACGCCACCGGCTGCGCCGTTGACGAGCACGGTGGTGTCGCCGTTCAGCGCCGGGGGACGGTGCCTGGCGTCCTGGAAGGGGGAGGGGTGGTCGTGTCCCACATCGATCAGGTACTGCCACGCCGTGAGCCCCGACATGGGCAGTCCGGCGGCGTGCGTGTGGTCGATCGCGGCCGGCTTGTGGGCGAGATCGGATGCCGGAGCGGTGACGTACTCGGCGTACGCACCGCTCTGCATCAGAACGGGGAAACGCAGCATGCCGGTCACCTCGTCCCCGGCGGTGAAGCCGTGGACGTCGTCGGCGACGGCTTCCACGGTGCCCGAGATGTCCGTCCCCGGAATCAGCGGCAGGTCGAACGGGGGCCTGAACTCGTCAGGGATGCCGGGCATGCCCTCGCGTACGTACCAGTCGGGCGGGTTGAGGCCGGCCGCGCGCACGCGGACGAGCACCTCGCCCGGCGCCGGTGCGGGTATCTCCGCCTCTTCGTGGCGCAGTACTCCGGGGCCGCCGAATGCGTGCAGCCGGATGGCCTTCATCGTGAGGTCCGACATGGTTCTCCCTATGTCCGCGGTGCGGGTACGCTGATTCGGATCAGCGATCCATATAACCGGTTCACTGATCCGAATATATGGATCAGCGAACCGGATCGTCAAGCGGCAAGTGAGGGACCCATGCGGGCCGACGCCAGGAGAAACCGCGACCACCTGCTCGCCGTCGCAGGCGACGTCATCAGTGAGCAGGGCGTCGACGTGTCGATGCGCGACATCGCGCGCCGGGCGGACGTCGGACTCGCGACGCTTCTGCGGCACTTCCCGACGCGCGAGGCACTGCTGGAGGCGCTGCTTCACACGAGCTTCCACGAGCTGACGGCGAGGGCCGCCGAGCTCGAGGCGTCGCAGGCGGTCGAAGGGGCCCTTGTCGCGTGGGTCCGCGAGTGTGTCGCCTGGACCACCGAGTACCGGGGCGTGACGGTGCTGATGGCGGCCGCCATCGAGGACCCCGAGTCCGCACTGCACGTCTCGTGCACCACTCTGCGCGCGGCCGGGGGCCGCCTCCTCGCCCGGGCGCAGGCCGAGGGCAGGGCGCGTGACGACATCGACGGCGACGACCTGTTCGCACTGATAGCCATGCTCGCCTGGGCCGGTGACCAACCGGCGCTCGCTCCCCGCGCCGACCGCCTGTTCGCCGTTCTCGCCGACGCGGTCCTGGTGGACGCGGGTGACCGCGGGGGGCGGGGTGCCGAGAAACCCGCTCAGCCCAGCACGCGCCCGAGGAAGCCGCGGAGGTAACCCGCGACGACGTCCAGGAATTCGTGCAGGAGCGGGTAGAGCGGGCGGTGGTTCCGGTAGTCGCGGAACAGTGCCAGCTGGATCTCGTCGTTGCCCTCACGGGAGACGAGGGCGAAGTCGTGCTCCCAGGTGTCCGGGCTGACCAGGCTCGGGTCGGGCACGCCGCGCACGTATCGCCAGCGGATGGCGTCGGGAGTCAGCGCTGAGCGGACGGCCGGTTCGGTGTCGGCGCCGGGGTCCGCCCCGTACGCCCGGACGTCGGTCCAGAGCGACTCGTCGAGCGCGTATCGGTCCAGGCCCAGTTGGTCGAGCAGCGGGGAAGTGAGGTCGGCGAGGGCGTCGAAGGTGTAGGCGAACTCGCCCGCGAGAGGGGCGGCGGGGACGGCCTCGCTGACTCGTCAATCGATTTACGGGTTAGGAAGGGCGCCGTCGATGGGCGTACCGCTGGACCTGCTCGACAGCCGGCCGCTCGATGTCGGCCGGGCTGCCGGCCATGATCGTGCGGGTGTGCTCGGTGATCAGGTCGGCGGGCCAGTCCCACCAGGCGGCGCGCTGGAGCCGCTCGATGTCGGCGTCGTCGAAGCGCTGCCGGATCGGTCTGGCCGGGTTGCCGCCGACGATCGTGTACGGCGGGACGTCTGCGGTCACCTGGGCGCCTGGCGCGATGATGGCACCGTCACCGATCCGCACGCCGGGCATGACCGTCGACCGGTAGCCGAACCACACGTCGTTGCCGACGACCGTGTCGCCGCGGCTGGGCATCGCGGTGACGATGTCGAGGGTCTGCTCGGCCCACCGGCCGCCGAACATGGTGAACGGGTACGTCGAGACGCCCATCGACGGATGTTCGGCGCCGGCCATCAGGAACGTGGTTCCCGAGGCGATCGCGCAGTACCTGCCGATGATCAGGCGCTCCGGCCCGTAGGCGTAGAGGACGTTGCGGTGCTCGAAGTCCGTGGCGCCGTCCGGGTCGTCGTAGTAGGTGTACTCGCCCACTTCGATGTTCGGGGAGGTGACCAGTGGGTTGAGGAACACCACGCGGTCGTGGGCGGGCAGCGGGTGCACGGTGGTCGGGTCAGGAGACAAGGCTGGAGTCCTTTGCGTAGGGGTGGGATGTCGCGCGGCGTCCTGGTGGGCCGCGACCGGACCAGGTGCGGATGCGACCTGGCACCTCTCCCGGCCAGGGCGGGCGGCCGTGACGGTCAACGGCCGTTCAAGGGCGCCGTGTTCGAGGCAGCGACCGCGTCCGGCGAGATGGCACGGCGCGGTGCCGCGGAACCTGCCGTGGGATGGGACTTCACCAACCACAGTCCGGTGAACACGGCGCTCGCCAAAGTGACCGCGCCCGCCGTGACGAAGGCGCTGCCGAGACCGGTCTCGAAGGACGCGCCACCGGCCTGCCGGGTGCGCACGACGGCTCCGAGTACGGCCACGCCGAGCACCGCGCCGATCTGGCGGGTGGTGCTGCTGATGCCGGATGCGAGGCCGCCCTCCTGCGACCCGACCGCTTGGATGGCGGCGCCGGTCAGCGGGGACATGGCGAGGGCGAAGCCGGTGCCGGCCAGTGCGAGGCGCCACCACACGTTCCCGTAACCGGTGTCGGCGTGCACCGTGCCGAGCGCGAGGAGACCCAGGCCGGCCAGGGCCAGGCCGGTGGTGACCACGACGCGGAAACCGTAACGGGCGGCCAGTCGGCCCGCGTACGGGCTGACGATCACCATGGCGAGGGAGACCGGCAGGGTCTGCAGGCCGGCACGCAGGATCGAGCTGCCCTGGACGTACACGAAGAACTGGGAGAAGAAGAACGACGAGCCCATGAGCGCGAACCCCACCACCGTCATGGCGGTGTTGGACACGGTGAACAGGCGCTGCCGGAACAGCCGCAGCGGCAGCATCGGAGCGGAACGACGCCCTTCGACGGCCACGAACACGGCGAAGAGGATCACCGCGGCGCCGAAGCTTCCCAGGATGAGCGGTGAGGTCCAGCCGCGGACGCCCCCCTCGATCAGACCGTAGGTCAGGGCTCCCACCGCCAGGACGGACAGCACCGTGCCGGGGACGTCGAGGGCGGGGGCGTTCGGATTGCGGGACTCGGCGAGGTGGCGCAGGCCGACCAGCAGCAGAACCGCTCCGATGGGCAGATTGACCAGGAAGATGGCGGGCCACCCGAAGGCGTCCGTCAGCACGCCGCCGGCCGCGGGGCCCGCGGCCAGACCGATTCCGCTGAGTCCGGCCCACAGCCCGATCGCCTTGACGCGTTCCTGCGGCAGGGGATGGGCGGCGGCGAGCAGGGCGAGTGAGGCGGGGGCGAGCGCCGCGGCGCCGACGCCCTGCAGTACCCGGCCGGCGACCAGCCAGCCGACCGAGGGCGCGAGGCTGCACACCACCGACGCGGCGGTGAACACCGCCACACCGGTCAGGTACACGCGCTTGCGGCCGAACCGGTCGGCGAAGACACCCCCGGTCAACAACAGCATGGCGACCAGCAGTACGTACGCGTCGACGATCCATTGCAGACCGGTCAATTCCGTGTGCAGCCGGTGCTGCATGTCGGGTAGTGCCGCGCCGACGATCGTGTTGTCGAGCAGGACCATGAACTGGCCCAGGCAGGTCACCGTCAGCAGCACGGTCCGACTTGATCGACTGCTTGCGGTCGCATGCGATGCAGTCATGGGGTTCCCCTCGATCGACAGGTGTACCCGGTCGGGGCCGACGCGGGTGGCGATACAGCAGAGCGCGCTAAAGCCGTCCGCGACTGCGTTAATGGACTGTACGTCGGTGCGCCTCACAAACGCAACCAGCCACTGCGTTAAGATGGGATCATGAACGAACAGCGAGCCAGGCGGCCCGGCGGGCGCAGCGCCCGAGTTGCCGCGCAGGTACACCAGGCCGTCACCGACCTGATCGGCGAACGCGGCTACGGCAACTTCACCGTCGGCGACATCGCCACTCGCGCCGGAGTGGCCGACAGCAGCATCTATCGCAGGTGGGGAAGCCTGGAAACCCTGCTCACCGACGTGGCGCTCACCCGCCTCAACGCCCAGTCGCCGATGCCCGACACCGGGAGCCTCGACGGCGACCTGCGCACCTACGCGGCCCAGGTGGCCCGCGAGATCACCGGACCCGACGGCCCTGCGGTGCTGCACCTGGCCGTGGCCCTGGCGGGCAGCGGTCAGCACGGCGTGCAGGCTGGTGCCGACCTCCGGGCCGAACGCACCCGCCAGTTGGAGTCCATGCTCGACCGCGCTCGCCAACGCGGCGAGAAGGCACCTGACGCACTCGACGTGCTGGACCACATCCTGGCCCCGATGTACATCCGCGTCCTGTTCGGCATGGTCCCGCTCACCCCGGACTACATCGACGGACTGGTCGACCGGCTGCTGTGACCCCGACCGCCGTACCGCCGCCGCAGGTTCCTGATCACTCCGCTCGTCCGGCCACAGGGTCGTCGGCGGCTTGCGCGGCCCATGAGGCCAGGATGCGCAGACGTGCGTGACTGGGCGTGCCGGGCTCGGCGGTCAGGGTGACGAGTTGCTGGTCCGGGTCGTCGGTGGAGGTGAGGAAGGACCAGTCGAGGGTGAGCGGGCCGACCACCGGATGGTTCAGCGCCTTCGTACCCGAGCGCTGGACGGCGACCCGGTGGGCACCCTATCAGCGCCTGAAGTCGGGGTCCCGCAGCGACAGTTCACCCACCAGCTCGGTCAGCCGAGGGTCGTTCGGATCACGGACGGCTTCCATGCGCAGCTGCGCCAAGGTCGTCTGTGCCACCCACTCCCAGTTGCTCTGTGCGGCGCGCCTTGAGGAAGGCGCCCAGTGCGCTGTGGTGGGCCTCGCTGCTGCTCGGTGCCATGGATCCCGGACAACGCAGAGGAACTGCTGGAGACGGCCACCCGGCAGTTCCGGGAGATGTTCGACTTCTACCGCACCCCGCGCGGCTGTCACCCCCGTGCCGTCCAGGAGTGGGTGCTGCGCAGCGTCGACCAGCTGGCCCAGTACGACTCGTACGCGATGATCCGGCTCGTCTCGCCCCGCCCCCTGCTCATGATCGTCGGCTCGGAGGCGGAGAGCGCCTACTTCAGCAGGGAGGCGATCGACCGGGCGGCCGAGCCCAAGGAACTGGCCGTGATCGACGGTGCCATCGACCTGTACGACAGGGACGCCTACGTCACCCCCGCCGTCGCCAAGCTCACCGAGTTCTTCGGCACCTGCTTGTCCGGGTGAGTCCATCCGCCCTCCCCGCCCAGCAGGAGTCGTGTGGGGGTGGAGGGGCCCGTTGCCGACCGTCAGTCTTCGGCAAAGGTTCACATGAATGACCTGGAAACATATACATGACTCTTGACTCGTGCTTGCCGCCCCCTCTACGGTCCCCCGATAGAGAGCGTTTTCTGCCGTCGTTTGTCGCGCCCCACTCACGAGAAAGCCCCTGTTCGTACCCAGTCATCCCCCACATTTGGAGTTCGAACGATGGAACTGAGACCTCTCGTCGCCTCCTTCAGCCTGCTCGCCGGCACTCTGGCCGCGGTGGCCACCGGCACTACCGCACAGGCCGCGGCGCAGGCCGCGACGACCGTGTACGTCGCGCCGTCCGGGACGGCGGGCGCCGCCGGCACCCTGGCCGACCCGACGACGCTGGCCTCGGCGGTCAGTCGCGTCGCCGCGGGCGGCACGATCTACCTGCGCGGCGGAACGTACGCGTACAGCCAGACCGTCACCGTGCCCCAGGGGCAGAACGGCACCTCCTCCGCGCGGACCACGATCACCGCCTACGCGAGCGAGAAGCCGGTGCTCGACTTCTCGGCGCAGAGCGAGAGTTCGACAAACCGCGGGCTGCAGGTGAACGGCTCGTACTGGCACGTCAAGGGCATCGTCGTCGAGCACGCCGGGGACAACGGCATCTACGTCGGCGGCAGCAACAACATCATCGAGCGCACCGTCACGCGCTTCAACCATGACACCGGCCTGCAACTCGGGCGGATCTCCTCCAGCACACCCGCGAGCCAGTGGCCGGCGAACAACCTGATCGTGAGCGCCGAGTCGCACGACAACGCCGACTCCGACGGCGAGGACGCGGACGGGTTCGCCGCCAAGCTCACCACAGGCACGGGCAACGTCTTCCGCTACGCGGTCTCCCACCACAACATCGACGACGGCTGGGACCTGTACACCAAGACCGACACCGGAGCGATCGGCCCGGTCACCATCGAGGACTCGCTGGCGTACGGCAACGGCACGCTCAGCGACGGCACGCTCAGCGACGGCACCGTGAACACCAGCGGTGACCGCAACGGCTACAAGCTCGGCGGCGACGACATCGCCGTCAACCACGTCGTGCGCCGCAGCATCGCCTTCAAGAACGGCCACCACGGGTTCACGTACAACAGCAACCCCGGCACCATGGCGATCTCCAGCAACCTGAGCGTCGACAACGCCGAGCGCAACTATTCCTTCGACAAGGGCACGTCGGTGTTCCGCTCCAACACCTCGTGCCGGTTCTCGGTTTCCGGCTCGAACGACAAGACCGTCGGGAACGCGGACAGCTCCAACCAGTTCTGGACGGGCGCGAACGGCAGCCGCTGCTCCTCCTACAGCGGAGCCCTCGCCTGGTCGTTCGCCACCGACGGCAAGCTCGTCGTCACCCTCGGCGGCAAGACCGTGACGTTGTAGGACCTGAAGCGGGTAAACGCCCGAGGGCGCAGACGTCACCGAAGTCTGACGCTCCGGTCCGTGGACAGCACCATGCGGGGCCCTGAAGCAGTCGTATAGGGCCCCGCACGGTGCCGACGCCGTCCAGCAGACCATCAGCAGGAGCAGGTGGCGGCGCTTGAGCGCCCGGCGAGGACTGTCCGGTCCGGTGGGTGAGTACGGTCAGTGCCGTATGCTCGTGCGCGTGAATTCCTCGCCCCCCGCCCGCAGACGCGACGGCGCCGTGACGCGCGAGGCGATCCTCGCCGCCGCGGTCGTGGAGTTCACCGAGCACGGGTACGCCAGGGCCGGGGTGCGGCAGATCGCCGAGCGAGCGGGTGTCACGGCGATGATGATCAACCGCTACTTCGGTTCGAAGGAGCTTCTGTTCGCCCGGGCCGTCGACCGTGCCTTCGCACCGCCGACCGTCGTCGGTGACGGGTCGCCGCGGCTGGCGCACTCCATCGCCCGCACGCTGGCCGAGCGCACATCCGCAGGTGCCGAACAGCTCGATCCGTTCCTGCTGCTGCTCCGTTCGGCGGCGGACCCGGAAGCGAGGGACATCGTCCGGCAGGGTGTCGAGGACCATGTGGGCGCTCGGTTCGCCGGGCTGCTCGAAGGTCCGGACGCGGGCGTCCGGGCGCAACTGGGGCTGGCGCTGGTGGCCGGTACGTGGCTGCTGCGCAGCGTCGTCGGCACCACCGCGCTCGCTGAGGCGGACGACGGACCCCTCGCGGACATCCTCACCGACATGCTCCGCCCGGTCACCCGGGAGGGCGGCGCCTCGGCGGCCGAAGGCCCGGACGGCGGCCTCGGAACCGGTCCGGACGGCGCCGCCGGGTAGCGCACAGGCGCGGTGCCGGCGGAGTGATGCCCGGGTCCGTATCAGAAGGCGGAACGGATCAGCCCGCCGTCGACGCGGATGGTGGCTCCACTGACGTACTGGGCGTAGTTGCTGCAGAGGTAGGCGACCGCCGCGGCGATCTCCTCCGGCTCACCGAACCGCTCCTGGTCGTTGGGGATCAGGGCGTTGACGGCGTTGGGCTGGATCTCCTCCCAGGTCTCTCCCCACCCGCGGGCCGGGCCGATGGTGGTGACGAGCTCCTGGGTGGCCTCGACCAGGATGGCGCCGGGGGAGACCACGTCGGAGGTGACGCCGGTGCCCTTCAGGTCGCGGGCCAGGGAGACGGCCAGGTTGTGTCGGGCCGCCAGGGTGGCGTTGTACTGCGGGTGGGTGTTCATCGGCTGGGAGGCGAGGCCGCCGCCGATGGTGACGACCCGGCCCCAGCCGCGCTCCCGCATGGCGGGGACGAGATGCTGGATCATGCGGACGCCGGAGACGACGTTGACGTTGTAGGTGTCCTGCCACTCCCCCGGGGTCGCCTCGGCCCAGGACAGGTGGCGGTAGAAGCCGGCGTTGTTCACGAGGATGTCGACGGGGCCGTCAGCGGTCGCCGCGCGGGCCACCTCGGCGGCGGCCGCGTCGTCGGCCAGGTCACCGAGCACGATGGAGGCGGTGCCACCGGCCTCGCGGATCTCCCGCGCAACCCGCTCCGTGCGCTCCTTGTCGCGGCCGTGCACGACGACGGCCGCGCCCTCCGCCGCCAGCAGCTTCGCGGTGGCCTCACCGAGTCCGAGGCTGGAGCCGGTGACGAGCGCGCGCTTTCCGGTCAGATCGAGGTTCATGCCTGTTCTTTCCTTGGAGGTTTCTCGGCCGTGAGGGCCGGGAATGTGTGTCTCCCTAGAAGTATACAGCTGTAGACGTTTGGCGTCTGCCGGTTGCGGTCCGCCTGGTGCGGTCGGTTCACCAGCGTCCGAACCGGTCAGTGGGGCTGTGCCCGACCTCTACCGCAGGGCCATGGCGTTGGAGGAGGAGCCGACTCCACCGGTGAGGCAGCCCCGACGTCTCCTGGTCCTACACCGGTTTCCACATGTTCAGGCAGTGGCTGGCCGTTGCAGAGGGCTTCACCCTTGGTGAGGTGCGCGGGTTCGGTGGAGACCGCGAGTGGAGCAGTGTCTCCACCACACTGACACCGCTGCTCGACCACCCAGACGCTGACGGATCCCTCACGGCCGCTCAATGCGCAGCCATGTTGCCCAGACTGGAGGCGATCATCGATCAGCTCGGTCCCGAGGAGGGCGACCTCGTTCTCCAGCGACGTGTCGACGACGCCCGCGAACTGGTCACCGTGATGAAGTACTGCCTGGGCAAGGGCGTTGATCTCGTCTTCGGCTGACTGTCGCAAGCGGTTCCCTGTCGGAGACGACCTGCGGTTACGGGACATCTCTCCCGGCGGTCTCACCGAGCCTTGAGCGGCGCTTCTCACAAGCCCGGGTGACCTGAGTCAGTCGAAGAGGGCAACAAGCCCATTCACCCAGATCGCGAGGAACCCAAGGGTCGCCGCCAGGCAGCCGACGCCCGCCAGCACACCGCCGGCCGTCCACGGCTCGGAGGGCGCCTCGTACGCTCCTTCCAGGGCGTCCCGGTAGGAGGTGGGGTCGTCCCAGTCGACAGGGTGCCCCAGTTCCACGGCGCAGGCGGTCCGCACCGCGACCAGTTGCTCCTCCGCGAAGGTGGAGGCGGCCTTCGCCTCGGGGCCCTGCCAGGCGAGGGCCTCCATGCGCCACCGGGAAGACCCGTACCGCGCCTCGAAGGCAGCGGTCTCGTCGGTGTTCCGGTCCTCTTCGAGGTACATCCAGCGTCCAGCCTCGGCGGCGTCGCCGTAGAGCCGGTACACCTCGGCGAGACGACGGCGGAGCGTCAGATCGTACGGGAAGGACGAGACGAGACCGCGCAGGCGCTGGCGCGCGACGGGAACCCGGCCGGCGGCCAGGTCCGCATCGACTCGGGCAAGGGTCTCTCTCAGGGGCATGGTCGCATGATCGGATACCACACTGACCTACGTCGACCTGGTTTCGTTGCCTCCGGTGGAAGTTCACGTGATTCCCCTGCTACTGACGTGAACTGACGGCAAGACAGTTCCTGAGTTGCTTCCAGCCTCGGCTTGAGCAGGTCAGACGCAGGGGGAGGACCGCACTCGCCAACCACCGCTTCAAGCGCTGGACACCTCGCGAAACGCTGCAGGCGGTCGCGAGCTGCGTGCAGGTCGGACACGACGACGAAAGGCAGATCAGCGCGTCAGCTCAGACGCGCCGCGCACTTGGTCGCGGCTGGCCACCACCACGTACTCGTCGCTCTCGGGATCGAAGGTGGTGGACTGCACCGTGAGCCCAACGCTCCGCAACTGCGCCACGAGGTCCTCGTACCGGTAGGGCCAGATGGACAACCGCTCCGAGCAGGCTCGCACCGCCCCATCCGGCTCGATCTGGGCGACCACGATCTCGAGGAAGTGTTCCTGCTCCCAGCGCTGCTCGATCTGCCAGTAGTAGCTGACGACCGCATCGCGGTCATTGCGGCGGATGAGTCGATCGCGGACGTCCACCCGTGAGCCGGCGGAGCGCACGAGCTCCCAGTTGCGTGAGTGGAGCACAAGGCGTCCGCCCGGATTCAGCAGCCGTGACATCGTTTCCAGCGCGGTCAGACGCCCGGCTGCGCCCTGGGCGTGCCCGAGGGAATTGCCGACACAGAACACGAGATCGAACGCGGCGTCCTCCAGGTGGTCGGGCAGCTCGTCCCAGCTCGCGTGGAGCGCTCGAAGCGAGACACCCTGCTCGTTCGCGGCCTTCTCGGTCCGGCGAACCATCCCACTGCTGGCATCTGTGGCGACCACGTCGAGGCCAAGACTCGCCAGACCGACGGCGAGCTGACCAGTTCCACACGCGCAGTCGAGGACGCGCGCGTTGGGCGGCAGAGAGCCCACGACATCGCTGCAGTAAACCGCGGCTGCCCTGGCGGGGGTCAACCTGTCGTCCCCGATCAGCCACTCGTATACGTCGGACAGCGCCCCGTAACCAGCCACCGCGACAACCTCCCTCACTCGACGACGCGCGGGTTGGACCGCGCCTGCGATGCGGACCGTGAGCCCCGCACCGTGCCGGGCCGTGTCAGCGCAGCATTGAGCAGGACCCAACCACTTCCGGCCGCTGAGACGCCACCGGATTTCGTGGGAAACCGCGGCACGTCGCACCGACGCAGGTCCCTACTCCACCGGCGCCCCATCGGCCACGATGGGGACCGCTTGTTCGGGCGGTAGCTGGGCCCGTTCGTGATCACCTGGTGGCTGGTGCTGATGAGCCGGTCCAGGAGGGACTCGGCGACGACGGAGTTGCGGAAGCGGAATGCCAGGTTGCTGGCGCCCAGTTGCCGGCGATGATCAGCGAGCGTCGGCCGGTCCCACCGGGCCGACTCAACGCCCGTCGACGCGAGCAGCGGGCACGGTTCGGCTGTGCAGTGGGCCGATAAACCCCGTTCGGCGGATTATCACCGCTTCGGGGTAAGCCACCCGCCACCAGGGAGGATGCGGCCATTTGAGCGGCTAGCTTTCTGGGGGAGGAGGGATCGCCGTGATTCCTCCCGCCCGATGTCCACGCCTCCCGTCTGCCGTATCCCCATCGGCGCAGCTGTGTGCGCCGGTCGACCCGTCGTGCAAGGAGAACACCTCCCGATGTCCGTCGACAGCATCCCGGAAGCCCAGACCCCGTCCGACGCACCGCAGCAGGCCCTCGGCACCGCCGCAGCCCGCAACCTCGCCACCACCGCCAAGTCCGCGCCGCAGATGCAGGAGATCACCTCCCGCTGGCTGCTGCGCATGCTGCCCTGGGTCGAGGCCGGCGGCGGTGCCTACCGGGTGAACCGACGGTTGCGCCACACCCTCGGCGACGGGCGCATCGAGTTCGTCCAGGAGGGTGCCACGGTCCGGGTGGTCCCCCAGGAGCTGACCGAGCTGGAGCTGCTGCGCGGTTTCACCGACAGGGACGTCCTCACCACCCTCGCCGACCGCTGCACGCAGTACGACTTCGCGGCGGGCGAGGTGCTGGTCGAACGCGGCAGCCCCGCCGACCGGATCCACCTCATCGCCCACGGTCGGATCGGCCAGACCTCCGAGGGCAAGTACGGCGACCGGATCTCCGTCGCGGTACTCGCGGACGGCGGCCACTTCGGCGAGAACGCACTGTCGGACCCCGACGCCCGCCATGACAGCACCTACACCGCCGAGACCGCCGGCACCCTCCTGACCCTTTCCCGTGCCGACTTCGCCGCGGTCCAGGCGGCCTCGCCCCATCTGCGGGCCCATGTCGAGGAGACCGGATCCCGCGCCCGGCGGCGGCAGACCAAGCACGGTGAGGCCGAGATCGCCCTGTCGGCCGGTCACGTCGGCGAGCCCGACCTGCCCGGGACCTTCGTGGACTACGAACTCCAGCCGCGCGAGTACGAGCTCTCCGTCGCCCAGACCGTGCTGAGGATCCACACCCGCGTCGCCGACCTCTACAACGGCCCGATGAACCAGACCGAGGAGCAACTCCGGCTCACCGTCGAAGCCTTGCGCGAACGCCAGGAGCACGAGCTCATCAACAACCGCGAGTTCGGTCTCCTGCACAATGCCGACTTCAAACAGCGCATCCAGCCCCGCACCGGCCCGCCGACCCCGGACGACATGGACGAACTGCTCTGCCGCCGACGCGGCACGAAGCTGTTCCTCGCCCATCCCAGGACCATCGCCGCCATCGGACGCGGCTTCAACGCCTGCGGTCTCTACCCCGACCACGTCGACCTGGGCGGGCAGTCCGTCCCCGCCTGGCGCGGCGTCCCCATCCTGCCCTGCAACAAGATCCCGATCAGCAGGGAACAGACCAGCTCCATCATCGCGATGCGCACCGGCGAGAAGAACCAGGGCGTGATCGGCCTGCACCAGACGGAGTTGCCGGACGAGTACGAGCCGGGCCTGTCGGTGCGGTTCATGGGCATCAACGAACAGGCGGTCATCTCCTACCTCGTCAGCACCTACTACTCCGCCGCGGTGCTCCTGCCCGACGCCCTCGGCGTGATGGAGAACGTCCAGATCGCCCCCGGGCCGCGCTGAAGCTCTGAATCGTCCAAGAGGCGGTGCCCGTGCCCGACCCGCCCCACGCACCACAGAGTGCTCACCCCCACAGCAGCAAGGAGCCGCCGATGCCCGACTCCGGGCCCCTCGGAACATCACCCGCTGAGCGGGGGCCGACGCCGCCCGCGGCCGTGCCGGACGCTCCCGCCCCGGTGATCCCGGGCCTCACGGTCGCGCCGACCGCCCCCGACTTCCTGGCCGGACTGCATCCGCCGGTCACGATCCCCGACCCGGCACCGCCCTCGACGCCCGCCCCCGCCCCGCGTGACACGCCGGACACGACGAAGGCCGGCTCCGCCCTCCAGCGGGTCCTGCGCGGACCAACCGGGCCCGGGACGACCGCGATCGCCGTGGCCGACCGGTACCGGCAGCACCCGGATCAGGCCTCCCCGGCACCCGCTCCGCCCGCCGCCGGACGAGCCGTTCCCGGCCTCTACCACCACCCCGTCCCGGAACCCGATCCCGTACGGGTCGAGGAGGTGAGCCGCCGGATCAAGCGCTGGGCCGAGGACGAGGTCCAGCTCTATCCCGAGGAGTGGGAGGGCCAGTTCGACGGCTTCTCCGTCGGCCGCTACATGGTCGGATGCCACCCCGACGCGCCGTCCGTCGACCATCTCATGCTCGCCACCCGACTGATGGTCGCCGAGAACGCGTTGGACGACTGCTACTGCGAGGACCACGGCGGCTCACCCGTCGGTCTCGGCGGGCGCATCCTCCTCGCCCACACGGCGATCGACCACTTCCACACCACCGCGGAGTACACGCCGGCGTGGCAGGAATCCCTCACCTCCGACGCGCCGCGGCGCGCGTATTCCAGCGCCATGGACTACTTCGTCCGTGCGGCGACCCCCTCCCAGGCCGACCGCTACCGGCACGACATGGCCCGGCTGCACATGGGGTACCTCGCCGAGGCCGCCTGGGCACAGACCGAACACATGCCGGAGGTGTGGGAGTACCTGGCGATGCGCCAGTTCAACAACTTCCGCCCCTGCCCCACGATCACCGACTCCGTCGGCGGCTACGAACTCCCCGCGGACCTCCATGCTCGGCCCGACATGCAACGGGTCATCACCCTCGCCGGCAACGCGACCACCATCGTCAACGACCTCTACTCGTACACCAAGGAACTCAAAAGCCCGGGCCTCCACCTGAACCTGCCCGTGGTGATCGCCGTCCGCGAGCAGCTCTCGGAACGCGACGCCTACCTCAAGGCCGTCGAGGTCCACAACGAACTCCAGCACGCCTTCGAAGCCGCCGCGGCCGACCTCGCCAAGGCCTGCCCCCTGCCCAGCGTGCTGCGCTTCCTCAAGGGCGTTGCCGCGTGGGTCGACGGCAATCACGACTGGCACCGCACCAACACCTACCGCTACAGCCTGCCCGACTTCTGGTAGAGAACGGACGTATCTGTGACCACTGAGACCACCTCCACCGCCCCGGCGAAGATCCCGGCCCCGGCGACGCCGTACCAGGAGGACATCGCCCGCTACTGGAACAACGAGGCACGTCCGGTCAACCTTCGCCTCGGTGACGTGGACGGGCTCTACCACCACCACTACGGCATCGGCGCCGTGGACCACGCCGCGCTCGGCGACCCTTCGCACAGTCAGTACGAGAAGAACGTCATCGCGGAGCTGCACCGGCTGGAGTCGGCCCAGGCGGAGTTCCTCTTGGACCACCTCGGCCCGGTCGGTCCCGGTGACACCCTGGTCGACGCGGGATGCGGTCGAGGCGGGTCCATGGTCATGGCCCACCGCCGCTTCGGCTGCCGGGTCGAGGGTGTCACCCTGTCCGCCGCCCAGGCCGACTTCGGCAACGGCCGCGCCCGCGATCTGCGTATCGACGACCACGTTCGCTCCCGCGTGTGCAACATGCTCGACACACCCTTCGACAAGGGCAGCGTCACGGCCTCGTGGAACAACGAGTCGACCATGTACGTCGACCTCCACGACCTGTTCAGCGAACACTCCCGCTTCCTGAAGGTCGGCGGCCGGTACGTGACGATCACCGGCTGCTGGAACCCCCGCTACGGCCAGCCGTCGAAGTGGGTTTCCCAGATCAACGCCCACTTCGAGTGCAACATCCACTCCCGTCGTGAGTACCTGCGTGCCATGGCCGACAACCGGCTCGTGCCGCACACCATCGTCGACCTCACCCCGGACACGCTGCCCTACTGGGAGCTCCGGGCCACGTCTTCGCTGGTCACCGGGATCGAGAAGGCGTTCATCGAGTCCTACCGGGACGGCTCCTTCCAATACGTCCTGATCGCTGCCGACCGCGTGTGAGCCCAGACCCGCGGGCCGGGTCGGCGTACACCGACCCGGCCGGCGCATGGGCCCCGTGGTGCGTGGTGAATGGGAGGGAGGCGGCGGCGCTGCACCACTTGCAGGTCGGCCGTGACCACGTCGACCTTCTCCCTCTCCATGCGTCACCTGCCCACCACACGGGAGTTGAGCAAACCACGGACCATGCCAGAGTGGTGGGGCCCGGCGGTAGGCCGGACTACCGGGAGCCCGCCGCAGACCCCGCTTGCCCGCGATCTCGTGGACGCGCTCGGCCACTGCCTGGTCCCCGTCGCGGTAGAGGATCCTGCCGCCCGGGTCTGTCGCGGCACGCGCCGTGGCGGTGCCCCCGACCCGCGTCAGCCTGCCCCGCGCCAGCGGGCTCCACGGGATCACGCCGATGCCCTGGGCGGAGGTTGTAGTGGTCCTGCATCGACACGAACCGGGTCCAGCCGTTCAGGTCGGCCAGGTACAGGGCCTTGGCGAACTGCCAGGTGTACATGGAAGAGGCGCCGATGTAGCGGACCTTCCCGGACCTGACCGCGTCGTGCAGCGCCTCGAGGGTTTCGCTGATCGGAGTGTCATAGTCCCAGCGGTGGATCTGGTACAGGTCGATGTAGTCGGTCCCCAGGCGCTTCAGGGAGGCGTCGAGTTCGGCGAAAACCGCCTTGCGGGACAGCCCTGCGCCGTTCGGACCGGGGCGCATCCGCATCCAGACCTTGGTGGAGAGGACGACGTCCTCGCGCCGGGCGAAGTCCTTGACCGCCTGACCGACGATCTCCTCGCTGCTTCCGGCACTGTACCCGTTGGCCGTGTCGAGGAAGTTGACGCCGACCTCAAGGGCCTGCTTGATGATCTATCGCAACCTAGGAGTTGGAGTGCGCGCTCACGCACCTTCGGAGGCATGGGGCATGCGGGAGCTCCTGGTTGCGCCGTCCGTCCCCACGTCGGAGCAGGCGACCGGCCTGCTTGAGGTCGGTGACGATGGCCTGGACGGTTCGCCATCGGTATGAGGGCGTGGGAAGAGGCCATCCGGTACTTGGGCGGTCGCGTTCGAAGGGCCTGACCTAATCGAAGGGCTCCGGCCACGGGGCGGTCATGTGGGCCGGACGGCGCAATCCGGCAGGTCGGGCGCCACCTGCATCCCGAGGATGGTGCGGACGAGGTGGCTGCGACTGACTGCCGTGCCGTCCATGCGTTCAGGAGGCGTAAGTGAGTGTTCCAGACCAGTCGGCCGTCCCCGAGGTGCCTGACTTCGCGGACCGTACGGACTTCGAGGACGCCGACCGCGGGCTGGTCGCGCCGCCTGCGACGCCGACGGTGACTGGTGCGGACGGGCGGGTGGTCTGGGACTTTCGGGCTACCGACTTCCTGGACGGCGACTGTCCCGAAGCCGCGCACCCGAGCCTTTGGCGTCAGTCCCAGCTATGCGCCCGGGCGGGGCTGTACGAGGTGACCGACGGGGTCTACCAGGTGCGCGGCTTCGACCTGTCCAACATGTCGCTGATCGAGGGGGAACGCGGTGTCGTCGTGGTCGACCCGCTGGTCTCGGCCGAGTGTGCCCGCGAGGCGCTGGCCCTGTACCGCGCGCACCGCGGCGACCGCCCGGTCACCGCGGTGCTCTTCACCCACTCGCACATCGACCACTTCGGCGGCACGCTCGGCGTCGTCGACGAGGGTGCCGACGTCCCGATCGTCGCACCCCAGGGGCTGATGGAGCACGCGGTCGCGGAGAACGTGTACGCCGGTACGGCCATGCTGCGGCGCGGTGTCTACCACACCGGCGGTGACCTGCAACCGCGCCCGGACGGCCTGATCGGCGTGGGGTTGGGCTTCACCGCCTCGCGCGGGCTCCCGAGTCTGCTGCCGCCGACGCTGGAGATCACTCGGACCGGGCAGGAGGAGCGGCTGGACGGCGTGCTGTTCCGGTTCCAGCTCACGCCGGACACCGAGGCGCCCTCGGAGATGAACTTCCACCTCCCCGAGCGGCGTGCCCTGTGCATGGCGGAGAACGCCACCCACAACCTGCACAACATCCTGACCCTGCGCGGCGCGGTGGTCCGCGACGCCCGCCTCTGGTCGCGCTACCTCACCGAGGCGATCCAGCTCTACGGCGACGACTCCGACGTCCTGTTCGCCTCCCACCACTGGCCGACCTGGGGCACCGACCGCCTCAAGCGCTTCCTGTCCGAACAGCGCGACCTCTACGCCTACCTGCACGACCAGACTCTGCGGCTGACCAACCAGGGCCACACCGGCACCGAGATCGCCGAGATCATCGAACTGCCGCCCGCGCTCGCGCAGGCGTGGCACGCGCGCGGCTACTACGGCTCCGTCAGCCACAACGTCAAGGCGATCTACCAGCGCTACATGGGCTGGTACGACGGCCACCCGTCCTCCCTGTGGGAGCATCCGCCGACCGCGAGCGCGAAGCGGTACGTCGACTGCATGGGCGGCCTGGACGCGGTGGTGGGCAAGGCCCGCGCCTACGCCGACGACGGCGACCTGCGCTTCGCCGCCCAGCTCCTCAAGCACGCCACGTTCGCCGCACCGGACAGCACCGAGGCCAAGGAGCTGCTGGCGCGGGTCTTCGAGCGACTCGGACACGGCGCCGAGTGCGGGACCTGGCGCAACAACTACCTCATGGCCGCGAAGGAGTTGCGCGAGGGAGTGAAGCAGGTCCCGATCGCCGCCGGCAGCATGGCGTCGGCGCTCAGCGTGGACCAGATCTTCGACTCGCTCGCCATTCGGGTCAACGGGCCCACGGCGTGGGAGCACACCGTCTCCACCCACTGGCACTTCACCGACCTCCGCGAGCACCACCAGGTGATCCTGCGCAACGGCGTCCTCGTGCACTACGCCACCGAGCGCCCCGAGGAGCACACCGACCTGACGCTCACCCTGACCAAGGCCCAACTGGCGGGCATGCTCGCGGGCCGGGCGAGCCTTGACGGCATCGAGCACATCGGTGATCCCACTGTGCTTCGGACACTGCTGTCGGCCTTGGACGAGCCGGACCCCAACTTCCCGATCGTCACTCCCTGAGCTGTGCCATCAGGCACCCGACCGCATCGACCGCATCGACCGCATCGACCGCATCGACCGCATCGACCGCACCGGCCCCCGGACCCGTCGGGCCCGAGCAGAGGAGGAAGCTCATGGGTGACGCCGTCGGACAGATGCTGGCCTCTGCGGTCGGCATCGCCATCAGCCCGATCCCGATCATCGCGGTGGTGCTCATGCTGGCCACGCCCGACGGTCGCGTCAACGGCACGGCGTTCACCCTGAGCTGGGTCGTGTGCGTCGCGGCCGTCGTCACGGCGGTCGTCCTCCTCGGCTCGGGCGCGGACGCCTCCGGCGACGACGGACCGGCCGGTTGGACGCTGTGGGTGAAACTGGTCCTCGGCGTGCTCTTCCTCCTGCTGGGCGGCAAGCAGTGGGCGGGCCGGCCACGCGAGGGCCACGAAACCGCACAGCCCGGCTGGATGCGGGCGATCGACCGGTTCACCCCGGGCAAGGCGGCCGGGCTCGCCGCCGTACTCGCGGTCGCCAATCCGAAGAACCTCGTCCTGGCCGTCGGGGGCGCCGTCTCCATCGCGGGCAGCGGGGCCTCAGCCGCCGGCAAGGCCGGCGCGGTCGTCCTGATGGCACTCATCGCCTCGCTGTGCGCACTGGCCCCGCTCACCGTCTACCTGGTGGGCGGCGACAGGTCCGCCCGAGTGCTGGACGAGTGGAAAGCGTGGATGGCCCGCCACAACGCCGCCGTCATGACCACACTGCTCGTCGTCCTCGGCGCCAAGTACATCGGCGATGCGGTCAGTGACCTGTCGTCCCACTGACCCGAGCGAAGGTGGGTCCACTCCGTGGGGGTCACACGATCACACGGCAAACCGAACGGAGCGGTGATGGGCTGGCTGCGTCACTACCGCCCGTCCGGGCTGCGCGGTGACGGCCTCGGCGCGCTGACGGCGTGGGCGCTGATCGTGCCCGAGTGCGTGGCCTACGCGCAGATCGCCGGCGTACCACCACAGAACGCCTTCTACGCCGCCCCGTCGCCCTCATCGTCTACGCGCTGCTCGGCCGCTCCAACTTCCTCGTCGTGGGTGCCACCTCGGCCGCCTCCGTGCTGTCCGCCTCCGCCATAGTCGGCGTCGGCTCGCCTGCAGAGGCGGTGGGCCTGTCGGCGGCCGTCGCGGTCATCTCGGGCGCCGTCCTGGTCGCTGCCGGGCTCGCCCGACTCGGTTTCGTCACCAACTTCCTCGCCGAACCGGCTCTGGTCGGCTTCCTGTTCGGCATGGCCCTCACGATCATCGTTCGCCAGCTGTCCAAGATCACCGGTGCCGACGGCGGCGACGGCGACTTCTTCGAGCGGCTCTGGACCCTAGTCCGGCACGTGTCCCACTGGTCGCTCGCCACCCTCGCCGTGGGGCTGACGGCTCTGGCGGTGCTGCTCGTCCTGGAGCGGTTCTGGCCCCGGTTGCCCGCCGCGCTCCTGGTCCTGGTCGTGGGCCTCGCCGTGTCCGCCGGCGCCGGGCTGGAGAAGCATGGAGTGGAGGTCGTCGGAAAGATCCCGTCGGCGGTTCCCGTAGCGCCCCTGCCCGGAATCCCCGCCGCCGACTGGCTCGCCCTCGCCGGGGGCGCGCTGGGCGTGGCCCTCGTCGTCTTCGCCGAGGCATACAGCATCGCAGGCCGGTTCGCCCGCGAACACGGGCAGGAGGTCGACGCCGACCGGGAGATGATCGCCGTAGGAGCCGCGAACGTCGCCGTCGGTCTGGTCCGCGGCTTCGCGGTCTCCGGCAGCGCCTCGCGGTCCGCCGCCGCGGCCGGTGCGGGCGGACGTACGCCCATGGTCTCGCTGATCGCGGCCGCACTCATCGTGCTGACCGCGGCGTTCCTCACCCCCCTGTTCACCGACCTGCCCGAGGCGGTACTGGGCGCCATCGTCATCATCGCGGTGCGCGGTTTCCTGAGAGTGGGAGAACTGCGGCGGTACCCTGCCTGGACCGGAGCAGCCTGTGGGTCGCGCTCACCGCTCTCCTCGGCGTCCTGCTCTTCGACCTGCTGCCCGGCCTGCTGCTGGTGGTGGCCCTCTCCCTGGTCCTGTTCGTCGCCGCCGCCAGCCGCCGCCACGTGGCAGTGCTGGGCCGGCTGCCGGGCAGCGCCGCCCGCGACGACCGCGGAGCCGGGCGCGGTCTCCTGTACGGCGACACGGACATGCGCCCCGACGCCGAACCTGTCCCCGGTGTGCTCGTGGTCCGCCCCGACGGCAATCTGTTCTTCGGCAACATCAGCCGAGTACGACTCGCCGTCCGCGACCGGGTGCAGGCCGCGGAGCCCCCGCCCCACACCGTCGTACTCGACCTCACCGACAGCTACCATCTCGGCGCCCCCGTCCTCGACACCCGGCCCTGTCGACGACCTTCCTGTAGGCGTTGGTCGTCGGCGTGGCGGTTGCGCCTGATGATGCAGCGGCGGATCATGCTGCCCTGCTCAAACGTTGCCCGACGCGGCACGAGTGCAGCGCCGCGTTGATCTTGCGGGGGTGTGTGTCCCGCTGTCGGCAGGCGACGGGGCTGCTGACAGCGGACAGTGATGTGTCAGTTCTTGACGAGCACAGTCGCGTGGGCGGATAGCGCGGAGTTGACCTCGGCTGGATCGAAGGCTGCGGGGCCGAACTGGTCGGCAGAGTCGAGGCCCAGCCATTCCAGGCGGTCTTGGTGTTCTTCGTGGTGGGGATCGGCAAGGATCTCGAGGAGGTAGTCGTATCCCCAGATGCCGCCGCAGTCCTCGGGCGGGCAAGCCCGGCGGCCGGTGAGGCAGCGGGGGTAGGCGGTGTCCGGCTCGGGCTCGGTGATGTCCTCGATGAGGATGTCGTGTTCCCAGTCGTCGCCGAAGTCGTAGGTGTAGCGGAGCCGGTCGCCGGTGGGGGCGGCGACCTGGTGGAGCTGCTTGGAGGCGGCGCTGCGGATGCCCAGGTCACGGTCGGCGGTGCCGTATCGGTCCCGTCCGCTTTCGAAGGCCCACATGTGGTAGTCCTCCCAGCCGAAAGCGGCCTGAATGACGTCGTGCAGTTCGCGCAAGGTGATGCCGGACGGCACCTCCAGGCGGCGCCAGATCGGAGGCCGGGAGTCCCGCAAGGTGATCTTGATCTTGTGGACGGTCTTGCTCGGCGCCGTCCGCGAGGCCGGCTTCGCACTCCTGCTGTTCGCCATGGCGGCCATCCTGCCACCCATGCTCGCCGTCTTCCGGCGGGAGGCGTGGCCCCTGCCGACGACAATGGTCAACGCCATCGGTGGAGCTGGGGGAAGTGGGGGCGTGTGCCGGTGGAGAGTCCGTTCCAGGTGGCCTGGAACAGTGAAGAGCGTGCGTTGCTGGAGGAGTTGACGCGTTCGCGGACGGCGCCGGTGCGCCGGGTGCAGCGGGCCCGGGCCGCACTGGCCTATGCAGACGGTGACGCGAACGCGGCTGTTGCCCGCGCGCTTGGCCTGCATCTGGACACCGTGCGGCGCTGGCGCAAGCGGTTCGCCGCCGAGGGGATGGCCGCGCTGGAGGACCGGCCCCGGCCTGGCCGCTCCCGCCGCTACGGCCCCGAGGTGCACCTGGCCATCGTCGCCACTGTCACCTCCGCCCGGCCCGCCACCGACAGTCAGTGGACCCATCGGGCCATCGCCCATCGCCTGGCCTCCACCGGGATCTCAGCGTCCCAGGTCGGGCGGATCCTGGCCGACCTGGATCTCAAACCGCACCTGGTGCGGGGCTGGCTCACCCGACCGGAGGATCCCAATTTCTACGCCAGGGCCACCAAGGTGTGCGCGCTCTACCTGCGCCGCCCGCCCCACTCGGTGGTGCTCAGTGTGGATGAGAAGACCGCGATGCAGGCTCGCTCACGGCGCCATCCGACCCGGCCGACCCGCCCCGGCCGGATCGAGCGGCGCGAGTTCGAATACCGCAGGCACGGCACCGCCTCCATCGTCGCGGCCCTGGACGTACACACCGGGCAGGTCCTGGTCGAGGACATCACCCGCAACGACTCGGCCGCCTTCATCCGCTTCCTGCGACTGCTGGATCAGAGCATCGACCCGGCCCTGACCATCCACCTGATCCTGGACAACGGGTCGTCCCATGTCTCCAAGGCGACCCTGGCCTGGCTGGCAGCGCACCCGAGATTCACCGTCCACCACACACCCAAACACGCCTCGTGGCTCAACCAAGTCGAGATCTTCTTCTCGATCCTGACCCGCCGACTGCTCCGACGCGGTGAGTTCACCTCGCGCCAGGACCTCATCGACCAGGTCCTCGACTTCACCCTCGCCTACGACGACGAGGCCCACCCGTTCCGCTGGACCTACGACGGCACCCCACTCGAAGCCGCATAACCCCCGCAAGATCAACGCGGCGCTGCACTAGCTAGCGTGTAAGTGTCTCGAAGCCGACATCATCGCAGTACTGCACAACGCGCCCCTCCGCCTCGGAGTCACTGTTGTTCATCGCTGCCACCGTCGCCTCCGCCAAGGTGCGGCCTCCGCCAACGGTCTCATCCCGGAGCGGTCGCATCGCGAGGAAGGCGACCTGAGCAACGGCCCCGACCTGGTCGTACCCTGACGACTCCGGTGTGTCCGTGCCCGCCGCGTTCCGCGCCTTCTGCCACGCCCCCAGCTGCGTGCAGTAGTTCTCCCGCTGCGCGGTCAGCTGCTGCTCGTCCTCGCCCTTCGACGAGGAACACCCGGCCGTCACCGCCACCAGGGCGAGAACCGGGACTATCGCCTTAAGCACGCCCACCACGTTGCCCCCGACTGAAACTGCGTCCGGCTCGTACCTGTCACCTGCAACTCCCGTAGCAGGATATCCGCGTGGGGCCCCTTGGCCGTCGCAGCAGTCGCTGACTCAGCGGCGCAGCGCCCGGCCGTTACGGTCACCCGCCTCTACGGGGAGGGTTTCGCGCAGGCGGGGGACCGGCTGCATCCCCGGCTGACCACCACCCTGAGTCGGACCACAGGGCGGGCCGACTCACTCTCTCTCGGTCGCCGTCAAACCTGCTGAACAATGAACGCGCCGAAGATCGGTAAGTGCTGCCCAAACGCATCGACAACTGCTGTCCGCCTTCAGGTTCTGGCTCAACTTCTGTACTGCGGCGACTCTGAGTGACAGCCGGGCTGCTCTGAGTCGTACGTGAAGTCGCCCGAAAACGGCCCATAGGCAGGGCTGTTGGGCTGACAGTTCGAGGCCGTGGAAGAGGTCGTACTCCGACTGAAGGAGTTGCTGTTCCCGTCGATCGCGCACGTCGCCGTGCCGGGAGGGCTGTCGGCTCGTCAGGAGATGGCTGCCGTCGGCGAGATGCGGGGCGTTCTCGAAGACGCCTGAATGTCCGGATCGCCGGCCTTCGCCCGGTCCCCAGGAGACGCCGCCCTCGCCGGCCTGCGCGCGGGCGGCTGCCCGTGGGGGAGGCAGTGCCGCACCCCGCCGAGCAGGCGGACGGAACGCGTCGCCGCACCGCGGGCTCCCCAGGGCACCCCGACAGACCGGACCGGCCGAAGCGCCCCGGCGTTCTCAGCCGGGTACCCGGCCCCGCGACGACGCTGCCGGGCTTTCCGGCAGCGGCCCGAGGACCGGCGGCCGGCCCGGCGTGCCGTCGAGGCGACGGTGTTCACTCGCCGTCCCACTGGCCTTCGGACGGTTCACGAGGGCTCAACATGTGCAGACCGTCCACTGAACGCTGACCAAGGCCGCTCAGGCCACCAGAACGAAAGAAGTCAGCCAGTGCCGTTCCCCAGTCATAGCACCGACCCGCGAACACGGTCCGCCGTCCGGCGGGGGAGTGTTCTCCTCGCCCTGGCCACGACGCTCACCGTCAGCGCGGGAATGGTGACGACTGCTCAGGCGTCCACACCCGAGCAGACCGCGTCGGCTCCTCGACACATCGGCGGCAAGGACACCGCCCCTCGCCTGATACCGAGTGTTCCCGGGCAGTCCGTCGTGACCCGCGAGGAGCGGACGCCGATCGCCCCCGGACTGAGCCTGACCCGTTTCGACCGGCTCGGAACACAGGGATGGGTACGGGGTCAGGTGCTCGTCGCCGACCTCGCCGAGGACCGGCTGAGCGTCGACCACATCTCCTCCGGCACCGTCACCGGCAAGTCCCGCGTGACCGAGCAGGCCGCTCGTGCCGGAGCCGTCGCCGCGATCAACGGCGACTACTTCGACATGAACGACACCGAGGCTCCCGTCGGCGCCGCCGTCTCCCGCGAGCACGGCCTCGTCAACGCGCCCACCCCGGACCGCACCCAGACGGTCGCCGTCGGCACCGACGGCATCGGCCGGCTCGCCCAGGTGTTCCTGGAAGGCCGGGTGACGGTGGACGGCAACCGCGGCCTCAAGCTGGCCGGTGTCAACTCGCCGGTCCTCAGTGCGGGCGGCATCGGCCTCTTCACCGACCAGTGGGGTCCCTCGCCCCGCACCAAGCCCGTCAGCGGCGCCGACCGGGTCACCGAGGTCCGGCTGCGCGACGGCAAGGTCACCGAGGTGCACGCGGCCGTCGGCGACGGCCCCATTCCGGCCGGCACCAGTGTGCTGCTCGGCCGCGAAGCGGGCGCCGACGCGCTCGCCGAACTCGAACCCGGCGACGCCGTCGAGGTGGCCTACCGCCCGCGCGCCGACTTCGGGGAGGTGGCCATGGCCGTCGGCGGTGGGCAGGTCCTGGTCGCGGACGGCGACGTGCGGCGCTTCACCGACGGTGACACCGTCACCGCCACCTCGCGCACCGGCGTGGGCTTCTCCGCCGACGGCCGCACCATGTACCTGGTCGCGATCGACGGCAAGCAGACCGACAGCCGCGGCATGGACCTCAACGAACTCGGCGCCTTCATGAAGGGCCTGGGCGCCGTCAACGCCCTCAACATGGACGGCGGCGGCTCGACCACCATGGCCGCACGCCTTCCGGGCGAGACCGCGACGGGCCTGGTCAGCAGTCCCTCCGACGGATCGGAACGGCTGGTCGCCAACGGCATCGGGCTCTTCGCAGCCCCTGGATCCGGCACCGTACGCGGCTTCCACGTCCGGCCCGCCCTGTCGGCGGACGGATCGGACAAGGTCTTTCCCGGCCTGCGCCGCACCGTGCGGGCCCTCGCCCACGACGAGACCTACGCGCCGGTGCCCGCCGCCGGGGTGCGGTGGCACATCGAGGGCGGCCGCCTCTCGGTCCGTCCCGGCGCGGACGGCACCGCCGTCGTCACCGGCCGCCGCTCCGGCACCGCTCGCGTCGAGGCCTCCGCCGGTCACCACGCCGACGGGCAGTCACCGCTGACGGTACTCGCGCCCGCCGTACGGATCGCCCCCAGCAAGACCCTGGTGGCACTCGACGGCGCCGGCAAGGACGCCCGACTGACAGTGACCGGCTTCGACGCGCTCGGTGACTCGGCCCCCGTCGAGGCGTCCGACATCAAGGTCACCGGCGGGGAGGGGATCGTCGCGGTGGCGCCCGCCGCCGACGCCACGTTCACCATGCGTGGGCTGGTGGACAGCGGCTCCGCCACCCTGCGCCTGACAGTCGGCCGGATGACCACCGACGTCGCCGTCACCGTCGGCCTGGCCGAGACGTCCTTCGCCGACCTCGCCGACGCCGCTTCGTGGACCTCGGCGAACGACCGCGCCCCCGGCGGATCCGTCGCCCCGGCCCCCGGTCACGACGGCGCGCAGGGTCTGCGGCTGAGCTACGACTTCACGCAGTCCACCGCCACCCGCGGCCAGTACGCCCTGCCCCCGCAGCAGATACAACTGCCCGGCCAGCCCCAGGCCGTCACCATGTGGATCAACGGCGACGGCAACGGGGCCTGGCCCCGGCTGCAGTACCGCAACGGCTCGGGAGTGACCGCCAACCTGGACGGCCCCGTGATCGACTGGACCGGCTGGCGCAAGGTCGAGTTCCCCGTGCCCGCGGGCACCGCCTACCCGCTCACCTTCCAGCGGGTGCGGCTGATGGAGACCAGCGCGGCCCGCTCCTACACGGGCCGGATCACCGTCAGCGACCTGCGGATCAAAGTCGCCCCGGACGTGGCCCTGCCCGCCAGTGCGAGGGTCACCGACCCGGTCGTCGTCACCGACGGCACAGTCGACGGCCGTCCGCTGCGCGTCGCCGTCATGTCCGACGCCCAGTTCGTCGCGCGTGACCCGGACAGCCCGCTGGTCGAGGCGGCCCGTCGTACCCTCGCCGAGATCGCCGAGGCCCGCCCGGACCTGCTCGTCATCAACGGCGACCTCGTCGACGAGGGCTCCCCGGCCGACTTCGCCCTCGCCCGCCAGCTCCTCGACGAGTTCGACGCCCGCACCGGCGGGAGCGTCCCCTGGCACTACGTGCCCGGCAACCACGAGATCATGGGCCCGGGTTCGACCGTGAACTTCGAGGCCGCGTTCGGCGAGACCACCTCGGTGTTCGACGCCGGCGGCACCCGTTTCATCACGCTGAACACCTCCACCGGCACCCTGCGCGGCGGCGGCCTCGCCCAACTGCAGCTGCTGCACGACCAACTCGCGGCGGCGGCCGAGGACAAGTCCGTCAGCGGCGTCGTCCTCTTCGAGCACCACCCCACCCAGGACCCGTTGCCGGACAAGGCGAGCCAACTCGGCGACCGCAAGGAGGCGGCACTGGTACAGCAGTGGCTCGCGGACTTCCGCACCGGCAGCCACAAGTCGGCCGCGTTCGTCGGCTCCCACGTGGGCGTCTTCCACGCCGCGTCCGTCGACGGCGTCCCCTACCTGGTCAACGGCAACTCCGGCAAGAACCCGGCCGGTGCCCCCGACAACGGCGGCTTCACCGGCTGGACGATGCTGGGTATCGAACCGTCCGAGGGCCGGTCCGGTGACCTGTTCGACGTGCCGTCCGACGACGCCGGGATGTGGCTGCGGGCCGAAGTGCACGCCCGCACCGACGCGGTGTCGCTCAGCGCACCGGAGAGGCTCTACGTCGGAGAGCGGTCCGAGGCGGCGGCGACGGTCACGCAGGACGGCACCCGTACGGTGCCGGTGGCGTGGCCGATGAGCGCCGACTGGGCCGGAGCTCGCGTCGACGTGGTGGGCGACGACCACGACGGCCGCTCGGGCGCTGCCCCCGTGGTCTCCTTCGACCCGGCCTCCGGCACACTCCTCGCCCGCAGGGCGGGCACCGCGGTGCTCCGGGTGACTGTGAACGGGGTGTCGGCGCAGCGGCAGATCACCGTCCGCAAGCACTGAACGGTCGACCACCGGCCGGGCGGCGGCCCGCACACCCGCCACCCGGCCCCGGCCCACCACTCGCCCCCCGTCCGTGAGGCTCGGGTGCACCCCCTCTGCGCCGGCGACGGGTCTTCACGGGTGGTGGCACTGCCGGCGAGTGGACGATCTCGCGGGGATCGCGTCTTCGCACCTCGGTGCGATGGCGGGAATGGCGGGTATGGCGGGTATGGCGGTGGGAACCGAGAGTGGTGGCGGGCGGAGTGTCGCGTATCGCGTCCGGTGTCCGGTCCCCGGCCGAGGCACACTCCGTGTGGCCGCACACCCGCGCTCACGCCGAGGACCTCGCCGACCGACGGTGACGACCCGGTACTGCGGTCAGTACGCGCGGCCCGTCGGCCCGGGCACGGGTGACAGGCCTCGCACCAGCACGTCGTGGAACCGGGGGGCCTGATCCAGCAGGAAGAAGTGGCCACCGGGGAAGACGTGGACGTCCACGTCGGCGGAGGTGTGACGGCCCCATTCGGTGGGGTCCTCGTCGGCCGTCTGCGGATCGTCGGCCCCGATCAGCACGGTGATCGGACAGTCGAGGAGCGGCCCGGGCGCGTGGCGGTAGGTCTCCACGGCCCGGTAGTCGGCGCGGAGGGCCGGGATGATCATGGCGCGGATCTCCGGGTCCTCCAGGAGCCGGAGGTCAGTGCCCCCCAGCGCGCCTATCCGCGCGAGGAACCTCTCGTCGTCCAGCGTGTGGAGGTCGGTGGAACGCTGCCGGGACGGCGCACGTCGACCGGAGACGAACAGGCGGTCGAGGCGGACCAGTTGATCCTGGCGCAGCCGCCGGGCCACCTCGTAGGCGACCACCGCTCCCATGCTGTGTCCGAGGAAGGCCAGCGGAAGGCCGGTGCAGTCGGCCAGCGTCGCGGCGATGCGGTCGGCCAGGTCGGCGAGGTCGTCGACCGCCGGCTCACCCACCCGGTCCTGGCGCCCCGGGTACTGCACGCACAGCACGTCCGTACCGGGCGTCAGCGCCCGCGCCGTCGGCACGAAGAAGGTGGCCGACCCGCCGGCGTGCGGGAAGCAGACCAGCCGTCGCGTCGCCCGCTCCGCGGGCGCGTACCTCCTCAGCCAGCGCGGGTCCTCGGCCGGGTGGTGCTTCATGCGCCGGCCTCCCCGGACTCGTCGACCTGGCTGTCCCGACCCGACGCGTGGGTCACGTGGGTGGCGGACGGCGGGCCGCCGAGACGTTTCCTGATGCCCTCGACGAGGGTGGCGGCACGCAGCGAGAGCAGGCTGAAGGAGCCGGCGTCACCGAGCCCGTGGGTGGTCTCGCACAGTCCGTTGAGGAACAACGGCGGCATCCCGGCCGCCGTTCCACGCGCCGGGACGTGATAGTCGCGCTCGACGCACAGCACCCCCCGGTCGTCGAGCGCGAGTTGCTCGACCACGGGTGCCAGGAGTCCGGGATAGGGCTCGCTGCGTTCGTCGGGCCCCAGGTCACGGAAGCCGGTGGCCAGCACGACCAGGTCGGCCTCCACCGAGGAGGCGGCGTCCGTGTCCCGGTCGCGCAGCACCAGCCGGACGGGCCCGTCGTCGCCGAGCAGGACATCGCCCACCTCCTGGTTGCGGTGGAGCGTGAGGCGGTCCTCGCCGTCGATGCCGTCCTCGTAACGGCGCACGTACAGCTCTTCCAACACGTCCTGGTCGACCGAGGAGTAGTTGCTCGGCCGCAGTTGGGCGTCGAGTCGGGCCTTCGCCTCGCGCGAGGCGTGGAAGTAGTGGTCGGTGAACTCCGGGAAGTAGGCCTCCTCGGAGAACGGGCTGGTGTCCTTCAGCCGGTACCCGAACCCGCGCATCACCGCCACGACCCGGTCACCGTGGCCCCCGGAGTGCAGGTCCAGGGCGATCTCGGCGGCGCTCTGGCTCGCGCCGATCACGGCGACGGTCAGCGGGCCGCCCTTGGCCCGGCGGCGTTCGGCGAGCCGCCGGCGGTACTCGGTGCTGTGGCAGACCCGGCTGCCCAGGACGTTCGCGAAGACCTCGGGGACGTACGGTGTCCGACCGGTTCCGACCACGAGGGCACGCCCCCGGTGGACATGGCCCTCGGAGGTCCGCAGGACGTAGTGCGGCTCGGGGCCGTCCGCCACGGAGATGTCCGTCACCCTGCTGTCGTAGGCGACGTAGGAGGACAGTTCGGCGGCGACCCAGCGGATGTAGCGCACGTAGTCGCGGCGCAGCGGGAAGTGCTGCGGGACATTGAGGTAGGCCAGCAGCCGGTCCGTCTCGTGGAGGTAGTTGAGGAAGGTGTACCGGCTGCGGGGATTGCGCAGCGTCGCCAGGTCCCGGCTGGGATGGTGCTGGGTGTCCACTCCCCTCAGCAGCATGCCGGGCTGCCAGGTGGCCTCGCTGCGGCTCTCCAGGAAGAGGCAGTCCAGCTCCGGCGCCTCCTCCTCCAGCGCGGCGGCCAGCGCGATGCCGCCCGGACCGAAACCGACACCGATCACATCGTGCGGCGTCCGTCGGGAGGCGTGGTCGTCTTGGGTGTACACGGGCAGGTCCTCGATTCTGTGGGGTGGGGGCTGTGGACCGGCTCAGGCGGCTGTGCCGACCGCTGTGTCGAGCGCTGTGCCGACGACGTCCTGGGCCACCTCGGCGACGGTGGCCGCGGTCTCCCGCCAGTCGGCGACCGGCATGGTCAGCGGGGGCAGGAACTTGAGGACCCGGCCGTCCCCCGCGCTCTCCGCGATGATCCGGGCTCGGAACAGCTCCGCGCGGATGCGCTCCACGAGCCCCGGGTCCCTGAAGCGCAGGCCGCTCATCGCTCCGCGGCCGGCGGCCTCGGCCACGCCGTCGGGAAGTGCCGCGGCGATCTGCGTGACCGAGGCACGGATGGCCTCGCTCAGGTCCTCCACGTGCGTGGTGAAGGCGGTCCGGGACCAGCTCTCCAGTGCCGCCGTCGCGGCCACGAAGGCGAGGTTGTGGCCGCGGAAGGTGCCGTTGTGCTCGCCCGGCGCCCAGCGGTCCAGCGGACGTGCGATCAGCAGGGCTGCCATCGGCAGACCCATGCCGCTGAGCGACTTCGACAGGCACACCAGGTCGGGCCGCAGCCCGGGAACGTGCTCGAAGCTGAAGAAGGTGCCGGTGCGGCCGCAGCCGGCCTGGATGTCGTCCACGATGATCAGGGCGCCCGCCGCGTCGGCGAGTTCACGCAGCCGGGTCAGCCAGGGGCGGCCGGCCACGTTCAGGCCGCCCTCGCCCTGCACGGTCTCCAGCAGGATCGCGGCCGGCGGCCGGTCCGCCAGCGCCCTCTCCAGAGCGGCGCTCGACTCGGTGCCGCCCTGCCCGTCGTCGTACGGCAGGATCGTCACGTCTCGCAGTTCGGTGCCGGCCGCGCCGCGCATCAGCGCGGAGGACGTCGCGGCGAGCGAGCCGAGCGAGACCCCGTGGAAGCCGCCCCGGAACGCGACGATCTCCGTGCGTCCGGTGATCTTGCGGGCGAGTTTGAGGGCGGCCTCGACGGCGAGGGTCCCCGCGGGGCCGGGGAACTGCACCACGTGGTCCGCGAGGCCGCGCGGCGCCAGCACCTCGGTGCCGAACCGATCCAGGAACTCCGCCTTGGCCCGGGTGTACAGGTCGAGGGACTGCACCGGTCCGCCGGACGCCAGGTAGGCGGTGACCCGTTCCACGATCTCGGGCGGGTTGTGCCCGTAGTTGAGGGCGCCCGCGCCGCACAGCAGGTCGGTGTAGCGGTGGCCGTCGACGTCCCACAGATGGTGCCCCGAGGCCCGTTCGAAGACGGCGGGGAACCCGCGGCAGTAACTGCGCACGGCGGACTCGCGGCGTTCGAAGACAGCGGTCAGGTCCTGCTCCGGCACGGTCGGTATTCCTTCTCCACTTGGTACGGCGCTCACTTCACCAGCACACTTCCGTCGCCCGGCCGGCTGTCCCGGGACCGCCGCAGGTCGGTGAAGGAGAACATCCGCTGCAACCAGCGATCCCTGCCGTCGTAGCGGGGGACGAAGGACGAGCGGCCGTGCAGGGTGACGCGGTTGTCGACGACGGCCAGGTCGCCGGGCCGCAGGCGGAACCCCTCGTGGTGGCGCGCGACGAGGGCGCTCAGTTCCGCCAGCGCCCGGCCGCCCTCCGCGGACAGGGCCCGGGTGGCCCCCTGATCGAAGCGGAGGTCGGGATCGGCGGGGTCTCCGCTGAGGACCGCGTGCCGGGTGCCGTCGCCCTCGCCGCCGAAGGACGGCGGAGCCTCGGTGATGAACTCCGCCCGGAAAAGGGCCCGCAGCGTGGGGGAGGACAGCTCGGGCAGGAGCCTGCGGCTGCAACAGGTGCGCAGTTCCGACATGCCGTCGTGGTCGCTGCGCAGGCAGAGCAGCAGGACGTAGTCGGGGCGGTGCGGGTGGAAGGCGTTCTCGGTGTGGAAGCTCAGCTCGACCGAGCCCGCGTTGCCCTGGAACTCCTCCTGGCCCGCGACCGGCACCACGTCCTGGACCAGGGCGCCGGACTTCTCCGCCGCGAAGGCGGCCGGGTCGCCGAGGCCGTTGGCGATCAGCATCAGCAAGGCGGCGGGCAGGGTGGGCACCCGCTGCACGGAGCCCGGCGCCGAGGGCGTGTCGGGGATCGAGCCGGCCCCGACGGGCAGGCCGGTCAGCAGGAGCCGGCCGGCGGGGCCGGAATCACGGCGGAACTCGCGTACCGCGTGCCGCACCGCTATCGGTGTCCTCTCCCAGTGATGGCGGGCTCCCGCGACCCAGGAGGGGTCGTCCACCATGTCCGGGGCCTGTTCCAGCAGGTCGCGGGCGACCTCGCCGAGCGCGGCGAGGTCAGCGGCCGGCAGCGCGACGGGACGCTGGTCGGTGGCCGTCACTCGCCCATCGCCTCGACCAGGCCGGCGGGCCGCATGTCGGTCCACGACGTCTCGATGTGCTCCAGGCACGCGGACCGGGCCCCGGGGCCGAACACCCGCTCCCAGCCCGGCGGCACGTCGATGTGCGCGGGCCACAGTGAGTACTGCCGTTCGTGGTTGACCAGGACGAGGAACGGGGTGTCCGGGTCCTCGAAGGGATTCGTCATTCTTTCGGTCCTCTCGGAGGGGGGAGGTCGGGGAGGTCAGGAGGTCGGCCGCGGCCGGTCGGACGGAGGCGGCCCGTCCGCGGTCAGCCGGGCGGTCAGGACGCGGCCGATCTCGGCGGCGGCCCGGGCTGTCATCAGATCTTCGTGCTCGGCGTCGACCGTGAAGGCGTCGATCCGTCCGCTCACGTGGTCACTCCACCGGCCCGCGTCGGCCGGCCGGTCCACGCCGGCCCGGCAGAACACCAGGTCCCCTCGGTGGACGCCCGGTGTGTGCCGCCGGGAGAGCCGGTGGTTGTTGAGGTACACGGCCTTCAGCGCGTCGAGTCGGGCGGGTGTGAGCAGTTCGAGGACGTCGGCCGGGACCTGCGTCTCGGCCATGATCTCGGCCTCGTCCGGCTCGGGTCCGCCGTGCGCGCCGGGGTGGTGGGTGTCCAGCATCCCCAGCAGTTCGACGCGCTCCGAGGCGTGCTGGAGCCGGACGGCCATCGCGTGCGCGACCAGGCCGCCGAAGGACCACCCGACCAGGCGGTACGGCCCGGCGGGCTGGACCGCGCGGACGCGTTCGACGTAGTCGGCGGCGATCTCCTCGATCCGCTCCGGCAGCGGGGTGACGCCGTCCAGTCCGGCCGACTGCAGGCCGTACACAGGGAAGTCGCCGCCCAGGTGCCGGGTCAGGGCGGAGTAGGGCCAGGCCAGGCCCTCCACGGCGTGGACGAGGAAGAGCGGCGTCTCGCCGCCCCCGGTCCGCAGGGGCAGCAGCCGTTCCAGCGGGTCTCCCGCGCGGTGCGCGACGTCGAGCAGCACGTCGAGCCCGGCCACGGTGGAGGCCTCGAACAGGGTCCCCAACGCGACGTCCACGCCCAGTTCCGCGCGGATCCGGACGACGAGCCGGGCCGCCAGCAACGAGTGGCCGCCGAGCGCGAAGAAGTCGTCGTCGACGCCGACTTCGGGCAGCTCCAGAAGCTCGGCGAACAGTTCGCACAGCACGCGCTGACGTGCGGTCGCCGGAGCCTTCCCGGTCCGGACCGTGCGCACCGGGGCGGGCAGCGCGCCCCGGTCGAGCTTGCCGTTGAGGTTGCGCGGAATCGCATCGAGGACGACGTAGGCGGAGGGCAGCAGGTGGGAGGGGAGCACGGCCGCCAGTGCGGCGCGCACCCGCTCCTCGTCGACCCTCCGGCCGGACGCGGGCACGAGGTAGGCGACGAGCCGGTGTTCACCGCCGTGGTCGCGGCGGGCGACCACGGCGGCGTCGGCGATCGCGTCGACAGCGGTAAGGGCGGCCTCCGTCTCGGCCGGCTCGACCCGGAAGCCGCGGATCTTCACCTGCTCGTCGATCCGGCCGGCGTACTGGAGGACGCGGCCGTCCGCGGACCAGCGGACCCGGTCGCCCGTCCGGTACATCCGGGTCCCGGCCGGGCCGAAGGGGTCGGCGACGAACCGGTCGGCGGTCTGGCCCGGGCGGCGGAGGTAGCCGCGGGCCAGACCGGCCCCGGCTATGTACAGCTCGCCCCAGACACCGTCGGGCACCGGTCGCAGTCGGGCGTCCAGGACGTACACCGCGGTGTTCCCGATCGGGCGTCCGACGGGCACCGGCCCGGTGAGGGCGGGCGCGCCGGGTTCGAGCCGGAACACGACGCACCCGACGGTCGCCTCGGTCGGGCCGTACTCGTTGACGACCGCGGCGTCCGGGTGCCGGTCGCGCCAGCGTTGCAGCACCTCGCCGTCGAGCGCCTCACCGCCGACGATCAGGTCGGTCGCGTCGCTCACCCGGTCCGGCAGCGGTTCGAGCAGGGCCAGGTGGCTCGGGGTGATCTTGAGCAGGTCGGTGCGGGGGGTCCGCTCGTCCAACGCGGCGAACCTCACCCGGCCGCCGCTGATCAGCGGGGTGAACAGGACCGTCACGGGCATGTCGAAGGCGACCGAGGTGTGGACCAGCGACTCGCCCGCGGCGGCCGGGTACAGCGCGGCGGCCTCCGACAGGTAGGCGGCGAGCGAGGCGTGCTCGACGACGACCCCCTTGGGCTCCCCGGTCGACCCCGAGGTGTAGACGACGTACGCGGCGTCCCGGGGATGCGGGACGACACCCGGCTCCGCCTCTACCGCGTCCTCGGGCAGGTCGGCGAGCAGGGTCTCGTCGACCACCAGGACGGCGTCGGCGTCGGCGATCAGACGCGCCCGGCGGGCCGGCGGGTGGACGGGGTCGACCGGCAGGTAGGCGGCGCCGGTCCTGACCACGGCGAGCAGCGCGACGAGGAGGTCCGTGCCGCGCGGCAGGACCACGGCGACGACCGTGCCGCGCCCGGCGCCGCGCCCGGCCAGATGCCTGGCCAGCCGGCCGGCCCGGGTGTCCAGCTCCGCGTACGTCAGTGTGCCGTCGGCCGCGGTGACCGCCACGGCCCGCGGCGTCCGCGCGACCTGTGCCTCGAACATCTGCGGCAGCAGGGCGTCGGGCAGGGGCCGTGAGGTGTCGTTGCGGGTGACGAGGATCTCATGGTGCTCGGCGGGGGTGAGGAGCGGCAGGGAGCCGACCGGCCGGGCCGGATCGGCGCTCACCTCGGCGAGCAGTCCCACGTAACGCCGGGCGAAGGCCTCGGCGGTGCCGCGGTCGAAGAGATCCGTGGCGTACTCGAGGAAGCCCCGCCACGCCCCGTCCTCCTCCTCGACCAGGGCGAGCGACAGGTCGAACTTGGCGCCGCCGGCCGGCGCCTCGTCCAGCGTCACGGTCAGCCCGGGCAGCCGGGGCGGCCGCGGGGGCGGACTGACGGTGAGCATCACCTGGAAGAGCGGGTGCCGTGCACGCGAGCGCGCCGGGCTCAGCACCTCCACAAGCCGCTCGAAGGGCACTTCGGCATGGGCGTACGCCTCGATGTCGAAGGCGCGCACCCGGGCCAGCAGCTCCTCGAAGGAGGGATCGCCGGAGACATCGGCGCGCAGCGCCAGGGTGTTGGCGAAGAGGCCCACCAGGTCTTCCAGCGCCCGGTCGGGACGTCCCTCGACGGGCGTGCCGACGACGATGTCGTCCCCCGCGCCGAGCCGGTGCAGCAGAGCGACGAGCGTGGCCTGGACCACCATGAAGGCACTCGCGCCCCGCTCCCGCGCCAGAGCGCCGACGCGCTCGCGCAACTCGGCGGGGACGACGAAGCCGACGGTGTCGCCGCGGTTCGACAGGACGGCGGGACGCGGCCGGTCGGTGGGCAGGGCGATCTGCTCCGGGCTCCCGGCGAGCGCCCGCGTCCAGAACGCGAGCTGCTCGTCGGCGCCGTCCCGCCGCCACAGGGCGTAGTCCGCGTACTGCAGCGGCAGGGGCGGCAGCGCGTGGCCGGTGCCGCCCAGCCGGGCGGTGTAGGCGGCGGCCAGGTCCCGGGCCAGCGGGCCCATGGAGGCGCCGTCACCGGCGATGTGGTGGACGAGGACGAGCAGGGTGTGTGTCTCGGGCCCGCTGGTGAACAGTGTGGCGCGCACCGGGGTTTCACGGGCCAGGTCGAAGGGGGCGGCGGCGGCCCGGGCCAGCTGCCCGGCGAGCTCCGTCCCGGTGCACGGGATCACGGTGAACACGGGCTCGGTGTCCGTCACGACCTGGTGGGGGCCGTGCTCGTCCTCCACGACGAGCGTGCGCAGGATCTCGTGACGGGCCACCACGTCGGCGAACGCCCGACGCAGCGCGGCGACCTCCAGCTTGCCGCCCAGCCGCAGGACGACGGGGATGGTGTAGGTGGCGGACGGCCCTTCGAGCCGGTCGAGGAACCACATCCGCGACTGTGCGGCGGAGAGCGGTACGCGCTCCGGCCGCCGGGCCCGCACCGGGCCGGGTGTCGCCTCGTTCGCGGCGGCATCCAGCAGCGCGGTGATCCCGGCGACCGTGGGGTGCTCGAAGACCTGGCGGAGGGAGATGTCGACGCCGAGTTCGGCACGGATGTGGTTGACGAGCCGGGCGACGAGCAGGGAGTGGCCGCCCAGGCGGAAGAAGTCGTCCTCGGCTCCGACGGAGGGGACGTCGAGGGCCCGGGCGAACAGGTCGGCCACCTGCGACTCGACCCCCGCCCGGGCGGGCCGGCCCGTTGCGGAAAGGCGTTCCGGCGCGGGCAGGGCCTTGCGGTCGATCTTGCCGTTGGCCGTGCGGGGGAGGGCGTCGAGCACCACGAGGGCCGCGGGCACCATGTAGTCGGGCAGCACGCGGGCGGCGCCGTCCTCCAGGGCGCGCAGGTCGGCCCGGCGGCCCTCCTCGGGCACCAGATAGCCGACCAGCCTGCGGTCTCCGGGCCGGTCCTCGCGGACCACGACGGCGGCCTGCGCCACCCCGTCGGCGGCGCCGAGCACCGCTTCGATCTCACCGAGTTCGATCCGGAAGCCGTTGATCTTGACCTGGTCGTCGACCCGGCTGACGAACTCGAGCAGACCGTCCCGCGTCCAGCGGGCCAGGTCGCCCGTGCGGTACATCCGGGAGCCGGCCGGACCGAAGGGGTTGGCCACGAACCGGCCGGAGGTGAGGCCCGGCCGGTTGTGGTAGCCGCGGGTGACCAGGTCGCCGGCCACGTACAACTCACCCGCGGTACCGGTCGGCGCGGGCCGCAGCCGGGCGTCGAGCACGTAGATCCGGGTGTTCCACACCGGGGTGCCGATGGTGATCACACCGGCGGGCAGCGGGTCGCCCGCATCGATGCGGAAGACGGTGCAGCCTACCGTCGTCTCGGTCGGGCCGTACTCGTTGAGGACGGTGACCCCGGGATGGCGGGCGCGCCAGGTGTCCAGCACGTCACCGAGCAGCGCCTCGCCGCCCAGGACCAGTTGGCTCGTGGGCGAGTACTGCTCGTCGAGCGCGCCGAGCAGCTGGAGGTGGCTCGGGGTGGCCTTGACGAACGCGGGCGGGACGACGGGCCGTTCGCCGTCCGGCCCCGACGCGGACCAGGCGATCAGCTCGACCCGGCCGCCGCGGATGAGCGGGCCCCACAGTCCCGTCGCGGTGAGATCGAAGGCGATCGGGGAGTGCACCAGGGCGTGTTCGCGCAGATCCGTGTAGGTGTCCACGGCCCAGGACAGGTACGCGACCAGCGAGCCGTGCTCCACCACCACGGCCTTGGGCCGGCCGGTGGAACCCGAGGTGAAGATCACGAACGCGGCGTGCTCCGGGCGCGCCGGGACGTGGGGGAGGGGCGTGTCCGGGGTCTCGGCGTCCCCGGCGACCTCGGCGCCCACACCGACGACGGGCCGGTCCCCGAACGCGGCGGCCCGCTCCGGGTCGGTGATCACCGCCACGGGGTCGATGTCCTCGACCATGAAGGCCAGCCGCTCGGCGGGCAGCGAGGGATCCAGCGGGAGGTAGGCCGCACCCGACTTGAGCACGGCGAGCAGCGCCACCGGGACCCACTCGGAGGTGGGCAGCAGTACGGCGACGAACCGCTCGGGACCGGCGCCCCGCGCGCACAGGTGCCGCGCCAGCCGGTCGGCCCGTGCGTCGAGTTCGGCGTAGGTCAGCTCGGTGCCGCCGAAGGCGACGGCGACCGCGTCCGGAGTACGGGCGGTCTGCTCCGCGATCAGACGGGTGAGGGTGGTGCGGGGCACCGGCCGGTCGGTGGCGTTCCACTCGTGGAGCAGCCGGTGGCGTTCGTCCGGGCCGACCAGGTCGAGCGCACCGACCGGCGCGGCGGGGTCCGCCACGACCGAGGCGAGCAGGGCGGTGAAGCGGTCGGCGATCGCCTGGGCCGTCTCCCGGTCGAACAGGTCGCAGGCGTACTCGACGGATCCGCCGAGTCCTCCCTCACGTCGCTCGCTGACGAAGAACGCCAGGTCGAACTTGGCGGTGGGAGCGGTGAGCGCCATCGCCTCGCCGGTCATCCCGGGGAACCGGTCGGCGAGGTCGAGGACGCTCTCCAGTTCGGCGTCCGTCCAGTTGAGATTGACCTGGAAGAGCGGGTGACGGGCGGTGGAGCGGGCCGGGTTGACCGCCTCCACGACCCGTTCGAAGGGGACGTCCTGGTGGGCGTAGGCGGCGAGGTCGGTCGCCCGGACCCGGGCCAGCACCTCGGTGAAGGCGGGATCGCCGGACAGGTCGGTGCGCAGGACGACGCTGTTGACGAAGAACCCGACGAGGTCGGCGAGCGCCTCGTCGGGGCGTCCGGCGACGGGCGTCCCGATGACGATGTCGTCCCCCGCGCCGAGCCGGTGCAGCAGGGTCGCCAGAGCGGCCTGGACCAGCATGAAGGGGGTGACGTGCTGCTCGCGGGCGAGCGCCCGCAGCGCGTCGTGCACGGCGGCCGGGACGGTGAAGTCCACGGTGCCGCCCCGGTGCGAGGAGACGGCGGGACGCGGCCGGTCGGTGGGCAGCTCCAGCTGCGTGGGCAGCCCGTCGAGGGCCGCGGTCCAGAACGCCAGCTGGCGCGCCATCTCGCTGTCGGCGTGGTCGGCGTCGCCCAGCGCCTCGCGCTGCCACACCGCGTAGTCGCTGTAGCCGACCGGCAGCGGTTCCCAGCCGGGAGCGCGACCCGCGTGCCGCGCCGTGTAGGCGTCGACCAGGTCGCCGGCGAGCGGCGGCATGGACAAGGCGTCGCCCGCGATGTGGTGCAGCAGCAGAAGCAGCACGTACTCGCCGTCGCCCCCGTCGAACAGGGTGGTGCGCAGCGGCGGTTCACCCGCCAGGTCGAACGGGGCGCGGACCGCCTCGGCGAGGCGCTCGTCCAACTCGTCGGGGCCGGTGCGGACCACGTGCAGCCGGGCGGCCGCCTCCCGCACGATCTGGTGGGGACCCCGGGCGTCTTCCGCGAAGACCGTGCGCAGGACCTCGTGCCGGGCGGCCACGTCGCCGACGGCGGCCCGCAGCGCGTCCAGGTCGAGATCACCCGACAGGCGCACCGCGACGGGCAGGTGGTAGGTGGCGGACGGCCCCTCGAAGCGGTGGAGGAACCACAGGCGCTCCTGCGCGGGGCTCAGCGGGAGCCGCTCGCCGCGCGGGCGGGCGGTGAGGGCCGGCCGGCGGGGGCCCGCACGGTCCAGCCGGACGGCGAGCCGGGCCGGGGTGGTGGCCTCGAACAGGGTCGCCAGGTCGACGTCGAGACCGAGCACCCGGCGGATGCGGTTGGCGAGCCGGGCCACGGACAGGGAATGGCCGCCCAGTTCGAAGAAGTCGTCGTCCAGGAAGACCCGCGGGACTCCGGTGACCTCGGCGAACAGACCGCACAGCAGCTCCTCGCGGGGCGTGCGCGGTTCCCTCCCGGTGACCGGGGCGAACTCGGGCACCGGCAGCGCCCGCCGGTCGAGCTTGCCGCTGGTCATCATCGGGAACGTGTCGAGTTCGAGGAAGACCGGCGGAACCATGTGGGCGGGCAGTCCGGCGGCGAGGCGGGTGCGCAGCTCCTCGTGGTCGACAGGGGCGTCGGTGACGAGGTAGCCCACCAGACGCTGGTCGTGGACGGCGGCGGCGGCCCGCGCGACCCCGGGGTGCTCACGCATCGCGGACTCGATCTCACCGAGCTCGATCCGCTGGCCGCGCAGTTTGACCTGGTCGTCGGCGCGTCCGAAGTACTCCAGGTCGCCTGACCTGTGCCAGCGCACCAGGTCCCCGGTGCGGTAGATCCGCGACCCCGGCGGGCCGTAGGGGTGGGCGACGAAGCGCTCGGCGGTCAGGCCGGGCCGGTCGAGATAGCCGCGGGCGAGCTGGACGCCGCCCACGTAGAGCTCGCCCGTCACCCCGGGAGGCACCGGGCGGAGTCGGGCGTCCAGGACGTAGGTCTGGGTGTTGCGCACCGGGCCGCCGATGAGGACCACCCCGGGGGTGGGGGGAGTGGGCCAGCGGGTCACGTCGACCGCGGCCTCGGTGGGACCGTAGGCGTTGGTGAGGATCGCGTGCGGGTGCTTGGACTCCCGGTGGAAGCGGCGGATCAGCTCGGCCGGCATGATCTCGTCGCCGGACTCGATCGCCCTGACCGTGGGCGGCAGCTCGGCCTCGGCGAGGAAGGCGGCCAGCCGGGACGCCCCGAGGTGCAGCACGGTCACCGACTCGTCGTGCATGAGCCGGGACAGGTAGGCCGGGTCGCGGTGCCCGCCCGGCTTGGGGACCACCAGGGTCGCGCCGCGGGACAGGGTCCAGAACACCTCCCACACCGACACGTCGAAGCCGGTCGGTGTGGCTTGCAGGACGCGGTCGCCGGGTCCCAGACCCAGGTCCTCCTGCATCCACCAGAAGCGGTTGACCATGCCCGCGTACGTGTTGATGGTGCCCTTGGGACGGCCGGTGGAGCCGGAGGTGTAGATGACGTAGGAGCCGTTGTCCCCGTGGGCGTGGACGCCCAGGTTCTCCCCGGACTCGCCGGGGGCGTGGACCGGCAGGCGTTCGAAACCCTCGACCTCCCGGTCCGCCAGGATCAGCGAGGCGCCGGAGTCGCCCAGGATGTAGGCGATGCGGTCGGCCGGGTAACCGGTGTCGACGGGGACGTACATCGCGCCGGCCTTGATGACCGCCCACAGGGCGACGATCAGGTCGACCGAGTACGGCAGCATCACGGCGACCCGCGTCTCCGGACCCACGCCGCGCCCGCGCAGCGCCCGTGCCAGCCGGTTCACCCGGGTGTTGAACTCGCCGTAGGTGACCCGCTCCCCTTCGCAGACCACCGCCTCGGCCGCCGGGTCCTGAGCCTCCATCAGGGCCACCACCGAGTCGCCGTCGGGAGTGCCGGCGGTGTCGTTCCAGGTGTCGAGGACCAGCGTGCGTTCCCGCTCGCTGATCAGGGGGACCTCGGAGATCCGGCGGGCGGGGTCGTCGGTGACCGAGGCCAGCACGCGCAGGAACCGCGCCACGATCGCCTCGGCGGTCTCGCGGTCGTAGAGATCGGTCGCGTACTCCAGACGGCAGGCCAGACCGCCGCTCCGCTCGTCGACGAGGCAGTCGAAGTGCGCGTCGAACTTGGACGTCCTGCTGTGCGCGTAGCCCGGTTCGGCGGTGACATCGGGCAGGGAGAAGCGCGCGTCGCTGAAGTCGAGCCAGGCGACCATGACCTGGAACAGGGGGTGCCGGGACCGGGACCGTTCGGGCGCGATCTCCTCCACCAGCCGCTCGAAGGGCACGTCCTGATGGGCGTAGGCGGCCAGGCCGGTCTCCCGCACCCGTTCCAGGAGGGTCTCGAACGTCGGGTCGCCGGAGGTGTCGAAGCGGTAGACGAGCGTGTTGATGAACACGCCGACGATGTCGTCGAAGGCCGCGTCGGAGCGGCCCGCGATCGCCCCGCCCACCGGTATGTCCTCGCCCGCCCCGTGTGCGGTGAGCAGGAGCGCGACCACGGCCTGCAGGACCATGTACGGGGTGGTGCGGGTACGGGCGGCGAGATCGAGCATGCGCCGGTACAGCGCGGCGTCGACGGTGAACTCGACGTGGTCCCCGGCGTGTGAGGCCACCGCCGGCCGGGGCCGGTCGGCGGGGAAGGTGACGTCCTGCGGCAATCCCTCCAGGGTCCGCTTCCAGTAGGCCACGTGCTCGCCGAGCCCGGCCTCCAGGGTGTCGCGCTGCCACAGCGCGTAGTCGGCGTACTCCAGGCGCGCCGGGGCGAAGCGGGGGGTGCGGCCGTCGAGTCGGGCGGTGTACGCGGCGGACAGGTCCTCGACCAGGGGCCGCATGGATGAGCCGTCGGCGGCGATGTGGTGGATCACCAGCAGCAGCCGGTAGGTGCGCTCACCGAGCACGTACAGCGTGGCGCGCAGCGGGAGTTCGCGGGTGAGGTCGAAGGGCCGGCCGGCGGGCTCGGTGAGATCGGGGTCGGGGTCGTGGACGACGTCCAGGGTGAAGCCGGTGGTGCCCGGGGCCAGGACGACCTGGTGCGGCCCTTCCGCGTCCTCCGGGCAGATCGTGCGCAGCGCCTCGTGGCGGTCGACGAGGTCGGTGAGGGCGGCGCCCAGGGCGACGGGGTCGACCGGCCCGTCGAGCCTGATGTCCAGCGGCATGTTGTAGGTGCCGGAGGCGCCTTGGAGCCGCTGCAGGAACCACATGCGCTCCTGCGCGAACGAGAGCGGCAGCCGCTCGGGCCGCCGGCGGGCGACGACGTCCGGCCCCTGCGCGGTGCGGCTGCCGACCAGCTCGGCCAGCGCCGCCACCGTCGGGGTGGCGAACACCTCGCGGAGGGTCAGCTCGGCCCCGGTGGCGGCCCTCAGCCGGTGCACCAGTTTGATCATCAGCAGTGAGGTGCCGCCGCGGGTGAAGAAGTCGTCGTCGGCGCTCAGGTCGTCGAGGCCGAGGACGTCGGCCACGATGCCGAGCAGTTCCGCCTCGGCGGTGTGCGGCGGGGCGGGGTCCGTGGTGACCGGCTGCTCGGAGCGGGGCGCAGGGGCGCCGGGGAGCAGGAGCTCGAGCTGTCCGTCCGGCCGGCGCCGGGCCCGGACGCCGCTGCGGAACATCCGCGAGCCGGGCGGGCCGTAGGGGTCGGCCACCATCCGTTCCGCGGTGCTGCCGGACCGGCCGAGGTATCCGCGCGCCACCTGCTCGCCCGCGACGTACACCTCTCCCCGGGCGCCCGGGGGCACCTGGCGCAGTGAGCGGTCCAGCAGATACAGACGGCTGTTCGCCGCCGGAGCGGGGATCAGGGGCCGGTCCGCCCCCTCGTCCGAGGTGCGGCGGACGGTGCCGAGGACGGCTTCCGGCGAGGCCAGGAGGTGACGGTGCGCGCCGGTGGGAAGGCGGGTGATCCGCTCCCCGGTGGTGAGGCCGAGCCGCACCGACGGCACGGGCGGCGCGAGGGCGCCGTGCAGGACCGTGACCCGTTCCCCGGTGGCCAGGGCCTCCGGTTCGGTGTCCCGGGCCGCGACGACGAGGGTCGCGCCCGCGGCGAGCGGTGCCAGCACGGCGGCCGGATCGGTGGGCTCCGCGGTCGTGAGCACGCGGTCCGCCGAGGTGAGCCCGCCGTCGTGCCGCAGGCAGAGGATGCGGTGGGCGAGGCCGGCGTGGGTGAGGACGACGCCCCGGTCGCCGTCCTCGGGGAAGGCGATCCACGCGGCGGCGTCGGCCGGGACGGACGCCGTCGGAACGCGCGAGGGCCCGTCCGCGCCCGCGTCGGGGGCCGTGCGGGCGAGGCCGGGCAGGTCCGTCGTGCTCACCGCGTGGACCGCACCGGAGGCGGCGAGGAGCTCGGCGATCCGCTCGGCGGGCGCGTCGACCGGGACGGGGACGACGGCCGCCCCGGTGCGCAGCACCGCGCACAGGGCCACGACGAGGTCGGCGGACGGCGCCAGCCGCACCGCGACGGGCGCCTCGGGCCCCGCGCCGTGCCGCAGCAGGACCCGGGCGAGCCGTTCGGCCCGCGCCGACAGCTGCCCGTAGGTGAGGCGGGTGTCGCCGCACACGACGGCCTCGGCGTCCGGGGCACCGCTCTCGCACAGGTGCGCCGGCGCCACGGTGGGCACGGCCACGGACGTGTCGTTCCACCGCGCCAGCCGCCGGCGTTGCTCCTCGTCGAGCAGGTCGACCTCGGCCACCGGGCGGTCCGGGTCGGCGGCGAGCCCGGTGAGCAGCCTGCGGTAGCCGTCCAGGTGGGCGGCGACGTCCTCGGGGGTGAAGCGGTCCGGGTCCGCGGTGAAGGCGCACAGGATGCCGTCGGCGGCCTCGGGCGTGGCGTGGGCGTTCAGGGCGAGGTCGCGTACGGGGCCGTAGCCGAGCTGGTGGACGGAGGCCCGGGCGGCGCCGACGGCGGTCGTGTCCGAGGCGTAGGTCAGCACGTTGACGGAGGGGCCGAGGACGGGCCCGGCCCGGCCGTCCTCGGCGGGCCGGCCCCGGAGTTCGTCGCCGGGGAACCGCTGGTGCCGGGCGGCCTCGGCGAGTCGTTCCGCCACCTGGGCGACGAGCTCCGTGAACGTGCTCCGGGCGTTCACGGCGAGCCGCAGCGGCAGTTCGTTGACGAGCATGGCGGGGGTGGCCAGCGTGGCCGGGCTCGTGCGGGCGGCCAGGTAGACGCGGACGACGAGGTCCTCGGCGCCGGTGACCCGGTGGGTGTAGGCGGCCATCGCGGCGATCACCGGCAGGGACCAGCGGCCGCCGGGGAGTTCACGCAGGCGCCGGGCGTCGGCCGCCGACACCGTCCCGGCGACGGCGGGCAGACTGCGGGCGAGGCCGCCGGTGCCGGGTCCCAGCTCGACGTCGGGCGGCCCGTCCCCGAGCCTGCGCGTCCAGTAGGCACGGTCGCGCCCGTACCGGTCGGACCGGCGGTAGGCGTCCTCCTCGGAGAGGACGTCGCCGAGCGGCGCGAACGTGGCCGGTTCGGGGGCGCGGCCGGCGACGAGTCGGCCGTAGACGTGCAGGAGCCGGTTCAGGTGGAGGGTCTGGCCGTAACCGTCGAGGAGGATGTGGTGACGGCGGAAGTACAGCCAGTGCCGTTCGGGGCCCAGGGTGAGCACGGCGTGGGCGAAGAGCGGACGGTCGCCGCCCACCGGGCTCGCGGCGCTCTGGTCCTCCTCGATCCAGGCGTGCGCGGCGGCCTCCGGGTCGGTCCGCGCGGCGAGGTCGACGACGGTGAGCGTCCCCTCGACGGCGGCGTCCACGACCTGGCGCACCTGGTCGCCGTCGTCGAGGAAACGCACACGCAGCGCCTCGGTCTCGGCGACGGCCTGGCGCACCGCGCGCTCGAGCGTCGCCAGGTCCAGCGGGCCGCTGATGTCGAAGTAGATCCCGCAGGTGAACATCGCGCTGTCGGGATGCAGTTGCTGGGCCACCCAGACACCGCGCTGGGCCGCGGTCAGGCGCAGGGCCGAGCCGGTCGACGTGTCGCTCGTGGTCACGCCTTCTCCTCGATCAGGGTGCCGAGCACCTCGCTGAGAGCGTCGATGGTGGGGTTGTCCCACGTGGTCTCCGCGCTGAGCACGACGCCGAACTCGTCCTCCACGTCCGCGGACAGGGCCAGGGCCGTCAGCGAGTCCAACCCGTACTCGGCCATCGGCACGCCGGTGTCGATCTCGGCCGGGGTGCGGCGCAGATACACCGCCACCCGCTCGGTCAGCCAGGCGTGTACATCGGGGGTCTCAGTGTTCACCGGACGTTCTCTTCTCTGCGGGTGCGCGGACGACGTCCGGCAGCGTGGGGGGTGACTCGATCGGGACGGGCCGGGTCAGCCCGGCTGGAACGCACGCCGTACCTGGTCCAGGTACGGAAGGGCATCGAGGGTGGCGCCGTCGGGAACGCCGAAGTCGATCAGGCAGGCCACCTCGTCGACGCCCATCGCGGCCAGCTCACCGACGAACGCGGTGGCCTTCGGGACCGAGCCGAGCATGGAGGCGGTCCGGAAGTACCGTTCGAAGGCGTGGTCCAGCAGCTGGGGGCCCTGGTGCCGGGCGAGCTCGGGCCACTGCTCCTTCCAGAGGTCCACGGAGGACTCCAGGTACTTCAGGAAGGGCGTACGCACGACCTCACGCACCGCCCGGTCGCTCTCACCCACGAAGGTGTGCACCATCGTCGTGACCCGCCCCGTGTCGGGGTCGTGTCCGTGACGTTCGCGAGCGGCCCGGTAGGCGGCGATGCGCGGTGCCAGCTCGGCGGTGTTGAGCAGGAGCAGCGCGGTGAGGACGTTGAGGCCCAGGGCGCCGGCCTGCTCGAAGGAGGCGGTGTTCGCCGAGCACGTCAGCCACAGGTCGAGGTCGCTCTGGACCGGCCGCGGGTAGGTGCGTACCGCGGTGTCGGCGCCGACACCGTTGCGCAGCGTGGTGGTCCTGCCCGCCCACAGGTCGCGCAGCAGGGGGAGTTGGCCGGTCGTGCGGGCGCGCCGGTCGGCGAACCGGTCGGGCGCGAGCACGAAGTCGTCGGGGTTCCATCCCGTGGCCAGGGCCAGGTCGACCCGGCCGCCGGAGATGTTGTCGACGACCGCCCAGTTCTCCACGACCGTCAGCGGGTCGTGCAGCGGCAGGACGACGCTGCCCGCCCGCAGCCGGACGCGGCGGGTACGGGCCGCCAGCGCCGCCGCCGCCAGGGCCGGGTTGGGGTATGACCCGCCGAAGGGGTGGAAGTGCCGTTCCGGCAGCCACACGGCGGTGAATCCGTGCTCGTCGGCGAAGTCCACCGCGCGGAAGAGGAGTTCGTACTCGGCGGGCGGATCGTCCGCGGCACGGTTGGCGAAGAACAGCAGACTGAAGTCCATGCCTGGTGGTGGTGTCCTGACGTGTGAGGTGTGGTCGGTCATCGAAGGTCCCCTCCGGCGTGCGGGAGCCTGTGCGCGCCGATGCCGAAGGAGCGGTGGGCGCGCTGGCGCCCGACGAGTTCGCGCAGCAGCGCCTGCTCGACGTGTGCGGGCATCGGAGTGTGTCCGTCGCCGCGGTGCAGGGCCGCACGCAACCAGGCGGGGTCGGCGAGGAAGGGGTCGCGGGCGTGGCGCCAGACCCGGACCTGGCAGTCCCGCTCCAGCAGCCGGACGTACCGGTCGACCAGGTCGTGGTGGCGGGCCGGGGTGTCACCGCCGGATCGGCCGGCCGGCAGGGCCGCGCAGGCGCCGATGAGGTCGTCCAGTTCCGCGGCGTCGGCGGACAGGGCCGCCCCGATGTCGTCGTGTCCGTCCGTCCAGGGCTCCCGGGGAGCGGCTCTGGGCGCCGGGACGGGGAGCACACCGCGGGCGGAGGCGGGCAGCGCCGGGGCTGCGCCGTGGACGTCCTCCCGGAAGGCGAATACGCCCTCCGGCACGGGCTCGCCGGCGCCGAGCGCGGGCAGAGCGGCGAGCAGGGAGAGACGGCACGCCGTACGTCCGGCCTGCCCGCCGTCAGCGGGGAGAAGGTCGCGCAGCAGCTTCTGGAAGGCGCCCGTGGGGCCTTCCCGCAGGTAGAAGTGTGCCCCCAGCAGTTCGGCGAGCCGGTCCATGGCACCGGCCACCAGCCCGGGGACGACGTACGCCGCGGCGTCCGCGTAGCCGGCGGCGAGGCCGGGGGCCAGATGGAGGCAGCGTGCCGCGGCCGCCCCAAGGCTCTCGGCGCGCAGCAGGTCGGTGAAGACACCGGCCAGCACGGTCCGCACCAGGGGGATGTCGACGGCCGGTCCGCCGTAGAGGGTGCGGTCGCTCAGGTGGGCGACGGCCACGCGCAGGCCGGTGTCGAGGGCACCGGTGGCCGCCGGGGGCAGGACCGCGCGCATGAGGGTGCGGGCCGCCGCGGCCGTGCCGCTGTCGCCGACCAGTTCTCGGGCGGTCACCGGCAACCCGTGCAGTTCCACCGCGTCGACGGGGACCGCACGGGTGCCGGTTCCGGCCGGTCGGGGCAGCACCCGCAGGGCGCCGAGGGGCGCCGTGGCCGGGTCTATCAGGAACAGGATCCGTTCGTCCGGCCGGTGTTCGGGCGTGGCGTGCACGAGGAGCAGGTCCGCGTGGCGTGCCCCCCTCACCGCTTCCTGGCCTCCGCTGAGCAGCCAGCCTCCGTCGCGGGGGACGGCGACGACGCCGCAGTCGTCGAAGCCGTCCTCGTGGACCGCTACGACCCGGCGTCCGCCCGCCAGCGCGGCAGGCAGCGGACTGCCGGGACGGGCCGCCCGGGTGTGGGCGGCCGCCGTCAGGGGGAGTGCGCCGCGGGCCAGCGCCAGGGCGGGATCGCGGCGGTGGATCGTTCTCAGGATCTCGACGAGGTGGTCGGCACGGCTCAGCCGTCCGCCGTGCTCGGTCGGCAGCAACTCCGCGGCCAGTCCGTACGACCGCAGCACACGTTCCCCGGCCGAGAACGGCTCGGCGCGTTCGTCGGCGTCGAGCGCGGCCCGCAGACCGGTCGGGTTCAGGGCGTCGAGGGGGTCTCCGAAGGCCGTCTCCAGGGCGTGTGCGCCCCACGGCGTCCCGGTCGTCACACTCCACCCCCCAGCAGGCTGAACCGGTCCTGCGTCGCCGAGGCCGCGGCCGCGCCCAGGGCCTCGTAGGACGGGTCGTCCGTCAGCCCCAGCAGGTGCGCCAGGCAGGCCCTCGGCCACAGCGCCGCCCGGGCGAGAGGGCCGCCGTGGGCCGCCGGGTCGTGGAGCCACAGCAGCAGGCAGGCGGCGGCCGCGTAGACCCGCTCGTACCGTCGCGCGAGGTCGAACGCCGCGCTGGGCAGGCCGCCGCTGACCGGGACGAAGCCGTCGAGGTCCGCGGCGAGGGTCTCGGCCTGGACCAGCGTGCGTTCGGCGAGCCCGGTCAGCAGCGGTTCGCCCTGCTCCCGGACGAGCCGTACCGTCTCCGCCAGACCCTGAACCGGGCCGCAGCCGGTGGCAGACAGCAGCGTGAGGCGACCCGGGGCGAGCGGGGAACGCGTCGCGTGCGGGCCGGCGACCGCGTCGAGACCCGTGGCGTCGGTCATGCCCCTGCGCATGAACCGGCCGAGCCGGGGCATCTGGGTGAGCAGGGCGGTGCGGTTGACGGCGGTGTTGCCGTCGAAGATCGCGCAGATCCGGTGGTCGCGCTCCAGCTTCTCGAAGCCGTCGGGGCCCGCCAGCTCGTCGGGGCCGAGAAGTTCGGTCACCAGGGCGAGCAGCCGCTGGACCGAGGTGGGGACGAACGCCTTGGTGACGGCGGAGGCCACACTGAGTTCCCCGGGCAGGACGTGGGCCGAGCGGCCCGCGAGCACGGTCACCGCCTCGGCGGTCAGGGCGATGGCGGCGGCGCGTCCCAGCACCCGTCGCGCATAGGGGAGACCGGCGAGCGGCCCGTCCCGGAAGCGGGAGGCGGTCACGGACCGCCGGGCCAGTGCCAGGGCGTGGTCGGCGGCGCCGAGCGAGAGACCGGCGCAGACGGTGCGGGTGAGCTGAAGGGCCCTCATGACGATGTCGACGCCCGCACCGGGGGCACCGATCAGTTCCGCCGCGGACACCCGGGCGCCCCGCAGGGCGAAGCCGCTGATGTCCGCGCCCCGGACGCCGTGGGTGCGCACTTTCGGCGAGGGCCGCCACGCCTGCTCCGGCAGCCGGTCGCGGTCGAGGAGGAAGAGGCTGAATCCCCGCCCGCCGCCTCCAGGGCCGGTGCGCGCCAGGACACACCCCAGGCGGGCCCGCGACCCGTTGTTGATGAGCCACTTGTCGCCGTCGAGCCGCCATCCGTCGCCGTCCGGGACGGCTGTCAGCTCACCGGCCAGCAGATCGCTGCCGTGTCCCCGTTCCGTCAGGGCCCAGCACACCGGATGTCCCGCGCTCACGCGTGCGGCCAGTGCCCTGGTCTGCTCCGGTGTGCCGGCCACCCACACCGAGGCGGCGCCGAGGAAGGTCTTGCCGTGCGCGACGGCCACGGTCAGATCGCGCCGGGCCACCGTTCGCGCGAGCTGGACCAGGCCGGGGAAGTCGAAGTCCGGCGCGATCACGTACGCCTGGGGAAGTCCGGCCCGGTCGAGGGCGGCCACGGCGTCGGCGGGGAACTCCTCCCTCTCGTCGAGGTCGGACAGGGCCTCGGGACGCCAGGCGGGGTCCGAGGCGAGGGCGCGTTCCAGCGCGGCGACCGTGATCACGGCGCCCCCCGTGCGCCGGTGAGCGCCGCCGTCAGCCGGGGGTCCTCGCTGGCCAGCAGCGGGTCGAGCTGGCCGGCGAGGTAGAGCTCCCGCATGGCGGAACGCCGCACCTTGCCGCTGGTGGTGCGCAGGATCCCGCCGGGGCGGACCAGCAGTGCGGCGCCGACCGGCACACCGAACGTGCGGGCCACGGTGACCTTCATCGCGGCGGCGACCTCCGCCAGGCGCTCGGCTCCCCAGTGGGCCCTGACCTCGTGCAGGAGCACCAAGGACTCCGGCAGTTCGCTGTCGGTCTCGCCCGCGGCGGTGAAGACGGCACCGTGCAGCCCGGCCAGTTCCCGGTGGTGCGCGCGCAGTTCGCTCTCGATGTCCTGGGGATGCAGGTTGCGCCCGTGCAGCACCAGGAGGTCCTTGAGGCGTCCGGTGACGAAGAGTTCGCCGTCGAGCAGGCCGCCGAGGTCACCGGTGCGCAGGAACGGGCCCTGGCCGTCGGCGGTGCGAGCGCCGAAGACGGTCTCGGTCGCCGCGGGCTTGTCCCAGTAGCCGGCGGTCACGCTGGGGCCGCTCAACCAGATCTCCCCGATCCGGCCGTCCGGCAGCACCTTCTTGGTGTCCGGCTCCACGATCTTGGCCCGCAGGTCGGCCACGGCGCCACAACCGACCAGGTCACGGCCTGTCTCACCGGCTTGAGTGCGTCGCAGTGCGTGGCTCTCCAGCGCCCGGGTGCCGAAGCCCGTGACGAAGGGCGGTCGGCCGGCGGTGGCCGTGGCGAGCAGGGTGGCCTCGGCGAGTCCGTAGGTGGGGACCAGGGCGTCGGCCCGGAACCCGAACCGCTCGAACCGCTCGCAGAAGCGGGCGACGGTGTCGGCGCGAACGGGTTCGGAGCCGTTCATCGCCGCGCGCACCCGGCTGAGGTCGATGCCCTCCAGCTGCTCGTCGGTGATCCGGCGCAGGCACAGTTCATAGCCGAAGTTCGGTGAGGCGGTGGCGTGGACGTCGAAGACGTCCAGCATGCGCAGCCACTGGTGCGGGCGGCGCAGGAAGCTCGCCGGGTCCATCTGGACGTAGCCGCCGCAGCGCAGGACGCCGGTGAGCAGCAGCCCGATCAGCCCCATGTCGTGATGCAGGGGTATCCATCCGCCCATGCGATGGTGCCGTCCGGTCCCCGTGGTCCGGGTGATGCTCTGGGCGTTGCGCAGCAGGTTGCCGTGACGGACCATCACGCCCTTGGGGCTGCCGGTGGAGCCGGAGGTGTACTGCAGGAGTGCGAGGGTGTCCGGTCCCGGTTCGGTCCGGGGGCCCCAGGTGTCGGCGTCCGCGTCGTCGTCGCCGACCGAGTGGCACGTGAGGTCGTGGAGTCCTTCCTCGCGCGCCCATGCCTGCGCTTCGGTAAGTCCCGCGGTGTCGGTGAACAGCACGCGGGCCCCGGCGTCGCCGGCGATGCCGACGAGCCTGCGGCGTTCGTGCCGGTAACGACCCGGCTGCGGGCACGGGACCGCGACCAGCCCGGCGTACAGACAGGCGAAGAAGGAGACGGCGAACCCTACGCCCGGGGGGTGCAGCAGCAGCACCCGGTCGCCGGGCCGTGTCCGGTCCGACAGCCAGACGGCCGCCGAGCGGGCACGGCGGTCCAGCTCGCCGCGGGTCAGGGAGTCGAAGGCGCCCGCTGTGTCGGGATCGCGGACGAACGTGACCGCCGTCGCGTCCGGTTCGGTCTCGGCGCGATGTCTCAGAACTGATGTCAGATCAAGTGTTAGCACGGGCCGCCCACACGTTTAGCACTGCCGGTCGGTGAGAGAGGGTGACGCAGACCGCCGAGAATCCCGAAAGCCCGGGCTCGGCGCGCCAACTTGTCCTGAGAGTACACGTATTTGACGGGCAGTGAGAAACTACGTGTTAGCCGTAAGGTGAACATATGTATTCCTCACGGGTGTTCGCTCACATCTGATTGCGGGCCCCATACGTGTCTGGTACTTTCTGGGAATGTTTTGTGTGAGCGACTGTGAGCGTCTGGAACATGTGTGAGTAAGCAGCGTGCGCCGATGGTGGTCGTCGAGGAACTGCACAAGAAGTTCCGGGGAACACCGGCGCTGCGAGGGGTCAGCCTGGATATCGGCACCGGCGAGATCATGGCCCTGCTGGGACCCAACGGGGCGGGAAAGACAACCGTCGTACGCGTCCTGACCACGCTGCTCCGACCGGATTCGGGCCGGGCCAGGGTCGACGGCTGGGACGTGCGTCGGGACCCGGCCCAGGTCCGCCGGTCGACCGGCGTGGCCGGTCAGTACTCCTCGGTCGACGACATGCTCACCGGATTCGAGAACCTGTACCTGGTCGCCAGACTGCGCGGCATGAAACGGGCCCCCGCCCGCCGGACCGCCGGTGACCTGCTCGACCGGTTCCGGCTCGCCGAGGTGGCCGGGCGACCAGCCGCCGGGTACTCCGGCGGGATGCGCAGGCGACTCGATCTCGCCGCCGCCCTGGTCGGCGAACCCTCCCTCGTCGTCCTCGACGAGCCGACCACCGGCCTGGACCCGGAGGCCCGGCTCGACACCTGGGAGGAGGTCGGCCGACTCGCCGCACGGGGCACGACGATCCTCCTGACGACGCAGTACCTGGAGGAGGCCGACCGGCTTGCCGACCGCATCACCGTGATCGACAGGGGCCGTGTGGTGGCCGCCGGGACCAGCGACCGACTCAAGGCCGCCGCGGGCACTTCCCGGCTGTTCGTGGTGGTCGCGGGGGACCACGAGATGGCGGCCGCGGTGCGTGCCGCGCGTCTGGCGGGCGGCGCCGAACCGACGGTCGACACCCGCGGCCGGCGCGTCGAGGTCGCGGCCGGCGACGGGCAGGAGGCGCTGGCCCGCGTCCTGACGGCCCTGCGCGCGGAAGGAGTCCAGGCCCTGGAGATCGGGCTGGGCCGGGCCACCCTCGACGACGTCTTCCTGGGCCTCACCGCCCGGACCCGCGGGGTGACGCGATGACGGCCGTCCTTCGCGTAGCCCGGGAGAGTTCCCAGCTCGCCCGCCGGAACCTGCTGCGGCTGGTGCGCACACCCACATCGCTGGTGAGCAGCCTGCTGGAACCGGTCATGTTCGCCCTGCTGATCGGTTTCGTCTTCGGCAACAGCCTGGGCGGCGGGATCTACCGTGAGTACATCGTCGCCGGACTGCTGGCCCAGACCGTGGTCTTCACGACATCGTTCACCACCATCGGGCTCTCCCGAGACTTGGAGGAGGGCGCGGTGGACCGCTTCCGAGCCCTGCCCATCTCGCGCGTGTCCATCCTGCTGGCCCGGACCTGTTCGGACATGATCGTCTGCGTCGCCAGCGTCTGCGTGACCACCCTGTCCGGCCTGGCGCTCGGCTGGCGCGCGCACACCGGCGTGCTGCACACCGCCGCCGGGTTCCTCCTGCTCCTGCTGTTCGCGTTCGCCATGTCCTGGGTGGGTGCGTTCATCGGCGTCATCGCCCCCACTGTGCAGGTGGCGTTGAGCCTCGGATTCATCTGGATGTTCCCAGCGGCATACATCTCCTCCGGTTACGTCGCCGCACGCAGTCTGCCGGGACCGCTGGCGCACATCGCCGAATGGAGTCCGATCACCGCACTCGTCAATGCCCTGCGGCAGCAGTTCGGCAATCCCGTGCCTCGCCAGTTCCCGGTACCGCGGGGCTGGCCCGTCGAACACGCCGTTCCCTACCTGTTGTTGTGGTCGGCCGTGCTTCTGACCGTGTTCGTGTCGTGGGCCACATACGCCTACCGCAACAAGTCGAAGAGCCGGTGACTACCGTTGCGGAACACGCAGGCGGGACGGACCCGCCCGGTGTTCCGCGCGCTCCTTCAGCCCGGTCAGCGCCCTGGTGGCACCGCTTGGTTCCCGCTCCGCCCAGGAAAGAGAGTCGTCATGAACCCACCCGCGTCGCAGACCACCCTGGTCTGCCTTCCCTTCGCCGGCGCGGGAGCGTCGTTCTTCCGCTCCTGGTCGACGATCACCGACAGCCTGTCGATCCTGCCGCTGCAACTCCCCGGACGGGAGCGGCGCATCGACGAGGAACCGTACCGGCGCTCCGACGAGGCCGTCGACGGCCTCATGCGGGACCTGCTCGGCGAGCTGGGCCCCGCCCGCCGTGTCGCCTTCTTCGGCCACAGCCTGGGAGCCGTCCTGGCGTACGAGCTGGCCCAGCGGGCCGCCTCCGAAGCCGGCCTCGAACTGGTCGGTCTGTTCGTCAGCGGATCCCCCGAACCGGGAGCCCAGCGCGAACAACGGGCCACCGGCCTGCCCGACGACGCCTTCCTCGCCCGGATCAACCGGTTCGCCGGATACCGCCACGAAGCGCTGGAGGACCCCGAGATGCGCGAGATGATCCTCCCGACGCTGCGCGCGGACGTCGAGCTGCACGAGAGCTACACGCCGAGCACCGGGCAGCCGCTGGACGCGCCGATCACCTCGATCCGCGGTGCGGACGACACCCTGGTCACGGCGGGCGAGGCCGCAGCCTGGTCCAAGGTCACCAGCCGGGAGTTCACCTACGCCGAACTGCCCGGTGGCCACATGTATCTCACCGACGACGCGCGCGAGCTGCTGCGGCTCGTCGCGGCCTCCGTCTGAGGAGTGCCATGCGTCTGACCGGAAAGACCGCGCTCGTCACGGGCGCGGCCCGGGGCATCGGCCGTGCCACCGCTGTGGCCCTGGCGGCCGAAGGCGCCGACCTGGCCCTGCTCGACGTGGGCGGCGACATACCGGGGGTGCCCTACCCCCTGGGCTCCGAGAGCCAACTGGACCATACCGCCGCCCTCTGCCGGAAGGCCGGCGCCTCGGTACTGACGGCCCACACCGACGTGCGTGACGGGCGGGCCGTGCGCGAGGCGGTGACGGCGGTCGTCGATCGCTTCGGCCGCCTCGACGTCGTCGTCAACAACGCGGGCATCGCGGCGCCTTCGGGCAAGCCGGTGCACGAGATCGACGAGGAGGAGTGGGGCCTGATGATCGACATCGACCTCACCGGCGCCTGGCGGGTGATACGCGAGGTGGGCAGGACGATGTGCGAGCAGCGCTCCGGTTCCATCGTCAACATCGCCTCCACGGCCGGCCTGGTCGGCTACCGGCACTTCGCCGGGTACGTCGCCGCCAAGCACGGCGTCATCGGACTGACCAGGGCGGCCGCCCTCGACCTCGCTCCGATGAAGGTGCGGGTCAACGCCGTGTGCCCGGGATCGGTGCGAGACGACGCGGTGGTCGAGGGCCGGATGCTGGCCGAGATCGCCCGCGCGCTGGAGGTCCCCGTCGGCGAACACGAACACGCCTTCGTCGAGGCGCAGCCGATGAACGCGCTCATGGAACCGGAGGACGTCGCCGCGGCCGTGGTCTACCTCGCTTCCGACGACGCCCGGCAGGTGACCGGTTCCGTGCTGACCGTCGACGGCGGCTACAGCGCCCGCTGACAGGTGTTCCACGACACACCTGTGATGAATCCGTGAGCAGAAGGGAATCCCGTGCTCGGCCTCAACTCCGGCTCCAGGCATGCAACCGACCCGGCGTGTCACGCCCTGCGGGTCCGGTACGCCGCCCCGGTGGACACCACCGGGCTCGAATCGGCTCTGGCATCGGCCAAAGCAGCTCCCCTGTGGGTGGAGGACCTCCCGCTGGCCTCCACGGAGCCCGGGGCGGAACGCCGCTGCTCGCTCGAACTGACCAGGGGCTGCGCGCACACACGCGCGGTCCTGCTGCGCTGGAACGACGGCCGGGCCGATCTGATCCTGGTGGCGCGGCGCGACGTCCTGGACCGGAGGGCCCTGCTGCGGCTGGCCGACGGTACCGCGCCGGAGGGGCCGCCGGCCGATCCGGTTCCGGCGGCGCACGCCGCACCGGCCGTACCCGACTGGGGCCTGGCCGACGGCACCGGTCCCGGGCGCCGGGCGACCTTCGACGTCCGCGCGGACACCCGCGGCACGCCGCGGAGCTGGCTGACGGCCCTTCTGACGACGCTGCGCCGGTACTCACCCGGGCAGGAACCGACCGTCGCCACCCCGGACGGCATCTTCACCGCCCCGGCCGACGGAACGCTGGGAAGCCTTGAGCCGGTACCCGCGCAGCACCCCGCCACCACCGCGCTGTCCCTCGAGGAGACCCGGGGCGACGAGACCCGCCGCACCACCTACACACCGTGGCCGGTCCCCGACTTCCCGCTGGCCTTCACCGTGGTGCGCGAGGGCACGGAAGTCCGGCTGCGCTGCGCCCACCTCACCGGCCTGATCGCCCCGGACGTCGCCCGGGGGTTCGTCCGGCACCTGCTCCATGTGCACCGGCAGGTGCTCGACGCCCCCGGGACCGACATCGCGCGGGTCGCCCTGATGGACACCGCCGAACAGGCGGCCGTCGTGGAACTGGGCCGTCCCGACGCCCGCTCGGCCGGCACACCGACCACCCTGCACGAGGCGTTCCGGGCCGTCGCGGTGGCATCCCCGAACGCCGAGGCACTCAGCGACGGTACGGACCGCCTCACCTACCGCGAACTCGACGAGAGGTCGGACCGGCTGGCCGCCGGCCTGCGGGCCCGCGGGGTCCGCGACGGCGACCGGGTCGGTGTGTGCCTCGACCGCTCGGCCGATCTCGTCGTCGCCCTCCTCGGCGTTCTCAAAGCGGGAGCCGCCTACGTTCCGACGGATCCCGCGTACCCGGCCGAGAGACTGGAGCACACCGCCCGGGACGCCGCCGTGACCTTGGTGATCACGGAACTCACCCGGTTCCCCGAGGAGTCCGGCGCCCGCGCCGTCACCCCCGCCCAGTTGCTCACGACTCCGGCCCAGGACGGTCCGCCCCGCACAGCGGCCTCCCCCGACGACCCCGCCTACGTCATCTACACCTCGGGGTCCACCGGCCGGCCCAAAGGCGTCGTCGTCCCCCACCGCAACCCGGTGGCCCTGATCGACGCCACCCGCGCCGACTTCGGCCTGGGCGCCGACGACGTCTGGACCCTCTTCCACTCCAGTGCCTTCGACTTCTCCGTCTGGGAGATGTGGGGCGCCCTGCTCACCGGCGGCCGTCTGGTCGTCGTTCCGTACCACGTCTCGCGCGAGCCCGACCGGTTCCGTGATCTGCTGCTCGCCGAACGCGTCACCGTACTGAGCCAGACACCGTCGGCCTTCGCCCAGCTCCTCGATGTCGACCACCGCGAACTCGGCATCCGACTGGTCGTCTTCGGCGGCGAGGCGCTGAACCCGCGCATCCTGCTGCCCTGGTTCGACCAGCATCCCGAGAGCGTCTGCCGGGTCGTCAACATGTACGGCATCACCGAGACCACCGTGCACGTGACCCAGCAGCACGTCACCAGGGCCCTGGCCCTGTCCGGGAGCCGTTCCGTGGGCCGTCCGCTGCCCGGATGGCACGTGCGGGTGCTGGACACCGAAGGCCGCGTCGTCCCGCCGGGCGTGGCGGGGGAGATCTGCGTCGGCGGCGCCGGGGTGGCCCTGGGCTATCTGGGCCAACCCGAGCTGACCGCGCGGCGGTTTCGGCCCGACCCCCTCGGCACGGGCCGCCTGTATCTCAGCGGCGATCTGGGACGACTGCGTCCCGACGGCTCGCTGGAGCACCTGGGCCGGCTCGACAGCCAGGTGAAGGTACGCGGCTTCCGCATCGAACTCGACGAGATCCGCTCGGTGCTGCTGGAGGACCCGCGGGTACGCGCCGCCGCCGTGGTGGTGGGACGCCACGACGAGGCGGACGCGGCCACCGCCAGGATCGACGCGTACGTGGTGGCGCAGGACCCGTCCGCGCCGGACACAGCCGAGATACGTGTGCGTGCCGCCCAGATCCTGCCCGACTACATGGTCCCCGCCACCGTGACCGCGCTGCCCACCCTCCCGCTGACCACCAACGGCAAGCTCGACACCGCCGCGCTCCCCGCCCCCGCCGCCGTACCTGCGGGCGCCCCGCCCGGGCCGCGCACCGGTGACGAGGACCTCGCCTCCCGGCTCGCCGGAATCTGGGGTGAGGTGCTGGGCGTACCGGTGGGCGTCGAGGACGACTTCTTCGAGATCGGCGGGAACTCGCTCTACGCGATCAGAATCGGCAAGGCGATGCGGGCAGCCGGTCTGCCCGAGCTAAGGCTGCGCGAGCTGTACCGCAACCCGACCGTCCGCCTGGCGGCCGAACACCTGCGGGCCGGCTGAACCATCAAGATCGGATTCCACGAAACTCGGTGACGCGCTGGTGAACCGCTTCCAGTTCGTCGGCGACCATTAGCGCCGCCACGGCGTGAAGCGGCTGTGCACGATCCTCGGAATTGCCCGCTTCAGT
>NZ_JODM01000008.1 GCF_000717995.1 Streptomyces violaceorubidus
ACTGAAGCGGGCAATTCCGAGGATCGTGCACAGCCGCTTCACGCCGTGGCGGCGCTAATGGTCGCCGACGAACTGGAAGCGGTTCACCAGCGCGTCACCCCGGCGAAATACTTCGCCGCCTTCCGCAGGATCTCGCGTTCCTCCTCCAGCTCGCGGACCTCCTTGCGCAAAGCGGCGTTCTCGGCCTCCAGCGGTGTCGGCGGCTCGGTCGGCGTCTCTGCCCGCCGGCCCCGGGGCCGGCTCACACCGGCCGCCCTCACCCAGTTCCGCAGGGTCTCCGGGTTGATCCCCAGATCGGCGGCGACCTGCCTGATCGTCGCCTCGGGCCGCGACTCGTACAACGCGACCGCGTCGGCCTTGAACTGCGGCGGAAAGTTCTTCACAACCACGAGATGTCCGTTCTCAGATCCCCAGGACCCAGTGTCTCGTGTGTCCAACATCAAGGGTCAAGGCCCACACCAACAAACCCCCTCCGAGCGTTAGCTGACCAAGCCCGCAGCGGCAGGCGGGCGGTACCGGCGGCACGGTGCCGCCCGAGTACGAGGCGAGGTGAGGCGGCCTCAGCGGTGGTGGACCCTGACCGCCGTCCGGATCAGGTGGTGTGCATCGGCGAGGACGGTTTCGAGACGTGCACGGTCGGGAGCGGTCACGATCAGGCGTCCGAAGCGCTGCCGCCAGTCCGTGGCGGGCAGGAGCAGTGCGCCGGGCTCGCTGGTGACGACGGCCTCGACGCAGCCTTCGAGGGTGGACAGTTGCCGGGCGAGCAGGTCGGGGTCCGGGAGCGTTGACGCCGTCTCCACGGTGAAGAACTGGGAGGCCGCCACGCGGGCGCGGGGCCGGGGGGAGGCTGGGCTGAGGGGAAGTCCGGTGTGGCAGCGGATCATGGTCTGCGCCAGGTCGACCCCGTGCACCTGCGAAACGAGTACGGGGATGCGGTCGCCGGGCAGCCTGGCGCCTATCTCCATGACGACCGGTCCGTCGTCGGCGAGGCGGGCCTCCAGGTGGAACACACCGAGGGTCAGGCCGAGCGCCCGGACCGCCGTGGTGGCCGTTGCTTCGAGCGCGTGCCGCTCGGCCGCCCCCAGAGGGGCGTCGACGATGTGCCCGAGTTCCGCGAAGTCCGGCTCCGCGCCGAGTTGCTTCTGGGTGACGGCCACCACCGTGACGTCGTGCCCTGACACATATCCCTCGACGCTGAACTCGGCCCCCGGGACGTAGCGCTCCAGAAGCAGGTGTGTGCCCATGGGCCGGCCCATGCTGTCCACTGTCCCGCGTCGGCACAGTTCCAGGTACGCGTTGAGCTGTGCGGCGTTGTCCACCCTGCGCACGAGCAGGCTTCCGGACCCGTCGACGGGTTTGATCACGGCGGGGAAACCCACGGTGCGGGCGAACTCCCTGGTGGCCTGTGCCGCCTGGGCCAGGTCGAAGGAGACGCCTGCTGCGACGGCGACACCGGCTTCCTGCAGGCGCGTCTTCATGAGGTCCTTCTCGCGCAGCGCCTCGGCGTCTTGCGGATCGAGTCCGGGCAGTGCGAGGGCCGCGGCGATGGCGGCTGCCGCAGGCACCGCGTACTCGAATCCCGGGATGACCGCGCTCAGCGGTGTCCGGGCGGACAGCTCCTTGGCTGCGGCCACGGCCGTGTGGGTGGCCCGGACGTCAACCCTGCGGTAGTCGGCCGTTTTGTCGTTCACCGCCTGTCGGGCCGCTGCCCCCAGTTCCTCCAGGGGCCGGTGGTCGAAGATGTGCACTCTGAAGCCCAGCCGAGCCGCGGCCTTGATGAGGTCGAGTCCGGAGGACTCCGGTTCCAGCAGGAGAACCGTCTGGTTCTGCGCGGTCATGGGCTCGTCGCTCCTGTCTTTCGTCCTGTGCCCGGACTTTTCGTTGTGGGCCCGGCGTCGTGGGCCGGCCGGTGTGGCCGGCCGGTGTGGCCGGCCGGTGGGTGGTCGGCCGGTGTGGCCGGCCGGTGTGGTCGGCCGGCCCGCGGGGCTGGGGACGGCACCGCACCCAGCCCGAGGAAACGCGTGGTCGACCCCGCCTCGGGGTCCGTCAATTCCCCGTGCCCCGGTCGGACGGAAGGCGAGGAAGGGCCGGGTCATCGTCGCGGGCCGGTCGACCGGCGTGGCCCGCCCACCGCGTCCGGCAGGACCGGGCAGGGAGCGCGGGCAGGCGGAGGCAGACCGCACAGCAGGAGGGGTCAGAGCGCGGCGTCGAGCGCGTGGAGCACGTCCTGGACCAGATCGGCGGTGGTCTCGCAGCCGCAGGAGATGCGGACGTATCCGGCAGGCACCTTGATGTGGGGCCAGGTCGCGATGTCGTTGGCCATGCTCTGCAAGCCCCCGTAGCTGGTCGCCGGGGTGATGAGCCTGCTCGCCCGCAGGAACCGGTGGAGGTGCTCGCGCCCCGGCAGCCGGAACGCCAGCAGTCCACCGCCCCGGATCATCTGGCGGGAGGCGATCGCGTAGCCGGGATCGCCCGTCCAGCCGGGCCAGCGCAGGTCGGTGACCTCGTCGCGCCGGGCGAGGATCTCCGTCAGCGCGGTCGCGTTGGCGGTCTGCCGTTCCACTCGCATCTCCAGCGAGCCGATGGAGCGCTGGGCGAGCCAGCAGTCGAAAGCCGAGGGGATCGAGCCGTGGAGGTGCCGCCAGTCGCGCAGGAGGGAGTCCAGCTCCGGGTCCCTGACTGTCACGTGTCCCAGAATGAGATCGTTGTGGCCTCCGACGATCTTGGCGTCGCTGGTGACGACCACGTCCGCGCCCAGATCCAGCGGGCGCTGCCCCAGGGGCGAGGACACCGAGTTGTCCACGGCCAGCAGCGCACCCGCGTCATGGACCAGCCGTGCACACTCCCTCAGGTCATGGATACTCATCAGCGGGTTGGTGGGCGACTCCAGCAGCACGAGGCGGGCGCCGTCGACCGCTTCGGGCAACTGCCGCACTACATCGGTCAGCACACGTATGCACACACCGCGCTCGCGCAACTGGTCGGCGATCTGACGGGTCTCGTAGTACGTGTCATGAGCGACGACCAGAACCTCGCCGGAGCGCACAAGGCTCAACAGGGTTGCGGAGATCGCCGACATGCCACTGTTGAAAACGATGGACAGCCCGCCGTCCAGGGCGCCCAGCGCTCCCTCCAGGAAGTCGGCGGATTCATGTCCCCATCGTCCATACCGGGTCGGGGCGACATCGTCGAGATCCTGGTGATATGCCGTCGAGAAAGACGGAGAATGAACCAGTGGACCGGCCTCGGCGGGAACGGCCGTGGTGTAGTGCGCGCACACGGTGCCCATGCCCAGTTCGGGCGGGCACCCCGCCGTGACGGCGACAGCATTTCGCACGGGTCAGCGCCTTCCGGCCACGATCAGGAAGGGAGCGCGGTCCGGCTCCGCCGGGTCCTTGGGCAGAGGAGCGTACGCGGTCACGCTGGAGAATCCGTTGTCCTCGAGCAGACTCCTGTACCACTCGGTCGGCCAGAAGAAGTCCTGGATCGTCAGATCGGTGCCGCCGGCGGTCAGCCGGGTCGTCATCGGGTCGCCCGCGTGGTACGTGACATCCGGATCTCCGCTTCGGCAGGTGCTGAACTGCACCCCCGAGCTGTCCGGATGCGGCACTACGAGCCCGAAAGGCGCTCCTGGACGCAGCAGCCGACGCACTTCGCGTACCAGGTCCACGTGCTGCTCCGGCGCACCGAGAACGCACAGGACGAACGTGCATATCGCGGCCCCGAAGTATTCACTCGGGTAATCTTCCAGAACCGGCTTCCTGATACTCGTGAAGGTCGTCCGCGGGGTCGCGTTGTCCCGTTTCGCGAGAGCGATCATCTCTATCGAGACATCGCATCCGACGACGTCGTACCCATAACGTTCGGCAAGGTGAGCGGCGACCTTTCCGGGGCCGCATCCGTAGTCCAGAACCGGTCCTTCGAACAAAGGATTCCCGAAGCCCATCCGCTCAAAGAGTTCAGGGTAGGCGAGTTGCCATTCGAGTGGGTTTCCTAAGGCAGTATATGCTTCCACCGATGTGCCGGCACTCCACCAGGCAGCAGTCACTCTCGTACCTCTTACTAGGAAATTCTCAATGCGCGAAAATCAGGGGAGGGGGCACGTCTGCCCAATAGGAGCGCCGCTATGGGAGCGCTCCCATCATTCGAGCACACGTGAAGCGGCGCACGCAAGGCCAACCGTCACGCTCGGCATGGCCGGTGCCGAGTCGTGCGGGTGCCGCGGCCGGCCGGGCCGGCGAGACACCGGCGGCACCACGCGACGTGGTGCCTGAGCGGGTGAACGCCGAGGCAGGGGGCCACGGGTGAAGCCGTGGGCCTGGACGAGGCCGGTCCCTCCGTCTCGGCGGCCGACCGCAAATGAGCCACTGCCGACGGGTCCGCCCAGGTAAATCTGGCCGAAAAGCGTGCTGCGGACGATGAACCAGTTTCCACCGCATTACGTTGCCTGGACCGGTGCGGAGAACGGTGCCAGCATTACCGATCAGCACGGTCGCTCCCCGGTTTCACCCACCGGACCGACTCGTCATCCCGATTCCGAGATGCAACGACTCAGGAGGCTTCATGTTTTCCACCATGCTGCGACGGAGCAAGTCCAGGACGAAGAGGCCCGGCATCGTCATCGCCGCCGCCACGCTGGCCAGCGCTGCGGTACTCGTCTCCGGCGGTACGGCCTCTGCCTCCGCACAGGGGTCGCTGTCGGGTCTGACGGCGTGCAAGAACAACTACTTCAATGACTGCCGTAGCTTCCTGGACCCGATCGACGACCTCGGAAATGCCGAGTCGGGCCTGCAGGACAGCATCAGCTCCATCAAGAACTACACGGGCCACCGCGTGTGTTTCTACATGGACAACAAGTACGGCGGGGACTATCTGTGGCTCGACAGCGGAAATGAGATTCCGAACCTGCTTGCCACGCAGTACTCGCGCTTCAACGACAACATCTCGTCCATCAAGGCCTGCTGAACCGGACAACGGTGCTGCGGCCCGCACGCGCCCACCAGCACGCGCGGGCCACACGTAAGCGCTGCGAACAGCGTGGGTCAGCCTCCACAGCCCGGCCCTGCCACATCCGTGGACGTCGACCCGGCCGCGCCGCCCACCAGGCCCCGCGATCTCGCGTCCGACGCAGACGGCGAACCCTCTTCCCGACAGCTGACACCGGTGGTCGACAGACCCACGCCCCGATCACCGGCCTAAACCACGCAGCGGACCCACACAGCGAAACCGCACGTCGCCGGTGCGGCCACCCTCCTCCCTCCCACACGCCCCGCTCCACCCCGACCGCCTCCTCCTCAACCGGCAGACGCGGACCTCCGGATCCCTGAACGACCCCGGAAGCCCACGCCGAGGTCATCCCGGCACTCCGCGCCGCCTACCGGACCGTGAAAACCACGGACAGCGGGCCTGGCGAGAAGCAGTCAGCCAGTCACACGTTGGGATACTCGATCCAGCAGTGGCCGCTCGCGGTCGCACCGAGTGAAGCGAACGTCCGGCCCGGCCTCATGGAATTCATCCACACCCCAGCCCCGTCACCCGCGGCGGACATCCAAAAGACGCCGCCCGAAGTGTCGCAGCGCCCCCGAACGGAAAACTCCCACAGGCCGCCGAAGGCCGGAACGGCAAACATCCGGCACCCGCCCGGACTGCCCCAACCGGAGCAGACGTCGCCGTACTGCGCGTTCTCGTAGAACCACCATGACGCGTAGCTGCCCCGCGAGCAGACTAAACCCGCCCCGCCCCGTGCAGTTCAGGTCCACCGGGACGTCCGGCCAGTTGGTGGCGTGGTCCTTGTCAAGGACGCAGTTGGACACGCACCGGTCCGACACACCTCACTTGACCTGCCCTGCCGGGCCGGCGGTGGTGAGGACCTGGCCGGCCCCCAGGCCGTAGTCGACCCGGTTCAGGTAGCCGCCGCGGATGTACGGGACCGAATCATCGATCTTGCTGTTCTGCGCGTAGTAGCCGGTGCCCTTGGCGTAGTACAGGGCCATCACGTCGTTGTACGGGTCCACGACGTGGTCGAGGTTCCAGCGCCGGCCCTGCGTCTGCGCCGAGGAGGCGAAGACCGTACCGTGGCCGGGTTCGCCGCTGCGGTTGCCGCAGACGGGGACGGTGAAGACGGAGTTCGTCTCTTCCCCGCCGCTGCTCCAGCCGGGACTTCTGACGCACACCTCCAGGACCGTCACCCCACCGCCGGTCCCGGCCCACCACGAGCAACACCCTCAGCATCATCACCCACGACTCACCAACTGGTGTACAGGCCCGAACAGCCCGTGCCCGAAGCATCCCGCAAAGGCCACTCACCGCGCAGGCGAAAACTGCCAGCACAGAACAAGACTTCCACCGGGCCCTGCCCGCATGGCCTGGCAGCAACCCTCACCCCAAAGCGGACCCCCCTCGGAGCCGGCTCAGTCGGTCACCAAGACCAAACCCAGGGCCAGCAGGACAAAAACCGCCACCATAGTGACACTGCCGAGAAACTTGAAGAAGAACGGGCTGAAACTCCAGGTGTCTGGGAGCCCCAGATCTCCTGTGCTCTGCGCTTTCAACTCAAGGACGGCTCGTCTTCGCGCCAGCGTCGCATCAACAGCACCGCGCACATTGAACGCCAACCTCCCTCCGGCGAAGACGGCTGCGAACCCCAACGCTGCGAGGAAGATCAGGACGCCTATCGGGTCGGATGCGTCTGCGGACGAAGCGCCAACAATCATGATCACGCCGCACAGCATCGCAGGCCACTGAACCGCATGTCACCTGATCACGCAGCAGTCCCTCCGCCCCCTCACGGCCCGGATTCTCGCCCCTCCATGAGGGCTGTGACTCATACTCGCCTCATGCGACGAGCCTGGTGGCGAAGGCCGCTATCAGGGTGTCCGCCCTCAGCAGAAGCTCAGGGTCGGAAGTTCCCGCCACGCGGACAGAAACCTCATGGCCACCCACGGCCTGCGCAAGGTGCACTTCGAGGTGAAGGCTCGATCCGACGAGTGGATAGCTGTACCAACGATCCGGGTGCTCATCATCGGTGGCCCCAAGAGCGAGTCCGACCGCCTGCCAGTCGGTGCCATCGAAGTCGTAGCCGGCGTAACCCGCCAAGAGAGCCAAAAAGGTCAGGACGTTCTCTTTCCAGACCCAACCCTCCATCGCACGTTCCCGGTTGTTCTCCCCCATCTGGTCAGAGTGCCACATACGGCACGTTCGCTCCCCGCCATATCTCCGCTCACGGTAACTGCGGACAGAACCGATTGCAGAGATCCCCATCAGTGTGCGCCCGTCTGCTCAGTCCCGGACGCCCGGCAGACCCGTCCCGGAAGGATCAGCGCGGTACTCCCCTCCCGGCACCCGGCACCGGGCACCGGGCACCGGGCACCGGGCACCGGGCACCGGGCCAGGAAGAACTGCCCTGTGCGTGTGGGGTGGCGCGGTAGCGGGAGCACAGGTCCGCGCCCGCCGTGCTGCAGCCTGTGGGGCCGCATTCAGTGCAGCGCATGAGGTGGTCCAGGTGAGCGGCGCGGTCGGCGCCGTACGGGTAGGCGCCCCAGTCGATGTCCATGCGTACGCTCCCCCCGATACCGTCATTCCCACCTCGCCGGCAACGCTGCGTGGCTGCCTGCCGGTGATCTGCGGCTTCAGCAGGGCGCAGCACACCAGTTGTCACCGATGCGGCGCGCCGCCTGTCACCAGCGGCAGGAGGAGCTGGGGCGATGTCACCGTGTTCGGCTTCCGGTGAGCAGGTGCCGAGCGGTGGCCCTCGGTGATCACGGGCCGTATTTCCCGCGCTCTACGCCAACCCCGCCTCCTACGATCACCCGGTAGGACTAATGGAGGGGCGGGAATGCTTGAGAACAGTGAGGCCGGGACAGCGGCAGCGACGCGGCTCGCGGAAGGTGCGCCGCTGCACAGCACGCTCGATGTCGCCGTCCCCGGTGACTGGCTCGCGCTGGACGCAGCAGTGCGCGAGGTTGCCTGGTACCGGCCGTACTCCCTGCCGGGGTGGGAGCACTCGGCCCCGCCGCCCGCTGAGCTGACCCAGCTCGGCGAGTCCCGGCTCGCACTCGCCCTCTGCCACCGCGACGGGCGCATCCGGCAGGAGGCGCTGCTCCAGTCGGTCCGGTACCCCGGCCTGCTGCCGTTGGTCGTGATCCGCTGCACCGACTGGGTCGAGCCGGTGCGCGAGCACGCCCGGCGGCTGCTCCGTGAAGCCCTGAACGTGGGCTCTGCCCTCGATCTCGCGCCGCTCATCCTCCGCGTCGGCCGCCGCGACAGAGGCACCTTCGGCGTCGATGTGCTCGGCCGCACCCTGCGTCAGGCATCTCCCGGGCAGCTCGCTGTTCTCTTCACTGACCCCGACCGCGTCGTCCGTCGGTTCGCCTACCGGCTGGCCATCGAGGGCCGACTGCTCCGTCCCGCCGAGCTGGCCCGTGCGGCCGCCCGGGACCAGGACACGGTGGTCCAGGACCTGTGTGCCACAGCGGCGCTCACGGCTCCGCGGGACGAGGACGGTGACGAGGGTGTGCTGCCTCCACTGCTGTCCGCACGCAATCCCCGTGTCCGTTCGGCCGGCGTCACCGCGCTGAGACGGGCAGGACACTCGAAGCAGGCGGAGTCGTTTCTCAGCGACCGTTCCGCGCTCGTGCGTGCTTGTGCTCGCTACGTCGTACGACAGCAGGGTGGCGATCCGGCAGCCTGGTACCGGGAGCGGTGCACGGCACCCAACGATCCCGAGCTGCCGCCCGGGGCGGTCATCGGGCTGGCCGAGTGCGGGAACCGCGCGGACGCCGGACTGCTGCGGCCACTGCTCTCGCACCCGGCGGCCGGGGTACGGGCGCGAGCCGTGGCCGGGTTGCGGGCGCTGGACTGCACGGACACGAAGCAGCTGCGGCCGCTCCTCGACGACCCTGCCGCCGAGGTCGTCCGCGAGACCGCCACCGCGCTGCTGCCCTCGGCCAGACAACTGTCCGCCGACTGGCTACTGGAGCGCACCAGCCCCCAGCGGCCACGGCACATCCGCGTCGGCGCGTTCCGGCTGCTCGACGCGCACGGGGGCATCGTGGCGCTACGGACGGCGGTCCGTCTGCTCGAGGACCCCGATGCGAAGCTGCGCACCTGGGCCGCGCAATCAGTGCAACGCTGGCATCCCTCCCCTGACGGGCGGCCCGGCGACACCGAGGTGGGTGAACTGCTCAACCGGAGCCGACATCTCCTCAGCGACCACACGCTGCGCCGACGCAAGTGGGAAGCGGGAGTGGACAACTGAGACTGCACCACGGTCCAGAACTCTGCACAGCACTCACCGCCCAGCGGCCCGGTGTCCGACGGCGAGGTCCTGATCGCCATCATGCCGCCCGCCCCGCGGGCGGTCGGTGTCGACGAGTACGCGACCGCAAGGGACGGCACTACGGGACCGTCCCGGTTGATGTCGAAACCCGTCGGCCGGCAGACCTGCTGCCCGGCCCGGAAGCGCCCAGCCTTGCATCCTGGCTCGCGAAGCGGCCAGGCTCGAGGTGGTCTGCCGGAACCGGGCTCCGTTCTTCGCGGAGGACGCCACCGCCGGCACACTCCAGGCGGCCCGGGTCGCAGACCGGTGGCATCCGTGGCACAACCTCGAAGAGGCCACCGAGCAGAACATCACCCAGCACCGCCGATGCCTACACGTTCTGCTCCCCGAGGGAGCGGAAACTTCCAAACCCGAACCCTCGGCGGAGCAGTCCGGCTCGCCGTGCACGTACGGCACTTGATGGGTACCTCAACCGCTGCTGCCGGACGGACCTGATACGTTTTCTACGAGGCAGGACCGTCAAACGCTCCGCGGACGCAGCCAATCCAGAGGACCTCTTCACCGGCCAGTGGCAGTCCCGGACCTCCCTCCTCGACGAGTACAAGACTCACCTCGACAACCGCTGGAACGACGGCTGCACCCACGCCTGGAAACTATGGGAGGAGGCCCGGCCATCCCACCACACACACTGACATCACACTCAGTCAGCCCTCCACGGAAAGTGCCGGGGCGGCCTGCTGAACGAGTTCCTGCGCGGGCTCCGTAGCCGGATGTCGCGGAGCCGGAAGGCTGCGTGGAGTTACGCGCGATGCGCTGCCCTCGCCACATCTTCGTTGGTCAGATGCGTGGGCCGAGGAACAGGCCACCGCTCGCGTCGAGGATCTGCCCGGTGACCCAGCGGGCGGCATCGGAGGAGAGGAAGGCGACCACGTCGGCTACGTCCTCGGGCGCGCCCAGCCTGCTGAGTGCCGTCATGCCGGAGATCTGTTCCGTGAGGCCCGGCACGTCGAAGACAGCTCCGTTGCTCGCTGTCCTGGTGGCCCCAGGAGCGACCGCGTTCACCGTTATCCCCCGGGGACCGAGTTGGCCGGCAAGGGTCTTGGTCATCGTCTCAATGGCGCCCTTCGTCATGGCGAAGGATGTCTGGGACGGGTTGGCCATCCTGGTTGCCACCGACGAGATCGAGATGATCCGGGCGCCCTCGCGCATCAGAGGCAGTGCACGCTCGATGATGAAGTACGGTGCCCGGACGTTCACCGCGAACAAGCGGTCGAACTCCGCCCGCGTCGTGACCCCGAGCGCACCGGCTGGTGCGGCCGCCGCGTTGTTGACGACGATGTCGAGGGGCCGACCACCCAAGCCGGCCTCCACGCCGGCGAAGAGTGTCTCGACATCGCCGTCCACACCCAGTTCGGCTCGGACGGCGAAGCCGGTCCCGCCGGCGTGTTCCATCGCGTCGAGCGTTGCCGCGGCCCCGGCCTCGTCCGTGCCGAAGTGCACGATGACCGTGGCTCCTGCGGCCGCCAGCCGAGCCGCGATTGCCTGCCCGATGCCGCGCGACGCGCCCGTCACCAGGGCTGTTCTGCCCATCAGATCGCCCATGCCGTCACCTGGCCTTAATGTTAGTTACTAACATAGTGTTAGTGTCTAGCAGATGAGTGAGCGACAGCAAAGCCTGCGGGAACGACGGCGTTCCGAGACACGGCGCCTGGTCCAGGCGCACGCGGTGCGACTATTCACCGAGTGCGGCTACGACGCGGTAACGGTGGCCGACGTCGCCGAGGCCGCCAGCGTCTCCGCAATGACCGTGTATCGGCACTTCTCTACCAAGGAGGACCTCGTCCTCATAGACCAGCCCGCCCAGCTCATCGCCGAGCACGTTGCGGCGTCGTCCGCAGCGCAGCCCCTGGTACGCCGCGTCGGCAGTGCGCTCATCGACGCGGCCACGACCTCGACTGGCGGCAACGGAGACCAGCAGGCAGCTAACGAACGATTCCTGCTGGACTGCCTCCGCCTCATGGTCTCGACGCCTGCGCTGAGAGCCCGACACCTGGACAGCCAGTACGCGCTGCAACAGGCCATCGTCGATGCCCTCGGGGATGACGCGACCGGTCCCGACGACGTGTTCCGCGCCCAGGCGGCCACCAGTGCCTGCCTCGCCGCGATGCACACGGCGCTGACGCGCTGGGTCGAAGACGACGGACACACCGAACTGCCCGACTTGATCGCACAGGCACTCACGGCGTCCTTCGGCGATGACGCCGTCGCCACCCGCCGGAGGGACTGAAGCGCCACGGACCGGGCGTCGGTATCCCTCTTGACCATCGAACACAGCGCGGTGTCGGTGCCTCCCCTCCCGAAGCGTTGAACCCTCGCTGTCGACACTCACGAGCACAGCCAAGGGGCCCTGCCAGCACGCCAGTTGTCCCGCGACGGTGCCCAGTGGAACCCGGACGAAGTTGGCGAGCCGGCCATGACGCAGGCGACCTCATTCAGACCACCGGGGGCAGCCCGGCCTTCCCTGCGGCTTCGGCCCGCTACGGCAGTTCACCCTGGCCGCCTCCCACCCTCGCGGCCACCCCGCGCAAGCCCAGGCACCAGGACGGCTCAGGCGGCGGACCCCTCGATCTCCCCCGCGAAGACGATGACCTGCTCGATGAGACTCCGCCGTAGATGGACGACATCCGTTCCCGACAGGCGGGGGCCGCCGTCCGGCGTGGTGAAGACCCACTGGTACCGGGCCCACTCATCGGGCATGTCCACCGCAGAGCAGCGCACCATCGTGCCCGACCCCGCCGGGTGGCGCCGGATGTCCAGTACGAACCGCTCCACCGCCGCGATTCCCTCGCTGCGGCCCAACGGCCCCCAGAAGACCACGTCTGACGTCAGGGCCTGGGAGAGCAGGGCAGTCACATAGCTGTCGTCGGAGGCGTTGAACGCGCCGTCTCTTCCTGCATGCCCCAGTAATACCAGCCGTTCCGCGTGCGCTCGTTCCGCGAGCCGACTTCCGATCACGGTGGAGCAGCCCGGTCACAGCCCCTGTCAGTACGGGCAAGGTGTCAAGGTGGTTCTGGGTCCACTCCTGTGGGGGTGCTGGACCGCTGGTGGGCCGAACGGGCCGTTCATAGCGTGGTGTTCATGAGCGATGACACGAACGAAGAACGAAAAGGTGCCACCCGGCGGACGGCGCTGCGTGGGCTGGGACTCGCAGCGGGCGGCATGGCACTGGCCACCGGGGTCGGAACGTCGCCGGCCACGGCGCGCCCGCGTCACGGGCACGGAACCTTCGTGCTGGTGCACGGCACCCACAGCGCCGGCGCGTTCTGGATGCCGATCGCGCGGGAACTGGTGCTGCGCGGCCACCGCGTCGTCATGGTCGACCAGCCGCGGCACGGCGCGGAGGCTTTCGTGGCGGAGTCGTACCAGCGGCAGGACCTCGCAGCGATGGCCGTCGAGCCCTCCCCGCTGAAGGGCCTCGGGCTGGACGACTACGAGGCGCGTGTCACGGGCATCGTGCGGCAGGCCGCACGGAACGGCCCGGTGGTGCTGGTCGGGCACAGCCTGGGCGGCGTGTCGGTCAGCCGTGTCGCCGACGCCGTCCCGCACCTGCTCCACCACATCTGCTACATGGCGGCCTTCTGTCCCAGCCGCGCCCTGCCCACGGCCGACGCCTGCACCGCGGCGCCCGAGAACGCGAACGCCGTCAGCCCGGTGAAGCTGACGGTGGGCGACCCGGACCGGCTCGGGGTACTGCGGCTGAACTTCCGTACGGGTGTCAGCGGTGAGTTGGCCCTCCTGAAGGAGATGATCTGCGCGGACTACCCCGACGCCGACTTCCGCCGGATCCTGGCCGGCATGCAGACCGACGAGCCCGTCGCCGCCTACGCGGGCCGAGCGGTCGGCCGGGCCCGCAGCTGGGGACGCATCCCCCGCACGTACTTGCGTTTCGGCAAGGACCGTACGATCGCCACCGCACTCCAGGACAGGATGATCGCGGAAGCCGACGCATCCACACCCGGCAACCGTTTCCGCGTGCACGACTTCCCCGGCGCGTCACACGTCGGCCCTCTGCATCCCACCCCGGTCACGGACGTCCTGGACACGCTCGCGCAGTAAGGGGGGCCGGGCTCCGTCCCGGCGGGCCAAGTGGCCTCCCGACTGATCTCTCGCCGGTCCGGTCATGTGCCGGAACCCCGGCGAACAACCAGTGATCGCTTCCGCAGCCGAGCCGAGCCTACCCCCCGGCAAGGACCGCAGCGACTCCCACCGGGCCCACCGGCACTCCCGGTCGCACCCGCACAGGCTCAGCCACCACACCTCCAGCGGTCGGTACGGATGTCACCGCCCGTCCAACCGCTCCAATCGCCAACCCGGCCAACCTTCCCGGTCAGAGCACTAGCGACCGGTCTCGGCGCCGCCGTTCACGTACGAGTCGACGCTGACCGAGTAGCCGGCCCCGTGGGTGAGGTCGGGGCGGCTTCCGTGACCGTCCTGCTTGAGGTCCTCGGCGGTGAGGAAGACGATCGACAGGGCCTTGCCCTCTTTGGTGAAGTACTGGTCGCCGGGTGAGGCTTCGGGGTCCGGAATCCATCCGTCCCGTACCGCCGCCGTCCGGTAGTGCGCCCTCACTTCGGCCTGTGTGCCGGGGACGGTGTACGTCCGGCGGGCGTACACCACGACATCGCCGCTGTCCGCCCAGCAGCCGGAGTCGACCTCCTCGAAGCCCCGGGCGAGGGCGGCTCCGTCGGGCCGGGAGTCGAGGATGTCGAGCGCCGCCAGCTCCTTCACCCGGTCGTCGGTCCCTTCGCAGTCCCTGGAGAGTTCCAGCAGCGCGCAGCCGGTGAGCGTTGCGGCCGCGAGCACGGGCGCCAGGAGCAGAGATACGGGTCGGGTGGTACCCGTCCGCAGGGGCAGGCGGGCTCCATGGTGAGGGCCGGGGCAAAGGAAGGCTGGGCCGCCGGGCAAGAGAGTCGTCCGTGCCCACTCCGGGGCGAGCACGGACCAGTCCTACCTGCAGCCATGACCCTCGCTCCCGCCATGGGCGCGGCACTTGACCACGCTTCGCGGAAGCGCCCTTCAGCGGTGCCTGTCGACGACGGCGCGGACGACGGCGGCGACCTCCTCGCGGTCGGTGGGCCGCAGGTCGACGGAGTTGTGGATGGAGAATCCCTCGACCAGCGCGTCCAGGGCCCGTGCCGTGAGCGGGTCGAAGTGTCTGGCCAGGGAGTCGCGGCTGGCCTGCATCCAGGAGCGCATGACGGCGCGCACCTCGGCATGGCGGGTGGCGAAGGCGTACAGCTCGTAGGTGAGCAGGAGATTGCGGTCCGTTCCCCAGACCTTGCCGCAGATGATCTCGACGACCGCCTCCTCGGCCTCCTGGCGGGTCCGCGCGGCTTCCAGAAGGGCGCCGTAGCGTGTGGACACGGTCTCTGCGAGCCGGGTGAAGGCGTCGGTCAACAGGTGCCGCATGTCGTCGAAGTAGTAGGTGACCGACCCGAGCGGCACGCCTGCCGACTCCGCGATCTTGCGGAAGGTCACCTTGATGGCGCCGTGTTCCGCGATGACGTCGAGCGCGGCGTCCAGGATGCGTTCGCGGCGCCGGGGGTCGTTGGGACCACGAGTGCTGCCTGTCATCGCAGTTGTCCGCCTTGTCTTCTCGGTCATCGACCCGGTGTGTACATTTGTTCATACTCGGGGGGTGACGTGATCGTCGTCTGCCTGCCCCTCATTGTCTCCAACACCGGCGGAGCCCTGCCTTGACAGACCGTGCTGTACGCCGACGCCGCCGGGCGCTGTATCTCTTCTTCTTCCTCAACGGCATCGCCATGTCCTCATGGATCACGCGCACCCCGGACGTCCGTGACCGTCTGGGCCTGTCCACGGGGCAGATGGGGCTGGTGCTGTTCGGTCTGTCCGTCGGCTCGATGGCAGGCATTCTCTGTTCGGGCCGTTTCGTGTCGCGGTTCGGGACCAGACCCGTGACGGCGCTCGCCACCCTGTTCGTCGTCGCCAGCGTGGTCGTCGTGGGCGCGGGCAGCGCCCTCGGCTCCGCGCCCCTGGTCACCGCGGGGCTGTGCGTGTTCGGCGTGGGGGTCGGGTCGGGCGAGGTGGCGATCAATGTGGACGGTGCCGACGTGGAACGGATCACCGGCGCGGCGGTACTGCCCACGCTGCACGGGTGCTTCAGCCTGGGCACCGTCATCGGCGGCCTGGCCGGCATGGCGGCCACCGCTGCGGCGTTCCCCGCCCACTGGCACCTCCTGGCGGTGGCCGCGGTGACGGCAGCGATCTTCGGGTACGCCATCGGTGCCGTGCCCACCGGGACCGGAGTCCGTGCCGCGTCGCCCGCTTCGGGCTCCCCCCGGCCCGCCGGCCCGCAGGTGTGGAAGGACCGACGGCTCCTGACGATCGGGGCCATCGTGCTGGCCATGGCTCTCGCCGAGGGCGCCGCCAACGACTGGCTGCCGCTGCTCATGGTCGACGGCCACGGTCTCGACGCCGCCGTAGGCTCGCTCGTCTTCGTCGGGTTCGCCGCCGCGATGACCGTGGGACGCTTCGGCGGCACGTACTTCCTCAACCGTTACAGCAGGGCGGCTGCCGTGCGGGCCAGCGCGGTCTCCGGAGCCATCGGCCTGTCCCTGGTCATCTTCTCCGACAACGCCGTCGTGGCCGCGGCCGCCGTCCTGTTCTGGGGACTGGGCGCGTCCCTGGGCTTTCCGGTGGCCCTGTCGGCGGCGGGCGACTCGGGGCCCGACGAGACCGCCCGGGTCAGCCTCGTGGCGACGATCGGCTACATCGCGTTCCTGGTGGGACCTCCCCTGCTCGGCTTCCTGGGCGATCACTACGGACTTCGTCCGGCGATGGTCGTGGTCCTGGCGTTCGTCGCCACGGCCGTCCTCGCGGCCCCCGCCGCGGGTGACCGCACATCCCATCACCGCAAGTCCGACCTCGGCGTCCCCGCCGAACTCGCCGTGGAGCGGCCGGGGCAGCGCGCCGAGGGATGACCGGGCCGGCCCACGCCGCCGCCAGCGGCAGGCTTCACTCGCCCTGCGCGGCAACGGCCATGAGCTGTGCCGTGAGTTCCATGCACCGTGTCCGGGCCAGGGAGAAGTCGTAGGGCATCTTGGTCACCGCTTCGAAGGCACTCATCCGGGCGTCCTCCTCGCCGCTCGCCTCGGCGTCGATCTCGAAGAGCTGCTCCTCGGCCAGGTCCAGTCCGGCCGCCTCGATGGCCCCGATCAGGGCCTTGTGGTGGGCGCAGTGCTGCGCGGCGAGTTCTCCGACCCGCGGGTCGTGGGGGTGGACGGTGTCGTCGAGGGCGGCGTCGGCCGCGTCGAGGCGGTCGGCCTCGGCCCGTAGGTCGGGATGCGTCGCCAGGATGATGAACACGCCGGCCTGGACGGCGGCGCCGAGCGGCCCGAAGATCCGTTCCGTGATCAACAGGGCGTCCAGGTCGGCGGGGCGCAGCGCGCCGGAAGGCAGGTGGCTGAGCCGGTCCGTGACCAACGGGGAGAGCAGGCCCAGCGGGCTGCCCACGGACCGCAGGCGCTGGACCGCCGCGCGCTGGCGCCGGATGTCTGCCTCCCGGGCGGCCAGGGTCTCCTCCAGCCGGCCCAGGACGTCCCCGACGTCCCGGGCCTCGTCGAAGGCGGCCCGCATGTCGTCCAGGCTGATGCCGACGTCGGACATCTTGCGGATCCACAGCAGGCGAACCATGTCGTCGTAGCCGTAGCGGCGGCGTCCGTCTCCGCCTCGTGCGGGCTCCGGCAGCAGACCGATCTGGTGGTAGTGACGAATGGCGCGCGGGGTGGTTCCGGTGAAGGCGGCGGCATCGCCGATCTTGACCTCGCGGGGAGGCATGGCGGAGGGATACATCGCAGACAGGGCCTTCCGTGCTGTTGGTCCCTCGACGACACCACATGCCGTTACGGCATGTGCAACTCCCCCATGGGCGAGTCACCGCAAGCGGAACGAACGAGTTCGCCTAGATCTCCGTCATGGTCATGAAGTGACCGGGAGCCACGTCCGAGGTCGGAAACGCCCGTGGGTGATGCGCCACCCGGTGAGGCGGAGCGCGCACGTTCCAGAGAGAGAAGGGCCCCACTGATGCGAATAAGCCAGTCAAGCCGACGAAACCCCGCAAAGTCGACGCGGTTGCGGCAGTTGCCGTGGTACTCGGGCATGGTCTTGGTCACGGCAGTGCTGATGACCGCCTGCACCGCGCAGGACGGTGGTGGGGAGGCCGAAGGCTCGTGCGCGATCGTCGCCCTGTACGGGGGCCGTACCTATACGCAGGTGGCCGACGTCGATTTCACCGTCGGCCAAGCGCTTGGCCCGGCCGAGTTCCCGCCCTGTGATGACACGCCGGGCCACGACGACGATGCGGCAAGGTCCGAACCGGTCACGGCCCATGCCGTCGACGGCGTGAATCCACGGATGGCCATCGCGGTGCGGTACGCCTCGGACCAGGTTTTGCTCCTTGCTGTCCCATCCGCGGGCAGCCTGCCTCCAGAGGTCAAGGCCCGGTAGGGCGGCCGGCCACCCGGCGTCGTCCCGGTTCCCGTGCGGCGTCGCGGGCCGCTGCCCGTCGCGGGCGGGGTCGTTCGACCGGAGTCGGATCGTGTCTGGAGGTGGCGGAGCGCAGGCGTCGGTGCCATTGAAGGTTCCCCGGTGAGGAAACGGTCGACGACCGGGAACGGACGCACTGCCGAGAAACCGGGCGATCTCGAACTTTGATTCGATTACCATCGCACCCGTGCATGAGAACCCACCTACTCGGCGGCGTGGCCGCTCCCGCCGGGAGCAACGACGTCGCCGCAGGGACAGGCGACGCCACATGACGTGGACGGTGACGTCGGCCGTGATCCTGACCGGCGGCGCCACCTATGCCATCACCGGGACCGACTCCGCCGAGTCGTCCTCGTCCACCCGGGCGAAGGCTCCGTCCCCACCGGCCGTCTCGGCCCGGGCGAAGGCGGGCGAGGCGCCTGCGGACGCACCGGAACCGTCGCCGTCGCCCACCTCGACACGGAAACCGTTCGATCTCGGACCGGCTCTGGCGCCCGTGACCGCGCTCTTCGGCGACAACCGGATGTCCGTGGCGATGCTGGACGTCAGGAGCGGTGCCATGGCGACGTACGGACACGATGCCTTCGACACCGCCAGCATCGTGAAGGTGGACATCCTGGCGACGCTGCTGCTTCAGGCCCAGGACCAGGGGCGCAGGTTGAGCACCGAGGAGCGCGCCCAGTCCGCTGCCATGATCCAGAAGAGCGACAACGTCTCCACCAGTGCCCTGTGGACCCGGATCGGCAGTGCCTCCGGACTCGACGCGGCCAACGAACGGCTCGGCCTGACCCGGACACAGGGCGGTGGGGGGACCGTCTGGGGCATCACCCAGACCACAGCGGAAGACCAGATACGCCTGCTCCAGGCCGTGTTCGGCGACGAGTCGCCCCTGAGCGAGGCGTCGCGTGCCTACATCCAGGACTTGATGCGGCACGTCGTGGGAAGCCAGACCTGGGGCGTGTCCGCAGCGGCCGACTCGGGCACGACCGCACTGAAGAACGGGTGGCTCAAGCGGACTCAGACCAAGAAATGGGTTGTCAACAGCATCGGTCGGATAGAGCGTGAAGGCCGCGTCTATCTGATGGCGGTGCTGCTCAACGGCTGCAGCACCCAGGAGGTCGGCATCAGCATCGTGGAGCAGGCAACGCGTGCGTCCGCGGCGGCGTTCTCCCGAAGAGTCAGGGAGAAGTCCGCCACCTGACGCCCCGCCCAGGGCCTGCGCTCGCAGGACCTCGTTGGCCGCGGGTCAGCGGAGGGAGTGTCCCGCTACGGGCCCGCACACGTAGTTGCCCGGCTCGGCGGGGTCGTCACTGATCCAGAACTGGATCCACAGCGCGGCGAACTCGGATCGGCTGAGGTGGCCGTCGGCATCCTGGTCGAGGCGGTCGAACACGTCTCCGGTCGCGATCCCCTGCCCGTGCCACAGGTCGATGAGCCGCTGGTGCTCGTTCCTCGAGATGCGGCCGTCGCCGTTCTCGTCCACCGCGTCGAAGACCGTGTCGGCGGTGGCGGCCACCGCGTCCTGCATGGTGGGCAGCCGGTCGACCATGGCGAGGAGGTCGTCCATGTCGATCCGGCCGTCGTTGTCCGTGTCGACGGCCTGCGAGAGGTGCTGCCACCACCCGAGCAACACGTCCTCCACCCGCGCGGCCAGTTCGCCGTCCGCCCGCACGCGGGGCAGCCGGCCCCACCGGGTCGCGAGGGCCGCGAAGTCCTCCTCCTCCAGGCAGCCGTCGCCGTTCACGTCGAAGGCGTTGAACATGTCCTGCAGCTTGGTCCGCTGAAACTCACTGGCCATCACAAGCCCCTTCTCTCGCGGTGCTGAAAGGATGCTGTCCACGCCCGTCGGCCACCCAACAGCGTGTGGGAGCGCGAGATGTCACAGCGGCGCCCCCGGGCGCCCTGCCCGAGCGCCGAGCGCCGGTTTGAACGCGTGGCACGCCCTTCGAGGGTGGCCGCCGGTGCCCGCGATGCGGCTGGGGGGCGGGCCGGGGCTGCCATGACGGCCGGTCCTCCCGGACGCCGACCGGTCAGGCGGCGTCGACGCCGGCCAGGACGAGCGGAAGACGGTCGCTCGCGCCCTCGACGAGACGGACCGGGATCTCCCAGTCCTGCTGGTGGACGTGGCAGGCCGGGTACGGGACGTCCGGGTCGTCGTCGCAGGAGGCGGCCGTCGCGGAGATGTGCAGCACGCCCTCGGGCACCGACGGGTTCAGATCGAGGGAGCGGGACAGGTCGGTGCCCGCGCCCTCGCCCGCACGCAGCAGTTCGGGCGGGGTGGCGGAGACCAGGAGTCGTGTCGCGGGCCCGTAGCGCAGGTCCGGCTTCTGACCGGCGGGTGCCCGGAAGGCCACCTCCAGGCGCAGGGTGCCCGGCGCCGTCTCCGTCGTCTCCCGCCGTACGCCGTCGCCTGCCCCCGCGCCCAGGGCCTCCCGCGGCAGCAGGAGCCGGGTCAGCCGGTGTCGGGCCGATTCGACGACCAGGATGTCGTCGCCGACGACCACGGCGTCACTGGGCTCGCGCAGGTCGGTCGCCAGCGTGCTCACCTCACCGGTGGGCGGTTCGTAGCGGCGGAGGGCCTGGTTGTAGGTGTCGGCGACGGCCACCGAGCCGTCCGGCAGTGCCGTGACGCCCAGGGGATGCTGGAGCAGTGCCTGGGCGGCGGGGCCGTCGCGGTACCCGAAGTCGAAGAGTCCGGTACCCACCGCCGTGCGGACCGTGCCTGCAAGGTCCACCCAACGCAGGGCGGAGGTCTCGGAGTCGGCCACCCAGAGCCGCTCCTCCGTCGCCGACAGCCCGGACGGCTGCGCGAACCAGGCCTCGGGGCCGGGCCCGTCGACGAGTCCCTCGTTGCCGGTCCCGGCGGTGACGGTGACACTCCCGTCCCGCGGATCGTAGGCCCAGAGCTGGTGCACCCCGGCCATGGCGATCCACACCCGGCCGTTCCACAGGGCGACGTCCCAGGGCGAGGAGAGGCTCACGGCGCGGGCGGCTCCGCGGGTGGGCTCGCCCGGTCTCCGCTGCCTGCCGGTCCCGGCCAGGGTGGTGACCTCGCCGGTGACCGGCTCGTACCGGCGCAGTGCGTGGTTGACGGTGTCGGCGACGACCACCGAGCCGTCGCCGAGCAGCGTGAGTCCCTGCGGCTCGCTGAACGAGGCCCTCTCGGCCGGGCCGTCCGCGAAGCCCCGTCTCCCGCTTCCGATCCGCCGCACGACGGTCTCCGCGTCCTCGGCGAGCTCCACCAGTTGATGCCGGGTGGTGTCGCTGACCAGGAAGGTGCCGGAGGGCAGCGACACGGCCCTGCCGGGGAAGCGCAGGATCGTCGGCTCCGGCTCCGGCGCCACGTACGGGGCGTCGCCGCGCCGCAGAGTGCCCTTGGCCGTATGCCTGGTCTCCAACTCCTCGACCAGCCGCTGGATGGCGGGGGCGTGTCCCTCGCCCGCGTACTGGGCGACGACGTAACCCTCGGGATCGATCACGGCGAGGGTGGGCCAGGCACGTACGGCGTACTGCTGCCACGTCACCCGGTCCGGGTCGTCCAGGACGGGATGCTCGACGCCGTAGCGCTCGACGGCGTCCAGGACGGCCCGGTGTTCGGCCTCGTGCGGGAACTTGGGCGAGTGCACGCCCACGATCACCACGGTGTCCCTGTGCGTCTCCTCCAGCTCGCGCAGTTCGTCCAGGGCGTGCAGGCAGTTGACGCAGCAGAAGGTCCAGAAGTCGAGGACCACGATCCGTCCGCGAAGCGCCGCGAGACTCAGCTCCTGGTCACCGGTGTTGATCCAGCCGCCCCTGCCCACCAGCTCGGGGGCGCGGACCCGTGCACGCTTTGCCATGCCTCAAGCCAATCACACCGCTCGCACTCCGCCCCTGGCCGGAGGGGGGCCGTTTCGGCAGTGGCCGGGGGGTGGTGAGGGCCACGGCGAATCTCCCTCGGTCGTCTTTCCGCGACGGCCGGAAGTCCTCAGGGGGCGTACCCCCGGGCTGTGACGAACGCGGCGATCTCCGCCACGCAGGGGAATCCGGGATCGAGCCGGATCCGACCGCGAAAGCCTGGATCCGCCGCGGGCTGGATCTCCAGCCGGTGGGTCCGCTTGAACTCCTTGCCGTACTGGTCCCCTACCGACGTCACGGCGTGCCAGGCACCCGCGATCACGTCCCAGGCCGGGACCACGGGAACATCCCCTTCCAAGAGCCACCTTCCAAGAGCCACGCGAGCCCTTCCTCCCAGACGACGCCCCAGGTCGTCAGTCCACCGACGGCGCCCTGCCGGCCTTGCGCACACCACGCCCTTCGTCCTCGTCGACCGCCGGACCGACGCCGGGCACACCTCCGTCACCTGCGTCGACCGGCTGGGCGGACGGCTGGTCGCGGAGCACCTGCTGAGCCTGGGCCACACCTCCGTCGGCGTCATCGCCGGAGAACCCTTCGCCAGCACCAGGCCCGATCGGGCCCGGGGCTTCGTCGACCACTACCGGCACGCGGGGGTGCCTCTGACACCGGGCCGTCGAACTGCTCATCCGGGGCGCCCCTGCCTGAGCATGGACGGGCGTGACCCCACTGGGTTAACACCGTGTGCATCGTATGGTGTCCGAACGCTGAACTACGCTGCGACAGCCGGCTCATCATTTCTCCATGACCGCTCCCATTTTTTGGTGGAGGAGCCCGCACGCAGAGGAGTGAAGGAGCGAACCGGTCATGGGTTACGTGAGGACAGCTCGGTCGCGGCATTGGGTGCGTGGGCTTACGGACGCGCGCCGCGCTCCCCGCGTCGACGACGGGCGTCTTGCGTCGCAAGGACGACGACCCCGGCGGCGAAGGCGACGGGTCCGCCGTAGAGCAGTGGAGGACCCACGTCGGAAATGGAGGTCAAGGGCCGAGACGCGGGTGAGTCGCCGTTGGCTGTCGTGCCGGGCCTGTGCGCACGACCGCCATGAGTTCATCCGAGGTGTCGTCCGGACGTGGTCCTGATCCGCCGGTAGGTCGCGAAGCCGTGCACGGTCACTCCTGCCCAGATGACGGTACTGAGCAACGGCCACCACAGCTCCCGTCCCTGTGCGCCCTCGACCAGCTTGGCGACCGAGTCCAGCGCCCAGCCAACGGCGAGGAGGAGCGCCGCCCACCTGGCCCACCGCCAGATCGCCATGGTTCCCCGGGCACGGGATTCCTGCTGAGTCCGTTCCTTGTTCCGAAGGTTCCGAAGTTGCGTGTCCATCATGACTCTTCGTCTGCCCGTCATCCGGCGTCGTCTGCCCGCCCTCGCAAGGAAGGCCGGAAAGCAACGGGTGCCACTCGGCCGTCCGCCAGGTCGGTGGGTAGTCCACTGCTAAAGGATTCGACCACTCGTTACAGCGCGAGCCGTCGACTGTCTGGATGGCATGACCGACTCACTGAAATCGAAGACCCACGCCGCCGATCCGGTCGTCCTCATCAAGACCTGCACCGTGCCGGCGGAGGAGGATCGTGAATGGCCCGCCGAGCTCAAGCACCTGTTCGACGCCCCCGGACTCCACATCATGTCCGAGCCCGCCGGTTATCGCGTCGTCGTGGAGTTCCGCTCTTCCTGATGAGCACGACCGCCGTGTCACCGTGAGGACCCGCGCCGCCGGTGAGCGAGTCACAACACACGGTATGCAGCCAGGCCATCTCTCGTGGCACTTACAACCAACTTCCTTCTATAGACGTCCCGCCTCCAGTCCTCTTGCGCCGGCGCGGCCTCCCACGGCCGCTTGTCGCGCGCCTTGATGCCCCATATTCCTCGACAAGGAGCATCACCTCGCACAAGTCACGAAGGGCAGTCGCTCTGCCCGTCGGTATCACGGGCCCCTCCAGCGACGTGACTCGGGGCGGCCACGACCTCGCGCGGCCGTCGCGAGGCTGTCGGCGGTCCCGGCGCCGCATCGGTTTCCGCCATCGCTCTTCCGCCGCTGACCCGTACGGCGCGAAACAGCCGGTGCGCCTTGCGTACCGTACGCCGGAACACTCGGACTACACACGGTGCAGCGCGTCGCGCTTGCGGAGGGATGCGCCTTTTGCATCGTGTCCACTTGGCGACATGGCGCAGAAGTGCCAAAGGGGTGTCTTTACAGCCTCGCGAGCGGGATGGCTGACTTCGATCGATCCCTGCACATCCAGATCGCATCCCAATCGATGAGGTTCCTTTGCCCATCCCCTGGTCCCGCGGACGCGGGCTGACCATCGGCATCGCCGCCCTGTTGGTGCTCACCGCGACGGCTCCGGCCGCCTCGGCCGACCCGGCGACGATGTCCCCCGCGCCGCCCACTACCCCGGCGGGGCCGACCCGCACCCTGACACTGATCACCGGCGACAAGGTCACCGTGACCGGCGAGGGCGGCGCGGCGACCGTGTTGTCGGTGACCGATCCGCACGGCAGGAGCGGCGGCGCACATGTGATGTCGGTGGGCTCCGACACCTACGTCTACCCCGAGGCCGCCGTCCCGTACATCGGGTCGGGAGCCCTGGACAAGCGGCTCTTCAACGTCACGGAGCTGCTCAAGGACGGGTACGACGACGCCCGCGCCGACGGTCTGCCGCTCATCGTCACCTACACCGACGCGGCGGCCCGCTCGCGCGACGTGAGGACGCCCGAGGGCGCCCGCCGGATCCGGGCGCTCAGCAGCATCCAGGGTGCCGCCCTTTCCGCGGAGCACTCCCGCGCGGCCGACTTCTGGACCTCGCTCACCGGTACCGGGGACACCGCCGCCGGCGGCTCGGCGGCCCGGTCGGCGGCGTCCGGGGGCCGGCTGGCCGGCGGCATCGCGAAGGTATGGCTGGACGGCAAGGTGCGGGCCACACTGTCGGACACGACGGCGCAGATAGGGGCCCCGGAGGTCTGGTCGGGCGGCAACACCGGTGCGGGCGTGGACGTCGCCGTGCTGGACACCGGCATCGACGCGGGCCACCCGGACTTCGCCGGGCGCATCGCCGCCACCGCGAGTTTCGTGCCGGACCAGGACGTCACCGACCGGAACGGTCACGGCACCCATGTGGCATCCACCGTGGCCGGGACGGGCGCCGCGTCCGGCTGGGTCGAGAAGGGTGTCGCCCCTGGCGCGTCGCTGCACATCGGCAAGGTCCTCGACAACAGCGGGGGCGGTCAGGATTCCTGGGTCCTCGCCGGGATGGAGTGGGCGGTCCGCGAACAGCACGCGAAGATCGTCAGCATGAGCCTGGGCGACTCCCCCACCGATGGCACCGATCCGCTCAGCGAGGCGGTAAACCGGCTCAGTGAAGAGACCGGGGCGCTCTTCGTCGTCGCCGCGGGCAACTCCGGTCCGGAGGCGTACACCGTGGGCTCGCCCGCCGCCGCCGACGCGGCGCTGACGGTGGGTGCGGTGAACGGTCCCGGCAAGGGCGTCGATCAGCTCGCGGACTTCTCCAGCCGCGGTCCCCGCGTGGGCGACAACGCCATCAAGCCGGACCTGACCGCACCGGGTGTGGGCGTGCTCGCCGCGCGCTCGCAGTATGCGCCGGAGGGCGAGGGCGCCTACCAGTCCATGTCCGGCACCTCGATGGCCACACCGCATGTGGCGGGCGCCGCGGCCCTGCTGGCCGCCGAGCACCCCGACTGGACGGGGCAGCGACTCAAGGAGGCGCTGGTCGGCACCACGGCCGGCACCCAGCGCTTCAGCCCGTTCGAGGCGGGCAGCGGGCGGGTGGACGTCGCCGCCGCGGTGCGCTCGACGCTGCTGGCGTCCGGTGACGCGTTCGCGCAGACGCACTACCCGTACGCCCCGGGTCAGACCGTCCGCCGGGACGTCACCTACACCAACCTGGGCCCCGCCCCCCTCACGCTGGACCTCGCGCTGAGTCCGGCTCAGCTGCCCGAGGGCCTGTTCACCCTGTCGGACACGCAGGTGACCGTGCCCGCGCACGGCACCGCGACCGTCGGCGTGATCACACACCTCGACGCGGCCGAGGACAACCGGGCGTACGCCACGCGCCTGGTCGCCACCGGCGCCGACGCGGCCGTGCTGGCCCGCACCCCGGTCGGAGTGAACAAGGAGGGCCGTCGGGCGACCCTGACGCTCACGGCGAAGGACCGCCACGACGAGCCGCTGTCCGGGACCGTCATCCTCAAGGACGTCGAGCGCAACACCGCGCCGGAGATCCACACCGTGGACGCCTCGGGACGGCTGGACCTCCGGTTGTCCCCGAGCACCTACTCGGTGTGGATGAACTCCGCCGTGCCCGGTGTCGACGGCACGCACACGCTGGGCTTCGCGATGTTCGCCGCACCCGACGTCGACCTCGGCGCGGACCGCACGGTCGCCTTCGACGCCGACGACCTGCGCAAGGCCGCCGCCGTCACACCACGGCCCACGGCCAACCAGTTCCTGCGGATCGACCAGTACCGCGGCAACACCGGACTGTTCCCCTTCATGGACAGCTATCTGGCCGAGTACTGGCGCTACGACAGCCTGTGGGTCACCCCCACGCCCAAGGTGCGGACGGGCTCGTACACCTTCGCGACCCGCTGGCGGCAGATCCAGCCTCCGCTGACGTTCTCGGCGGGCTCACAGACCTTCGACGACGTCACGGTCCAGACCCTGTCACCCCGACTGCCCGAGGGCACGCGTGCCGACCGGGCCGTCTGGGCGGGTGACGGCTCTGCGGCCGAGTTCCGCCGGGCCGGGGTCCGGGATCGCGTCGCGGTCGTACGCCGCAGCGACACGGTGGCCCCGACGGACCAGGCAGCCGCGGCGGCGAGGGCCGGGGCGCGGCAGCTCCTGATCCTGAACGACGGGTACGGGAAGTTCGATCCCTGGGCCGACCTGCCGGAGGCCGCTCCGCTGCCGGTGGCGTCGCTGGGCACCGACGACAGCACGCGGCTGCTGGCCCGGCTCCGCGGGACCGGCACGACCACGCTCCAGGTCGTCTCCCACCCCTCCCCCCGCTACGCCTACGACCTGGTCCGCCACCACGACGGCGCGGTTCCCCGGGACCCGTCCTACCGACCCGGCCCCGGGGAGCTGGCGCGCGTCGACGAGACGTTCCGCGACACGTCACAGGGCCAAGCGGTGGAGTACCGGCAGGACATCTCCCTCCTCGGCCGTCCCCTGGGCACCGCGCCCACGCAGGTCCGGTCCCAGGGCGAACTCACCTCGTGGGTCACCGCGGACGACGACGTCCAGTGGGTCTCCTTCGCCGCCAGGTCCGACCTGGGCCAGCGGGGCGTGGCCCGCTCGTACAAGCCGCGCAGCACCTCACAGGAGACCTGGTTCGCCCCGATCCAGCACCCGCGCCTGCTCAGCGACAACGGCACGAGCTGGCAGGGCCCCTTCCGGGCCGGTGACACCATCAGCACCTCCGTGATGACCGCGTGGGGCGACTCCGGCGGGCACGCGGGCGTCGTCTGGGCCGACAGCGACACGTCCAGGATCTCGCTGTACCAGGGCGACGAACTGCTGGGCGAGGACGTCAACGAACGGATCGTCATGGCCGGGGACCTGTCGCCCGATCCCAAGCCCTACCGGCTCGTGTTGGAGGGGAACAGGAACCTTCCGGACCGCCCGTACTCGAGCCACACCCGCACCGTCTGGGACTTCACCTCGGCCACCACGGATCCCACCGGTCTCACCCCGCTGCCCCTGGTGCAGCTCGACTACGCGGTGGACGCCGATCTGTCGGGCCGCGCCCACCGGCGCACGGAGCTGACCGTCACGGCCTCGCACCTCCAGGGCGCGGCCGGAGCCGGCGCGATCCGCACGGCGACCGTGGAGGTGTCGTACGACGACGGCGCCACCTGGCACCGGACGGCGCTGCGGAAGTCTGCGGACGGCTGGACGGCACGGCTCGACGCACCGGACAAGGCCCGTTACGCGAGCCTGCGGACGACCGCGAAGGACACCGAGGGCAACGGCGTCAGCCAGACCCTGATCCGCGCCTTCGGCCTGCGATGAGCGCCTGAGCGGCACAAGGTGCCCCGCCCCCGGTGTCGAACCGGAGGCGGGGCATTCCGCCATGTCCCAGGCGTCGGCGGCGTCGGCCCTGCTGCAGAGGCCTCCGAAGTGGTGCGGCGGGTTCCGTCGCGAGGACCAGGAGGAACGTCCCGCACTCGCGGGTGAGCGAGCAGTCGGCGGGCGGCGCTCGGGATGCACGACGACAAGGACAACGTCATGTGACATCGTGTCACAGGAGTGATCGGTCGACACGAATGCGGATGCCCCTTGAAACCCGTGGCCGCGAGGGCTCAGTCGTCGAGGTCGCCGCGGAGCAGGCGTCGAGCCACCTCGGTGCGGGCCGGGGCGAGTTCCGCGGCGATCAGCTCGTCCGGCACTTCTGCGGGGTCACCGTGGCCGGTTCGGGCACGTGCGCGAGGAGGCTGGCGCGACGCAGATGGGTCGGGGGGTGGGTGGTGTCGACCTGGTGGCCGCGACGGGCTCCTACGCGCCGCTGCCGTTCGTACTCGTGCTCGGGAATGGACAACGCGTACGCGGTGAGCACTGCCCAGAGGTCGTCGGCGTGCGCCTTGGCCCTTCGGACCTCCGGTCCGCGCAGGGCGGCGCGGTTCGCCTCGGTGCGCAGTCGGAGATCGAGCGAACCCGCGATGAGCAACCGGTCCATGAGGCCGACCGCGGCCTGCGTGGAAGCGGTTCGGGCGGCCAGCCGATCAGCCAGGTACTCGGCTCGGATCCCGGCCCGTGAGGTCAATCGGGCGAGCAGCGCCAGGAGTCCCCCGACCAGCAGACGTGGCACGACGTAGAGGGCGTTGACGAAGATCTCGATGCCGGACGAGTTCGGAAGCGGCTGGAGGATGTGGTGCCACAGGTGCAGGGTCCGCGCCGCGGTGCCCACCACCAGGCCGTTGCGCGTGTCCCCGTTGGCATAGTGGGCGAGTTCGTGTCCGAGCAGCGCGATCCGCTCCTCGGGAGTGAGGACTTCCCACAGCGGCATGCCCAGCACCAGCAGCCGTCTGCCGCGCACTCCGTACGTCGTGACCGCCGCGTTGACGCTCCCGTCCACGGCGATGGCGTGCACGCTCCGGGTGCCGACGGCCCTCGCCACCTCGTCCACCAGGGCGAACAGCTCGGGCGCGTCGCCGCGCAGGAGTACGGGGCGGTCGTGGGGCAGCGCGCGGAACTTCGGGGCGAACGCCCAGGCCAGGAGTAGCAGTACCAGGCCCGCCACCATGCCGGCGCCGCCCCAGCCCGCCGCCAGGCACCAGACACCTGCGACGGCGAACGCGAGGGTACCGACGTGCACGGTGAGCGCGAGGGCGGTGGCGATCACCGCCGAGGCGTCACGCCGCGGTTGCGCGTCGGTGCCGCTCAGCATCTCGGCGAGCAACTGCTCGCCATGGCGCCGGGCCAGGGTGCGCTCGGCCCGGTCCAGACGTCCCGTTTCCGGCTGGGGCTCCCCTGGATCGACGTTCCAGTCACAGGCGGCGCACCAGAGGGTGAACCGGTTGTCGCCCCGGATCTCCGTGCCGCATTCCGGGCACGGCTGTGTGGTCTCTTCAACTGCGGCCGACATCGCGTATGTCCCCTCCTGGGCGACCCTCCCCGAGCCGCCACCTGCTGATTCGGCATGATCCGATCACACGTTGCCGCCATGATGAGGACATGGTGCCCGTGTGAGGCCGGACCGTGATCCCACCGCAATCACCCGCCCCGGCATCCGCATCAGTTGCTCGATGTTCGCGACGCCCGTTGCGGTGCCAGGGCCTTGACGCAGACGTCGTGCGTGCCGCTCGTCGGGGTGGTCGTGGGCGTCTGGTCCAGACACGTGTCCCAGCTGCCCGTGTGTCCACGAACGGAGCGTGGAACGGGAACACGTGTGCTGCTCGGGACACTGGAGTCGCGGCACGGCCGAGGGGGGATGAGACCATATGTGCCCGCTGTCGGCTGAGAGGGCTGGGTGTCCTGGCCGCAGCAGGCGCGACAGGGACGGGAGCGAAGCCGCCAGGACCTCGGTGTGTACCGGGACCCGGTCCAGTCCTGGCGGACCGCGAGGTCCGGTGCGGAGGGTGCCGTTTCGAGGCTGCCCTCGTCGGCGACGAGTTCCAGGTGGTGACGTCGGCCACCGTGCTCGGTCCGTTGCGCACCTCGGCGGGTGGAACCCACACGATCCAGTCCTCGGTGGCCGCTGTCGCGATGTCTTCCGCCGCGTCGAAGGGCTGAGTGGCGCGGTGGCGGACGCCGGCGGCGGCCCCGGCGCTGAGGAGTGCACGGGTGGAACCGGACCAGGAGCTGACGAGGGCCGGCTCGTCCACGGCCAGACCGTGTTCCTCCGAGAGTGTTCCCAGGTCCACGGACGGCTGACGGGCGAGGTCGACGACCACGGAGCAGCCCCGCACTGCCTCGGCGAGATCGTCGGGGGTGGGCGCGTGCGGGCCGCCGGGGGCCGGGGGCCGGGACGAGGGTGACCTCATGTCCGTGGTCCCTGACACAGAGCGCGGTCTCGACGTCCATGAGGCCCTCACCCTCGACCACCACGACTTTCATGCGAGTAACCCTCCTGCCTTCCGCCACCGAACCGGACCGTGCGAGCAGTCACGGAACGGTGCCGGTGTGTCCGTGGGCGATCGGCTGAGGGTTTGACCGGACGGCCGGCCGAGGTGTGCCACGGGCGATGGGCGGTCACAAGGGGCCGCCACCCCTCACACGGTTGACCCGTCGTCCTGTGTGGCGGCTGCGGGATCGCGTCGGAATCGGTCGAGGGCTGCCGCCCTCTCGTGGTAGGGGATCCGGGAGAGACGGGAGACCATCGACCACATCTCGCGTTCTTCAGCGAGCTGTGCGGGCATGATCAGTCCCAGTGCGTCAGCCAAGGACGCGCGTCCGACATTGATGAGGGCGCGCACCGCCGCGGCCCATTCGTCGGTGGCGTGGACCGCGCACCTGTACCAGACCGGGCTGAGTACCGAGAGCGCCACCACCGTCGCGAGCACGACGGGGGTGTCTGCGGGGCGGGACGCGAGGGTGGCCAGGGCTGCGGCCAGGACGGCGAGGTGACCGTACAGCAGGCATACGAAGAAGTCGACGCTGGTGCGAGCCGTGTCCACCTGTCGGCGTGCCTGTTCAGGAGCCGTGGCGGTCAGATCATTCCACAGCAGTTGCGAATCGAGCCGGTACCTGTCGTAGGCGTACTCCTCGAAACGCCTTATCGCGTTGCCGAGTTGGGTGGGGGCCAACTGGCCGTCGTCGACGGGGTAACGGGCGAGACGCTCCTGCAGCAAGGCGCGTCGAATGATGGTGCTGCGACGATCCCGCTCGCGATGGCGGACCACGCTTCGCTCTCCTTGCAGGCGGGCAAGCTCAGCGGCTTGGGCCGGAGGAAGGGGGCCTTCCCCGGCTCGCCTCTCCAGGCGCAGAACAGCCAGCCGGTCCGACCATGCCTGCCGCCGCCTGCGGTGGCGACGACAGCCGCGTTCGTAGGCGGCGGAGGGCCACAGAAGGTAGCCCTCAAGGATGCGGTAGAGCGGGTTCTGCAGCGCGTTGAGGACCAGCCCCAGCATGAGCGACGCCGACAGAAAGGCCACCGCGGTCCTGCCCTCCGCCAGGCCGGTGAGACGTTCGAACGGCTGCACACTGCGCAGACTTGGCAGCAGCGTGGCACTCAGCACGGCAAGGTTGATGGCGGTGGGCAGAACACTGCGCACCGCACCGCCAGCTCCCCCGCGTAGCGTGGTCATTGTCCTTGACACCCTCCCGAAGAGCCAAGGCCGCCCGCGCCGAGTTCCACGACGTCGCCGCCCACTACGGCACGAGACGGGCAACCCCCGAGCAGGTCATGAGGACAGCCCTCGACCGGTCGAGGGGGCGGCGGGCGGTCAGGTGTCCGGGTCGATCTCGGGGTGGGTGAAGCGCACGGGTTTGCCCAGCGACCGGGCGTAGGCGATTTCGGCTCGGGTGCTGTCTCCGATGTAGTCGCCGACCACGAGCACCTCGTCAGCGAGTCGGATCTTCGAGCGGTGCAGATCGTCGAGCCGAACCTTCAGCGCCGCGGCCTCGACAGGATCGGAGCCCTGTTCGTGCGGCGACTTCATGTCGTAGCCCGGTTTGACGACGATCTTTCCGGCTTTGGTCTCCCGCACGTCCGCCTCGTTCATCTCGGTCATGAAGCGGGTGGAGCCGCAGATCACGACGATCCTCGGGAGGCTCAACAACTGCTTCGCGTCGGCGAGCCTCTCCTCGGGGGTGAGTCGTTGCGGATATGGCACTGGTTCCTCCTGGCCTGAACAGCGGGTCCCCGGCAATGGCTGCTGCCCACTGCCCGTCGGATGGCGGAGCCGACGGCGGGGGAGAGAGAACGCCCGACGGCAGGATACTGATGCACGTCGTGGTCGCCCTCCCGCACGGGAGGTTGGGGCCTGGCCGTCGACGCCGAGGAAGCGCGAGGCAGACCTCGACACATCGGCACCCGACGGGTAGACAGGCATGCGAAGCTCTGGTGGAACGGTTTCCTCGGTCGCGAACCCCTGTCCACCAAGGGCTTTGCCCGCCCTTGTCAGCCCCACCCCATGGCCCCTTGGGGCCGTTCACCCCGGTAGAGGTCCACAGCCCCGTGACTGCTTCAGACCCGTATGTCAGCGCCTTCGCCGAGATCTTCGGCGATCCACCGGCCGACTTCGCCATACCCGTCGACTGGACCGCGGTCGAGTCCTGGCTGGGGACGCGCCTTCCCGCCGACTACAAGGCCATCGCCGCCGCGTACGGCCCCCTCGACATCGGCGCCCGGCTCTGGCTTCACGTCCCCTGTGCCAACCGGGGTTGGTTCGACTACGGTGCCTGGGTCCAGCAGACTCGACGTGACGCCCCCGGCGTCCTTCCCTTCGGCGCCACCCGTACCGCCGACACCCTCTACTGGGACACCACCGCATCCGACGACCCCGACCAGTGGCCGGTCGTCATGCGCTGCCAGGACGACGAGAACGCGGGCCGCGACCCCTGGCGGCGCTTCGGTACCCCGCTCGTGCCGACACTGGCCCGGCTCGTGGCCGACGGCATGCACCCGGTGGCCGCCCGGAGCGGCATGCAGAGCGACCTGGAGGACACTCCGTGGGCCCCGCCGCCCCTGCGACCGGAACCGACCGCTCAGCAGCGGGCTGCCCTCACCGCGGGCAGCGGGCTGGAGACTCTGGTCAAGCTCGTCCCGCCGCCGGAGACGCCCACGCTCGGGAAGCACGACTGGGACTGGCTGTACAAGCGGCTGGGCACTCGCCTGCCCGGCGAGTACGTACGACTGATGGAGCGGTACGGGGGCGGCTCCTGGTGCGGCTGGCTGCGCTTCAACATCCCCTTCGACGAGGACCGGTACGCGCTCGCACCGTGGGCCGAGTGGTACGCGGAGACCTACCAGGGGCAGCGGGCCGAGTTCCCTGAGTACCACCCGCTGGCCGTCTATCCCGAGCCCGGGGGATTCCTGCCCTTCGCCGACTCCATCGACGGCGACCAACTGTGCTGGCTGACCGAAGGGGACACACCGGAGGGCTGGCCGTTGATCGTTCTGCCGCGTCATGCCGACCAAGGCCCACCGCTGCGTACCGGCCTCACCGAGACCTTGCTGGAGTGGCTGCGCGGCCGGTTGGCGACCGAGGGCCTGCCCCGGCTCGGACGCCGCGACGAGGACCCCCTGGACTACATCGAGTTCGAGTCCTACGACCCGGAACCGGCCGCTGAGGAGCATTGAGTCACCGGCCTCGTCGGTCCCGTCCAAGACAGGGGCAGAAGCCGCCTCGGGCACGGCAGGGAAACCGCCGTGCCCGGCGCCCGTCGTGCGTCACAGCAGCAGCGCTCCGGCGACGACCGCCGCCACGCCGACGAGCAGTGCCACCACGCCGAAGACGGTGTCGAGGGAGCGGGATCGGTGTTCTGCCGCAAGGTTGACAGTGAACACGGCGGGATCGTCGGACGTGTAGTGGACCGTGACGTCGCGACCGTGGGACTGCGCGGGGTCGGGCAGCCCGTCGGGGCAGTAGGCGGTGACGGTGGTGCCCTCGTGGGTGGTGAACGCGATGACCGGCGTGTGGCTGGTACTGGTGTGGCCGTCCTCGTCGGTGCTGGTGTCCGTGAGCACGGCGACGACCCGCCCCCGGACAGGGGGTTGGGAGGTCAGCCCCTCGAAACGGCGGCTCACCGCGCGGTCGCTCTGCGGCAGGTACCAGGCCCCGGACAAGGTCCAGGGCACACCGAAGCCGATCAAGGCCCACGGCCATGCCCGGTCGACCGCGGCGAAGACGACCAGTCCGACGTAGATCAGGAAGATCGCGAAGTTGGGCCACCCGAGCCCGCGTCGGCCCGCCCAGAGGTCGCCGACGAACCGGTAGGCATGCGGTCTCCCCCGCGGATAGCGGACTCCGATCTCCCGGCCCGTCCAGGCCGTCGTGATCCTCTCCCCGTGGTCACCGTCGTTCGTCACGGTGAACTCCTGGCCGGTGCCCGGGTCCTGGAAGGAGACGACCACGGGGATCCCGTCGTGCTGCGAGCTTCCGTGCCTGGGCTCGCGCACCCGCTCGATCCGCCCCATGACCCTCACCGCCCGCTGCGCCCGGGTCACCCCAGCCAGCGAACGGGCGTACCCGACCAGCGCGAGGGTGCCGAACGCCCCGCACCACAGCGCCAGATATCCCTGCAAGCCCACGCGTCTTCCCTCTTCTTCTCTTCCGTGTCGATGCGGTCGGCGTGGCGCCCGTCAGTGCGCCGGGGTGCGCCGCACCACCTCGCCCCGCGCGTCCGCCTCCAGCGAGGCTGCTCCTTCGGTTCCCGTCACACCGACCCTGACGGTGAGGGAGCCGGTGAGGCGTTCGACGGTGATCTGCCAGGTCTGCGGGGAACCGACCCCCGGGCTGCTCCTCGCCTCCTTGACCAGCGCGGGGAATCGGTCGTAGGGGAGCAGATCGGGGTCGAACGTCGGAGCCTGTGCGTCGGTGGACGCGTACACGACCGACAGCAGGCGTTCCTGGACGACGACGGTGAGCGCCGCGCGCGTGTTGGTGCCCTTGGCGAGCGAGCCGACCGCGCGGCGTAGTTCACCCTTGTCGAGGAACGTCTGGTCCGGGCCGAGGGCGACCGTGGCGGACGCCGACGACACCACCGTGGTCGACGAGGAGGAAGTGGAGGAGGAGACCGACGGCGACGGCCCCGTGGCGGAGGGTGGGTGCGCGGAGGTGTCCTGGTCGAACAGGTCGGCGCGGAACAGCAGGACGACGCCGGCCGCGGCGAGCAGCAGGGCGAGCAGCGTGACGACGCCGACGGCACTGCTCTCGGGGGTCTCGCCCACCATGGCGGGGCCGGGCGCGGAGTCGACGCGGGCCCCGGCCGCCCGCTCCTCCCACTTAGGTGTCGGCCGCTTCACGATCCTCACCCGCCACGGCCGGTCCGGCGGGTACTGCACCACCACGACGCCACGCGGCCGGTAGTCGGGCAGCTCGACGAGGTTGATGTTCTGCGTGAACGCGACGCGGTACGCCGGTACGTCGTCCGGCGCGACCGTGAGCTCGAACCGCACCGCCACGTCGCTCGTCGCCTCACCCCCGACGGCCTCCCGGCTCTCGATCATCGCGAGCGCGGTGCGGGGCGCGAGCGCCGCCTCCCGTGCCCTTCGCGGTGCGCCGGCGAGGTGGAAGAGCAGGCCGTAGACCGCGGGCAGGGCCAAACCCGTCACAAACAGGGGCGCGTTCCCGACGATGCCGCCGACGACGAGAGCGGCCAGCGAGGCCCCGATCACACCGCCCGTGAGGAACCCCGAGGCGACAGCAGCGGGGGTGGTGCGCGTGGGCGGCGCACCCGTGGTGATCGGCATACGGGTGATTGTGCCGGGCTCGGGTGCCGACCGGTAGCTCTTCGAACGTCCCGGCCTCGGGCCTGCCGAAGGAGGCCGGCCCCGTGGGTCAGGCCTTCACCGTCTCCGGCTCCGACCGTGTCCCCCTGCGGCGTACGTCCTCGCCGAGTTCCTCCGTCGGGACCGACCTGTGGCAGCGGGGCGACGCCCGGGTGCTGGTCAACACCGAAGGGGCCGAGCGCCGCGACGGCACCCGACTGGTCACCGTCGGCCTGGAGACGCCCGACCCCGCCCGGGGAGCCCGCCGGGCCGAGGCTCTGCTCGCCCCGCTGCTGCCACGCCGCCGCGGACCCGGGGACGCCCCGCTGGAGGCGGTCGCGGCACCCGACGGCACGGAGTTGTTCTTCTGCGCCACCGAGCGCCCCGGACTGCCCGACTGGCGAGCGGACTTCGAGAACGTCGGAGCCGCCGACGCCGGTGCGCGGGCCGGTGCCGGTGCCGGTGCCAGTACCGGTGCCGGTGCCGGTGCCGGTGCCGGAAACGACGGCGGCTGGCGGGTCGACCACCTGTCCCTGACCCAGCCCTGGCACCAGTTCGACGAGGCGGCGCTCTTCCACCGAGCCGTCCTCGGGCTGCGCTCGCAGGAGAGCGTGGACGTCGCCGACCCCCACGGGCTGCTGCGCAGCCGCGCCGTCTCCACCGACGACGGCGCCGTCCGGATCGTCCTCACCGTCGGCGCGGCCCCCACCGACGACACGGCGCACGCCCAGCACGTCGCGCTGGCCACCGACGACGTGGTGGCCGCCGCCCGCGACCACCGTGCGGCCGGTGGCGAGCTGCTGCCGATCCCGGCCAACTACTACGACGGCCTCGCCGCCCGCCACGAGTTCGCCGACGGCGAGCTGGAGACGTACCGGGAGCTGGGCATCCTCTACGACCGCGACGCCTACGGCACCTTCCGGCACTGCTACACGCGCACCGTCGGCCGGGTCCTCTTCGAACTCGTCCAGCGCGACGGCGGCTACCGCGGCTACGGCCCACCGAACGCTCCGGTGCGCCTGGCCGCACAGCACGCGGCCCGCGGCTTCGCCGGCGGCTGAACCGGTCGGACGGAAGCCATCCGCACCGTGCGCCACGGCGGGGGTGGGCGGACCGCCCGCCGGGACGCATGCTCGAACGAGGCACGTCGGCGCCCCGCCGTCGGCGGCTCCTCACCCCTCGGACTCGCCGGCCATGCCTCTGCCGACGCGGGCGGCGGTCTCGCGCAGCCAGATGTGGGCCGCGTCGTGCGTGTGCACGGGGTGCCACCACATCGCCTCCCGCAGCGGCACCGCCTCGTACGGCGGCTCCACCACGCGGACGGCCGCGAGCGGTGCCAGGAGCCGGGCCAGACGGGCCTGGACGAGGGCGATACGGCGGGTGCCGGCCACCAGCAGCGGGATGATCTGGAAGCTGTCGACGGAGACCTCGACCCGGGGTTCGATACCCAGCATGCCGAGCTGGCGCACGGCCGGGGCGTCGTAGGTGCGCTGGTAGGTGACCCAGGGCAGGCGCGCCAGATCCTGCCGGGTGAGCCGGTCCTCGACGCCCGGATGGTCGTCGGCGACGAGGAAGACCCAGTGGTCCGCGTACAGGTCGGTGGCGGGGAAGTCGCTGATGACGCCGTACGGCATCAGCAGTCCGTCGGACGTACTCAGCAGTGTGTCCGTGGCGTCCACCACCGTGGTCGGGGTCTGCGCGAAGCGCAGCCGGATGCCCGGCGCCTCCTCGTGCATCACCCGGGCCAGCTCGGCGCCGAAGACCGCGACGGCGTAGTCGGAGGCGATCAGCTTGAACTCCCGCTGCTCCCTGGCCGGGTCGAAGTCCGCCTGGCTGGCGAAGAGGCGCTCCAGCACGTCGTACGCCGTGGCGGTGCGGTCCAGGAGGACCTGGCCGAGGGCGGTCAGCTCGTAGTGGCCGCCGACCCGGGCGAGCAGCTCGTCGTCGAAGTGGCGGCGCAGCCGGGACAGGGCCGCGCTCATCGCGGGCTGGCTGAGACCGACGCGCTGCCCGGCACGGGTGACGTTGCGCTCCTCGAGGAGCGCCCGCAGGGCGACGACGAGATTGAGGTCCAGACGGCTGAGATTCATGGCCTCTTCCCTGGCTGTACGGCGACGACCTGCGGGAATTCGTTCGGCGGATGATCGTCATCCACGGAATTGATTTCCCTGATCGCGACGGGCGGGTCCAGATTAGTGCCACCGCAATCAGGAGGACATGTCCGTGAAACCTGAAGCCGCGTCCGCCCTCTTCGCCGGACCCTTCGCCCTGGCCACCCTTTCCGCTCCCGGGGATGCCGCCTTCCCCGCTCTCGTCACCCCCGACGCCCTGGTGCTCGACCTGCGTCCCGCCCTCGGCGACAGCGGCCGGAGCATGCGCGCGCTCCTGGACGACTGGGAGTCCGCGGCACCGCGGCTGGCCGCACTGGCCGGTGACGGTGCCCTGGCGCGCAGGCCGCTGGCGGAGTTCCGCGTGCACGCTCCCGTCGAGCCGCGCCAGGTGTTCCAGTCCGGTGCCAACTACCGGCAGCACGTGATCGACCTGCACGTGGCGCACCGGGCCCCGGGGGACGAGCGTCCGGAGGAGGAACGGCGCGCCGAGGCCGCCGAGATCATGGACCGGCGGGCCGCCGAGGACCTGCCGTACGTGTTCATCGGCCTGCCGAGCGCGATCACCGGTCCCTACGACGACGTGGTGCTCCCGCACTGGGCCGACAAGCCCGACTGGGAGCTGGAGTTGGCGGTGGTGATCGGCCGGCCCACGCACCGGGTGTCCGTCGAGGAGGCCCTCGGCCATGTCGCCGGTTACACGATCGCCAACGATCTGACCGACCGCGCCACGGTCTTCCGCCGTGACATGCCGCAGATCGGCACGGACTGGCTGCGCAGCAAGAACGCGCCCGGCTTCACGCCGCTCGGCCCCTGGATCGTGCCGGCCGGGTCGGTTGCGGACCCGGGCGACCTGCGTCTGACGCTGAAGCTGAACGGCGAGACCATGCAGGACGAGTCGACCAAGGACATGATCTTCGACGTGGCGCGGATGGTGTCCTACGCCTCCCGGACCGCCCGGCTCCTCCCCGGCGACCTGGTGCTCACCGGCTCCCCCGCCGGCAACGGCATGCACTGGGGACGGCTGCTGCGCGACGGTGACGTCATGGACGCCGCCATCACCGGGCTCGGTGCCCAGCGCACCCGCTGCGTGGCGGAGGTGGCCGAGTGACCTTGGACCGCACGGACCCCGAGGGCTCGATAGCGCGCGCCGCGAAGGCGTACTCCAACTGGGGCCGTTGGGGCGAGGACGACGTGCTGGGCACGCTCAACTTCCTCGACGAGGCGAAACGCCGCGAGAGTGCCGCGCTCGTACGTCGGGGCGTCAGCTTCTCGCTCTCCCAGCGGTTCGACATCGACGGCCCGCAAAAGGGCTGGCGCAGGCGCACCAATCCGGTGCACACCATGCTGGACACCGGCACCGACGCCGCGCTCGGCAACCAGGGCCTCCCGCACGGCATCGGCGGCGCCGACGACGTCATCGCGATGCCGTTGCAGTGCTCGACGCAGTGGGACGGGCTCGGCCACATCTTCGACCACGGCAGGGCGTGGAACGGCCGTGCCGCCGAGAAGGTCGTCACCTCCGACGGCGACCTGGTCACCGGCATCGAGCACATGGCCCCGCACGTGGCCGGACGCGGTGTCCTGCTGGACGTCGGCCGCACCGTCGGCGAGGACGGGGAGCTGCCCGACGGTTTCGCGATCACCGAGGAGCACCTGACGGCGACCGCCGCGGCCCAGGGCGTGAGCGTGGGCCGCGGAGACCTCGTGCTGGTACGCACCGGGCAGCTCACCCGGGTCCGGCGCGAGGGCTGGGGCGACTACGCGGGCGGCCCCGCTCCCGGCCTGTCCTTCACCACGGCCGGCTGGCTGCACGGCAGCGAGATCGCCGCGATCGCCACCGACACCTGGGGGTTCGAGGTGCGGCCCAACGAGTTCGAGCACGCCTTCCAGCCGCTGCACCAGGTCGCGATCCCCCACCTCGGTCTGCTGATCGGTGAGATGTGGGACCTGGACGCCCTCGCCGAGGACTGCGCGAACGACGGCCGGTACGCGTTCTGGCTCACCGCGGCGCCCCTGCCCATCACGGGCGCGGTCGGCTCGCCCGTCAACCCGATCGCGGTCAAGTAGACCGAGGAACGAAGGAGTTCTTCATGACCCAGCCCCGCACGGTCCTCGTCGTCGGTGGCGGCGCGGCAGGCAACGCCGTGACGATCCTGCTGCGCCGCGCCGGAGTCGCCGTGGACCTGATCGAGGCCAAGGACGACTGGAACGCCACCGCCGGTTCCGGCATCACCCTCCAGGGCAACGCCCTGCGCGTGCTGCGCGAACTCGGTGTCTGGCAGGAGGTGGAGGCATCCGGGTACGGCTTCGACTCGGTCGGCATCACCGCCCCCGACGGCACCGTGCTGCACGTCCAGGACGACCTGCGCACCGGCGGCGACGACCTGCCCGCCACCGTGGGCATGCAACGCCCCCGCCTCCAGCAGATCCTCATCGGGGCCGTGCGCGCCAGTGGCGCCACCGTCCGCCTCGGCACCACCGCCGAGATCCTCGGCCAGGACGCCGACGGTGTCGCCGTACGCCTCAGCGACGGCACCGAGGCCCGCTACGACCTCGTCGTCGCCGCGGACGGCCTCGGCTCCACGACCCGCGCCGCCGTCGGCATCACCGACAGGCCCGAACCCACCGGCATGGCGATCTGGCGCATCGCCGCCCCGCGTCCGGCGGGCGTCGTCCGCACCGACCTCGCCTACGGCGGCCCCGCCTACATCGCCGGTTACTGCCCCACCAGCGACACGACGCTGTACGCGTACGTCGTCGAGGCCAACCGCGACCGCACCACGATCCCGCCGGAGAGCTACGCCGAGGAGATGCGGCGCCTGGCCTCGGCGTACGGCGGCTTCTGGCCGGAGATCACCGCTCATCTGACCGATCCGGCGAAGGTCAACTACACCTGGTTCGACCGCATGCTGGTCGAGGGGTCCTGGCACCGCGGCCGCGTCGTGCTGATCGGCGACGCCGCCCACTGCTGCCCGCCCACCCTCGCCCAGGGGGCCGCCCTGTCCCTGGAGGACGCCCTCGTCCTCGCCGAGATGCTGGCCGGTGCCGACAGCTGGGACGACGCCCTGTTCCAGGCGTACCACGAGCGGCGGATCGCCCGGGTCCGGCCGGTCGTCGAGGCCTCCGTGCAGCTCGGCCAGTGGCAGCTCGACGGAGTCCGGGACGCCGACATACCCGGCCTCATGGGCCGCACCATGACCATGCTGCGGGAGCTGCCGTGAGGACGCCCACCTCTGCGGGGACCGCACCGGCCGTCGACGTGCACGCGCACGTCCTGCTGCCCGAGGTCGACGCGCTCGTCGCGGGCCTGCCCGGGCACGCCGAGGCCGGGGAGCTGGACGCCCGGCGCAACGGCCCCGCGGCCCTCGCCGTCAGTGGGCCGATGGTGCGCGAACGCGTCCCGCTGCTGACCGACGCCGCGGTGCGCCTGGCCGTGATGGACGCGCGGGGCGTGGACGTGCAGTTGGTCAGCCCTTCGCCCTCGCACTACCACTACTGGGCGGACCAGGAGACGGCCGAGAAGGTGTACCGCCTGGCCAACGAGGCGACGGCCGCGCACTGTTCGGCCGCCCCGGACCGGCTGCGCGGGCTCGGGCTGGTGCCCCTCCAGCATCCCGGGCCGGCCGTGGACGCCCTCGACCACGCCCTGGCGCAGGGCCTGTGCGGAGTGGAGATCTCCAGCCACGCCCCGGGGCGGGAGCTGTCCGACCCGGCCTACGAGCCCTTGTGGACCCGGGCCGAGGAGACGGGCGCGATCGTCTTCCTGCACCCCTTCGGCTGCACGCTCGACGAGCGCCTGGACCAGTGGTACCTGTCCAACAGCGTCGGCCAGCCCACCGAGAACGCCGTCGCCCTCTCCCACCTGATCTTCTCCGGGGTGCTCGACCGGCACCCCGGGCTGAAGCTGGTCGCCGCGCACGGCGGCGGTTACCTGCCCACGCACATCGGCCGCGCCGACCACGCCTGGTCGGCCCGTTCCGACGCGGGCGCGGGCTGCGCCCACCCGCCCAGCAGCTACCTCAAGCGGCTGTACTTCGACTCCCTCGTCCACGATCCGCACGTGCTGCGGGAGCTGGTCCGGGTCGCCGGGGCCGACCGGGTGCTCCTCGGGTCCGACTTCCCCTTCGACATGGGTGCCGAGGACCCGGTCGGTGCCCTGCGCGCCGCACGCCTGTCCGAGGCCGACCTCGACGCCGTACGCGGCCGGAACGCCGCCGCCCTGCTCAACCTCGCCATCGCCTGAGGAGGACCACCCCATGAGCGCACGCCTGCTCACCCACCTGCGGCACGTCGATCTCGCCGTGCCCGACTACGACAAGCAGCTTGACTTCTACGCCGGCGTCTGGGGCCTGACCAAGGTCGCCGAGGACTCCGGGATCTCCTTCCTCGCCGCCGAGGGCTCCCCCGAGCAGTACGTCGTCCGGCTGCGCAGGGCCGGGGAGAAGCGTCTCGACCTCGTCTCCTACGGTGCCGCGTCCGCCGCCGACGTGGACACCCTCGCCGAGCGGCTGCTCGCCGGCGGCGTCCGTCTGGTGTCCCGGCCGGGCCGGGTCGACACCCCCGGCGGCGGCTACGGCTTCCGCTTCTTCGACGTCGACGGCCGCACCATCGAGGTCTCGGCCGACGTCGAGGTCAGGCAGCACCGCAGGATCGAGGAGAAGGAGTCCATCCCGGTCAAGCTGAGCCACGTGGTCCTCAACTCCCCCGACCTGAACCGGACCCGCCAGTGGTACGAGCGCCACCTCGGTTTCGCCCTCTCCGACACGCTCAGCTCGCCGCACATGGGCGAGGTCATGCACTTCATGCGGATCAGCAACCAGCACCACTCGATGGCCATCGCCCAGGGCCCGCACACCGCCCTGCACCACGTCTCCTTCGAGATGCGCGGCCTCGACGAGTACATGCGCGGCTCGGGCCGGGTCATGCGCGCGGGCTTCAGGAAGATCTGGGGCCCGGGCCGGCACATGGCCGGGGACAACACGTTCACGTACTTCCTGGACCCGCACGGCAACACCGTCGAGTACACCACCGAACTGGAGTGCCTGGACGAGGACACCTGGCACCCCCACGTCTACGACTTCTCCAAGCCCGAGGTCACCGACCAGTGGGGCACCGCCAACGCCATGAACGAGCTCGTCGCCAAGGAGTCCTTCAACGACCCCGACCGCGGTGTGTTCGTGGCCCCGCCCGTCTGAGCCACCCCACCGACTCCGGGGACGCGGCCTCGACGGCCCCGCTCTGACGCCCGCCGGCGCGTCCCCGACCCCCGACCGCACGCCGATGGAGCCGCACCATGCGTTTCGCCGCTTACGAACACCAGCACCGCCGCCGGGTGGCGGTCGTGGAGGAGGACGGCACCCTCCTGCCCCTGCCGGGTGTCACCTCGCTCACGGCACTGATCCGGGAGACCGACGGGCTGCCCGGTCTGCTCGCCGCCGGCGCCGCGGCCCTGGACGTGCCGCCCGGACCCCATGTCTCCCAGGTCCGGCTGCTGGCCCCGCTGGAGCCCACCTCCGTGCGGGACTTCGTCACCTTCGAGGAGCACGTCGAAGGGGTGCGCCGCTCCGTGGAGGGCACCGGTGGCGTGCCCGAGCAGTGGTACGCGGCCCCGACCTTCTACTTCACCAACCCGCACGCGATCCACGGCCCCCACGACGACATCCCGATGCCGCCCGGCTCGGCCGTGCTGGACTTCGAGCTGGAGGTCGCCGCGGTCGTCGGCCGCGAGGGCCGTGACCTCACCCCCGAGCAGGCCCGCGACCACATCGTCGGCTACACCGTGTTCAACGACTGGTCCGCGCGGGACCTCCAGTCGGCGGAGATGAAAGTCGGTCTCGGCCCCTGCAAGGGCAAGGACACCGCCACCACCCTCGGCCCGTACCTCGTCACCGCCGACGAACTCGCGTCCCACCGCGACGGCGACGGCTTCCTGCGGCTCGCGCTGACCGCCGCGGTGAACGGCGAGAAGGTCGGTGAGGATCTGCTGTCCCACATGAGCTGGACGTTCGAGGAGATGACCGCCTACGCCTCCCGGGGCACCCGCGTCGTCCCCGGCGACGTCCTCGGCTCCGGCACCTGCGGCAACGGCGGCTGCCTGGCCGAGCTGTGGGGCCGGCGCGGCGAACGGACCCCGCCGCCTCTCAAGCCCGGCGACACCGTCACCCTCACCGTCGAGGGCATCGGCACCGTGTCCAGCACCGTCGTGCCCGGTGCGGCGCCCGTACCGCTGCCGGCCGGCCGGCGCCGGGGCCGGGAGCGCCCGTGAGCGGCCCGCGCACCACGAGGCTGCTCGGCAAGGTCGTGGTCGTCACATGCCTACACCACCAGCAAGTGGGCGCTGCGCGGCCTGTCCAGGACGGCCGCCCTGGAGCTCGGCCCGTGCGGCATCCGCGTCAATACGATCCACCCCGGTCACATCGAGACGGGGATGACGGCCTCCGCCGCGCCCGCCTTCCGCGAGGCCAACATCCGGGAGACACCGCTCGGCCGCACCGGAACCGTCGACGAGGTGGCCCCCCTCGTCCTGTTCCTGCTCTCCGACGACGCATCGTTCATCAGCGGCGCGGAGATCCCGGTGGACGGCGGCATGACCGCGCACGGCGGCGTCAAGTCCGTCTCCGACGGCCTGCGCGGGGAACTGCCGTGAGGCGGCCGGACATGTGGTCGTCTCACGACCGCTCCGGTACACCTGGGCACCGGAGGTCCTCGTCATGACCGAGCCGCCCCGGCGTTGACCACGCCCGTGACCGCTACATCTGGGTCACGGTCAGTTCTCGGCGCTCCGCCCGGCGCAGTGCGGCGAGTCCCGGGTCGAGTACGGGTACGGCGGCCAGCAGTTGGCGGGTGTACGCCTCCCGTGGCGACTCGTAGACCTCGTCCGCCGGTCCGTGTTCCACCACCCGGCCCCGTCGCATCACCGCCAGCCGGTCGCTGACCTGGCGCACGACGGCGAGGTCGTGGGCGATGAACACCAGGGCGAGGCCCAGCTCGCGCCGCAGCTCGTCCAGCAGCTCGACGACCTGGGCCTGGGTGGTCACGTCGAGCGCGGAGACCGGCTCGTCGCAGACCAGGACGCGCGGGTCGGCCGCCAGCGCACGCGCGATGCCGATGCGTTGCCGCTGGCCTCCGCTGAACTCGTGCGGGTAGCGGTCGTAGTGGGCGGGTTCGAGACCGACCCGTTCCAGCAGTGCCAGGACCCGCTCGCGCACGGCGGGGTCCCGTTCGCCCCGGGCGCGCAACGGGTCGGCCACCGACTCGCCCACGCTGCGCCGGGGGTTGAGCGAGGAGACCGGGTCCTGGAACACCATCTGGACGTCCGGACGCACGCCGCGCACGGCCACGCCCTCGCGGCGGACCTGCCCGGCCGAGGGATCGAGGAGCCCCACCAGCATCCGGCCGAGCGTCGTCTTGCCGCTGCCGCTCTCGCCGACGATGCCCAGTGCCTCCCCGCGCCGCACCTGGAGCGACACGTCGTCGACGGCGGCGAACGCCCTCGCGCCGCGCCCGAAGACACGGCGCACTCCGACCGCCTCCAGCACCACCTCCGCGGACGTCGGCTCCTGCCCCTGCTCCGCCTCGGCCGGGCGCCGGGCGCGCGGCACGTCCACCCGGGGCACCGACTTCAGCAGCCGTCGCGTGTACGTCCGGGCCGGGGATCCCAGGACGGTGGCGACGGGGCCGTGTTCGACCTCGACCCCGTTGCGCATGACCAGGACGTCGTCGACGCTCTCCGCGGCGACGCCCACGTCGTGCGTGACGAGCAGCAGCCCCATGCCCGTCTCCTCGCGCAGCGTGTGCAGCAGGTCGAGGATCTGGGCCTGCACGGTCACGTCGAGCGCGGTGGTGGGCTCGTCCGCGACGAGCAGCTCCGGTTCGCAGGCCAGGGCCATCGCGATCAGGGCGCGCTGGCGCATGCCGCCGCTGAACTCGTGCGGGCGCGCACGCGCACGCCGAACCGCGTCGGGGATGCCCACCCGGTCCAGTACCTGGACGGCCCGCGCGCGTGCCGCTCGTCGCGACGCCTTGTGGTGCACGCGGTACACCTCGGCTATCTGGTCGCCGACGGCGTAGTAGGGGTCGAGGGAGGACAGCGGGTCCTGGAAGACCATCGCCGCCGTGCCGCCGCGCAACCGCCGCAGCTCCGCCTCGGAGGCCGCACCGACGTCGACCCCCGCCACCCGGACCGTGCCCTGCACGACGGCCCCGGTGCCGCGGTGCAGGCCCAGCAGGGCGGATGCCACGGTGGACTTGCCGGAACCGGACTCGCCGACCAGTCCGAGCGCCGCTCCCCTCTCCAGCCGGAACGACAGCGCGTCCACCGCGCGCACGGAGCCGTACCCGACCGACAGATCGGTGACTTCGACCAGTGTCCCGTCCGTACTCACGACAGCACCGTCCTTCGGTCGGCCACCGCGTACAGCAGGTCCGCGACGGCGTTGGCGAGCACTACGAAGAAGCCGGTCAGCACGACCAAGCCGACGACGACCGGCAGGTCGACGACGTTCACGGCGTGCACCAGCTCGCGGCCGATCCCGGGCAGGCCGAACAGCGACTCGGTGAGCACCGCCCCGCCGAAGAGCGAGCCCAGGTCGTTGGCGTTCAGCGCGATCAGTGGCCCGACCGCACCGCGCAGGGCGTGCCGTCCGACGATGGCGCGTTCCCCGACACCGTAGGCGCGGAAGGTCCGCACATGGTCCTCGGCCAGCGTCTCCAGCATGGCCGACCTGGTCAGGCGCGCGTACTTGGCGGCCTCGATGAGGGCCAGCGACAGCCAGGGCAGCAGCAGGTTCCACGCCCACTGCTCCGGGTCCTCGGTGAACGGTACGTACTGCGGGAACGGCAGCAGTTGCAGCTGCCCGCAGATCAGCACCATCAGCAGCAGTCCGATGACGAACACCGGCGTCGCCCAGCCGGCCAGGGTGATGCCCGTCAGGATGCGCTCGTCCAGCCGCCCGCGCCGCCACGCGGCGAGCACTCCGGTGCCTACGCCGAGCAGCAGCCACAGCACCATGGCGCCCAGGGCGAGGGAGCCGGTGACCGGCAGCTTGGCCAGGATGAGCTGGGTGACCTGCTGGTCGCTCTGGTACGACAGCCCGAGGCACGGTGCGGAGCAGTGCTCCACCGAGGTGCCGGTGGAGTAGTCGTGACCGGCGACGACTCCTTGCAGGAAGTGCAGGTAGCGGACGTAGAGCGGGTCGTCGAGGCGCAGTTGCTCCGCCACCTGGTGGACCTGCGCGGGCGAGCAGCGCGGCCCGCAGGTGATCTGGGCGACGTCGCCGGGAGCGGCGTAGAAGACGACGTACACGATCACCGAGATGGCGAGCAGGGTGACCACCGCGCCGAGTGTGCGGCGCAGGGCGAAGCCGGCGAAGCCGTGCAGGGCCTTCATGCCCGTGCCTCCTTCTTCCGGCCGGTTCCCACGGACAGCCGGGAGGCCGCGCGGGGGTCGAGGGCCCTGCGCACTCCGTCGCCGAGGACGGTCAGCGCGAGCACGGTGACGAACAGCAGCCCGGCGGGCAGCAGGAGGTACTGCGGTGCCGCCTGGTACCAGACGTTCGCCGAGGTGAGCATCTGCCCCCAGGACGGCGTCGGCGGCTTCACTCCGGCGCCGAGGAAGCTGAGCGCGGCCTCGGCGCTGATGTTCACCGGGAAGAGCAGGGCGGCGTAGGTGATGACGGGCGCCGCCAGCGCGGGCAGCAGTTCGCGGCGCGCGATCCGCCAGGAGCTCCAGCCGCTGAGCCGGGCCGCCGCGACGTGGTCGAGCTGCTTGAGCGTCAGGGTCTGGGCCCGCACGATCTTGGCGATGGACCCCCAGCCGATCAGCCCGATCACGACCGCGACCAGCACCGGACGCGGGAAGCCACTGGGCACGATGGCGAGCAGCGCGAGGGACATCACCATCAGCGGCAGTGCCACCACCACGTCGGTGAACCGGCTCAACGCCTGATCGACCCACCGGTTGCCGTAACCGGCCGCGATCCCCATGACGAGTCCGACGGTGACCTCCACCACCGTTGCCGCCAGGGCGACCCCGAGCGAGACCCGGGCGCCGTACACGAGGCGGGCGAACAGGTCGCGCCCCGTCTGGGGTTCGACGCCGAGCCAGTGGTCGGCGCTGAGCCCGCCGAAGGTGCCGACGGGCACACCGCCGCGTGCCGAGTCGACGAGATCGGGGTGGTAGGTCGTCGGGTCCTGCCCCTCGACGGCGCTGAGCAGGGGCGCGGCGAGCGCGAGCAGGACGAGCAGCGCGACGACGGACGCCGCGACGAGGGCGGCTCGCTGCACGCGCAGCCGCCGCCAGAACTGTCGGACCCCCGAGGCGGGGGCGAGCACCGTCTCGGTGCTCGCCCTCGCGCCCTCGGAGGCCACACGGACCTCACTCATGGACGTGCTTCACCCGTACTTACTTCACCGCGACCTGGGACACGTCGAGCACGCCGGTCCAGTCGCTGATCACGACGTTCTTGACGTCCTTGCCGTACAGCCGCTTGTAGACGGGGTGGAACAGCGGGACCGTCAGCGCCTGCTCGCCGATCTTCTTGTCGAGGGCGCCCCAGCGCTGCGCCGCCTCGTCGAGGTCGGTGAGCTTGTTGATGGCGTCGATCTCGTCGTTGACCGACTTGTCGTTCAGCTGGCCGGTGTTGAAGTTGGCGCCGTCCTTCACGATCTGCCGACCGTCGAAGATCGGCGCCAGGAACGGGCCGCCGGAGGGCCAGTCGGCGCCCCAGTGCGCCAGGAAGAACCCGGGCTCGGTCTTCACGTCCTGGATGGTGTCCTTGTAGTCGTTGTCCTCCAGGCCCTCCAGCTTCACCGTGATCCCCGCCTTCTTCAGGGCGTCCTGGATGGCGGTGGCGATCTCCGGGCTGGTCTCGAAGTCCTTGGCGTTGGAGTGGGTGAGTGTGACGGTCAGCCCGTTGGCGTAACCCGCCTGCTTCAGCAGTTCCTCGGCCTTCGACGCGTTGCCGGACTTGCCGGCCGGGAAGTGGTCGTAGGCCGTGTGGCCGAAGGACTTCTGGTTCGGCAGGTAGGTGGTCGCGGGCTCCGCCAGGGAGGAGCCGCCGGCCGCGTTGACCACGGAGGTGCGGTCCACCGCGTAGGCGATCGCCTGTCGCACCTTGGGGTTGTCGAAGGGCTTCACCTTCGGGTTGAAGGCGATGTAGTCGGTGTAGCCGAAGTGACCGGTGCCCACCCGGCTCGCGAGTTCCTTGTCGCCGGTGACCTCGGCGAGTTCGGCGGGTCCCAGGTTGGTGTCGGTGGTGACGGCGTCCGCGTCGGCGCCCTGGGAGGCGGACAGCCGCTGGTTGATGACCGAGGAGTCGAGGCCGGAACGGACGTCGACGCGGTCCGGGTACGCCTTGCGCTCCTCGTCCGTCCTGGCCGACCAGTGCTCGTTGCGTTCCAGGATCAGCCGCTCGCCGTCGTTCTGGTTCTCGACGACCTTGTACGGCCCGGAGGAGACGGGGTGCTCCTCGTACTTCGTGCCCTTGTCGGCCGACTTGGGAACCGGCGTGAACTGGGTCTGGGTGGCCAGGTAGGGGAACTCGCCCTCGGGCTTGTTCAGGTGGAAGACGATGGTGCGCTCGTCCGGCGTCTCGATCGAGTCGAGCCCCTTGCCCTTGTCCTTGTAGGGACCCTGGTAGTCGGCGCCGCCGACCAGCCAGTCCCGCAGGTAGGGGGCGCCGCCCGACAGTTCGGCGGCGAAGGACCGCTCGACGCCGTACTTGACGTCGGCGGACGTGATCTTCGTGCCGTCCTCGTACGTGAGCCCCTCCTTGAGGGTGTACGTCCACACGGTGGCGTCCTTGTTCGGACGGCCGGTGTCGGTGGCGAGGTCGGGGACGACCTGCGCGCCCTTGGCGCCGTCCTCCCGGTTGCGGGTCGTCAGCGTGCGGAAGACCAGGGAGGGGACGTTGCCGCCGCCCGAGGTGTAGAGGCGGGCCGGGTCGAAGTCCTGCTGCGGTGCGGAGTTCAGCACCGTCAGGGTGCCGCCCTTGTGGGGCTTTGCGTCGGTGCCGCCGGCCTTGGCATCGTTGTCGTCGGGTCCGCAGGCGGCCGCACCGGCCGTCACGATCAGGCTGACGGTCAACGCGGCGGTGACGCGGCGCGTTCTGCGGGACGGGTGACGCATGGGAGGACGACCTCTCGGATGGGCCGTCTCGGGTCTCGAGACGGCTGGATGGCACGGGGGACGGCTGGCGAGGGGGATCGCCCCGGCGCGGGCACGGCGGCCACCGGACATCGACTGCCCCGAGGCAGGGTGAAGCGTGCTCGGAGGAGGTCGTGAAGGTCGAGGAACGCGACGTACGCGCCGAAGGCGGACGTCAGCGACAGAGAATGTCGGCCACGCAGAGCGGGGTCACGCCGATCAGCGCCAGCTCGATGGCGGCGCGTGCGGTGGCGTGGACAGACGACATGAGAGGAAATATGAACGAACTTGCGAAGGATGTCAAAACGGCCGAGGGCGCAGGACCTGCGACCGGCGTCATCGCCCGTGTGCGGTGCGGGAGTTGCCCACTTCTTCCCGGGAAGGCGTCGCCCTCGTACGATGGCGCCATGATCCGCAGCCGACGCCGCGCCGCCGCCTCGCGGTCCCGCGTGCTCATGCCGCACGGCTGTTGTTGATCCTCACCAGGTGAAGGCGGCTCGCTCCCGGCCGGGGGCGACTTCCGCGTCCCCGGCCGTCTTCGTCGCCGTCCCCTCGTCCCTCCGGGGCGGTGGTCCCTTGCGCTTCCCGTCGCACGGGGTCATGTCCCCGCCCGCCCGCGAAAGGCAGCACCCGATGCAGTCTCCGATGCAGACCCCCGAATCGTCCTACGACCGACGCAGACTGCGGCAGTGGCTCTCCGGAGAAGCCCGGGCCGACGGTGTCTCCAGGCGTGACATGCTCAGGCTGCTCGCCGCGGCCGGGCTCGCCGGCGCCGCACCGGTGGCGCTGAGCACTCCGGCCGCCGCCGGCCCCACCGCGCCCGGCATCGTCAAGCCCCTGCCCGAGGACCTGTTCACGTGCGGGGCACGAACGCCGAGACCCGGTTCGCCGCACTGCTCGGCACCGGCTACCAGACCCCCAACGACCGCTTCTTCGTGCGCAACCACACCTCGACGCCGCTCTTGGACGCGGCCGACTGGAGCTCGAGGTTTCAGGGGCTGACGGCGTGACCGGAAGCCCCCACCTCGTCCGACTCAGGACTCGACATGCCCCGCACGCTACCCGACGGGGGCCCGCCGAGGCACCTCGGTTCAGGCCTAGACGACGGGTGGCCGGCCGAGGCGCGTCATCCTGGCCACGGTCGCCCATCGCATCGGCCGCCGCGGGCCGCCCGGCATACGGACACCTTCGGCGAAGCCCGCCGCCCAGGCGCGCAGCCCGCCCCAGGAACGGGTCCGGACGAGGGTCAGCAGGATCCACACCCCGAGGTAGGCCGGGACCAGGGGTGCGGGCAGCCGCCGTTTGGCCAACCACACGCGGTTGCGGGCCGTCATCCGGTAGAAGACCGCATGCCGGGCCGGAGACGTCCAGGGATCTGGCGGGGCGTACGTCGTCGTCGGGCAGTCCCGCACGCTCGGCGAGAGCGCGGGCGAAGACCGGTTCCGCCTTGTCGCGGGTGTGCAACCAGACCGCGCGCAGGCCCGGTTCGGTGCGGGTCAGCCGGAGCAGGGCGCCCACGTCCGGTCCGGTCTGTTCCTCGCCTCGGACGCCGCGAGCAACATCAACGGCGCGATCCTGCCCGTCGACGACGGCTGGTCCGCGGTCTGATACGGCGTCCAATCGTCCGGCAGTACAGTCGTCCTGCCGCGTGGGAAGGGCCGGCGGCCACCGGCGTCACGCCCCCGCATGCTCCGGCGGGGCTCTACCCCCGCGCCGGTGCCCCGGGGTGGAGCAGGACCTCGTCCATGGACTCCTCGCGCCACCGCTTGAGGAGGGCGTGGAAGGCGGCGGCGCCGTGGGGATAGGCGGTGGGGCCGTTCGGCCTGCCGCGCCCCTCGGCGTTGTAGTAGCCAGGGGTGCATTCGGCGTGGAACCAGGCGTGGTCGGGGGCGTGCTCGGCCAGGCTCGCGATCCAGGCGTCCTCGGCTGCGCGGGACGGTTCGAGGAGGGCGCCCTCGGCCTCGGCGGCCGCGACGAGTGCCGCGGCGTGGACGGCGTGCTCGTCCAGTACGTGGGTGTAGTTGACGCTGCTGGCGCTCTGCGTCCCGCCCAGCTGGATCAGGTTGGGGAAGCCGTTGCTGGTGAATCCGTGCAGCGTACGGGGTCCGCGCTCGGCCCATGCGTCCCGCAGCAGGATGCCGCCGCGCCCCCGCACGGGCAGTCGGCCCGAGTGGATGCCGGAGACGCCGACGGAGAAGCCGGTGGCGAACACGAGGCAGTCGAGGGGGTACTCGGTGCCGCCGACCACGACACCGCGCTCGCTCATCCGCTCGATGCCGTGGGTGTCCGCCGTGTCGACGAGGGTGACGTTGTCCCGGTTGAACGCCTGGAGGTACAGGTCGGAGAAGGTCGGGCGCTTGCACGCGTACCGGTACCAGGGCTTGAGTTTGTCCGCCGTGTCCGTGTCCGTGACGATTTCGTCGACGCGGGCACGGATCTCGTTCATCTTGGCGGCGTCCGCGACCTCGTAGGCCGCCTCGAACGCCGCCCGGTCGCCCGGCCGGCGAAAGCTCGGCAGCAGCTTCTCCAGGAGACCGGCCGTCGCGGTCCACTGGTCCGCGACGAGGTCTTCCTCCACCGCCTCGCCCGAGACGATGCGCAGGAAGTTGTCGCGGCGCTCGCTCGCCCAGCCGGGACGGCCGGCGCCGACGTCCCGAGCGGTGGTGCGGCGGTTGGCGCGCACGTCCACGGTGGACGGAGTCCGCTGGAAGACGTAGAGATGTCCGGCGTCCTCGGCCAGTTTCGGGACGACCTGGATACCGGTGGCGCCGGTGCCCACCACCCCCACGCGCTTGTCCGCGAGGCCGGTCAGACCGCCCTCCGGTCCGCCGCCGGTGTAGGCGTAGTCCCAGCGTGAGGTGTGGAAGGTGTGGCCCTCGAACCGCTCGATGCCGGGGATGCCCGGCAGCTTCAGCTCCGACAGGGTTCCGGTGGCCGTGATGACGTAGGTCGCCCGGAACTCGTCCTGCCGGTCGGTCCTGACGATCCAGGCCCCGGTCGTGTCGTCCCAGGTGAGCGAGGTGACCTCGGTGGAGAACAGGGCGTCCGCGCAGAGGTCGAACTTCTCGCCGATACGCACCGCGTGCCGGCGGATCTCCTCGCCGGGGGCGTACTTCCATTCCGGTACGTAGCCGGTCTCGTCGAGCATCGGAAGGTACACGTGCGCCTCGACGTCGCAGTGGATGCCGGGGTAGCGGTTCCAGTACCAGGTGCCCCCGAGGTCGCCGCCCTTCTCGATGACGCGGACGCGCGGGACCCCCTGCTGACGCAGCCGGGCCCCCGCGAGGATGCCGCCGAATCCGCCGCCGACGATCGCGACGTCCACCCGGTCCCGCACCGGCTCGCGCCCGCCCGTCTCCCCGGCGTAGGGGTCGGCGGCGTAGTAGCCGAACTCGGCCTCCGCGCCGAGGTACTGCCGGGTGCCGTCGGGGCGTACGCGCCGCTCCCGCTCGCGCCGGTAGCGCTCCCTGAGATCGGCGAGTACCTCGGAAGTCAGCTCCTGTGAATGTGCCATGTGGGGGACCTTGTTCCTTCCGCTTCACCGTCAGGAAGCCACTCGTCCGTGAACCGGTCCGAACACAAAGGGACTTGAGCAGCCATGCCTTACGGTAGCAAGCACCGGACAACACTGTCCGGTTGGCTGCAGGTTGCTTCCGCATACTTTCGGACAGGAAGAGTGATGCACATGCGACGGCTCCCGATCCGCACCTTCGCCGCCCTCACCGCCCTCGCCGCGCTCGGGCTGCCGGCCCTCGCGGGGTGCGGCACGCAGGCCGCCGGCGCGCCGCGGGACCCGGGCACCACCGCGGGTGGCCGGACCGTCCGCGCGCACCAGGTCATGCGCCTGACGGAGGTGCACGAACAGACCGGGACGACCCTGCTGGAGGGACCGGTCTTCACCGAGGACGGCGAACTGCTCGTCGTCGACGTCACCGCACCGGCCGGCGAGCCGAAGGTCCTGCGGGTGAATGTCCGGAAGAAGACGTCGCAGCCCGTGCACACGGACGCTCGCGGCACCTACACCTCGGCCCAGTTCAGCCCGTACGACGGTCGGATCTACCTGACCGACTTCTCCCACGGAGACATCGTCAGCCTGGCACCGGACGGCGGCGATCCGCGAACCTTCTTCTCCGGCGAGGTCGACGGAGCGCGGATGAACCCCGACGACCTCGCCTTCGACCGGGAGGGAAACCTGTACCTCAGCGACTCACGGGGCATGTCCGAGGGCGAGGCGAAGGGCCGGGTGGTGCGGATCGACCGTACGGGGAAGGAGGCCACCGTCCTGGCGCACGGCCTGACATCGCCGAACGGCATCTCCTTCGACGCGGACTACCGGGGGCTGTGGTTCAGCGAACTGACGCAGAACCGCGTCTCCTACCTCCTCCTGGACGGCAAGGGCCGGGTGGCCTCGCGGCACACCGCCATCCGGGTCGACGGCGGGATCGCTCAGACCGACTCCATCGCGGTGGACGCGGACGGCAACCTGTACCAGGGCCTGCACGGCCGCCCCGCGATGGCGGTCTACGACAAGTACGGTCGGCGTCTGGCCACCGTCGAGGTGCCGGACCGCGCGGCCCGCGGGCTCGAATCGGCGACCAACGTGGCCATCACGCCCGGCGGGACCAAGGCCTACATGACCGTGAGCGGCCCGAGCGGGGGCTACCTCTACGGCTTCGACGCCCTGGGCGAGGGCATCCGCCAGTCCAACGGCGGCTGACGCCTCCCCTTCGCTCACCCCGGAAAGGGGCGTACCGGCCCCACCTCGACGCCGAGAAGCCGCCATGCCTCCCGAGCCCGGCGTTCCCGCTGCTCGCGGGTGGGGCCGTTGACGGCGCCGGAGACCATGGCGACGGCGATCATGAGGTCGTCCTCCGCGGCGGCCAGCCGGTGGCCGTCCGCAAGATGTGCCCGCAGGGCGCGCTCGACCCGCTCGGACAGGTCGTGCGCGTAGGAGGGGACACCGCAGGCGCTGCCGGCCCGGTCGGCGTGCAGCATGCTGATGAACGCCGCCGACTGAGTCAGGTGCCAGGTCAGGACGCCGAGCACGCGGGGCAGGTCCGTGTCCTCGGCCCCGGCCGCCCGCTCGATCTGCCGGACGTTCTCCTCCAGCACCGCGGTCGCCACGGCCGCCCGGTCGGGAAAGTGCCGGTACAGAACCCCCTGGCCGACCCCGGCGCGGCGCGCGATGGCGGAGAGCGGGGCGTCCAGGCCGTACTCCGAGTAGATCTCCCGTGCGGCGGCGACCAGAGCGGCCCGGTTGCGGGCTGCGGCCCTGCGCCCCTCGTTCGCGGGCCGCCGCTCCTCGGGAACTCGGTGCTGCGTCACCCCGAGAGAGTACCCGCGCCGATGAGTTCGCGGTGCTTGCGCGGTCTACCCCCCGACGGAGCTCGACGGAGCTCGACGAAGCCCGACCAAGCTCTATGAAGGGAGCGCACCATGCGCGAGATCATCCTTTGCACGTTCCTGACGCTGGACGGCGTGATGCAGGCGCCGGGCGGCCCGGACGAGGACGCCGAGAGCGGCTTCCGGCACGGCGGCTGGCAGAAGCCGGTGGTCGACGACGAGGTCGGCGCGGCCATCGCCGGCTGGTACGAGAACGCGGACGCGATGCTGCTGGGCCGCAAGACGTACGAGATCTTCGCGTCCTACTGGCCGACCGCGGATCCCGACAACCCGTTCACCGGGCGGATGAACAGTATGGACAAGTACGTGGCGTCCCGGACCCTGACGTCCGTCGACTGGCAGAACTCCAGCCTGCTGGAGGGCGATGTCGTCGACGCCGTACGCAAGCTGAAGGAGACCGACGGCGGCGACATCAACGTCGTCGGCAGCGGCGATCTGGCCCAGACCCTCATGCGGCACGAGCTCGTCGACGAGTACCGGCTGACCATCCACCCGGTGATCATCGGGACCGGCAAGCGGCTGTTCGCCGACGGCGCGGTTCCCACCGCACTGGAGCCGGTCAGCGTCTCGACGACACGGGGCGGCACCGTCGTCGGTGTGTACCGGCCGAGCGGCAAGCCGAGCTACGACAGTTACTAGGTCCGACGTCTAGATCCGGGACTTGCGCAGTGAGTGCCACACCGCCCCGGACAGCGCCAGCGTGGACCGCGGTACCGAGAGGTGTTCGTGCTCTCGGTACAGCCGCCAGTTGTGCTCCACCAGCGAAAGCTTGTTCGAGGACAGCGACCCGGCCCGGCCGGCCCGGTAGACCGCCAGCGGTTCCCGCAGCCCCCGGGCCGCGTGGCCGTCCCTCATGATCGACAGCCACAGCGCGTAGTCCTGCCGCTTCGGCATGTCCGGCATCAGCCTCGTGCCCAGCGCCGCCCGGTCGTACATGGCGGTCAGGGCCCCGATGTGGTCCTGCACCAGCATGTCCTTGTACGTCACGCGGTCCCTGGCCGCGACCACGCGGCCGTTCGGCGTGAAGTCACGGGCCTCACCCGTGTAGTCGCCGTCGACCTTGTAGTACGAGGTGAACGTCAGCGGAGCGTCGCCCTCGGCGGCGAACGCGAGCTGTCGCTCCAGCTTCTCGGGCAGCCACATGTCGTCGCTGTCCAGGAAACCCACGTACTCCCCCCGTGCCCGCTCCATGGCGAGGTTGCGGGCCCTGGCCGCGCCGCCCTGCTCGGGCGCCGCCTGCGGGCGCACGCGCTCGTCCTGGCGCGCGAAGTCCCGCAGCAGGTCCATGGAGCCGTCGGTGGACGCGTCGTCGGTGACCAGCAGCTCCACGTCCGTGTGGGTCTGCGCGAGGACTGAGCGCACGGAGGCGCCGAGAGTGGCTGCCGAGTTGTGTACCGGCATCACCACGGAAACCAGGGGCACCGCCGTGCTCCTTACCCAGGTCGGATCTGTCGTCGGCTACGACGTGGACCTGCACCGTATCAAGTGGCGCCCGGCCACTGATCTTCCGGTGCCGATTCAGCCTTCCCCGGCGCAGCGCTCACCCGGGCCCCCGGAGTCGCAGTGGCCCGCCGCCGACGCGATCCTTGCTCCAAAGGCATCCACCCGCACGAGGAGCGACCATGCGCTACCGCAAGCTCGGCAGCTCGGACCTCGAGGTTTCGGAGATCTCCCTGGGCTCCTGGCTCACCTACTCCGGCGGCGTCGAGGCCGACCGGACCCGCGCCTGCACCGAGGCGGCGTCGAGGCGGGCATCACCTTCTTCGACACCGCCAACGTCTACGGCCAGGGCGCCGCCGAGACCGCCTGGGGCGAGATCCTCTCGGCGCATCCCCGCGACTCCTACGTCCTGGCCACCAAGGTCTGCTTCCCGATGTCCGACGACCCCGCCGACCAGGGCCTGTCCCCGGCACAGATCGCCCGGCAGATCGATGCCTCCCTCACCCGTCTGAAGACCGATCACGTCGATCTCTACCAGGCGCACCGCTTCGACCCGGCGATGCCGGTCGAGGACACCGTCGAGGCGTTCCAGAAGGTCGTCGAGCAGGGGAAGGCCCGTTACATCGGCTTCAGCGAGTGGACCCCCGAGCAGATCCAGGCCGCCGTCGACCTCGCCGGCCCCGACCTGTTCGTCTCCTCCCAGCCGCAGTACTCCATGCTGTGGCAGGCCCCCGAGGCCGAGGTCTTCGGCCTGTGCGCCGCGAACGGCATCTCCCAGATCGTCTGGTCCCCGCTCGCCCAGGGCGTGCTGACCGGCAAGTACAAGCCCGGACAGCCCGTCCCCGAGGGCAGCCGCTTCGCCTCCGCCGACATGGCGGTCTCGAAGGACCTCGTCTACAGCGACGCCACGCTCGAAGCGGTCCAGCGCCTCGTCCCGATCGCCGAGCAGGCCGGGATGAGCATGCCCACCCTGGCGCTCGCCTGGGTCCTGCGCCGCACCGAGGTCGCCTCCGCCATCACCGGAGCCTCGCGCCCCGAACAGGTCCACGCCAACGCCGCCGCCTCCGGTGTCGCGCTGTCCGACGACCTGCTGGCCGCCGTGGACCGGGCGCTCGGGGAGGTACCGGTCACCGAGCCCACCCTCGCTCCCGGCGCCCGGACCGGCGTCCGGCACCGCTGACGCCGGCCCCGCGGGCGTCGGGCTCAGGCGTCGGCGATCCAGCTGCCGTGGAAGCCCAGCGGCACCCGGCCGGGCAGCTGAACGCGGGCGAGCGGGTGACCGCCGAAGTCCTGGGCCGAGAGGATCACCAGGTCGGTCGCACCCCGGTCGGGGTCGTTCACGTACGACAGGATGTAGCCGTCGTCCTCGTCCCGCGCTCCGTGTCGCGGGACGAACACCGGCTCGCTGACCGCCGCGCCCCCGGGGAACCGGTGCACCTGCTTGCGGCTCCGCAGCATGTCGTGCTTCACCAGGCAGTTGCTGAGCCGCTCGTCCGGGCACGCCCCGTCGACGGCGTCGTAGGCGCGCCACATCTCGGCCGCGCTCGCGGTGTAGGCATAGCGGTGGCGTCGCGAGACCAGGGACTCGTTGATGCGGGGGAATTCCTGCGGGCGGTCGTCCAGCCGAGTGCTGCGGACCCGGTCGGCGCGCAGGTCGACCGTCCATCGGTCGAGCGTGGGGGCTCCGGTCGCCGAGGGTCCGCCCCTGCCGCGCCCGGCCGTGTGGAACGGCGCCGGGAAACCGATGTACTCCAGCACCACCGTGTCGCCGTGGTCGTAGGCGTTGAGGGTGTGCGAGTAGTACACGGGGTCGATCTCGAACCAGCGCGTCGTGCCACCGGTGCGCGGCAGCAGCCCGATGCGCATGGGGTGCCGGTCGTTCCACACGTACGGCACGATCGCGCCGGCCTCCGCCGCGGCACCGTCGAAGGTGATCGGAACGTCCACGATCACGACGTACTTCTCGGTGAGCGCGAAGTCGTGCATCATCGGCGCGTCCGCGACCGGGATCCGCGTGGCCGGCCCTGCCCTGCCGGTCCGATCGATCACGATGTGACGCACGTGGTCCCAGGTGGGGTAGTACGCGATCGCGTGCAGTTCGTCGGCCGCCTCGTCGTACTTGGTGTGCGCGGCGAGGGGGCCCTTGAGCGTGGAGTGGAAGTCGTACGGGCGCACGGTGCCGAGTTCGCCGTCCAGCTCGTACGGCAGTGGCCCGCTTTCCTGCATGGCCAGAACGCGGCCCTTGTACGGGATGACGTGTGTGTTGCAGGCGAAGTCGTCCGGCGGCACCCGGCCCGGGTAGGTCTCCCCCAGCTTCGCCGTCACCTGCGAGGACCGCACCCAACGGTTGCGGTACCACTCCGCGCGCCCGCCGCGCAGCCGGACCCCGTGCACCATTCCGTCACCGATCATCCAGTGGTGGGCGCGGACGTCCTCGACGCCGAGCGCGTTCGGGCCGTTGCGCAGGTAGCGGCCGTCCAGGTCGCGCGGGATGCGGCCGACGACGTGGAGGTCGAAGGCGGTCAGCTCCTCGGTGACCGGCGCGAAGGCCCCTTCCAGGAACGGGGTCGCCCCTGTCCCGCCGCTCCGCGCGGCTTCGGGAGCCGCCTGCGCCGCGGACGTGAAGAAGCCCGGCCCGAGGCCGCTCCCCACCACACTGCCCACCGCCGCGACCGCGGCGCCCTTGAGGAGTTTGCGCCGCGTGTGACTGGCCATCATGGTTCCCCGTTCCGTGGTCGGTGTCCCGCCGTGGCCGGATGCGTGGTGACGGGACCAACCCTCCTCCGCGATCGCCGGTGAGACAGGGGTCCCAGGCCCCGGATCACCAGGGGTGCCGGCACCACCCCCAGGTCGCCGGGCGCGGTGTCGTGGGTCGCACGGAGGCACGGTTCCGGTCAGGAACGAACGATCGGCCTCTCAACTCGGCGTCAAGTCAAGGTGGTCCGCGCCGGCCTCGTACAACCTTCGCCGACGTACGGATGTCTACTCGGTGAACGCAGCACGGTCCGTGCCCTCACCGCACTGCTGCACAGCGGGAGACGCACTCGGCTCTCGCCCACACCCGCCGCGGCAGGCGGGCAGCCGTGGGCATCCGCAGACCAGGGAGGTCCTCCCGTGCATCACCTCGGACGAGCGGCCGTCACGGCCGCCGCACTCCTCACCCTCGCGGGCGGCGCGGTGGTCGCGGCCCCCGCCGCCCCCGCGGCCCCGGCCGTCGTGCCCTTTCCGTCCATCGGGTGGCAGCAGCGCAACTGCGACTACGACGGCAACGGTTTCGACGACGTGCTGACCGGCGCCCCGGGTGCCACGGTGAACGGCGCCGCGGGCGCCGGCTACGTCACCGTGCAGTACAGCTCGTCCAGCGGCCTGAGCACGACGTCGAGGAGCCTGCTCCACCAGGACGTCTCCGGCGTACCCGGCGGCGTCGAGACGGGCGACGGCTTCGGCGGGGCCGTCGCCTCCGGCGACCTGGACGACGACGGGTACGACGACGCCGTCGTGGGCATCCCGGGTGAAGACCTCGCCGGCCTGCCCGACACGGGCGGTGCCGTCGTCTTCTGGGGTTCGCCGACCGGTCTGCACGGCTCCGACAGCACCTGGCTGGAGAACGGCGACCTCCGCTCGGACGCCCACTTCGGGCGGGCCGTGGAAGCGGCCCGGTACTTCGCCCCCGACCCGGCGGACCCGGACGCCGACCCGCGTGACTCCCTCGCCGTCCTGGAGGACGACGCCCTGCTGTTCTTCACCCTCACGCCCGGGCAGACGGCACAGCGCCCGACGCTCTCGGAGCAGCGTGTGCCGGCGAGCGACTTCGCACCGGCGGGCAGCGGCTTCGAGTTCCGCAGCCTCACCCACGGCAACTACAACGAGGACTCCTGGGCCGACCTGGCCGTCTCCGGCGTCACCACCGACGAGCAGCCGGGCACCGGCACGGTGCACGTCCTGCACGGCGCGGCGGACGTCGCCCAACTCGGTGACGGGGGCACGTTCCCGGGTGGTCCGGCCGTCGTCTCCGGCGACTGGGACGGCACCGGGCAGGACGACCTCGTCGTCGGCGACACCGCGGCCGGCGCGCCGACGGGCGGCGGCATCACCCTCTACCTCGGCCGCGGCGACCTGTCCGGGCTCGAACCCGAACCGGCGCAGTACTGGACCCAGGACTCCCCCGGCGTGCCCGGGACCGCGGAACCGGGTGACCAGTGGGGCGCCGAACTGTCGGCCGGGGACACCGACGGCGACGGCCATCCCGACCTCGCCGTCGGTGCGCCCGGCGAGGACATCGGCACCGTGGCGGACGCGGGCGCCGTGTGGGTGCTGCGCGGGGACCGGACGGGTTTCAGCGACGTCGGAGTGAAGAGCTTCGACCAGCAGCTCGCCGACATCCCGGGAACGGCGGAGAAGTCCGACCGCTGGGGCGGTCAGGTCCGGCTGATCGACGCCGACAAGGACGGCCTCTTCGGCCTGTTGGCGGCGGCACCGGGCGAGAACACCGGTGACGGCTTCGTCTGGGTCCTGCCCGCGTCGTCGTCGGGCCTGGTCGCCCGCGGCACTTGGACCTACGACGGTGCGCGTCTGGGAGCACCGACGGCCGACGCGCGATTCGGAGCGGCGATCGACGAGTAGCGGCGGGGCGGGCCGCCTCTCGTCCCCACTCCGCAGGCGATCGACGCCGCCACCGCCGAGCGCCTGTGGACCGTCTCCTCCGCTCCGAGCGCGGTTTCCCGGTGGACGCGTCCCTGTTCCATCCCGGCGACGCCCTGACCGAACGACGTGGGCACGGCGATGGTCGAGGGTTTGCTCGGCGGGCGGGGCCCGGGGGTCCCGGCCCGCTACCGCCGGCCGGCGCCGGGCGGGAGCGTCCGCGTCGGCTGCACGTCGGCGCGGTACAGCACGAGGTGTTCGTGGTGGAGCACGCCGTCCCGGAGTTCTCCGGTGGCGGTGAAGCCGGTGCCGTCGACGTAGTCGAGGTGGCTGCCGGTCACCGTGTACCGGCCCGTGTACGCGCTGCGCCGATCCCCCCGGGCCTCGTCGTAGCGCCCGTCCGGCAGCAGCTCCTGACGGATGTGGCCGTCCGCGGTCACCCACATGCCGACCACGTCGGCGTCGTCGCCGTCTCGGTGGCCCGGCGCGTTCGCTGTCATGGGTTCGCCCTCCTCGGTGAGCGGTGGTGTGTGCCCGACCGAGTCTGCGCGGGCCGACCAGGTGGTACCAGGGCGTTCCCCGCCTGGGTGCGGCACACCCAGGATGCGCGCCGGACCACCGCCTAGCCTTGGGGGCATGGACGACAACCACCTCGGGGAGTTCCTGCGGGCACGCCGCGCCGGACTGCGGCCGCAGGACGTCGGCATGGCGAGTTACGGCGTGCGCAGGGTCGCCGGGCTGCGCCGCGAGGAGGTCGCCGTCCTGGCGGGGGTCAACGCCGACTACTACACCCGGCTCGAGCAGGGACGTGAGCGCCGTCCCTCACCGCAGGTACTCGACGCCCTCGGCCGCGCGCTGCTCCTCGACACGGACGCCCGCCTGCACCTGCACCGCCTGGCCGGGGTGGCACCGGTCGCCGGGGGCTCGCCGCACGTCACGGAACGGGTCGGTCCCGCGCTGCGTCAGCTGATGGACGGTTACGCCCACACGCCCGCCTTCGTCATGAGCCGCACCCTCGACCTGCTGGCGGCGAACGCCCTGGCCGACGCGCTCCACGCCCCCTTCACGCCCGCGGACAACCTGGCCCGCATGGTCTTCCTCGACCCGGTGGGCAGGCAGTTCTATCCGGACTGGGACCGGGCCGCCCAGGCCGTCGTCGCCAACCTGCGCCAGGCGGCGGGCTTCGATCCCGAACACCCGGGTCTGGCAGACCTCGTCGACACACTCACCGAGCACAGTGCCGTGTTCCGGCGCCTGTGGGCGGAGCACTCCGTGCGCGGCAAGACCCGGGACGTCAAGCAGATCCTGCACCCGGACGTCGGCGCTCTCTCACTGACGTACCAGTCCTTCGACGTGCGCGACGCGCCGGGGCAGCAACTCGTCATCTACCACGCCGAGCCGGGCAGCCCCTCGGCGCACGCCCTGGCCCTCCTCGGCTCCCTGCACGCCGGTGAGCGGCAGAACGCGCCCGACTCCGGCCGGCCGTGAGCGCCACCCGGTCGAGGCGCAGCAAGGCTAGGTGTCCCGGTCGGCGGACGACGTCCCGGAGGTGACGGTCCGAGCCGGTGTTCCGGGCTCCCAGCGCAGCAGGTCCCCCGGCTGGCAGTCCAGTACCTCGCACAGAGCCGCGAGCGTGGTGAACCGCACCGCCTTGGCGCGGCCGTTCTTGAGCACGGCCAGGTTGGCGGGGGTGATGCCGACCCGGTCCGCGAGCTCGCCCACGGACATCTTCCGCCTGGCCAGCATCACGTCGATGTCCACGACGATCGGCATCAGATCACCCCGGCCAGCTCGGCCCGCATCCGCGACGCCTCCAGGTCCCGCGCGACGGCCTGGGCGAGCAGCACCCGCAGCACCAGGACGACGAGCGCGACCCCGAGGACGGCCAGCCCGGCCACGCCCAGCAGGAGTACGACGCCCGGGGCGACGGCCTCGCCCGGCGCCAGGACGACGCCGAGCGCGAAGATCAGCAGGGAGGCGGCCAGGAACGCACCGATCATCCGGTGCACGTGCCGGAACGCGGCGAGGGAGAAGACGGTGCCGCGCCGCACCATCGTCACCAGCCGCCACACGCAGACCAGGACGATCTGGGCCGTCACCACGCCGAGCACCATGATCGTGAGGATCGGGACGACCCGGCCGGAGAGGGCGCTGTCCCCGACGTCGACGGCCAGCAGGACCGCCATCACCGTCTGCACGAACACCGAGCCGACCAGCAGTGCCACGAGCACGGCGCGCAGCGCGAGCACGGTCAGTTTTCCCATCACCACTCCTTCTATCGAACCACGATGCGAATCTATCGTTTTTCGATAGAGCGAGCAAGACGGGGCTCACGGATGGGCCACGGCCGGACCACCGTGGGGCCACCCTGGGGACGGCATGGGTACGCGGTTCGTACGGTGTCCGTGCGGTTTCCGGGTAGCGTGTCGGCCCGGAGGTGTCCCATGTCCGAGTTGTTCGACGCGGTCGACGCGCTGGTCGCGTCCCGCTCTCCGTTGCCGCCGGCGGAGGAGCGCAAGCGGCTGAGGGTCGCGCACGGTCTGACCCTGGACGAGGTCGCCGCCGCGTTGCGGGTGCGCCGGGCCACGGTGTCCGGGTGGGAGTCGCCCAAGAAGCCGACCGAGCCCCGCGGGCCGGAGCGCGAGGCGTACGCGCGGCTGCTGGACAAGCTCGCGCAGCTCTACCCCGCGCCGTCGGATCTCTACCCCGCACCGCCGGACGGCAGCGCCCCCGAGCCGGCCGAGGAGCGCGATCCGTCCACCGGGCAGTCGTCCGAGGGCCCGGTCGTCCCGGCCGGGGAACAGCCTCCGGCTGCCGTCCCCAGTCCCACGCCCTCCACCGGACCGTCCTCGGCGGCGCGCCGCCCGGCTACCCGGCAGACGGCGCCGGCCGATGCCGCGGCGGGCGGCGGCGAAGCGCGGTTCGAGAACGGGCCGCTGGCGGTCGTCGACGTCGACGGCGACGGACAGGTGCTGGCGTACTGCCGCGACGGTCTGGTGCTGGACGTCCCCGCCAGGAGCATCCCCGCCCTGGTGGACTGGACGCTGCACGAGGCGCGGCTCGGGCAGGCGCGGCTGTCCGGGCCCGGCAAGGACGCCGACCCGCTGCTCGTGCTCACCGAGGCCGCACTGAAGCGCTACGGGCTCCCCGCCGCTCTCACCGAGGAGGAGAGGCTCGCGGGGCGGCTCCGCGAGGGCCACAAGGTGATCAAGCAGCTGGCCCGCGCGGAGTGGAAGCTGACCAAGCGCGGCTTCGGGCCGTGGGCGCGGATCTACCGCCCGGCCACCGGATCCGCACGGGCCTGCGTGCAGCTGTGCATCCCGTCCTGGCACGCGCTCGACCCCCGGCACTGGGGCGGGGCCGGGCAGCTCCCGCCGGCCGAACTCGCCCGCGTCCTGGGCGTGTACGCGTCCCGGGTGATGACGCCGCGCGGATCGACCGCGGTGACCGGCCTGGAGCTGATGACCGCACTGCACCCGGCGACCCGCGCCTCCGGACCCGACGAGACGGGCAAGCGGCGTTCCGAGCACAATCCCGGCTCGCTGGGCGCGGATCCGGTGGACTGCGCGCCCTGCGAGGCACCCGACGGACATCCACTGCTCAGCGGGCTCCCCCGGTTCCACGTGCGCGGGCCCGGCGAGAAGCTGTTCGAGGAGGCGTACGACTGGGCGCGGCCGATGACCGACGCCGAGTGCACGCTGCGGCACCTGGTCGGCATCGACGTCAACATGGCCTTCGCCGCCGGTGCCAACGGCCTGGTCGTCGGCCTCGGCGGGCCGACCCACGTGAGGGCGCCGGTGTTCGATCCGAAGCTCCCGGGCTCCTGGCTGGTGGACCTGTCCCACGTCGACCTGGCCCGGGTGAAGGTCGGCAAGGACAGGTGGGCCGAGCTGGACGCGGACATGCTGCCCAGCCCGTTCACGCCGAAGGGCGAGCGTCCCACGGGGCCGGCCTGGTACGCGACGCCCACCGTGGCGTACGCGGTGGAGCTGGGGTACGAGGTGCGGCCGGTCGAGGCGTACCTCCGGTACGAGAACGGCCGGTACCTGGACGGCTGGTACCAGCGGCTGCGCGACGCCTATCTCGCCACCATGGCCGACCTCGGCGTCGGCACCGATCTCGCGCCCGCCGACTTCCTGGCGGCGATGGACGGCTACCGGGAACGTGACCCGCAGCTCGCCGTCGTCGCCTCCGCCATCAAGGCGACCGTCAAGGGCGGTCTGGGCAAGCTGCGCGAGCGGCCCCGCGGGGAGGGCTGGCGGCCCGGCGAGCCGTGGCGCGCCCTGTCCCGGCCGACGTGGCGGCCGGACATCCGTGCCGCGGTCATCTCCCGCACCCGGGTCAACCTCCACCGGAAGATCGTCAAGCACGCGGCGTTCACCGGGCAGTACCCGGTGGCGGTCCTGTCCGACTGCGTCGTCTACGCGGCCGACGGCACCTCGCCCCTGGACTTCCTGCCCTACCGGGACGGCAAGCCCCTGCCGGGCGGCTTCAAGCTGGGCGTCAATCCGGGGCTCGTCAAACACGAGGGCACCCAGAGCGTGTTGTGGGGCGAGGAGGTCCGCGAGCGGTTCGGCGCCCCGGACCTCAACCTCGCCCGGTACATCAAGGACGGTACCGTCACCGACGTCGACCATGGGGAGTAGCAGACGATGAGTGTGTTCGGGGACGGACTGGACGCCGCGGTGCAGAAGGCGTTCACACGGCCGGCGCCCAAGGGCGCGCCCGCCCAGATGCGGTACCTGGTCAAGCAGCTCAAGGGCACCAAGGCGGTCGCCCAGTTGCTGCGGGTCTCCCAGCGCACCGTCGAGCGGTACGTGAAGGACCAGATCAAGAAGCCCCGCCCGGATCTCGCCGCGCGCCTCGATCGCGAGGTGCGCAGGCGCTGGCAGCCGCAGATCCGGGCCAGGGCCCGGCAGAGGGCGGCGACCACCGACGGGATCGTCATCGACACCCGCGCCCGCATGGGCTACACCGCGCCGATCGGGTCGACGGACCAGGACCGTATCCGGCACCTGACCGTCGCCCTGCCCCCGCAGTACGCGGCCCGCCTCTTCGAGGCCCGGGAAGCCGGAGCCGACGACGCCCGCCTCCAGGAGATCGCGGCGGAAGCACTCAAGGAGGTGTACTTCCAGGACAGCGGCCGCCGGGCCGGCAGTCTGGAGGAGGTCCGTTTCACGGACATCGAGCATGTCGAGTTCGGCCTCTAGCCCGCGTCGTGGTCTCGCGGGCACGGCCGGGCGGACAGGACTTCCGACCGTGGCCGGCGGGGCGGCGAACCCGGGCCCCGGGGCCGCACGACGCTGCTTGCTCCTGGGAAGCCGAAGTGCGGCGCCCCCAGGGCTGTTAGCCTCCGCGCATGTCAGACCTGGGTTCCATCGCCTGGCCGCCCGCGCCGATCGAGACCGCGCGACTCGTGCTCCGTGGGTCCGCGGCCCAAGACCGTGCGGCCTTCGTCGAGTTGCTGGCGTCACCGGAGGTGCACACCTATCTCGGCGGGCCCCGGCCGCGTGACCGGATCGAGCGCGAGCTGCCCGTGGTGCCCGAGCGGTGGCCGGGGAGTTTCGTCGTCGACCTCGACGGGGCGATGATCGGCCAGATCCTGCTCAGGAGGGCTCCGGAGCATCTTCGTCCGGCTGCGGCGGGGTCGGTCGATCTCGGCTATCTGTTCCTGCCGCGCGCGTGGGGGCACGGGTACGCCGCCGAGGCGTGTGCGGCGGCGCTCGACTGGCTCGACGACGTCCTTCCCGGCGAGCCGGTGGTGCTCACCACCCAGACCGCCAACTCCGGCTCGATGCGCCTCGCGGCGAAGCTGGGGTTCACCGAGGTGGAGCGGTTCCGGGCCTGGGACGCCGAGCAGTGGCTCGGGCTGCGTCCCCCGGCCACGCCCCTCCCCGCCTGAGCCGGGCACTTGGGGGCATCCCCACGGCCGACACCTCCCCCCGGGCCTGCGGTACTCCTCCGTACGGCCCCACGCCCCGGCGCGTTCCCGGGGACGGCCGGATCGCCGGACTAGTGTCGGCGGTCCGTCGTCCCGAGGGAGTGTGTTCAGCTTGGCCCGCAACCGCCGCCTGATCCTGAGCAGCCCGTCCGAGGTCTGGAGCCTGCTGTCCGACGGTCACCGCTACGGGGAGTGGGTGACCGGTACCCGACGGATCCTCGCCGCGGATCCGCACTGGCCGCAGGTGGGCGCCCGGCTGCGCGTCAGGGTCGGTGTGGGCCCGCTGGTTCTCGACGACACCTGCGTCGTCCGCGTCTGCGAACCCGAGCACCGCCTGGAACTGGAGGCGAAGGCCGACCCGTTCGGCGCTGCCCGCATCGCCATGAGGCTGATGCCCTGGGGCGACGCCACGCTCTTCGTGCTGGACTGGCACGCGTTGCGGGGGCCCGGCATCCGGATGCACGGACTGCCCGTGGACTACCTCGTGGAGGTCCGCAACGGCATGATGCTGACCAAGCTGGCCAGGATCGCCGTCCGCGAGCACCGCAACGTCCCGCAACCGGGCTGAGGGGCCCGGCCCGGTCCGCACCCATGGACTCGCCGCTTCGGGGCGTTCGAGAATGACCTCGGTTGACAACGTTGTCGTCTGGTGAAGAGGACCATCATGGGCCCCATTTCCGTCCCTCTCGGCCGCAGGCCCCTGCTGCGGCCCCTCGGCGCGGCCCGCGGCCGCGTGACGCTGCGCGTGCGCGGTGCACAGCCCTTCCCGCACGGCGACCACGCCCTGGGCCGGAACACCTTCCCGAACATGCCGGTTCCGGCGACCGATCCGGACACCCGTGGCACACCGGCTGTGGGGCCGCCCTCACCGGGTCATGACGACCGCTCCGCCGTAGCGGGTGGTACGGCGCCGCCGGGTGCGGGCGTTCAGTCGGCCGGCATCGCCGACTCCTCGTGCAGCAGGTCGTCCCGTCGCTCGGGCATGACGTGGCGCGGCGGTGGCCCGTCCGAGCCGACCGGGTACTCCTCCAGCGGCACCAGGCCCCTCTCCCAGGCGGACAGGACCGGCTCGACGACGCGCCACGCCTCCTCGGCCTCGTCGCCGCGGATGGACAGGGCGGGGTCGCCCCGCAGAACGTCCAGCAGCAGTCGGCCGTAGGCCGGCAGGTCGGGGGCGTCCATGCGGGCGGTCAGCGAGAGCTGCGCGAGGGTCTCGGGACGCGAGCCGGTCGCGGTCAGGTCCATGCTCAGGCTTTCCGGTTCCAGACCGAAGCGCAGCACGTTGGGGCGGACGTCCTGGTCCTGGCCGAACGGCAGGTGCGGGACCGAGCGGAAGCGCACCGCGACCTCCTTGCGGTCCTTGCCGAGGGCCTTGCCGCTGCGCAGCCGGAACCGGGTGCCCGCCCAGCGCCAGCTGTCGAGTTCCAGCACGATCTCGGCGAAGGTCTCGGTCCGGCGTTGTGCGTCGACGCCGTCCCCGTCGACGTAGGCGGGCACGTCGTGGTCGACGCCCCGGCCGCCCGAGTAGCGGGCGCGGCGCGTGCGCTGTACGACGTCGTAGTCGGTCAGCGGGCGCACCGACCGCAGGACGTCGACCTTGCGGTCGCGCAGGTCACGCTCGCCGAGGGTGAGCGGCGGTTCCATGGCCACCAGGCACAGCAGTTGCAGCAGGTGGTTCTGCACCATGTCCTTCAGCGCGCCCACCTGGTCGTAGTAGCCGGCCCGTCCCTCCAGGGCGAGGGTCTCGTCCCAGACGATCTCGATCTCGGCGATGTGGGTGCTGTTCCAGATCGGTTCGAGCATCCGGTTGGCGAGCCGGCTGCCGAGCACGTTCTGGACGGTCGTCATGGCCAGGAAGTGGTCGACCCGGAAGACCGCCCGCTCGGGCACGAGTTCGCCGAGCAGCCGGTTGAGTTCCCGGGCGTCGGCGAGGTTCTCCCCGAAGGGCTTCTCCAGGACGATGCGGCTGCCCGGGGGGAGTCCCGCCCGGTGCAGGGCGGTCACCGCCGCCGGGAAGAGCGACGGCGGGAGGGCGAGGTAGACGGCCACGGGGTCGTCACCGGCGACTGCCGCGGCCACGTCGGCGGGGTCGGTGACGTCGGCCCTGCGGTAGTCCGCCGACGCCGTGACGGCTCGCCGGGCTTCGGTCGGGAAGTCGGTTCCGTGCCGGGCGAGTTGGTCCTCGGCCCACTCGCGGTACCGTGCGCCGTCCCAGTCCTCCCGGCTGGCGGCGCGCAGGCTGAACCGGTGGTCGAGGTGTCCCGCCGCGTACAGCGCGGCGAGTGCGGGCAGGAGGTAGCGGCCCGTGAGGTCGCCCGTCCCGCCGAAGACGACGAGTCGTCGGATGGTCATCGCGAAGCACTCCTCGCCCGTTCGAGGTTGACTCCGCTGGCGATGGTCCCGATGTGGCTGAAAGCCTGGGGCGCGTTGCCCATGAATGCTCCCGTGGTGGGGTCGATCTGCTCCGACAGCAGCCCCAGGGGGCTCGCCCGCGAGCACAGCGACGCGTACAGTTCCTCGGCCTCCTCGAGGCGGCCCTGGCCGATCAGGTTGTCCACCATCCAGAAGCTGCACAGCACGAAGGCGCCTTCGTCGCCGGGGAGGCCGTCGGGGTGCTCGTCGTGCAGGTAGCGGTAGAGCAGTCCGTCACCCGCCGACAGGCGTTCTGCGACGGCCCGGGTGGTCGCGACCATCCGAGGGTGGTCGACCGGCAGGACCTGGCGCAGCGGCAGGTTCAGCAGGCTGGCGTCCAGGACGCCTCCGCCGTCCATGTACACGCTGAGCGTCTGGGCGTCCTCGTCCCAGGACCGGTCCAGGATGAGGTCGCTCAGCCGGCCCGCCTCCCGGCGCCATTGGCCGACGTTGCCGGGCAGGCCGTAGCGTTCCGCGATCCGGGCCGCCCGGTCCAGGGCCACCTGGCACAGGCCGACGGAGTAGGTGAACGGACGGCCCTCGCTGCGGATCTCCCACAGGCCCTGATCCGGCTGGCGCCAGGCGTGGGCGGCCGTGTCGGCCAGCCCGGCCAGGCTGGCCCACATGGCGGGCTGGATCTCGCCGCCGCGGCGCAGCCACTGGTCGGCGCAGTCCAGGATCTCGCCGTACACGTCGTGCTGGCGCTGGTCGGCGGCGCCGTTGCCCCAGCGGACGGGCGAGGAGCCCCGGTATCCCTCCAGCCCGGCGTCCTCGACCTCGTCCGGTACCCGGTCGCCGTCCAGGGTGTACATGATGAGCGGCCGACGGCTGCGCTCGAACGCGTCGAGGACCCAGCCGAGGAACGCGTCGGCCTCTCCGCCGAAGCCGATGCGGCGCAGCGCGAAGACCGCGAAGGCCGCGTCCCGGATCCAGGCGTAGCGGTAGTCCCAGTTGCGGACGCCTCCGACGGGAGCGGGCAACGAGGAGGTGGGGGCGGCAACGAGTGACCCGTTCGCCCAGTCGTCGCACAGTTTCAGGGTGATCGCGGCCCGCCTGACGAGTGCCTCCTGGGGCCCGGCGTAGTCGCACGAGCGCATCCACCGCCGCCAGGCGTCCGCCGTCTGGCGGAGCATGGCGTCGGGGTCGAAGCGGTGGTGGCGGTGGAAGCGTCCCCAGGACAGGACGAGGTCGAGGCGGTCGCCCTGCGCCAGGTCCTGCACGGTCCGCAGGCCGCTCAGGGGACGGTTGGAGCGCAGGTGAAGGCGCAGTCCCTCGTTGCGGGCGGGCCGTACCTCCAGTCCGCTGTACAGCTGGTGGGCGTGGGCGCCGCCGCGAGGTTCCACCTCCACCCTGAGGCGTACCCGTCCCTCCAGGACCACGACGGAACGGACGAGTTCCCCGCGGCCCGACGGCGCGTCGTCCGACAGGTCGGCTCCGGAGCGCAGGGCCAGGGCGTCCGTGACGCGCACCAGCCCCGTGTCACTGCGCAGCTCGGTGTGCAGCACTCCGGTGTCGGGTTCGTACCGTTGCCGGGCCTCGCGCAGGTTCTCCGGCGTCACGGTGAAGTGGCCGCCCCGTGCGTGGTCCAGCAGCGCGCAGAACACGGCGTCGGAGTCGAACCGGGGCAGGCACATCCAGGGGATGGTGCCGTCGAGGCCGACGAGCGCCGCGGTGGTGCCGTCCCCGATCAGGCCGAGATCCTCCAGGGGCAGGTAGCCGTCCGGCCGGCGAACCGGCCGGAACGGCGGGTCGGGATCGTACATACGGTTCGCTCCTCAGCAGCCCGTCTGCGCCTGGTGCTCATGATCCGGCTCCAGATTCACCGACGCCGGCCCGTCCCGCAAACCGGGCCGCCGGTCGGACGCTCCCGCCGTACCGGCCGGACCGGATCGCCGAACTGCGCGTACGGCGTGGCCGGGCAATACTGAGGGTGGTCCTCCGGCCGCGGGCTCACTGATGCCCGCAGGCCGTGCGCCACCGCCGAGTGGAGGAGCGTTCATGGTTGACCAGCGCGAGGAAACGGACCGCATCGTGGTCGGGGTGGACGGTTCTGACTCGTCGAAACAGGCCGTCCGCTGGGCCGTGCGCCAGGCGGAGGTCACTCGCGGCGTGGTCGAGGCGGTGACGGCGTGGGAGTTGCCGCAGTTCCACGGCGCACTCGGCTGGCTGCCCCCGTCGAGCAGCGACGAGGGTGCGCTTCAGGCCCGGGCCCAGCAGGAACTCGCCCGGACGGTCGAGGAGGCCGTGGGACCGCGGCCGCCGGCAGAGGTGCGTGCCGAGGCCCGTTACGGCACTCCGGCCGGGGTGCTGCTGCACGCGGCCCGGGGCGCCGCGCTGCTCGTGGTCGGGAGCCGGGGACTCGGGGGCTTCACCGGGCTGCTGCTGGGATCGGTGGCCCAGCACTGCGTGCAGAACGCGCCCTGCCCGGTCCTGGTGGTGCGTGGCGAGGACGGCTGAGGAGCCCGCATGGCACAGACGGAAACGACGCCGGGGCAGCTGCGCAGCCGAGCCTGGTGGGACAACACGGACAACCCGGAGATGACCGCTCTGTATCTCGAGCGGTTCCTGAACTACGGCCTCACGGCGGCGGAACTCCAGTCGCAACGGCCGATCATCGGCATCGCCCAGACGGGCAACGACCTGGTGCCCTGCAATCGGCACCACCTGGGTCTAGCCGACCGGGTCAAGGACGGGGTCCGGGACGGGGGCGGGATCCCGTTCGAGTTCCCCGTCCACCCGTTGCAGGAGACGGGCAAACGCCCGACCGCGGCCCTGGACCGCAACCTCGCCTATCTCGGACTGGTCGAGGTCCTCTACGGATATCCGCTCGACGGAGTGGTCCTGACGACGGGCTGCGACAAGACCACCCCGGCGTGCCTGATGGCGGCGGCGACGGTGAACCTCCCGGCGATCGTCCTGTCCGGCGGTCCCATGCTCAACGGCTACCACAACGGAATGCGCACCGGCTCGGGGCTGGTGATCTGGCAGTCGAAACGCCTGCTCGCCAGCGGGGAGATCGACCACGACGAGTACATGGCGCGCGTGACCGCCTCCGCGCCGAGCGCCGGGCACTGCAACACGATGGGCACGGCGCTGTCCATGAACAGCCTCGCCGAGGCCCTGGGCATGTCCCTCCCCGGCTGCGCCGCCATCCCGGCCCCCTACGCCGAGCGGGCCCAGATGGCCTACGAGACCGGCCGCCGGGCGGTGGCCCTGGTGCGTGAGGACCTGACCCCGCGCAAGGTCATGACTCGGCAGGCCTTCGAGAACGCGATCGTCGTGGCGTCGGCCGTCGCCGCGTCGACCAACGCGCCCGTCCACGTCAATGCCATCGCCCGTCACGTGGGGGTGGACCTGGGCAACGAGGACTGGCAGCGCGTGGGCCGCGACATCCCGGTGCTGGTGAACCTCGCTCCCGCGGGTGAGTTCCTCGGCGAGGACTTCCACCGCGCGGGCGGGGTGCCCGCGGTCATGCGGTCGTTGCTGGCGGCGGGGCACCTGCACGGTGACGCGGTGACGGTGTCGGGCCGTACCGTGGCCGCGAATCTGGAGGACGCCCCGTCCGCCGACCCGGCGGTCATCCGTCCCCTCGACGATCCCGTGACCGCCCGGGGCGGCCTCCTCGTCATGAGCGGGAACCTGTTCGATTCCGCGATCATGAAGACCTCCGTCATCACCGACGACTTCCGGGCCCGTCGCCTGCCGGGCGCCGACGGTTCGTCCGTCTTCGAGTTCCGCGCGATCGTCTTCGACGGCCCCGAGGACTACCACGCCCGCATCGAGGACCCGGAACTGGACATCGACCAGGACTGCATCCTCGTCATCCGCTACACGGGGCCGGTCGGATACCCGGGTTCGGCCGAGGTCGTGAACATGGAGCTCCCCGCCTCGCTGAGCAGACGGGGCCTCACCGCGCTGCCGGCGCTCGGTGACGGGCGCCAGAGCGGCACGTCGGACGCACCGTCCATCCTCAACGCCAGCCCCGAGGCGGCGGCCGGCGGCAATCTCGCCGTCCTGCGCACCGGCGACCGGATCCGCATCGACCTGGACCGGGCACGCGTGGACGTCCTCCTGCCGGACGAGGAGATCGCCGAGCGGATGGCCCGGTACGAACCTCCGGCACTGGAGCACCAGACACCGTGGCAGGAGATCTACCGTGCCACGGTCGGTCAGCTGGACACCGGCGGCTGCCTCGAACTCGCCGTGTCCTACCAGGATCTCGTCCACACCAAGGGGATTCCGCGTGACTCGCACTGACCCGGACCGAACGGTTCTGATCGCCGACTCCGACTTCGGCGACGTGGACATCGAACGCGCGATCGTCGAAGGCGCCGGGCTCCGGCTCGTCGCCGCGCAGTGCAAGAGCGAGGACGAGGTGATCGAGGCGGGCAGGGAGGCCGGGGGCATCCTGACCCAGTACGCGCGCGTCGGTTCCCGCGCCGTCGCCGCGCTGCCCCACTGCCGGGTGATCGCCCGCTACGGCACCGGTGTGGACATCGTCGACGTCGACGCCGCGACGCGGCACGGAATCCAGGTCACGAACGCACCCAACGACTGGTGCGCCGACGAGGTCGCCGACCACGCCGTCGCGCTCTGGCTCGCGGCGGCCCGCAAGATCTGCCGGTACGACGGTGCGACGCGACGGGGCGAATGGCACTGGAAGACGGGTCGGCCCGTCCACAGGCTCAGGGGGCAGGTGCTGGGCATCCTCTCGTTCGGCGCCATCGCGCGGCTCATCGCCGAGCGGGCGCGGGGGTTCGGTGTCGAGGTGTGGGCGCACGACCCCTTCGTCGACGCGTCCGAGATCCGCGCGTGCCAGGTGCGGCCGGTCTCCTTCGACGAACTGGTGGAGGGCGCCGACCACCTCGTGGTGCAGGCACCGCTCACGCCGCAGACGCACCACACCTTCGACCGCGCGACGCTCCGCCGTATGAAGCCCACCGCCGTCCTCGTCAACACCGCGCGCGGGCCCATCGTGGAGGACGCGGCGCTGTACCGGGCGCTGAGCGAGGGGTGGATCGCCGGGGCGGCGCTGGACGACATCGAGGAGGAGCCCGCGAAGCAACGCGACTGGCAGCCCAGCAACCCCCTGTTCGAACTGCCGAACGTGATCGTCACCCCGCACGCGGCCTACTACTCCGAGGAAGCCGTCGGGACGGTACGCACCATCGCGGCGGAGGAGGCCGTGCGGGTCCTGACCGGGGAACCCGCGCGGTACCCCGTCAACGAACCGGCCGCCGGCTCCCGCCGCGCGCACCGCGCGTGAGCGGGCCGCTCCCGGTCAGGAGCGCAGTCGGGCGAGTTCGTCCGCGCGGCGGTGGTCCTTCGGGCGGCCGAGGGCCCGGCGCATGCGGATCAGATCGTCGAGGGCGGCGTAGCGGACGGTGAAGCCGGCCGGGTCGTGAGTCGTCTCGGCCCGGGTCAGGCAGGGCGTCACGTCCAGGTCGCCCCAGCGCAGGACGGGCGTGCACAGGTCTCCGTCGGCGCCTGTGACGCGGTACGCCACCTGTTCCCGGTCGAGGTCCGGCGGTTCGGTACAGCCGCACGCGGCGAGGGCGGCACGCAGGGCGCGCGCCTCGTCGTGGGTGCCGTCCCACAACAGGTCCAGGTCTCCGGTCAGTTCGGCGGAGCCGTGCATGATGCCGGCGACCTGGCCGATGACCACGGCGTGCGATCCGGCGGCGTGCAGCGCCCGCAGGAAGGGAAAGGGGTCGAAGCCCAGTGCCCCGTCCGTGGCGAAGGTGCCCCGCACGTCGTCCGCCTTCTCCGGGCGGCGTCCGACTCGGGCCCGTTCCCGTGTAGCGTGCCGGGTCCGGTCGATCGCCCGCCGCAGGCGCAGGGCTGCTGTCGTCTGGCTCATGCGCCCATCCAACACCCGGACCACCGCAGGTCCGCCTGGACGGGGGCGCCCGCTACGAACTGCCGCCGCACCGCAGCTGTGGCGCAGTGACGGCGTCGCCGAGCAGGGCGTGTCCCACACCGAGGTGCCCGCCCCGCCGCCGGGCTCCGTCGAGCAGGTCTACGAGCACGCACCGGAGCCCGACGCGGCGGGCCTGACCCGGCCCGCCTGGTCGACGAACGCGTCGGCGTCCACGGCGAGTCGGGGTTCGACACGGCCCGGTTCCCATCCGTCTTCCCGTGGCTGCACCTGCGCGAGGTGGCCTACGCGGCCGGCTTCGAACCGTCCACGCACCCCGTGCAGGGCGAGGCCGCCGCCCGCGAGCACGGGTCCATGACGTTGCCGGCCCCCGGTGGGGAGCGGGAGTGCACGACCGCCTTCCGGGTGGGGCGCCTGGACTGACCACCGGGGCCGCGGCCCGGGGGACCGCGGGGGTTCGGCACCCGTCACGACGCGTGCCTGACCCACGTACGCGCGTGGACGGTCAGCCAGGCCGCCGTCACGAGCAGCGCGGGGAGCAGCGGGGCGGCGCGGGGCAGCAGCCGTTCCAGCAGCGTGACGGATGCCGCACCGAGGACCAGGAGCGCCATCGTGGCCAGGACGCGCCAGGGGACGCGCCGGGCCGTCACCGCGTCGGTGACGGCCCCGGTCAGCAGGCCCGTCAGGTACGCCGTCGGCGCCTGGGCGCCCATGGCCACTCGGACACCGGCGTTCTGGCATCCCATGGCGGCCGCCACCGTGCCGAGCATCGCCGTGCGCTCCCCGACCGACGGATCCCCGTCCACGGCGAGCCACCACCCCACCACGGCCCACAGCAGGAGCAGTTCGATCAGCAGGAAGCCGGAGGGGCGCGGGCGCCCACCCCTTCGGGCTCGGCCGGCCGTCCAGCCGGCTGCCGCCGCGCCGAGCACGTAGCAGAGCACCGCGACGGCGGCCAGGGCGCCGAGTTTCGCGTCCGCGCCGCCCAGACCGACCCCGATCAGGGCCGAGTTGGCGGTGACCACGCTGGTGAAGACGCCGCCGAGGGAGAGGAAGCCCCAGGCGTTGACGGCGCCCGCGGAGGCGGTCAGCAGCCGCGCGGCCCACGCGTGCGGGTCCTGCCGTGAGCTCGCGGGGAGACGGAGATGCCGTCGCCGATTGCCCTTCGTGGTCCTCTCCTCGCCTCGTCCGGCCCCGGACAAAATCCTCGCCGACCGCCGTGGCGGCGCGGGCCGCGACATGCCGGGCGGTGCGGGCGCGACGTACGTCGGCCGCCCCGCCCGGTTCCGCGTCCTAGTGGGCGCGTGCCACGGTCGACCGGAAGGTCCAGTGGCCCGAGCCGACCTCGTACACGGCCTCCCCTCCGGTCATTCGCAGCAGCCGCGCGCCGTCGGGTGCCTCGGCGTGCTTGCCGAGGACCGGCACGCGCACCTCCGCGGTGCTGCCCGCCGGGACGTCCACGGTGAGGCGGAAGCGGTCGTCCGAGCGTTCCCAGTCGGTGCGGGCGACGCCGTACGGGGTGCGGTAGGAGCCCGCGGCGGAGGTCATGTCGCCCTCCACCGCCGGGTCGATGAGGAGCTTCGCGTAGCCGACGGAGTCCTCGGTCTGGGCGATGCCGGCGACGCGGGTGGTGAACCAGGAGTCGATGGCGCCGAGCATGAAGTGGTTCTGGGACTGGCCGGGACCGCCGTCCCAGGACTCGCCCAGGGTGGTGTTGCCCGCGAGCACCTGGTAGCCGTAGCTGGGGCTGGTGGTCCGGGTGGCGATGGCGTGCACGAGGTCGTCGCGGTCCGCCGCGCTCAGCACCCGGAAGGCGGCGGGCAGCGAGATCTCGCCCAGGACCAGGTGGTTCCCGGCGGCCTTGATCGCGCCGGTGAAGTGGGCGAGCAGACGGTCCCGCTCCCCCGCCGGGTAGGCGCCCATGTCGAGCGCGAGTGCCTCCGCGCCGTGTCCGCCGCCGCCGAAGGTGCCGGTGGCGGTGTCGTAGTACTTCGCCGTCAGCGCCTCGACGCTCGCGGCGGCCTTCCGGCGGTACTCCTCGGCCGCGGCGGTGTCGCCGAGGAGCGAGGCGATCCGGCCGAGGGTGTCGGTCACCCGCCAGTACCCGTAGGTGCCCGCCACCGCGCGGGGGAAGGTCCGGTCGGGGGTGAACCAGTCGCCGAGGCCGTAGTCGAGGATGCCGTCGGCGACCTGGGTCTCCAGGAAGGCGGCGTAGCGCCGCATGTCCGGGTAGTAGGTCTCCAGGGTCTGGCGGTCGCCGTAGGTGAGGTAGAGCTGCCAGGGGACGAGGACGAAGGCGCCGCCCCAGTTGGCGTCGTTGCGGTAGGCGCCGGGCAGGTTGGTGTACTCCGGGACGGTGCTCGGGACCAGGCCCTCGGTGGTCTGCGCGTCGGCCATGTCCCGGACGATCTTGCGGAGGTAGGCCCGCATGTCGTAGTTGCCCGCGAGGGCGGGGAAGACGAGCTGGTTCTGTTCGAGCCAGCCGAGTTTCTCGCGGCTCGGGCAGTCGGTGAGCACGCTCATCATGTTGCCCTCGACGGAGCGGCGGATCAGCGAGTGGATGCCGTTGATCAGTGGATCGGAGCTGGTGAAGTCGCCGACCGAGGCGTTGTCGGTGCGCAGGACGTGGCCGCGGACGCTCACCGTCGCGTTCTCGGGCACCCCGCGCAGTTCCAGGTAGCGGAAGCCGTGGTAGCTGAAGCGGGGGTGCCAGGTCTCGGCTTCCCGGCCGCCCGCGGTGGTGTAGCTGTCCCAGACGGGAGCGCCGACGTTGCTGATGGACTGGAAGGCGTGGCCGTCCTTGAGGCTCTCGGCCGGGTAGACGCGGATCGCGGTGCCCTTCGGCGCGCGGACGGTGATCTCGGGCCAGCCGGCGATGTTGCGGCCCAGGTCGAAGACGCGGCTGCCCTCGGCGCCGTCGACCGGCTCGCCCTTCAGGGTCTCCACGACGCGGATCGGCTCGGTCTCCCGGGCGCTGAGCAGGGCGGGCCGGTCGGCGGTGCCGGGGCCGGCCACCTCGACCGCGTGCCGCCAGCCGCGCCGGTCGCCGGAGGGCTCGTCCCACCGGGGGATCTCACGCCGGGCGTCGTAGTCCTCGCCGCCGTACCAGTTCGACGCGGTGGTCGGGCCCAGCGTGGTGCGCCAGTCGTCGCCGCTGGTGATCGTGCGCACCCGGCCGTCGGCCAGGGTCACCTCCAGGCGGGCGATCAGTTTGGGATCGCTGAGGTTGCCGTAGAGCTTGCGGTAGCGGTCGGCGGTGCTGACGACGTTGGACATGCCGTTGCCGAGGGCGACGCCGAGCGTGTTGGCGCCGGTGCGCAGCCGGTCGGTGACGTCGTACGTGGCGTACTGGACGCGTTCGGCGAAGTCCGTGTTGGCCGGCTCCAGGACCGCGTCGCCCACCGGTTCGCCGTTGACACTCGCCTCGTAGACGCCCAGTCCGGCGATGTAGAGGCGGGCGCTGCGGACCCGTTTCGGCAGGGTGAAGTCGTCGGTGAGCAGGGGCAGTCCGGCGGGCAGGTAGGGGGTGGGCTGCCGTTGGCCGGTGATCTCGGCGAGCCGGGTGGCGGGGCCCTCGGCGCTGTCGGCGGCGGAGACGGTGTAGTCGACGGGGAATCCGGGGATCCGGCCGTCGTCGGTGAGGACGTCGGCGCGGGGGTAGAGCGCCACCTCGTCGAAGGTCTTCGCGGTCTTCAGGTCGAGGGTGAGGGTGATCGGCGCGTCGGAGACGTCCGGTCCGGTGTGCGCGGCGCTCGCGTAGCCCGCCGCGGTCTGCAGGGCGCTGTTGGGCAGGCCGTCGACGGCGAGGGCGGGCTCCCAGGTCTTGCGCACGGTGTTGCTCTCGGACGCGGTGACGGCGGCGCCGCGGGCCAGGCCGGAGGTGGCGGTGCCGGAGTCGCGGACGTCGATCTCGCCGAGCTGGAGGCGCCAGGTGCGGTCCGGGAAGGACTCGGCGAGGGGCAGGCCGAGCCGGGTGACGTCCAGTCGTACGTAGCGGGCGGTGGTGCGGGGCAGATGCACGACGACCGGTTCGACGGTCCGGTCGCTCAGCCGCCAGTCGGGGTGGCTGATCCACTGCGCGCCCCAGTCCGAGGGCCGGGTCAGGCCGGTCTCGAAGACAGCGGTGCTGCTCCAGCCGCCGTGCCGCTTCCCGTCGCCGGACCAGAGCATGACGCGCCAGTAGACCTTCGCCCGGGATCCGGGGTTCTTGCCCGCGTATGTGGTCCCGGGCACCGACGATGCGACCTTCCCCGAGTCCCAGAGGTCGGGCCGGGAGGCGCGGAGCCGCTGGCGGGAGGTGGCGGCCTGGACGCGGTAGGCGGCCTGGCGCGTGTTCGGGGCGTCGGCGGTGGTCTGCCAGCTGAGGTCGGGGGTGGTGTCGTCGATGCCGAGGGCCTCGGTCAGGTGCTGGGTGCGCAGGCCGGTCGGGGCGAGGGTGCCGGTGGTCGCGGCGTCGGCGGTGACCGCGCCGGCCAGCAGGGTGACGAAGGCGGTGACACCGGCGAGGGCGGCGGCGGTTCGGTGTCTGCCGAGCGGGTTGGTTGTGGGCATGGCGGCTCCTTTGCCTGGCGGGTGATCGGGGCGGTCCCGGGCAGCTTCAGACTCGGCGCAGTTCGACCGTGGTCCGGCGCCGGAAGCGAAGGGCCACGGGGCCGAGCAGGCCGGACGGCAGTGGCTTCTTGCGCTCGTTGGACAGCGTGTTGGCGACCCGGACGCCCAGCGTGTTGCGCCCGGCCGCGACATGGCCCGTGACGTCGGCCACGAACGGGGCCCACAGCAGCGGTGGCAGCACGGTCCCGTTCACGGTCACCTCCGCGACGTCGCGGACGTCGCCGAGGTCCAGCAGGACCCGGCGGTCGCGCAGCCGGGCGGCGTCGACATCTATGTCGGTGGTGTACGTGCCGCTGCCGGAGAACAGCGCGTCGTGCTCGGTCCAGCTGCCGAGGGGCGCGGTGACCGGCTGGGCGCCCTCGCGTTCGAAGGTGAGCGTCCAGTCGCCGTCGACCGGGACCGGGGCGAGCGGGTCGTCGACGCGTACGGTGCCGTGGTAGCGGTGGCCGCCGTCGGTGCCGACGAGGCGGTGGGTGCCGGCCTCCGAGGCCTCCACCGTGGCGCGGAGCACGGGCCCGTGGCGTTCCACGGACAGGACGGGCACGGTCGACTCGGTGAGGTGGGGCCGCTCGCGGTGGCCGCCGCGGACCACGACGACGGCGGTCTGGTAGGGCTCCAGGTCCAGCGGCACCCGCACACCGTCCTTGGCGGTCCGGTACACGGGGGCGGGTCCGCCGGTGCCGGTCGCGGGGTCCCAGGTCTCGGGCAGGCCGGTGGCCGGGAGGGCGGCGACGGTGCGCACCTGCGCGCCGCTCTCGTTGTTGATCAGGAAGACGGTGTCGGGGCCCTGGCGCACCCGCAGCACGCGGACGGCGTCCTGGGCCGGGTCCAGGACGGCCGCCGCGGCGCCGGCCTCGACGGCGGCAACCCCGAGCGCGCCGGTGTCCGTGACCCGTACGGCGTGTCCGCGACCCAGGGTCCTGCGGGCGGGGACCCGGTCGCCGAACAGGTCGGCGAGTCCGTGGGCGAGGGTGCGGTCGCCGCCGTCGGCCTCCTCGGCGTCCAGGGCGCCGACCGCGATCACGGTGCCGCCGGCCCGGACGAACTCGCGCAGCACGCCTACCCCGTCGGCGTCCAGGACCGGTGTCCGGGGGATGACGACGAGGTCGTAGGCGGCCGCCCCGACGACCAGGCGGCCCTCGCGGACCTCGGCGTGGGCCAGCAGCGCGGGGTCCCGGGTCAGGGCGCCCTCGTGCAGCAGGTCGAAGTCGACCTGGGCGCGTTCCAGGGCGTAGGCCGCCTCGCTGAGCGGTGCGTCCACGTCCTGCTGCAGGTCGGTGCCGGCCCACTGCTCGGCGGCCCGCTGCGCCTGCACCAGCGCGGTACGGGCGGCCGAGGTGCCGCGGCCGGCCTCCATGACCCGGCCGATCCACTCGGCGAGCGGCCGCATGGACCACCACCAGGGGGCGCGCGGGCCGAAGGGCGGCGGGAAGTACACGCGGCTCTCGTCGGTCCACAGGGCGTGCAGCACGGTCAGGTTGACACCGCGGGCGGCCTGCGCGCCGACGGTCGCGTGCACGAAGCCGGGGGTGACCTGCCAGCCCATGTTGCCGAACATCTCCAGCAGGGCCCGTTCGCGGCCCATCTGGTGGGCCACGGAGACCGGGTTGCGCGGGATCATGGTGGGCTCACCGGCCACGTACTCGGCGGTGATGATGTCGCCGCCGGGCACCTGGGCCCACTGGTGGACCTTGTGCAGGTCGCCGGTGGAGGCGATGCGCTTGGCGGGGGCGGTCTCGTCGTAGAGCGGGTTGGTGATCAGGGCGACGCCGCGCTTCTCGTACCACTGGGCCTGCTTGCGGAACGCGGTGGCGAAGCGGTCGGAGACGGCCTTCCAGAAGTTGCCGCGGGCGATGCGGCCAAGGCGGCCGAGGTCGTCGAAGGCGGCGGCGTAGGCGAGGCCGGGGGTGACACCGACGGCGCGCAGGGCACGGTCGAGAGCCGGTGACCAGGGCAGGCGCTTGAAGTGGGCCTCGGCCGAGGCGAAGAACGGCTCGTCGTCCCAGAAGCCGGGGACGACCGTCCCGAAGTAGCGTCCGAACCGGCGGTGGTACTCGCCGGGGACGATGTCCAGGAACAGCTCGACGGGTTCGTCGTCGAGCAGGTCGACGTAGCTGCGGCTGTAGCCCTGGCTGTCGTCGGCGAGGAGTACGCCGCCGAAGAGGTCGACCTGCCACTCCCCCGCCGGCACCTGCCAGGTGTGGTGGCCGGTGAGCCGGTCGGTCAGGTCCACGACGTCGGTGGCGGCGGTGGACGCGGTGGGCCGGGCGGCGGCGGCCGCGAGGGTGAATCCCTCGGCGGGCAGCGCGCGTTCGGGGAAGTCGCCCGCGGCGGAGGAGCGGTCGAAGGAGCCGGTGTACAGGGCGGTGCCGTCGGCCGACTCGACGGCGAGGCTCTCCCACAGCGCCCGCTGGTCGCCGACGGCGCGCACCCCGACTCCGCCCGTCTGCTCGGCCAGGCCGTCCACGGTCCCCTTGTCCCTGCCGTCGAGGGTGACGGAGAGACCGCCGCCGCTCAGGGCGATCCGGAGGGTGTGGAACTTGGTCTTGTTGAAGCCGTCGGTGCGGCTGCTGCGCAGCAGTTCGGCCGGTTCGGCACCGTCGCCCAGCCGCTCCACGGTGACCACGCCGGTCTGGTCGAAGGCGACGGCGTATCCGGTGCGCCCGTCGGCCGAGGCCCGCACGAGGAGTCCGGCCGCGCCGTGCTCGGCCTTCGCGCTGCCGGTGACGGTGACCTCGCCCCACGCCTGGCTGTCCCTCAGCACGGCGGCGCCGTCGAGGACCGCGGCGTCCGCGACCAGCCGCCCCGCCTCCACGCCGAGGCCGGTGCTGCGCCCGAGGTCGATCGACGCGGGCCCGCGCACCACGGTGGTGGAGCGGGCGAGTGCCTTCAGGCGCAGCTCGGGCCGGGGGGCGTAGGTGCGGTTGCCGACCCGTCCGCCCTTGACGATGAACTCGCCGGCCCGGCCGCTGGGGAAGTGGTCGTCGTTGAACAACCAGACCCGCATGCCGGTGCGTTCGGCGGTGCTCAGGACGTGGCCCACGATGTCGAACCACTCCTCGGTGAAGAACACCGGCGTCATCTCGGCGTTGTCGAAGGAGAAGAGGATCACCTCGTACATGCCCTTGGACCGCAGGTCGGCCAGCTGGCGGTCGACCAGTTCGGGCGTGACGGGGCCGTTCCAGTACCAGTAGACGGTGGGGCGGCTGTCGTGGCGCGGATCGGCGAAGTGCCGGGCGGACCAGCCGTCCCGCTCCTGCCCGGCCGGTTTGGCGGGTGGACCGGCGGCGTGGGCGGCGTCGGGAAGGCCGACGACGGCCAGGGCGCCGGTGGCACCGGCCGCGGCCACGAAGCGGCGTCTGGACAGGGGGTGTTCGGGCATGGCTGTGCTCCCGGGTGGAGGTGGGGTGCGGAGGAGGGGCGGCCTGGGCCGCGGGGGGGGTGATCAGCCCTGGGCGAGGCGCCGTACCTGGTCGGCGGTGAGGGCGCGGTTGTGCAGCCGGAAGTCGCGGACGGCGCCGTGCAGGTAGGGGTGGGTGCTGTTCTGGGACCGGCCCAGGTAGTTGCGGCTGGTCCGGCCGAGCAGGAGGGGACGGGCGACCATGGCAGCGTTCCGCCCGGCTTCGGCGCCGTCGACGTAGAGCACGCCGATGCCGTCGGCGAGGGTGAGCGCCACGTGGGTCCAGCGGCCGAGGGGCAGCGGTCCGGTGGCGTCGACGAAGTCCTCGGCCTCCATGCCCGCGATCTTCAGGGCGGCGCGGGCCCGCCCGGCGCCCGTGGTCGCCGCGAGGAAGAGGTACGTGTCCTTGCTGTATCCCAGGTCGAAGACCCGGACGGAGGAGGCGAGGGTGTCGACGCGGACGCGGGCGGAAACGGTCAACTTCTCAAGTCCACCGGGCAGTCCGGCGGGGAGTACGACATGGCCGCCGCGTCCGTCGAGCGTCACCGCCGTCGTGCCGCCTTCGGTGCTCCAGGTCGCGCCGCCGGTCAGGGTGCCGTCGGCGAAGGTCCCGGTGCGGTCCGCCACCGAGGTGCCGTGTCCTTCGTCGAGGGCGTAGCGGGCCACGTCACCGGCGGGCCCGGGCGGGGGTGCGACCGACCAGTACACGTTGTAGCGCTGGTGGTGGATCTCGTGGAAGGGGCGGAGCGTGACCTGCCGGCCGTCCGCCAGGACCGTGAACCGGGTGGGCTCGCCGGGCGTGCGGCGCAGCGTGTCGGGTCGGACGGCGGGCAGCGTCGCGAGCGGCGTGTCCCCGTAGCCTCCCGCGAGGACCAGAGGGCCGTACGACACCGCCTTCACCTGGGGGTTGTCGGGCGCCGGGCGCCAAACGGGGACGCGGGGCAGGAGGAGTTCGACGTGGTCCCCGGTCCGCCAGTGACGTGTCACCGTCGTGCTGGTGCCCGGTTCGAGCCGGTCACCGGTGCGTCGGCCGTTCACCTTCAGCTCGGCGCGGGCGTCGCTCGCCGCCAGCCAGCCGGGGACGCGGATCCGCAGCGAGAACCTGGCCGCTCCCTCGGTGACGGTCAGGCGGGTCCGGTCGCCGGTGGGGATGTCGGTCTCCTGGCGGAGGGTCACGCCCAGCTCCGCCCAGCGCACTTCGGAGGGGATGAACAGATTGACGTGGAGCACGGGACGGCGTGTGCCGGGGGTGCGGAAGTAGACGGTGTCGGCGAACTTGGTGTGCGTCTCCAGGCCGGTGCCGTGGTCGCAGGAGAAGTTGTCGTAGTCCCCGCTGTAGCTGCCCGGGGCCGAGCCGAGGCCGCCCTTGGGTTCACGCCGCGAGCCCGCCCACAGACCCGTGTAGTAGGTGACGAAGCCGTGCGCCGACTCGGGGTCCTGCTCGGCGAGCATCTGGTTGTACAGCGTCCACTCGTAGTGGTCCAGGTACTCGGTGCGCTCCGGGTCGTGGCGGAAGAGGTCCCGGCCGAGTTTGAGCATGTTGTAGCTGTTGCAGTTCTCGCAGGTGACCTCCGAGAGGCGGCTCGCGATCTCGTCGGGCGGTCCGAAGAGTTCCTGGTTGGAGTTGCCGCCGATGGCGTAGGAGTGGTGGCGTACGACGGTGGTCCAGAAGGTGTCGGCGATGTCCAGGTAGCGCCGGTCGCCGGTGGCCTCGTAGGCCGGTACGGCGCCGACCACCTTGGCGATCTCCGTGTTGGCGTGCCGCCCGGCGAGTTCGTCGCGGCCGGCGGCGAGCGGGGCGTAGAGCTCGTCGTGGTCGAAGCGGCGGGCGGTGCGCAGGTGCACCGGGTCGCCGGTCTCCAGGTGGAGCCGGGCGAGGACGTCGTTCATGCCGCCGAACTCGACCTTGAGCACGCTCTGCATCCGCTCGCGCGACAGCGGGGCCGTGCGCGCCTCGGTCCAGGCGGCCATCTCCAGCAGGACGTCGAACGCCTCCCGGTTCCCGCTGAGCCGGTACTGGTCGAGGAGACCGGCCATGATCTTGTGCAGGGTGTAGTACGGCGCCCAGGGCTTGCCGCCGGCCTCCAACTGGTCGAAGACCGACTCCGGGAACGCGGAGAGGTAGCCGCGGTGGAACCCGGCCGCCGGTGCCGCCCGCTGGCACTCGGCCAGGGCCGAGACGAGCAGGCGGGCCCGGTCCGCGTAGGCACTCTCGCCGGTGTGGGCGTGGGCCTGGGCCAGGGCGCTGAGGAGGTGCCCCGTGGTGTGGCCGCGCAGTTGGACGTCGGGGGCCTCCCAGCCGCCGCAGGGTTCGGCTGAGGAGGGCAGGCCCACGGTGAGCCGGAAGGTGTGCAGCAGCCGGTCGGGGTCCACGAAGAGGAGGTACGCGCAGGTGCGCCGCATGTTGGCGAGGAAGGGGCTGTCGAGGAGGCGTACGGCCGAGAGGGGGAAGGGCTCGAGCGGGGGCCCCGGGCGGTGTGCGGCTCTCGTCGGTGGGGGCGCCGCCCCGGCGGGGGCTTCCGGGGCAGCCGCCGCGGCGGGAAGGCTCGTGGTCGCGGCGGTGGCCGCTGCGGCCGACGCGGTGAACAGCACCTGGCGTCGGGAGGGGGCGGGTCTGCTGTGCGGTGCGGGCATGGTGCGGGGCTCAGCTCCCTTCGATTGAATCGTTTTATTCGATTCGACGCAGACGCTAAGTGGCCCCACCAGGGGCGTCAAGGGTTCCCACAAGAACCAGCTGACGCGCCCTAAGTCCCTAAAACCGGGGGTCGGTGGAGGTGGATCGGGCATGACTCGGCGCGGACGGGCCTCGGCACCGTCCGCGCTTTTTTGAATCGTTCAATCCTTTCCTGGGGTCAGACCGTCTGCTGCGCGTACGGGACCAGCCGCACCGGTCCCACCAGCCCGTACTGCTGGCGGGCGAGCCCCGCGAAGACCTCCGGACGGCTCACCCGGAGCCGGTTGACGAGGGGCGTCGCGACCTCGATCTCGATGGTGTTCGTGCCCCGGCGCAGCAGCGGGCCCACGTCGACGACGGGGTCGAGCCGGTCGGCCGGCTCCGCGTCCACGCCGTTGACGCTCACCCGGAAGGTGTCACTGACCTGCCCCAGCTCCAGGAGTGCGCCGTGGGCGGGCCCCCAGTCGCCGGGGAGGGTGACCGTGGTGCGGTAGCGGCCGATGCCCGCGCTGTCCTCCAACTCCGGGATGGCCGACCAGGGCAGCAGGGTGTCGAGCGTCAGGGTGCGGCGCACCCGTTCGGTCCGGGTCGGGCGGTCCCCGGGGTGCCAGTCCTCGACCTCGACGTGCCACCGGTCCGGTTCGATCGGGTCGGGGACCGCGGGGAGGGTGGTGGTGACGGTCCGGCCCTGGGACAGCCGCGTGCGGTAGGTACCGGCCGCCCCGGCCCGTACGGTGAGGCCGCGGGCGGTGAACAGCACGTCGTCCGCGTCCGAGGAGAGGGCGTGCGGGCGGTTGCCGTGCCGGTCGCCGAACAGGCCCGGGCGCCCCAGCGCGACGACGAGCGTCTGGCCGGGCCGCAGGGCGACGCGGAACGTCACGTCCTGACCGTCCTTCGTGTAGCGGCCCACCCGTACGACCCGGCCCGTCCAGGGGTCGAGGAGGTAAGGCACCGCGTCGCGGCCGTGCGTGCGGCGCAGGGTGACCTCGTGGTCGATGGCGGCCACCGGAGGCTTGACGGTCTCCGCGTGCTTGCCGTTGACCAGGTAGTAGTAGTCCGCGTCCGCCGTGACCCGGTGGGCGTTCAGGAGCGTCGACGGTACGGAGTGGCGCACGTCCGGGGTGACGCCGAGCGCCGCGAGGGCGTCGCCGACGGCGGTCTTCTCGGTGACGCGGACGACGTGGGGCAGCGCGAGCAGGCGGGTGAGCACGTCGCGCAGCCGCTCGGTCTCGCCGGCCTCCGGGACGCCCGGCGTCAGCGCCTGGTCGAAGGCGCCCAGGAGCACCACGGGCAGGCCGGCCCGCGCGTAGCCGAGGATCTTGCGGGCGTCGGCGAGGGCGAGGGTCGGGGTGGAGCCGTAGAAGAAGTCGCCCTCGACGAAGAGCGCCTTGTAGGCCGGTCCGTCGGGGGCCAGTCGCCCGCCCGAGACGACGGCGTTCGGCAGGTCGAGGAGGGGACCGCTGAGGAACTGGTGCGTCCATCCGAGCGGGACGCCGGTCGAGGTGAACCAGGAGGCGCCGATGCCGGTGGCCGAGTAGCCGGTCTGCCGGAAGACGGCCACGTCCGCGCGGGCGGTGCCCGACTGCAGGACCGCGTGGACGCGGCCGAGGTAACCGGCGATGTCCCCGGCGTGCCGCCAGGTCGGCTGCCGCGGCCCCCACGACTCGCCGTATCCCGGCGTGCCGTTGTAGGGGCTGAAGGCGGCGAAGCCGGGCCACTGTGCCTCCGGGGCACTCGCGTAGGAGAAGCCGTGCATCACCGTCTGGTTGACCCCCGCGGCGTAGGCGCCGCCCATGGTGCGCAGCACGCGGTCCCACGTGGTGCTGTAGGCCGAGCCGTTGTAGGCGCCGGCCTCGCAGGACAGGACGGTGTGCCCCGCCATGTCGCGGCCGCCGGCCAGGCACCGGTAGTCGTCCAGGTTCTTGAATCCGAGGGACTCCCCCTCCGCGATGTCGAGGATCGCGGCGGTCGCGATGGCGTCGGTCTGCAGTCCGTACGGCTGCGCGCGCAGGGTCATGCCGAGGGAGTGCGCCCAGTCCTTCAGGGCGCCGACGTGGTGCCGGTTGAAGAGGTCGGAGACCGTGGCCCAGAAGTCGTGCCGGATCTGCCGGGTCAGCTGGGCCTCGAAGGCGAACACCTGGTTGCTGTGGTCGAGGACGAGGGCGGGCAGACAGGGCAGCAGCGGTCGGCCCGTACGCCGCTCGAAGGCCTCGGGCAGGCCCGCCGTCCAGACCAGGCCCTCGGACTCCAGTTCCACCGAGTCCTCGAAGAAGGCACCGCCCGCGGCCTTGAGCAGGCTTCGCAGTGAGCCGGTGAGGACGTGCCGTTCCCAGTAGTCGGTGACGGCGCTGGTGCCCGCCGCGCTCAGGTGGTCGACGACGAAGGCGGCGGGCGCGGAGTGCGGCCCGGACTCCGGCTGCTGTCCCGAGCCCCGCTGCCAGTAGGAGATCAGCATCCACTCCCCGTCCGCGGGGGCCGTCCAGGTCAGACCGCCGTCGGTGACGGTGTCCGTGAGGTCGCGGATGCTGGCGGGGTCGAGGCCGGTCTCCTTGCGGGTGGAGTAGGCGGCGTCGACGCGGGCGGCCTGGACCGCGAGGAGGCGCTGCGCGCGGACGCCGGACGCCGGTTCGTGGACGGGCGCGGGTACGGGCCCGCGGTAGGTCGCTCCGGCGGCCAGCGAGGCGCGCCCGTGGGCGAGTTCCTTGGCGGCGGCCTCGTCGTCGGGGGTGACGCCGGGGACGGCCACGGGCCAGCTCGGGCCCAGGGTGAGGTCGACGGTCAGGCCGCGTCGCACGGCCCGGCGCAGGGCGGCCTCGACGCCGTCGCGCCAGGACCTGCTGCCCCAGCCGTGGTGGGCGGTGTCCAGGAGGGACTTGTCCCGGATGCTGTGGTGGACGGCGGCGATCTCGGCTCCGCCGAACCCGGCGTCCGCGATCTGGTCGATCTCGCGGGCCACCTCGTCGGGGTCGACCAGACCGTCCGGCCACCACCAGCGGAACTTCGGGCGCACCGACCGGGCGGGATCGGCGAACCACCGGGCCGGTCCGGCGGCCGGGCCTGCGGCCGGGCCGGTGGGGAGGGCGGCGGCGCCGGGCGAGGCGGTGACGGCGGTGGCGGTCACCCCCGCCGTCACGGCGGCGGCCAGCACCGCGCGTCGGGACATCCCGCCACGCTGCGAGACGAGTTCGTGCATGAGTGCGCCCCAGGGTTCGGAGGAGTTTCCGTGGATGGAATACGGATTGAATCGTTTCAAACCGATGCAAACGCGGGAACGGTAATCCGCGGCGATCAAGGGGTCAAGATGTGTCGCACCGGTAACTTCCGCGGCCGTCGGCGTCGGCAGCGCCTTTCGACCGGCTCGGCGCGTTCACCGGGAGCACGGCCGGAAGACACCGGATAGCATGCCAACGGCTCCGGGGAAGGGCCCTGGAGTCCTGTGGTTTCCAGAGGTTGGGGGTCCGCATGGTCGCGGGTCGTGTGGTGCGTTTCGACAGTACGCGGGGCTATGGGTTCATCGCGCCGGAGGACGGCGGCGAGGACATCTTCCTGCACGTGAACGATCTGCTCATTCCCGAGGAGTACGTGCGTGCCGGTCTGGTCGTGGAGTTCGAGGTGGAGAGCGGGGAGCGGGGGCTCAAGGCGTCGGGCATCCGGCTCCCCGAGGGAGAGCGGCACCAGCCGCCCGCGCGGCGCCGTCAGGAGGCCGTGCCCAGGGCCGTGATGTCCGACGAGAACGGCCAGCCGCTGTGCGATGTGCTGAGCGCCGACGAGTACCGGCGTGACGTGACGGAACTGCTGCTGACCGCGAGCCCGCAGTTGACCGCGGAACAGATCCTCACCGTCCGCGGCGCGCTCCTGAAGTTCAGCGAGGGGCACGGCTGGATCGAGGACTGAGCCGGCCTCCGCCTATCCGCCGCGGCCTCCCCGCTCGGGCGTCGCGCAGGACCGGGCGAAGTCGGCGAGCACCCGGAAGTCGTCGGCACCGGTGTCCAAGCGGACGCTCTACGCGCACAGCCGTGGCGGGTGGAGGTGGCGAGCGGCGCCACGCGCGAGCGCCTGACGGACGCCCTGCGGGCGGCTCACGCCGCGAACCGGATCCCGGTCGACTTCCCGTACTCCGACGACATGTACTCCGAGGTCCAGCGGGCGCGCCGGGCGGCCTTCGGCGCCGGACTGTACGGAGCGCTGGGCATCGCTCCGGGCGATCAGGCCTCGCGCGCCGCCTACAAAGAGGAAAGCCTGCGCTTCTACGGCGCGCCGCACGCCGCCTTCCTGTTCGTCGCCGGGGACGGCGGGCCCGGGCTGGCCTCGGACGTGGGCGCCTATCTGCGGACCCTCCTGCTGGCGATGACCGCCTACGGCGTCGCGAGCTGCCCGCAGGGGCTGCTGAGCTTCTACGCCGACACGGTCCGCGCCGAACTCGGCGTCGGTGAGGGACGGCTGCTCGTGGGCGTCTCCTTCGGCTACGCCGACGAGAGTGCTCCGGTGAACCGGGTCACCGCCGGGCGGGCCCCGCTCGACGAGGTCACCACCTTCCACGGCTGAAGCGGCAGAGCGGGGCGGCAGCCGAGCGTGTCCCCGGCGGAACCGGTCCCGCCGACGTCGACGGCGGCGCCGTCGGAGCGGGGCGGCCCGCTGCTCGACACGCCCGCTACCCGATCAGCGCGTCCGCGGCGATGACCACCAGGCCGAGCAGCATGTCCAGGAGTCCCGCGCGGCACGAGGACAGCCGGCCGAGCCCGGCGGCGCGGGCCGCGGAGGTGCCCAGCGCGAAGAGCAGGACGGTGTTGAACACCAGGGCCGTGTCGGCGGCCGTCTCCTCCGCCCACCATCCGGCCTCCGCGGCGAGCAGCATCGCCACGGTCGGCAGTACGGCGGCGGCCAGCGGCCACTCGGCGAGCACCGCGCGCACCCTGCCCGGCCCGGCCGTTGCGTCGCCCGACGCACGCCGGGCGATGACGTGCGCGTACCCGTGTGCGGCGCCCGACGTCAGCGCCGTGAGCAGGACCCACAGCGCGTCCTGGCCGGGGTTGGCCTCTTCGCCCGGGACGTCCAGGGCCGCCACCAGCGCGCTGGCCAGTACCAGGCCGTAGATCCCCTTGAACAGCCACCCCTCCGGCCGGCGCCGGAGGATCCCCTTCGGCGTGACCCCCCGGGTGGGGCCGCGACCGGCGTGCTCGGGCATTCAGGAGAGCCAGTCGGTGTAGCGGGTGGGGGCCGGGTGGGCGGCCACGACCGTACGCCCGTCACCCCCGCGGCGGATCGGGGTCAGGCGGCCCAGGTCGTCCAGGAAGAACACGTCCGGTCCCCCGACCTCCGCCACCGGGGCCGCCACGTCGTTCGCGGCGACCGGCTGGGGCGGCGTCGCGGGGAGCCGCACGGAGTGGCCGCCCGCGCCCTCACCGCTGGCGACGTCGACCCCGGTGGACAGCGAGTGGGGTACCGGACGGTGTCCGGCCGCGTTCAGGTTCTCGACGATCCGGGAACCGATCGATCCCCTACCGCCGATGACCGCGATCTCCATGGCGCGCCTCTCCTCGTCCCCGATACATGTGGCTCAGGAACCACTGTGTCGGCGCACGCGGAGGACGGCGCTCTGAACGCCCCGAAGGGATGAGAGCGGGCGGCTCGGTGGACGGGGTCAGGCGGCGCAGTCGGGGCAGATGCCGCGGTAGGTCACTTCGACCTCCAGGACGGTGAAGCCGAAGGACTGGGAGGCCGGGAGGTCGGAGAGGGGGTCGCCCGTCGGGTGCACGTCGCGGATCGAGCCGCAGCGCGCGCAGAGCAGGTGGTGGTGGGGGTGACGCGCGTTCGGGTCGTAGCGCTTGGCGCGGCCGTCGGTGGACACCTCGAGGACCTCGCCGCGGTGCACCAGTTCACGCAGCGTGTTGTACACCGTGGCCCGGGAGATCTCGGGCAGCCGCTCCGCCGCGCGGGCGTGCACCTCATCGGCGGTCAGGTGCACATGGTCCCCGTCGAGGACCTCGGCGACCACGCGCCGCTGCGCGGTCAGGCGCCAGCCGCGTTCGCGAAGCCGCCCCAGGAGATCACTCATGCGCAGCACCCTAGCAGGGTTCGGCATCAACTCAAGAGCGGATATGGCTCTAGATGGCTCCTTGCCTTAGATCCTGTCCAATGTAGGGTGGTGCCTCGAAGAACCACACCGAGGAGCAAGCCTTGCCTGAGAACAACCAGAAGCCGCTGACCACGGTTGCCGGTGCACCGGTTCCCGACAACCAGAACTCGCTGACGTCCGGCCCGCGGGGTCCGATGCTGCTGCAGGATGTGTGGTTCCTGGAGAAGCTCGCCCACTTCGACCGCGAGGTCATCCCGGAGCGCCGGATGCACGCCAAGGGCTCGGGCGCGTTCGGCACCTTCACGGTGACCCACGACATCACGCGGTACACGAGCGCCAAGATCTTCTCCGAGATCGGCAAGAAGACGCCGCTGTTCACCCGGTTCTCCACGGTCGCCGGTGAGCGCGGCGCCGCCGACGCGGAGCGCGACATCCGCGGTTTCGCCGTGAAGTTCTACACCGAAGAGGGCAACTGGGACCTCGTCGGCAACAACACCCCGGTCTTCTTCTTCCGCGACCCGCTGAAGTTCCCGGACCTCAACCACGCGGTGAAGCGCGACCCCCGCACCAACCTGCGCAACGCCGAGAACAACTGGGACTTCTGGACCAACCTCCCCGAGGCCCTGCACCAGGTCACGATCGTGATGTCGGACCGCGGCATCCCGGCCACCTACCGGCACATGCACGGGTTCGGCTCGCACACCTACAGCTTCATCAACGCCGAGGGCGAGCGGTTCTGGGTCAAGTTCCACCACCGCACGCAGCAGGGCATCAAGAACCTCACCGACGCCGAGGCCGAGGCCCTGGTCGGCAAGGACCGCGAGTCCCACCAGCGCGACCTCTTCGACGCGATCGAGAACGGCGACTTCCCGAAGTGGAAGCTGTTCATCCAGGTCATGCCGGAGGCCGACGCCGAGAACTACCGCTTCCACCCCTTCGACCTGACCAAGGTCTGGTCGAAGAAGGACTACCCGCTGATCGAGGTCGGCGAGTGGGAGCTCAACCGCAACCCCGACAACTACTTCGCGGACGTCGAGCAGGCCGCCTTCAGCCCGGCCAACGTCGTCCCGGGCATCAGCTTCTCCCCCGACCGGATGCTGCAGGGCCGGCTCTTCTCCTACGGCGACGCCCAGCGCTACCGCCTCGGTGTCAACCACCACCAGATCCCGGTCAACGCCCCGAAGAACCCGGTGAACTCCTACCACCGCGACGGCGGCATGCGCGTCGACGGCAACCAGGGAGCCACCCCGGGCATCGAGCCCAACTCCTACGGGCGCTGGCAGGAGCAGCCGGCCTACCGCGAGCCGAGCCAGGCCGTGGGCGCCGTCGCCGACCGGTTCAACTACCGCGAGGACGACGACAACTACTTCGAGCAGCCCGGCAACCTGTTCCGGCAGATGAGCCCGGAGCAGCAGCAGGTTCTCTTCGAGAACACGGCGCGCGCCATCAACGGCGCCTCGGAGCAGACGATCGAGCGCCACATCGGCAACTGCACCCAGGCCGACCCGGCCTACGGCGCGGGCGTCCGCAAGGCGATCGAGGCCCTGGCCGCCGGCAACCTCTGACCCGACCGGTCGGAAGGACGCGCGGTACACGCGCACCGCACCGGCGCGGGCACCTCAGTGAGGGTGCCCGCGCCGGTGCGGGCGTATACCGCCACGGAGACATCATGAACATGGACAACAGCGGTGGTCTGACTCCCGAGCAGACGGAGCGCGTCGTGGCCATCGCCATGGACCTGGCCCGGGAGGGCGGCACCGAGCAGCTGGTGGAGTTCGTGGAGCACGGGCTTCCGGTGGACGTACGCGATCCGGCCGGCAACACCCTCCTCATGCTCGCCGCGTACCACGGTCACGCCGGCACCGTGCAGACCCTGATCCGGCACGGCGCCGACCCGGACCTCCGCAACGACAGGGACCAGTCCCCCATCGCCGGCGCCCTGTTCAAGGGAGCCGACGAGGTGGTGACCGTACTGCTCCGGGCCGGCGCGGACCTGGACTCCGGTACGCCGACCGCGCGCGCGGCCGCGGCCATGTTCGGTCGCGACCACCTGCTCGCGAACTGATCCGGTGACGCCGCCGGGGCCGGAACCGACGGCCTCGGCCTTCACGTGCCCGTGTCCATGTCCGCGCCGGCGTGCCCGTGCCCGTGCCCGCACGGCGTATCCGAACCCACCGGCCGGACCGCGCGGATCGCACCACGGACGGCGCCGGGAGCGCAACGCTTGACCCTCACGCGGCGTGATGCCCCATCGTCGGTGACGTGGAGGAGCACCTGACCGTGGGACGCGTGGCCGTGCTGGCCGGGGTGAGCGTCCGCACGCTGCATCACTACGACGAGATCGGCCTCGTGCGGCCTTCCGCGCGGACCGCGGCCGGTTACCGGGCCTATTCGGCGGACGACGTGGAACGGCTGCGGGAGGTGCTGGCCTACCGGCGGCTCGGTTTCCCCCTGCGCGACATCGCGGACCTGGTCGACGACCCGGCCACCGACACGGTCGCCCACCTGCGCCGGCTGCGCGGCCTGCTGGTGGACCGGCGTGATCGCGCCGCCTCCATGGTGACGGCCATCGACAGGGAACTGGAGGCACGGGCGATGGGGATCAGGACGACACCGGAGGACCAACTGAGGGCTTTCGGACCGCAGTTGTACGAGGCGATCGGCGCCGCCTACCCGGCGACACGGCGCACCGAACCGCGGATCGCCGCGCAGGTCTGGGAGGCGCTCGGCGACGCACGGACGGTGCTGAACGTGGGCGCCGGCACCGGTTCCTACGAGCCCCCGGACCGCGAGGTGACCGCGGTGGAACCGTCGGCGGTCATGCGGGCGCAGCGCCCCGCGGGCGCCGCCCGGTGTGTGGCCGCCGCGGCGGAGAGCCTGCCGTTCGAGGACCGGTCCTTCGACGCCGCGATGGCCTTCAGCACGGTGCACCACTGGCACGACCCGGTCGCCGGGCTGCGGGAGATGCGCCGCGTCGCCCGTCGCGTGGTGGTGTTCACGCACGACGCCAGTGACACCGGCTGGCGGCACCGGTTCTGGCTGACCCGGGACTATCTGCCCGAGGTGGCGCACCTGGTCGCGGACCGGCCTCCGGTGGACCGGCTGGCCCGCGCGATCGGGGCCCGGCTGGAGCCGGTGCTGATCCCCTGGGACTGCGCCGACGGCTTCCTGGAGGCCTACTGGCGCCGACCGGAGGCGTATCTGGAGGACCACGTGCGCCGCGCGGTCTCGGTGTGGACCAGAGTCGGGCCGCAGGCCGAGCGGCGGGCGGTGGCCCGCCTGGGCGACGACCTCTCCTCGGGCCGCTGGACCGAGCGCAACCCCGAACTCCTGGACCTCGACGCGGCGGAGCTGGGCCTGCGGCTCCTCGTGGCCTGAACCCACGGTGTGCGCAGGGCCGGACGCCGGGAGAATCACGGGGGAACCCGACGCCCCCGAGCACACGGTGGCGGGAAGGCGCCCCCGTACCTTCACAGGTTCGTTGATCAACTCCCAAAGCCTGCGCACGAATTACACACATCCTCTCTACACGGTGGCCCCGATGGTCTAGATTGACCGTGCTTCAGCTGTTCAGGCACGAGGCGACCGGTAATGATCTTCAGGTCCGGGGCAGGGGGGTCTGCTGCTGTCACTGTGCATGGCTCGGATTGTTGTGACATAGCCGGAACGTTGTGCGCGGACAGGCCGGGGGGCCGTCCGTGGGGAGGAACAGCGCGGCGCGGGAGGCGGGGGCCTCCCGAGGGGGAGGAACAGTGCTAGGCGAATACGTCGAACCACTGGGGACCTGGGGGGTTCTGTGCGGCAAGGGGGATTGGTCAGCGCGTTTCCGTCTGCGCGCGGGCAGCTGGCGGACGGGGCGGACAGCAGCCGGACCGCGAGCGACTGGGAACAGCGGTACCGCCGTGCCGTGATCACCGGCGACACCGTGGCCACCGCCTTCGTGGTGGCGGGCATCGGCAATTTCTTCGGTGTCAGGGACGCGGCCAACTGGCACGAGAAGTGGGGAATCCTCGCGTTCGGCACCGAGCTGCTGGTTCTCGGCTCGCTCGCGGTGAGCCGGTCGTGGTCACCGGCCGTGCTGGGCCAGGGCGCCGAGGAGTTCCGCAGGCTCGGACGCTCGCTGTTCATGGCGACCGTCGTGCTGGCGCTCGGCGGCATCGCCCTGACCTCGCGCAACATCAAACTCTGGATCTTCGTCGCCGTCCCCGCGATCGCGATCGTCACCATGATCTCGCGCTACGCGCTGCGGGTCCGACTGCACCGGCAGCGCAAGGAAGGGCGGTGCCTGAGACCGGTGCTCGCCGCCGGCAGCCCGGCCACGGTGCGCGATCTGATCGCCCGGACCCGGAGGTTCCCGCACCTCGGCTGGCGCGTGGACGCGGTGTGCACGACGGACGGTGCCGGGCTCGACGGTGACCAGCTGGACGGAGTGCCGGTGGTCGGCCCGCTGGAGCACGTCGCCCACCACGTCCGCCGGGACGGCTACCGGGTGGTCGCCGTCACCCCGGACCCGCACTGGTCACCGCACCGGTTGCAGCGGCTGGCCTGGAACCTCGAGGGCAGCGAGGCCGAGATGGTCGTGGCCCCGGTGCTGATGGAGGTGGCCGGTCCGCGGCTGCACGTCGACGCGGTGCTCGGGATCCCGCTGCTGCGGGTCAGCATGCCGACCTTCACCGGGGGCCGCCGGGCCGTCAAGGCCGTGGTCGACCGGTTGGGCGCGGCGATCCTGCTGACGCTGTTCGCGCCGCTGATGGTGTTCGTCGCCCTGCTCATCCTGGTGGACAGCCGGGGCGGGGCGTTCTACCGCCAGCGCCGGGTCGGCAAGGACGGCCGCGAGTTCACCATTCTCAAGTTCCGCACCATGGTCCCCGGGGCCGACCGGGCCCGTGCCGCGCTGGCCGACCGCAACGAGGGCGCGGGCCTGCTGTTCAAGCTCCGCCGGGATCCGCGGGTGACCCGGGTCGGGGCCGTGCTGCGCCGGTACTCGATCGACGAACTGCCGCAGCTGTTCAACGTACTGACCGGATCGATGTCGCTCGTGGGTCCGCGGCCTCCGCTGCCGGAGGAGTCCGCCGCGTACGGACCGGACATCCGAAGGCGGCTGCTGGTCAAGCCCGGACTCACCGGACTGTGGCAGATCAGCGGACGCAGCGACCTGCCCTGGGACGAGGCGGTCCGGCTGGACCTGCGGTACGTGGAGGACTGGTCGCTCGCGCTGGACGCGGTGATCTTGTGGAAGACACTGCGCGCGGTGGTCCACGGGCAGGGGGCGTACTGATGCGCGGCGGCCGCCGGGCCGACGCGCGGAGCGCAGGCCGTCGAGGTCTGCCTGGGGGGAGGAACGGGTCATGAGGGTCAGCGTTTTCGGCCTGGGCTACGTGGGCTGCGTGTCGGCCGCGTGCCTGGCCGGCATGGGGCACGAGGTCATCGGGGTGGACGTGAACCAGGTGAAGGTCGACCTGGTCAACGACGGCAAGGCCCCGGTGGTCGAGGAACGGATCGGCGAGCTGATCGCCGAGGTCGTGGACACCGGAGCCCTGCGCGCCACCGGTGACGTCCGCGAAGCGGTCATGGAGAGCGACATGTCCCTGGTCTGCGTGGGCACGCCGTCGGAGCCCAACGGCAGTCTGTGCACCACCTACTTGGAGCGGGTCACCGAGGAGATCGGCGCCGCGCTGGCGGAGCGTGGCGGGCGCGGCGGGCGGCACACGGTGGTGTTCCGCAGCACCATGCTCCCGGGCACCTGCACGAACCTGCTGGTGCCGATCCTGGAGAAGTACGTCGGCGGCACCGCCGGGGTGGACTTCGGGGTCGCGGTCAACCCGGAGTTCCTGCGCGAGGGCACGAGCGTACGGGACTTCTTCGACCCGCCCAAGACCGTCGTCGGCGAACTCGACCCGGCCAGCGGCGACGCGGTGCTGGCCCTGTACGACAGCCTGCCCGGCGAGGTGTTCCGGGTGCCGGTCGCCACGGCCGAGGCGATCAAGTACGCGGACAACGCCTTCCACGGTCTCAAGATCGGCTTCGCGAACGAGCTGGGCGCGGTCTGCCAGGCACTCGGGGTGGACTCGCACCAGGTGATGGACGTCTTCCTGGCCGACCGCAAGCTGAACATCAGCTCCGCCTACCTGCGGCCCGGCTTCGCCTTCGGCGGCTCCTGCCTGCCCAAGGATTTGCGCAGCCTGGTGCACGCCGCGCAGCGGGCCGACGTGTCGGTGCCCATCCTCGCCCATGTGCTGCCCTCCAACTCCGCGCACCTGGAGCGCGCGGTGGAGCTGGTGGAGCGCACCGGCAAGCGCCGGGTGGGGCTGTTCGGGCTGTCCTTCAAGCCCGGCACCGACGACCTCCGCGAGAGCCCGCTCGTCGAGCTGGCGGAGCGGCTCTTCGGCAAGGGCTACGACCTCAGGATCCACGACGCCAACGTGAGCCTGTCCCGGCTGCTCGGCGCGAACCGCGAGTACGTCGAGACCCGGCTGCCGCACCTCGCGCAGCTGCTCGCGGACTCCGTCGACGAGGTCCTCGAACACGCCGAGGTGTGCCTGGTCGGCACCAGGGACCCGGCCGTGCTGTCGGCGCTGCCGCACGGCGGCGGCCCGCTGCTGATCGACCTCATCCACCTTCCCGACGCCGACACGCGCCGGACCGAACCGGGGTACATGGGCCTTGCTTGGTGACACGACGTCTGCAGACGCGCCGCTCGGCGGCGGCGCGGGCGACCGGCCGGGGCGGCGCGCGCTGATCCTGGTGGAGAACCTGTCGGTGCCCTTCGACCGGCGGGTGTGGCAGGAGTGCACGACCCTGCGCGACGCGGGCTGGGACGTGCACGTCATCTGTCCCCGGGGCGCCAAGCGGGACACGGAGGCGGAAGCGGTCGTCGACGGGGTGCGCATCCACCGCTACCCGTTGCGCGCGGCCACCGGCGGACCGGCGGGCTACCTGCGGGAGTACGGGGCGGCCCTCTGGCACACGGCCCGGCTGGCCCGCAGGGTCGGCCCGGTCGACGTGGTCCACGCCTGCAACCCGCCCGACCTGCTGTTCCTGCCGGCGCTGTGGCTGAAGCGGCGCGGCGCACGCTTCGTCTTCGACCAGCACGACCTGATACCCGAGCTGTACCTCTCGCGCTTCGGCCGCGGCAAGGACCTGCTCTACCGCGCCGTGTGCGCCCTGGAGCGGATGACCTACCGGGCCGCGGACGTCGTGATCGCCACGAACGAGAGCTACAAGGACGTGGCGGTCCGCCGGGGCGGCCGGCGTCCGGACGACGTCTTCGTGGTGCGCAGCGCGCCCGCGACCGACCGCTTCCAGCCGGTGCCGCCCGAGCCGGAGTTGAAGCGCGGCAAGCCCCATCTGCTGTGCTACCTCGGTGTCATGGGCCCCCAGGACGGCGTCGACTACGCCCTGCGGGCCCTGGCGAAGCTGCGCGACGAGGTCGGCCGCACCGACTGGCACGCGGTGTTCGTCGGCTCCGGTGACGCCTTCGAGGCGATGGTGGAGCTGTCCCGGTCGCTGGGGCTCGACGAGCAGGTGCAGTTCACCGGGCGCATTGCGGACGCCGACCTGGTGCGCTACCTGTCCACGGCGGACGTGTGCCTCTCCCCCGACCCGCGCAATCCGCTCAACGACGTGTCGACGATGAACAAGGTCCTGGAGTACATGGCGATGGGCCGGCCCATCGTCTCGTTCGACCTCCGGGAGGCGCGTGTCTCCGCCGGTGACGCCGCCCTCTACGCCCCCGCCAACGACGAGGCCGCGTTCGCGGGGCTCGTCGCGCGGTTGCTGGACGACCCGGACGAGCGCGCCCGGATGGGCAAGATCGGCCAGGAACGCGTCACCGGGCGGCTCTCCTGGCGCAACTCGCAGACGGCGCTGCTCGCCGCGTACGCCGCCGCCTGCCGCAACCACACGCCGGTGTCCGCGGGCGCCTCGGTCCGCGCGGGATCCACGGCAGGTCCGAAGCAGGGAGAAGGCCGCGCAGTTGAGCGATGACACGATACGCCTGGTCACGGTCGGGCGGATTCTCCGGCGGCGCCGACGGCTGCTCGCCGTCCTCGTCGTGGTGGGCGCGCTCGTCGGCTACGGCGTCTCGGTCCTGTTCCCGCCGCGCTACACCGCGTCGGCCTCGGTGCTGCTGCCGGGGCCGTGGGAGGAGCGCGAGCTGGTCACCCAGGTGGAGGTCGCGACCAGTTCGTCGGTGGTGGACCGGGCGGGCGAGGCGCTCGGCTGGGACGGGGTCAGCGACAGCGAGCTGCGCGAGCGGGTGAGCGCCGAGGCCGCCGACGGGAACATCATCAAGATCTCCGGGACGGCCGAGTCCCCGGAGCGTGCGCAGCGGCTCACCGACGAAGTCGCCCGGCAGTTCGTGACGTTCGCGGCCCGGATCGCGAGCGGCAGCACCGATCCCGACGAGGCGACGGGGCCCGAGGCGCTGCGGGAGCAGGTGAAGCGGACCAACCAGCGCATCACCGACCTCGCGGGCGCGGCCGATCCCGGGCAGTCCGTGGAAAGCGTGCAGGCCCGCACCGAGCTGGAGAAGCTGCGCTCCACGCTTTTGGAGGCCATGCAGAAGCTGGAGGAGGCCGACCCGGCGAACAACAGGGCCGGCCTGGTCGTCATGGGCCCGGCGACCCGCCCGGCCGGCGAGGCTCCGCCGACGCGGCCGCAGCTCGTCGGCGGCGGCGCACTGCTGTTCTTCGTGCTCGCGCTCGTCGGTCATCTCGCCGCGGCGCGGGTGAACCGGCGGCTGCGTTCCGAACCCGAGATCGCCGCGGCGCTGCGCTCGCCGCTGCTGGGCACCGTCGACGTTCCCGGTGACCGGCGCGCCCACCGGCCCCGGGCACGCGGCGCGCGGGCCCGGCTCAGACGGCTGCTGGGCACCGACGTCCGGTGGGACCTGCCGGCCCCGCGGTCCTCCGGCGACGAGGCCGGTCGGCGGATCCGCTACCGGCGGGTGTGCGCGCGGCTGCGGGAGCGGCTGCCGGCCGCCCGGCGGCTGCTGGTCGTCGTACCGGACGACGACGAGGTCGCCCGACGGGCCGCGGAGCACCTCGCCGCCGAGGCCGAGGGCGAACCCCTGCTGCGGGTGGTGGAGGTCTCGGCGTCCCGGCCGATGGTGCCCGACCGCGACACCGAGTCCGGCGTCCTGGTCGTGCTCGGCGCGGGCAGCCGCACCGGGGAGGAACTCGCCGGCATCGCCGAGGCGTGCGCTGACGGCGGACACAAGGTCGTCGGCGTCGTCGTCGCCGGCGCGGTCCGGGCCCGGACGGCGGGGTCGGCCGGCCGTCCCGCGCAGAACGCCACCGCGACGGCTCCGGTGCACGAGAACGCGACGGGAGGTGCCGCGTGACGACGAGTACGGCTTCGCAGTCGTCGGCCTCCGCTCCCCTGCTGGACCTTCAGGCACTGGTGGTGGCGGTGCGCAGGCGGCGGCGCCTGTGGGCCTCCCTGGCCCTGCTGGGACTACTGGCCGGCGCGGCGGTGGCGGTCCTGCTGCCCCCTCGCCCGGCCGCGGTGACCAAGGTGCTGGTCGCGCACAAGGGCGACCAGCCGAACGACACCGGAACGCTGATCCGCACCGACGTCGAGCTGCTGGCCACCACGCGGATCGCCGCCGAGGCCCTGCGCTCCCTCGGCTCCCGCGAGGATCCGGAAGACTTCATGCAGGACTACCGGGGCACCGGCCTGACCAACAACCTGCTGCGGATCGACGTGTCGGGCGACAGCGAGGCGGAAGCGGTGGCCCGGGCCAAGGCACTGGCCGAGACGTTCGTCGCGGACCATGTACGGCGGATGCGGGAGGCCGCCGAGGCCGAGTCCGAGTCCCTGCTGGACCAGCGCGACCGCATGCGCAAGGAACTCGCCGAGGTCAACAAGTCGATCGGGAACCGTTCACCGGACGACGAACCGGAGGCGTCGGCGAGCATCGAGTCGCTCTTCGCCCGCCGGGCCGAACTCGACTCGCGGATCGCCGAGTTCGACCAGCGGGCCGCGGAGGCGCTCACCGGCACGCCCGAGGTCGTCGCCGGCACGAAGATCGTGGACGCCCCGCACGCGGTGCGGCACTCCTTGCCCAAGGCCGTGGGCACCGACGCCGCGATCGGGCTGGTCCTCGGGCTCGTCCTCGGGCTCGCGCTGGCCGCGGTCGGCGCGGTGGTGGCGGACCGCCCCGTACTGCGCCGGGAGATCGCCGCGAACCTGGGCGCCTCGGTCCTCGCGGAGCTGCGCCGCGTGCCGCGCCGGTCGGCCCGGGCATGGCGGGGCCGGAGGACCCGGGCGGCCCGCGAACGGCTCACCGGCACCCTGGCCCGCATCGTGCGCGGCTCCCCGGAACCGGTGTCCCTGCTGGAGCTGGGCTGCGCGCGCGGCACCGGTCTGATCGCCCTGGACGTCGCCGCGGCGCTGGAGGCGGACGGGCCCGTGGTCGTCGTCGACGCGCTGCCCGGCACCCACCTCGCGGGCGCCCGCCGCACGAACGGGGGCCCCACCGTGGTGAGCGGGGACCGTGCCAACGCCGAGCCGCACCACGCGCGCCGGCTCGGCGTCGGCTCGGTGGCGCCCGGTACGGCCTGGACCGACCTCCAGTACCTCGGCGGCCGGACCGTGCTCGTCGTCCGGGCCGGGCACGGCAGCACCGCCTGGCTGCACACCGTGGCGCGGCAGCTCGCCGACCAGCACATCGCGGTGATCGGGGTGGTCCTGATCGACCCCGATCCGCGCGACCGGACCGACGGCACCCTGTGGGACGGTCCGCACCTCGCGCCGCGCGGCCACGAGGAACGGCCGAAGCGGCTCAACGGCGGGCGTGCCTCCCACGCCGTCCAGGCAGTGGGAGAGGGCCGGCTCCGGCCACAACGGCCGTCGGCGCCGGCCGCGACGGTCCCGGACAGCGATCAGGAGGCGCGGTAGCACATGTGTGGCATCGCAGGCACGTACCACTGGCCGGACGGCAAGGCCGTGACCGACCGGCTCACCGACGTCCTCGCCCACCGCGGTCCCGACGGGGCGGGCCGCTACGGCCACCGGGCCGGCGCGGGCGAGGTGCAGCTCGGGCACCGTCGGCTGGCCATCATCGACCTGTCCGGGACCGGCGCCCAGCCGATGGTCACGGACGGTCTCGCCCTGACGTACAACGGCGAGCTGTACAACGCGCCCGAACTCCGCGCCGAGCTGGAGTCCGCCGGGGTGCGTTTCCGTGGCACCTCCGACACGGAGGTGGTGCTGGAGGCCTGGCGGCGCTGGGGCACCGACTGCCTGGCCCGGCTGCGCGGCATGTTCGCCCTCGCGGTCTTCGACGAGCGCACCGGTGAACTGGTGCTCGCCCGCGACCAGCTCGGCATCAAGCCGCTGTTCCTGCTCCGGCGCGGCCAGGGCCTGGTGTTCGCCTCCGAGCTCAAGGCGCTCGCCGCCGTGACCGGCGGGAAGCTGGAGGTGGACCACGCGGCGCTGGTGGCCTCGCTGCTGTACTACTGGGTGCCGGACTCGCGCTGCGCGTTCCGCGAGGCGGAGAAGCTGCCGCCGGGGAGCTGGCTGCGGTGCCGGCCCGACGGCCGGGTGGAGCGCGGCCGGTTCTGGAATCTGCGGGACGTCGCCGCCGAGGGCCGGGAGCGGGCGCTCAGCGGCGAGCAGCCCGATCTGGCCGCCGTGGTCGAGGAGTCGACCCGGCGCCACCTGCTCTCGGACGTGCCGGTGGCGACGTTCCTCTCCGGCGGGCTGGACTCCAGCTATCTGACCGCGCTGGCGGCCCGCGAGCGGCCGGGGATCTCCGCCTACACGATCGGGTTCCGCGCCGAGGACGCCAGGTTCGAGGCGATGCCCGACGACCTGCGCTACGCCCGGCAGGTGGCCGAGCGGTTCGGCGTCGACCTGCACGAGATCGAGATCGCACCGGACGTGCTCGACCTGCTGCCGCGGATGACCTACCACCTGGACGAGCCGATCGGCGACCCCGCCGCGATCAACACCTTCCTGATCTGCTCGGCCGCCCGGGAGGCCGGGGTGAAGGTGATGCTCTCGGGAATGGGCGCCGACGAGCTGTTCGCGGGCTACCGCAAACATCTGGCCAACGTACTGGCGCTGCGCTACCAGCGGGTCCCGCGGCCGCTGCGGCGCGGGGTGTCGGCGGCCGTGGACCGGCTGCCGGTCGCGTCGAGCCGCCGGGGCTACCGGTCGGTGCGCTTCGCGAAGCGGTTCCTCTCCTTCGCCGACCTGCCGGAGGAGACCGCCTTCCGGCGCAGTTACACGATGTACGACCGGGAGGAGCTGCTCGGCCTGATCGATCCGGACCTGGCGGGCACGGTCGGGGACGTGCTGACCGAGCACGCGGACGTCTACGGGGACAACGACCTCGACGACTTCGTGAACCGCATGTGCCTGGGCGACGCCCGGATGTTCCTGCCGGGCCTGAACCTGGCCTACACGGACCGCTCCAGCATGGCCGCGTCGACCGAGGTGCGGGTGCCGTACGTGGACGTCGAGGTGGTGAAGGCGGCGTTCGCCGTCCCCGGTGACCGCAAGATCGTCGGGCGGCAGGGCAAGGCCGTCCTGAAGGAGGCGGCCACGTCCGTCCTGCCCCGGGAGATCGTGTACCGGCCCAAGGGCCTGTTCAGCGCCCCGCTGCGGGCCTGGATGAGCCGGGACCTGGCGCCCCTGGTGCGCGAGGTGGTGAACGACGGCGAGCTGGTGCGGTCCGGTTTCCTGCGCCGCGACGCGCTGCGGCGGCTCGTCGCCGAGGACGCCGCCGGGCAGCGGGACTTCTCCAAGCACCTGTGGCACGTGCTGACCCTCGAGTACTGGTATCGCGGTGCCAACTCGGGGACCGACCACCACTCCCCGTCGACGGCGTAGCACCTCGGCACCTCCCCGCACCAAGACCGGCAGAGAGACAAGAGGACCTTCGGTGAAACAGGTTGTGCAGAACTACAAGAGCGGCGAGCTGGCGCTGCTCGACGTGCCGGTGCCGGGCTGCAAGCCGGGCGGTGTGCTGGTGCGGACCGCCTACTCCCTCATCTCCACGGGCACCGAGCTGATGAAGGTGTCCGAGGCCGGCATGTCGATGCTCGGCAAGGCCCGTTCCCGGCCGGACCAGGTGGCCAAGGTCGTGCAGAGCGTGGCCACCAACGGGGTGCCCGCCACCTACCGCAAGGTGATGGGCAAGCTGGACTCCTACACACCGCTCGGCTACTCGCTGTGCGGAGTGGTCGAGCAGGTCGGCGCCGGGATCGACGACGTGAAGGCCGGAGACCTCGTGGCCTGCGCGGGCAACGAGCACGCCCTGCACGCGGAGTTGAACTGGGTCCCGAAGAATCTGTACGCCCCGGTGCCGGACGGCCTCGCGCCGCGGCACGCGGCCTTCGGCACCGTCGGGTCGATCGCGCTCCAGGGGGTCCGCCAGGGCGAGTCGCGGCTCGGCGAGGTGGCCCTGGTCATCGGGCTCGGGCTGATCGGGCAGCTGGTGGTGCAGTTGCTCACCGCCTCGGGCGTCCGGGTCGTCGGCGCCGACCCCGACCCGGAGCGCTGCGTGCTGGCCGAGCGGCTGGGCGCGGCGGCCTGCGGCGACCCCGCGTCCCCGGCCGTGGAGAGCGCCGTGGCCTCACTCACCGACGGCCACGGGGTGGACCAGGTGTACCTGGCCGCCGGCGGTGGCAGCAACCAGCCCGTCGAGCTGGCCGCGCGCCTGTGCCGGGACCGGGGCCGGGTCGTCGACATCGGCAAGTGCCGACTGGACCTGCCGTGGAACGCGTACTACGAGAAGGAGCTCGACGTCCGCTTCTCCCGCTCCTACGGCCCCGGGCGCTACGACCCGGAGTACGAGATCGAGGGGCGGGACTACCCGATCGGCTACGTGCGCTGGACCGAGCGGCGCAACCTGGCGTGCTTCCTCGATCTCGTCGCCCGGGGCCGCGTCGACGTGGAGCCCCTGATCACCCGCACGGCCGCCTTCGACGACGCCGTGGAGACGTACCGGGGTCTGAAGGAGGGTGACCTGAAGGCCGTGGCCGTGCTGTTCCGGTATCCCGAACAGGCGGCCGAGGAAGGGCCCTTGGCCGATCCCCCGGCGGTGACCGTGCCCTCGGTGCCCGGCGGCGGCAAGGGGTCCTCCGCGCCCGTGCGGGCGGCGAAGACGCCGGTGCGCCTCGCGTTCGTCGGCGCGGGGAACTACGCGACGTCGATGCTGCTGCCGCACCTGGCCCGGCGCGACGGTGTCGAGCTGTCGACGGTCGTCACCACGACGGCGCTGTCCGCGGCCAACGCGCAGCGCAAGTTCGGTTTCCATGAGGCCACCACCGATCTGGACGCGGTACTCGGCGACCCGTCACTCGACGCGGTGTTCGTGGTCACCCGGCACAGCTCGCACGCCGAACTGACCCGCAGGGCGCTGCTGGCCGGCAAGGCCGTGTTCGTGGAGAAGCCGTTGGCGCTCACCGAGGACGAGCTGACCGGCGTGCTCGCCGCGGTGGAGGAGTCCGGCAACGACCGCTTGCAGGTGGGCTTCAACCGCCGGTTCGCACCGCTGCTCCAGGAGGCCAGGAAGCGGTTCGGCGCCCGCACCGGGCCGGCGAGCCTGCGTTACCTGGTCAACGCGGGGCGGCTCGACCACGGCAGCTGGTACCTCCAGCAGGGCACCGAGGGCTCGCGGTTCGCCGGTGAGGGCGGGCACTTCGTCGACACGGCGAGCTGGCTGCTGGGCGCCGACCCGGTCTCGGTGTACGCCCTCGCTCCGTCCGGCAACGAGGACCTCCAGGTGGTGCTGGGCTATCCGGACGGGTCGACCGCCACCATCGCCTACGTCACCACGGGCGCGGCGGGCTTCCCCAAGGAGACGCTGGACCTGGTCGCGGACGGCAAGGTGCTGCAGCTCGACGACTTCGTGCGGACCTCGGTCTACGACGGCCGCAAGCGGTGGGTGAGTTCGCGGCTGCCGAAGGCCCGGGACAAGGGCCAGTCGGCCGAACTGGCCGCCTTCGTCCGGGCGGTGCGGACCGGCGGACCGATGCCGGTGCCGCTGCGCTCGCTGGTCGCCACCACGACGGCCACCCTCGCCGTACGGGCCGCCCTGACCGGTGGCGCGCCGGTGACCCTGGCGGAGGTGCGATGACGGCGACTCCGACAGGTGTGGGCTGGTACCTGCGGCGGCTGTCCCGGATGGGGCCGCGGGAGGTCGGCGGCCGGGTGGGCGACACGGTGCGCAGGCGGCGCTGGCGGTCGGCGCGGCCCCACGCCCCGAGCGTGACCGGGGCCCGGTTCACCGCGGTCCTGCCCGCCGGGACCATCGCCGCGGTGCCGCCGGACGCCGCCAAGCGCCTCGTCGCGCAGGCCGACCGCCTGATGGCCGGGCGGGTCGAGTACTTCGGCGTGGTCCGCGACGACCTGGTCGACCCGGACTGGTGGTTCGACCCGAAGACCGGGCGCCGGGCCCCGTCGGGCTACGCCTTCGACGTGCCGTACCGCGACGAGGAGGCGGTCGGGGACATCAAGCAGATCTGGGAGCCGTCCCGGCACCAGTACCTCACCGTGCTCGCCGCCGCCTACGCGGTCACCGGGGACGAGCGGTACGCCGAGCGGGTGGCGGAGCACCTGCGGTCGTGGTGGGCGTCCAACGCGCCGCTGCGCTCGGTGCACTGGGTCAGCGGCATCGAGCTGGGGATCCGGCTGCTGTCGTGGGTGTGGATCCGCCGGCTGCTCGACGGCTGGCCGGGTGCGGCCGCCCTCTTCGAGGACGACCCGGTGGCCCTGGAGCAGATCTGGCACCACCAGCGCTGGCTGGCCGCCTTCCCCAGCCGGGGGTCCTCGGCGAACAACCACGCGGTGGCGGAGGCCGCCGGGCAGTTGGCCGCGTCCTGCGCCTTCGGCTGGTTCCCCGACTCCGCGCGCCTGCGGGACGAGGCGATGCGGTCGCTGGAGCGGCACCTGCGCGGCAACACGTTCCTCTCCGGCCTCAACCGCGAGCTGGCCACCGAGTACCACGGGCTGGTGCTGGAACTCGGCCTGGCGGCGGTCGCGGAGGCGGACGCCGCGGGGGTGCCGGTTCCCCCGACGGTCCGGCTGGTGCTGCTGCGGATGACCGACGCGCTCGCCGCCGTCGTGGACGACTCGCTGCGGCCGCCGCGGCAGGGCGACGCGGACGACGGTCACGGCCTGGTGGTGGACGGCGCGGGCACCGACCGCTGGGCCTCGCTGCTGTCCACCGGGGACGCCGTGTTCGGCTCCCTCCCCTGGTGGCCGACGGTGACCGGCACCGATGTGCGCACCCCGTTGCTGGCCGCGCTGATCCACCCGTACGGCGAGGAGGGAGCGGACCCGGCCGTGACCCGTCCGGCGCGCAGGCCGGCCCACTTCGCCGACGCGGGACTCACGGTGCTGCGCGGCCCCGACGGCATCTGGTGCCGCTGCGACGGTGGTCCGCACGGCTTCCTGTCCATCGCCGCGCACGCCCACGCCGACGCGCTCTCGGTGGAGGTGCGGCACGACGGGGTCGACGTGCTCGCCGACCCGGGGACGTACTGCTACCACGGGCAGCCCGCGTGGCGGCGGTACTTCCGCTCGACCCTCGGCCACAACACGCTGGAGCTGGACGGCACCGACCAGTCCGTCTCCGGCGGCCCGTTCCTGTGGACCCGGCACGCCCGCAGCCGCGTGCTGGCCGTGGACACCTCCGACGAGGGGGTGTCCCGCTGGTGCGCCGAGCACGACGGCTACGGGGGTTCCCTGCACCGCCGCCGGGTGGAGCTGACGGCCGCCCGCCGCGAGCTGCGGGTGGTGGACGAGGTGCGCGGCCCGCGCCGGGCCGTGCGCCTCGCGTTCCACCTCGGCCCGGCGGTCCGTGCCGAGCTGACCGGGAGCCGCGCCGTGCTCACCTGGGCCCGGGACGGTGAGGAGCGCTCGGCGGTGCTCGACCTGCCGGGCGAGCTGTCCTGGCGGGCGCATCGAGGGGAGAGCGACCCGCCGCTCGGCTGGTACTCCCCCGGCTTCGGACGCAAGGAACCCGCCACCACGCTGGTCGGCACCGGTTCCACCGACGGCGCGCGGGCCTTCACGACCGTACTCGGGTTCCGGAACTAGGAGCAGGAAGGGAGGGAGGAGGACGCATGAGGATCACCTGGCGGCGCGGGGGGCTGTCGGCCGCGGCACCACTGGCGCTGGCGCTGCTGGCGACCGGCTGTGTCGGCACGTCCGAGAAGCCGTCGCCCGGACCGTCCGCCTCGGCCCCGCCCTCCTCCTCGGACTCCTCCTCGGACTCCTCCTACCCGTCCGGTGCGCGGCCCGTGGCCCGGGTGTGCGCGAAGCCCGCGGCCGGACCGGCGAAGGCGCCGGCGGGTGCGGTGACCGTCGACCCGGCGGTCGTCGGCGACCTGGCCGCCAAGACCCGCGACAGCCCCGCGCACACCACCTTCTGGCTGCGGCCGGGCAAGCACCGGCTCGCACCCGACCCGTACGCGCAGGTCGTCCCCAAGGAAGGGAACCGCTACCTCGGCGCACCGGGCGCGGTACTCGACGGGGCCAGGACCAACCGGTACGCGTTCGGCGGCACCGCGCACGACGTCACCGTCAGCCATCTCACCGTGCGGGGTTTCGTCGCGCCGCACGACGAGGGCGTGGTCAACCACGACTCGGCCGACGGGTGGGTGATCGAGCACGCCACGGTCCAGGACAACTCCGGCGCCGGGCTGATGGCCGGGGACCGCCAGGTGGTCCGCGCCAGCTGTCTGCGCCGCAACGGCCAGTACGGCCTGAACGCGTACAAGGGCGACGGCACCATCAACGACCTGGTGGTCGAGGGCAACGAGATCGTGGGCAACAACACCGGCGACTGGGAGCGCGAGCGGCCGGGCTGCGGCTGCACCGGGGGCGTCAAGTTCTGGGCCGTCCAGGGCGCCGACATCCGCGGCAACTGGGTGCACGACAACCGCGGGACCGGCCTGTGGGCCGACACCAACAACAACGACTTCCTCATCGAGGGCAACGTCGTCGAGTCCAACGACGGCGCCGCGCTGATCTACGAGACCAGTTACAACGCGGTCGTCCGGAAGAACACGATCCGGCGGAACAACTGGGTCGAGGGCCGCGCGAACACCGACGGCGGCGACGACTTCCCGTTCGCCACCGTCTACGTCTCCGAGTCCGGCGGTGAACCGCGGGTCGAGGCCCGCACGGACAAGATCGAGATCTACGGCAACCTCATGGAGGACAACTGGTCCGGCATCACCCTGTGGGAGAACGCCGACCGCTTCTGCAACAGTCCGGCCAACACCTCCTCCGGCGACTGCACACTGCTGGTGAAGGACGTCGGGCGCTGCGCGCGCCCGGCGATCGCCAAGGCACCGCTGTACGCCGACTGCCGCTGGAAGACCCAGCGGGTGGACGTCCACGACAACCGCTTCGTCCTGGACAAGACCGTCGTCGAGTGCACGCGCAACTGCGACCGCATGGCGCTGCTGGCCAACTACGGCACCTATCCGGACTGGTCGCCGTACCAGGGCGAGCGGGTGGCCGAGGCCGTCACCCACCGGCAGGACAACCGCTGGCACGACAACGTCTACGTCGGTCCGTGGAAGTTCGTCGCCCACGACCCGAGCACGGTCCTCGACTTCGGACAGTGGCAGGGCGCGCCCTACCGCCAGGACGCGGGCAGCACCCTGCGCGCCCGGGACGGTGGTTGAGATGGACGAGCGGCGCACACCGGGACTGGTCGGGACGGCCTGGGGCCTGCTGATCCTCAACACGCTGGGCTCCACCGGGGCGGAGACCGTCGTCCCGCTCCCCCGTTCGCTCATCCAGATGGTCACCATGGGCGCGCTGGTCCTCGCGTTCTTGCTGGCGCTCGCGCTCAATCCCCGGCTGCGCGTGCGCCCCAGCGCCTTCCTGTTCCTGCTCACCCTGCTGCTGGTACCCGGCGTGATCGCCAGCGCGGACCTCGAATCCGGGCTCGGCGCGCTGTTCCGCTGCGGCCGGATGGCCCTCTTCGTCGCCACGCTGTGGCTGCTCAGCCGCTGGTGGGACGGCGGCGTGACGTTCGTCCGGCACCACATCCGGATGTACTTCGTCGTCCTGTGCTCGGTGGCCGCCGGCGCGCTCGTCTCGCCGGGCGCTGCCATGCCCGACCTCTACGGCGGGCGCCTGGTCGGCGCGCTGTGGCCCCTCACCCCGCCGCAGATCGGACAGTACGCCGCGGTGATCATCGGGCTCGCGGTGCTGCTCGTGGTGGGCCACCGCACCGACCGGCGCAGCGCGGCGCTGGTCGTCGTGCCCTCACTCGTCCTGCTCGTGCTCACCCACACCCGGACGGCCACGCTCGGCCTGCTGGTCGGCCTGACGCTCGCGATCGGCTCGCTCACCCTGACCAGCGCCGCCGCCCGCCGGTTCTTCTCCTGGGCGGTGCTGTGCGCCGCGGTGGCCGCCGTGGTGTTCGCCGCCGCGCTGCGGTCGTGGTTCCTGCGGGGGCAGAGCGAGGAGAACTTCAGCAATCTCACCGGCCGGGCCAAGGTGTGGGACGCGCTGCTGGCGGCGCCCCGGACGACCGGGGAGAAGGTCTTCGGCATGGGCCTGGGCGACAAGTCGTTCGACGGGTTGCCGATCGACAACAGCTGGCTGGCCGTCTACCACGAGCAGGGGCTGACCGGAGTCACCCTGGTGGCGGGGGTCTTCGTCGTGCTGGGCGGCGTCGCACTGCTGCGGCCGCCGTCACTGGCCAGGGCCTGCGCGATCTTCCTGATCAGTTACTGCGCGCTCGCGTCGTACACCGAGGCGGGCCTCGGCGACGCCTCGCCGTACCTGCTGCACCTCGCCGTGGCCGCCTCCCTGCTGGCGCAGCCCGCGGCGGCCACGCCGCTGCCGGTGCCCGACCCCCCTCGACGCCGCGTCCCGCGCTGGGCGCGGACCTCGGAGGTGACCTGAACATGCACGTCCTCGTGGTGCACAACCGGTACAACTCGGCCCAGCCGAGCGGCGAGAACAACGTCGTCGACCAGGAGGTGGAGCTGCTGCGCACGGCCGGCCACCGGGTCGGGGTGTTCGAGCGCCGCAGCGACGACATCGGCGGCCGGTCACTGCCCGGCAAGGTCGCCGTGCCGCTCCTGGTGCCGTGGAACCCGGCGGTCCGCAAGGAGCTGGCCGCCCGGCTGCGCGCCGAGCGGCCGGACGTGGTGCACGTCCACAACGTCTTCCCGCTCCTGTCCCCGGCGGTGCTGGCCGCCTGCGCCGACGCCGGGGTGCCCGCCGTCGCCACGCTGCACAACTACACGCAGGTCTGCCCGCCCGGCACGCTGCAACGCGAGGGGCGGCCGTGCACCGAGTGCGTCGGGTCGACGCCGCTGCCCGCCGTCCGGCACGGCTGTTACCGCGGTTCCCGGCTGGCGACGGTGCCGCTCGCGGTCAGCCTGTCGGCCAACCGGCGGCGCTGGTGGTCCGGTGTGGAGCGGTTCTTCTGCATCTCCGCGGCGCAGCGCGAGGTGCTGGTGCGGTCCGGCATGCCGGCCGGGCGGCTGTCGGTGAAGCACAACTTCGTGCCCGAGCCGGAAGAGCGCCGCACGGGGGCCGGCGAGCAGCTGCTGTATCTCGGCCGGCTCGCCGAGGCCAAGGGCGTACGGCTGCTCATGACCGCCTGGGACGAGATCGCCGCGGGCGGAGGGGTCGGGGTCCCGCTCGTCGTCGCGGGCACGGGACCGCTGGAGCGCGAGGTGACCGCCTGGGCGGCCGGCCGGGACGACGTGCGGTACGTCGGTCTGTACGACCCGCGGCAGTGCAGGCGGGCCCTCGCGCGGTCGGTGGCCGTGGTGGCTCCCTCGACCTGGCTGGAGGCGTTCGGTCTGGTGGTCGTGGAGGCGATGGCGGCCGGGGTCCCGGCCGTCGCCGCCGGACACGGCGCCTTCGCCGAACTCGTCGAGGACCGGGTGACGGGGCTGCTGCACCGGCCGGGCGAGCCCGCCTCGCTCGCGGCGTGTCTGCGCCGGATCACGGCGGAGCCGGACCGCAACCAGGAGATGGGCCGGGCGGCCCGGCACCGGTACGAGCAGGGGTTCAGCCCGGCCGTCGGGCTGGAGCGCCTGCTGGAGGGGTACCGCACCGCGATCGCGGGGCGGTCGGCACTGGCTCGTGGCGGGGACACCCGCGCGGGCAGGGGGGATGGGGGCAGTAGATGACACGATGCCGACTCTGCGGTTCGGCGGCGATGGAGAGCGTCGTCGATCTCGGAGCGACTCCGCCGTGCGAGAGTTTCCTCGCCGCGGACCAACTGGACCGGCCGGAACCGGCGTACCCGCTGCACCTGCGGGTCTGCACCGACTGCTGGCTGGCGCAGATTCCCGCGCTGATCACGCCGGAGGAGACGTTCACGCAGTACGCGTACTTCTCCTCCTACTCGAGTTCCTGGGTGGAGCACGCGCGGACCTTCGTCACCGGCGCCGTGGAGCGGCTGGGCCTCGGCCCGGACGCCTTCGTCGTCGAGGTCGCGAGCAACGACGGGTACCTGCTGCGGCACATGGTGGACCGGGGGATCCGCTGCCTCGGCGTGGAGCCGTCGGTGAACGTCGGCGCGGCGGCCCGGGAGGCGGGCGTGCCCACGCTGACGGAGTTCCTGAGCCCGGACACCGGTGCGGCGGTCCGCGCCGAGCACGGCCCGGCCGACCTGGTCGTGGCCAACAACGTGTACGCGCACATCCCGGACGTCATCGGGTTCACCAAGGGGCTGCGCGCCCTGGTGGCCGACGACGGCTGGGTCTCGATCGAGGTGCAGCACCTGCTGACGCTGATCGAGGAGAACCAGTACGACACGATCTACCACGAGCACTTCCAGTACTACACGGTCGCCTCCGCGATCCGGGCGCTGGCCAGTGGCGGACTCGCCCTCGTGGACGTCGAGTTGCTGCCCACGCACGGGGGGTCCGTCCGGCTGTGGGCCCGGCCGGCCGAGGTGGCCGGAGAGCCGGGCAGACGGGTGGCCGAGGTGCTGGACCGGGAGAAGGCGGCCGGACTGCGGGAGCTGTCCGGCTACACCGACTTCTCCGCCCGGGTGGCCAAGGTGCGCCGGGACCTGCTGCGGTTCCTGATCGAGGCGGCCGAGCGCGGTGAGACGGTGGTGGGCTACGGGGCGCCCGGCAAGGGCAACACCCTGCTCAACCACTGCGGCATCCGGCCCGACCTGCTCCCCTACACGGTCGACCGCAACCCCTACAAGCACGGCAGGTACACCCCGGGCACCCGCATCCCGATCCTGCCGCCCGAGCGGATCGCCGCCGACCGACCGGACTACGTCCTGGTCCTGCCGTGGAACCTGCGGGCCGAACTGGTCGAACAGCTCTCGTTCGTCCACGAGTGGGGCGGCCGGCTGGTGTTCCCCGTTCCGGAACTGAGCATCGTCGAGGCCGCGTCCCGAGAGGTCACAGCATGAAGGTCGTACTGTTCTGCGGCGGTTACGGGATGCGGATGCGCGAGGGCGCCTTGGACGACGTGCCCAAGCCGATGGCGATGGTCGGTCCCCGGCCGCTGATCTGGCACGTGATGCGCTACTACGCGCACTTCGGGCACAGGGAGTTCATCCTGTGCCTGGGCTACGGCGCCCACCACATCAAGGACTTCTTCCTCAACTACGAGGAGACGACGTCCAACGACTTCGTGCTGCGGGGCGGGCGGACCGAGTTGCTGTCCGCCGACATAGCCGACTGGACGATCACGTTCGCGCAGACCGGCATCGAGTCACCGATCGGGGAGCGTCTGCGCCGGGTGCGGCACCATCTGGACGGCGACGAGATGTTCCTCGCCAACTACGCCGACGTGCTCACGGACGCACCCCTGCCGCAGATGATCGACTCCTTCGCGCGGCGGGACGCCGGGGCGTCGATGATGGTGGTGCCGCCGCAGTCCTCGTTCCACTGCGTGGACCTGGGCGAGGACGGTCTGGTGGGTGGCATCACCCCCGTGAGCGATCTGCCGCTGTGGGAGAACGGCGGCTACTTCGTGCTCCGTCAGGAGGTCTTCGACCACATCCCGGAGAACGGGGACCTGGTGGCCGACGGATGCACCGAACTGGCCAAGCGCGGACGGCTGGTGGCGCACCAGCACCGCGGCTTCTGGAAGCCCACGGACACCGTGAAGGAGCGGGCCGCGCTCGATGCCGCCTACGCCCGGGGCGAGCGCCCGTGGGCCGTGTGGGAGCGGGACGGTGCCGGTGGGCCTGCCGGGGTGAGGACCGCGTGATCCCGCTCAGTGCCGGTCGCCCGGACCGGATCGTGGCGGTGGGCGCGCACTGCGACGACATCGCCATCGGCGCCGGCGGCACCCTGCTGACGCTGTGCCTGGCACGGCCGGGCGTCCGCGTCGACGCGCTGGTGCTCTCCGGCGGTGGCGGCGAACGGGAGCGGGAGGAGCGGGCCGCGCTCGCCGCCTTCTGCCCGGAGGCGGACCTGCGGCTGACGGTGCTCAAGCTGCCGGACGGACGGATGCCGGCCCACTGGGAGGAGGCGAAGGCGGCGGTCGAGGAGCTGCGGGAGCGGACCGAACCGGACCTCGTCCTGTCCCCGCGCACCGACGACGCGCACCAGGACCACCGCGGCCTGGCGAAGCTGATGACCACCGCGTACCGCGACCACCTCGTGCTCCGTTACGAGATCGTCAAGTGGGACGGCGACCTCGGCCGCCCGGCGGCGTACCAGCCGCTGACGCCGGAGGTCGCCGAGGAGAAGGTGCGGCTGCTTCAGGAGCACTACCCCTCGCAGCGGCACCGGCCCTGGTACGACCGGGAGGCCTTCCTGGGCCTGGCCCGGATCCGCGGCATCGAATGCCACGCCCGCTACGCCGAGGCGTTCGACGTCGCCAAACTCACTCTCAACCTGGGGGGTTGAACCTTGCGCGTACTGCTCACCGGACACCAGGGCTACCTGGGCACCGTGATGGCCCCGGTCCTCACGGCCGCCGGACACGAGGTCGTCGGGCTGGACGCCGGCCTGTTCGCCGACTGCGTCCTGGGACCGGCACCCGCCGATCCCCCGGGACTGCGGGTGGACCTGCGCGACCTGACCGCCGAGCACGTGGCCGGGGTGGACGCGGTGATCCACCTGGCCGCGCTCTCCAACGACCCGCTGGGATCGCTGGCGCCGGAGCTGACCTACGACATCAACCACCACGCGTCGGTGCGGCTGGCCCGGCTCGCCCGCGACGCCGGGGTGCAGCGCTTCCTGTACGCCTCGACGTGCTCGGTCTACGGCGCCGCGGGCGGTGGCGACCTGGTGACCGAGGACGCCCCGCTGCGCCCGGTGACGCCGTACGCGGAGTCCAAGGTGCGGGTGGAGGACGATCTGCACGCGCTGTCCGACGGCGACTTCAGCCCGGTGTACATGCGCAACGCCACCGCCTTCGGCTACTCGCCCCGGCTGCGCGCGGACATCGTGCTGAACAACCTGGTGGGCCACGCCCTGCTGTCGGGCGAGGTGCTCGTGCTCTCCGACGGCACCCCGTGGCGCCCCCTGGTGCACGCCGCCGACATCGCCCGGGCCTTCGCCGCCGCGCTGGTCGCCCCGCGCGGGGCGGTGCACGACCGGGCGTTCAACATCGGCAGCGAGGTCAACAACGTCACGGTCGCCGAGATCGCCGAGGAGGTGGCCGCGGCGGTGTCCGGATCGAAGGTGGTGATCACCGGGGAGACGGGTGCCGATCCGCGCTCGTACCGGGTGGACTTCTCCCGGTTCCGGTCCGCGATCCCCGGCTTCGACTGCGAGTGGACGGTGCAGCAGGGCGCGCTCGAACTGGCCGACGCCTACCGCAAGCACGGGCTGACCCGGGAGGACTTCGAGCAGCGTTTCACCCGCCTCGCCGTGCTGCGCGCGGCCACCGCGGCCGGCGCCGTCGACGACACCCTGCGGTGGCGCCGATGACCGAGCCCGGGGAGGAGATGTACGCCCTGGTGGAGCGGATGTACCCGCTGTGCCGGAGCATCACGGGCGACGGTGTGCGCGCGACCCTGCGGATCGTCGACGAGTACATCCCTCTGGACGTGCACGAGGTACCGACCGGGACGCAGGTGCTCGACTGGACGGTGCCCAAGGAGTGGAACATCCGGGACGCGTACGTCGCCGACGCCGCCGGCCGCCGGGTCGTCGACTTCGCCGCGTCGAGCCTCCACGTGCTCGGCTACAGCGTGCCGGTGTCGGCGACCATGCCCCTGGCCGAGCTGCGCCCGCACCTGCACACCCTGCCGGAGCAGCCGTCCTGGGTGCCGTACCGCACGAGTTACTACCGGCCGGAGTGGGGTTTCTGTCTGGCCCAGGAGACGCTAGACGCGCTGCCGGAGGGCGACTACGAGGTCCGCATCGACTCCACGTTGGCGGACGGCCACCTCACCTACGCCGAGCACGTGGTGCCCGGGCAGGTGTCCGACGAGGTGATCGTCTCCTGCCACACCTGCCACCCGTCGCTGGCCAACGACAATCTGGCCGGTATCGCGGTGGCGACGTTCCTGGCCCGGGAGCTGGCGGAGCGCAACCCGTACTACACCTACCGGTTCGTCTTCGCGCCCGGCACCATCGGGGCGATCACCTGGCTGGCCCGCAACCGGGAGCGGGTCGAGCGGGTCAGGCACGGCCTGGTGCTGGCCTGCGCGGGCGACCCGGGGCAGCTGACGTACAAGCAAAGCAGGCGCGGCGACGCGGAGATCGACCGGGTGCTGCGGCACGTGCTCACCGCGTCCGAACGCCCGCACCGCGTCACCCCCTTCACGCCCTACGGATACGACGAGCGGCAGTACTGCTCGCCCGGGTTCGACCTCCCGGTGGGCTCGCTCACCCGGACCCCGTACGCGGGCTACCCCGAGTACCACACGTCGGCGGACAACCTGGACTTCGTCTCCCCGGCGGCGATGGCGGACACCCTCGCCGTCTGCCGCGAGGCGTTCGCCGTCCTCGACCGCAACCGGCGCTACGTCAACCTCAGTCCCTACGGGGAGCCGCAGTTGGGTCGGCGCGGGCTGTACGACTCGCTGGGCGGACGCAGCGACGCCAAGCAGGCCCAGATGGCGATGCTCTGGGTGCTCAGCCTCTCCGACGGCGAGCACGGTCTGCTGGACGTGGCCGAGCGGTCGGGGCTGTCGTTCGACACCGTCGCCGCGGCGGCCGACGCCCTGCACGGCGCCGGACTGATCAAGGCATGACGCCGATGACCGTCGAGGGGGAGAAGACGACGACACCGCCGGGGCCCGCCCGGCGGGGAGTCGTCGGCAGGCTGTCCTGGGGGCTGGCCGACCAGGCGGCCTCCAGCCTGTCCAACTTCGTGGTGGGCATCTACGTGGCCCGCTCGCTCGGGCTGACCGCGTTCGGGGTGTTCAGCCTCGCCTGGGTGACCTACGGCGTGGTCCTCAACGTCTCGCGCGGGCTGGCCACCGACCCTCTCGTGGTGCGCTTCAGCGCGGTGCCGGAGTCGTCCTGGCGCGGGGCGGTGGCCCGGGCGTCGGGTACCGCGCTCCTGGTCGGCACCGGGATCGGCACGGTGTCCGTGGCAGCCGGGATCGGCATCGGCGGCCAGGTGGGGGCCGCGTTCGCCGCGCTCGGCGTGGTACTGCCCGGGCTGCTGCTCCAGGACGCCTGGCGCTACTCGTTCTTCGCCGCCGGGGTCGGCCGCAAGGCGTTCGTCAACGACGTCGTGTGGGCCGTCGCGCTCGTGCCGGCCATGGTGGTGGCGGCCCGGGTGGGCACGGTGCCGGCCTTCCTGCTCGCCTGGGGCGCCTCCGCCGGGGTGGCCGCGGCGTACGGCTGGTTCCAGTCCGGGATCCGGCCCCGGCCGACCGGGGCCCGAAAGTGGCACCGCGACCACCGCGACCTCGGCTACCGCTACCTGGTCGAGAACGTCGGCGTCAGCGGCGCGAGCCAGATACGGGCCTACGGGCTCGGCGCGATCGTCGGCGTGGGTGCGGTGGGCGTGATCCGGGGGGCGGAGCTCCTGCTCGGCCCGTTCCTCGCCGTGCTGATGGGTCTGTCGCTGGTCACCGTGGCCGAGTCGGCGCGGGTGCTGCGGCAGGCCCCGGAGCGGCTCGGGAGGTTCTGCCTCCTGCTCGGCGCCGGGCAGAGTGCCGCCGCGCTGCTGTGGGGCGCGGCGCTGCTGCTGGTGCCGGACCGGCTCGGCGAGTTCGTGCTCGGCGACGTCTGGAGCGGCGCCTCGCATCTCATCGTGCCGGTCACGCTCAGCGTCGCGGGCGCCGGGCTCGGCACCGGGGCGGCGGCCGGGCTGCGGGCGCTCGCCGCGGCCCGGCGCAGTCTGCGCTGTCAGTTGTTCGCCTCCGCCTGCTATGTCGCCGGCGGGCTCGGAGGCGCGGTCGCGGGCGGCACGGTCGGTTCGGCCTGGGGCGCCGCCGCGGCGTCCGTCTGCGGTTCGGCCGTGTGGTGGCTGCAGTTGCGGGCCGCCCTGCGCGAGCGCGACCACCCTTCCCTTCCCGAAGTGAGGACCACATGACCCCCCACCCCCGGCTGAGCATCGGCCTTCCCGTCTACAACGGCGAGGAGTATCTGGCCGAGTCGCTGGACGCCCTCCTCGGGCAGACCTACGAGGACTTCGAACTGGTGATATCCGACAACGCGTCGAGGGACGGCACCGAGGACATCTGCCGCCGCTACGCCGCACGGGACTCCCGCGTCCGGTACATCCGGCTGCCCCGGAACATCGGCGCGGCCCCGAACCACAACCACGTGTTCACCCAGTGCCGCGGCGAGCTGTTCAAGTGGGCCTCGCACGACGACCTCTACGCCCGGGACCTGCTGCGCCGTTGCGTCGAGGCGCTGGACGAGCGGCCGGACGTGGTCCTCGCGCACAGCGGCCAGGCGGTCATCGACGGCGACGGCAAGGTGAAGGTCCCCTACGAGTACGCTCTCGCCACCGACTCCCCGCGCGCCCCGGAACGCTTCCGCAGCCTGCTGTTCGAGCCCGGGGGCGACGACTTCTACGGGGTGATGAGGGCCGATGTGCTGCGCCGGGTGAAGCCGCACGACAGCTACCACCACGCGGACCGCACCTTCGTCGCCGAGATCACCCTGCACGGCCCCTTCCACCAGGTGCCGGAGCTGCTGTACTTCCGCCGCGACCACCCCACCCGGGCCGAGCGGGCGAACCCCTCCAAGCGTGCCCGGTGCGTCAACCTGGACCCGCGTCGGGCGGGCCCGCTGCATCCGACGCCACGGTTGCTCGCCGAGTACGTCTGGGGCTTCGCCTCGGCGATCGCACGGGCGCCGCTGTCCTCGGCCGACCGGCGCGCGTGCCACCGCCATCTGGCCGCGTGGCTGACCAGCCGCGTCCGGCCGGGTGCCGGCGAGCGGGTCGAGGACCGCGCCCCCGTCGACCCGGATCTGCTCACCGTGTCCGTCGACGAGCTGGTGGCCGGTCGCGAGCGGGGGCAGGCATGAACCCCATGGACGAAAAGCCTTTGCACGTCGGCGTGTTCGGTCTGTTCGGCACCGGCAACAGCGGCAACGACGGGTCGCTGGAGGCCGTGCTCGACCACCTCAGGGCCGCTCGTCCCGACGCGGTCCTGGACGCGATGTGCGGCGGGCCCGAGGTCGTCGCGACCCGGTACGGGGTCCCCGCGACGCGGCTGAACTGGTACCGCGGGGAGTACCGGACCGCTTCCCGCGTGGGCGCGATCGCGGGCAAGGCCCTGGGCAAACTCGTCGACGTCTTCCGGACCGCCGCCTGGGTGCGCCGGCACGACGCGGTGATCGTGCCGGGCACGGGCGTGCTGGAGACCACGCTGCCGCTCAGGCCCTGGGGCTTTCCGTACTCGCTGTTCCTGCTCTGCCTGACGGGCCGGCTGCTCGGCACCCGGGTCGCGCTGGTCAGCGTCGGCGCGGGTGCGATCGGCAACCGGCCGACCCGGGTCCTGACGCGCTGGTCGACGCGGCTGGCCGCGTACCGGTCCTACCGGGATTCCCAGTCGCGCGACGCGATGCGGGCGATGGGGGTGGACACGGCGCGGGACGAGGTCTACGCGGACCTCGTGTTCGCCCTGCCCGCGCCGTCGGCGGCCGAGCCCGCGGGCAACCGGGGGCCGGTCTGCGTCGGCGTCATGGACTTCCACGGGAGCAACGACGAGCGGGAGCTGGCCGAGGAGATCCACCGGCGCTACCTCGACGGAACGACGCGTTTCGTCCGCACGCTGGCCGAGGAGGGCAGGCCGGTCCGGCTGCTCACCGGCGACGAGCTCGACCGGCCGGTGGCCGACGCGATCGTCGACGCGGTGGGCTCGCCGCTGGTCACCGTCGCCGAGGCGGCCTCGCTGGCCGACCTGATGAAGGAGACGGCGTGCGCCGACAGCGTGGTGGCGACCCGCTACCACAATCTGGTCTGCGCCCTGAAGGTGGGCACGCCGACCCTCGCGCTCGGCTATTCGGCGAAGAGCGACGCGCTCATGGCCGAGATGGGGATGGGCGCGTACTGCCACCCGGCCCGCGAGGCCGAAGCCGACCGGTTGCTGGAGCAGTTCCGCGAGCTGGAGCGGCGGTCGGCCGAGGTGCGGCGGGTCCTCATCGAGCGGAACTTGGTCGTCGCCCGGCGCGTCGAGCAGCAGTTCGCCGCCCTGGCCGCGGCCCTGTTCCCGCCGGCCGACCACACCCACGCCCAGCGGGAGACACCATGAAGGCGACCGAAGTGCCGGAGATCGCCGGCGCGTACCTGTTCGAACCGACGCCGCACGCCGACGAACGCGGCTTCTTCTGCCGCACCTTCGACGCCGACGTCATCCGCTCGGTCGGCCTCGACCCGGCCGCCTTCGTCCAGGACAGCGTGTCCCGCTCGGTCCGGGGCGTGCTGCGCGGCCTGCACCTGCGCTCCGGCGCGGGCGAGGCGAAGCTGGTGCGGTGCTCGTACGGGAGGATCTTCGACGTCGTCGTGGATCTGAGGGCGGACTCGCCGACCTACCTGGGCCGGGCCTTCTTCGAGCTGTCCGGCGAGACGCAGGCGACCGTGTACGTCCCGGCGGGGTGTGCGCACGGCTTCCAGTCGCTGACGGAGACCTCCGACGTGTCGTACCGGATCGACCGCCCGCACGATCCGGCCGAGGACGTGACGATCGCCTTCGACGACCCGGAGCTGGCCCTCCCCTGGCCGCTGCCGGTCACCTCGACGTCCGCACGGGACCGAAAGGCGCCGAGCCTCGCCGAGGTCCTCGAGCGCCGGGAAGGGTGAGGCCGCGGTGAACAGCGAAGAGCCCGACCTGTCCCGGTCGCGGGAGGCGAACGAGCGGCTGCACGCCTTGATCCCCGGGGGCGCGCACACCTATGCCAAGGGCGACGACCAGTATCCGCAGGACCTGGCCCCGGTGATCAGCCACGGCCGGGGTGCCCACGTGTGGGACGTCGACGGCAACCGTTACGTCGAGTACGGCTCCGGCCTGCGGTCGGTCAGCCTCGGCCACGCCCACCCGCGCGTGACCGAGGCCGTACGGCGGGAGGTCGACCGGGGCGGCAACTTCGTGCGGCCGTCCGTCGTGGAGGTCGAGGCCGCGGAACGGTTCCTGGCCACGGTGCCGACCGCGGAGATGGTGAAGTTCGCGAAGAACGGCTCCGACGCCACCACCGCCGCGGTGCGGCTGGCCCGAGCCGCCACCGGGCGCCCGCGGGTGGCGGTCTGCGCCGACCATCCGTTCTTCTCCGTCGACGACTGGTTCATCGGCACCACGCCGATGTCCGCCGGGATCCCGGCGGCGACCAACGAGCTGACGGTGACGTTCCCCTACGGCGACCTGGCCGCCACGGAGGAACTGCTCACCCGTCACGAGGGCGAGGTGGCCTGTCTGATCCTTGAGCCCGCCACCCACACCGAGCCGCCGCCGGGGTACCTCGCCGGTCTGCGCGCGTTGGCCGACCGGCACGGCTGCGTGCTGGTCTTCGACGAGATGATCACCGGTTTCCGCTGGTCGGAGGCGGGTGCCCAGGGTCTGTACGGCGTCGTCCCCGACCTCTCCACGTTCGGCAAGGCGCTGGGCAACGGGTTCGCCGTGTCCGCGCTGGCCGGGCGCCGCGAGCTGATGGAGCGGGGCGGGCTGCGGCACCGTGGGGACCGGGTGTTCCTGCTGTCCACCACCCACGGTGCCGAGACGCACGCGCTGGCCGCCGCGATGGCCGTGCAGGCCACCTACACCGAGGAGGGGGTCACCGCGCGGCTGCACGCCCTCGGCGAGCGGCTGGCCGCCGGTGTCCGCGACGCCGCGGCGAGCATGGGCGTCGGCGACCACGTGGTCGTCCGGGGGCGGGCCAGCAACCTGGTCTTCGCCACCCTCGACGAGAACCGGCAGCCGTCGCAGTCGTACCGCACCCTGTTCCTGCGCCGGCTTCTCGCCGGCGGGGTGCTGGCCCCGTCGTTCGTGGTGAGCGGCGCGCTCGACGACGCCGACATCGATCACACCGTGGACGTGGTGGCGGATGCCTGTGCGGTGTACCGGAAGGCACTGGACGCCGCCGACCCCACACCCTGGATGGCCGGACGGGCGGTGAAGCCGGTGTTCCGGCGTCTGGCGTGAGGTGCGGTGCGCGGCGCGCCGGAGGGACGACGCCGTAGGTGACCCGGCGCCGTGTCAGCGGCGCTCCTGCCGACCGGCGCCCGCTCTCCGGTCGGCGGGTTCGTCCGCCGGCCGGCCGGCCGTCGCACGGTCGGCCCTACGGTCGGCCAGGCGGTCGGCCGTGCGGTCGACCAGCCAGGCGCTCACCGGCAGCACCGCCAGCGCGGTGCACCAGCCGCCGAGGGTGTCGGTCGCGTAGTGCGAGCCCAGGGTCACCTGCGCCCAGCCCATGGCGGCACCGGCCACCAGACCCGCGGCGAGGACGAACGCCGTGCCGACCGCCCTGCCGAGGCCGAGGCGGCCGGCCGCGAGCAGCGTCACCATGAGGGCGACCGCGGTGAGGAAGGCGGTGTGCCCGCTCGGGTACGACAGGTTGTCGCCGTGGATGGTGCGTCCGGCGACGGGCTTGAGCAGTGTGGTCGTCCCCACGCTCAGAGCGGTGCCGGTCACGAGGAACACGGCGGCGCGCGGGTGCCGAAGCACCAGGCAGCCCGTCACGAGGGCCCCGACCAGCAGCACCGCTCCCACGGGCTCCCCCAGGAAGTCCGTGACCAGGGCGACGTGCCGCCACGGCGGCCCCACCCCGTCCACCGCCGCCCAGATCCGCGCGTCCGCCGCGCCGGGCTCGCTGTCGTCGGCGTGGGCGACCCCGAGGACGAGGACCACCAGCGCGGCGAGGACGGCGATCAGCCCGAGCCACCCGCGCAGCGCCGACGGCAGCACCACGGGCCGCTGCCGACCGGTCACCCGCCCACCGCCTGGGGCGACCTGCCGCACTCTCCCACGTCCTCGCCCACTCCCCCGCTTCGCCCGGCTCGCCGGCCCTCGCGCCGAACACCCGCGTCCAGCCCACCGTAGTCGTTGCGGCAGGCCTGATAACAGCCGATTCGGGCCATTGCGTGGCCTACGGCTTACGGGCCATCCCGGCGGCGATGAGACGCTCCCAGACGGTCAACTCCCGCTCCGCGCCCAGGTGCTGCGGATCACCTGCCGTCCCGGGGCGCCACAGGGGGGCCGGCACTATCCCCGGTGCGAGGATCTCCAGACCGTCCAGCAGGGCCTCGATCTCCGTGTCCGTCCGCCACCGGCCGCGGCCGAAGGTCTGCTGGAGGACCTTCTCGGCCTCCGCCGTCTCCGGGTTGTTCCCGGAACGGAAGTGACTGACGAAGAAGTAGCTCCCGGAGGGCACTCGGTCCCGCCAGTGGCGGACGATCCCGGCGGGGTCCTCCTCGTCGTTGACGTGATGGAGGATGGCGCTGAACATGACGGCCACGGGGCGGTCGAAGTCGATCAGCTCCCGGGTGTCCGGGTGGTCGCGGATGCCCTCGGGATCGCGTACGTCGACCGGTACGACCCGGGTCCGGTCGTTCTCCTCCAGCAGCGCCCGCCCGTGGACCAGTACTTGGGGGTCGGTGTCGACGTACACCACCCGGGTCTCGGGCGCCGTGCGCTGCGCGACCTGGTGCACATTGTCCGCGGTGGGAAGGCCGCTGCCCAGGTCGATGAACTGCCGCACCCCGGACGTCGTCACGATCTCCCGCACCGCCCGGGTCAGCGCCGCGCGGTTGGCGAAGGCGATCGCCACCGAACCGGGTAGGTCACGTTTGAACACGTCACCGATCTCCCGGTCCACCGCGTAGTTGTCCTTGCCGCCGAGCAGGTAGTCGTAGACGCGGGCGATGCTGGGCCGGGTGCTGTCGATGGAGGAACTCTCTCCCGTCATGGCGCCCATCCTCTCCCGCGCCGAGGGACCCCGGCCACCACTTGTTTGACCTTGACACGGTGGCAAGGTCTTCACTGCCGACCAGGAGGTCCCGATGACCATGACGAGGCAGGACGCCGATCCGATGCGGGCGCTCAAGGGCCTCGAGGACGCGCGTGCGTCCGTGCGGCTGCGGGCGGCCCTCGCACTCGGTTCGGCGCCGGACCCGCGATGCGTGGACAAGCTCGTCGAACGATCCGCGGTCGAGCCGGAGTTCTTCGTCCGCGACATGCTGACGTGGGCGCTCACCCGTCATCCGGTGTCCCCGACGCTTGCCCGGCTGGTGTCCGAGGTCCACGCGGAACGGCCCCAGGCACGCGGCCAGGCACTGCACACGCTGTCCAAGATCGGGGACCGGCGGGCGTGGCCGGCGATCACCCGGGCGGTGCTCGCCGATGCCGACGACGAGGTGGCGCGCAGCGCCTGGCGGGCCGCGGTCGTCCTCGTGCCCGAGGGCGAGGAGCCCGCCCTGGCCGCGGTGCTGGCGACACAGTTGGGGCGTGGCGACCGGGAGACGCGGCTCAGTCTCAGCCGGGCGCTGGTCGCACTGGGCGAGGCGGCCACCGAGGTCCTCGATGCCGCGGCCACCGACCCCGACCCGCACGTGCGTGCGCACGCCCTCGCCACGCGGCACCTGCTGCGCGACCCCGACGCCGGGTTCGCGTCGGCGATCGAGGAGGCGAAGCGCGTCGTGGCTCTCGGCGGATCCGGTCCCGAGGGACGATAGAGCGTGTTGATCGGTGAGGTGGCGCGAAGGTCCGGGGTCAGTGCCCGCATGCTCAGGCACTACGAGTCGCTCGGCCTGGTGCGGCCTTCGGGCCGTACCGGCTCCGGCTACCGGGAGTACTCCCGGGAGGACATCCGGCGGATCTTCCACGTGGAGAGCCTGCGCTCGCTGGGGCTGTCGCTGCGCGAGATCGGGCGCGCGCTCGACGAACCCGGGTTCGCGCCCTCGGCGCTCGTCGACGACCTCATCCGCCGGACACGCGAACGCATCGCGGCCGAGACCGAGTTGCTCACCCGGCTGCGCCGGATCGACGCCGGCGGACCCACCGGCTGGGAGGACGTCCTCCAGGCCGTCGCCCTCCTCCAGGCTCTGGGATCGAAGAGCGCGGACGCGCGCCAGCGCGCTGCCCTGTCCTGCGCCGACGAGGCGGCGGTCCCGGTGGAAGCCCTGGTCGAGGCGGCGCTGGGCGAGACGGACGCCAACGTCGCCGGGGCCCTGCGGTGGGCGCTGGCGCGATCGGGCGACGAGGCCGCGGGACTGCTGGCGCGGGGCCTCGGTTCACCCGTGGCCGCGGTGCGGGAGCGTGCCGTCCAGGCGCTCACGGAGTTGCCCGGCGACGAGGCCACCGCCCAGCTGCGGCATGCCCTCGGGAGCCCCGACGCCGTGGTCCGCGGGTACGCGGCGGTGGCGCTCGGGGCGCACGGCGTGGTCGACGCGGTGCCGACGCTCATCGACATGATCGTGGCGGGGCGCAACGACACCGACGCGGCCGACGCGCTGGGCGTGCTGGCGGCCGACACGGCGACGGCGGACCGGATCGCGTCCGGGCTCGTCGGCCGTCTCGCCCACGACACCACCGGAGCACCCGCGCGCGGCCGGCTGACGCAGGCGCTGGCGGGCATCCCGGGCGCGAGGGCGTCCGGTGCGCTGGCGGAGCTGTCGCGGGACGAGGACCGTGCCGTCGCGCTGACCGCGGCGTACCTCCTGCGGCTGCGGGCTGCGCGGTGACGTCCCGGGCGTAAATGCGTCGACAGTGTGCTGGGGCGCCGGGCAGTATGTCCGCCCGTGACGAGCAGCGAACTGTGGACCCGTGAGACCGCCGACCGCTACGACGCCGAAGAGATGGAGTCCGGGATGGCCTCCGCCGCCGTCCTCGGACCGACCCTGGACTTCCTGGCCGACCTCGCCGGGGACGGCCGGGCGCTGGAGTTCGCCATCGGTACCGGACGCGTGGGCGTCCCGCTGCGGGAACGCGGTGTGCCGGTGGTGGGCATCGAGCTTTCCGAGCACATGGCGGCGGTCCTGCGGCGCAAGACCGACGAGGAGACACTGCCGGTGTTCCTCGGGGACATGGCCACGACCGTCGCCCCGGGCGAGTTCACCCTGGTGTACCTCGTCTACAACACCATCACGAACCTGCTCACGCAGGACGAGCAGGTCGAGTGCTTCCGCAACGCGGCACGCCACTTGAGCCCCGGCGGCCGGTTCGTCATCGAACTGGGCGTGCCGCCGCTGCGGTTCCTGCCGCCCGGGCAGGTCGCGGTGCCCTTCGACGTCTCGGAGCGGCATCTCGGCTTCGACACCTTCGACCTGGTCGAACAGGTCCTCGTCTCGCACCACTTCACCCGCGACCCGGCCGACGGCACCTACCGGCGCGACCAGTCCCGGCACAGGTACGCCTGGCCCGCGGAGCTCGACCTGATGGCACGGATCGCCGGACTCCGGTTGGAACGCCGGGTCGCGGACTGGGACGGGGCTCCGTTCACTCAGGACTCCGCGAAGCACGTCTCCGTGTGGCGCAAGCCGGCCTGAGGACGGCGCCGTTCGGCGAGCGGGGAGGGTGCGCGAGCACGTGGCGTCAGCCGCCTTCGGGCCCCGGTACCGGCATCGCCAGATGGGCGAGGTCGCCCGGCGGGGGCGTACTGACCGGCCACAGCGGGGCGGGCGTGCCGTCGGCGACCGCGGCCGGGGCGTCGGTCAGCCGCATGCGGTGGCGCAGGCGGCCGTAGAAGTCCATGGGCCCCAGCCGCACCGCTCGCAGCCTTCGGGGAGCGGCGTAGACCCCGAGCCAGTCGCCGGGGTCGAGCACGCCGCGCAGTTGCCCGTCGATGCTCACGGCGGCCCGGCCCGACCGTTCGAGGATCCGCATGCCGACGGGCTCGTCGGGTGCGGTGACCACGGAGCGGTCGAACGTCATGTGCGGGGCCACCGCGGTGAAGACGAGCGCTTCCGCGCGGGGCGAGACGACCGGGCCGCCCGCGGCGAAACTGTAGGCGGTGGAGCCCGTGGGGGTCGCGACGAGCAGTGCGTCGGCGGAGTACGAGGCCAGCAGCCGGCCCGCGATGTAGAGGCCGACGGAGATCTGCCGGTCCCGCGACAGCTTTTCGAGCACCACGTCGTTGAGGGCCGTGACGTTGAGGGCGATGCCCCACTCGTCACCGCTCTCGCAGTCGGTCCGCACCCGCGGGGGAGGCAGCAGCGGTCCTCGCCCGTACCGCAGGAGTGCTTCCATCTCCGCGGGGATCTCCAGGAGCCGGGAGGCACGCAGAGTGAGCAGCATGCGGCTCTCCGGCTCCAGGTGGTCCCCCCGCACGGCGTCGAGGGCGGAGCGCACGGCGGGCGCGGGGACCTCGGTCAGGAACCCGACCCGTCCCAGGTCCACGCCCAGGATCAGTGCGTCGTTCTCCGCGGCCAGCCGCGCGCCGCGCAGGAAGGTGCCGTCGCCGCCCAGGGTGACGATGAGGTCCGGGTCCCCGGCCGCGTCCACCTCCGCCCGGGCGCTGTGCCGCCCCTCGCCGCTCCACACGTCGATGTCCGTGCACGCCACGGCGTTCCGGTCGCACCACTCCCGCACTTCCCGCGCCGCTTCCGCGGCGCCCTCGCGACCACCGTGGACCACGAGTCCGACCCGCTCGATCGTCACCACTGCCTCCCGGCTCCCGGGTCGCGCTCCGGGGACCGCGACCGACGGAATCCTCGCCGACCTCCCTGGCGGGGCGGGCCGCGACATGCCGGGGCGTCCTTGCCGGTCCGACGAGTCGCGCGTCAGGTACCGAGTAGGTACCATGCCCGTATGCCATCACTCAACGTGACCTTCACCGAGGAAGAAATGGAAGGCGTCCGCGCTGCCGCCGCAGCCGAGGGCAAGAGCCTCAAGCAGTACATGCACGACCTCGGTGTCCGCGAGATGCAGCGCAAGCGGTTCGTCGCCGGCGCCGCCTCGTGGGCGGACCGGCTGCGCGCCGAGTTCGACGAGGCGTTCCCGGACGAGATCCCCCCGTCCCAGCGCGGCGAGGGAGTCAGCGCCGCCTGATGAGCGAGCCCCTGTACATCGATGTCCCCTGGCTCCTGGACGTCCAGGACGCCGCTCTGGACAACGAGGACGTGTCGGTCACGGACTACTCCGCCCTCGTCGCGGCAGTGGCCCGCCACAAGACCCGCATGCCGACCCTGGCCGCGTCGAACCCCGACAGCGCCTGGCGCGCGGCGGCCCTGCTGCACACCGTGGTGCGGCTCGAACCGCTCCCCCACCGCAACAGCCTCTTCGCGGCCTTCGTCACCGGTCAGTACATGGACCAGTCCGGGGAGGGCATCGATCCGCCCTACGGGGCCCTGTCCGACCTGATCAGAAAGGTCCGCGAGACCCGGCTGAGCATCTACGACATCGCCGACGTGCTCCGTTCCTGGCGCATCTGACCGGCGGGGCCGTCACTGCGCGGGCGTCACAGCCCCCGCCAGATGTTGTCGAACGCCGCTTCCTCGATGCTGCGGCGCTGCCGGGTGGCGGCCAGCTCCACCACGGCGTCGTTCACCGCGGCGAGGACCGTCGCGATCCTGTCGTCCTCGGGGTCCTCCGGCTGGTCGGCCGACTCGTGCCGCACGCCCACCGCGGCCGCGAGACCCACCAGCACCGGATCGCCGTCGGCCCAGCGGTCGGTGGCGCGCCGACGGGCCGCCGGATCGGCCGGGGCGGGCCGGTCGGCACCGCGCCGTGCGCTCCGTCCCAGGTGCTTGCGGCCGCCGTCGTCCGCGCCCGCGGCAGCGAGGTACCGGGCCGCCAGGCCGTCTCCCCGGCGCCACAGCCAGTCGGTCACGGACTCGGCCGGCTCCTGCCCGGCCAGGGACGCCGCCTCGTCGAGGAGCCGGTCACCGGATGCGCCCGGCGACGCAGGCCGCAGGACGGGACCGTCCAGCGTGACCGTGCCCGCTTCCAGGAGGTCGATCAGCTCGGCTCCGGCCAGGGCCAGTGACAGGTCGCCACGCTCGACCGAGTAGTCGGAGGGAACATCGAGGGAGACGATCGTCAGGTCGTGTGCTGTGGTCATGACGGAACTCCGCATCTGTCACCTCTGCTGCGACACACCTGCCGCGACCTTGCTCAGCCTACCCACGGTCGCAGCTTCTCGGGATTGCGGACCGCCCAGATGCGGCTGACCCGTCCTTCGGCGACGTCGAAGGCGGCCACCGTCATGACGGCGCCCCCGCGCCGGGCCACCAGGCCCGGTACCCCGTTGACCGAGCGCTCCAGGAGTTCGAGGCCCGGGGCCTTGTCGGCGATGGCGACCATGTACTGGGCGATGCGGGCACCGCCCTCGACCGGCCGCAGGACGGCTCCGACCATGCCGCCGCCGTCGGCGGTCATGACGGCGGCCGGGTCGAGGAGGTCGACCAGCGCCGCGATGTCCTTCGCCTCCCAGGCCGCCTTGACCCGCCGCACCACGTCGGCCTGCACCGCGGGGGCCGCCCGGACCCGTGCGTCGCGCACCCGGCGCCGTCCGGAGGCGGCGAGCTGCTTGCAGGCGTCCGGGGTCCGGCGCAGGACGCCCGCGATCTCGGCGAAGGGGTAGCGGAAGACGTCGTGGAGTACGAAGGCCACCCGCTCCGCCGGGGTCATCGATTCCAGGACGACGAGGAAGGCCATGGTCACCGACTCGTCCAGCACCATCTGGTCGGCGGGGTCGGCGCCGTGCCCGCGGTCGCGCTCGGCGTGGGCGGGCAGCGGATCCGGCAGCCAGGCGCCCACATAGCGTTCACGCCGGGCCCGCGCCGAGCCGAGCACGTCCAGGCAGACGCGGCCGGTCACGGTCGTCAGCCAGGCGCCCGGGGACGCTATCTCCGCCTGCCTGCCGGGCGGCAGCGCGTACCAGCGTGCGTAGGCCTCCTGCACGGCGTCCTCGGCCTCGGCCAGCGAACCGAGCAACCGATAGGCGACATTGATCAGTTGGCGCCGTTCCCGGACCGTCGCGTCGGCCCCCGTCCCCGCCGTCCCCATGCCCGGTCGCCCCCTCGCCTTACCTTTCGCCGGCCCGCTTCGTCGGGCTGGTGAAACCTTACCGATCTACTGCCCCCGGGGCGGAAAAGGGGACCGCGGCATGGCAACCCAGGCGACGGCGCAGCACCGGATCTCGTTCCTGCGGACCGCGATAGCCCTGCAGACCCTGACCATCTTCCTCCAGGCGGTCTCCGCCGGACTGTTGCTGACCGCCTCCTACGGGGAGACGCTGCACAGCGTCGGAGCCCGGGTGATGTACGCGGCGTCGATGCTGTACGTGCTCGCGGCGGTGCTGGCGTGGAAGCCGGGCGGCGGCCCGCTCAGGCCCGTCTGGCACGCGTGCGGCTTCCTCGTCCTCGCCTCGGTCCAGGTCGTGCTCGGCATCGCGCACGTCCCGTCGGTCCATCTTCCCCTGGGCGTCCTGATGTTCGGGCTGAGCATGCTGGCGCTGGCGCGGCGTTGAGCACCCGTGCCACGGGGTCACACCCGCCGCCGGGCGCGGCGGAGGCAGGAGGCGGCCACCACGAAGGGCCACAGCGACTGGAGCGAGGTCACGACGCGTTCCGCGACGCCGGCGTCACCGTGTCGCCCCATCTCGATCAGGAACCAGACCCCACCGGCGGCCATCAGGGTCGTCACCGCCACCGAGGGCGCGAGACGCAGCGCCCAGGGAGCGGCCGGGCCTCCGTTGACGGCCAGGACCGGCCACACCGCCAGGAGCGTGAACCCGACCACCACCACCGCGCCGTGGTGCAGGGAGCCCCCGCTGCTCGGCGCCGGGAGCGCCACCAGCACCAGCGCGGCGAGTCCGCCGCCGCCGAGCGCGACGCGTCCGGCGGTGGCGGCGGCCCGCAGCCCCCAGGCGGTCAGCAGGTGGCAGACGCCCAGGGCCAGGAAAGCCGCCGTCATCACCCAGAACCCGGCGGCCCCGTAGGACCCGAGAACGCTGATCGTCTGGGTGACGGGGTCGTAGGAAGACCCTTCGTAGTGAGCCGCGCCGGTCCAGCCTGCGATCAGCAGCACGGGTGCGCATCCCGACGACACCAGGACCCATCTGGGGACAAATCGCATCAGGCAACCATAGAGCGCACGCCCGTGTGAAGCCGTGCGCCCGGCGCTCACACGGGCGGGTCGAGTGTGCGGAAGTACGTCCAACTCGTCTCGTTCGGCTCGCTCCAGCACTCCGGTGCCCGCGCGAACCGCGGGTGGTGGTCGGCGATGTAGGCCCGGGTGCGCTCGGGCACCTCGGCGTAGGAACCGAGTTTGCGTCCCCGGCAGTGGAAGGTGAGGCCGCCGGGGTGCCGGCCCCGGGCCATCCACGGGAGCCACGGGGACATCCGGGTCCACGACATGGTCGCCGGAACGCTGGGGGCCGGGCCGGTCAGGTCCGCGCGGTCGGCGAAGAACTGGAAGAGCTCCAGGGCCTTGTACGTGTCGCCGGCCGAGTGGAGGGGGTACTGGGCCACCGGCAGGGGGGAGGGGTAGGCGAGCGGGATCTCCAGGCTGAAGCAGACCTGGGCGCCGAGGTCGGTCGTCGGGACCGGGAAGGGGCGCCACTTCTGGTTCGCCGGGTCGTTCCAGACGTGGATCACCGGCAGGTCCCGCCAGGTCTCCAGGATCTCGCGGGTGACGGGGTCGAGGTAGAAGGCGGCCTCACGGGTGAGCAGTCGGTAGGCGTCCGGGCCGTCGTCGGCGTCCTGGACCAGGCGGGCGACGTTGACGCCCTCGAAGCCGAAGACGTGCTCGTAGGGCTCGTCGGGCGACCAGGCGTACACGTTTCCGGACCACCAGTACGTGACCTCCTCTCCGTCGAGGGAGGCCCGGGTGCGGGCGAGGGAGCGGAGCGACTGCGCGGGTGTCGTCATGGGCAGTACTCTGCGCGACGGCGGGCCGCACCGGGCGGCGAACGACACGTCCCGCCCCGAAACGGCCGGAAGCCTCCGTTCCGGGACAGGACACGTCGCGGTCAGCCGCGAGCCGGTGACGATGCCGGTGCCGGTGCCGGTGCGGGGGTGCGCTGCTCCAGCGGGACGACCGCCGGACCCGCGTCCTGGCCGAGGAAGAAGTGGCGCACCACACGCTCGGCGGCGTGGCCGTCGTCGTACTGGCAGAAGCGGGTGCGGAACGCGGCGCGCAGGGCGGTGGCCTCGGGGCCGCGCCAGCGGCCGCTGCGGAAGGTGTCGACGAGTTCGTCCTCGGTGGTGGCGACCGCCCCCGGGGTGTCGCCGGGCCGGCCGGACAGCAGGTCGAAGGTGACGCCGCGGACCTGGGAGTAGATCTCCCAGTCGTCGGCGTAGATGACGATGGGCCGGTCGAGGTTGGCGTAGTCGAAGGCGAGGGACGAGTAGTCGGCGACGAGCGCGTCCGCCGCCAGGCAGAGGTCCTCGACGCTGGGGTGGCGGGAGACGTCGAGGACGGCGCCCTGATCGGCCAGGCCGCTCAGCTCGGGGCTCCGGTCGTAGAAGTAGTGGGCGCGGACCAGCAGGACGAAGTCGTCGCCCAGGGCCTTGGCCACCCGGGCCAGGTCGAAGGACGGTGTCCAGTCGGTCCGGTAGTCGCGGTGGGTCGGCGCGTACAGCAGGGCGGTCTTGCCCGGGGCTATGCCGAGCCGGGCGCGGACGGCGGCGACGTCCTCGGCGTTCGCGCCGTAGTAGCGGTCGTTGCGCGGATAGCCCGAGTCGAGGGACGCGTAGGAGCCGGGGTAGGCGCGCTCCCACTGGGTGGTGGAGTGCTGGTTGGAGGAGATGCTCAGGTCCCAGCGGTCCACGCGCTCCAGGAGGCGGTCGAAGTCCATGCCCCTGGCGGCCGCGGGATAGGCCTGCTGGTCCAGGCCCATGCGCTTGAGCGGGGTTCCGTGATGGGTCTGGAGGTGGAGCTGGCCGGGCCGCTTGACGATGTGGTCGGGGAAGTTGACGTTGTTCACGAAGTACCGTGCGCGGGCCATCACCTCCCAGTAACGGCGTGAGTCGCGCACGACGTGGTCGATGCCGTCGGGGACCCGGCCGGCCAGGTCCTTGCGCACCACCCAGACGCCGTGCACCTCGGGGGCCAGTTCCCGGGCCTTCTCGAAGACGGCGAGCGGGTTGCAGGACGGCAGCCGGTCCCAGTACGAGGTGTAGACGGCGAGGCCCGGGTCCGGGGAACGCCTGCGCTGGAGGGTGTACAGCCCGGCGTACGCGCGCTTGCCGGCCTTGGTCCTGGCCCTGGCGACCTTGTTCGGCCCCGCCGTCTTGGCGCGCGCGGCGAGTTGGGCGGCCTGGTAGGCGCGGTAGAGCCGTTTGGCCACGGTCCGCATGTACACCCCGGTCGGTCCCTCGGGCAGGATGAAGCCGGCCGGGACGTACCGCGCGTAGAAGTCCGCGGTGCGGTCGAAGAACTCCCTGCGGTCGGCGACTCTCACCCGCTCGGGGCGCTTGAGGGCGAACAGCATGTGGAACACGGCCCGTTCGAAGAACATGGGCGTGGCCCAGGCCAGCTCGGGCCGCTGGGCGAGGAAGGCGAACAGCCCCTCGTACTGCGTGAAGATGTCGAAGTGCTTGCGCCCCGGCGTCTTCGTGATCGCGCCCTGGCGGCGCTGGCGGTACTCGACCCCGACCCGGTTCAGACAGCCGATCCGCTCCGCCGTGACCATCGCCATGTGCGTGACGGGCGCGTCCTCGTACAGGCCGGGTGCGTACTGGAGGCCCTGCCCGACGAAGAACTCGCGGCGGAAGGCCTTGTTCCAGGCGACCAGGAACAGGTGCGCGTACTCGGGCCGGTCCTTGAGGCGGAAGACGTCGGTGCCCGCCCGCTCGATCAGGTCCGCGGCCTGGCTGCGGCCGCCCTTGCCCCACCAGTAGGTGCGCACGTGGTCGAAGACCAGGATGTCCAGGTCCCCGACGGCGTCCAGCCGGGCGGCCAGCGCCTCCAGCAGGCCCGGGGTGTAGGAGTCGTCGCTGTCGAGGAAGAGGACGTAGTCGCCCCGCGCGCGCTCCAGCCCCGCGTTGCGTGCCCGCCCCAGGCCGACGTTCTCCGGCAGGTGCACGGCCCTGACGCGGGCGTCGCGGGCGGCGTACTCGTCGATGATGGCGCCGCAGGAGTCCGGTGAGCGGTCGTCGACGGCGATCACCTCGATGTCCCGGTACGACTGCCCCAGTACCGAGTCCAGACATGCGCGAAGATACCCCTGCACCTTGAACACGGGGACGACAATGCTGAACCGAGGCATGCGGACAACTCCAGGTGAAGCGTGGGTGAACCGTGGTTGGACAGGGAGACCAGCGACACTTGTGAAACGTTGTATACGCGCTGTGAATATCTGGGGAAGGCCGGATCCGGTATCCGCCTCGCACGGGGATCCGGTATCCGCCTCGCACGGAAGCGATGAGTTCGGGCGACACCTCGGGTCCACCCTGTATGACTCGGATCATCGCGGACATCTCGATCTCCCTCGACGGCTGCGTCACCGGGCCCGACCCCTCCCCGGGCAACGGTCTGGGCACCGGCGGCGAGGCGCTGCACACCTGGGCCTTCTCCGAGGACCCGGAGGAGCGCCGGATGGTGCGGGAGTCCACCGCCCGCTCCGGCGCCGTCGTCCTCGGCCGCCGGCTCTTCGACCTGGTCGACGGGCCGGGCGGCTGGGACGACACCGTCGGCTACGGCGCCGCGGAGGTCGGCAAACCCCCGTTCGTGGTCGTGACCGGCTCTCCCCCGGCCTCGGTCCGGCTCACCGGCCTCGACTGGACGTTCGTCACGACCGGTCTGCCCGACGCCGTCGGCGCGGCGCGTGAGCGGGCCGAGGCCGCTTCGGCGGACCGCGGCACGGACCTCGACGTCGTCCTCATGGGCGGCGGCGCCCTGATCGGCTCGGCGCTCGACGCCGGGCTGGTCGACACGCTGTCCCTCCACCTGGCCCCCGTCGTACTGGGCTCCGGAACACCCCTGTTCACCGGCGGCACACCGCGCACCCTGGTCCGAAGGAGCGCGACCGCCACCGCGAACGCCACCCATCTGATCTACGACGTCCTCTGACGCACATCCCATGAACGCCCCCCGGGCGCCGAGCGGTTCGGGGATCATGAGGCATGCGACCGGACGGCTGGCACCTCACCGAAGACCTCGACGACTACCTGGCCCGGGCCTGGGACTTCCTGTGCTCGCGCCCCGCCCCGCACACCACACCCCTGACCGCGATCGAGAAGCTGCGCACGCGCGGCGCGGACGCGTCCGGAACGGGAGTCACCCTCTTCGGGTGGCTGGAGGAGGACGGCGAGGTCCGCGCCGCCTTCCTGCGCCCTCCGACCGGCCGGCTGACCCTCACGGCCCTCTCCCCCGGGCAGGCCGACCGCTTCGCCGGGCACCTGGCCGGCCTCGGCATGCGGCCCTCCGGCGTCCTGTCGGACGAGGAAACCGCCACCGCGTTCGCCGACGCCTGGCGACGGCACACCGGCGCCGCGGCCGTGCGGGGTTGGGGCGCCCGTCTCCACCGGCTCGGCACGCTCACCCCGCCGCAGCCCGTCCCGGCGGGCCGGAGCCGGCCGGTGGGCGAGCGGGAGCACGGACATCTCATGCGCTGGTGCCGCGAGTTCGCCGCGGACGTCGGCGAGGCGGTGACCATCGACGCCGCGTCCTGGGCCGGCACCCGCTTCGCCGAGAAGCGCTACACCTTCTGGGAGACGGAGGACGGCACACCCGTCTCCATGGCGGGCGCGAACCCGCTGGTCGGCGGGCAGGTCCGGATCGATCCCGTCTACACCCCGGCCCGGCAGCGCGGTCGCGGCTACGCGGGCGCCGTGACGGTCGAGGTCAGCCGGGCCGCGCTGGCCGCCGGGGCGAGGGAGGTCGTGCTGTTCACCGACCCCGCCAACCGCACCAGCAATGCCCTGTACCGGCGCATCGGCTACGTACCGCTCGCCGACTTCTGCGCCTACGCGTTCACCCCCGCCGTCCGGCGCCCGTAGACGCCTCGCCGAACCGGGGCGGCCCCCTGCCGGTACGGCCATTGACGGCGGCGGGCGGCGCCCCTACGGTGCCCTCACCGCGCGACCCGCGATCGGTCCCGAGGGCGGCCGGGGGGATGGGGGCAGGGCGATGAAGGCAGTGGTCCAGGAGCGGTTCGGCCCGCCGAAGAGTCTGCGGCTGCGGGACGTCGACCTGCCTCGCCCCGGGGCGGGCCAGGTGCTGGTGCGGGTGCGCGCCGCCGCGGTGAACCCCTACGACTGGCACATGCTGCGCGGAGACCCCTACGCGGCACGGCTGTTGGGAGGCATGGGGCTGACCCGGCCGAAGTCCCGGGTGGCCGGCATCGACGCGGCCGGGGTGGTGGAGCGGGTCGGCGCGGGCGTGCGGGGGTTCGGTCCCGGCGATCCGGTACTGGGCTTCTGCCCGGGTGCCTTCGCCGAGTACGCGTGCGCCTCGGCACCGCTGCTGGTGCCCGTCCCGGCGGACCTGAGCTTCGAGCAGGCCGCGGCACTGCCGATGGGCGCGGTGACCGCCCTGCGCGGCATCCGGACCGTCGGCCGCGTGCGGTCGGGGCAGCGGGTCCTGGTCAATGGCGCGGGCGGCGGGGTGGGCACCTTCGCGGTGCAGATCGCGGCGGTCCTGGGCGCGGAGGTCACCGCCGTGTGCAGCGCCTCCAACGCCGACCTGGTGCGTTCCCTGGGCGCGGCCCACGTCCTGGACTACGCCCGGCAGGACTTCACCGACGGAGGCGAGCGCTACGACGTCGTCCTGGACAACGTGGGCAACCACCCGCCGGGCCGGCTGCGTCGGGCGCTCGCGCCTCGGGGCGTCCTGGTGGCCAACGGCGGCGGCTCCCCGGGCCGCGTGTTCGGGGCGATCGGCGCCATGCTGGGACTGGCGGCGGTCAACGCGGTCACCCGGCGGAGACTGCGTCCGATCCTTCCCGCGACGCCGGACGGACCGGCCCACGAGGACCTGCTCGCCGTCACCGCGCTCGTCGAGGCCGGGCAGCTCGCGCCCGTGGTCGGCCGGACCTTCTCCCTGGCCCGCACGGCGGAGGCGGTACGGCACGTCGAGGAGGGCCATGCCCGCGGCAAGACCGTGATCACCGTGTCCTGAGCGTCCCGCGAGGACGGTCGCCCTACCCGCGGCTCAGCCGAAGCCCGTGCGCGGGGCCGTCACCTCGACGGTGTCCCTCACCAGGGCCAGCGCCGCACCCACCGGGCTCGACCGGCCGCCGCTCACCGTCACGTCACCGGCGTCCGGACAGCCGAACACCACGGCCTTCTCGGGCCCGGTCAGCGCGTGCAGCGGGTCCCCCGGCTCCGTCTCCTCCAGCCGGACGCGCACGATGCCGGGCTCGGCCAGCGACGCACCGGCGACCGCCCGCAGCCGACGGGACCGGGACGCGGCGTCCAGCGCCCGGGCGGCGGTGCTCCCGTCGACGGGCTGTGCCCGCACGCGCACCTCGGCCGGGTCCCAGCCCCAGGCCAGCGCGGCCAGCAGCCGCACCTTGGTGGCCGCGTCCTCGCCCGACAGGTCAGCCGAGGGGTCCGCCTCCGCGATCCCCCTCAGCCGCGCCGCGCGGATCGCGTCGTTCAGCGTGTCGCCGTCGGCGAGGCGGTCGAGGACGAAGGTGACGGTGCCGTTGGGGCAGGCGCGGATCGTCCGGCAGTCCAGGCCGCGCAGGGAGGTCCGCGACAGGTCGCCCGCCGGGAGGGCCGCCCCGGTGGCCCCGGAGATCCTGATCATGCTGCCGCCCGCCCGGGCCGCCGCGTCGAGTTCACGCCAGTGCGTGAGCAGGTGGCTCTTGGTGGCCGTGACCACGTGGATGCCCCGGCGCAGCGCGGTCACCGCCTCCAGCGCGGCGCGTTCCCGCAGTCCGGGCGAGGACGGGACGGCCTGGACGAACACCCGCGCGCCGGTACGGTCGAAGGTCTCGTCCAGCGGCCTCGGAGGCCCCCACTTCGAGCGCGGCGGCAGCGGCCCGTCCCCTCCCGGCGCGCACTGGGCGTCGCTCGCGCGTACGGCGGCCACCCGTGGCCGAACGCCGTGACGGCGGGCGAGCGTTTCGCCGTCCCGGGCCAGCCGGTCGACGAAGGCCTGGCCGACCGGGCCGTACCCGGCGAGGACCACCTCGGTCCGTGTCGCTTCCGTCGCTGCGCCCATGGACCCGGGATCCTCTCACATCACCGTCCGTGCCGCGGACGTCGGTGAGGGAGCGCAGCCGCCCCTTGCGGGGGGAATCGGCGCCGGGCGCTTCGGGGCTCGGGCATGGGGAGCCTTCCCGGGGTGCGGGGAGGGGTGGGGGGAGGTGCGGGGTGCCGCCGCCGGGCAGGCCCTCCACGGTCGGCCAGTCGTACACCGTCAGGCGGGACACGCCGACCGCCGCCGGGAAGCCGTCGTACGTCGGGAAACCGTCGTACGTCGGGAAACCGTCGTACGTCGGGAAACCGTCGTGCGTCGGCCTCACCACGCGAGTCCCGCCAGGTGCGCGGCGACCCGGGCGCGGTCCCAGGCGCCGTCGGCGACGACCACGCGGTAGGTCCGGGAGAGGGTTTCGCCGGGCGGCAGGACCAGTTCCTCGTGGAAGGCCCAGGAGGGTGCGACCGCGGCGAAGGGGTCGCTGCGCACGAACCAGTGCGCCGGGTGGGTGCCCTTCTCGCCCAGGTGGTCGTTGGACGCGGCGTGTTCGAAGACCAGCGTGGCGTGGCCGTCCCGTCCGTCGTGTTCTCCGACGTAGGCCAGCCAGGGGGCCTGGGAGCCCATCGGGTCGGCCGCGGAGGACTCGCCGGATTCGGCGGATTCGGCGGATCCGGCGGATCCGGCGGATCCGGCGAGTTGGGGGGACACGGCGGTGAAGACCCGGCCGCCGCGGAAGGCGCGGGGGCCGCGCCAGAACAGTCCGGTGTATCCGGCAACGGGGCGTCCGTGGGTGGTGGGGCTGCCGAACCGCAGTGGTTCGCCGCGCCGGTTGGTCACGGCCGAGGTCCAGAGGAGGGTCCAGCTGCCGGTGTCGGGGTCGACGTCGCGGACCTCGATGCGGCGTTCCTCCTCGGCCCACAGCTCGCCGCCGTGCGGGTGCCAGGTCAGCCGCTCCGCGATGACGGCGCGGTCCCCCTCGGCGCCGACCTCCTCGAAGGCCACGTGGGCCATGGAGCCGACCCGCTCCGGCAGCGCGAGGTAACCCTCGCCGTGCACATAGGTGTTGCCGCCCCACAGGTTCTGTCCGGACAGGTGGGAGGCGGTCAGCTGGAGCCCTTTGTGCCAGCGGTGGTCGTTGGGCCGGTAGTCCGTGACGAGTCCGCCGGACAGGGTCCTGACCGGGTGGAGGTACGGCTTGGGCGCCTCCCAGTCGGCCTCGGGGCGGTACACGTAGGAGAACAGCTCGGTTCCGGCCGCCCCGTGGGCCACGGTGACGCGGTCTCCGTGGACGTGGGTCAGTGAGAGCGTCATGCGTGGTCCTCTTCCTCGCGGGTGGCGGCCGGTACCCAGCCCGGGGCTCCGCCGTGCAGTCGGGTGTGGTACGGGTCGCCGGGGCCGATGTCGCCCGCGCGTACGGTCGCGCCGGTGAACGCGGACTTGTACAGGGCGGTGATGAGCTCCATGGTCCGCCGCGCGCCCGCACCGCTGGTCGAGTGGCGGCTGCCGTTTCTGATGTCGTCGACCAGGACGCGCAGTTGGGCCTGGTGGGAGCTCGCCTCGTCGGTGCCGAAGTCGCGCCGGGCAGCGGCGGTCTCCTCGGGGACGCCGGGCGCCTGGGTGATGCGCCAGTCCGCGTTGCGGTAGCCGTACAGGTGGGTCAGCTCGACCGTGGCCGGTTCGCAGTCGATGCGGATCCGGCGCACCTCGTCCGGGCTCAACCACCAGCGGCCGGCCCGGGGCGCCGCCGCACAGCAGCGCGCGGACGTGCCGGGCGCCGGATCCGAAGGCGGTGCTGGAAGACGACGGAGACGTACGGACCCGCCCCACCGCCCTGCTCGGCCGCCTCGACGGCGTCGTGGTCGGCCGATGAGGGGCAGGGCGGCTTCTCGCACCACACCCAGGCCCCGGCGGTGAGCGCGGCCACCGCCTGCTCACGGTGCACGGCGGGCGGTGTGCACGGCGGGCGGTGTGCACAGCACCACGAGGGCGGGGCGTGCCTCGGCCGGCATCGCGCCGAGGTCGGTGGACGCCTGGGGGATCCCGAACTCGTCGGCGAAGCGCGCACCGCCGGTTCGTCCACGTCGACCGCGGCGACGACCTCCACCTCGCCCTCGGCAGCCATTTTGCTCAGCGCGGGCAGGTGACTGGACCGGGCGATGGACCCCGTGCCGACCACTGCTGTGCGCAGCGGCGCGTTCGGTACGTGCGAAGACATGCGGACCCTCTCGTGAGCCGGACGGGGGCGGTTGGGCGCTGCGCGGCACGCGGGGGTGGGAGTGCCCGGGCAGGCGGAGGACGTCGGCGCCGCCTCGCAGCAACCGCTTGCTATCGTGGTGATCCAACGTTGTAACCGCCGTGCGTCCGCAAGGTCAACCCTCTGTCCGCAAAAGACTCGGCGCCCGGATCACGTACTGCCCGAGGCGGCACGCGGGGGGCATAACCTGCGGAAACTCCGGCAAGGGGGCGGGCCGTGGACGAGCTGGGCTACCGGCCGAACCCTCGGTGCGCAGGCCGCGTACGGGGCGCAGCGGCCTGCTCGCCCTCGTCGTCCCGGAGTCGGCGACGTCGTACTTCGCCGAACTCGCCTTCCCGCTGGTGCTGCTCGGCGGGCGCGCCTACGAACGCAACGGTGTCGTCGCCGACCACGTGCTGATCGACAACCTGGCGGCGACCCGTGACCTCACCGCCCACCTCATCGGCCTGGGACGTACCCGGATCGCCGCGATCGGCGTGGACGGCGCCCAGGAGGCGCTGTACAGCACCCCCTCCCTGACGGCCCTGGTCCCCGACAGGGAGGCCATCGCCTCACTCGCCGTGAAGTGCCTGGCGGCCCGGATACGGTCGCGCCCACCCCTGCCGTTCGCGGTGCACGTGGCGCCGCACTGGCTGGAGGAGCGGGAGTCCACCACGGGCGGGAGACGCCGGGCGGAGGTCGGAGGTACGAGGGGCAGCGGCGAGGGCAAGGACGGCTGCCCCCGCTGGGGAGCGAGCACGTTCGTCCGGCCACTGAAATCCATGATCATCGCTCCTAGGCTCGCCGCCATGGACATCCCGAGACGCCTCATCGAACTCCAGCGAGCCGTCGACGCGGCGGACAACCGCTACCGCGACAACTCCGGCGAGAACGCCACGGTCGCCCTCGCGGTCTGGTCGGACGCGACCGCAGCCCTCGTCGAGGGCATCACCGCCTACGCCGAGGAACAGGGCGTGCCGCGCCAGGAGGTGGAGCGGGCCCTGGAGCGAGCGATGCGGCCACGGCACCTCCAGGAGGACTGAGGCCACGAAGGCCCCGGCCCGCCACGCGAAGGCCCCAGACCCTCGACGCGAAGACGCCCGACCCTCGACGCGAAGGCCCGCGAACCGCGAACCGCGGACCTGTTGACAGGGTTGGCTAATGACACTAGCTTTTAGCTAACTTCATTAGCCGCATCTGGGGGTTGCCATGACCGAGTACCTTGCCGTCGACGGAGGAACGATCGCCTACGAGGTGACGGGTTCGGGCCCGCTGATCGTGCTCGCGCACGGCATGGGCGACAGCCGTCACGCCTACCGCGCGGTGGTCCCCCACCTGGTGACGGCCGGATACCGGGTCGCCGCGGTCGACCTGCGCGGCTGCGGCGAGTCCAGCGTCGACTGGCCCGCCTGGAGCCGCACCGACATCGCCGGCGACCTGCTCGCCCTGATCCGCCATCTCGGTGGCCCGGCCGTACTCGTCGGCCACTCGGTCTCCGGCGGCGCGGCCACCATCGCGGCGGCGCGGGAGCCCTCGCTCGTCACCGCGCTGGTCGAACTGGCGCCGTTCACCCGCAAGCAGTCGGTCCGGCTCGGCGACCTGCGGGTGCGACGGTTCAGGCGCGGCATGGTGCGGCTGCTCGGCGCGGGGCTCTTCGGCAGTGTGCGGCTGTGGCGCTCGTACCTCGACGTCGCCAACCCCGGGGTGAGACCGGCCGACTGGGCCGAGCGACTGGGCCGCTTCGACGCCTCGCTGCGCGAGCCGGGCCGGATGAAGGCCATGCAGGCCATGGGCCGCAGTGCTCCGACCGACGCGGGCGCCCGGCTCGGCGACGTGCGCTGCCCGGTCCTGGTGGTGATGGGCACGCTCGACCCCGACTGGGCCGACCCGCACGCCGAGGGCTCGGCCGTGGTCGGCGCGCTGCCGTCCGGCCTCGGCCGCCTGGAGATGATCGAGGGCGCCGGCCATTACCCGCACGACCAGTTCCCCGACCAGGTGGTGGAGCTCCTGCTCGCCTTCCTGCGCTCGGACGCCGTCCGTGCCTAGGGCGGGCCTGGACCGGGCGGCCGTGGTCGGCGCGGGTGCGGCCCTCGCCGACGAAGTGGGCCTCACCGGACTGACGATGGGGCTGCTGGCCGACCGGCTCGGGGTGCGCACCCCGTCCCTGTACAAGCACGTGGCGGGCCAGGACGACCTGATCCGGGGAATCGCGGCGCTGGCCCTCCACGAGACCGCCGAAGCCGTCGGCGGCGCGGTGCAGGGACGGGCGGGCAGCGACGCCCTGGCAGCCGCGGCACGCGCCTTCCGCGCCTTCGTCGTGGAGCACCCGGGCCGGTACGCCGCGACGATCGGCCAGGAACCCTCCGGCCCGGAGGACCCCCTGGCCGAGGCGGGAGAGCGGCTGCTCGGCGCGTTCACCGCCGTCCTGCGCGGCTACGAGATCGACGGCCCTGCCGTGAACCACGCCCTGCGCATGCTGCGCAGTCTCTGCCACGGCTTCGCCACCCTGGAGGCGGCCCACGCCTTCCAGTGGAGCACGGACATCGACCAGAGCTTCGAATGGCTGGTCGCCTTCGCCGACCGGGGCCTGCGTGCCATGTGAGGTCGCACCGGGCAGGACAGGGGACCCCGTCCGCTCACGCCACGTCCGGCTCCGCAGCGCCGCACGGTGCCCCCGCGCGTCGTCGGCCGCGCCAAACTTCCAGCCCCGGAACCCGGTTGCATCCGCCGTGCATCCCCGCGACGGGCCGGTGTCGCCCTTGCGACATGTCCCACCTGTGCCACCGGAATCGCATGACACCCCGTGTTCGGCAAGCTCATCCTGGCCAACGCAGGACTTGCACCACACGCATGGGAAGGCAGCGCACTGATGAGACGGATCCGCCTGTTGGCCGCGATATCGGCCGGTCTGGCGCTGGCCGCCGGAGCCGTGGCCCCCGTACCCGCGCTGGCGGGCACCCCGCGCCAGGACGCCGCCGCGACCCCCTCGGACCGCGCCACCGCGACGGTCAAGCTGATCACCGGTGACAGCGTGACCGTCACCCGTGGCGCGGACGGCCGCCAGGCGGCATCCGTCACACCGGGGCCCGGGAGGAGGGGCGTCCTCTTCCGGACCTTGGAAGACGACGGTCATGTGACGGTCCTTCCGTCCGACGCCGACACCCTGGTGGCAGCCGGACGCCTGGACCGGGCCCTGTTCGACGTGACGGCGCTCCTCGCGCAGCGGTACGACACCGCGCACACCGACGCGCTGCCCCTCATCGTGGAGCGGGCCGAGGGCGTGGCGGCCTCCTCCGTGGACTCCCTGACCGACCTGGCGCGGGACGCCTCGGTCCGCGAACTCGACAGCATCGACGCGCGTGCGGTGCGAATCGGCGAGGCGGACCTCGGGCGGTTCTGGAAGCGGCTCGTCCCGGCCGGCGGACAGCGCGCCAAGGCCGCGGCCACCACCCCGCGGGTGTGGCTGGACGGCCGGGTGGGCGCCTCCCTGGACCGCAGTACGGCCCAGATCGGTGCGCCGGAGGTGTGGTCGGCCGGCTACCGGGGCGAGGGCGTCAAGGTCGCCGTGCTGGACACCGGTGCCGACCAGAGCCATCCCGACCTCGTCGGCCGGGTCGCCGAGGCCAAGGACTTCTCCGGCAGCTCCGGCACCGGGGACGTCTTCGGGCACGGCACGCACGTCGCCTCCATCGTGGGCGGCAGCGGTGCCGCCTCCGGCGGGAGCCGTCGGGGTGTCGCGCCCGCCGCGCAGTTGCTGATCGGCAAGGTGCTCGGCGACGACGGCTTCGGCAGCGAGTCGCAGGTGATCGCGGGCATGGAGTGGGCCGCGGACCAGGGCGCCGACGTCGTCAACATGAGCCTCGGCTCCTCGGAAGCCACCGACGGCACCGACCCCATGAGCCAGGCGGTCAACGACCTCAGCCGCAGCACCGGCACGCTCTTCGTCGTCGCGGCCGGCAACGAGGGCGAGCAGGGCTCCCGCACCGTCGGCTCCCCCGGCGCCGCGGACGCCGCCCTGACCGTCGGGGCCGTCGACCGGGACGACTCGCTCGCCCCGTTCTCCAGCCGCGGCCCGCGGCTCGGTGACGACGCGGTGAAGCCGGACGTCACGGCGCCGGGCGTCGGCATCGTCGCGGCACGCGCCGCCGGGACGGCCATGGGTGACCCGGTCGACGAGCACTACACCGCCGCCTCGGGCACCTCGATGGCGACCCCCCACGTGGCGGGCGCCGCCGCGCTGCTCGCCCAGCGCCATCCCGACTGGACCGGCGCGCAGTTGAAGGACGCGCTGATCAGCACCGCGGTCACGATGGACGGCCAGAAGGTCACCGAACAGGGCGGCGGACGGATCGACGTGCGGGCCGCGGGCCTGGGCGCGGTGAGCGCCACCGGCACCCTCGTCATGGGCCCGTTCACCTCGCAGGACACCGAACCCGTGAAGTCCGTGGTCCGGTACACCAACTCCTCGGACCGGGACGTCACGCTCTCGCTCGCCGTCGAGCTGGCCACCGATGGGGGCAAGGCGCCCGCCGAGGGATCGGCGCGGCTCGGTTCCGACACCGTGCGCGTGCCCGCCGGCTCCTCGGCCGAGGTGCCGCTGACCGTCGATCCCGCCCGGGCCGGGCAGGGCAAGTACTACGGCTACGTCACGGCGCGGACCGCCGACGGCTCGGTGGCCGCGCACACCACCCTGAGCCTGGTGGTGCACGGACCCACGCACCGCATCACCGTGCGGACGATCGACAAGGACGGCAAGCAGGTAGAGGGCCTGCCCACCATCTGGGGGGCGGAGGGCTTCGTCGGCTACACCGACCCCGCCGCCGCCGTCGCCGAGGTCGAGGAGGGCGTCTACCAGCTCAGCACCAGCTCGACCACCTCGGCCGCGGACGGCGAGGAGCTGCGTGAGGTGGTGCAGCCCGAGGTGAAGGTCACCAAGGACATGACCGTCACCCTGGACGCCCGCAAGACGGTCCCCGTGGAGATCCGCACGCCCCGGCCCGCCGAGCAGCGCGGAATCCTGAGCTACCAGACCTACCGTGAGATCGGGGGCCGCAGCCTGACGCAGGGCACGATGTACTTCGACATCGCCAAGCGGCTCTACATCAGTCCGACGGCCAAGGTCACCGAGGGTGCCTTCGAGTTCGCCTCCCGCTGGCAGCTCGTCGCCCCGCTCATCGAGGCGAAGGTGTCCCGCACCGGACTCGACCTGGGCGCCTACTACATGCCCGCCTCGCCGCTCTTCCCCGAGCGCGGCGCGACCCTGACCGCTGTCGATGCGGGCGACGCGGCGAACCCGGACTTCCGTCACGCCCGCGGCAGGGCCGCGGTGGTGGACAACCCGACGGGCGCGGGTGAACAGGCCCTCGTCGAACGGGCGGCCGCGGCCGGGGCCCGCGCGGTGATCCTCGTCCACTTCGACGACACCGGCTGGACCCGCTGGCAGCCGACGGGCGAGCGCAACGCGCTGCCCACCCTGCGGATCGGCAAGGGCGCGGGCGCGGAACTGCTCGCGCGCATCGCCCGCGGCTCGACCTCGGTGAAGTTCTCCGGCACCGCGCGCAGCCCGTACCTGTACGACGTGATGCAGGTCTCCGAGCAGCAGGTGCCCCAACGGGTCGTGCACACGGTGTCCGAGCGCAACAGCGCGGTTGTCCGCACCACGTACGCCGACAACGGTGTCACGGGGTGGGCGAGCGAGCAGCGCTTCGGCTGGCGGCCCTACCAGAAGACCGCCTGGCTGCAGTACACCCGGTTCGTGCCGCTCGGTTTCGAGCGCACCGAGTACGTGAGCGCGGGCGACACCACCTGGCAGCACCTGGTGCACCACACCACGACCCGCGACGTGGACCTGCCGCTCGCCTCCGGCATGCGTGACGATCCGCGCACCTACCGGGCCGGGGCACAGCCCCGGGAGACCTGGCAGGGTGCGGTCGTCCGGCCGTCGATCCCGGCCGGCACCGCGACGCCGACCGTGCGGGACGGCAACGTGCTGCGGCTGAGGATCCCGGAGTTCACGGACTCGCAGGCCGGGCACTGGGCTCCGGCCTCCGAGGGGGACGGCGGTTTCGGCACCTCCGGCACGGTCCCCGACGGTGATGCCTCGAGCGCCGTGCTGTACCGGGACGGCAAGCGGGTCGACGAGGTCGGGAGCGCCTGGCAGGACGTACCCGTTCCCGCCGAACGGGCCGACTACCGCCTGGACATGGAGACCTCGCGCGGTTCCGAGGACTGGACGAAGGGCGTGGCCACCCGTACGTCCTGGTCGTTCGCGTCGGGCCACACGGACGCCGCCACCCCGCTGTCCCTGCTCCAACTGGACTACGACGTACCGGTCGACATCCGCAATTCCGTGCGCGGCACCCGGCCGCACGGCGTCGACGTACGGGTCCGCGTCCAGGAGGGGCTGCCCGTACCGCGCGGCGTGAGCCTGCGGGTCGAGGCCTCCTACGACGACGGGCGCACCTGGTCGACCGCGCGGACCGAGGCGCACGGGCACAACGCCTTCCGGGCCTCGATCACACCGCCCGCCCACCGGGACTCCTGGGTCACCCTCCGTGTCACGGCGCGCGACGCGGCCGGCGACTCGGTACGGCAGACGGTGCAACGCGCCTACGCGGTACGCCGGTAGCGGCCCGTCCGGCACGGGGTGTACGGCGGCGACGCCGGACACCCCCGCCGCGCCCTCCCCACCTGTGCAGTACGGTATTCAACCGTCACGGCCCAGGATCCGGGGAGGGCGTTCGTGGTGCTGGAGATCGCGGGGCTGTCCCCCGACGAGGAGTCGGTGTACGCACTGCTCGTGTCCTTCGGCCGGGCAGGCGCCGCCGACCTGGCGGAGCGCGACGGTCTGACCGCCGAGCGGGTGGCCGGCGTGCTGGAGTCGCTCGCCGCTAAGGGGCTCGCCAGCCCCACCGACGGCACGCCCCGGCTCTACCAGGCGGCGCCGCCCGACGTCGCCCTGCTGCCCCGGCTCAAACGCAGCGCGGAGGCCCTCGACCTGGCCCAGCACGAGGCGGCCCGGCTGATCGAGTCCTACCGGGACACCATGCGCAGGCGGGACGCGGGGCATCTGCTCCAGGTGATCACCGGTGCCGAGGCGCTGCGCCAGCACCTGCGGCAGATCCAGGACGCCGTGCGCGAGGAGATGCTCTGGTTCTGCAAGGCCCAGTACGTGGCCATGCCCTCGGGGAGCAACACCGAGGAGTACGAGGCGCTGGCCCGCGGCGTGCGCTACCGGGTGCTGTACGAGAAGGCGTTCTTCGACGACGAGGGGGCGGTCGACAACGTCGTGGCGGGGGTGCGGGCCGGTGAGGTCGCCCGCGCCGTACCGCATCTGCCGCTGCGCCTGGCGATCGCGGACCGCGCGGTGGCCGTCTTCCCCCTCGTCGCCGGAGGGCCGCACGGCAGTCCGGAGGAACCGACGACGGCACTGGTCAGGGACAGCAATCTGCTGGCGGCCCTGACGGCGCTGTTCGAGCGGTACTGGGAGGACGCCGTCCCCCTGGACGTCGACGACACGGGCGAACTGTCGGGGGCGGACGGTCCCGCGGCGCCCGACGCCCTGGCTCCCACCGACCGCAGGCTGCTGTCCCTGCTGGTGGCGGGAGTCGCCGACAAGGCGATCGCCTCCCAGATGCAGTTGAGCCGCCGGACGGTCCAGCGCCGCATCCAGAGCATGATGGAGCGCGCCAACGCGGCGACCCGTATGCAGCTCGCGTGGCAGGCGGCGCGGCGGGGATGGCTGTGAGCGGCTCGGAGCGCCATGGAAGCGGCTTAGTAATGAACATCGTTTTCATGTAGTGTCGGGGTCCCGAGCCCGGCTCCGTCGCGCCCCGAGCGCGCGGGTCGGCCTGCCGTCTGCCGAAAGGACCCTCACCATGGCCGTTCCCAAGCGCAGGATGTCCCGCAGCAACACCCGCCACCGCCGGGCCCGGTGGAAGGCGACCGCCCCGAACCTGGTGCCCGTGACGGTGGACGGGGTGACCCTGCGGGTCCCCCGGCACCTGGTGCCCGCGTACCGGCGCGGGCTCCTGCGCCCGGAGGACTGACCCGCCCTCCCCCGCGCGGGTGTCCCGGCGTCAGGGCTGTGCGGGCACCGGGGTCTCCGGGTCGAGTGCCAGGGCGGCGAAGGTCGCCAGCCAGTGGTCGGTGGTGAAGTCACCGCGCTCCACCGCCGGCAGGCCCGCCGCGAGATGCGCCCGGGCCGCCTTATCCAGGCGGGTGCGGACCGGCCCCTCGGGCAGGGCGTCGGCCAGGGAGCGCAGCGCGGCGGCCCTGCTGAGCGCCAGGCCGAGCAGATGGCCGATCTGCGGGTCGGCGTGGTCGGAGACGACCGGCACCTCCAGCAGGGCGCAGGGGGCACCGGTCCCGAGCGCGGGCAGGAAGCGGTCGAGCCACCGCGCGAGCCGCTGCGGCGCGAGGACCCTGCGCATCGCGTCGGCCTCGGTGAGCGCCGGGGACAGGAAGTCCTGTCCCGACGGTTCCCAGTGCGCGGGCGCGTCGTGGTCGTCGGCGAACCAGCTCAGCAGGCGTTCCCGTACGGCCCCGTCGGTCGCGGGCGACAGTTCCCCCGAGTCGAGGGCGAGGCCCAGGGCGAAGGCGCTGTTGGGGTGGTTGCCGTGGCGCACGGGATAGGTGGCCTTGGGCAGCCACTGGGCCAGCAGCCGGTCGACGGCGTCCACGGCCGGCTTCAGTGCCCCGGCCCAGCGCTCGCCCTCCGCGCCCCCGTGCGCCCGGCACTCGGCGGCAAGCAGGAGCAGCCACGCCCAGCCGTAGGGGCGCTCGAAGGAGGGGCGGTCGCGCAGGTAGGCGGCCTCGGTGGCGAGGTTGTCGGGGGTGAGGTGCCGGTCGAGCGCGGCGACGGCCGCCTCGGTGTCCGGCAGTGCGGGGGTGCCGCCGTGGCGGCGGAGCAGGCGGACGAGCAGCCAGTGCATGTGCACCGAGGAGTGCCAGTCGTAGGCACCGTAGAAGGCGGGGTGCAACGAGCGGGGTGCGAGGTGCTCGTCGGCGGAGGTGATCAGGTGGGCGGGGAAGTTGGGGTGTTCGCGGGTGATGTTCGCCAGGGCGAGCTCGGCGAAGGGGGTCGCGTGGGCGCTGAGCGGCATCAGTGGGTGGCTCCTTCGGTGACCTTGAGGTCCTGCTCGGCGGGAGTGCGGGCGGCGGTGGCCAGCAGGGCGCGCAGGCCGTGGGCGACGGTGGCGGGCGGGAGGGCGGGCGCGGTGCCGTCGGGCACCTGTTCCGGAGCCCAGGGCACGTGCGCGAACCCGCCGCGTATGTGCGGGAACTCGGTGGCGATGAGGTGGCCGAGACCGTAGGCCACGTGGTTGCAGACGAAGGTGCCGGCCGTGTTGGAGACGGCCGCCGGGACCCCGGCCTCGCGCATCGCGGCGACGCACGCCTTGACGGGGAGGGTGGAGAAGTAGGCGGCGGGGCCGCCCGGGACCACCGGTTCGTCGATGGGCTGCGCGCCGGCGTTGTCGGGGATGCGCGCGTCGTCGACGTTGATGCCGACCCGCTCGACGGTGACGCCCGGGCGTCCGCCCGCCTGCCCCAGGCAGAGCACCAGGTCGGGGGCTTCGGCCCGGACGGCGTCGCGCAGGGCGTCGAGGGCATCGCCGAAGACGCAGGGCAGTTCGGCCGCGGTGACGGTGAGCCCGGCGGGCGGTTCGGCGGCCACCAGGGAGGCCGCCTGCCAGGACGGGTTCACGCGCTCCCCGCCGAAGGGGGCGAAGCCGGTGATGAGGACACGGGTCATGGGCGTTCCTTGCCGTGCGGGTGGGATGGCGGGGATCGGGGGCCGGATCAGAAAGCGAAGAGCGCCATGATCACGGTGCAGCAGCCGAGCAGGGCGAGGCCCGTCGGGAGCTGTGCCTTGATCGGCCCGTACTGGTCCTTCAGTTCGAGCAGGGTGGCCGGGACGATGTTGAAGTTGGCGGCCATCGGCGTGCACAGGGTGCCAGCGAAGCCGGCCAGCATGCCGATCGCGAGGACGGCGGGCTCGTTGGCGTGCATCTGCTGGATGAGGACGGGCCAGCCGATCGCCGCCGTCATCACCGGGAAGGCCGCGAAGGCGTTGCCCATGATGACGGTGAACAGGAACATGCCGACGCAGTAGGCGAGTACGGCGAGGTACTTCGAGTCGTCGGGCAGGACCTTGTTCATGATGTCGCCGACCTGGTCGCCGACCCCGGCGGCGGCGAAGATCGAGCCGAGTACGGCCAGCAGCTGGGGCAGCAGCAGGGCGGAGCCCATCGCCTCCAGCATGGAGCGGCCGGAGTGGATCGGCACGGAGACCTTCTTCTCGCCGGTGACGAGCATGCCGACGACGAGCGCGGCGACGCAGCCGAGGCCGAGCCCGAGGAGGGTGGCCTTGCCCGTCTCGAAGAGGCCGGACTCGTCCAGTACGGAGGCGCAGACGATGGCGACGAGCGGGATGGTCAGCGCCGGGACGAAGATCTTGGTGCCGAGCCGTGCGGCGGCGGCCTCGCGCTGTTCGCCGGTGGTGGTGACCGGTTCGCCCTTGCCGAGGAAGTTGAAGCCGGCCAGCACGATCAGGGCGAGGACGGCGACGCCGAGCGGTTCGGCGGGCAGGGTCCAGCCGCCGTTGCCGGCGGTGGCGTTGGCGACGCCGGTGCCGTAGGGGAAGGTGAGGCCGAGCAGGCCCCAGAACGCGGCGGACGTCCACCGCTTGGGATTGCTGCGGTCGGTGGCCATCTGCACGGCCATCACGACGAAGACGAGGCCTATCAGCCAGTACAGCCATTCGACCTTGATCACTTGTCGGCCCCCTCGGGAAGCGGCAGGTCGTGCTCGGCGGCGGCCTGCGCCATCTCGCGCTCGAGTTGCCTGTCCATCAGCAGCAGCCGGGCGCCGTGGATGACGAAGGCGCAGACGGCCAGCGGGATCGCCCACAGGGCGAGCTGGGTCGGCTCGATGTCCTGGTGGTACGTGGAGTTCACGAAACCGGTGATCAGCAGGATGGAGCCGATGGCGATGAAGCAGTCCTCGCCGAAGAAGACACCCACCGTGTCGGCCGAGGCCGAGTAGGAGCGCACCTTCTCGCGCAGCCTGTCGGGCAGCTTGGCCCCGGTGGAGCGTTCGGCGGCGGCCTCGGCCATCGGTGCCACCAGGGGCCGCACGGTCTGCGCCGGGCCGCCGATGCTGTTCAGGCCGAAGGCCGCGGTGACCTGCCGGACCAGCAGGTAGACGGTGAGGAACCGGCCGGCGCTGAGCTTGCCCAGACGGCCGATGAGGGTGCGGGCCTGCTCGCGCAGGCCGTAGCGCTCGAGCAGCCCGATCACCGGGAGCACGATGGCGTAGACGGTGACCGAGCGGCTGTCGGCGAACGACCGGCCGAAGGCCGCGAGGACCTCCAGCGGGTTCATCTTGCCGAGCAGTCCGGTGACGATACCGGCGACGCCCACCACGAGGACGGGGTTGCGGCGCGTGACGAATCCGAGGATCACCACGACCACACCGAGAAGAACGATCATTCGGTGGCCTTCTTCAGGCATGAGGGGGCAGGGCACGGATCCGGAGCTTCGGAACGTGACTCATCGGTCCCGGGGACCATAGCTCCAGATACGTGGCAGATGCACGGACACTAGCGATCGTTGAACGATCTAACAAGAGGTGAATTCTCTCGCCCCCGGAAGCGACCGAGCGGGCGATCTCTTGTCGGATCGTTCAACGATCGTCTACGTTCAAGGTGTGATCGACCTCAACGCAGATCTCGGTGAAGGCTTCGGCCGCTGGACCCTCACCGACGACGACGCCCTGCTCTCCGTCGTCACCAGCGCCAACGTCGCCTGCGGTTTCCACGCCGGCGACCCCTCAGTGATGCGCCGCGTCTGCGACCTCGCCGCGGAGCGCGGGGTGCGGATCGGGGCGCAGGTGTCCTACCGCGACCTGGCGGGCTTCGGACGGCGTGCCATGGACGTGCCCGCCGACGAGCTGGCCGCCGAGGTGGCGTACCAGATCGGCGCGCTCCGGGTCTTCGCGGAGGCCGCCGGGGCCACGGTCGCCTACGTCAAGCCGCACGGCGCGCTCTACAACCGCACCGTCCACGACGAGGACCAGGCCCGTGCCGTCGTGGCCGGGGTGCGGCTGGCCGGCGGCGCGCTGCCCGTGCTCGGGCTCCCCGGCTCCCGACTGCTCGCCGCCGCCGCGCAAGCGGGGCTCACCGGCGTCCCGGAGGCCTTCGCGGACCGCGCGTACACCGCGCGGGGCACCCTGGTCCCCCGCCGCGAGGCGGGCTCGGTGGTGACGGACGAGGACACGGTGGTGCGCCGTGCGGTGGCGTTCGCCGTGGAGGGCTCCGTGGAGGCCGTGGACGGTACGACGGTGACGGTCGCCGCCCGCTCGCTGTGCGTGCACGGCGACACCCCGAACGCCGCCCGGATCGCGGCCCGGGTGCGCGAGGCGCTGGCGGCCTCCGGGGTCGGGATCGGGGCGTTCGCATGACGGACGACGGCCGCACGACGCACACCGGGTCGCTCACGGCCCGCCCCGCCGGCCGCCGCGCCCTGCTCGTCGAGCTGCCCGACGCCGAGCACACCGCCGCCTTCCACGCCGAGGTGCTGCGCCGACGCGCGGCCGGGACGCTGCCGCCGGTCGAGGAGATCGTCCCGGGAGCACGGACCGTGCTGCTGGACGGGGTGGCGGACCCTCAGGCGCTGGCCCGCCGGGTCACCGGCTGGCAGGTGCCGCCGGTCGCGGACGACACGGGCCACGTGGTGGAGATACCCGTGCGCTACGACGGGCCGGACCTGGCCGACGTGGCGGCCCTGTGGGGGATCGGCCCCGACGAGGTCGGCGCCCTGCACGGCTCGTACACCTACCGGGTCGCGTTCTGCGGCTTCGCGCCCGGGTTCGGCTACCTCACCGGGCTGCCCCCTCACCTGCACGTCCCGCGCCGGTCCACGCCCAGAACCCGCGTCCCGGCCGGTGCGGTGGCCCTCGCCGGCCCCTACAGCGCGGTCTACCCCCGCGCCACCCCGGGCGGCTGGCAGCTGATCGGCACCATGCCCGACCCGCGGCCGCTGTGGGACCCGGACCGGGAGCGGGCGGCGCTGCTCACGCCGGGGACGCGAGTGCGGTTTGTCACAGCGGTCGGCGCACCGGCTGCGGGCGCCCCGACCGGCGCGGGTGCGGTCGGAACGGCACCGGGGGCCGGGGCATGACGACCAGGCTCACGACCGTGCGCTCCGGTGCGCTCACCACGGTGCAGGACGCGGGCCGACCCGGCCACGCCCACCTGGGCGTGCCCCGCTCCGGTGCGCTGGACGCGCCCGCGATGCGGCTGGCCAACCGCCTCCTCGGCAACGCTCCTGACGCCGCCGTCCTGGAGACGACCCTGACCGGCTGCGCCCTGCGGCCCGACCGGGACATCACCGCCGTGGTCGGCGGTGCGCCCTGCCCGGTGAGGATCGACGGCAGGCCGGCCGCCTGGGGCGCACCGGTGCGGGTGCCGGCGGGCTCGGTCCTGGACGTGGGGGCGGCGACCGCGGGCGTCCGCTCCTACGTGGCCGTCGCGGGCGGCGTCGCCGTTGAGCCCGTCCTGGGCAGCCGTTCGACGGACCTGCTGTCGGGCCTGGGCCCGGCGCCCCTGCGGGACGGGGAGGCCGTCGCGGTGGGTACCCCCGCGCGGCCGGTGCCGCCGCCGGTCGCCGCTCCCTGGCCGGGACCGCCCGCCGAACTGGTCCTGCCGGTACACCCCGGTCCTCGCGCGGACTGGTTCACCCCGGCCGCGCTGCGCACGTTCACCTCGGCCGCCTACCGGGTCTCCCCGCACAGCAACCGCATCGGCCTGCGCACCGAGGGGCCGCCGCTGGAACGCGTGTCGGCGGGCGAGCTGCCCAGCGAGGGCATGGTCCTCGGTGCGGTGCAGGTGCCCCCGGACGGGCGCCCGGTGATCTTCCTGCACGACCACCCGACGACGGGCGGCTACCCGGTCGTCGCGGTGGTCCCGGAGCCCGCTCTGGCCGCCGCGGCCCAGGCCGTGGCCGGAACTCCGGTGCGCTTCACCTTCGCCTGAGGACCGACCAGCCGACGGCCGCGCCGACCGCGTACCAGAACAGGTCCGGCGCGTTGAAGGTGGAACCCAGGACCAGCCGGGCCACCGTGCTCTCACCGGCGAGGTGCGCGGGCACGTCGGTGAGCTGGAGGAACTCCACCCCCCAGCTCACCGCCAGGGCCACCGCGGCGGCCCTCGCCGGTGCGGTCCGCGGCGCCGCCACGAACACCAGGGCGAACAGCAGCAGGGTGTAGAGCGCGTCCCCGCCGTACTTGGCCACACCACCCGTAGCCACCGCCCTGAGCGCGAGTCAGGCGCCGACGACCAACACCGCGGCCACCACGGCCGCGAGGCGCGTGCGCGGCGCGTGGTCCCGCGCGCCGGCGCGGGTCGGGGAGGGGAAGGCCATGCGTTCATTGTGCGGGCCCCCGCTCCCGGCCCCGCACCGGCCTCCGGCGTACGCGCCCGGGGTCAGCAGGTGGGGACGCCCGGAAGCCAGGCGTCGGCCACGTCGATGAAGATGTTGGAGACGTAACCGCCGTAGTCGGGCAGGTAGGACCAGGCGTCGTTGCTGTAGCCGTCGTAGGTCACGAGCTGGCCGTGGACCTGGCACCGCACCCGGACGGTCGTGGGCCCGGGCAGGCTCGCCACGCGCGTGGAGGTGGTCGTCGCCTGCTGCCGGACGCTCACGTCGGTGCCCCAGGTCGGGAAGGACGTGGTGTCGCCACCGCCCTCGGTCCACAGGTAGGTGACGGTCGCCCAGCCGTTGTCGCTGAGACCGACGTTGTAGAAGGTGCCGTCGGCGAGGTCGATGCCGGCCGGGTTGGCGACCTGCCGGCCGAACTCGTCGCGTCCGCCGTTGTAACCGTCCTCGTAGGCGGCCTGCGCCTCGGGCAGCCCCTGCGGCAGGTCCTTCCACTGCTCGCGCTGCGCCGAGGGGTTCCAGTGGTCGTCATGCGTGTTCCACGGCCCGACGTCCCACACCGGTGCCGTCTCGCAGCGGGCGGGCCCGCACACCTGCACCGAGTACTGACCGCTTCCGGCCGGCGACAGGGCCCGGCGCGAAGGGAGGGCCACGAAGTGGTCGTTGGTCTGGATGACGTGGCCGTTGGCGGTGGTGTGCCCGACGAGGCCCTCGCGGGTGGCGTAGACCCGGGCGGAGAAGGCGGAGGCCCTGTTCGTCGGCGCGGGCTCGGCGGGAGCGGCGCCCGCGTCGTCCGCCGTCAGGGTCACCGCCCGTACGACCGCGGTGGCCTTGCCCTTGGCGTTCCACAGGGTGAGCCGGGCCTGGACGTCGACGACGTCGCGGGGCAGCTCGGCCGGGGTGCCGGCGACCGCCCCCCGCCACTCGGTCCAGATTCCGTCGGCCGTGCGGCCCCGCACGTCGACCTCGACGCTCGCCGCGTCGGGCACCGTCGCGTCGAGCTCCACGGCGACCCGGTTCACGGGCCGGTCCACGTGGTGCGGGTCCAGCACCGCCAGGGCGTAGCCGCGGTCCCGGCCGAGGGAGGCGGGGCTGACGGAGCCGTCGCGCACCCGCAGGGCGCCCGAGTCGTACCGGACGTTGACGTCGTCGGCCCCGGTTTGGGACAGGTCCGCGCGCCAGGTCGCCCCGGCGGGCGGGGTGTCGGCGCCGGCGGCCGGAGCGGGCGCCGCGGCGAGAGTGGTACCGGCGAGGGCGAGCAGGCACACCGTGCCGCTCAGGACGCGGGTGACGCGGGGCCTGCGGCGCGGACCAGAGCCGCGGTGCCGGGACGAAGGGGTCAGCATGGGCGTACTCCTGGGAGCCGGGCGTCGTCGACATCAATGTCGACGTCGACGACGAGGTGGGAGACGTGACCGCCGTGATCGTACGGGTACGACCGGGCGTCGTTGCTGTAGTCGTCGTACTCGACGAGGCCGCCGTGGACCCGGCAGGCCACGCGGACGCACGTCGGTCCGGGCGGACTCGCCACCCGTGCGGAGTCGCCACCCGCGCGGAGTCGGTCGTCGGCTGCCGACGGGTGCTCACGTCCGCGCGGCTCGCCCGTACAGCTCTGTACAGCCACAGCTGCACAGTCCTCCCTGTGGACATTAATCTGACGGCATGAGCGAGAACGAGCGCCCCTCACCGTCGGCGGTCCAGGCCTCGCGGGAGGTCCGGGCGGTCATCAGCCGGTTGCGCCGCCGCATCCTCAGGGCCTCCGAGGTCGAGGACCTCACCCTGGGTCAATCCTCGGTGCTGGCCCGGCTGTCCGACCAGGGGGGCGTCACGGCCAGCGAACTCGCCGCCATTGAAGGGGTCAGGCACCAGTCGATGACGGCGACCGTCACCGCGCTCGCCTCCATGGGACTGGTGGAGCGCCACCCCGACCCGGACGACGGTCGGCGCCTGCTGATCACGCTGACCGCGGAGGGCGTCCGTCGCGTGGAGGAGGGACGGCAGGCGCGCACGGAATGGCTCGCCGGGCGGTTGCAGGAGAGGTGTACCGAGGAGGAGCGCCGGACGGTGATCGCGGCGATGGCCGTGCTGGAGCGACTGAACCGCGACTGACGCGGAGGCGGGCCCGCGGGTCGGCACGGGGACGTTCGACTCACCTCCGCCCCTTTCGACCACACGCTCGGCCGCGCGGCGGGAGCGGCACGCGGACACCGGTCCGGGCAACACCCGAAGGGGCATGCCCGAGGGACCGCGGGCGCATCACTTTTTCCTCCAAGTGCATTGACCACAAAGGCGTTTCTGCCTAACGTCCCGGTCAAGATCCATCTGAAACCTTTCAGTGCCCTGGCCCCACGCTCGGGCGGCCCCACGCGACCGCCGCGCACCCGCAAGACCACCATGGCTGAACGCACCTGGTGAACGGTCTTCGGTCGCCGCATGTCGACTCATCGAAAGAAGCACATGCACAGAACCCCCTCACGCAGTGCCGCCGTACTCGTCGCCACCGTGACCTCCCTCAGTCTCCTCACCACCGCGTGCGGTGACGGCGACAGCTCGGCGGACGGCGACACGGCGACGAACGCCAAGAACGCCGAGGCGTCCCCCAACGCGCCCACCAGGACCGGCCTGACTGTCGGCTTCCTGCCCAAGCAGGTCAACACGCCGTACTTCTCCGTCGCCGACCGGGGCGGGGAGCGCGCCGTGAAGTCACTGGGCTCGACCTTCAAGGAGGTGGGGACGGACCAGGGCGCCGACGCCTCCGGACAGGTGTCCCACATCAACGACCTCGTCGAGCAGAAGGCCGACGCGATCGCCGTCTCGGCGCTGGACCCCGACGCGCTGTGCGACTCCCTGAAACAGGCCATGGAGAAGGGCGTCAAGGTCGTCACCTACGACTCCGACACGAAGCCCGAGTGCCGCTACGCCTTCGTCTCCCCGGCGAGCGCCGAGGACATCGCCGTACGGCAGCTGGAACTGCTCGGCGAGCAGATCGGCTACAAGGGCGACATCGCGATCCTGTCCGCGGCCCAGACGGCGACGAACCAGAACGCCTGGATCAGCAGTATCAAGAAGGAGCTGGAGGATCCGCGGTACAAGGAGATGCGCCTGGTGGACGTCGTCTACGGCGACGACGAGGCGGAGAAGTCGTACCAGAAGGCCGAGGAGCTGCTGCGGGAGCACGGGAGGCTGAAGGGGATCATCTCCCCCACCACCAACGGCATCAAGGCGGCCGCGAAGTACCTCTCCCAGTCGTCGTACAAGGGTGAGGTGAAGCTGACCGGGCTCGGCGCGCCCAACGACATGCGTCCCTACATCAAGGACGGCACGGTGGAGGCGTTCCTGCTGTGGGACCCGGCCAAGCTCGGTGAGCTGGCCGGACACGCCGCGGTGGCCCTCGCCTCCGGGCAGATCACCGGCCGGGAGGGGCAGATGTTCCTGGCCGGCGACATGGGCTGGTTCCAGCTCACCGGGAACGGGGTCATCACGCTCGGCGACCCGACGGTCTTCGACGCCGAGAACATCGACGACTACGACTTCTGAGGTCCGCGCCTCCGGCCCCGGACGGGCGACGCCCGGGGCCGGGCGGTGGCGGGCGAGCGGCGGCGGACGGGGTGCCGGGGAGGCGGAGCCCCGCCGCCCCGCTCACCGGGCGTCTCCTCCGGGCGGTCCCGGGGTGCCGGAGCCACCCGCGTTCAGATGCTGCAGCGCCTCGACCAGCTCGTGGCAGGCGCGTTCCACCGACCGTCTGGTGTTGAGCTGCTCACTGATCACGGCCGACAGCAGGAGAGCGGTCAGCCCCAGGGACCCGTTGAACGCGTGGAGCCTCATCATCGTCTCCATGTCGGTCAGCCCGTCGAAGGAGCCGGCCTCCTGCCGCGCCACGACGGTGGCGGTGACCGACATGAACAGGGCGCAGGGGATGCCGCCCGCGAGCTGGAAACGCAGCGCCGCCCAGATGAGGATCGGGAAACACAGGAACAGCAGGCTGACCGAGCTGTACATGATCAGCGGCACCAGGACGCACACGACCACGGTGAGCCCGGCGGCCTCGGCCCAGCGCATGGACACGGGCGGCAGGCGGGCCCGGTACAGCAGGAGCAGCAGCGGCGTGACGAGGACGACGCCCATGGCGTCGCCCACCCACCAGGCCAGCCAGACGATTCCCAGATGGTCGGTGGGGAGTTCGTCCGACAGCACGAGCATGCCGACACCCGTACCCGAGCTGATCAGCATCGCGGTCAGCGCCCCCAGGAAGACGAGGGCCAGTCCGTCGCGCAGGCGGCTCAGGCTCAGGCGGAAGCCCGCCGCACGCAGCATCAGCCAGGCGCAGACGGGGGCGGCGGTGTTGCCGGCCACGATTCCGGCGCCCTCGGCCCCGATGGTCCCCAAGGACAGGATGACCAGCAGCGCGCCGAGGGCGATGCCCGGCACGCACCAGGGGCCGAACAGGAGGAGACAGGCCACCGCGAGGCCGGTGGGCGGCCAGATGGGCGTGACGACCGACCCGTCGGCGATCAGCTGCTGCGACAGCCCCAGCCGCCCCGCCGCGTAGTAGCAGCCGGCGACCAGCAGCGTCGCGCAGACGAGGACGACCGGTCGCGGCCATGCACGGATACCCACCACAGCAGCCATCAGACACCGGTACGGCCGGGTCAGCGAGGCGGGAGGCGGACCGTCCCGCCCTCCGGCGTAACGCCCCGCCCGTCATGGCCGACGACGAGTACGGCCGCGTCGTCCTCGTGTCCGATCAGCTCGGCGTTCTTGAGCACGGCGGCCGCCAGCGCGTGCGCCTCCATGCCGACGGCGGCGGCGAGGCTCGCCAGCCGCACCACCCGTTCCAGACCCTCGTCGACGTTCAGGGACGGCCCCTCCACCACACCGTCCGTGACCAGGACGAACACCCCACCGGTGCCGAGTCGGTACCGGGTCACCGGGTAGTCGGAGCCCTCCAGGACACCCAGCGGAGGCCCGCCCTCGTCCCGGCAGACCTCGGCCCGGCCGTCCGCCGTGGCCCGGACGCAGGGGACGTGGCCGGCCCGGGCGCTCTCCAGCAGCCCGGTCGCCGGGTCGTAGCGCATGAAGGTGCAGGTGGCGAACAGGTCCTTGTTGAGGGAGATGACCAGTTCGTTGGTGCAGGCGAGAAGGTCACCGGGTTCGCTGGTCACGGAGGCGAGTGCCCGCAGGCCCACCCTCACCTGGCCCATGAAGGCGGCGGCGTCGATGGCGTGGCCCTGGACGTCACCGACGGAGAGGCCGATCCGGCCGTCGGGAAGGGTGAAGGCGTCGTACCAGTCGCCGCCCACGTTGAGTCCGGCGTACGCCGGTGAGTAGCACGCGGCCAGGTGAATGCCGGGGACGGCGGGCAGGTCCGCGGGGAGCATGTCGCGTTGCAGGGCGATCGCCAGCTCCACCTGGGACCGCCGCAGCTCGGCGAGCTCCCTCGCCCGGGTGGTCAGTGAGGCCAGCCGGGCGAGCAGCTCTTCACCATCAGGTGCGGGACGCTTGCGGAACATCGGCCACTCCCCGCCAGGCTGCCTCCCGGCAGGAGCCTCTCGGCCCCCTGGACAGTGCAAGTCTGTCACCCGGGACGGAAAAGGTCATGCCGGAGCCGTCCGGGGACGGCGAACGGGCCGCCGCACGACACGCAGGGAACGGGCGACGCGACCGACGGGTGGGCCCCCCGCCGCGTCGGGGAGTGCCGCACCCCGGCAGCGGCGAGCGGCACGTACACCCCGAGGAACCCGGTGGGCTCCCGGGATGCGAACCACCCGCCTTCACGCCCCGCCGCGCCGGGAACCCGTCTCACCGCGCCGGGAACCCGTCTCGCCGCGCCGGGAACCCGTCTCGCCGCGCCGGGAACCCGTCTCGCGGCGCCGGGCGACAGACGGCGCGCACCGCGCCGAGAAACCGGGCGCCCCCGGGTACGCAGCCCCCGACGACCCCACTCCGCGGCACCCGGCACCCGGCACCGCAAGCCGCGACAAACGGCGCACCACGCCGAGGAACCGGGCGCCCCGGCAGCAGGCACCCCACGGCCGCGCCCCGCCGCCCCGGGAAGCGCGCCGCGTTCCGTACCCTTGCCGCATGCGCATGCGCCCCACTTTGAGCTGGACCCCGGGAGCGGACCTGCCGCCGGGCACCACCGACCTGGCGCCCGTCGCCGACGCGCTGCGCGCCGGGGGTGTGCTGGTGCTCAGCGGCGCGGGGATCTCCACGGAGTCGGGCATCCCCGACTACCGGGGCGAGGGCGGCAGCCTGAGCCGGCACACGCCGATGACCTACCAGGACTTCACCGCCCACCCCGAGGCCCGCCGCCGGTACTGGGCGCGCAGCCACCTCGGCTGGCGCACCTTCGGCCGCGCCCGTCCCAACGCGGGGCACCGGTCGGTGGCGGCGTTCGGGCGGCACGGTCTGCTCACCGGCGTGATCACGCAGAACGTCGACGGACTGCATCAGGCCGCGGGCAGCGAGGGCGTGGTGGAGCTGCACGGCAGCCTGGACCGGGTCGTCTGTCTGACCTGCGGCGACCTCAGCCCCCGCCGCGAGCTCGCCCGGCGGCTGGAGGAGGCCAACGCGGGCTTCGCGCCGGTGGCCGCCGGCATCAATCCGGACGGCGACGCCGACCTCACCGACGAGCAGGTCGGGGACTTCCGGGTGGTGCCCTGCGCGGTCTGCGGCGGCATCCTCAAACCGGACGTGGTGTTCTTCGGCGAGAACGTCCCGCCGGCGCGCGTCGAGCACTGCCGCGAGCTGGTGCGCGAGGCGTCCTCGCTGCTGGTCCTGGGCTCCTCGCTGACGGTGATGTCCGGGCTCCGCTTCGTCCGCCAGGCGGCCGAGGCGGACAAGCCGGTGGTGATCGTCAACCGGGACGCCACCCGTGGCGACCGGCTGGCCGTCACCCGGGTCGCGCTCGCGCTGGGACCGGCCCTGACCACCGTGGCCGACCGGCTGGGCCTCACCGTCGAGGCCGCGGCGACGGCCTGACGGCCTGACCAGGCAACCCGCGTCCCGCCGAGGCGCGGTCGGCTCACCGCCGATCCGGTGGCGGCGGGGGCGCCGGCGCTGGGCGAGGCGGTGGAGCGCGGCCTGGTGTCCGAGCCGGCGCTGGACGCCGCGGTCGCCCGGGTCCTCACGCTGAAGTTCCGCCTGGGCCTGTTCGAAGAGCCGCTGCTGCCTCCGGCCGGGCCCGGAGCCGAGGGCGTCCCGGATCCCGGCATGACCTGCGGCGAGGGTGCGACCTGGCGGACCTGGCGTTTTTGCCCGGGCAACGGGCGCTGCCGGCCGCGGTGTCGGCGACCGGAACGCCGGTGGTGGTGGTGCTGGTGCAGGGGCACCCGCACGCCCTGCCCGAGCTGGACGCCCCCGCGGCGGCGGTGCTGAGCGCCTGGTATCCGGGGCCGCGGGGCGGGCGGGCCGTGGCCGAGGTGCTGTGCGGCGACGCCGAGCCCCGCGGCCGGCTGCCGGTGTCCGTGCCCCGCTCCGCCGCCCAACTGCCCGTCAACTCCAACGGCAAGGACCACCGCTACCGCGGGTACGTCGACCAGGGCGCCGGTCCGCGCCGCGGCTGTCGCGTTCCCGGGTCGACGCGGACGGGCCGCGGCTGACCTGCCGGGTCACTGTCCGCAACACGGGGCCAGCCTGCCGAAAAGACGGTGCAGTTGTACGTGCGCCGGCTGTCCGGGGGCACGTCCTGGCCCCGGGTGCGCGAGCTGCGGGGCTTCGTCCGGCTGTGCGTCGCGCCCGGCGACGAGGCCGAGGCGGTCTTCGAGGTGGGCCCGGACACGCCGGCCTCGGTGGGGCGCGACCTCCGGCTCGCCGTGGAGCCGGGGGGTGGTCGAACTGGAGATGGGCCCGGCGTCCGACCGGACAGCGGGCGTCCGACTGGGGATCACCGACTCGGAATCGAACGCAACTTAGGCTAGCCTTGCCTTCATGGCGAAGGTTCGACGGCTCACGCCCCAGCACCCGGAGATGTTCCGCGCCCACGTCGCGCGGACCAAGCGGATCTCCCCCTCCATGCAGCGCGTCACGGTCACCGGGCCGGGACTCGGCGGCTTTCCATGGCTGGGGTACGACCACTGGTTCCGCCTGTTCATGCCCCTCCCCCACCAACGGGACCTGCGTCTGCCGGAGTTCACCGGCTCGCAGTGGTGGCAGCCCTACCTCGCCATCCCGGAGGACGAGCGGCCGCACTGCGCCAACTACTCCGTGGCCGACTACCGGCGGACGGCGGCCGAGTTGGACATCGACTTCGTGGTGCACCGGGGGCCCACCGGCGAGGTCGAGGGCAGGGCCGCGATCTGGGCCTGCGGGGCCCGCCCCGGGGACGCGCTCGCCCTGCTCGACCAGGGCATCCTCTTCGACTGCCCGCGGGACGCCTCCGAGGTCATCGTGGTGGCCGACGAGACCGGACTGCCCGCCACGGCGAGCATCATGCGGTCGCTCCCCGAAGGCACCGTGGGACGCCTCATCCAGGAGATCCCCACCGACGCCGACCGCCGCGAACTGGACGCCCCGGCCGGCGTGACCGTCTCCTGGGTCGTGCGGCGGGACAGCACCGCGGTCCCCGGCGCCGCCGCACTGCGTGAGCTGCGTCGGCTGACCCGTGCCGACGCGGCGGGGTACGCCTTCGTCGTCGGGGAGTCGGCCCTGGCCACCGAGGGACGCCGGCACCTGCACCGCCTGGGGTTGCCGAAGGAGCGCATCACCTTCTCGGGGTTCTGGAAGCACGAGGTGATGGCGGCGGCCTGACGCCGGGCCGGCTGGGCTACGCCGGGGAGTCCTTGACGCGCTGGTAGTGCCGCCGGGCCTTCATCCGGTTCCCGCACTCGGCCATGGAGCACCAGCGGGCGCTGTTGGGTTTGCTCCGGTCCAGCGGGAAGCGCCGGCAGTCCGGGTTGCCGCACGGCTTGAGCCGCCCGGGCCGGGTCTCCTCGACGTGCGCCCAGGCCAGCAGCACCCCCACGGCCAGGCGGTGCGCGTCCGGGACCCGGAGGGTCCAGTCCAGCCTGCCGTCCTCGATGACCGGCACCCGGCTGACGCCCTCCACGAACTGGCCCAGGCGGATGCCCGGCCAGGGACAGCGCGCACCTCCGGGTCGCGGGGTCGTAGACCGCGTAGACACAGGTGGCGCCCATGGTCGCGGCCTCCCTGCCGTCCTCCTCCTCGTCCTCGTCCTCGGTCAGCCGGATGAACGTCCGGTCCAGTCTGGTCAGCACCTCCCCCGGCGGCAGGTCGAGGTCGGCGAGCGTGCGGATGGCCGTGCTCAGCCGTCCCATGGTCGCCGCGGCGCCCACACCGTGCCCGACCACGTCGCCCCCCACCAGGGCGAGCCGGCCGCCCGGCAGTCCGATGACGTCGAACCAGTCGCCGCCGACGCCTTCCTCCGCGTTGGCCGGAAGGTAGCGGGCGGCCACCTCCATGGCCGGTCCGCCGTGCACCCGGCGCGGCAGCAGGCTGCGTTGGAGGGCGAGGGCGCGGTTGTGCTCCCACGTGCAGCGGCGGGCGTTGTCCAGGCTCAGCGCGGCCCGGGCCACCAACTCCTCGGCCAGCAGGCGGTCGTTGTCGTCGAACGGCGTCGGGTTCGAGGTACGGACGAAGACCGCGACGCCCAGCAGGACGCCCCGGGCGTGGATCGGCAGGATCAGCAGCGAGTGCATGCCGAACTCGCGGATCTTGGCGACCCTCGCCGGGTCGTCGGCCGGCCATGCCTCGCGGGAGGGGGCGAGCACGGGCCGCAGCAGGGGGCGGCCCGAGGACAGCACCTGCATGAACGGCGAGGTCTGGGGACGTACACGAGCTCGCCGTGTCGCCACAGGGACTCCGGGGCGCCGGTGTGCACCGAGGCCCTGCCCGCGCGCCGGAACTTGGGGACGCGTCCCCGCGAGCGGCCCAGCCGGTCGAGCGGCTCCTCGCCGAGCCGCACCGCCTCCGTCAGGTCGACGGTGACGTAGTCGGCGAGCGACGGCACGGTGAAGTCGGCCAGTTCCTGCGCCGTGCGCAGGACGTCCAGGGTGGTGCCGACGCGCGTGCCGGCCTCACTGACCACGGCCAGCCTGTCAACCCGCCCACCGCCGGTCGGTGACGACCAGCACCAGCACACACACCCCGAGGACGCGGCCGCCGGCATCGCCGAGGCGCACGAAGGAGGCCGAGAAAGCGCGGTCGCGGCCCCGGCCCGCCGCCGTCGGCACCCGGTACTCGCGGCCGGTGACACACCGGCCGCTGGTCAGCACCCGCCGTACGAGCGTCTCCAGTTCGCCGGTGTTGCCGGTCGGCGATTCCCGCGGGCGACGGCCCAGTCGCCGCTCGCGGGCGATCCCGTCGTAGCGTCCGAGGGCGTCGTTGACCCAAGAGGCACCGCAGGTCGGTGTTCCAGACGGCGACTCCGACGACCGAGTAGGTCAGCAGGGCGCGCAGGGCCGCACCGGCCTCGCCCTCCCCCGGAACCCGGCTCACGACCGCACCGGGACTACGACTTCACGAAGGCCAGGAGGTCGGGGTTGACGACCTCCGGATGGGTCGACAGCATGCCGTGCGGGAGCCCTTCGTACGACTTCAGGGTGCCGTTCGCCAGGAGTTCGACCGACTTCGGCGCGGCGTCCGCGTAGGGCACGACCTGGTCGTCGGTGCCGTGCATGACGAGGACCGGGACGTCGATCCGCTTGAGGTCGTCGGTGAAGTCGGTCTCCGAGAACACCGCGATGCACTCGTAGTGGGCGTTGGCCGCGCCCATCATGCCCTGGAGCCACCAGCGGTCGATCAGCCCCTGGGACACCGTCGCGCCCTCCCGGTTGAAGCCGTAGAAGGGACCGGACGGCACGTCGATGTAGAACTGCGCGCGATTGGCGGCGAGCGCCGCGCGGAACCCGTCGAAGACCTCGATCGGCAGGCCCTCGGGGTTGCTCTCGGACTTCACCATGACCGGCGGGACGGCACTGACGAGTACGGCCTTCGCGACCCGGCCCGGCTCGGCGCGCGCCACGTAGCGCGCGACCTCGCCGCCGCCGGTGGAGTGCCCTATGTGCACCGCGCCCCGCAGGTCGAGGGCCTCGGTCAGCGCCGCGACGTCGGCGGCGTAGGTGTCCATGTCGTGGCCGGTGGAGGGCTGGTCCGAGCGTCCGTGGCCGCGGCGGTCGTGGGCGATGACGCGATAGCCGTGGGAGAGGAAGAACAACATCTGGTTGTCCCAGTCGTCGGCACTGAGCGGCCAGCCGTGGTGGAAGACGATCGGCACGCCGTCGCGCGGGCCCCAGTCCTTGTAGAAGATGTTGGTGCCGTCGGAGGTGGTGACCGTGCCCATGAGTGATCCTTCCGCGTGGGTGAGTGATCCGCGCCAGCCACCTTACGCCCAAAACAGGCAAACATCATTTTTCACTCAAAATGAGCAGATCATGGAGAACCCGGTGGCGGAGCAAAGGAGCTGATCGAGAACCCCGCCTGGCCGGAGTGACCCCTCGCGGTGCCCTACGGCCTCGGATTCCTGCGCGGGGACAGGGTGGCGTTGGGCAGCACGGGCGCCGGGAGGCGGTCTCCGGGATAGCCCTCGACCCGGCCGAAGCGCCCCGTGTCGCCCTCCCAGTCCGCGCGGGCCCGCACGATCTCGTCGTGGGTGCGTCCGACGAAGTTCCACCACATGATGATCTCCTCCGGGAACGGAGGACCACCCAGCACGAGCAGCCGGGCGGCACCCGGCCCCTCGTTCGTCAGGGTGAGGCTCCGTCGCCCCGGTGCGGCGTAGGCCAGTTCGGCGGGGCGTACGGCCGTGCCGTCCAGGCGTACGTCGCCGCTGTCGACGAGGACGCCGTGCTCGAAGCCGGGGTCGACGTCGAGGGTCACGGTGACGCCCGGGTGCAGGGTCACCTCGGCGCCGAGCAGCGGCGTGAAGGTGCCGACCGGCGAGGTGTCCCCGGCGAGCGAGCCGAGGAAGACCCGCACCTCGCCGCCGTCCAGCGCCACCGGGGCGGGGAGGTGGTGCTGGAAGGCCGGGGCGGTGTCTCGGTGCTCCGAGGGCAGCGCCACCCAGAGTTGGACGCCGTGCAGGACGCGGGTGTCCGGCGTGGACACCTCCGAGTGGCTGATGCCGTGGCCGCCCGTCATCAGGTTCACCTCGCCCGGCCTGACGAGCGCGTGGCTGCCCAGGCTGTCCCGGTGCTCGATCTCCCCGCTGAACAGCCAGCTGACGGTCTGGAGGCCGATGTGCGGGTGGGGGGCGACGTCCATGCCGCCCGACCGCGCGACCTCGTCGGGACCGTAGTGGTCGGCGAAGCACCAGGCTCCGATCAGCGTCCGCGCCCGCTGCGGCAGGGTGCGGCGCACCGTCATCGCGCGCGGCCCCCCGAGCGGGACGTCCCGCGCGGTCAGGATCTCCACCCCGGCGGCGGGCGCCCCGTCCTCCCCTGCCCCGCACCTGACTTCGGCGGGATGCGCTTCCCTGTTGCTCACCGCTCGGTCCTCCCACTCGACCCTGAAAGTTTCAATTTCAACTTCTATGGTTCGATGATAGTAGGACGTGACAGACGGTACCGCGCGACGGAGGACACCCCGCATAACACAGACGCCCGTACGCACCGACGCGGACACCCCGAAAGGCACCGGCGAACGACGGGTGTTCGTCGACAAGCAGAGCCCCGAGGCCTACGCGGCACTGCGCGCCACGGCGGAGGCGGTCCGGGGTGTCGCCGAGGCGGCCGGGCTCGACCGGATCCTCGTGGAACTGGTCAACATCCGCGTCTCCCAGCTCAACACCTGCGCCTACTGCCTCAACACGCACACCAGGGCCGCACTGCGGGGCGGGGAGACCACCCAGCGGCTCGGGGTGCTGGCGGCCTGGCGCGACACCGAGCTGTTCTCCCCCGCGGAACGCGCCGCGCTCGCCCTGGCCGAGGCGACCACGCACCCCGCCGACGCGGGCGCGCAGAGCGCCGCGTACGCCGAGGCGCGGGATGTCCTGTCGGACGACCAGATCTCCGCCGTGATCTGGGTGGCGATCGCCATCAACGCCTTCAACCGGGTCTCCGTCCTGAGCAAGCACCCGGTGCGCGGCGTCCCGCGCGCCTGACCGCCGACGCCTCGCCCGGTCCGGCGGGTCCGGCGGGTCCGGCGACGTCAGGAGGGGCGGCGCCGTGGGCGGGCCGTCGTGGACCACGTACATGCCGTGCGAGAGTTCCGCGTCGTGCTGACTCATGCCGCAAGGGTGCGCCCGGCCCCGGGGCCCGGTGGTGCCGGCGCTGGCCGCCCGCCGTCACGTCCTGCGCGTCGACCTGCCGGGCGGCGGCAAGTCCCCGCCCCCGCCGTCGTACGACGTGCCGCGGCAGGCGGGCCGGTTGGCGGCGCTCCTGGACGACCTGGGGCTGCGGTCCGTGACGGTGGCCGGCCGCTCCAGCGGCGGTTACGCCGCCACGGCGCTCGCGGAGCGGCGGCCCGACCTGGTGGGCGCCCTCGCCCTGGTGAGCACGGGTCCGGGTCTGGACGCGCTCCTGGCGCAGCCGGTCGCCCTCCGGCTGCTGCCGGCCCCGCCCTTCGGGCCGCTCCTGCGGCCCCGGCGCACGGACGCGATGCCTCCGCGGGGCGATCGCCTCGACGGCCGCCGGTCCGGTGGACGTCCCGGACGAGATGATCGACGACGTGCGGGGCATCCCGTACGGCTCCTCGCGATCGACGATCTCGCGTGGCCGGGGTCGTCTCCGGCGCGGCCCCTGCACCCCAGGGGGCCCGCGGGGGCCGCACCGCGTCGAATGGCAGCGCCCGGCCGGGCGTGGAATCGTGGACGGACGGCATCCACGGATGCCCGCTGACACGGACGCGCACCGAGCAGACGTCTTCCGAAGGAGGCACCCCATGTCCTCGAAGCGACGCCGGAAGAAGAAGGCACGCCGCAACCACCCCGCCAACCACGGACGACGGCCCCAGTCCTGAAGCCCCCGTCCAGTACGTCCCCCCCGGCCTCCGCGGAGCCGGGGGGACGTGCTCGTCGGCGCGGTGCGGGGCGTCCTCGGCCCAGTAGGGCAGCGACACGTGGCGGACGACATGGCCGGGCTTCGCGTCCTTTCGCGGCGGTCAGGGACTCTGACTCCGGGACTCCGAGTGCAGCTCGACGACCCGCCCGCGGCGGCGAGTTCGGTGCGCAGGAGCTCGGCGAACCGCTCGGGCTGCGAGGAGTCGGCGAAGACCGTCCGGACCCCGGCCCTCCCCATGGCCCGGGTGAGCGAGCGCGGGTCGGAGGAGCTGGGGGGAGGAGAGCGTCGCGCGGGCCGGGTGCTCACCGCCTCGGCCCCGGCCGAGGTCCGGGCCGTTGCCGGACCCGCGGGCGCTTGATAGGCAGGTGGTGTCCCGGAGGTTTCGGCCCGCCCGAGCACCTCGCGACCCGACGGCCCGGAACCCGCACACCGGAGATGACCCCATGAAGATCAACCTCACCAGCGTCTTCGTCGACGACCAGGCGCATGCCCTGCGCTTCTACACCGAGACCCTGGGCTTCCTGAAGAAGCACGACGTCCCGGTGGGGGCGGGTGAAGACCGGTGGCTGACCGTGGTCTCGCCCGAGGCCCCCGACGGGACCGAGCTGCTGCTCGAACCCTCCGGCCACCCCGCGGTACGGCCGTACCGGACGGCGCTGGCCGAGGACGGCATCCCGGCCGCGTCCTTCGCCGTGGACGACGTACGGGCGGAGTACGACAGGCTGCGCGGCCTCGGGGTGCAGTTCACCCAGGAGCCGCTGGAGATGGGCGCGGTCACCACGGCGGTCCTCGACGACACCTGCGGCAACCTGATCCAGATCATGCAGGTCCAGTAGTCGGCGAGGGGGGCGGCCGCGCGGCCGCTACCGCCCGGACGTCGCGCTCTCGATGCGTTCGGCCAGGGTCGTGGCGAACTCCTCCGCCCGCGCCAGCTGGGTGCGCAGGTCGGCGACCCGCTGCCGGGCGGCCCGCTCGAAGTCGCGTACGCGCTCGACGAGCTGCTCGCGCTCACCGGCCGGCAGCTGCCCGTCACCGTCGTCCAGGCGGTCGGTCGCCTCCAGGAGAGCGCGCATCTCGTCGAGGGTGAAGCCGAGCGGCTTCATCCGCCGCACGACCATGAGGCGGGCGACGTCCGCCTCCGTGTACAGGCGGAAGCCGCCCTGGGAGCGGGCCGACGGCACGACCAGCCCCGTCTCCTCGTAGTGCCGGATCGTGCGCAGCGACAACTCGGTCCTGGACGCCACCTCGCCGATCCGCATGTGCCCGCCGTTCACGCGTGCGCCTTCCTCGTCGTCGGTCCCGAGGCCGTCCGAGCGGCCGGGATCTCTACCGTAACGTTAGGGTAGGGTTGCCGGGTCCCGAACCGACGCCCGGCAGGAGAGAGCGAGCGCATGCCGATGATGCCCCGCGCCGCCGTCTGCCCGCCGTGACGCCCCGCCCCTGAGGGTGGCCGCGCGCCGGCTCGCCGTCTCCTTCCCGACCTCGGGCCGCCGCGCGGCCCCCGCGCAGGACCGGCCCGGCCCGCGCGTTCCCCCGCACGTCCCCCCGCCGCCGGGCGGGCCCGATCACGACAGGTACCTCCCTCTTGTCTGCTCCCGCGCTCTCCCCCGCCGCGCGCCTGCGCGGCCTCAAGCCCGACTGGATCTCCGACCCGAAGGTGTGGCGCACCGAGGTCCTCGCCGGGCTCGTCGTCGCCCTGGCACTGGTCCCCGAGGCCATCTCCTTCTCGATCATCGCCGGGGTCGACCCCGAGGTCGGGCTGTTCGCGGCTTTCACCATGGCCGTCACCATCTCGGTCGTCGGCGGCCGTCGCGCCATGATCTCCGCGGCGACGGGCGCCGTCGCCCTGGTGATCGCCCCGCTGAACCGTGAGCACGGACTGGGATACCTCGTCGCGGCGGTCATCCTCGCCGGTGTCTTCCAGGTGGTCCTCGGCGCGCTCGGGGTGGCCAGGCTCATGCGGTTCGTGCCGCGTTCGGTGATGGTCGGTTTCGTCAACGCGCTGGCCATCCTCATCTTCATGGCCCAGGTGCCCGAGCTGACCGACGTGCCCTGGCCCGTGTATCCGCTCGTCGCGGGCGGACTGGTGCTGATGGTGTTCTTCCCGAGGGTCACCAGGGTGGTCCCGGCGCCGCTGGTGTCCATCGTCGCCCTGACGGTCGTCACCGTTGCGGCCGGCATCGCGGTGCCGACCGTCGGCGACAAGGGGGAGCTGCCCCACGCGCTGCCGGTGCCGGGGCTGCCCGACGTGCCGTTCACCCTCGACACGCTGACGACCGTCGCCCCGTACGCGCTCGCGATGGCCCTGGTCGGGCTCATGGAGTCGCTGATGACCGCGAAGCTGGTGGACGACATCACCGACACCCACTCCGACAAGACCCGCGAGTCGATCGGCCAGGGCATCGCCAACATCGTCACCGGCTTCTTCGGTGGCATGGGCGGGTGCGCCATGATCGGCCAGACGATGATCAACGTGAAGGTGTCCGGCGCGCGGACCCGCCTGTCCACGTTCCTGGCGGGTTCGTTCCTGATGGTGCTGTGCGTCGTCTTCGGCCCGGTGGTGTCCGACATCCCGATGGCGGCCCTGGTCGCGGTGATGGTGATGGTGTCGTTCGCGACCTTCGACTGGCACTCCGTCGCCCCGAGGACGCTCGGGCGGATGCCCGCCGGGGAGATCCTCGTCATGGTGGTCACCGTCGCCGTCGTGGTCGCCACCGGAAACCTCGCCATCGGCGTCGTGGTCGGCTCCGTCACCGCCCTGGTGATCTTCGCCAGGCGGGTTGCCCGCCTGGCCGACGTCACCTCGGTCACCGACCCGGACGGCGGCCAGGTCGTCTACTCCGTCACCGGCGAGCTGTTCTTCGCCTCCAGCAACGACCTCGTCACACGCTTCGACTACGCCGGTGACCCCGACCAGGTCGTCATCGACCTGTCCGCCACGCACATCTGGGACGCCTCGTCCGTCGCCGCGCTGGACGCGGTCGAGACCAAGTACGCGCGGCGCGGCAAGCGCGTCGAGATCGTCGGCCTCGACGAGCACAGCACCCTCCTGCGCGAGAGGCTCGCCGGCGCCCTCGCCGGCAACCACTGACCCTCCGGGCCGGCCTCACGCGCGGGGCGGGCGGAACTGCGGGCCGTAGGTGCCCCGGGCGCCGCCCGGGATGCCGGTCTCCATCAGCTCCAGCGCGGGGCCCTCCAGCCCGCGCATCGTGCGCACGGCCGAGCCCAGGGTGCGTGCGTCGCCGTCGGCCCAGGCCGCCTCCAGGGTGCTCAGCACCTTGGCGTAGGCGGTGTCGAAGCGGTCGAGGAGGTCCTTCACGCGCCGCGGCGGATCGGGCCAGCCACCGGCCGGTACCCGGGCCATGGGGCGTGCGTCGGGGAAGGGCACGGGGGCTCCGGTGAACCGCCAGCCGTCCTCCTCCTGGCGCAGTTGCCGGCCGTGGTAGATCTCGCCGAAGGCGTAGTAGTGGGCGGGGTGGTCGTCGCCGAAGGCGTCCGCGGGGGAACTGCTCGTGCCTTCGCCCTGCTCCTTGATGATCCCGATCGCCCGCTCGACGCCGTCGAGGTCGGTGACGGGTTCCAGTACGTCGGAGCCGATGCGCTGGGACAACTGCCCGCGGGCGGACAGTCCGGGCGCCGTGGACCGGAAGGCGCGCAGCAGGTCGTCGTAGAAGTGGCCGATGCTGGGCGAGGTGGTCGCGCCGCGGGCCAGGGGGGCCTCCGGGGCTTCGATCGCCATCATCACGTCGTGCACGAAGGGGCGGGTCAGGCCCGAGAGGTAGACGTTCACCTCCTCGCGCACACCGCCGGGCAGCGGGCCGGGGTAGGCGGGGGCCGCGTCCGTGATCCGCGGCCGGCCGCCCACGGCCACCAGCAGGTTGCACACGACGCCCATGTGGTACATCTCGTCGCCGATGATGCGCCGGATCAGCCGTGCGACGTGGCTGGTGCGGTCCCCGACGGACCACCATCCGCACAGGTAGGGCGGGATCGTGGCGAGTTCGAGTGCCACGGCGACCTGGAGGGCCTCCCTCAGCCAGTCCACGCCTCGGCCGTCTTCGGGGACGGCGAGCAGCTGTGCCACGGACCGGCAGCCGGACGCGGTGCCCTCCGGCCGCCCGGCCGCGCGGGCGGGAGCGGCGGCCGCGACGGGCGCCGCCGCCGTCAGGACGGCCGACGCCATGAAGGTCCTCCGCCCGAACGGTCCGCCCGTCCCCGACGCTTCCTCGCGCACACCAGTCACCCGTACTCCCTCTCCAAGCCGACGCCCGTCTCTGACCGAGACGTCCGGATTCCTCCGACGGCTGGCGAAACTAGCAGCGACGAGGCCGTTTCCCGGGCGGGCGGCACCGAGCGGGTCATCCTCTACCCGGTCGGCCCTACGGGCGGGGATGCGGACCGGCTCAGAGGGCCCGGCGCGGCAGGGCCGACCGGTGCGGAGGTTCCTCGTGGCACCGGTGATGACGGAGTCGAGCCTGTCCCGGGTGCCGGCCAGTTCGGTGATCCGGCGCTCGACGCGGTCCCGCTCCGCCGAGAGGCGTTCGAGCAGGTGCGGCGTGGCCCTGCCGTCGACCGCGTACGGCATGAGTTCGACGATGGTCCGGCTCGACAGGCCGGCGGCGTAGAGCCGCTGGATCAGTTGGACGCGGTCGGCCGCGCTCTCGGGTAGTGCCGCTGGCCGCTGTGACTGCGCTCGGCGCCCTGGTCCAACGGGTCACCCTGGCCTAGCTCCGCCACGCCCTCGGCATCGACAGCACCGCCTGGACGGCGGCACGGAGGGACCTGTCGGGGGGCGGGCATCCGCTCGGACGGCTCGAATCCAAGGGTGGAGACGGTGTTCGACCTGCTCCTGCACGGCCGGCGCGCGCAGGCCGGCCCGTCGGACGCAGCGGCGGCGGACGGTCTCCCGGACTGAGCCGCCGGTGGCGCACGCTCCCCGCGGTGGCCATCGCCCTCGCCGGAGAGGACCGACGAGGCGCGCACGGCGTCGCCCGCCAGGACGACACGCCCGTGGGACCACGCGCGTCTCATCGGGCCGACCCACTCGGGCAGGGCTCGGCCCCGGTCCAGGAGGCCGACTACTCCGGGAGCGGCGCCTGCCCCGCGAGGCCGGAGTGGGCCCGCCACAGGTCGCGCAGGAGTGCGATCTCGGCCATGTGGTGGATGAACTCGAGGTTGTCCCCGGCCACGACGTCGATATAGGGGTCGTCGGGGTCGGAGCCGTACGGGTACTGGGAGAAGCCGACGGTGTCGAGCTGCTCGTCGGTGACGTGGGCGACGTCCTCGCGCCAGCGGTCGATCGTCTCCCAGAACCGTTCGAGTGCCAGGTCGGCGGAGGGGGTGAAGTCGACCAGCAGCCGCGGATCCCGGCGTCGTTCACCGAAGGTCCACTCCCACTGGCCCGCGAAGCAGGAGTGCAGGTGCGCGAGCCGCCAGGCGATGGTGGTGATCGGTGTCGTGTCGGGTTCCGGCGTGCCGGTGTGGGCGAGGACCTGCTCGACGCGCTCGACGCTCACGCTCCAGTCGTCGGCGATCTTGGCGACGGACATGCCGCTCGCGGCCTGCCGGGCCACCTCCGCGTACTCGTTCGCCGGGATGTCGGGGGCGCCCTTGTCGAGCACCCACTCGCCCGGCCCGTACGCCCTGGGCGTCACCGCCTCGCCCCGACGCCGGATCGACCAGCAGCCGGGCGCGGGCTCCCAGAGGTACTCCTCGTCGCCCAGCCCCGCCAGCCGCACCCGGGCCATCTCCCTGGCCTGGTCGAACTGGTCGAGGAGCACGCCCAGTCGGTCCGTCCGCGTGCCCTCGATCTCCATGCCCGGCCCCTTTCGCGGTGTCCGCGGCGCGGCCGCGTCGCACGGCGCTCCGATGGACACCGAGGCTAACGACTCGCGTCCCGCGCACGCGAGCGAATTCCGGCGGCGGCCCGAGGGCCGCAGTGCACCGGCGGCGCGCGACGCGGACCGGCCCTAGGGCCTGTTGCGAAAATGCTGGTCACAGCCATTCATTGATGGCTGCGACCAGCACGGTCGCTTCGTAGCGGACGGCGAGTTTGTCGTACCTCGTGGCAACCGCCCGATGGCGTTT
>NZ_JODM01000009.1 GCF_000717995.1 Streptomyces violaceorubidus
CGAGCAGGGGCAGCGGCTCGGAGGAGGTGACCAGGTCCCGCAGCGGATGGCGGGCCAGGACCGCGTCCACCTCCGGCGTCAACGCCGCCGCCAGCCGGGTGGCCACGGGCAGCGTGTCGTCGAGCAGGGTCGCCGCCGCGGCGAGCACCACCGCCCGCCCCGCTCCCTCCGGCACCCCCGCGGCGGCCCGCCGGTACAGCTCGGCCCCCTCCTCGAGCACGAGGCCGGCGTCGATGCCGGCCGGGACCTTGATCCGTGCGGTGTGCCGCCAGGTGGCGACGGGGTCGCTCCACGCCTCCACCCGGTACGTCCAGTTGCCCGGCGCGCCCGGGGTGACCTCGGCGCCCCAGCGGTCGGTGCCCGGGGCCAGCTCCCGCATCGGCGTCCAGGGGCCCGGCCGGCCCTCGGGGTCCTTCAGCACGACATTGGCGGCCACCGCGTCGTGCCCCTCCCGGAACACGGTGGCGGTGACCTCGAACGTCTCTCCCGTCACCGCCTTCGCCGGACGCCTGCCGTGCTCCACCACCGGCTGGACGTCCCGGACCGGGATACGTCCGATCCCCACGGTCGCGCTCATCCGCATCTCACCTCCGCCGTGCTCGGGGCCGGGCGCGGGCCCGGCCGATTGGGTTGGGCCGAAAGGCTCAGGCCGCGCCGGAGGGGGCCTTGAACCCCGACGGGGCGAGGCGCTCCGGCTGCTCCTGCGCATGGGTGACCAGGTTCGTCCGCAGATACCTTTCGGCGGCGTCCGCGGCCTCGCGTGCGCACCGCTTCCCCATCAGCACGCAGAGGGTGTAACCGGAGTCCTCGAAGGTGGTCCGGACGGTGACGTCCGTGGGGGACGCCAGCATCGAGCGTTCCCAGGCGCGGTAATGCCGCAGCTGCCGGGCGACTTCGCTCTTCGCGGGGAGCAGCATGGCCGGTCACCTTCCGGACGGTCCGGTGATACGGACGATCGAGTTCTTCACACATGGTGCACGGCCGGTCACCCCCCGTCTTGTTGGATCTTCAACCGCTTTCCGTCGCCCGCTCCCGCCCGGATTCCGACCCCCGGACCGCTCGTGTTGCACGAATGGACTACCGCTCCCACTCTGGAGTGACTCAGAAGCGATCAGCGCTCACGCTTCGTGATCGGGGAGCCCGTCCCCCAAGGGACGAGGAGGAGCGAGAGCCTTCGCGGTGAGGAGCCACGACGATGAAGACCGCAGTGCCCTGCTACTACCACCTCGACGTGGAAGTGAGCCCGGAACGGGTCGGACAGGTCAGGCGCATCCTGGCCGCCCACCTCCGGTTCTGGAATCTGGAGCACCTCGTCGAACCAGTCTGCTCGGGCGCCGAGATGCTGCTCCGGGCGATCGACGAGCACGCCGGCGACAAGAACACGTCGATCGAGATGTGGTGGAACCACCAGCACCTCATCACGGCAGTGGGGGGCAACGACCGGGCGCTCCGGGTCGACCAGGACCTGCGCACCTGTCTGCAACACCTCGCCGCCAACAGCGACGGCTGGGGCTGCTGCGCCACCGACACCGGGGCGAAGGTCATCTGGTTCTCGCGCCGCGCCCGCGCCGGCGAACGCGTTCCGCTGGTGGCGAGGCCGCCCGAGCCGATCACCCAGGAGGGGCTGGAAGTGCCGCGAGAGATCATGCCGGTGGCCCGGGTGGCGGGCCGGGCGCGTACCCGCGAGGGCGTTCTGGAGGAGGCCCGGTGACCCGCGCCAGGCCGAAGTGGAAGGGGTCGCCCGTGTGGAGCGGGCACCCCTACCCCCTGGGGGCCGCGTACGACGGACAGGGCACCAACTTCGCCCTGTTCAGCGAGGTCGCCGAGCGGGTCGACCTGGTGCTCGTCGACGACGACGGCAACCACGTCGTCATCCCGCTGCCCGACGTGGACGGTTTCGTCTGGCACTGCTACCTGCCCGGCGTCGGTCCGGGGCAGCGCTACGGCTACCGGGTGCACGGCCCGTGGGCCCCGGCCGTCGGGCACCGCTGCAACCCGGCCAAGCTGCTCCTCGACCCCTACACCCGGGCCGTGGACGGGCTGGTGGACAACCACGCCTCCCTCTTCGAACGGGCCAAGGGCAGGGCCGATCCGGGCGACAGCGCCGGGCACACCATGCTCGGCGTGGTCACCGACCCCTTCTTCGACTGGGGCGACGACCGACCGCCCCGGCGCCCGTACTCGGAGAGCGTCATCTACGAGGCCCACGTCCGCGGACTCAGCAGCCGCCACCCCGAGGTGCCCGAGGAACTGCGGGGCACCTACGCGGGGCTCGCGCACCCGGCGGTCGTGGAGCACCTGACGTCCCTCGGCGTGACGGCCGTGGAGCTGATGCCGGTGCACCAGTTCGTGCACGACGGCGTGCTCCTGGACCGCGGCCTGTCCAACTACTGGGGCTACAACACCATCGGCTTCTTCGCGCCCCACAACGGCTACGCCGCCCTCGGCACCCGCGGCCAGCAGGTCAGCGAGTTCAAGTCGATGGTCAAGACCCTGCACGAGGCCGGCCTCGAAGTGATCCTCGACGTGGTCTACAACCACACCGCCGAGGGCAACGAGAAGGGCCCCACCCTCTCCTTCCGCGGCATCGACAACGCCTCGTACTACCGCCTGGTGGACGGGGACTGGCAGCACTACTACGACACCACCGGCACCGGCAACAGCCTGCTGATGCGCCACCCCTACGTGCTCCAGCTCATCATGGACTCGCTGCGCTACTGGGTCACCGAGATGCACGTCGACGGCTTCCGCTTCGACCTCGCGGCCACCCTGGCCCGGCAGTTCCACGAGGTGGACCGGCTGTCCGCGTTCTTCGACCTCATCCAGCAGGACCCGGTGATCAGCCGCGTCAAGCTGATCGCCGAGCCCTGGGACGTCGGCGAGGGCGGCTACCAGGTGGGCAACTTCCCGCAGCTGTGGTCGGAGTGGAACGGCAAGTACCGCGACGCCGTACGGGACTTCTGGCGCGCGGAGGACCACTCGCTCGGCGAGTTCGCCTCCCGGCTGACCGGCTCCTCCGACCTGTACCAGCACAGCCGCCGCCGCCCGCGCGCCAGCGTCAACTTCGTCACCGCGCACGACGGCTTCACGCTGCGCGACCTGGTCTCGTACAACGACAAGCACAACGAGGACAACGGCGAGGACAACCGGGACGGCGAGAGCCACAACCGGTCCTGGAACTGCGGCGCGGAGGGTGAGACCAGGGACCCGGCGGTGCGCGAGCTGCGCGCACGGCAGCAGCGCAACTTCCTGGCCACGCTGCTGCTCTCGCAGGGCATCCCGATGCTCTGCCACGGCGACGAACTGGGCCGCACCCAGCACGGCAACAACAACGCCTACTGCCAGGACAACGAGATCTCCTGGATCGACTGGCGGCTCGACGCCGAGCAGCGCGCGCTGCTGGACTTCGCCCGCCGCCTCATCGCGCTGCGGGCCGACCACCCGGTGCTGCGCCGGCGCCGCTTCTTCCGCGGGGAGACCCTCACGCACGCGGATCAGCCGCTGCCCGACCTGATGTGGCTGCTGCCCGACGCGCGCGAGATGACCGACGACGACTGGCAGCGCTCCGACGCGCACACCGTCGGCGTCTTCCTCAACGGGGACGCCATCGCCGAACCCGACTCCCAGGGCCGGGCCGTGGTCGACGACTCCTTCCTGCTGCTGCTCAACAGCCACTGGGAGCCGGTCGACTTCCGGCTGCCGGACGCCGCCTACGGCGAACGCTGGACGGCCCTGGTCGACACCGCCGACCCGGACGGCCTCCCCGACGAGGCCGAGTACAAGGCGGGCACCCGGCTCACCGTCGGGCAGCGCAGCCTCGTGCTGCTCTCCCGGCCGTCCCGCACCGGCCGGTGAGCCCGTGAGATCAGCTGCCGAGGCGGCGCGCGGTCACCGTGAACTGCGCGCCGTCGGCGTCGCGGAGCACCGCCTCGTCCGTATCCAGCACAAGCACACTGCCCCCGTGCCGCTCCGCGGCGCGGGCGCAGGCCGTGACGTCCTCGACCGCGAAGTGGACCTGCCAGTGCGGCCGGACGGCCGGGTCGGGAGCCGCCCCCAGCGCTCCCGACTCGATGCGGGCCACGACCTCGCCCTCGTGGCGCAGGACCACCTCGTCGCCCTCGTAGCGGACCTCGCAGCCCTGCCCCGACGCCCACTCGAAGATCTCGCCGTAGAAGATCGCGGCGTCGAAGGCGTCACGGGTGTGCAGGCGGATGAAGGCGGGGCGCTTGGTGCGCCAGGTGTCCCAGTCCGAGAACAGCTCGCCCTCCCAGATGCCGAAGGTCGCGCCGTCCCGGTCGGCGAGCAGGGCCGCCCGCCCCGGCGGCAGGGAGATCGGCCCGACCGCGGCGGTGCCGCCGCGCTCCTGCGCCCGCGAGACGGCCTCGTCGGCACTGCGCACGGCGAAGTACGGCGTCCACGCCACCGCCATCTGCCACATCGCGGCGACGGCGGCGATCCCGGCCACCGGCACCCCGTCGGCCAGGGCGATCCGGAAGGGCTCGCCCAGCCGGACGGGCCGCCACTGCCAGCCCAGCACGGCGGAGTAGAACTCCTCGGTGGCCTTCAGATCACGGCTGGTGAGACTCACCCAGCAGGGGGCCCCGTACACGGAGTGCGTGGACAGGAGGCTCTCCCCGCGGGTGGAGGAGGTCGTGTCGTGGTTCATGGCAGTCGCGTCCTGGTCTCGTCCACCGGCAGCCACCGGCTCCACACCAGTGTCCGGCCGGGAGTGCGGCGGGCGCCTGGCGAGTACCCCGCACAGGGCGCCGAAACGGTGGCGTGCCCGCCCCGGACGGCCCAGTGGCGCGACGGCGCGGGGCTGGCCAGGATGGAGGCCCGGAGGTGAGCGTGCCCCCCGCCGACGTGTGCCCGGGCCCCGGCCCGGATTCCGACCCTGACCAGATCTTCCGGTTGCAGGAGCAGGTCCGGCAGCTCAAGGAGGCGGTCGTCTCGCACGCCGTCGTCGACCAGGCGATCGGTGTCGTCATCGCGCTCGGCGGGGTGACGCCGGACGAGGGGTGGATCGTCCTGAAGGAAGTTTCCCAGCATACGAACATCAAACTCCGCAATGTGGCGGAAACGATACTCATCTGGAGGCGCACCGGAGTGATGCCGCCGCAGATGCTGGCCGCCCTGGAGGACCGCCTCGGGCGGCCGGGGGTCGACGGGCCCCCGCTCGACGGGCCCGCGCTCAGCGGGCCTCCGCCAGGATCTCCTCGCGTATCCGGTCGAAGCAGCCGGTGAGCAGCCGGGAGACGTGCATCTGGGAGATGCCGAGCTGCTGGGCGATGCGGCTCTGTGTCATCCCGCCGAAGAAGCGCAGGTAGAGGATGGTGCGCTCGCGTTCGGGCAGCGCCTGGAGGCAGGGCCGGACGGCCACCCGGTCGACGACCGCGTCGAAAGCGGGATCGGGACCGCCCAGCGCGTCACCCAGGGCGTACCCGTCGGTGCCGGGCATCTCCGCCTCCAGCGACAGCGCCGAGAAGCACTCCAGTGCCTCCATGCCGGTACGCACCTCGACCGTGGTCAGCTGGGCGTGTTCGGCGATCTCCTCCACGGTCGGGGGCCGCCCCGGCGTGGTCTGCGCCAGCTCCTTGGCCGATCTGCGGACCCGGTTGCGCAGGTCCTGGATGCGGCGCGGCACGTGCAGCGTCCACATGTGGTCGCGGAAGTGCCGTTTGATCTCGCCGGTCACGGTCGGCACCGCGTACGCCTCGAAGGCGTGGCCCCGGCCGGGGTCGTAGTGGTCGACGGCCTTGACCAGGCCGAGGGCCGCCACCTGGTAGAGATCCTCCAGGTTCTCGCCGCGGCCCCGGAAGCGGACGGCGATCCGCTCCGCCATGGGCAGCCAGACCCGGATCAGTTCGTCCCGCAGCGCCTTGCGCTCCGGTCCCTCGGGCAGCCCGGCGAGCCGGTCGAACGCCGCGGCGGTGTCGGGGGCGTCGTCGTGCGGGTGGGGCTGGGTTCTGCCGGCGACACGCATCACGCGCACCTCCCTCAGCAGGGGTGCTGGCAAGTCCTCGTATATATGGATACTGAGCGCGAATGACGCAAACGGCCACTCGAACGGCCGCGTACCGGTGCGGTGCGCCCGCCCCGTCGCGGGACGTGATGTGCGGCACGCTCCCGGTGATCGTGCGGACCGGTGCCGGCGGATCGTCCCTGCGCAACGCTTGATCATCGATCAAAAGCGACGAAGCCCCTGGCCACAGCGCATTCCGCTCATTTGACAGTGCGCTGAGCGTGCGGATAGGAAGCAGCGTCGAGAGGTCGAGAGGGGCACCGTGTACGAGCCGAACGTGGTCGGGGACTGGCAGGAGTACGACGAGCACCCCGGCCTGCGGGTCCGCGTCCACCGTCTTGAGCCGGCCGAGCCGCCGCGCGGCCGCGACGACGCCGCCGAGGGGCTGACGTACTTCCGGGTCCGGGTGACCGTCGAGAACCGGGGCGGGCGGCACCTCGGCATCCACCTGGAGGACGGTCAGATCGACGTGCGGACCGGACCCGAGGGGGAGAGCGCCTTCCTGGACTGGCGCAACTGCCAGTTCATCGAGGGCTTCGACGTCTACCCGCTGCGCCGGGCCACCGCCGTGCTCTACGCGGCCGGTCCGGAGGCGAGCCTGAGCCAGGTGGACGTGCAGGTGCAGCTGAGGGTGGACGAGGAGTGGGCCGACCGCCGGCTGTGGAGCGGCGCGCTCGGGCTGCCCGACGGCGCCGGCGCCACCCCGTGCGGCGGGGTGCGGGAGGAGGGACTCGCGCACCAGGTGAGCGCGTTCCTGCGGGGCCAGTCCGAGGAGGGCTCCGCCTGACCGGCAGGCGGCCGCACCTCAGTGGGCGATGCCGTCGATGATCTCCCGGGCGCCCTGCCTGAGCAGGGCCACGGCGACCGAGGTGCCGAGGGTCGCCGGGTCGAGCCGGCCCGCCCACTCGTGCGCGTTCAGCCGGGTCTTGCCGTCGGGGGTGAAGACGCAGGCCCGCAGCGAGAGTTCCCCGCTGGGGTCCATTCGGGCGTACCCGGCGATCGGGCTGTTGCAGTGCCCCTGAAGGACGTGCAGGAACATCCGCTCGGCCGTCGCCTCCCGGTGCGTCGCGGGGTGGCCGAGGCCGCTCACCGCGTCGATCAGGCCGCTGTCGCCCTCCCGGCACTGGAGGGCGAGGATGCCCGCGCCGATCGGCGGCATCATCGTCTCGGGGGAGAGGACCTCGCTGATCACGTCGCCGCGGCCGATGCGTTCCAGACCGGAGACCGCGAGCAGCAGCGCGTCCGCCTCGCCCGCGGCGAGCTTCGCCAGCCGCCGGTTGGCGTTGCCGCGGAAGGGCACGCACCGCAGGTGCGGGTGGGTGGCGGCCAGTTGGGCGACCCGGCGCACCGAGGAGGTGCCGATGCGCGTGCCCTCCGGCAGCTCGTCCAGGGTGAGCCCGTCGGGGTGGACGAGCGCGTCCCGCACGTCGTCCCGCTCCAGGAACGCGGCGAACACCGTACCGGCGGGCAGCGGCCGGTCGGCGGGCACGTCCTTGACGCAGTGCACCGCGAGATCGGCCTCGCCCGACAGCAGGGCGGCGTCGACCTCCTTGGTGAACGCGCCCTTGCCCTCCACCTGGGAGAGGTCGCCGAGCCACTTGTCGCCGGTGGTCTTCACCGGGACGACCTCGGTGCGCACGCCGGGGTGGAGGGCCGTGAGCCCGGCCCGTACGCGCTCGACCTGAGCGAGCGCCATGGGGGAGTCGCGGGAGACGATGCGGATCAGTTCGGGGGCGGACATGCGGACACGATAGTGCCCCGGGGCGCCCGGGGCGCACATCCCGCCCGAGCGGCCCCGGTTCGCCCCCTCGTCTCAGGCGTTCGGATCGAAGGGGATGCCTGCGGGCTTGGCGGCGGCCAGGTGGGAGGCGAAACTGCCGTCCTTGAGGCCGAAGTTGGCGCTGCCGAAGTCATAGGCGCTCAGCCTGTCGCGCAGGCCCGCCGGATAGCCGTTCCAGCCCACCAGCGCCGGGTACTGCCAGGTGCCCTTGTGGTTCTCCGGCGGTTCGTCGCCCGAGGTCGCCAGACGGAAGCAGTGGGTGCCGATGCCGTCCTTGTGGTAGACGATCTTCGGATGGGTGCCGTCGAAGCGGACGGCCGACCGCTCGTGCACGCTGAACGAGCCGTGGTTGGACGTCGACACGTACTGCACGGTGTCCTCCTTCACCCACACCACCACGTGCTCCCAGTCGTGCCGGTGGCCGCCGAGGCTCGTGCCGGGCAGGGCCTGGTCCTTCTCGAAGTAGAGCCCGTACATGTAGGCGCACCAGCCGTTGTCGCACTTGGCGCGCGCGTAGCCGTTGGTGTTGTCCAGGTCGGAGGCGTCGCGGCAGTTGCCGTTGAGGGCACCGGTCGGGTTCAGCCCGCCGTTGACCGCTCCGTCGGCGCCGATGGCCGGGGTGGGATAGCAGCCGTCGGTGTCGTAGTCGTAGGCGGGCTGGTACGCCCGCTCCAGAGCGTCGGCGTTGCCGGGCAGGCCCGGGGGCGGGGCGGCGAAGGCGGTGGCGGGGAAGGCCACGACGAGGGCGAGGGCACCGAGCGGTACGGTGAGCCATCTCCTGCGCGGTGTTGCGGCGGTACGCGGCGGCATCGCGTTCTCCTCAGGCTGCGGCAGCCCAACGGCTTTGGGGGGAAGGGGAGTTCAGGGTCCCTTCTTTTCCCTCCGGCGCCAAGGGCGCACACGCGTCCCCGCGGTGAAGGGCAGCCCAACACCTGACCGCGCGTCACCCGCTCACACCAGGTCGTCCGGAATGTCCGCGGCCGACTCCTCGGGTGCCAGGTCCGGGCGGAGCCTGAGCCAGGAGGGCTGGCGCAGCATGCCCTCCCGGGTGCGGGTGCTGTAGCGGACCTCGCCGACCAGCCGGGGCACGACCCAGCGCGCCCCCGGCACCCGCGGTACCGGGTCGAAGGGGCAGACATCACTCGCGGCGGTCGCCAGCAGCGCGGCCAGCTCGGTGCGCTCGCCCTCGCTCCAGCCGGTGCCGACCCCGCCGACGTAGCGCAGTCGGCCCGCGGCGCGCTGGCCGACCAGGACGGCACCGGGAAGGCCGCCGAGCCGTCCCCTGCCGGGCAGCCAGCCGCCGACCACGACGTCCTCGCTGCGCATGTTGCGGATCTTGATCCAGGCCCGGGAGCGGACCCCGGGCTCGTACACCGAGTCCAGCCGCTTGCACACCAGCCCCTCCAGGCCGTGCTCGCGGGTGGCCCGCAGGGCCTGTTCGCCGCGGCCGACCAGCGCGGTCGGGGTCGACCACGACGGGCCGCCGAGACCGAGGTCCGTCAGCCGCTCGCGGCGGCCGGTGTAGGGCAGGCGCAGCAGGGAGCGTCCGGCCAGGTGGAGGGCGTCGAACAGGACCAGGTGGACGGGGGCCCGCGCCGCCCGGTGCGCGGCCCGGGCCGGGGCGTGCGCGAGGCCCATCCGGGACTGGAGCAACTGGAAGTCGGCACGGCCCTGTTCGTCCAGGGCCAGTACCTCGCCGTCCAGGACGGCGGGGGTCCGGCCGAGCGCGGTGGCGAGCGGCGCCAGTTCCGGATAGGCGGCGGTGATGTCCCGGCCGGAGCGGGCGCGCAGCAGGACGCTCCCGTCGCCCGGCAGGTAGACCACCACACGCTGCCCGTCCTGCTTGGTCTCGTAGGCCCAGCGCGCGTCCTGCCCGGCCGACGGCAGGGCGCCGGGGGTGGCGAGCATCGGAGGGATCAGCGGCAGCTCCACGGGTCAGTACTCGACCCGCCCGGGTGCCCTTACGCGCGTTGCCCGCCAGGTTCGCCTGAACGGCGCCGGTCCCCGGTCCGGCCGGCGCCGTCGCGGTCAGCGCACGGAGGCGGGCTCCGTCGCGGCCCCGTCGGCCGGTGCCGGGTCGGCGACCGGACCGGCCGGGCGGTGCCGGGGGATGAAGGACGCGATGGCGGCGGCCAGCAGGGCCGCGCCGGCGCCGATGGCCATGACCACCTTGAACGCGTTCTCGGACGGCAGGGCGAAGCCGCCGAGGTCGATGGTCAGCTGGGCCAGGATCACACCGGCGATGGCGCTGGCGACCGAGGTGCCCAGGGACCGCATGAGGGTGTTGAGGCTGTTCGCGGCGGCCGTCTCGCTCGGCGGCACCGCACCCATGATCAGCGACGGCATGGCGCCGTAGGCGAAGCCGATGCCCGCGCTGATGACGCAGGAGACCAGGACCAGGTGCCAGACCTCGGCCATCAGCACGATGTTCAGGGCGTAGCCGGCCGCCACGATCAGGGCGCCGATCATCAGCGTCACCTTCGGCCCCCTGGCCTTGGAGACCTTCGCGGAGACCGGGGCGAACGCCATCATCACCAGACCGGACGGCGCCATGACGAAGCCCGTGGTCAGCAGGGAGCGGCCGAGCCCGTAACCGGTGGCCTCGGGCAACTGGAGCAGCTGCGGAAGGACCAGCGACATCGCGAACATCGAGAAGCCGATGGCGACGGACGCCAGGTTGGTGAACAGCACCTGGCGGCGGGCGGTGGTGCGAAGGTCCACCAGGGGCTCCAGGGTGTGCAGCTCCCACCACCCCCAGACCAGCAGGATCACCACGGCCGCCGCGAACAGGCCGAGGACGGTGCCCGAGGACCAGCCCCAGTCGCCGCCCTTGGAGATGGCCAGCAGCAGGCTCGCCAGACCCGCGGCCATGCCGAGGCCGCCGAGCACGTCGAAGCGGCCGCCGGAGCGCACGGCCGACTCGGGCACCAGGGCCAGGACCAGTACCAGGGACACCGCCCCAAGGGCGCCGGCGAGCCAGAACAGCATGTGCCAGTCGAGCTTGTCCGCGATCAGCGCGGCGGCGGGCAGGCCGAGCGCGCCGCCGACCCCGAGGGAGGCGCTCATCACCGCGGTGGCACCGGCCAGCCGCTCGACCGGCAGTTCGTCGCGCATGATGCTGATGCCGAGCGGGATCACGGCGGCGGACAGGCCCTGCAGGGCGCGGCCGACGACCATGGGCACGAGCGTGTCGCTCAGTGCGCAGACCGCCGAGCCGGCGATCAGCAGCACCAGGCTGAGCAGCAGCATCCGCCGCTTGCCGAACATGTCGCCGAGCCGGCCGACGACCGGCGTGGCCACCGCGGAGGCCAGCAGCGTGGCGGTCACCGCCCAGGCCGCGTCCGAGGCCGACGCGTCCAGGAGCTTCGGCAGCTCCGGGATGATCGGGATGACCAGGGTCTGCATGAGCGCGACGACGATCCCGGCCAGGGCCAGGACCCCCACTACGGCGTTCGGCCGTGGTGAGGCGGGGGAAGCGGGCATGGAGAAGCCTTTCCAGCGATGAGTGGTGGTGCGACGAGTACCGGAGGCAAACTTTAAGTCAGTCGCTTGAAGTATCGTACGGGGTGATGCGCGGGAACGCCCGTCCGGGCCGAGCGGTGACCCGGCGCCGCCGCGCCGTAGGCTTTCGTCACGACCCGCCGCACCTCGGCGGACCTGCGACGACTCGAGGGACTGGTCGTCGTGGGCGGTAAGGAGAGAGTCCCGCGCGGTGGTGATCATGGCGGGCAGGACGGTCCGGACGGAACAGGTCAGCGCGACCCGGCAGCTGATCCTGACCACCGCTGAGCGGCTGTTCGCCGAGCACGGGGTGTACGCGGTCTCCAACCGTCAGGTCAGCGAGGCCGCCGGACAGGGCAACAACGCGGCGGTCGGCTACCACTTCGGTACGAAGACGGACCTGGTCCGGGCCATCGCGCAGCGCCACTCGGGACGCGTCGAGGAACTGCGCGCCCGGCAGCTCGCCGCCCTCGGCGACTCGGCCGACCTGCGCGACTGGGTCGACTGCCTGGTGCGCCCGCAGTTCGACCACCTGGCGGCGCTGGGCAGCCCCACCTGGTACGCGCGGTTCTGCGCCCAGGTCATGACCGACCCGTCGCTGCGGCAGATCATGACCGAGGAGTCCCGGGCGTCGGACTCGCTGCGGGCGATCATCGAGGGGCGCGACCGCTGCATGCCGGCGCTGCCGGACGAGGTCCGCGCGGAGCGCGGCGACATGGCCCGCCACCTCATCGTGCACACGGCGGAGGAGCGCGAGCGGGCCCTGGCCGAGAACCGTCCCACCCCGCGGGCCAGCTGGCAGGACGCCGCCGACGGGCTCGTCGACGCGATCGTGGGCATGTGGCTGGCGCCCGTCACGCCCCGGGGCGAGGGGTGACGGGCGCCGGGGCGTGAGGCGCGCGGTCCGGCCCGCGAGCCGGATCCGGGTCCCGGCGTCCTCGGCGGCGCCGACCGGCCGCACGGCGGCTGACCGGGTCCGCCGCTCTGCCGCCGGCGGGATCGGTGACCGGGGTGGCGGGCGCCGCCTGCCTCGCCGGCTGCCGCGTGCCTCGCCGGCTGCCGCGTGCCTCGCCGGCTGTCGCGTGCCTCGCCCGGCTGCCGTGCGGGGAGTGCGGCGGCTTCGGGCCGTGACGGGCGGGTGGCCGGCCGGTGGGCGGTGCTGCTGGGGCAGCGGTGCGGCCCGCTGGGGGAGTGGGCTCTGGAGCTGCGGTCGCGCTGTGGTGGGCGGCTGACCGGCCGGTGCGGGCACTGTTGTCGCGGTGCGGGTGCGGCCGAGTTGGGGCGAGTGGGCTCCGGAACCGCCGTGGCCAGGGCGGCCCGAAACGGCTCCCCGGGGGCTCATCGAGGGGTCTTCGGGGGCTCTTCGGGGGCTCACAGCCCATCGGCGTCCTGTGCCGTCCTCCTCCCCGTGCACCCCCATCCGGCACTTCCGCCGCGCGCTGGACTGCCCGCCCGGGGTTCGCGACCGCCGGACGCGAACCGTTGCCCACCGGTTCTTACCGTCGAGTAATATCGCGCGCCAGGCCCCCACGAGGAGGAACCGTGCCACGGTCCGAACGCTCACCCCTGCTGCTCGCCGGCCTGCTGGCCACCGCGGGTGTCGCCCATTTCGCCCAGCCCCGCCCCTTCGACGCCACCGTGCCGCGCTCCCTGCCGGGCACACCCCGGGCGTGGACGTACGCCAGCGGCGTCGCCGAACTCGCGCTGGCCGCCGGGCTCGCCGTGCCGCGCACCCGCAGGGCCGCCGCCTGGAGCGCCGCGGCGTTCTTCGTCGGGGTGTTCCCGGCCAACGTCAAGATGGCCTGGGACTGGCGCCACCGCCCCGCCCCTGCACGGGCCGTCGCCCTCGGACGGCTGCCCGTGCAGGTGCCGCTCGTGCTGTGGGCCCGCGCCGTCGCCCAGGGCGACGGGGGCCGGTCATGAGCGCGCTCCCCGCTGTGGGCGACACCGTGGAGGACTTCACGCTGTCGGACGAGACCGGCGCCCCGCGCCGCCTGTCCGAACTGCTCGCCGACGGCCCGGTCGTCCTCTTCTTCTACCCCGCCGCCCTGACCACCGGCTGCACCGCGGAGGCCTGTCACTTCCGCGACCTCGCCGCCGAGTTCGCCGCGGTCGGCGCCCGGCCCGTCGGCGTCAGCGGCGACCCCGTCGAGCGCCAGCAGGAGTTCGCCGGGCGCCACACGCTCGGCATGCCGCTGCTGTCCGACGCCGACGGCACGGTCCGCGAGCGGTTCGGGGTGAAGCGGGGCCTCAGCCTGGCCCCCACCAAGCGGGTCACCTTCGTCATCGGGCAGGACCGCACGCTGCTGGAGGTCGTCCGCAGCGAACTCAGGACGAACAAGCACGCCGACCGCGCCCTCGCCGCGCTCCGCGCTCACCGACAGTGACGTGACCACCCGCGCCCCGCCCCGGTTGATACCGCATCGTCCTGGGATGATCCTGGACGACATGGAGGATTCCTCCGCCGCGATGATCGTCGACGCCCGCGGACTGGTGACGGGGTGGAGCGACGGCGCGCGGCGGCTCACCGGATACGCCGCCGAGGAGGCCGTGGGGCGCCCCGCGCGGGACCTGCTCGCGCGAGGCGTCCCCGCCCGCCCCCAGGGCCGCACCGACCCGAACGGCACCGACCCGAACGGCACCGGCGCGACCCGCACCGTCGTGGTCCGGCACCGGGACGGCCACCCCGTGAGCCTGCGGCTGCGGGTGTGCCCGTTGCTGGGCGCCGACGGCGCACCGGACGGCTACCTGGCGACCGCCGACGTTCCCGGCGGCCCGGCGCCCTCGCTGGTCGACGATGCCGTGCGGCAGGCGTCCCTGTCCATGTCCGTCCTCGATCCCGACCTGCGCTTCGTACACGTCAACGACACCGCGTGCCGGATGATGGGCAGGTCGGCGGAGGAACTGGTCGGCCGCCACCTGCCCGAGGCCGTGGCCGAGTTCGAAGGCGACCCGCGAAGCTTCCTGCACCACCTTCGGGTGGTCGCCGACCGAGGGCGGCCCGTCCAGTACGAGAGCTACTCGTCCGCGCCCGCGGGCAACCGCATGCACGCCTGGACCGTGGAGATCTGGCCGGTCCACGACGCCTCCGGCAGGCTCACCGCCGTCGCGATGGCAGCGGTGGAGAGCACCGAACAGCACCGGGCCCGGGAGGGCCTGGCCCTGCTGAACGCGGCCGGGGCGGTCGGCAGCACCCTGGACGTCGTCCGCACCGCCGAGGAACTGGTCGGTCTCCTCGTGCCCCGGTTCGCCGGTTTCGCCAGCGTCGACCTGCTCGACTGGGTGCTCGGCAGCGACGAACCCCTCGCCGTACCGACCGAGACGGGTGAACTGCGCCGGGTGGCCCACGCCTCCGCCACCGAGGGCTTCCCCAGCCCCGCCGTGCACCTCGGCGGGCACGAGGTCCACCCGTTCGACAGCCCACCCGCCCGGGCGGTGCGGGAGGGCCGCGTCGTCCTCAGCGGCCCCGGCGACCCGGACTTCGACCGGTGGATGCGGGCCCGCGAGGCCGAGGCCCCGCACAACCGCCCGTTCCGCGAAGCCGTCTGCTCGACCCTGGCCGTGCCGCTGCGCGCCCGCGGCACCACCCTGGGCGTGGCCCTTGCCGTCCGGACCGCGCCCCGGGAGCCGTACGCCGTGGAGGACGCCGTACTGGCCGAGGAACTGGTTTCGCGGGCCGCCGTCTCCGTGGACAACGCCCGCCGGTTCGCCCGCGAGCGCTCCACCGCCCTGGCGATCCAGCACAGCCTGCTCCCCAGGGACCTGCCCGGACAGGCCGCGGTCGAGGTGGCCCACCGCTACCTGCCCTCCGCGTCCGCGGCGGGCATCGGCGGCGACTGGTTCGACGTCATCCCGCTCTCCGGCACCCGCGTCGGCCTCGTCGTCGGCGACGTCGTGGGCCACGGCATCCCGTCCACGGCGACCATGGGCCGCCTGTGCACGGCCGTCCGCACCCTCGCCGACGTCGACCTGCCCCCCGACGAGCTCCTCACCCACCTCGACGACCTCGTCACCCACCTCGCGGCCGGCGCCGCGGACGACAGCGGCGAGACGGAGATCGCGGAACTGGGCGCCACCTGCCTGTACGCCGTGTACGACCCGGTCTCCCGCCGACTGGCCCTGGCCGCCGCCGGCCACCCCGCGCCCGCGCTCCTGCTGCCCGACGGCACCACCCGTCTCGTCCCCATGACCGCAGGGCCGCCGCTCGGCGTGGGCGGACTGCCCTTCGAGGCCACCGAGCTGGAGGTGCCGGAGGGCTCCGTCGTCGCCCTCTACACCGACGGACTGGTCGAGGACCGCGACCGCGACGTCGACCACGCCACCGCCGAACTGTGCCGGTCGCTGGCCGCGCCCGCGACCTCGCTCGACGCGCTGTGCGACGGCGTGCTCAAGGCCGTACTGCCCGATGAGCCCGGCGACGACGTGGCGCTGCTGCTGGCCCGCACCCGGGCCCTGGGCGAGGACCGGGTGCGCATCTGGGACGTCCGCCCCGACCCGTCGGGGGTGGCGGCCACCCGGCGGTCCGTCGGCGAGCAGCTGACGGCGTGGGGGCTGGACGACGCGGCCTTCGTCACCGAACTGGTCGTCAGCGAACTGGTCACCAACGCGATCCGGTACGGCGAGCCGCCCATCCAGTTGCGCCTCATCCGCCACACCACCCTCATCTGCGAGGTCTCCGACGCCAGCTCCACCTCGCCCCACCTGCGCCGCGCCCACGCCTTCGACGAGGGCGGCCGGGGGCTGCTCCTGGTCGCCCAGCTCACCCAGCGCTGGGGCAGCCGCCAGACGGACACCGGCAAGACCATCTGGGCGGAACAGCCGCTTCCCATGGACTGAGCCTTCCGAACCGTCTGAACCGTCTGAACCGCATGAACCGCCCCCTACCCCTGGCCGTCCTCCGCCGTCACCCGCGCCAGCGTGCGGCCGGTGCGCGCGGACCGGGCCCGGCGGGGGTCCGGGGTGCCGTGCCCGCGTCCGCCGCCGGCCGTCTTCACCAGCAGCCACGCCGCGTCCCCACCGTCGCCGTCCGGGCCGCCGCGGAACCGGGTCAGCGCGTACTCGCCGCGCAGCTTCGCGCCGTGCAGCCGGAACCTCGCGTGCCCGTGCGCCAGCGACTCGGCGAAGTCGACCGGTCGGCCCCGGCGGTCGTGGCTCAGCGGCTCGTAGGTGCCGTGGTCCCACACGATGACCGTGCCGCCGCCGTACTCACCCGCCGGGATCACGCCCTCGAACTCCTCGTACTCCAGCGGGTGGTCCTCCGTCGGCACCGCGAGCCGCTTGTCGCGCGGGTCCGCGGACGGCCCCTTCGGCACCGACCAGGACTTCAGCACGTCGGCCACCTGCAGCCGGAAGTCGAAGTGCAGGGTGCTCGCGTCGTGGATCTGCACGACGAAGCGAGGCGCCCCGCCGTCAGCGGGGCCCGCGCCCTCGCCGGGCGCCGCCGCTCCGGCGGGCTCACCGGTCCGGCCGAAGTCCCGTTTGCCGTGGTAGTCCCGCAGCCCGTCGCCCTCGCCGTCCACCCGCCGCCCCTTCCCGAAGACGCCCGAATTCCGCCGGCCCGGACCGGGTACCCCGCTCAGAACTCCTCGTGCGCCTCCGGGTCGCCGCCGATCCGCCGGAGCGCGCGGTCCGCCACGGCGCGCATCTGGGCGGCGTCCAGCTCGAAGCCGAAGACGTCCAGGTTGGCCCGCTGCCGCGCCGGGTCGGCGGACTTCGGGATCGGCACCGCGCCCAGCTGGGTGTGCCAGCGCAGGACCGCCTGGGCCGGCGTCACACCGTGGGCCGCGGCGACCGCGGCGACGGCGGGGTCGTCCAGCAGGTCGCTGCCCCGGCCCAGCGGGCTCCAGCTCTCGGTGCGGATGCCCTTGCGCTCGTGGAAGGCGCGCAGCTCGTCCTGGGGGAAGAGCGGGTGCAGCTCGATCTGGTTCACGGACGGCAGGACACCCGTCTCCTTCTCCAGCCGCTCGATGTGCTCCGCCGTGAAGTTGGAGACGCCCACCGAACGCACGAGACCCTCCTCGCGCAGCTTGACCATGGCCTTCCAGGAGTCGACGTACTTGTCCACGCGCGGCAGCGGCCAGTGGATCAGGTACAGGTCGACGTACTCCACACCGAGGCGGGCGCGGGACTCCTCGAAGGAGGCGAGCGTCTCCTCGTAGCCGTGGTGCCGGCCGGGCAGCTTGGTCGTCACGACGATCTCCTCGCGGGGGAGACCGGCGGAGGCGACCCCGCGGCCGACGCCGGTCTCGTTGCGGTAGTTCGTCGCCGTGTCGATCAGGCGGTACCCCGCCCGGAGGGCCTCGCGGACCGCCCGCTCGGCCTCGTCGTCCGTCATCGGCCAGGTGCCCAGCCCCAGGGCGGGGAGGGTCGTGCCGTCGTTGAGTGTGTACGCCGGGATGCTGATCACCGTGGGACCTTCCCTCGACTGTGCGCGGCGGTGTGCCGCCCCTCCAGCCTCGCCCACGCGCGGACCGGTGATCAACCGGACGGCGCGGCGGAGGTTCTGCCACGATCTCCGCATGACGACGGACAGCGCCAGGGACACGGCAACGGACAGCACGACGGGAATCGAGGTGGAACCCGTCGCCGGGCACATCGGCGCCGAGATCCACGGCGTCGACCTCGCGGCGGGCCTCGACTGCGCACAGGTCGCCGCGGTACGGGCGGCGGTCCTGCGCTGGAAGGTGGTGTTCTTCCGCGACCAGCGCCTCGACCACGCCGGACACGTCGCGTTCGCCCGCCTCTTCGGCGAACCGGTCGTCCTGCCCCGGCGCGGCAAGGCGTCGCCGGACGGCTTCCCGGAGGTGGAGACGACCGCCGACCGGCTGGAGCTGGGCGGGCGGTTCGGGATGGAGCACGAGGAGTGGCTGCGGCGCCGGCGCCACACGCTGCTGCGCGGCTGGCACTGCGACCACGGCGCCCGTGTCGACCCACCCGCGGCGACGATCCTGCGCGCCGAGACGGTGCCCCCCTACGGCGGCGACACCACCTGGGCGAACCTCGCCGCCGCCTACGCCGGACTGTCCGCCCCGCTGCGCGCCCTCGTCGACACGCTGCGGGCCGAACACCGCCTCGGCGTCGGCTACCAGCCCCGGCCCGGCGACGACGCCTACGTCCGGCACCTCCTGGACCACCAGACCGCGACGGTGCACCCCCTGGTCCGCGTCCACCCGGAGACGGGGGAGCGGGTGCTGTTCGTCAACGGCTACTACGTCGAGCAGATCACCGGGCTCTCCCGCCCCGAGAGCGCGGCGATCCTGGAACTCCTTCTCGAGCAGGCCACCCGCCCCGAGTACACCGTCCGCTTCCGCTGGGAAGCGGGCAGCGTCGCCTTCTGGGACAACCGGGCCACCATCCACCTCGCTCCCGGCGACCACGCCCACCTCGACCACCCCCGGACCATGCACCGGGTGATGCTCACCGGCGAGGTGCCGGTGGGCGTCGACGGCACCCCGTCGGAGCCGGTGGTCGGCAGCGAGGCGGGCCGCTGGTGAGCCGGGATTGCCGAGCGGCGAGACGCGCCCCGGTCACACCAGTGGGATCGTCACCTCGTCCTCGACCGGCGGCTCCTCCTCCTGCGCCCGGTTGCCCGTGGCGGCGTAGCAGCGCAGCCTGACCGCCTCCGGCGTCACGTCCAGGCGCAGGAAGCACTTGAAGAAGGGCGGGCTGTACGTCGCCGAACCCGGCGAGAACAGCGAGGTGTAGATCTTGCGCACGGGCAGCCGGAACCGCTTGCGGCGCTCGGGCCGCCGCGCGGTGCCGAGCAGCCCGGCCACGATCCGGGTGCGCAGGGTGATCCGCGCTCCGTCGCCCGGGGCGCGGCCGGTGCGGATGCCGAGGCGCTCGGCGATCACGGCCGTCGCCTCGGCCTCCGTCAGGGTGAAGAAGCGGCGCAGCCGCAGTCGGCGGCCGTACAGCGCGCTGTAGAAGGCGAGCGAGTCGCCGCGCAGCGGATAGGAGCGGAAGTCGTCCTCGGTGACACCGGCCACCGAGACGCGCGGGATGGTGTGGGTGGCGTGCATGAACGCGCCCCCGCCGCCCGCCACGACGTACTGCACGGTGCGGCCGGCGACGTCGACCGGGTAGCGCTGGTAGTTGTGGATGTCGCCGCCGATCGCCGCGACGTAGTGGTGGGCCGGGTCGCGCACGATGTCGTCGACCGTGCCGCCGCCCTCGATGGCGCACGGGTGGTACGCGCCGTCCACGTACAGGGGCGAGCCGGTGACCAGGATCTTCGGCCGGTCTCCCGCCGACACCTCGCGCAGCCAGGCGCCCTGCTCGGCGTCGACGGTGCCCAGCAGCCCCGTGTCGATGCCGACGATCCTGACCGGACCGGCGTCGACGGCCCAGTACGGTCCGGGCTGTTCGGCCTGCTGGGCGGGTGCCGGGCGCAGCTTGCGCGCCTCGTCCAGGTGCCGGCCGTCCTCCGGACGCGGCCGGTGCCACAACAGGGACCGCAGCCACGCGGGGCTGAACCGGCGCGGTGGGGGTCCCGGCGGCAGGGGCGGGGCGTCGTCGCAGAAGACGCGCATGAACGCGCCGAGGTCCTCGTACCAGTCGTGGTTGCCCGGTATCGCGTATATGGGCGCCGGGTAATCGCGGTAGGGGCGGAAGAACTTCGTGCCGTAGTCGTCGGCACTGCCCACCGGGTAGATCACGTCGCTGGCGAGGACGGCGAACCGGGTGTCCCGGCCCGCCCTCAACAGCCCCGGCACGACGGCGTACTGGGGATCGTCGCCCTCTCCCGTGTCGCCGATGACGAGGAAGGAGAACCGGTCGGGGTCGTCGCGCCGGATCACCTTGTCGGCCGGCGCCCCGGCCGCCGCGCGCTGGGCCACCCAGCGGGAGCGGGTCTCGCCCGTCGGGTCGCCGAACCAGGAGGCCAGCACGCCGTTGCGGGCGGCCCAGAGGGTACTCGGGTTCAGCCAGGACAGCTTTTCGGTGCGCGCGGGCATGAGCGCCCGGTAGGCGCCGGGCTCGGCGGAGCCCCAGCCGGCGCCTTCGGCGGAATCGCGTGAGGAGTTGGACACCGGGGCACGGTAACAACGCCCCGACCGGGGGCCGGTGGGCGGGAGGCTCGCCAACTCCCGTCCACCGGTGGCCGTATGGCGGCGAACCGGGTCAGAAGGCCCGCTTCAGGAGGTCGAGCAGGGCCGCCCAGTGCCGCTCGGCCGCCTGTGGGTCGTAGGCCGCGGTGTCGGCCTGCGTGTAGCCGTGGTGGGCGCCGGCGTAGACCTCGCAGCGGTGCCGTACACCCGCCGCCGTCAGGGCCGCCGCCAGGCGCTCCTGCTGCGCGGCGTCCATGCCCGGGTCCTGGTCCGCGTGGGCGAAGTACGCCTCGGCGGTGATGTCCCCGGCCACCAGGTGCGGACTGGCCGGCCCGTCCGTGGCGAGGTTCGCGCCGTGGAACCCGGCCACCGCGGCGACCCGGTCCGCGAAGGCGCCGGCGGTGCGCAGGGCGAGCCCCGCGCCCATGCAGTAGCCGACGAGCGCGACCGGGCCGTCGGCCGCGGTCCCGGCCGCCGCCAGCCGGCGCAGATAGGTGTCGGCGTCCAGCATCGCCCGGTCGGGGGTCAGCGACCGCATGATCGGCCCGAGCCGTCGGAAGATCTCCGGCCGTGCCCCCGGGTCGATGAACCCGGGCAGCTCCACGACGGGCGCCCGTCCGGTGCGGTAGAAGACGTTCGGCACCAGGACGGTGTACCCGGCGCCGGCCAGCCGGTCGGCCATCGCCCGCAGGGACGGGCGCAGCCCGAAGGCGTCCATGTACAGCAGGACCGCCGGGTACGGTCCGCCGTCGGCGGGGTGGGTCAGGTAGGCGTCGGCGGTGCCGTCGCCGGTGGGGATGTCGACGTCGGTTCCCACGGTGGGAGTCATCGGGTGTGGTCTGCCTCTCTCGGGTGCTCGGCCGGTGGACGTCTGCTACTCGAACCGGGCCGTGTCGCCCGCGCCCCGCCGCACGATCTCCGCCTCGCCGCCGGAGAAGTCGACGACCGTGGTCGGCTCGGTGCCGCAGTCCCCCGAGTCGACGACCGCGTCCAGCACGTGGTCGAGCCGGTCCTTGATCTCCCAGCCCTGGGTCAGCGGCTCCTCCTCGTCGGGCAGCAACAGCGTGCTGGACAGCAGCGGTTCACCGAGCTCGGCGAGCAGGGCCTGGGTGACGACGTGGTCGGGGATGCGTACGCCCACGGTCTTCTTCTTCGGGTGCTGGAGCGCGCGCGGCACCTCCCTCGTCGCGGGCAGGATGAAGGTGTAACTGCCGGGCGTCGACGCCTTGATCGCCCGGAACACGTCGTTGTCGATCTGCACGAACTGCCCGAGCTGAGCGAAGTCCTGGCAGACGAGGGTGAAATGGTGCCGGTTGTCCAGCTGACGGATCGACCGGATCCGGTCGATGCCGTCGCGGCTGCCCAGCCGGCAGCCCAGCGCGTAGCAGGAGTCCGTCGGATACGCGATCAGCGCGCCGGAGCGGACGCTGTCGGCGACCTGGGCGATGCTGCGCGGCTGGGGGTTGTCGGGGTGCACGTCGAAGTACTTCGCCATTCACCGAGCTTATGCCCGCCTGCCCGCCCCGCCCGACAGGCCCGGCGCGCTGCCCGCCGCCGACGCCGGAGGGGAGCCGCGCACAGGACCATGGGGTAACGTCCCCGGCCTGGGCCGGGGGGCGAGGCGAGACGAGGAGAAGGCCGACGTGACGGGCCGAGAGGACGGCGGACGACAGCGGACATCCGGGGCCGACGAGCAGTCGGGCTGGGCACAGGAACTGCTCGAACACCTGCGGCCGGCCGGACGCGACCCGAACCGGGTCGTGGCCTGGCTCGCGGGCACCGCGCAGGCGACCGTCTCCTTGCAGGACGCCACCGGCCGACTGCTGGCCGGGACCCGCTTCCCGCTCGACGAGGCCCTGGCCGCCGACGTCACCTCGGGCCGGATCGCCTCCGCCGCGCTGGAGGACCGGGGCCGCCACCTGCGGCTGGTGCGCGTGGAACGGTCCCGCCCGGCGCCGGCCGCCGTCCTCGCGGTGGCCCGCGTACGGCCCTTCGACCGGCGCGTCTCCGAGATCGTCACGCACGCCGCCCAGGTGCTGGAGCTGCTGCTGGCCGGCCACGAGTCGACCGCGGCCGGACACCGGCTGCGGCGGGCCACCTCCGACCTGCGCCTGGCCATCCTGCAACTGCTGATGGTGGAGGACACCGTCTCCGCCCGCCGCGTGGCCGCCGGACTCTGGCCCGGACTCCTCGACACCGACACCGCGTGCGTGTACGTGGTGGAGAGCAGCCCCGCCGAACGGGACCGCCTCGCCGAGGAGTGCCTGTCGGCGACGGGCGAGCGGGCGCTCGTCGTGCGGTGCCCGGCGGTGGACGGCCACGTCATCGTGCTCGCCCCGCGCGACACGGCCGGACCGGAGCTGCGCGCGCTGGTCGGCAGCCGCCCCGGCGTGTTCGTCGGCGGCAGCACCCGGCAGGGCCTCGCCCGCACCGCGGCCGCCTACGGGCAGGCCGTCAGCGCCCTGGCCGTGGCCCGGTTCCACCCGCGTCAGGCGGCCCTGTACGCCGAGCGGACCCGCCCCGAGCGGCTGATGGACCCGGCGCGGCTGCACGACTGGACGGCCGGCGTACTGAGCCCGCTCGACCGGCTGTCGCACCACACGCGCGCCGAACTGCTCGCCACCACCCGGCTCGGCCTGGAGTTCACCGCCGTCAACACGGCGAAGATCCTCGGTGTCAGCCGCAACACGGTCCGGGCCCGCATGGACCGGGTCGAGTCGCTGCTGCGCACGGACTTCGCCGACCTGACCGTACGGGCCGCCGTCCACCTGGCCCTGAACGCCCAGCTGGGCCTCGCCGAACCCCCGCCGGGCGCCGGAGCACGGGCGGTACGTGCCGCCGGGCTCACCGACCTGCTGTCCGGGCCCGCGCTGCGCACCTGGGCCGTCGACCTGCTCGGCCGCCTCGACGAGGACGGCCGGGCCCTGCGGCGCAGCCTGCGCACCTGGATCGCGGTGGGCGGCAACGCCGAGCGCGCCGCCCAGAGACTCGGCATGCACGCCCAGACCGTCCGCGAGCACGTCCGCAGCGCCGAGCCCGTCCTCGAACGCCAGCTTCTGGCCGCCGGCAGCGACCTGTACGAGGTCGTGCTGGCCCACCTGGCGGCCGGTGACCTCGACCAGCCGGTCCTGCACGGGACGAAAACGGGCCATCCGGACTCACCTGTGCACGAGTGAGTCCTCGGGGCCGGGCAGCGGGCACCGGCACGATTCACAACGGCGGACCCGTCCACGTAGGTTCGACGGGACAGGGGGCACGACCGGAACGGGGGACCGGTCGCGCCCCCCCTGTGCTCCGTCAGCCGTGCGGCAGGATCACCGCGCGGCCGTTGACCTTCCCCTCGTGGAGGCGCTCGTAGGCGAGCGGGGCGTCGTCCAGGGAGTACGTCTCGGTGTGCACCGACACGGCACCCGAGCGGGCCAGGTTCAGCACCTCGATCAGCTCGCTGCGGCTGCCCCAGTAGGGGGCGTTGACCGACACCTCGAACGGCAGCATGCCGAAGCCGACGGGCAGCGACCCGCCGCCGATGCCGACCAGGGTGACATCACCCTCGACGGCCGCGACGGCACCGGCGGTCTTCACCGTGGGCGCCACGCCGACGAAGTCGAACACGGCCTCGGCGCCGAGACCCCCGGTGAGCTCGCGCACCGCGTCCGCGGCCTTCGCGTCGGAGAGCACCGCCTCGTGCGCGCCCACCGCACGGGCGAGGCGCAGCTTCTCCTCGCTGACGTCCAGGGCGACCACCCGGGCGGACGACAGGGCGCGCAGCAGCTGGATGGCGACGTGGCCGAGACCACCGGTGCCGATGACCACCGCGGTCGACCCGGGGACCAGCTTGGGCAGCGACCGCTTGATCGCGTGGTACGGCGTCAGTCCGGCGTCGGTGAGCGGCACCGCCGCGACCGGGTCCAGTCCGTCCAGCGGGACCAGGTGCCGGGGGTCGTCGATGAGCAGGTACTCGGCCATGGAGCCGGGGCGCCCGAGTCCCGGCGGGCGGATGCCCAGCTCGTCGGCGCGCAGGCAGTAGTTCTCCTTGCCCTCCGCGCACTTGGCGCAGGTGCCGCAGCCCCAGGGCCCGTACACGGCGACCGCATCGCCCTCGGCGAGCCCGGTGACGCCGGCGCCGAGCGCGGCCACGGTGCCGACGCCCTCGTGGCCGAGGGTGAGCGGCAGCTCGTACGGGAAGCCCTCGGCGGGCCAGCTCATCACCGCGATGTCGGAGTGGCAGACACCGGCCGCGGTCACCTTCAACAGCACCTGGCCGGGACCCGGTTCCGGGTCCGGGACCGTGACGACCTCGGGCGGGGCCCCGATGGTGCGGTACTGCAGTGCCTTCATGATCGAACTCCTTTGTTCTCTCCCCCCGGGGCGGTTGGGCGCCGGTCAGACGGCGGTGTAGGCGCCGTCGACCAGGTGGTAGCTGCCGGCGACGAAGGACGCGCGGTCCGACAGCAGGAAGGCGATCAGCTCGGCGACCTCCTCGGCCTGTCCGAGGCGACCGGCCGGGTGCAGGGCGACCAGGCCGTTGTAGGCGGCCTCGTCCATGGTCTTCAGCAGCGGGGTGTCGATGAAGCCCGGGCCGACCGCGTTGATCCGGATGCCCCGGGCGGCGTACTCGGCGGCGGCGGCCTTGGTCAGCCCGACCACGCCGTGCTTGGCCGCGACGTAGGCGGGGGAGCCGGCGAAGCCGACCGAGCCGAGGATGGAGGCGACGTTGACGATGGCGCCGCCCTTGCCGGCCGCCTCGATGGCGGGCAGTTCGTAGCGCATCGAGTAGAAGACGCCGTCGAGGTTGGTGCGCACGACGCGCTGGTAGGCCTCCACGTCGTACTCGCCGGTCGGGGCGCTGGGGCCGCCGATGCCGGCGTTGTTGACGGCCAGGTCCAGCGAGCCGTACGTGTCGACGGTGAAGCCGACGGCCGCCTCGACGGACTCCGGGCGGGTGACGTCCAGTTCGACGGCGGCGGCCTCGACGCCGGCGGCCCGCAGGTCGGCGGCTGCCTTCTCGGCGCCCTCGGCGTTGTAGTCGGCGACGACGACCCGGGCGCCGCCGGTGCCGAGCCGGCGGGCGGTGGCCAGGCCGATGCCGGAGGCGGCGCCGGTGACGAGGGCGGCGCGTTTGGCGAACTCGGTGGCGGGCGCGGGGGTGGTGGCGTTGGTGCTCATGGTGCTGTTCTCACTCTTCGGTGGTGGTGCTGTCGGGGGTCGCGGCCGCGGCCTCCGAGGTCAGGGCGTCGTAGGCGCGCTCCACGAGGGCGGCGAGGTCTGCGGCTCCCGAGTCCTGCTCGCCGCCGCGTGCCCACAGGCGCAGGGCGGCGATCAGGACCCCGGCCGCGGCGTCGACGACGGCGGCCGGGCGCACGTCCCGGGCGTCGTCGCTGCCGAGCCGGGCGGCGACGATGCGGATCGACTCCTCCTGGGCGTCGACCCGGATGCGCTGGTAGGCGGCGAAGAGTCCGGGCTCGGTGTCGGCCAGGGCCAGCAGGCGGCGCATCCGCGGCCGCACGTGCCACGCCGGGTCCTCCCGGTCGGTCAGCCAGTCCCGCACGGCCCTGCGATAGGCCAGCAGCGGGGGCTCCTCGGCGGGGCGGGACCGCAGCAGCGCGTTGATCCGGTCGCCGTCCCGGCGGACGAAGTCGAGCGCCGCCTCCTCCTTGCCGGCGAAGTGCCGGCTGAACGTGCGGCGCGTGACGTCCGCGCGCTCGGCGATCGCCTCCACGGTGGTCGCCGCCGACCCGCGTTCCAGGATGAGGTCGCGGGCGGCGGTGGCCAGCGCGTCGCGGGTCTGCCGCGCCTTGCGCTGCCGCCGGTCCTCGGTGGTGGGGGAGGGCTTCGTCGCCGTCATGCCTTTGAGCGTACACCTCGCAATGTCCCAGTGAGACATGTGACCCGGTGAGACATGTGACCCGGTGGGGCATGTGATCCGGTGGGACATGCGGCTCGTTGGGACACCAGGCGCCGGGCGGGGGAGTGCCGGACGGATACGGCGTCCTCGGCGCCGTACCCGGCTCACCCGAGGTGCCGCAGCGCCGCATGGGCCGCCGCGAGCGCCTGCTCGGCGTAGCCGCGGCCGAACAGCACGGCGTGCACGAGCAGCGGGAAGAGCTGGTGCACCCCCACGCGGTCGGTCCAGCCGTCGGCGAGCGGCGCGGTCTCCTCGTAGCCCGCCAGGATCCGCTCCGGAAACGGGCAGCCGAAGAGGCGCAGCATCGCCAGGTCGGTCTCCCGGTGCCCGCCGTGCGCGGCCGGATCGATCAGGCGGACGTGCCCGTCGGCGCCCCACAGCACGTTGCCGCTCCACAGGTCCCCGTGCAGCCGGGCCGGCCGCTCGGCGGGCCCGGCAAGGTCGGGCAGCCGCTCGCAGACGCGCTCGACGTCGGCCGCCTCGGCCGCCCGGACGGTGCCGGCGTCGACCGCGAGGCGCAGATACGGCAGCACGCGGTGCGCGGCGTACCAGCGGGGCCAGTCGTCCCCGCTGACGTTGCGCATCGGTGCCCGCCCGATGTACGCCTCCTCGGGTCCGCCGGGCGGCGCGGCCCCGAACGCCGGCGCCCCGGCGGAGTGCAGCCCGGCCAGGTCCCGCCCGAACCGGACCGCCGCCCCGGCACTCGCCGGTCCCCGCACCACCCGCTCCGTGACCAGCCCGCGCCCGTCCACGCCGTGCACCTCCGGGATCCGCACCGTCCCGGCCCCGGCCAGCCAGCGCAACCCCGCGGCCTCGGCCCGCGCGGCAACGGGGTCGTCCGCGAACTTGACCACCACGGTGCGCCCGTCGTCGAGGGCGACCTCGGTGAGCCCTCCGGCCAACGGACGCTCACCGGTCACCGCCCGCCCGGTGAACCGGGCCGCGACAAGCGAGGACGAGCCGGCGAAACCCATACCGCCGAGCCTAGGACCCGACCCCACCCGCAGCAGCCCGACGCCGCAGCGGAGGGCGGCGAGCGGTGGCGGACGGGTGGGCGGCGTGGTGGGGGCGGGGCGGTCCCGGTCGGGGCGATGGCGCGGCGGGCCGGAGTCGCCGTACCCGGGTCGGGTCCGCGTCGCGGCCGGTCGGAAGCACACCCGCCTCGGCCGGTCGGGTCCCGCCGCCGGGCGCGTGGTCACGTCGTGGGGCGGCTGCCGCCGACCCGGTGAAATCCGTGCGGTGCGCCGATCGGACCCCCGGGGCGCGGGGGAGCAATGGGACTATGACCAGTTCAGCGTTTCACCGGACCATCGTCCTGCCCGCCTCCGTGTGCCAGCAGGCCGCGCACCACCTCGAACAGGCGGTGCACAAGGCCATCGACGGTGCCGCCACGCCGTGGCGCGCCTTCCGCGGGGCCGACGGGGACGACTTCGCCTTCTCCGTACCGGTCGTCGAACAGGCCGCCGGCTGTCTGCTGGTGCTGGCCGCCGAGAGCGCCCAGAGCCTGCGCCCCTCCGCCCTGCGCGCCCTGATCACCGTCGCCCTGCACCTGCGGGACGCCGCCGAGGCCGTCCGCCGCCCCGCGGTCCCCAGCCCGGCGTGGTGAGCGCGGACCGCGCGCGAGGGCGCCGGGACGCGACGGGCGTGGGAAACGCCGTGCCCGCGACCTGAACCTGTGTTTGGCTCGACGCCATGGAGTTCTCCCGCTTCCTGGAATGCCTCGCGGCCGACCACGACCGACTGCGGACCGTCGTCGAGGCCGACGCCGACGCCCCGGTGCCGCCCTGCCCCGGCTGGACGGTCGCCGACCTGACCCGTCACGTCGGCGAGGTCTACCTGCACAAGACCGCCGCCATGCGCGACGGCGCCGAGCCCGAGCCCTGGCCGCCGAAGGAGTTCGCCGAGGAGGCGCCGACGGCACTGCTCGACCGGGGCTACACCGCGCTGCGTGCCGAGTTCGCCACCCGCGCCCCCGAGGACCCCGCCGGTACCTGGTACGGCCCCGACCAGAGCGTCGGCTTCTGGATCCGGCGGATGGCCCAGGAGACGGTCGTCCACCGCATCGACGCCGAACTGGCCACCGGACGGCCCGTCACCGCCGTACCGGACGACCTCGCGGTGGACGGCGTCGACGAACTGCTCAAGGTCTTCGCCGCGTACGCCGTGGCCGAGTGGGGCGACTACTTCGCCGGGATCCTGGACGGCTCACCGGGCCGCACGGTCCTGGTGCGGGCCGGCGACGACGCGGCCTGGCGGGTGCGGACCGGTCCGGGGGAGTTCACCGTCACGGACGGCGTGGGCGACGGTACGGCCGACGCGACGCTGAGCGGCTCCCCGCAAGACGTGCTGCGCTCGCTCTGGAACCGGGCGGGCGCCGAAGGGGACCGCGGTGTGACCGTCGAGGGCGATCCCGGGGCCCTGGCGGAACTGAGGCGCTGCCTCGTCGTGGCGACCCAGTGAGCGGACCTCCGGCACCCGGCGGCGCCCCGGGCGTCAGGCACCGATGAGGCGCAGCGACCCCCACAGGGCCACCGTCGAGGCGGCGACCGCGGCCGGCACGGTGAGCAGCCCCAGCACGGTGAACCGGCCCAGCTCCACCTCGATGCCGTGCCGGTGCAGGATGCGCCGCCACAGCAGGGTCGCCAGCGAACCGACATAGGTCAGGTTGGGGCCCAGGTTCACCCCGATCAGTACGGCGAGGACCGGGGCCGGCCCGCCCGGCGAGGCCAGCGGGAGCAGGGCGAGTACGGCCGGCAGGTTGTTGACCAGGTTGGCCAGCACCGCGGCGAGGGCCGCCACCCCGAGCAGCGCCGGCAGCGAGTCCCCGTCCGGCAGCAGCCGCCCCAGCCCGGTCGCCGGCGCGCCCGCCACCACGCCCTGCACCACGATGCCCAGGGCCAGGACGAACAGGCAGAACAGCGGCGCGGCGGCGCCCACCAGCTCCCGGGGCGCGACATGGCGCCGGGCCAGCGCCCGCACCCCGAGCACCAGCACACCGCCGAGCGCCGCCCACGCGGGGTCCACCCCGGCCGGCGAGGCCACGGCGAATCCGGCCAGGGTCAGGGCCACGACGACCACGGTGAAACGCGGCACGGACGGCGCGGGCGGCGCTGCCGCCCGGGCGGGCCCGTCACCGGCGGCAGCGCCCGGCCCCCGCACGTTCGAGGACCCGGCGCGCCCGCGGTCGACGGGTGCCGGGTCGACGCGCGCGGGGACCACCGACGCCGGCTCGGCCAGGTCCGCGCGGAAGAAACGGCGGAAGACGGCGTACTCGACGGCGATCGCCGCCAGCCAGGGCAGCGCCATCAGCGCCGCGAACCGGGTGAAGGTCAGCCCACTGGCCGTGAACGCCAGCAGGTTGGTCAGGTTGGAGACCGGCAGCAGCAGCGAGGCGGAGTTCGCCAGGTGCGCCGTCGCGTACACGTGCGGGCGGGCCCGAGCACCGGCCCGGGACGCGGTGGCCAGGACCACGGGGGTGAGCAGGACCGCGGTGGCGTCCAGACTGAGCACGGCCGTCACCGCGCAGGCCACGGCGAACACCCCGGCCAGCAGCCGCCGCGGGCTGCCGCCGCACCGCCGGGCCACGGCCGCGCCGACGGCCTCGAACAGTCCCTCCTTGGCGCACAGGTACGCCAGCGTCAGCACCAGCGCGAGGAAGACGACGACCGGCAGCAGCGTACGGGTCTGCTCCCACGCCCGGTGCGGGGACACCATGCCGAGCGCCACCACCAGCACGGCGGCGGGCACGGCGGCCACCGCCTCCGGCAGCCCCCTCGGGCGCAGCACCGCGAAGGCCAGGACACCCAGCAGCAGGACGACGGGCACGGCCTCGGAGAGGACGGTGGTACTCAGGACTTCTCCTCCACACCGGTGAGCCGGGCGGGAACCCGGTGATCGGCGAACGCGCTCAAGGGTCGCATCCCCGGGCGCGGACGGGGCCCGGGGGGCGTGCTGTGGCCGACGCCACGCCCAAGCCGAGGACCGGGCCGTGTCCCGCGCGACGCGCCGCGGGCTACCGTTTCCACGGACCCCGAGTTCCCCACGACGAGCAGTTCGGACGGCCCGGCAGTGCACACAGATCTCTCCCCCGTCATCGCGGCGACCGCGCAGTGGCTCACCCGCGCCTACCCGGCGTCCGGCGGCGCCCTGTCCGACGCCCTGTGCGAGGTGCAGGCCCGCCAGGCCGTCACGGTCGCGGCCCGGCTGCGCTACCCCACCCCGATGGACGTGGCGCTGCTGGGCGTGACGGGCCCCGGCGGCTCCGCCCGGCTCGACCGGGCCACCGGCGCCGGCGGCGCGGCGTCCGCAGACCCGGACGCGGACGTCTGGCGGACCTGGGTGGACGAGGTCGTCGCCAGCTGGGCGGCCTGCCTGCTGACCGACCCGGCGCTCGCCGGACCGGCCGTGGCCGCGCTGGCCGACGGCGGCCCCTCGGCCGGGACACCGGCGGAGTTCCGCCGCCTGCTCGCGCCCGACGACACCGACCGCCGGGCGGCGGCCCTGCTGCGCCACCCGGACCTCGTCGCCCCCGTCGCCGCCCTGCACCACGCCGGGCTCGTGGCCCGACTGGGCCCGGGGCAGGCCCTCGTCGCCTGAGCGTCGCCGGGACCGGCCCGCGCTCGTCTGTGCGCGCTCGTCGGTCCGCGTCCGGTGGTGCGCGTCCGGTGGTGCGCGTCCGCCGGTGCGCGTCCGTCGGTCCGTGCTCGTCGGTGCGCGTCCGGCGGTGCGCGCTCGTCGGTCCGCATCCGGTGGTGCGCGTCCGGCGGTGCCCGTCCGTCGGTCCGTGCTCGTCGGTCCGCGTCCGCCGGTCCGCGTCCGCCCGCGCGGGCGGAGGGGGCCCTCAGGCAGCCGTCTCCAGGGTCGCCACCGGGGACACCCTCGCCACCGTCGCCCGGCGCTCGCGCAGGAGGTGGCCCGCGCCGATCGTGCCGGCGATGATCAGCCCGCCCGCGATCAGGGCGCCGCGGGCACCGGCCAGCTCCATCAGGAGGCCCAGCGCGGGCGGCCCGCCCAGGCCCCACACCGTGCCGATGCTGCCCCACACCCCGAGCACCCGGCCCCGCAGGTGCGCGGGCGGGTCGGTCTGGAGCACCGCCGTTCCGGCGGTGTCGGAGACGGACTCCACCACGGCCATCGGCAGCACCATCACCAGCAGGACGGCCAGCGACGGCGACAGCCCCGCCACCACCTGCAACAGCCCGCCCGCCGCCGCCAGCGCGCCCACCACCCGCACCGAGGGGCGGCGCAGCCGGGCACCGAGGACGGCGCCGACGATGCCGCCGACCGCCAGCACTGTGGAGACGGTGCCGAAGGAACCCGCGCCGCCCGCCAGCGGCCCGGTGACCAGCACGGCCAGGGTCAGCTGGTAGTTGCGCCCGAAGACCGCGCTGACCCCGGTGACCCCGGCCAGGGCCAGCAGCCGGGGGCGGCGGGCGAAGAAGGCCAGCCCCTCGCGCACGCTCATGGTGTCCTTCGTGCCGGGGTCCTCGGCCGCCCCCGTGTGCCGGACCGCCCCCGGGGCCGGGCGCAGGAAGGGGATGACCGAGGCCACGAACAGGAACGACAGCCCGTTGGCGGCGTACGCGGCGGCCGTGCCGAGGAAACCGACCGTCACACCGGCGAGCGCGGCACCCGCGAGCCGGCCCGCCTGGTGCACCAGGGCGCCCACCCCGATCGCGGAGGGCACGTCCTCGCGCGGGACGAGGTCGTTGCCCAGCAGGGAACACGCCGGGCCGTCGACCGTGGCGATCACGCCGGTGACGGCGGCCAGCACCATCAGGGTGGCCACGTCGAGCCGGTCGAGCGCCACCATGAGCGCGGTCACGAAGGCGACCGCTCCGAGCAGCGCCTGGCTGACCGCGGCGGTCAGCTTGCGCGGCCAGCGGTCGACGGCCGCGCCGCCGAACACACTGATCAGCAGCGCGGGCGCGGCCTGGACGGACATCGACAGACCCGTCGCCGCGGCGGAGCCGGTGATCTGCAGGACCAGCAGGTTCTGCACGGTGAGCTGCATCCACGTACCGGCGTTCGACACGAAGTTCGCGACCGACCACCAGCGCATGCTGCGGTGTCTCAGGGACCGCCACGGCGAGCGGCTCGTCGAATCGGACAACTCTGACGACTCTGACGACTCGGACGGCTTGGACGGCGGGGCGGCAGGGGGCGGCGGGGCGGAGAGGGAGGAAGAAGACACAGTGCGCCACTCGAAGGCGGGTCGTGCGACCCGGAGGGGAAACGGAGGGGAACCAGGAGGCCGGCTGCGCTGCGCGGCCGTTCCACCGATCCGGCTGGGGCGCCGACCATCGTGACAGAACGGACCGGCCAGTCGTCGCCCGTCAGCACCCCCGCCGCCGGCCCGGCCGGGGCAACCGCCCTCGACCGCGGCGCACTTGACGGCGCGAGTGTGCTTGATCACAGCACTTCGCGGACGGGCCCAGGGTCCGCCGGCCGTGACCGTCGTCACGGTGCGTGGTCCCGGCGGCGGGCGTCGGAGCATGTGAGCGCCTCGGTGGGGCACTCGGGGCCCGCTGTTCAGCGCTGCGAGGCAGAAAGGTCGTCCTCATGATGCCGATGGCGGCGTTCAGTCCCCGGGGGGAGTCGCGCGCGCCCTGGGACCGTGTCCTGGTGACCGGCGGGGCCGGATTCCTCGGCTCCCACCTGTGCACCCGGCTGCTCGACGCGGGGGCCGAGGTGGACTGCCTGGACAACCTCTCCACGGGGCGGGCCGAGAAGGTGGCCCATCTGGCGGGCCGCCCCGGCTTCCGCTTCCTGGAACGGGACATCTCCCGACCCGGCGGCGCGGACGCGCTGAGCGGCCCCTACGACCTCGTCCTGCACCTTGCGGGACCCGCGTCCCCGGGCGCCCGGCCGGACCGGCCCGTGGAGGCCCTCGACGCGGGCAGCCTGGGCACGCGTACCGCACTGGCCGTCGCCGGACGGGACGGTGCCAGGTTCCTGCTCGCCTCCTCGCCCCCGGTGGGCCCCCGCCCCCGCGGCCACGCCCCGGACGACGCCGACCCGGTCGGCCCGCACCGTGCCTGCGCCGAGGCCGTCCGGTTCGCCGAGGCCCTGGTCGCCGCGCACGCGGGCGCCCACGGCTCGAACGCCGGGATCGTCCGGCTGTTCGCGGGATACGGTCCCGGCATGCGGGCGGACGGCGGGGGGACACCGGCCGCCCTCATCGAGCAGGCGCTGGCCGGCCGGCCGGTCACCGTCCCCGGGGACGGGGGCGGGAGGCACCCGCTGTGCTACGTCGACGACATGGTCGACGGCGTCCTGCTGGTCGCGGCCGGGCGGTCGGTGCGGCCCGTGGACATCGGCGGCGACGAGGAGCCAACGGTCGCGGAGATCGCCCGCCTGGTGATCGAGCTGACCGGTTCCGACTCGCCGCTGGTGTTCGTGCGGGACCCGGAGGAGGGAAGCGTCCCGCCCCGCCCGGTCACCGGCTTCGCCCGCGAGATCTTCGGCTGGCTGCCCAGCGTGACCTGGCAGGACGGCCTGGAACGCACCGTCGCCGCCTTCCGCGGACGGCGCGAGCCCTTTCCGGCACCGGGCGGGCAGACGCCGGGCGGGCAGACGACGGACGGGCGGGCGGGGGAGGAGTGGTGTGCGTGAGGGCCCGCGCCGCCCGGCCCACCTCCCGCGCGGCCGGCCCACCTCCCGCGTGCCCGGCGCACCTCCCGCGCGCCCGGCGCATCACGTGCGGGTGCCCGGCACACCACCCGCGCGCCCGGCGCATCCCCTGCGCGGGTGCCCGACGCATCGCCCGCGGGGCCCGGAACACCGCCCGGGCCCCGCAGGTGGTGCCGACGGAGTCCCTCAGCCGGACTTGCCCCGCCCCGACAGCGCGTCCCGGACCCGGTCGACCATGCCCGCTCCGGGGGCCAGGAGCTTGTTCGCCGGGGGCTTGTCGGGGGCCGACGGGTGCGGCCGGGTCGGCGCCGTCTTCTTGGCCTGACGGACCTTGTCCCCCAGCTCGTCCAGGGCCCGCGCGGGACACGCCTCGCGCAGCCGCGGGAACAGGTTGCCCTCCTCGTCGGCGACGTGCTCACGGATCTCGCTCATCAGCATGCCGATCAACCGGTCGAACTCGGCGTCGTCCGCCGCCCGGCCCTCCAGGTCCTTCATGATCCGTTCGGCCTGGGCGTGGTCCGCCAGCTCCTTGTCGGCGAGAGCGCCCCCGCCGGCCACGTGCTCACGAACCGCCGGGTAGAGATACGCCTCCTCCGCCACCGAGTGCCGGATCAGCTCGATCGTGGCCCGGTCGGCGTACAGCTTGCGGTCCTTGTGACCGGGCGGCAGTGCCTCGATCCTGCCGAAGAGCTCCTCGACCTCACGGTGATCGGTCGTCAGCTCGTCGATGACGTTTCCTCCGTGTCCCACGGTCCACCTCCAAGAGGGTCGTGGCGGTCGCGGGTCCGACCGCCACGGCGTCGGGTCCCCCGCGAGAGGCGGTCGACGCCCGGTCAGACTCCCAGCCTGGCCCGGACACCGCCGGCCCGGGCCGCGGGGCCGGCCGCGGCCCGCACCGAGCGGTGCACCAGGTGCGCGTCGTGCCGCAGGTCCCGGGCGGCGTGCCGGCCGCGCCACAGCAACGAGGGCGCGCTGCCCGTGTCGTCGGCCGCGATCAGCAGCCCGCCCATCATGGACAGGTTCTTGAGGAAGTGGATGCGCTGCTGGGTGCGGTCGGAGGCGTCCGCCGCCTCCCAGTACCGGTGGGCCGCCAGTGTGGTGGGGACCAGCGTCACCGCGAGGGCCAGCGCGGCCAGCCGCGGACACCGGCCGAGCCCGAGCATGACGCCGCCCACCACGTGCACGGCGCCGTTGAGCCGTACGAGCTGCTCGGTGCTGTCCGGCAGGACCGGCACGCGGTCGGTGACCGGCCGCACGATCGGCTCGGCCGCCGGTGCCACGTCCTGGGGCCTGCGCAGAGACTGCAGACCGCCCGCGACGAACATCGAGGCGAGCATCGGCCGGCCGGCCAGACGCAGAAGACTCATGACGCTGTCTCGCTCTCTTGGAGGGGGTGCCGACGGGAACACCGGCGGGGTGGTGCCCCACTGGGATCATCAGGTGCCCCGGCCCGCCCCCGCCATTCGGCGTCCGGTGGAGCACGGGCGCTCGCGGGCACCGCGCCGCGCCGGGAAGACGCAGCTCAGAGGCTGGTGAGGATCTGCGGCGACAAGTTCTTGATCATGGTGTTGGTCCAGCGCATCTGGCGCAGTGTCCGAGGGTGGCAGGAGGAGGCGAGCGTCAGCAGTCCGCTGTCCCTCGACGCCTGGGCGGCCTGGGCCAGCATCTCCCAGTGCAGCGAGTTCTCCGCCGCGGCGACATGCAGCTCCCGCAGGTCGCGCAGGAGGAGCAGGCCCGGCTCCGGCCGGTGCGCGACCGCCTCGGACGCCTTCTCGCGCAGGGTCGCGAAGACGCCGTCCGAGGAGTGGTCCGGCGCCTCGCCCAGCCGCACCCCGTGCTCCGCGGCGGTCTCGGCGAGCAGTCGGACGTGCTCGCGCGACCAGCGGGAGAGGTCGGTGGCGACGTGGTGGACCTCGTGCTCGGTGCGGTGCCGCTCGGCGACGGTCACCAGGTCGTGGGCCAGGCGCCGCTCACCGCGGTGCAGCGTGCGCAGGGTCAGCGTGATGCCGTTCACCGGGCACCTTCCTCGGGCTGGTGCGGGGAGCCGGTGGGTTCCCGGCGCGTCGTGCGCGCCGCCGGTCCGCCCGAGGTGGGCGGGACGGCGCCGGCGTCGACCGGTGCCGACGCGGTGGTGGTCGGTGCCGGGGAGGGCCGGCCGTCCCCGCGTTCCACGAGGGTGAGCGCGGCCGTGGCCGTCTTGAACAGCGGCTGCTTGGAGACCGGGTCCCAGTCGGTGACGGTGCTCTCGTTGGCGGCCCGCCCGGGAGTGTCCGGGCCGGGACCCGACCCGCCACCGGTGTCCCAGTAGCCGTAGTGGAACGGCACGAACAGCAGCCCGCTCCGGATGCCGCTCACCCGCAGCCGTCCGCGCAGCGAACCGCGCCTGCTGGTGACCTCGACCAGGTCGCCCTCGCCGAGACCGAGCCGCTGCACGTCCCCGGCGGAGACCTCCACCCACACGTCGGGGGCGGCGTCGTCGAGCTGGGGCGCGCGTCCGGTCTTCGTCCGGGTGTGGAAGTGGTAGAGCGTCCGCCCCGTCGTCAGCTGGAACGGGTACTCCTCGTCCGGCTCCTCGTGCGGCGGCAGGTAGGCGGCGGCCTTGAGCATCGCCCTGCCCTCGGGGTTGAGGGAGCGGTACTCCACGACCTCCTGCGAGGCGCCGGTCTCCAGGTCCTTGCCGTAGCTCTCGCACCTGTCGGGGTGGGCCCAGGCGATGCCCTCCGTGTAGAGCCGGGCGGTGCCCTCGGGGGCCCGGTCGTCGCAGGGCCACTGGATGCCGCCGGCGTCGCGCAGCCTGGCGTAGGACAGTCCGGTGTAGTCGCAGGGGCGGCCCGCGCTGCACCGTTTCCACGCCTCGAACGCCGACTCCGGGTCGTCCCAGGTGACCAGCGGTCCGCCGTCCTTGTCCCGGAAGTCCATGCGCCGCGCGTAGTCCAGGAAGATGTCCAGGTCGGGCCTGGCCTCGCCGGGCGGTTCCACCGCCTTGCAGGACAGGTGCACGGTGCGGTCCGCGTTGGTGAGCGTGCCGGTCTTCTCGCCCCAGGTCGCGGCGGGCAGCACCACGTCGGCGAGCTGCGCCGTCTCCGTCAGGAACAGGTCCTGTACGACGGTGAACAGCCTGTCCTGGCCCAGGATCGAGCGGATGCGCGGCAGTTCCGGCATCGAGACGGCGGGGTTGGTGCCGCTGATCCACAGCATCCGCAGCGAGCCCTGCTCGGCGTAGCGGAAGATCTGCATCGCGTGGGTCGGCGGCGCGAAGTGGGGGATGGTCTCCGGCTCGACGTTCCACACCCGGGCGAGGTCGGCGACATGGGCGTCGTTCTGCCAGTTGCGGAAGCCCGGCAGGTCCCCGTCGGCCCCGCACTCGCGGGTGTTCTGGGCGGTGGGCTGGCCGTTCATCTGCAGGAGGCCGGCGCCGGGGCGGCCCAGCATGCCGCGGATCAGGTGCAGGTTGTTGACCTGTACGGCGGCGGCGGTGGCCTGGTGGGACTGGTAGACGCCCTGGAGGACCGTGGAGACCAACGCGTCGGTGGTGCCGACGAGTTCGGCCGCCTCCTCGATCCGGGCGGCGGGGACGTCGCAGATCTCCGCGGCCCACTCGGGCGTGCAGTCGGCGACCCGGGCGGCCAGTTCGTCGAAGCCGACGGTGTGCGCGGCGATGAAGTCCCGGTCGATCCACTCGTGCCGGATCGTCTCCCGCAGCAGGGCGTTGAGCAGGGCGACGTTGGTGCCGCCGCGGGGCGCGAGGTGCACGGCGGCGTGTTCGGCGACCCGGGTGGGGCGCGGGTCCACGCACAGCAGCCGCGGCGGGTCGGCGCCCGCCAGGCGGTCGAGGAGCCGCATCCACTGCACGGGCTGGGTCTCGGCGATGTTGTGGCCGAACAGCGCGACCACGTCGGCGTGGTCGAAGTCGTCGTAGCTGCCCGGCTGCCCGTCGCAGCCGAAGGTCTCCTTCAGCGCCTCCGCGGCGGTGGCGGTGCACAGCCGGGTGTTGCCGTCGAGGTGGTTGGTGCCGATGCCGGCCCGGGCCAGCACCGCGAGCGTGTAGTACTCCTCCAGGAACAGCTGACCGCTGGTGTAGAAGCCGATCGAGCCCGGTCCGCGCGCGTCCAGCAGTTCGCGCGAGCGGGCGGCCACCAGGTCCAGCGCCGTGTCCCAGTCCGTCTCCGTCAACCGCCCGTCGCGCCGTACCAGCGGCCGGGTCAGCCGGTCACGGGAGGCGTTGGCCTGCCAGCCGAACAGGTCCTTGGGGCCCAGCCGCCCCCGGTTGACCCGGTCCACCTCCCGGCCCCGCACGCCCACCATGCGGCCGTCGGCCACCGCGATGTCCATGGCGTCGCCGTCCGAGTGCAGGATGGACGCGGACTGCACCCACCGCTGCACCGCGCCGGGCTCCACCCCGTCCGCGAGGAACGTGTCCACCCGGGCCGGCCAGGTCCCGTGCCGTCCGTAGGGCGCCCGCGCGCCCCACGGCCGCGCGATCCGGTCCGTCGCATCCTCCATCGCGGCCTCCCGCCGACCTTCCTTCCGGCGACCTGCCGCCGGTCTCCGTCATCCCGCGGGCCGTCGGGTACCCGGACGTCACCGATCGAAGCGGACCACTTGTGGGAGCGCTCCCAAACGGCGAGGATGCTGCGGTGACAGCGACTGCCTCCGTACGTCCCTACCGCCCGGCCGACGCCCCGGCCCTCGACGAGATCTGCGTCCGGACCGCCCACAATGGGCGGGACAGCCGCCCCGTGTACGCCGACCCCGCCGTCCTGCCGGCCATCTTCGTCGCCCCCTACGTCCACCTGGACCCCGACCTGGCCTTCGTGCTGGACGACGGACGGGGCCGAGCGGTCGGCTACATCCTCGGTACCGCGGACACCGTGCGCTTCGCCGAGGAGTTCCGGGCCAAGTGGCTGCCGCGGGTCGCCGACCGGTACCCGGCCCCGCAGGGTCCGCCCGGCACCCCGGACGAGGTCATGGCCGGGCTGCTGCACGACCCGGAGCGCATGATCATCCCCGAACTGGCCGCGTACCCCGCCCATCTGCACATCGACCTGCTGCCCGACTGGCAGGGACAGGGGCACGGCCGGGCCCTGATGCGGACCTTCTGGGGGGCGCTGCGCGGACGCGGTGTCCCGGCCGTCCACCTGGTCATGGCGACGGCCAACACCCCGGCCAGGGTTTTCTACGACCGTCTGGGCTTCCACGAGATCGCGGCGGCGGGCCTCGACCCGGCGGACGTCACCTGCCTGGGACGTACGACCGAGGACGCCGAACGGGCCTGATGCGGGGGCCGGGTCCGACGGCCGGGGCCCGACGGCCGACGGCCGGGCCGGATGACGGACCCGGCGGCCGGACCCGAGGCCGGACCCGGCGGCGGACCCGAGGCCGGACCCGACGGCGGACCCGAGGCCGGACCCGGCGGCCGGACGGTCGGTCAGGCCGTGCCCAGCCGGTAGACGTTGAAGGCCCGGCGGATCACCGGCTGCGCCACGTTGCGCACCCGGACTCCACCCGCCGTCATCCCGTGCTCCGTGCCCAGGTGGGCGTGACCGTGGACGGCCAGGTCGGCGCCGGCCGTGTCGATCGCCTCCGCCAGGAGGTAGCTGCCGAGGAACGGATGGATCTCCGGCGGCTCCCCGGCGAGCGTGTCCGCGACGGGGGAGAAGTGCGTCAACGCCACCCGCGCCGTGCAGTCCTCCTCGTCCAGCTTCTTGAGCGCGGCGTGCAGACTGTCCGCCGAACGGCGGGTGGTGCGCACGAACTCCTTCATCACCGGCTCACCGAACTCACCGGCGCTGCGCCCCACGAACCCGCCGCCGAACCCTTTGGTCCCGGCCACTCCCACCCGGCCCCCGGCACACTCCACGACGGTTCCCTCGCCCTCCAGCACGGTCGCACCGGCCTCCCGGAGGATCTCGGTGACCTTCTCGGGCTGTTCGTCGTGGTGGTCGTGGTTTCCGAGGACCGCCACCACCGGCACCGGCAGGCCGCGCACCTCGCGGGCGACCACCCGGGCCTCCTGAGGGGTGCCGTGCCGGGTGAGGTCCCCGGCGAGCAGCAGCAGGTCGGCGCAGTCGGGCAGGGTCTCGAACGCGGGCCGCAGCAGCCCTTCGCTGTCGGGCCCCATGTGGATGTCTCCGACGGCGGCGACGCGGATCATCACAGCTCCTCCGCATGGTCGGGGCGGGCGGTCTGCGCCACCACGAGGTCGGCGTGCACGGTCAGCCCGGCCAGCTCCTCACGGGCGAGGCGCAGCACGGTCTCGCGGCACTGGGCCGAGGGCACCGTGCCGGTGAGCGCGATCGCCCCGGCCCGGACCTCGGCCCGTACACCGAGTTCACCGAGCTCCTCGGCGGCGAGCCGGTCCTGGAGGTGGGCCACCCGGTACTCGACGTTCTCGGGCATCCCGGCCGCGGGGGCGGGGCCGCTCGCCGCGGGCCCCTGGTGTCCGACGGGGTCGCTCATCGCGGGCCCTCCTTCGAGGCAGTGGCCGGTGGACCGGCGGGAGGGATGATCTCCAGCCGTTCGAGGACGTAGAAGAACGCGGCGGGCATCGGATCGTCACCGCAGTCGCGGCGCAGCGCGGCCCAGTCGATCTTCTCGCGCAGGGTGCGGGCGATCGGCAGCACCGCACCGAAGTCGCAGTGGTGCTCGGAGAAGGCCGCCAGCAGACCGTGCAGCAGGTCGGTCGGCGACAGCACCGGCATCAGCACCGAGTCGACCGACAGGTCCCGCGCCCGGGCCAGCAGCTCCGTCGTGACCGGCTCGTGCGCCAACTCGAAGATGAGGTCGACCTGCTGGCCCAGGCAGTCCGCCTTGAGCAGCCAGTCCTCGGGCGGTGTGTACACCGTCAGCCCCGCCCGGCGCAGCGTCGCGGCCACGGCGTCCGCGTCCTCGGGCCGGATGCAGAAGTCGACGTCGTGCTGGAGGTTCTGGGTGCCGCCGTGCGCGTACACGGCGACACTGCCGGCCAGCGCGAACGGGTGCTCCGCCTTCTTGAGGGTCGAGCCCACCTGCTTGGCGGCCTGGAGGATCGCCTGGTTGCGGTCGAGCGGCAGGTCCTCGTGAGGTGCCTCGTGCCGGGGGAGGGGACCACGGTCCCCGGGGGCCGGGCGCAGCTCGCGGACGTCGGAGCGTCGGCCGGTGGTGTGGTCGTCGGCGGGCTGCCTCATCACTGTCCCCTTCCCGGGCTGTCACCGTCGGCGGAACGGACCGGACCGGACCGGCCCTCCCCCTCGAAGGGCGGGTACCCGGCGCCGTACCGCCGACACCGGGCGCCCCGACGCGGCCGCCGGCGCGGGCGGCGGTGGGGCGCCGGGGATCGAGGGCACTCGCCCGGCATGAGCGACAAGCGGATGCGACAGGGGGCCAGCCCCGACGGCCGCCGGACCGTGGAACGGCTGGTGGCGGCCTGGCTGGCCGAGACCGAACGGCACGAACCCGAGGCCGCCGCCGAGGCCCGGAAGGGCTGGGAAGGGGGCGCGCTGCCCGAACGGGCCGCCCAGGACCTGGCCACCTGGGTCACCGCCCGGGTCACGGACACGGGCTTCACCGAGGACGAGGGCCCCTACGTGGCGGGCCCCGTGCGGATCACACCGGCGGACAAGGACACCGTGCACGCCTGGCTGCGCGCCCGGGGGCACGCCGTGTGAGGGGGCCACGGGTGGACCCCGGTCGGCACCGGTGCGGGACCGATGCGGCACCGGTGCGGCACGTGAGCCGGCCCCGGTGACGGCTCACGAAGGCGAGCGTTCCCGCACCATGCCCGCCCAGCACGAGCAGGTCTTCGACCAGGCCGCGAACGTCGGACAACTGGAGACCTGGCTGCCCCGGGACCTGCACGTGGAGCCGGAGGAGCCGCCCGCGGTCACCGTGCACGAGGACCGCACCGACCAGGACACCTCGGCGCTGCTGAGCGCCCGGCCCGAGCAGATGCGGCTCGAGTGGGGCACCCGCGAGCAGGGCAGCTATGCCGGCTGGCTGCAGGCCGCCGGACTCGACAGCGGGGCCAGCGAGGTCACCGTGCACCTGTCGTTCTTCGACGACAGCCACGACCCGGGCCCTCGGACGGTGGACCAGGCCCTCGACGGCAGCCTGCGGCGGCTGGAGGACCAGGTGAGGATGCGTACCGACAACGCGGCCGGCTGAGGAGGACGCCGAGGCGGCGGCCGGCACGGTGGCGGAGTGGTCGCGTGAGGCGTCGGTCGCTTCGATGAAACCGAGACGGGCAGACCGCCGTACGCGTCGCCCGTGAGCCCGTGAGCCCGTGAGCCCGTGAGCCCGTGAGGTGGAGAGCGCCGACGCGGCCGACGACCGCGCAGGACGCCACCGCGGTCCCCGCCGGTCCGGCGCCGGCGGGCCCGGTGTCCGCCCTCCGTCCCGGAACACCCACCCGCCATGGACGCTCACCGCCGCCCCCTGTTGGACCGCATCCCGGCACTTCTCGCCGAGGGGTACGCCTGGCTGCCCAACCGCATGCGCGACAGCACCGGCTCCGTGCTGCGCGCCCGGCTGCTCGGCCGGCCCGCGCTGGCCGTGCGGGGCCCGGAAGCCGTGCGCTTCTTCTACGACGAGTCGCACGTCCGCCGGCACGGCGCCGTCCCGGCACCGGTGCTCGACACCCTGTTCGGGCAGGGCGCGGTCCACACCCTCGACCGGTGACGCCCACCGCACCCGCAAGGAACTCTTCCTGCCGCTGCTCGAGGCCGACCCGTCGCCCGCCTGACCGACCACGTCACCACGGCCTGGGACGAGGCGGCCGTCGTGCTCACCCGCGGGGTCCGCGACTGGGCGGGACTCCCACCCCGGTCCTTCGACGCGGAACCCCTGGCCCGGGACCTCGTCGCGATGGTCGACGGCTTCGCCGTCACCGGCGTACGCGCTCCCTGACCGGGCGTCAGCCCACCCGTCGACGCCACGTCACGCGACCACCCGTACAGGGCCGGTTGGCTGATCGTTTGCAGCCCTTGGGGTGTGCGTCGGCCCCGGGCGGCCGAAGCGGTCGTCACCCGAATGGACCCCGCGCGTTACTGGTCGGGACCGAACCGGTGTCTCCTGGAGGGTGTCAGCGGCGTCCAGGCTGGGAGGCCGATCATGTACGAAATGTGCGTGGGCCCGGAGAAGGCGGGCGGAGCGTTGGTGTGGCACGTACTGTCCAAACAGGCCGCGGCCACACTCTGCGGACAGCGGCTCCGCGAACGTATCGAGGCATCCGACGGTGAACGGGCGCGTCACTGCCCGGACTGCATGGCTTCCTTCGAGAAGTTGATGGCAAGCACACCGTGCTGACGGACCGTCCGCAAGCCGTCCGCCCCGTCGCATCCCGCGGCGGGGCGGACGGCGTACCCGGGCCGGGGCGACCCGGTCGGGGTGACCGGATCGGCGTGACCGGGTCCTGGCCGCGGCGTGACGGCCCCTGACGATCACTCGGTCGGCGCAGTCTCATGGCCGGGAGCCGGGGCAGGCGCCGGTCATGCCCCGGCGCGTCGTCCTCCCGCGCCCGGGGCGGCGGGACGCGCCGCGGCCGGGATCCCCGAGTCGGCCGCGGCGCGTTCTCCCCGGGCCGCCGGGCGGCTCCGCACCGGCCGCGCCGATGGGTGTCGGCCGCCGGTCGATTTGGGTGTCGTCCCCGATGGCCGGGCGAGGGTCCCGCGTGTGACCGTGGACCGACGCCGCACCCGGGGCTTTCCGGGTGCCGGGGGCAGGGCGCGGGCAGGCCCGTCCCGCCCGTTCACGCGAGACGTGTGTCGCCGCGGCGCCCGTTCGATCCGGGGGTGTGCCGTGCGCCCCCGCGTGCCGGGGACGGTGGCAGGGGCATCGGCGCCCGGGGTGGCGCACAAGGCGTCTGCCTGTCCGTCTGCCCGCCGGGCCGTCCGGGTGCCCGTCCGTCCGCCCGCCCGCCCGTCCGTTCGCCCGCCCGTCCGTCCGTCCGTCCGTCCGTTCGTCCGACGACGCATCCCCGAAGAAGGAGAACCCGCATCCATCCCCGTCAAGTGAAGCCCTCCCGAACCTCCGCGCGGTCGAAGGCGGTGACCCGTGGGACACGCTGACACCCTGCTCGCCATGGGCGGCGCCTTCGTCGCCGCAGCGTTCTTCGCCCGCCTCGGCGGGAGGATCGGACTTCCGACGATCCCCCTGTTCATGCTCGCCGGCATTCTGCTCGGCCCCCACACACCGGGCTTCGTCCTGGTCGAGGACGCGCACGACTTCGAGATGCTCTCCGCGCTCGGACTGGTGCTGCTGCTCTTCTATCTAGGTCTCGAATTCCACCTCGACGACCTCAAGAGCGGCGGCAAACGCCTGCTCACCGCCGGGGGCGTCTACCTGCTGCTGAACGTCGGCGCCGGACTCGGCTTCGGCTTCGTCCTCGGCTGGGGCGTGCGCGAGGCGCTGGTGCTGGCGGGCGTGCTCGGGATCTCCTCCTCCGCGATCGTCACCAAGATCCTCATCGACCTGGGCCGGATCGGCCGCCCGGAGACCCGGCTGATCCTCGGTGTCATCGTCGTCGAGGACATCTTCCTCGCGCTGTACCTGGCCGCCCTGCAACCGGTCGTCGCGGGCGCGCACGGCCTCGCCGACACGGCACTCCAGGCCGGCAAGGCCTTCGGCTTCCTGCTGGTACTGGCCGCCGCCGCCCGCTACGGCACCCGGCTGGTGGGCCGCCTGATCGACACGCGGGACAACGAACTGCTCGTCATCAGCTTCCTCGGCGCCGCGGTGCTCGTCGCCGGGGTCTCCGAAGTCCTGGGCGTGGCCGACGCCATCGGTGCCTTCATGGTCGGTCTGATCCTCGCCGGCACCCCCTCGGGGCCGCGGATCCGTGAACTGGTGCACCCGCTGCGCGACGCCTTCGCGGCCATCTTCTTCTTCGCCTTCGGGCTGGCCATCGACCCCGGAGACCTCGCCTCCGTCGCCGGTCCGGTCGCCGCGGCGGCGGCCCTGACCGTCGTCATGAACGTCGTCGCCGGGCTGTGCGTCGCCCGGGTCTACCACTACGGTTCCCAGCCGGCGGCCGAGATCGCCACCACCCTCGTCGCCCGGGGCGAGTTCGCGCTGATCCTGGCCGCCATGGCCGCCGGCGCCGGACTCGACGCCCGGCTCGCTCCCTTCATCGCCGGATACGTCCTCGTCCTCGCCGTCCTCGGCCCCGTCGTCGCCGGACGCGCCCACGTACTCGCCGGCGCGCTACGAGCCGCCGGCCGGATGCTGCCCGGCGGAAGGGCGCCGGCCGCGGTGGCGGACGGCGGGACCGGCGAAGAGGCGGGGGCGGACGGCGGGACCGGCGAAGAGGCGGAGGCGGACGGCGGGACCAGCGAGGAGGCGGAGGCGGACGGCGGGACCAGCGAGGAGGCGGTGGCGGACGGGCGGCCGGAGGCGGCCTCGGTGCCGGTGACGGCCCAGGCCGCTCGCTCGTGCGCGTCGTCGTCCACCTCCTCGGACCCCGCGGAGGCGGAGCGCTAGCCGGGGACGGTACGGCCGGTGGGGGAGGGCCGCGGGACGATGCCCGGGGTGGCCGATGGTCGACCCTGGGCGGCACGGCACCGAGGTGCCCGGTGGGACAATCTGCCCACAGGGTCGCTGCCCGACACCGTGGTCGGACGCGTCCGGGACCGGAAGGAGCCGTCAGCATGATCGAGTGGGTGCCCCTGGGCAGCGGTGCCAGACCCGTTCCCAGGCCGGTGGCGGCTCCCCTGGTGTGGGCGGGAGCGTTCGGCGGCGCCCTCCTCCTGGTCGGGCTCCTCAACGGCACCGTGGGCGTGGGGCGTCCGGGACTCGCCCTGGTCGCGCTCTCCCTGCTGGCGGCGGTGCTCGGGCTCTGCGCCCGGTTCACGGCCGCACCGGGCACGGCCGTGCTGTGCTGGCTGTCCCTCAACGGCTTCGCCATACCGCCGGCCGGCGTCCTCACCTGGGCCGGCCGGCGGGACGCGGCCTGGTTGGCCTGTCTGCTCGGTGCGGCTCTCGTCGGTACGGCGCTGGCCCGACTGGTCCACGCGCGGGCCGCCTACCGTCGGTTGACCACGGCGACGGGCGTGGACGCGCCAGAGCCGGGGGCCGGTCCCGGCGACGTCTGAGCGGCGCGGCCCGTGCGGGTGGTCCCCCGGACAGTGGCGGCCGGGGACGGCCGGGGAGGGCCGGGCCGTGATCCGGACCGGTCCTCCCCACCGCTGTCGGCTCAGGCCGTGTGCAGGGTCAGGCCGTGTGCAGGGTCAGGCCGTAGCGGTTCAGGATCTCGTTGACCGGCTGGAACCATGTCTCCCCGCCGCTGGAGCAGTTGCCCCAGCCGCCCGAGGTGACGCCCTGCGCCTGGTCACCGCTGATGAAGGAGCCGCCGGAGTCGCCGCCCTCGGCGCACACGCTGGTCTTGGTCAGCTGGTGCACCACCGAGCCGTCGCTGTAGTTGACCGTCTCGTTGTGGGCGAGCACGGTGCCGCAGTGCCAGTGCGTCGTGGACCCGGAGCGGCAGATCGAGGCACCGGCGGGTGCCACGTTCGAGCCGCGCACGAGCTGGTCGGAGACCGTGCCCCAGCCCAGCACCACCGGCACCGTCCACCAGCCGCTGCCCACGCTGACCCACGCGTAGTCGTTGTCGGGGAAGGACGAGCCCTGGAAGGTGCCGATGTAGGAGCGGTCCCAGCCGCTGACCGACGCGCCGGCCCGGCCGCAGTGCCCGGCGGTGACGAACCCGCCGTGCACCGAGAAGCCGATGGAGCAGCGGACGTTGCCGGTGTAGTACGGGTCACCGCCGACGGTGCCGGCCGCGAAGGTCTGCGGGGCCGACGCCACCGTCCGCACCGTGACCGGTCCGGTCGCGCGGGCCTGCTCCACGAAGCGCCGGACATCGTTGTCAGCACGCTTGGAGCCGACCACGTCCACGACGACCCGGTTGGCGGCCTGGTCGACGTGCCAACCGCTCACTCCGGCCGGTGCGTCGAGGCGGTCGACGCGCGCCTTGGCCGCGTCCAGCTCCCGTGCGCTGTGCTCCACGGTGCGGACCTGTGCGCCGGTGGCGCGGACCGCCCGCACGGTGGACGGTGCCGCGTCCGCGGTGACGGCCACGGTCAGCCGTCCGGCGCCGGCGTCGAACCACGAGCCGCCGAAGGTCCTTCCGGCCGCCCGGCGTGCTGCGGGCTCGATGCCGGTGGCGTCGCGTTCGGCCGCCAGCCGCTCCTCGGCCTTGGCCCGGGTGAGGCCGAAGTCCCGCTGCATGGCCTCCAGCAGACCGGCGGAGGCCGGCTGCTCGGCGGAGGGCACGGACGAGGAGGAAGAGGAGGAAGAAGGGGACTGTGCGGGGGCGTCGGCCGCCGAGGCCGGCAGGGTGCCGACCGCGCTGAGGCTGCCGAGCACGAGGAGTCCGGCCAGGCCGAGGTGCCTGAGTCTGCTGCGTTTCACGGAGTTGCCCTTCGTCGTTCCAGCAAGGTGGGGGTGGAACAGATGGCATGGAACAACCGCGGTTAGAGAGCGCTCTCATCGGGTCGCTTCGAGCTTATCCAGGCCTTGTCATCAGGTCCATGCCAATGCACGGGCTTTGTGTGCCGCCGGTCCCGGTCACCACCCGCCCCCGTGGTTGGCCGGTCGCCCACGGGGCACTCAGGCTGCGTCCTCGCAATGACGGCCGCATGACGGCCACCGAACGTGGGAGGCACGCGTGGCGGTTCGGCACAGGCTCATCCAGGCGACCCCGGACGCGGTCTGGGACGTCCTGGCGGACGGCGACCTGTACGTGGAATGGGTCGTCGGCCCCTCGGAGGTCACCCCCAGGGCCGGACAGTGGCCGCAGGTCGGCGCGACGATCGCGTACGAGGTACGGCTCGGGCCGCTGCGGCTGAACAACGAGTCGGTGGTCAGACGCTGCGTGCCGGGCTCCGAGCTGGAGCTGGAGGCGAAGGCGGGCAGCCTCGGCACGGCCCGGATCGCCGTCGAGCTGCGGCCCTGGGGCGAGCAGTGCCTGGTGATCGTGGACGAACACCCCCTGCGCGGCCCGGGGGGACTGCTGCACAACGTCGGCGTCGAGGCGCTGATCCAGGTGCGGCACCGGGCCATGCTCGCCAGGCTCGCGAAGCTGTGCGAGGTCCAGGCGGGCGACCGGTGCCGTCCCGACCCGCCCGACGCGGTGGGATCCGTGCAGTACCGTCCGGGAACCGGCCGTGCCTGACGCCGTCGTGGTCGGGGCGGGGCCCAACGGCCTGGTCGCGGCGAACCTGTTGGCCGACGCCGGCTGGAGCGTGACGGTCCTGGAGGAGCAGCCCGAGCCGGGCGGCGCGGTGCGGCACGACCGCGAGGTGGCCCCCGGCTTCGTCAACGACCTGTTCAGCTCCTTCTACCCGCTCGCCGCCGCCTCCCCGGTACTCGGCGGACTGCGGCTGGAGGAGCACGGGCTGCGCTGGGCCCACGCGCCCCACGTACTGGCCCACCCCCTGACCGACGGGGCCTGCGCCGTCCTCGACCGCGACCTCGCGACCACCGCCGCCTCCCTGGACGCCTTCGCCCCGGGGGACGGCGCCGCCTGGGAGCGGCTGCACGAGGTGTGGGACCGCTACCGCCCCGACATCCTGGACGCCCTCTTCACGCCCTTCCCGCCACTGCGCGCCGCTGCCCGGCTGGCCCTGCGGCTGCGCGGCGCCGGCGGGCTCAGGCTCGCCCGCACCCTGGTCCTGCCGGTGCGCCGGATGGGCGAGGAGGAGTTCCGGGGCGAGGGCGGCAGGCTGCTCCTGGCGGGCAACGCCCTGCACGCCGACCTCGCCCCCGAGGCGGCCGGCAGCGGCGGCTTCGGCTGGCTGATGTCGATGCTCGGGCAGACCTACGGCTTCCCCGTGCCGGTCGGCGGTTCCGGCGCCCTCACCGACGCCCTGGTCCACCGGCTGCGCGCCCGCGGCGGCACCCTGCACTGCGGACGGCGCGTCGAACGGGTCCTCGTTCGCGACCGGCGCGCCGTCGGCGTGCGCACCACCGACGGGGAGACGGTCACCGCCCGCCGCGCCGTCCTCGCGGACGTCTCCGTCCCCGCCCTGTACGGCGCGCTCGTCGCCCCGGCGGACCTGCCGGACCAGGTCGTCACCGACCTGCGGCGCTTCCAGTGGGACTTCGCCACCTTCAAGGTGGACTGGGCGCTGGACGGGCCCGTGCCCTGGACCTGCGCGCAGGCGGCGCGGGCCGGCACCGTGCACCTGTCCGACGGGCTCGACGAACTGACCCGGTTCGCCGCGCAGATCGCCATGCGGCAGGTCCCCGACCGGCCCTTCTCGCTCTTCGGCCAGATGACGACCACGGACCCGACCCGCTCGCCGCACGGCACCGAGTCCGCCTGGGCGTACACCCACGTCCCGCACGACGTCCGCGCCGACGCGGGCGGAGAGGGCATTACCGGCCGCTGGGACACCACGGACCGGGAACGGATGGCGGACCGGGTCGAGCGCCAGGTGGAGCGGTTCGCGCCGGGTTTCCGCTCGCTGATCCGGGCCCGCCGCGTGCTCGCCCCGCCGACGCTCCAGGCCATGGACGCCAACCTGGAGGGTGGGGCCATCAACGGCGGCACCACCGCCATGCACCAGCAACTGGTCTTCCGCCCGCTGCCCGGCACCGGGCGGCCGGAGACACCGGTGGCCGGCCTCTTCCTCGCCTCCGCGGGCGCCCACCCGGGCGGCGGGGTGCACGGAGCGCCCGGTGCCAACGCCGCGCGCGCCGCACTGCGCCGGCACCGGTTCGCGGACCTCGCCCGGGTGCAGCGGGCCCTGTCCCGGCGGGACCGGGCGGGCGACCGGCGGTGAACGCCCGTGAAGTGTTCCAGGAGTCCGAGGAAGGGGCCGCACCCGTGACCGACAGCCCACTCCAGAACCGCACCGTCGTGGTGACCGGCGCCGCGCGCGGACTCGGGGCCGCCCTGGCCCGCGCGTGCGCCCGGCGCGGCGCCCGCATCGCGCTGCTCGGCCTCGAGAAGCCGCGACTGGACGCCCTGGCCGCGGACCTGCCGACCCCGGCGCTCGCCGTCGAGACCGACGTCACCGATCCCGCCGCGCTGGCCGACGCGGCCGGTGAGACGCGTCGGCGCCTCGGGCGGCCGTCCGTCGTGGTGGCGAACGCCGGTGTCGCGTACGGCGGACCGTTCGCCACCTCGGACCCCGCCGAGTGGGGCCGCGCCGTCGACGTGAACCTGACGGGCAGCGCCCACACGGCCCGCGCGTTCCTGCCGGACCTGCTCGACACCGCCGGGTACCACCTCCAGATCGCCTCGCTGGCCTCGCTCGGCGCGGCCCCCATGATGAGCGCCTACTGTGCCTCCAAGGCGGGCGTGGAGGCCTTCGCCCACTCGCTGCGCGCCGAAGTGGCCCACCTCGGGGTCGCCGTGGGCATCGCGTACCTCAACTGGATCGACACCGACATGATCCGCGACGCCGACCGGTACCCGGTCCTGCGCGAACTGCGCGCCCACATGCCGCCGCCGGCCCGCCGCACCTTCCCGGTGGACGAGGTCGCCGCCCGGCTGGTGCGCGCCGTGGAGCGCCGCCGTACCGCCGTGTACGTGCCGGGCTGGCTGCGCCTGGTCCAGTTGGGGCGCGCGTCGTTGCCGCCCGCGGTCCTGCGGCTGTCCCGCCACGAGTTGCCCCGGCTGGAGGCCGAGGGCGCCCTGGGGCAGACCGGCCCGCTGGGCGCGGGCGGCCGGGCCGACCGCGCGGCGGACACGGGTGGGTGACGGGCCGGCGCCACCCCGTACGCGCCACCCCGTACGCGCCAGGCCGTACGCGCCAGGCCGTGCGGGTCGCCCTACGGGCGCCGGTCAGCGGGGCCCGAACCGTCGCACCGGCGTACGCAGCGGCGCGCAGCGGCCCCGGTCGGGCACCGTCCACGGCGTCTCGCCGCGCACGCGCCACCGCTCCAGCAGCGCGTTGGCGGCGAGGACCCCGGACGTGGCGGCCCCTCCATCAGCGCCACGGGACGGCCGGGCCGGGGTGCGGCCGGTGCGCCGGGGAGAGCCCGGCCCCTCCCGCGCCGACGACCACGATGCGGCCATGCTGCGTACGCGAACGTACGGCACGCACAACGGCGAGACCCAGGTCTCGGCCGGGGACGGGATTCCGCCGGGCGGGTGACCGCCGGACGGGAACCCGCTCCGGTGGCGTCGTGCCGGAAGCGAAGGGGGAAGGCATGACGCCGACCCGACGAGAGGACCCGCGATGTTCCCCAGCACGGCCGCCGAACGCCGCGGACAGGTGCGCGCCCGCGGCCGGTACCCCGGCTGAACGGAGCGGCACCACGATGCAGACCTTCCTCCCCCACCCCGGCTTCCGGGACTCGGCGCTGGCGCTGGACCGGCGCCGCCTCGGCAAACAGCGTGTCGAGGCGCTCCAGGTGCTGCGCGGACTCACCGTCCCCGGCTACGGCTGGCGCCACCACCCGGCGGTGCGGATGTGGACGGGCTACGAGGAGGCACTCGTCCGCTACGGCCTCGACGTCTGCCGGGTCTGGCGCGAGCACGGGCACCAGGACAGCTGTGCGGCCTCCCTCGTCGCCGGGCTCGCCGAGGTGCGTCCGGGCGAGCCGGTGCGCGACCAGCCGGAACTGGCGGCCGCCGGGGAACTGCCGCCCTGGCTGGGCGACGAGGCGTTCCACCGCAGCCACCGCTCGGCCCTGGTGCGCAAGGACCCCGCGGTGTACGCCGAGTTGTTCCCCGGCGTCCCGGACGACCTGCCCTATGTGTGGCCGAGTTCGGACCGGGCGCGCGGGCAGGCGGGCGGCGCCGAAGCCTAGGGGGGCGATCCGGTCACGCGGCGGAGAACCCGGAGGACGTGTGAGGGGCCCCGGCACGGATTGGTCCCCGACGGCGCACGCGGAGTGGACCTCTTGGCGGACCGCAGCGCTCCCTAGCGTCGTCGTCATGAACGCCACCACCGCCCGCGGCGCCCTGCTCGCCGCGCTCGCCTGTGTCCTCGTCGGAGGGTCCTTCACCGCCAACAGCCTGCTGGGCCACTACCCGTACGCGGGCGGCCAGTTCCTGCGCTACGGGCTGGCCTTCCTGCTGCTCGTCCCGCTGGCCGGGCCCGGCGCGGCCACCCGGTTGCGGATGCTCGGCGCCGCCCGCTGGCTGCGTCTCGCACTGCTCGCCGCCGTCGGCATGGTCGGCTTCAACCTGGCCGTCCTCGCCGCGGAACGCACGGCGGAGCCCGCGGTACCCGGCGTCTTCGTGGGCTGCGCGCCCGTGGTGGTCGCCGTCGTCGCCCCCCTCCTGGCGGGGCGCCGTCCGCAACGGGCGGTCCTGTACGGGGCGTCGGCCGTGGCCGTGGGTGCCTTCGCGGTCCAGGGCTGGGGACGCACCGACGGCGCGGGCATCGCCTTCTCGGTGTGCGCCCTGGTGGGGGAGGTCGGCTTCGCCGTGCTGGCCGTGCCCGTCCTGCGGCCGTTGGGGCCGCGACTGCTGTCCACCGTGGTGTGCGGCATCGCGGCGGCCGAGTCGGCGGTGGCGGGCGTCCTGGCCGACGGGACCGGGTGGCTGCCCCGCCCGGACGCGGTGGAGGCGGGCGCGCTGCTGTGGCAGGCGGTGGTGGTCACCGTCGTCGGGTTCGTGTGCTGGTACATGGGCATGCAGCGGATCGGGGCCGAGCGCGCCACACTGTTCTCCGGTCTGATCCCGGTCGCCGCCGCCGGTACCGCACCGCTCGTCGGTACCGGCTCCTACGGCGCCGCCCAGGCGGTGGGCAGCGCGCTGGTCTTCGCCGGGGTCGCCGCGGGGTCGGGCGCGCTCACCTTCGGCCGCGGACGGCGGCCCGCGGCCGGGGCCCGCAGGGCGCCCGAGCGGGCCCTGGAGAAGCTGTAGCGGTCCTTCGAGGTCGTCTCAGGGCTGTACGGGCATGCTCCAGCAGTTGGAGCCGGCGGGCTCGCCGGAGAGCCGGTCGGTGAGCCAGGAGATGGCGTTGCCCTGATCCGTGAGCAACGGGCCGAAGTGGTTGAGCAGGCCGCTGCCCACGTTCGGCAGCAGCACGGGAGCGTAGGTCACCTTCCCGCCCTTGGCGCACCAGTCGACGGCCAGTCGGCGGGCCTGCCCGTGGGGGACCAGGTCGTCGCTGACGCCCGTGGCCAGACGGACCGGTCCCGCGGGCTTCAGCGAGCCGATGCGCTGCTTCGCGAGGAAGGTCTGGAGTGCGGGCTCAGCCTCGATGACGTCGCTGATGGACTGCCCGGTCTTCGTCCAGTCGGTGCTGTCGGCGCCGCCGTAGCCGAAGAGCGCGTCGCCCACGCACATGGTCGACAGATCCTTCAGCGCCTCCTGACCGGCCTCGTTGATGTACCGGTCGGCGATGGGCCGCAGGGCCGGTTCGGTCTGCAGGAAGCCGTTGAGCGACCAGCCCAGCGCGCCCGCGAGGTCGCTGCCGTCGATCGCCCGGGTCACCTCGGTGAGGTCGGCGGGCGGCGCTCCGGCGTAGGTGCCGGCCAGCGGGACGTCGGGGGCGTAGGACGGCTGCAGTTCGGCCGCGGCGGCCGTGGCGCCGCCGCCCTGGCTGTATCCGAACAGACCCACCCGGGAGTCGGCGGTGACGGACGCCGAGTCGAGGGAGCGCGCGGCGCGTACGGCGTCCAGTACGGCGTGGGCCCCGTCGACCCGGTTGACGTAGGTGTGCAGCCGGTCGGTGGCGCCCAGGCCCACGTAGTCGGTGACGACGACGGCGACGCCGCGCAGCAGCAGCCGGTAGACCGACAGGTCCTCGTAACCGACCGACACCGTCTGCCCGTTGAGCTGCAACGGGTGCTCCAGGGCCATCGAGGCGGCGCACTGGTCGCCCTGCCCCATGGTGCCCGGCGCGACGGCGACCAGGGGGCGGGGTCCGTCGCCGCGCCACTTCGCGGCCGGTTCGATGTAGGCGCCGGTCACGGCGACCGCCTCGCTGTTCGCGTCGGTGGTCTTGTACATCAGCCGGGTCGCCCGGCCGGGGAGCGGGCCGTCGATGCCCGGCAGGCTCAGTGCCAGGGGGAGCGGCTCGTGGCGTATCAGGGTGCCGTCGGCGCCGGGGAGTTCGGACGGCGGGGTGTAGAACGCGGGGATCTCGATGCCGCGGGACGTCGTGGTCGCGGAGGCGTCGGCCGGGCCGTCGGCCGCGGCGGCGGGGACGGCCTGGGCGCCGAGGGCGAGGGCGGCGACGATCGCCGCGGCGAGCATGCGGGGACGTGGGGGCATGGCGAACCTCCTGGGGAAGGGCCGGATCCGGTCGTCCGCGGTCCCGTGGGGCCGGCACCGCGGTCGCGCTGCTCCTGTGGGGTTACGGGACCGTAACCGGGCAGGGGTTACCAGGGGTAGCACCTGACTCATTACGGTTCAGTAACTTGACGTCTCGTCTAACAAAGGCCGGGCCAGGCGCCGAGGCGGGCCAAGTGGAGCACCAGCGCGGCGATGTTCCAGGCATCGTCCACGCCCCGGTGGTGCCGCCCCTCCAGGGGCAGTCCGGCGATCTCCAGGGCCCGCGCCATGCCGGGGCGACGGCGCAGCCCGTGGGCGTCGGTGAAGAGCGCCTTGGCGTTGGTGTGCGCACGCTCGGCCGGGTGGCCGAAGGGGTAGGGCACCCCGTCGGCCGCGCACTGGCGGACGAACTGCTTGCGGTCGTAGGCGCCCCAACTCGCCCAGGGCCGCCCGCCCGCGCCGTGTTCCCGCACCAGCGTGTCGCAGGCCCGGGCGAGACTCACGCCCCGGTCGGCCTCGGCCTCGGTGATACCGGTCAGCTCCGTGCAGAAGGCGCTGACGCGGGAGCGGGCGGGCCGCACCAGGATCCGGTGCCGGGCCACCCGCTCCCGGGCACCGAGGTCGACGACGGCGAGCCCGATCTCGATGATCTCGCTCACCGCGCCGGGCGGCGGCTGCCCGTCCCAGCAGGTGGCCTCCAGGTCGATGACGTTCAGCAGGCCCGCGTGGCCCCCGTCCGCGGCGCGCCGGTCCATGACGGCACGGTACGGGGGCACGGCGTCCACCGGCACGCCGTTTTTCCCCGCGGTGCCTAGCGACGGCTCCGTACCAGCAGGTAGAGGAAGTACGGCGTGCCGATCACCGCCGTCATCAGGCCCGCGCCCAGCTGGGCCGGGGCGATGACCGTGCGGCCGAGCAGGTCGGCGGCGCACACGAGTGTGGCGCCGAGCAGGATCGCGACCGGCACCACCCGCACGTGCCGCCGGCCCACCAGGGCGCGTGCCGCGTGCGGGGCGACCAGCCCGACGAACCCGATGGTGCCCGCGCAGGCCACGGCGGTCGCGCTGAGGACGACGCTCAGCACCAGGAACCCGAGCCGCCCAGGAGCCAGCCGCAGCCCGAGCAGGCGCGGCGTGTCCTCGTCCAGCGAGATCAGGTCCAGTTCGGTGCGCCGGGCGACGGCGACGCCGATGCCGACCAGCAGCGCCAGCGCGACCGGCAGGACGTCCGGCATGGTCCGCCCGTAGGTCGAACCCGACAGCCAGGTCAGCGCCTTGTTGGCGTTGAACGGGTCGGTGAGCACGATCAGCAGACTGATCAGCGCAGCCGTCCCGGAGGCCACCCCGATGCCGACGAGGACCAGCCGGTTCTGCCGGAAACCGCCCCTGGCGGCGAGACCGAAGACGAGGACGGCGGTGACGGCCGACCCCGCGAACGCGGCCCCCGCCACGCCCCATGTTCCGGCGGCCGGCACGGTGGTCACCAGGATCACCGCGCCCAGCGCGCCGCCGCCGGTCACGCCGAGGACGTTCGGTTCGGCGAGCGGGTTGCGGGTGACGGCCTGCACGAGCGTGCCGGCCAGGGCGAGCGCCGCGCCCGCGCCCAGCGCCGCGAGCACCCGCGGCACCCGCGTGTCCAGGACGAAGGAGACGGTCCGGCCGGCCCGGCCCTGCGCCCAGTTGACGACGTCACCGAGCAGCAGCCTGGTGTCGCCCACCAGCACGGCGGCGATCACGAGGCCCACCAGCACCACCACCAGCACGGCGACCGTGGCCGAGAACACCGCCCGGCTCGGGATCCGCAGCCGGTCCGGCGCCCCCGCCCCCGCGGTGTCGCGCACCCGCAGCGCCATGGCGACCAGGAACACGGCGCCGAGCAGGCTGGTGACGACGCCCGTCGGCACGGCCACCGAGCGGTCGTCGGGGACCAGGGCCCGCAGCAGCACGTCCGAACCGAGCACCAGGGCCGCGCCGGTGAGCGCCGCCGCGGGCATGGCCGTACGGGAGCGGCTGAAACCGCGGAAGCGGCGGGCGAGCGGGCGCACCAGGGCGGGCGCGCACAGTCCCACGAAGCCGATGGGGCCGGCGAGCGTCACCGCGGCGGCGGACAGCAGCGCCGCGAGGACGACGACGGTGACCCGGGTGGCCCGCACCGGGACGCCGAGGCCGCGCGCCGCGTCGTCACCGAGGGCCAGCGCGTCCACCCGGCGGGCCGTCAGCATCAGCCCGGCCAGCCCGATCAGGGCGATCGGCAGCATCTGCACGACGCCGTCGAAGCCGTTCTGGGCGATGCTGCCCTGGTTCCACGCGTACAGGCCCTTCGTCTGCTCCGGGAAGAGCAGCAGCAGTGACTCCGTCATGGAGTGCAGACCCAGCATCAGCGCGGTGCCGGCCAGCACCAGCCGGACGGTGCCCGTGCCGAGGCCGGACAGTCCGAGAACGACGGCCGCCGCCGCCAGGCCGCCCACGAAGGCGATGCCGGAGGAGGCGAGCAACGGCAGCGAGAGGCCGGTCGCGCCGGCCAGCCCCAGCGCCAGGTAGGAACCCGCGTTCACCGCGAGGGTGTCGGGGGAGGCGAGCACGTTGCGGCTGACCGCCTGGAGCACGGCGCCGGCCATGCCGAGGACGACGCCGACCAGGAGCCCCGCGGTCATCCGGGGCAGCCGGGAGGCGACCACGACGGACGCGTCGTTCGGATCGGCCCGCCCGGTCAGGGCCTTGAGGACCTCGGACGGCCCGACGGCCGCGGTGCCCTGCGTGATGTCGACGACGGCGAGCACGGCGACCAGCAGGACGATTCCGGCCGTCACCGCGGCCGCGCCCGACCGGGAGGTGGGAACCGTCGACGGACGGGCCGCGGTGGGTTCGGTTGCGGTGACGGCCATGGCCCCGCTACTTCGTCAGGGCGCCGACGACGGCGTCGATGTACGCCTCCATCGACCCGGGACCGCCGAACATCCAGATGCCGTCGTCGAGGCGGTGCACGTCGCCGGCCTTCACGAACGGCAGGGACCTCCAGACCGAGTTCTTGGCCAGCTCACCGGTGAAGGGGGTGGCGCTCGGATCGTCGTCGTTGCCGATGTAGGCGAACCGGGTGTCCTCGGGCAGCTTGGTCAGGCCCTCGACGTCGGTGGTGCCGAGACCGTAGGCCGCGTCGCCCTTCACCGTCCAGGCGTTCTTCAGACCGATCGCCTCGTTGACCTCGCCGATGAGCGAGTTCGCGGTGTAGGGGCGGATCGAGACCTGGTTGGAGGCGACGTAGCCGTCGGCGAAGGCGAAGTCCTTGCCGGCCGACCCGGCGTCGGCCAGGGCCTTCTTGCCCTCGGCGACCTTGGCCTCGAAGCCCTCGCGCAGCGACTTGGCCCGGTCCGTGGTGCCGGTGGCCCGGGCGATGAGGTCGACGTTCTCCAGCATCCGGTCGATCTGGCCGGTGCCGTCGGCGGACTTCACCTCGATCACCGGGGCGACCTCGCGCAACTGCTTCACGGCGGCGGGGGTGAGATCCGTGGTGGCGACGATGAGGTCGGGCGCGAGGGAGGCGACGGTGTCCATGCTCGGCTCGCCGCGGGTGCCGATGTCCTTGGGCTCGTTCTTCAGCGGAACGGCGCTGTCCCAGGTCTTGTAGCCCTTGACGTCCGCGACGCCGACCGGGTCCACCCCGAGCGAGACGAGGCTCTCGACGACGTTCCACTCGGTGGCGACGACCTTGGTGGCCGGCCCGTCGAGCTTGACCTCGGTGCCCTTGCCGTCCTTGAGCGTGATCGCCTCGGAGGCCTTCTTCTCCGTCGTGTCGGCGGCGGGTTCGGTGGTGCCGCAGGCGGAGAGGGTGAGCGCCGCGGCGGTGGCGGCGGCCGCGGTGAGCAGGAGGCGTCTCATGAGGTGGTGCCGAGCCTTTCGGGGGTTCGTATGTGGTGGCGGCCGATCGGGCGGGTGCGCAGCCGGCCGGTCAGTGGGTCGGTGTCGACATCGATCCGGATGCCGTAGACGGCGGTCAGCCGCTGGGGCGTCAGCACGTCCTCGGGCGTGCCCTCGGCGACGATCCGGCCCGCTTCGAGGAGCGCGATCCGGTCGGCGACGGCCGCCGCCTGGTCGAGGTCGTGCAGGACGACCCCGACGGCGATGCCGTGGTCGTCCGCCAGGTCGCGGACGAGGTCGAGGAGTTCGACCTGGTAGCGCAGGTCGAGGTAGGTCGTGGGTTCGTCCAGGAGCAGTACGCCGGTCTCCTGGGCGAGGCAGCTGGCGAGCCACACCCGCTGCAACTGCCCACCGGAGAGGTGGTCGGCGCCGCGGTCGGCGAGGCCGTCGACGCCGGTGAGGGCGAGCGCCCGGTCGACGGCGGCCGGGCCGTCCGGATCGGGCCGCCCCCAACGGCCCCGGTACGGATACCGGCCGAACTCCACGACGTCCCGCACGGTCAGCCCGCCGGGCGTCGGCCGTCCCTGGGTCAGCAGGGCGACGTACCGCGAGAACTCACGGGACGTCAGCGCCAGTCCGTCGGTGGTGCCGTCCAGGCTGAGCGTGGCCCTGCGGGCCCGCTGCAGCCGGGCGACGGTCCGCAGCAGCGTCGACTTCCCGCTGCCGTTGGGGCCCACCAGGACGGTCACTTCGCCGGGCTTGAGCCTGACCCCCGCGTCGTGCACGACATCGACGCCGTCGTACGCGACGGTCACGCCCGTCGCCGACAGCTCATGTCCGCGCAGGCGCGGGGTACCGGCTGCGTCTTCAGCTGATCTCACGTAGCGAAGGTTAGCCTAACCTAAAAACGGCTGGTAGAGACGGGGCTCACAATGCCCCCGCGGCGCGTGCTCCGGCCCTCGCCGCCGGATGGTGCGCAGGGCTCAACTCGCCTGCGGGGACCGCTCTTTCCACAGTCCCGCCCGGTTCAGGGACATCGGGCAGTGGAGGTAGATCTCGTCGATCTCCAGGAGCAGGGCGAGCTCCGGACGCCTTCCGTCCCGCGCCATCGCGTCGAAGAAGGGCGCGTCGGTGAGGATCCGGGCCCGGCCGTTGACGCGGAGCACTTCCTTGCCGCCGGGGACCAGATACAGCAGACCGGCGTGCGGATTGTCGAGGATGTTGTGGAAGCTGTCCCCGCGCCGGTTGCCCGGCCGGTCCGGCAGGGCGAGGGTGCCGGGGTCGAGGACGTGGGTGAAGCCCGGTGCGTCGCCGCGGGGCGACACGTCGCAGTTGCCGCCCGCGTCGGAGGTCGCCAGGAGGCAGAAGGGGGAGCGGTCCAGGATGTCCCGGTCGTCGTCCGTGAGCCGGTCGTGCACCTTGTCGATGACGAGGGGCCAGGGTTCGCCCAGCAGCTCGCGCAGGTGTGCGCGTGAGTCGAGTTCGACCCAGCCGTCCTCGGTGACGGCCCGGGGCCGGGCTCCGGTCGTGTCGGTCGTGTGAGGCAAGGCCGGCTCCCGAGTGTGCTCGCGGAACTGCCGGAAGGGGTGCTTCCGGAAGTTGTTGCACACGAAACATTATCTGATCTTAGGTTCGCCTTACCTGATGGCCGTGGACCGGCCTCAGAAGGCGTACCGGATCCGCAGCCAGGGCGTGCGGGCGGCGACCAGCGCACGGAGCCGGGCGACCGCCCCGGCCTTGACGTCCGCCCGGTAACGGACGTTGAGCGCGCCGTTCTCCGAGCGCTTGGCCTGCTGGATCTCCGGCCGCCACAGCACTTCCTCGGCGCGGGGGTGCCAGCCCAGGTTGACCTCGTGCAGGTCCCGGTTGTGCGTCAGCATGATCACCTCGGCGGCGGCCTGCCGCTTGACCCGCTCGGGCAGGACGTCGTCGAGGTGCCGCAGCAACTCCGCCCAGGCCTCCTCCCAGCCCGGCCGCATCACCACGGGGGAGAGGTTGAAGTGCACCTCGTACCCGGCGTCCAGGAAGTCGCCGGCCGCGGCGATGCGATCGGCGACGGGCGAGGTGCGCACGTCCAGCAGCCGGGAGTCGTCCGGCGGCATCAGGGAGAACCGGATCCGGGTCCGGCCGCGCGGGTCCAGCGCGAGGAGGTCGGGATTGACGAACTTCGTCGCGAAGGACGCCTTGGCCGTCGGCCACTGCCGGAAGGCGTGCACCAGGTCCGCGGTGTTGTCGCAGATCAGCGCGTCCACCGAGCAGTCGCCGTTCTCACCGACGTCGTAGACCCAGGCGTCGGCGTCGCACTGGTTCGGCTCGCGCTTGGGACCCTGCCGGGCGATGTGCCGGCCGAGGTGGGCGATGATCCGGTCCATGTTCGTGAAGACGGTGACGGGGTTGGCGTACCCCTTGCGGCGCGGCACGTAGCAGTAGGCGCAGGCCATGGCGCAGCCGTTGGAGGCGCCCGGCGCGATCCAGTCCGCGGAGCGCCCGTTGGGCCGGGTGGTCAGCGTCTTGCGCTCCCCGAGGACGAGCGTCTCGCCCTTGACCCGCACCCACCGCTCGACGTTCCCCTCGTTGCCGTGCAGCCCCGGGATGCCCCAGTGGGAGTCCACCTCGACCACGCGGGCGTCGGGGAACCGGGCGAGGACCTGCCGGCCGCGCGGGGAGGCGGCGGCGGCCGGCTCGGCGTGGATCTCCCGCACCGGCAGCAGCCGGCGGGCGGCGGCGGAGTCCCGGAAGAGCGGACGGGAGGGTGGCGGCCCGGAGGCGGACGGTCCGGACGACGGACCGGGCGCGAGGGCGTCCAGGCCGAACAGCGTCCCGGAACCCTCGTCCGGCGCGGTGGACGGATCGTGCATGGGGGCTCCGGGGCGGGGTGCGGGAGGGGCCGGGCGGGTTCGCCGCGGTCCGCTCCCTCCACTGTACGAAGCGTGCGGCGCCCTTCGCCGTGTCACGCGGCCCGCCGGGGGCATACGCGAGGGGTGGCACCGCCCCGGTGCCGCCCGATCCGAAGGGATGTACACCGTGCTCGCCATCGTCGCGGCGGTTCTGTTCCTCATCGCCTGGCTGATCAACGCGGCGGAGGTGTCGACCAACGACGTCTTCACCTCCACCAACGTCATGCTCATCGGCCTCGCCCTGCTGGCCCTGCACGTCGCCGGGATCGGCAGCGGCTGGGCGACGCACCGGCGCCGCCGCTGAGCCGTCGTCCCGCACGCGTGGCACGCGTCAGGGGATGCGCGCCACGCCCGCGTAGACACCGCTCTCCTCCGGCGCGGGCGCCTCCAGGCCGTCGCCGGACCACTCGGTGGCCGTGACCAGGCCGGGCGGCACCAGTTCCAGACCGTCGAAGAAGCGGGCGACCTCCGCCCGGGTGCGGAAGCCGAGCCGGATGCCGCCCTTGGCGTACTGGGCGATCACCTGCTCCGCCAGCTCGGGGAAGAGGTCGATCGCGGCGTGCGACAGGACCAGGTGGCTGCCGGACGGGAGGGTCTCCACCAGCCCCCGGACGATTCCGTGGGCGTCCTGGTCGTCGGGGACGAAGTGCATCAGCGCGATCAGCGACAGCGCGATCGGCCGGTCGAAGTCCAGGATCCCGCGGGCGTGCCGCACGATCTCCTCGGGCTCGCGCACATCGGCCTGGATGTAGTCCGTGGCCCCCTCGGGGCTGCTGACCAGCAGGGCCTCCGCGTGCCGCAGCACGATGGGGTCGTTGTCGGCGTAGACGACCCTGGCGGTCGGCACCGTCCGCTGGACGATCTGGTGCAGGTTGGGCTCGGTCGGGATGCCCGTGCCGATGTCCAGGAACTGGTCGATGCCCCGCGCGGCGAGGTGCGCCACCGCGCGGTTCATGAACGCGCGGTTCTGCCGCGCCGCGTCCCGCGCCTGGGGCGGCAGGGTCTCGCCCACCGCCTCGTCGACCGGGTAGTTGTCCTTGCCGCCCAGCAGCCAGTCGTAGACCCGCGCCGGGTGGGCCCGGCCGGTGTCGATGTGGGGAGGCGGGGTGTGGTCCGTGGTCATGGCAGGCTCCGTGCTCCGGGAGGTGACGCTCCGCCGCAGTTCTGGATCATCGTACTGCGGCGCCGCCGTGCCATGTGCCGGGCGTTCGACGGCAGTTGCCGGCCCGCCGCGGTCACCGGCCCCGGCCCGTACCCAGGGTGCGGGGCGGACGGTAGGCCCACTCGCGGTCGGCGTCCGTGATCTCGCGCAGCACCCGGGCCGGGGCCCCGGCGACGACCGTCATCGGCGGCACATGGGCCGTCACCACACTGCCCGCGCCGACCACCGAGCCCCGGCCGACGGTGACCCCCGGCATGATCAGCGCGCCGGCCCCGATCCACACGTCGTCCTCGACGCGCACCGGCGCCGAGAACTGCGTGCCGTCCCGGCGCAGATCCGGGTGGACGGGGTGCCCGGTGGTGCTGACGGTCACGTGCGGGGCGAACATCACCCGGTCCCCGACGAAGACCTCGACGTCGTCGACGAGGGTGAGGCCGAAGTTGGCGTACACGTCGTCGCCCAGGCGCACCCGGTTGCCGTAGGCCACGTGCAGCGGCGGCTCGATCCACACTCCCGTGCCGAGCGAGGCGAGCAGCTCCTTCAGGAGCGCCCGGCGGCCCTCGTCGTCCCGCGCGCCGGTCCGGTTGTAGGCGTCCGCCAGTTCCTTGCCGCGCAGGCGTTCCTCCGCCAGGGCCTCCAGCCCCGGGGCGCCGTCCGAGTACAGCTCCCGGGCGGCCATCCTGCGGCGGACCTCGTGCTCACGGGGGTCGGTGGTCATGCGCTCTCCTCGTGTCCGTACGGGACGGTCGGCAGGGGCGGGCAGGGATCAGCCGGCGGACACGTCCGTCGGCGTCCAGCGCTGGTGGCACCGGAGTCGGGCGGTCAGGCCGTGACGGCCGCGCCCTCGTGGGGTGTGGTGGTGGTCGCTGCGGCGGCCCCTGCCACCCGGTGGCGGGCAGGAGGGGAGGGCCCCGGAGCGGGTGCGTGCCGCTCCGGGGCGACCGGAAGGTGCGGGTGTGCGCCTAGGCGGTGGGCGTGCGCAGGACGGCGACTCCCCGGGCCGCCAGGACGACGGCGCCCGCGTCCCCGGTGTCGCCCACCAGGACCTCTCCGCTGAGCCCGGGGACGGTCACGGGCTCGTCGGTCCGGTTGACCAGGAACAGGAACCGTCCGCCGGGACCGCGACGCACGGCGGTCTCGACCCGCCCGCGCACCGGGGCGGGCAGCTCGCTCGTCACCCCGGCCGGCTCCAGCAGCCTCGGCAGCAGTCCGGCCAGCCCCTCGGCGCCGAGCCGGGTGGAGACGTAGGCGGCCGAACCGGCGCCCGCGCCGCGCCGGGTGACCGCGGGGCGGCCCGCGTGCGCACCGGTGCGGTAGCGGACGAGCACCTCGGTCCCCGGAGCGGTGACGGTGACGTGGTCGGTCCACAGGCCGCCGGTGCTGTCGTCGTCCAGTTCCACGCTCTGCCCGGCGGGCAGCGGGCCGAACTCCTCGACGCGGATGCCGAGCAGGTCCCGCAGCGCGCCCGGGTAACCGCCGAGCCACACGTGGTCGTTCTCGTCCACGATGCCGGAGAAGTACGTGGTGACCAGGTGCCCGCCCTGCTCGGCGTAGCGGGTGAGATCCTTGGCCAGCTCGGCCGGGACCAGGTGCAGCACCGGCGCGATCAGCACCCGGTGACGGCTCAGGTCGGCGCCGGTGGTCACGACGTCGGCGCGGATGCCCAGGGAGAGCAGCGCCGAGTACCAGTCGAGCGCCTCCTGGTGGTAGTCGAGCAGCGAGGTGGGGTGCGAGTCCTGCTCGCTCGCCCACCTCGACTCCCAGTCGAAGAGGATGCCGACCTCGGCCGGCTCCCGCTCGCTCCCGGCGACCGGCGCGAGGGTCTTCAGCGTGTCGCCGAGCGCGGTGACCGCGCGGAACAGCTCGCTGTCCGCACCGGCGTGCGGGACCATCGCCGAGTGGTACTTCTCGGCGCCGGCCGCCGACTGGCGCCACTGGAAGAAGCAGACCGCGTCGGCGCCGTGCGCCACGTGGGTCAGCGAGTCCCGGGCCATCTCGCCCGGCCGCTTGGCCAGGTTGACGGGCTGCCAGTTCACGGCGCTGGTGGAGTGCTCCATCAGGAACCAGGGCCGGCCGCCCGCGATGCCGCTGGTGAGGTTCGCCGAGAACGACAGCTCGTCCCGGGCCTGCGGGTGCGGGACGACGTAGTGGTCGTTGGCGACGAAGTCCACCTCGCCGGCCCAGTCCGCGTAGTTCATGCCCTTGGTGCCGGGCATCACCATGAAGTTGGTGGTGACGGGTACGTCGGGGGTCAGCTCCCGCAGCAGGTCCCGCTCCGCGCGCAGGTGATCCTTGAGTGCGTCCGAGGAGAAGCGCTTGAAGTCCAGCTGCTGGGTCGGGTTCGGGTGCGAGGCCGCCAGCCGGGGCGGCAGGATCTCCTCCCAGTCGCCGTAGCGCTGCGACCAGAACGCCGTGCCCCAGGCGTGGTTGAGGGCATCCGTCGTGCCGTACCGCGCGCGCAGCCAGTCCCGGAAGGCACGGGCCGCGTCGTCGGAGTAGTCGTAGACGTTGTGGCAGCCCAGTTCGTTGTTGACGTGCCAGGCGATGAGGGCCGGGTGCTCGGCGTAGCGCGTCGCCAGCTTCCGCACCAGGCGCAGGGCGTGCTCGCGGAAGACCGGCGAGGTCGGGCGCCAGTGCTGGCGCGCTCCCGGCCACAGCGTCTCGCCCCGCTCGGTGACCGGGAGGATCTCGGGGTGCGCGGTGGTCAGCCAGGGCGGCGGGGAGGCGGTCGCGGTCGCCAGGTCGACGCCGACGCCGTGCTCGTGCAGCAGGTCCATCACCTCGTCGAGCCAGGCGAAGTCCCAGGTGTCCGGGCCGGGTTGGATCCGGGCCCAGGAGAAGATGCCGAGCGAGACGATGTTCACGCCGGCCGCGCGCATCAGCCGTACGTCCTCCTCCCACACCGCGCGGGGCCACTGCTCGGGGTTGTAGTCGGCGCCGTAGGCCAGACGCGGGGTGGGCGCACCGTCCGTCCCGCGGTGCGGGCGGGAGTGGAGGGTGGAGATCATGGCGGTCCTTCCGGTGGGGGCGTGCGCTACTTCTCGACGGTGAAGCCCTGCTCCTCGCCGTACTCGACCGAGGCCTGCTGCCAGGACTTGAGGCCCTCGGCCAGCGTGGTGCCGGAGACGTAGGCCTTGCCGACGGTGTCGTTGAAGACCGAGTTCGCGTAGACCTGGTAGGGCAGGTACGACCAGTCGTCGGGGACCTCGGCGGCCGACTCGGCGAAGATCTTGTTGGCCTTCTGGCCGCCGAAGTACGGGAAGGCGGTGTCCTGGAACCTCGTGGACTGCAGATCCGCGGTGGTCGCCGGGAAGGCGCCGTTCTCCAGCCGGGTCCGCACGCCGTCACCCGCGTTCGCGTACTCGACGAAGGCGTACGCCAAAGCCTCGTTCTTGCCCAGTTCCGGGAGCGCGAGCGCGCTGCCGCCGTTCTCGGCGCTGACCTTGTCGCCCGCCTTCCACTGGGGCATCGGGGCGACGCGCCAGTCGCCGGAGGCGGACTTCGCGCCGGACTCCAGGTTGGCGGGCATCCAGGCGCCGGTCGTCAGCGTCGCTATGCTGCCGTCGCCGAGGCCCTTGTACCACTCGTCGGTCCAGGCGGGGACCGAGGCGAGCAGCTTCTCGTCGATGAGCTGCTGCCAGGTGCCGGTGAAGGTCTTGGCGCCCTGGTCGGAGAAGTCGATCCTCACCTTGGTGCCGTCGACCGCGTACGGCCGCGAACCGGCCTGCCAGGGCATGCTGGTGGCGAATCCGGCGTCGCCGTTGTCGGCGGTGATGTACGCCTTCGGGTCGGCGTTGTGCAGGTCGCGGGCGGCGTCCAGGTACTCGTCCCAGGTGGTGGGCACCTTGATGTCGTACTTGTCGAAGACCTTCTTGTTGTAGAACAGCGCCATCGGACCGGAGTCCATCGGCAGCGCGTAGACGCCGTCCGAACCGGCCTTCACACCGTTCCACGGGCCGGGGGAGAACTTGGCGGAGAGCTTGTCGGCGCCGAAGGACTTGAGGTCGGTGAGCTGCTTGGTCAGGGCGAACTGGCCCATCGCGTAGTACTCGACCTGGGCGACGTCCGGGACGCCCTTCTTCGCCGAGATGGCGTTCTGAAGCGCCGTGTACTGGTCCTTGTTGGTACCGGCGTTGACGAGGTTCACCTTGACGCCCGGGTGCGCCTTCTCGAAGTCGGTGGCGACCTGCTTCAGCGTGGGCTCCCAGGCCCAGACCGTGAGGGTGCCGCCTTCCTTGAGGGCCGCCTGTATGTCCGCCTCGGAGACGGCCTTCTGGCTCGTCCCCCCGTCGTCGGAGTCTCCGCAGGCGCTCGCCCCCAGGGCGAGGGCGCAGACGAGGACCGTGCCGCGCAGGAGGCGGCGCGCGTGCTGGGACAGGTGTGTGGGCATGGGTGTGCTTCCACTTCTTCGTGGCCGGAACCGGCACCGTTGAGGGTGGGCGGGGTGTTCGGTGAAGGACAGGGACAGGGACAGGGACAGGGACAGGGACAGGGACAGGGACAGGGGGAGGGGGAGGGCTATTCCTTGACGCTGCCGGCGGCGAGACCGGACTGCCAGTACTTCTGGAGCAGCAGGAACGCGGCGATCAGCGGCACGATGGTGAGGAGCGAGCCGGTGACGACGAGGTTGAAGACGGCATCGCCGCCGGCGGTCGCGGCCTGCTGGTTCCAGCTGTTGAGCCCCAGGGTCAGCGGATACCAGTCGGGGTCCTTGAGCATGACCAGCGGCAGGAAGTAGTTGTTCCAGGTCGCGACCATGGTGAACAGCAGCACGGTGACGATGCCGGGGGCCAGCAGCGGCAGGACGACGCGGAAGAAGGTGCGCACCTCGCCCGCCCCGTCGATGCGGGCGGCCTCCATCAGCTCGGTCGGGATGGCCTCGGTGGCGAACACCCACATCAGATAGAGGCCGAACGGCGAGATGAGGGACGGGATGATCACCGCCCAGGGGGTGTTGGTGAGCCCCATCTTGCTGAACATCAGGAAGGTCGGCACCGCGAGCGCCGTCCCCGGCACCGCCACCGCGCCGATGACGACGGCGAAGACGGCACGCCGGCCGGGGAAGTCGAACTTGGCGAGCGCGTAGCCCCCGAGCACGGCGAGGAGGGTGGCGCCGCCCGCGCCGAGCCCCACGTACAGCAGGGTGTTGAGCAGCCAGCGGGTGAAGACGCCGTCGTTGTACGTGAACGTCTCGGTGATGTTGTCCCACAGCGCGAAGTCGCGGTCGAACCAGAGACCGGCGGAACGGGACAGCCCCTCCTGCGTCTTGGTGGCGCTGATGGCCAGCCAGACCAGCGGCACCAGGCTGTACAGCAGCACGAGTGCGGTGAGGGCGGTCAGCAGCATGCTGCGCCGGGGCTTGTCGGCCACGTGCCGGCGCCGGGATGCGCGCAGCCGCGGGACGGGGCCCGAGGTGCCGGACGGAACGGGCGCACAACGGTCGGAAACGGTGGCGACGGGACCGGTCATCGCTGCCTCACACTCCCTTGCGCATGCCGCGCAGCTGCACGGCGTAGGCGACGACCATGGTGATCAGCCCCATGACGATGGCGACCGTCGCGGAGTAGTTGTGCTGCTGTCCGTTGAAGGACAGCGCGTAGGTGTAGTAGTTCGGCGTGTAGTCCGTGGTGATGGCGTTGCGCGCCAGGGGTTGCAGGATGCTGGGCTCGTTGAAGAGCTGGAAGCTGCCGATGATCGAGAAGATGGTGGCGATCACCAGGGCCCCGCGGATGGCCGGGAGCTTGATGGCGGTGATGACGCGGATCTGGCCGGCGCCGTCGATCTGGGCCGCCTCGTAGAGCGAGTGGGGCACCACGCGCAGCGCCGAGTAGAAGATCAGCATGTTGTAGCCGACGAACTCCCAGGTCACGATGTTGCCGATGGAGGCCAGTACCAGGTCGGGGGAGAGCGGGTCGGGCAGCGAGACGCCCAGCGCGCCGTTGATGTCACCGACCAGGCCGAAGCGGGTGCCGTACATGAAGCCCCACATCAGGGTGGCCACCACGGCGGGCACGGCGTACGGCAGGAAGATCGAGATGCGGAAGAAGTCCCGGCCGTAGAGGCGTCCGCTGTCCAGGGCCAGGGCCACGAGCAGCGCGATGCCGAGCATGATCGGCACCTGCACGGCGAGGAAGAGCGAGACCCGGCCGAGCGAGGCCCAGAACCGTTCGTCCCGGAGCGCCTCGCCGTAGTTGTCGAGGCCGACGAAGGTGGTCCCGCCGATCAACTGGTCGCGGAAGAGGCTGAGATAGACCGAGTACGCGATGGGCGCGAGGAACACCAGGGCGAACACGGCCACGAAGGGACCGAGGAAGCCCCACCCCGTCCAGGAGCGGCGCTCCCGCCGCACCGGGGGTGGGGCGGGCCGCGGCTCGGCGGCGGCCGGCGGTTGCAGCGTCGTCATGTCGTCCTCGCTCGTCCACGTCCTGGAACATCGCCGATGTTTGCGTAAACATCACGCGCCGGGAGAAAGCGTCGAGCTGTTATGTTTACGTAAACATCTGATGGCGGCATGTCTACACTGCCCCGATGACGACGGTCAAGGGTCCTTTCGCACCGGGACCGACGACGACAGAGAGGCGGCTGACGGCGAGTGAGCACGGCTGAGGAAGTCCCCGCGAGCGCACCCGCGCGTGGCCGGCGCGGCCGGGAGCGCACGGCCTCCATGGCGGACGTCGCCCGGCTGGCGGGAGTCTCCTCGCAGACCGTCTCCCGGGTCTCCAACGGCTACGCCGGCGTGACCGAGGAGACCCGCCGGCAGGTGCTCGCGGCCATGAAGGAGCTGGGCTACCGGCCCAACAGCGCCGCCCGGGCCCTCAAACGGGGCGAGTTCCGCACCATCGGCGTCATCACCTTCACGCTGGCCACCACCGGCAACGTGCGCACCCTGGAGGCCATCGCGACCTCCGCGGCGAGCGAGGGGTACGCGGTCACGCTGCTGCCGGTCGCCGTCCCCACCCAGGACGAGGTGCGCGGCGCGTTCTCGCGCCTGGAGGAACTGGCCGTCGACGCGGTCATCGTCATCATGGAGGTCCACCTCCTGGACGCGGCCTCCCTCAAACTGCCGCCGCACGTCCAGGTGGTCGTGGTCGACTCCGACGCCGGCGACACCTACACGGTCGTCGACACCGACCAGGCCGGCGGCAGCCGCGCCGCCGTGCGCCACCTGCTGGACCTCGGGCACGACACGGTGTGGCACCTCGGCGGCCCCGAGGACTCCTTCGCAGCCCAGCGCCGCACCGACGCCTGGCGGCGGACGCTCACCGAGGCCGGACGCACCCCGCCGCCGCTCGTCCGGGGCGACTGGTCGGCGGAGTCCGGCTACCGGGCCGGTCTGGAACTCGCCGCCCGCGAGGACTGCACCGCCGTCTTCGCGGCCAACGACCAGATGGCCCTCGGCCTGCTGCGCGCCCTGCACGAACGCGGCCGGCGCGTGCCGGAGGAGGTCAGCGTCATCGGCTTCGACGACATCGCCGAGGCCGGCTCCTTCCTGCCCCCGCTGACCACCGTCCACCAGGACTTCGCCGAGGTCGGCCGGCTCTGCGTCCGGGCCGTGCTGCGCACGATGCGGGCGCCCGGTCCGGAACGGGGCACGACACTGGTGCCGACCCGGCTGGTGACCCGGGCGAGCACGGCGCCGCCGCCGACGCGGAGGCGGGGCACGGCGGCGGACGAAGGGGGCGCAGAGCCGGTTTAGGGGCGGCCGTGAGGGTAACCCCACAAGCCGACCGTCGTCCCCCCACGTCCGGGAGAGCCCCATGACCCAAGTCGCCGACTACGTGCTCCAGCGCCTGTCCGAGTGGGGCGTCCAGCGGGTGTACGGCTATCCGGGTGACGGCATCAACGGTCTGCTCGGCGCGTTCGACCGGGCCGCCGGCGAACCGGAGTTCATCCAGGCCCGGCATGAGGAGATGGCCGCGTTCATGGCCTGCGGCCACGCCAAGTTCACCGGCGAGGTGGGGTGTTGCGTCGCCACGTCGGGTCCGGGCGCCGTGCACCTGCTCAACGGCCTGTACGACGCGAAGCTCGACCACCAGCCCGTGGTGGCGGTGGTGGGCCAGCAGAAGCGGTTGTCGCTGGGCACCCACTACCAGCAGGAGATCGCCCTCGACCAGCTCTTCGCGGACGTGTCCGAGTACTGCCAGATGATCGTGCACCCCGGCCAGGCCCGGCACGTCATCGACCGTGCCTTCAAGACCGCGCTGACCACCCGGGGCGTCGCGACGATCATCATCCCCAACGACATCCAGGAGGAGGAGGCCCAGCCCTCCCCGCCCAGGGAGCACGGCTCCGTCTTCTCCAGCGTGGGCTGGAGCCGCCCCAGGGTCCTGCCCGACCTCGACGAGCTGCGCAAGGCCGCCGACGTCCTCAACGCCGGGAAGAAGGTCGCCATCCTCGTCGGCCAGGGCGCGGCGAACGCGGAGGACGAGGTGAAGGAGGTCGCCGACCTGCTCGGCGCCGGCGTCGCCAAGGCCCTGCTCGGCCGCCAGGTCCTGCCCGACGACCTGCCCTACGTCACCGGGCCCATCGGCCTGCTGGGCAGCAAGGCCAGCGACAACATGATCCAGGGCTGCGACACCCTGCTCATGGTCGGCAGCAGCTTCCCGTACTCGGAGTGGCTGCCCGAGGAGGGACAGGCACGGGGCGTCGAGATCGACATCGACGGCCGCATGATCGGCATCCGCTACCCCATGGACGCCCATCTCGTCGGCGACTCCAGGGAGACGCTGCGCGCACTCGTCCCGATGCTCCAGCGCAAGGAGGACCGGGGCTGGCGGGAGAAGATCGAGAAGGACGTCCGGGAGTGGCACGACCTGTGCGACCGCTGGGCGGGTGAGCACTTCGGCAAGACCATCAACCCGCAGGCCGTCGCCGCCGAACTCTCCCCGCGGCTGCCGGACGACGTCATCCTGACGGCCGACTCCGGCTCGGGCACCAACTGGTGGGCGCGCCACCTCCTGCTGCGCGACGGCATGCAGGCCTCCCTCTCCGGCACCCTGGCCACGATGGGCCCGGGCACGCCGTACGCCATCGCGGCGCGGTTCGCGTACCCCGAGCGTCCGGTGATCGCCTTCATCGGGGACGGCGCCTTCCAGATGAACGGCATGAACGAGATGATCACCGTCAAGCGCTATCTGGACCGCCTGTCCGGGACGGCGCCGCTGATCTTCTGCGTGTTCAACAACCAGGACCTCAACCAGGTCACCTGGGAGCAGCGCGCCATGTCCGGCGACCCCAAGTACCCGGGCTCCCAGGACATCCCCGACGTCCCCTACGCCGCCTACGCCGAGCTGCTGGGCCTCAAGGGCATCGTCTGCGCCGACCCCGGGAAGGTCGGCCGCGCCTGGGACGAGGCGCTCGCCGCCGACCGGCCCGTGGTCCTGGAGTTCAAGGTCGACGCGGAGATCGCACCGATCCCGCCGCACATCATGAAGGACCAGGGCAAGAAGGCCATCAAGGCGGCGCTGCACGACCCGGAGCTGACCGGCATCGCCACCAAGGGCGTACGCCAGAAGCTCACCGAGTACGCCGGCCACCTCCCGGGCCGGGGCAGGAAGTGAGCGGCACCCGGCACCGGGGTGCGAACGGCACCGAGGTCGTCGTGGTCACCGGCGCGAGTGGCGGCGTCGGGCGGGCCACCGCCCGGGCCTTCGGCGCCCGCGGGGCCGCGGTGGCCCTGCTCGCACGGGGCGAGCACGCCCTCGCGCGCGCGGCCGAGGAGGTCCGCGAAGCGGGCGGGCGCGCCCTGCCCCTGGTCGTGGACGTCGCCGACGCGGCGGCCGTGGACGCGGCGGCCGGCCGCGTCGAGGAGGAACTCGGCCCGATCGACGTATGGGTGAACGCCGCGTTCTCGACCGTCTTCGCGCCCGTGGCGGAGATCCGGCCCGAGGAGCTGCGGCGCGCCACCGAGGTGACCTACTTCGGCTTCGTCCACGGCACCCAGGCCGCCCTGCGGCGCATGACACCGCGCGATCGCGGCACCATCGTCCAGGTGGGATCCGCGCTGGCCGAACGCAGTGTCCCGCTCCAGGCCGTCTACTGCGGGGCCAAGCACGCCATCCAGGGCTTCACCGAGTCGCTGCGCTGCGAGCTGCTGCACGACCGCAGCGGGGTGCGGGTGACCATGGTGCAGATGCCGGGGCTGAACACACCCCAGTTCAGCTGGGTCCTCACCCGGCTGCCCCGCCATCCGCGCCCGGTGGCCCCCGTCTACCAGCCCGAGGTCGCCGCCCGGGCCGTGCTGCACGCCGCGGACCACCCCGAGCGGCGCGTGTACTGGGTGGGCGGCTCCACCGTCGCCACCCTGCTGGGCCAGAAGTTCGCCCCGGGGCTCCTGGACCGCTATCTGGCGCGCACCGGCTACGAGGGGCAGCAGACCGACCGCCCCGTCGACCCCTCGCGGCCGGTCAACCTCTGGCAGCCGCCCGACGACACCGCCCCGGACGACTACGGCGCACACGGGATCTTCGACGAGGAGGCCCATCCGCGCAGCGTCCAGTTCTGGATTTCCCGCAACCGCCGGCCGCTGGCCCTGGCCACGGCCACGGCCGGGGCGGTGGCCGCGGCACTCGCGGGCGGACTGCGCCGCCGCGCCGCTTGAGGACCCGCCCGGGGCCCGGGTCAGTCCGGCCTGCGGTCGATGTTCCGCGCCCACCAGTGGTGCTCGCAGAACCAGTGCCCCACCATCGCGCCGCCGAAGACGACGAACCCGACCCCGATCAGCCAGGACTCCACCACCAGCACGATGCCGACCGCACCGTAGCTGAAGGCGTTGTCGAGGATGAGCGGCGTGAAGAAGAGGTAGGAGAAGCCGCGCAGGCCGATCAGGCCCACCATCGTGGCGAACGCTCCCGGCAGCAGGTCGCGCCAGCGGACCTGGCCGCCCAGCAGGAAGTGCTGGCCCCACCAGAAGAACAGCATGCCGCTGGCGGTCGACAGCGCGATCCGCGCCGAACCGTGCAGCGCGGTCCGTGTCTGCACCTCCTGGTACAGGTAGGCGGTCAGCAGGACCACCCAGGTCATCTGGCGCCAGATGCGGTGCCACGGGCCGGCGGGCAGTTCCCAGATCCGCTCGTACCCGTTCTGGACGCTCGCCGCGAAGGACACGCCGAAGACGCCGAGCAGGATCCCGCCCCAGACGCTCGTCGTGCCGACGACCTTGGTCGGCGGACTGATGATGTCGGTCAGCACCTTGGCCGACCGCCCCGACAGCCCCATGCCGTCGGCCAGCCACGAGGCGAAGCCCCCGCGGCCCAGCGGGTCGGCGGCGGCCACCACGATCAGCAGCGGTGCGAGCGTGACCAGGGCGAGCGTGGCGAAACCCATGGCCCTGTGCATCAGCTCCAGGTCCCGGCCGCGCCGGACCAGGGCGGACGCGGCCAGCCAGTCCCACGCACGGTGGAACGGCCGCCACAACCGGTTCACGGGGTGCTCCTCGGGCCTCTTTTCGATGGCTCGCGACGGGGAACTGAGTGACCCGGCCCGCGCCCGGACAAACGTCGGTTGACCCGTACGGCCGCGCATGGACCGGACGACGCGGGGAACCGGGCCCCGGAACGAGAAGGCGAGGGAGCCCGCGATGACGACGCCGACCGGCCCGGGAACGAGGGCATTGGACGCGTGCCCGGTCGACGCGGTCGACGTGCATGCCTTCGAGATCCCCACCGACGGGCCCGAGGGCCGCGAGCAGGACGGCACCCTGGAGTGGGACGCCACGACCCTGGTCCTGGTGCGCGCGCACGCCGGCGGCCGCACCGGAGTCGGCTACACCTACGGGGACGTCTCGGTGGCGTCCTTCGTGGACTCGGTACTCAGGCCGGTCGTCGAGGGCAGCCCCGTCTCCTCGCCCCCCGCCCTGTGGGAGCGGATGGGCGGCCGGATGCGCAACGCCGGCCGGCCCGGCGTCGGGGCGATGGCCCGCTCCGCCGTCGACGTGGCGCTGTGGGACCTCAAGGCACGGCTGCTGGACCTTCCGCTGGTCCAGCTCCTGCCCGCCCACCACGACCGGGTGCCCGTCTACGGCAGCGGCGGCTTCACCAACTACCCCCTGGACCGCCTCACCGACCAGCTCGCCGGATGGGCCGGGCAGGGCATCGGGCGGGTGAAGCTGAAGACCTCGCGGGACCCGGAGGCCGACCCGCGGCGCCTGACCGCCGTACGCCGGGCGGTGGGTGACGGGACGGAGCTGTTCACCGACGCCAACGGTGCGCTCGGCCGCAAGGAGGCCCTGTACTGGGCGCACCGCTTCCACGACGAGTGGGACGTGCGCTGGTTCGAGGAACCGGTCGGCTCCGCGGACCTGGAGGGGCTGCGGATGCTGCGCGAGCGGGGCCCGGCACGGCTGGAGATCACCGCGGGGGAGTACGCCTTCACCGCTCAGGACTTCGCCAACCTGACCGAGGGCCCCGCGGTCGACTGCCTCCAGGCCGACGTCACCCGGTGCGGCGGCATCACCGGCGTGCTGGAGGTGGCCGGTCTGTCCGCCGTCCGGCACCTGGACCTGTCCGCGCACTGCGCGCCCGCGGTGTCCGCGCACGCCTTCTGCGCCGTGCGCCGGCTGCGGCACCTGGAGTACTTCCACGACCACGTGCGCGTCGAGCGGATGCTGTTCGACGGCACCCTGGCGCCCGAGGGCGGGGCCCTGCGCCCCGACACCTCACGGCCCGGTCTCGGCCTGGACGTCAGGTGGGCGGACGCGGAGCCCTACCGGGTGCACGGGGTCCGCCCGCCGCGCTGACGCGGGCCCCGGGACCCGGTGCCCTCAGGGGTCGCTGCGCTGCTGTGCCTCCCGCACGCGCTCGTTGTGCCAGGCGACGGCCGCGCGTATCTGGGGCTCCTGGAGACCCGTCCGGCAGCCGAGCTGGTCCATGGACAGGGCGGGCGGCCCGGTGGTCAGGGCCCGGCTCACCTTCGCCGCCCACAGCTCCTCGTCCACGAAGGGCCGGTGGGCGTACCCGTCCTTGATCTCGTCGAAGTGCTCGTCCGAGCACGCCGTGATGAGCCGCAGCCCGTCGAACCACTCGTTGGTGGCGTGCACCGCGGACGAGTCCGGCACGTAGCCCGTCACGGACTCGTCCTCGGGGAAGACCCTGGCGCACAGGTCGCACAGCTCCATGGGGACCGGCTTGGCGGCCCGACGGTCCTTCCTGCCCTTGCGCTTCCACATGGCGACTCCCGGGTTCGGTGTCCGGAATGCCGGAGTTACCCGCGGGACGGGAAGCAAACGCCCGACGCGGTCTCAGGGCATGGTGCCCCGTTCGCAGACCCGTGCCGCCACCTCCCGGAGTTTGACGTTGTGGTCCTGCGAGTAGCGGCGCAGCGCGGCGAAGGCCTGGTCCTCGGTGAGCCGGTGCCGTCCCATGAGGATGCCCATGGCCTCCCCGATGGTGTGCCGGGTGCCGATGGCCTCCTGCAACTGGGCGTGGGTGCGGGCGCTGGAGAAGGCGACCGCCGCATGCGAGGCCAGCAGCCAGCCGGCCGTCTCGTCGGCCTCGGTGAAGGCGCCGGGGCGGTAGGAGTACAGGTTCAGCGCGCCGAGGTCCTCGTCCTCGGTGAACAGCAGGAAGCCCATCATGCTGCCGAGGTTCAGCTTGCGTGCCTGAGGGACGTACTTGGGCCAGCGCACCGCCTCGTCGGTGAAGTCGACGATCCGGAATTGGCGCTCCCCCGACGAGGTGCGGGCGGCGTCGAAGCACGGGCCCTCCCCGACGCGCCCCTGCAGTTCGTCGCTGTCGACCACCACCTGTTCCGTGGGGGCCAGCGACTGCACCGTGCCGCCCCGCAGGATGAGGATGCCGGCGGCGTCGCAGTCCGCCACCAGCTCGGTGGCCGCGGCGGTGATCCGCCGCAGGGTGTCGTGCACCGATTCCTGGGCCAGCAGATCGCGTGCCAGCGACGCCATCTGCTCCGCGAACCCGCGCCAGTCGTCCATGCCGTTTCCTCCTCTTCCCCTCGGCTCCCGCGACGAGTGCCCCGGGGACGGAAGGACGCAACGGGAAGGGCGCCGCGACACATCTTGTTTCACGCTACATCTAAATGCATAATGCGCTTATGGATGTGCCGACGGAGGGCCCCGGCCCGCACGGTCCGCTCCGGAAGGACCCGGACCCCGACGACCTGATCATCGCCGCGGAGGAGATGATCAGGTACGTGCGGCACAGTGCCCGGACCGGTGGTCTGAGCACCGCCGCCGCCTCGACGCTGGCCAGGCTGAGCCGCGAGGGCCCCCGGCGGCTGACCGAGCTGGCCAGGGCCGAGGGCGTCTCCCAGCCGAACATGACCCAGCTCGTCACCCGCCTGGAACGCGCGGGCCTGGTCCGGCGCGCCGCCGACGTCAGCGACGGCCGCGGCGTACTCGTGGCGGTGACACCCGCCGGCGCCGAGGTCCTGGCCGCGCGGCGCATCGAGCGTGCCCGGGCCCTCGGGCAGCTCATGGAGGACATGACCGGGCCGGAGCGACAGGCGACCACCACCGCGCTGCTGGCCCTGGCCCGGGTCATCCGCAACCGTCCGTACCCCCCGGAGGAAGACCGCGCATGAGTGCACCCCGTGGAAAGGCCGCCAGTCCCTTCCGGCAGCCGAAGGCCGTCTGGGCCGTCGCCTTCGCCTGCGTCATCTCGTTCATGGGCATCGGCCTGGTCGACCCGATCCTGCCGGCGCTGGCCGAAAGCCTCGACGCCACCCCCAGCCAGGTCTCCCTGCTGTTCAGCAGCTACCTGATCGTCACCGCCGTCGCCATGCTCTTCGTCGGCTGGGTCTCCAGCCGCATCGGCGCCAAGCGCACCCTGGTCACCGGCCTCGCCGTCATCGTCGTCTTCGCCGCCCTGGCCGGCGCCACCGACTCCATCGACGGCATCGTCGGATTCCGGGCCGGCTGGGGACTGGGCAACGCCCTGTTCATCGCCACCTCCCTCGCGGTCATCGTGGCCTCCGCCAGCGGCGGCTTCAGCGGCGCGATCATCCTCTACGAGACCGCCCTCGGACTGGGCATCGCCGTCGGCCCCCTGCTCGGCGGCGAACTGGGCGGGATCAGCTGGCGCGGCCCGTTCTTCGGCGTCGCCGCCCTGATGGCCGTCGCCCTGATCGCCACCCTCGCCTTCGTCCCCGACCTGCCCCGGCCCGAGCGGGTCACCTCACCGCTGGCCCCCCTCAAGGCCCTGCGCCATCGCGGCCTGCTGACCATGGGCATCATGGCCCTGCTGTACAACTGGGGCTTCTTCACCATGCTCGGCTACGCCCCGTACCCGATGGAACTGGACGCCCACGAGCTCGGTCTGGTCTTCACCGGCTGGGGCCTGCTGGTCGCCGCCTTCAGCGTCTTCTTCGCGCCCCGCCTCCAGGCCCGCTTCGGCACCGCGCCCGTCCTCTACGCCAACCTGCTCGGCCTCGCCGTCGTCATGGCCGTCATAGCCGCCGGCGTCACCCACCCCACGACCGTGATCGTCGCGGTCGTCGTCAGCGGCGCCTTCATCGGCATCAACAACACCCTCACCACCCAGGCCGTTATGCTCGTCTCGCCGGTCGAGCGTCCCGTCGCCTCCTCCGCCTACGGCTTCCTGCGCTTCATCGGCGGCGGACTGGCCCCCTACGTCGCCGGAAAGCTCGCCGACGCCACCGACCTGAGCGTCCCCTTCTACCTCGGTGCCGCCACCTTCCTCCTCGCCGTCCCCGTCCTGGCCGGCGGACACCGGCTGCTGCGCCGGGCCGAGGCCGGCACCGGCGAAGGGGAGCCGGTGACCCCGACGCTGACCCCCGTCGGCGCCCCCGCCCCGACCGACGCGCCGCCCGTGGTCGTGGCCGTCGGTGCCCACCCCGGGGCCGCCGCCGTCGTGGACGCCGCCGCACGCCTCGCCCGCGACACCGGGAGCCCGCTCGAAGTCGTCCACGTACGACGGACCGCCGTCGTCGAGGAACAGGCCGCCGACACCGAGACCGACGCGGAGGCCAAGGCCGCCGTCACCGCGCACCTCGACCGGCTGGGCGGCCTCGGTGTCGCCGCCGGCGGCCAGATCCTCACCGGCGTCGGCGACCACGCCGCCGCGGGCCGCGCCCTGGCCCGGCACGCCGCCGAGGTCGGGGCCCGCACGGTCGCGGTCGGCCGCTCCCCGAGGGGACCGCTGACCCAGTTCGCCGACGGCAGCTTCACCAGCGCCCTCACCCACGCCGCCACCTGCACCGTCGTCCTCGTCGACCCCGACACGGAGCCACGCCCCCTGACGGCGCGGTCCCTCGCACAGCTGCGCACCGAGGCGCGGTGAACCGCTCCGGGACACGGCGGGCCGCCCCGGCCCGGGGCGCCCGCTCCCGCTGATCAGGCGCCGTCCTCGCCGAGGGAGCGGCGCAGCCGGTCGGCGGCCTGAGGGGGCTGGATGCGCATGCCGGGGCGACGACGGTGCACGGTCAGGTACGTCACCCCGTCCGGCCCGGCGAGGACGGCCCGCGTCGAGCCGTGCGGCAGCCAGGTCAGGACGCCCGTGCGCAGGGGGTGTTCGCCGTCGGCGCAGTCGAGGCGGGCCGCCCCGTCGAGGACGAGGAGCAGGACGTCGAGGTCGGGCTCGGTGTGCGTGTCCACCCTTCCCCCGGCGGGCAGGCGGACGACGTTGGCGTCGAGCTGCCGTCCGGTCTCCGCCAGTTTCCACAGCGCACCGGCCGGCGCGTCGCCGCCCTGGGACACGAGCGCAGCCGTGTCGCACAGCACCCGGGGGAGGGGGGAGTGCGCCGCCGTGCCCGGGGAGCCGCTGTCTTCCACTGCCATCAGATGTCGCCGATCCGTGTGCCAACCGTCCCTGTACGCCGCCCTCTTGAGCGGTGCGCCCCGTGCGGTCGGCCCAGTGACGCACTGCACAGGGCCCGTACCCCGGGTAAAGGCGAACCTAGCATGCGTATTTGATAGCGTCCTGGTGTGCGGCTGACGAAATTCACCGACCTGGCACTGCGTTCGGTCATGCGCCTGGCCGTGGTGGGGGACGGTGACGAACCCCTGGCCACCCGGGAGGTGGCCGAGGTCGTCGGTGTGCCGTACACCCACGCGGCGAAGGCCATCACCCGCCTCCAGCACCTGGGTGTGGTGGAGGCGCGGCGGGGGCGTGGTGGCGGGCTGACCCTGACCGGCCTGGGGCGGCGCGCCTCGGTGGGCTGGCTGGTGCGCGAACTCGAGGGCGACGGCGAGGTGGTCGACTGCGAGGGCGACAATCCGTGCCCGCTGCGCGGGGCCTGCCGGCTGCGCGGGGCGCTGCGCGACGCCCAGGAGGCGTTCTACGCCGCGCTCGACCCGCTGACCGTGACCGACCTGGTGGCCTCGCCGACCGGTCCGGTCCTGATCGGCCTCACGGACCGCCCCTCGGGGTGACGGGCGGCTGCCCCCAGGGTGCCTTCCTGTGTCCTAAAACACGAATATCGTCTACCAATTAAGGAGTCGCTGTGCTCTCCGAACAGTCCGTTCCCGTGGTCCGAGCCACTCTCCCCGCCGTCGGAGCGGCCATCGGTGACATCGCCGACCTGTTCTACCGCAAGCTCTTCGACGCCCACCCCGAACTGCTGCGGGACCTGTTCAACCGAGGGAACCAGGCCAACGGTGAGCAGCAGCGGGCCCTGGCGGGCTCCGTCGCCGCGTTCGCCGGCCTGCTGCTGGAGAACCCGGACGAACGCGCCGACGTGATGCTCTCGCGCATATCGCACAAGCACGCCTCGCTCGGCATCACCTCCGACCAGTACGCGATCGTCCACCAGCACCTCATGGCCGCCGTCGTCGAGGTGCTCGGCGACGCCGTCACCCCCGAGGTCGCCCGGGCCTGGGACGAGGTCTACTGGCTGATGGCCAACGCGCTCATCGCCCTGGAGGCGCGGCTCTACGCCGCGAAGGGCGTCGCGGACGGCGACGTCTGGCGCCGCATGGAGATCCTCGACCGGGTCGAGGAGAGCGCCGACGCGGTCTCACTGGTCCTCGGGCCGGCCGACGACCGTCCCCTCGTACCGTTCCAGCCCGGGCAGTACGTCAGTGTGCAGGTCGAACTCCCCGACGGAGCCCGGCAGATCCGCCAGTACAGTCTGTCCGCCGCGCCCGGCCGCCCCGGCTGGCGCGTCACCGTCAAGCGCGTCCGGGGCGACGGACAGCCGGACGGCGAGGTCTCCTCCTGGCTGTACGCGAACGCCCGCAAGGGCGACGTGCTCAGCGTGTCGCTGCCGGCCGGCGACCTGGCCCTGGCCGAGCACGACGGCCCGCTGCTGCTGGCCTCCGCCGGCATCGGCGTCACCCCGATCCTGTCCATGCTCGACCACCTGGCCGCCGCCGGCGCCACCCGCCCGGTCACCGTCGTGCACGCCGACCGCACCCCCGACGACCACGCCCACCGCCAGGAGCAGCTCGACCTGGTGCGCGCGCTGCCCGGCGCCCGGCTCCACCTGTGGTACGAGGAGCCCGGCGACGAGGCGCCGGAGGCGTCCACCGGCCGCGCCGACCTCACCGGCCTCGACCTGCCCGAGGACCTCACGGTCTACCTGTGCGGCCCGGTGCCCTTCATGCGCGCGGTCCGCGGCGACCTGCTGCGCCGCGGGGTGCCCGCCGAGGCCGTCCACTACGAGGTCTTCGGCCCCGACCTCTGGCTCGGACGGCAGTGACGGCGGTCCGCGGCCTCCGACGGCCACCGCGGAACTCCCCTCGGGGGGTTAGGCCGCGGCGGTGAACGCGGTGCTGATCGCGGTGTCGACGCGGGCGTGCACCACCAGGCGCGGACCCGAGGTGTCGGCGTTGTCCTCCAGCAGCCGCCGGACGGGGGCGCTGTGCGTCACCACGGACATCAGCACACCGAGCCGCCCGCACCACTGATGGGCCCGGAGCACCGCGCTGACCGCGGCATGGCCGCCCGCCCGCTCGGTCAGCACGATGACGACGGGGGTCGGCTGATGGGCGTCGACCAGGTTGGTGATGTGCGTGGTCAGCGTGGCCCGCCCGTCGATTCCCGGGTCCTGGTCCACCGTGATGACCAGGACCCCATGCTCCAGGGTGTGGGACAGCATCGCGGCCTCCGATCCGTCGCCTGGTGGCGAAGTTGTGTTCAGTGAAGGTGCCCCGATCCGGCTCCGCAACGCGCCCCGGCGGCAGCCCGGTCGGGCGGCCGCCGGGACACCGGCACTGAGTACGATCGTCCGGTCCGCCGCCGACCTCTGCCGGCCCTCTCCGATCACCGCTGGGAGCCCCCACCCGTGCCCGCCCTCCTGCCGCCGTCCCGCACCGGGACCGCCCCTCTGCTGGACCCGCGCCACCTGACCCGGGTGGAGGACGGCGAACGGCTGCACGCCCTGCTGTGGTGCCCGGGGCCCGGCTGGCGGATGGCCAGCAGCGCGGTGCTGGGCGGCGGGATCGCCGAGCGCGCGTGGGTGCTCAACGCCCAGGTCGCCCACGGCTACCGGCGCACCGACCCCGCCCGGCACCTGGCCGACCTGGCCCGGGCCGCCGGGGCCCGCGGATCCGGCGTGGGCCTGATGACCGCCGCCGACGTGTCCGCCCACGGACGGGCGCGGGACGGCGGGGCGGAGGCCGTGGCGACGGCCGGCATCTCGGTACGCGGCTGGGCGGCGGCGCCCGAGGAGTGCGCCGCCGGGGCCGCGCCGCCCGGAACGATCAACATCGTCACCGCGCTACCCGTCGCGCTGAGCGACGCCGCGCTGGTCAACGCGGTGATGACGGCGACCGAGGCCAAGGTCCAGGCGCTGCTCGACGCCGGTCTCGACTGCTCGGGCACCCCCACCGACGCGGTGTGCGTCGCAGCCCGGGCCCCGCGCGACGGCGCCGACGTGCACGCCTTCGCGGGCCCCCGGTCCGAGTGGGGCGCCCGGCTCGCCCGGGCCGTCCACCGGGCCGTGCGCGCCGCTCTCCCCGCCGTCGTGTGACCCGGAGCGGGGTGCGCCCCCGCACACGCGTGTGTGGGCGGCCCGGCCGGGCCGCCCACACGGTGGTCCGCCGTCGGCTCAGCGACGGGAGGTCTTCTCCAGCGCCTTGTCGAGGGCGGCCTTGAAGCCGTTGGCCCACAGCTGGTTCACCCGGCTGCGCTCGGTGGAGTTCGGGTAGGCGTTGGTGCAGGACGTGCCCGGGCCACCGCCCGACATCAGCTCGCTGCACGGCCCGGAGTAGTGGTCGGGCAGACCGAGCACGTGCCCGGTCTCGTGGGCGGTCACGCGGGTCGAGTCGTACTGCTGGTTCTGCCGGTAGTCGAGGAAGATGTACCCGCTGCCGTGCCCGTCGGTGGAGGCGTACGAACCGCGCGAGTCGTTGCCCTCGTAGTACGCGAAGTCCGCACCGGAACTCGACTCGGCGAGCCGCACGTTGGACACCGAGCTGTTCCAGATCTGGGCCGAGCGGGATATCTGGGAACGGAAGCTCGGCGCGTTGGTGGCGCTGTAGTAGACCGTGACGGCCGCGGCGGCCGACGGGTTGGCGGCGCGCTTCTCGGCGACGGACTTGATGACCGCCTCGAAGAACGCCCGGTTGGCTGCCGCGTCCTCGCCCGAGCCGGCCGAGGGCTCATAACCGAGCTGGGCGGCCCGGACCGGTTCCTGGGGGGCCGCGGCGCTCGCGGCGGGACCGGCGCCGAGCGCGGCGGCCGTCAGGCCGAGGCCGACCGCGGTGGACAGCAGGGGCAGGCTGATACGCATCGATGACTCCTTGAGTGGGGGAGTGGGGAGAAGTCGTCATCGGCGAGTGTGGGGCGCCCGTGAGCCCGCTGTGATGATGGCAACAGGTGATAGGGCCGGGCTATCACCCGCCGTCCGGCCACTCGTCGCGCCTTCGGCCGGAGTGCAGAACTCGCCCTGTTCCGCCGCCTTTTGTTCACCTGGCGCAACCAACTGTTCCGCCTTACGCTCCCTGCATGGAGCTCGAGGTGAGGCACCTACGCGCACTGTGCGCCATCGCCGACGCCGGCAGCCTGCACCGGGCGGCACGCCAACTGGGTGTGGCACAGCCCACGTTGAGCACCCAGTTGACCCGTATCGAACAGACCCTGGGCGGCCCCCTGTTCACCCGGGAGCGCACCGGATGCCGCCCCACCCCGCTCGGCCGGACGGTCCTCGGCCGGGCCCGGCCGCTGCTGGCCGACATGAGCACGCTGGTCCGCGAGGCCCGCGCCGCGGCGGCCGGCGGCGACAGCAGGCTGCGGGTCGGCTCCACGGCCAGCCGCGCCCTGGCCGGCTGGCTGCGCCGGCTCAGACGGCCGGGCCTGGAACCGACCCTGCAGATGGACGTCTCCGCCAACGCGCTGCTGCGCCGGGTCACCGAAGGACAGCTCGACGTGGCCTTCGTGCACGAGGTCGAGGGCTGTGCGCTGCACGTCCCCGAGGGCCTGCGGCTGCGCGTCCTGGTCGAGCGCGAACCGCAGTTCGTCATGCTGCCCGCCGACCACCCCGCGGCCGTCCGGCCCGTCGTCCACCTGGCCGACCTCGCCGAGGACCGGTGGATGGTCGACCCCACCGTCGACGGCGAATGGGACGGCGTGCACCGCATGCTGCGCGCCGTCGGCCTCAACCCCCGGGTGCTGCACGGCGATTACCACACCGCCGCCTCCCTGGTCGCCACCGGCGAGGTCGTCACGGTCTGCCAGCCCAGCTCCCAGTCCCGCCCCGACATGGCGGTGCGCCGCCTGTACGGCGACCCCCTCGGCGTACGCCTGCTGCTGGCGGCCCGCACCCGGGCCGAGCTGGACGCCGTCTTCCCGGCGCTGGAGGACGCGTACTGGGAGGTCGCCCGCCAGTCCACCGCGTACCGGGAGTGGCTGGAAGGCGGCGGGATCCGGACGCTGCCGCGCTGCCCGGCGACCGCCACGGGCGCCGGACGGGTGCAGTTCGTCCGGGCCCGCTGAAGGCTCCGCCGGCCCGCTGCCGACAGGTGCAGGGACACCCCCGGCCAATGGGGTGATTTTCATACCGGACCGGTGTGTCTGCGTGACGGAGCGGTTACGGACAGCATCATGAGCTCTGCACGACGACTTCCCCCCGTGCGTTCGCTGGCCGTGGCGGGTGCCCTGGGCGCCTCCGCCCTGCTGCTCGCGGCCTGCACCAACGCCGATACGACCCGTTCCAGCGTCGCGGAGGCGGCTCAGACCGAGTCCCCCTCCCCGACCGGCACCGATACCCAGTCCCCGTCCCCGACCGGCTCGCCCTCCCCCTCGGGGAACCAGGACAAGACCGAGCGCAAGGACCTCGTCTCGGCGGCGAAGGTCACCTGGGACAAGGCCGCCGACACCGCGGTGAAGGAGGTCCCCGAGGGAAAGCTCGTGGACCTCGAACTCAAGCGCACGGAGGCGGACGCGACCGCCTCTCCGACGGCCTCGCCGACCGGATCGCCCGGTCTCAGCACGCCGAACCCCGCGCCCAGCGAGGGCGCCCCGGAGTGGGAGGCCAAGGTCGCCCAGTCCGACGGGACCCTGCACCGGATCGACATCGACGCGGTGAACGGCAAGGTCTTCCGCACGATGGTCGACCCGGACCAGGACCCCGACGACAAGACCCAGGTCACCGGGTGGCTGGACAAGGCCAAGCAGACGCCGCAGCAGGCGGTCAAGGCGGCCACCGCGAAGGCCAAGGGCACCGTCACCCACGTCGAACTCGACGAGAACGACGACCAGCAGGTCGTCTGGGACGTCGACGTGGTCGACAAGGGCAACGGGAACAAGACCTCCGTCGTCGTCGACGCGGCCAACGGCAAGGTGCTGAGCCAGAAGACCGACACGGACTGAGACGCACACCCTCGACACCGACGGGAGCAGCGGGCCGCGCGGCCCACTGCTCCCGTTCCTCATACCGTCAGGGCGTCACCCGGCCGGTGCGGGCGGCGCGGCGGGCACCGTGGCCCCGGCCGCCTCGCCCCCGGCCGCCTCGCTCCCGGCGTCGCGCGGCAGCGTCAGCACGGCGAGGAAACCGAGGACCGCCACCGCGGCGAAGAAGTAGAAGTCCCACGGGTGACCGACCCCCGACGCGACCAGCGCACCGGTGATCGACGGGCCGACGATCGAGCCGATCCGGCCGATCCCGGACGCCGAGCCGAGCGCGGTGCTGCGCACGGACGCCGGGTAGTAGTGCGTCACGTAGGCGTAGACGAGCACCATGGCCGAGAAGACGAACACGCCGGTGAAGAAGACCACGACGTTGAGCAGCAGGTCGCTCTCCATCTTGATGCTCAGGCACCCCAGCATGAGCACCGAGACCGCGAACCAGACCATGGTGGTGCCCTTGATGCCCCGCCGGTCGGCGACGAACCCGCCGAGGACCAGGCCGACGACGCCGCCGATGTTGAGCACCAGGAGCTGGGTCACGGCCGTCGGCACGGGGTAGCCGGCGTCGTTCATCAGCTTGGGCAGCCAGGTGTTGAGACCGTAGACCAGCAGCAGGCCCATGAACGAGGCGACCCAGATGCCGACGCCCGCCCGCAGGTACGCCGGCTTGAGCAGCTCGGTGAACGGAACGCGCCGCGCCCCGTCCTCCTTGGCCCGCACGAAAGCCTCCGACTCCGGCAGTTTGAACCACTGGATCGCGGCGATCACGAGGCCGACGACACCGAGCAGGTAGAAGAGGATCTCCCAGTTGTCGGTCACCTGGAGCGCCAGCAGCGAGGTGATCACCGCACCCGTGTGGTAGCCGGTCATCGTCAGGGTGCTGGCCCGCGCCCGGCGGCTGGCCGGCATGTGCTCGGCCATCATCGTGAGCGAGACCGGCATGCAGGCGCCCAGGCCGAGCCCGGCGAGGAGGCGCAGCGCGGCGAACATCGCCACGGAGTTCGCCAGCGGCACCACGATGGTGAGGACCGAGAAGAGCACCACCGAGCCGATGAGCAGGCGGCGCCGGCCCAGCCGGTCGGCCAGCGGACCGACGCAGACCGCGCCGATGGCGACGCCCACGAGCGAGAGCGTCGCGATGGTGGTGGCGTCGCCCGCGGTCATGCCGAGGTGGTGGGTCTTGAGCAGGGTGGGGATGATGGCGCCGAGGACGACGAGGTCGTAGCCCTCCAGCAGGACCGTGATCCAGCACAGGATCACCGTCCAGGTGCCGCCGACGGCGCGGCCGGTCCGCGCGGGCGCGCCGGACGTGGTGGTGGAAGCCATGATGACTCTCCCCCCGGGAACGGGTGTGAGTGAGCGGAGTGGGACCGGCCGGGGCGGCCGGGTGGGACCGGTGCGGGTGACCGCAGGGATCAGAACGGGTAGTCGGCGATGTCCGGGCGGACCGTGAGCCACTGGGTCTCGGTGAACGCCTCGACGTTGGCCGCGGCGCCGCCGAAACGGGAGCCGGTGCCGGAGGACTTGACCCCGCCGAAGGGGGCGTTGGGCGCGTCGCCGACCGTCTGCTCGTTGATGTGCACCTTGCCGGACTCGATCCGGTCGGCGAGCTTCATCGCCGTGCCGACGTCGCCGAGGATGCCCACGGACAGCCCGAACTCGCAGTCGTTGACGATCCGTGCGGCCTCCTCGGTGGTGGAGAAGGAGATGACGGGCGCGACCGGGCCGAAGATCTCCTCCCGCCAGGCCGGCATGTCCGTGGTCAGGCCGGTCAGCACGGTGGCGCGGTAGCCGGCGCCGTCGATCTCGCCGCCCGCCGCGACCTCGGCACCCGCCGCGACGCTGGCGGTGACGATGCCGTGCACCCGCTCCAGCTGCCGCCGGTCGATGATCGGGCCCAGCGCCACGTCCTGACGGGCCGGGTCGCCGACCGTCAGTGCCTCGGCCTTCGCGGCGAGCGCGGCGGCGTACTCCTCGACCAGCGACTCGTGCACGATGTGCCGGCCGGTCGTCATGCAGATCTGCCCCTGGTGCTCGAAGCCCGCCTTGGACCGCACCGAACCGGCCTCGCGCACCAGCCAGTCCTCGATCTCGCCGGCGTGCTCCGTGAACAGCTCCCCGCGCGGCGCAGCACGGCGGCGCGCCGCTGCGGCGAGGTCGCCGCCCACTCGCGCTGGGCTTCGGCGGCCCGGGCGGCGGCGCGTTTCACGTCCTCGGCGGTGGCCAGGCCCACCGTGCCGAGCCGGTCGCCGGTGGCGGGCTCGGTCACCGGCTGCTCGGCGGGGGAGTCCTGCCAGCCGTCGCTGTAGAACTTGCCGCCCCAGACGTCGCTGTCCAGGAGTGTCATGGTCTTCCCTCTCCTCGGGATCTTCGGTCGGGCTCATCGGTCGGGCTCATCGGTCGGACTCGGCGACGGGGATCACCGGCCGGGTGTGTGGGCTGGTTCAGGAGGGCGTGGTGAGCGCCGTGTCGACCTGGATCAGACGGGGGTGGTCCGGCGTCTCGGCGAGCGCGGCGCGCAGCTCCGCCACCCCGCCGACGTGCCGGGCCCGGACGCCGTACCCCTCGGCGATGCGGGTGAAGTCGAGGCCCGGGATGTCGAGACCCGGCGCGTCCGGCACCCCGAGCAGGCCGCCGAACCAGCGCAGCGCCCCGTACGTGCCGTTGCGCAGCAGGACGACGGTCAGCGGGACCCGGTGCTGTGCGGCCGTCCACAGCGCGGTGATGCCGTAGTTGGCCGAGCCGTCCCCGATCACGCCGACGACCGGTCGGCCGGGCTGGGCCATCGCGACGCCGACCGCACCCGGCAGGCCGAAACCGAGGCCGCCGGCCGCCGGGAAGTAGTAGGAGCCCTGACGGCGCAGGTCCATCTGGCGCCACCACGCCGCGCTGGTCGACGTCGACTCGACGACGTACGCGGTGTCCTCGGGCATCTGATCGCGCAGCGCGGCGAAGACCTGCTCGGGATGGAGCGCCGGCCCCTCGGCGGTGAGCGGCTCGGGCACGGGCCGGTAGGGCTCCGCGGGCCCTCCCGGGGCGTCGAGCGATTCCAGGAGCACGTCGATGACGGCACCCGGGTCGGCGACCAGGGCCTCGCCCATCGGGGCCCGCGCGGCGGCGGACGCGTCCTCGGTCACCTGGATCAGGCGGGTGCCCTGCGGCAGATACCGGCCGGGGAGGTGCTCGTGGTAGCGGAAGACCGGCGCCCCGAGCACGAGCACCAGGTCGTGGCCCTCGAAGGCCTCCGAGACCGGCGCGATCCCGGCGGGCAGCACCCCCCTGAACCGCGGATGCCGGTTCGGGAACGGCAGCCGGAACTGCGAGGGCGCCGCCCACACCGGACCGCCCAGTCGCTCCGCCAGCCGCACGGCGTCCTCGAAGCGGCCGGCCGAGTCGATGTCGCCGCCCAGCACCAGTGCGGGGCGCCGGGCCGCGGCGACCCGCTCCACGAGCCACCGGCGTTGCTCGGCGCCGGGCACCGAGGCCCGCAGCACCCGCCGGTCGAGCACGGCCAGGGCGTTGTCGTCGACGTCGGCGGACCAGTCGTCGTACGGCACGGACAGGTAGGTCGGCCGGCGCTGGAGCCGCGCCTCGAAGACGGCCTGGGCGAGCGCGCGCGGCACGTCCCCGGCGCACGCCGGTTCCGCCGCCCAGCCGACCAGCGGCTTCATCAGGGCGGGGGCGTCGACGCTGGCCAGGTTGGCCTCCGGGCCGATGGCGGGGCGCACCTGCTGCCCGGCCACCACCACGAGCGGCGTACGGGAGGCGACCGCGTTCGTCAGGGCGCCCATCGCGTTGCCGGAACCGGAGGCGGCGTGCAGGTTGACCAGCACCGGGCGTCCGGTCGCCTGGGCGTACCCGTCGGCCATGCCGACGACGGCCCCCTCGTGCAGACCGAGGACGTAGCGGAAGCCGTCGGGCAGCCCGGCGAGGAAGGGCAGCTCGTTGGAGCCCGGATTGCCGAAGACGGTGGTGAGCCCCTGGCGCTCCAGGAAAGCGTGGGAGACACGGCGCACGGATGGCACGGACGTTCCTTTCGAAGTGACGCGGCACACGCTAGGCACCCCGTGACATGGGCACCAATAGATGTTTTGCCACTCCGATATAGAGTCAGTCGATATGGGCACCTTCGATCTCAACCTGGCCCGCGTCTTCGTACTGCTCTACGAGACCGGCAGCGTCACGGCCACCGCCGAGACGCTGCACGTCACGCAGCCCACCGTCAGCTACAGCCTGGGCAAGCTGCGCCGGCACTTCGACGACGAACTCTTCCGCCGCAACGGGCGCGGACTGACCCCCACCGCCGGCGCGCGGCGCCTGTACCTGCCGCTCCAGCACGCGCTGGCGGAGATCGACGGCACGGTCCGCCAGGGCGACGTCTTCGACGCCGGGACCATGTCGGGCCGTTTCACCATCGCCCTGTCCGACCTCGGGGAGGCGACGCTGCTGCCCAGGCTCGTGGCCACCGCGCGCGAGCGGGCGCCGGGGGTGTCCTTCATCGTCCGCCCCTTCGACGTCGAGGACGCCGAGGGGCAGCTGCGCCGCGGCGACCTCGACGCCTTCGTGGCCACCCCGGTGATCACCTCGCACCTGACCGTGCGCATCCCGCTCTTCCGCGAGCGCTACGTCCTGATGGTCGCCGCGGACCATCCGCGGGTGCGGGGCGACGCGGTCACGGCGGCGGACCTCGCGGCCGAGCACCACGCCACGGTGTTCGGACCGAGCGGCCACGTCACACCCAGGGCCCTGCTCGGAGCCCACGGACTCCTGGAGCGGGTGGCCGTGGACGCCACCCGCTTCTCGATGCTGCCCTACCTGCTGGAGCAGACCGACCTGGTGGCCATCGTCCCCGAGTACGTCGGCGAGGTCTTCACGGCCTCCCACCGGGTGCGCCTGGTGCGGCTGCCGTTCGAGACCGAGCCCATCGAGATCGCCCTGTACGCACGGCACGAGTCCTCGCGCAGCCCGGCCCAGCGCTGGCTCGTGCAGTTCCTGTCCGAGGTGCTGGGAGAGCAGGTGAGCCCGGCCCAACTGCCGCCGTCGAGCCCTCGTTAGGATCTGCGCATGACGGCACCGGAACCCACCATCCTCGCCACCTCGGGCGGCCACCGCGTGGGCGGCCGGACGATGGTGGCCTTCGACGCCCTGGTCCATCACGCCGTGGACCTCTCGGGCGCGCACGGCCGGCGCCCCCGCGTCCTGTACGCGGGCACCGCCATAGGGGACGCCGAGCACTTCACCGCCCGCATGACGGAGGCCGCGCGCGTCGCCGGGTTCGACCTGACCCCGCTGCACCTGTTCCCCATGCCCAACGTCGAGGACGTCGAGGAGACCGTGCTCGCCCAGGACGTCGTCTGGGTCATGGGCGGATCGGTGGCCAACCTGCTGGCCGTGTGGCGCGTGCACGGCCTGGACCGGATCATGCGCAGGGCCTGGGAGGCGGGCGTCGTGCTCAGCGGCGTGAGCGCGGGCTCCCTGTGCTGGTTCCGGGGCGGCGCCACCGACTCCTTCGGTCCCCAACTGCGGCCGATCACCGATGCGTTGGACTTCCTCCCCTACGGCAACGGCGTCCACTACGACGTCGACCCGGGCCGCCGCCCCCTGATCCACCGCCTCGTCGCCGACGGCACCCTCCCGACGGCCCACTGCACGGACGACGGCGTCGGTCGTCTACCGCGGCACCGAACTGGTCGAGGCGGTCACGGAGGTCCCGGGCAAGGGCGCCTACGTGGTGGCCCGCGACGGCGACACGGCGGTGGAGGAGCGCGTCGAGCCGCGGGAGCTGCCCGGCCGACGGCGGTGAACGGAACGGTCAACCCCCGGACGCCGGACTCCCGTTGACCGACCGGCCGGGCCTCGGCGCATCCGGGTGGGCCGTGCGCGTTTGCCGACGCGGTGAGGGGCAAGGCGGTGTCCATGAGCGAGCCGAACAAGGACACGAACAAGGACACGAACAAGAAGCCCGTCGGCACCAGGACCGTCGAGTCCCGGGCAAGTGACGCCGCGTCGGCGGCCAAGGCCGGTGCCCAGCGTTCCGCCGACGCCGCGAACGGCGCCGTGCAGACGGCCGCCAAGGGCGTCGCGGCCGGCCGCCAGGCCGTCGTCACCACCTCGGGTCAGGTCGCGGCCACGGCGAAGACGGCGTGGACGGTGATCGCCCACCGCAAACTCGTCGCCGCCGGCGTGGGCGCCGGCCTCACCGCCGTGACCGCCGCGTCGTACGCGATGGGCCGCCGCGCCGGACGCCACACGCACGGGCCCCTCACCCGCCTCACCGGCGGCCGGATCTGACACCCCCGCAACGCACGGCGCCACTCCCCCCACGGGGGAAGATGGGACCCGCGAGCGAAGTCCCGACCTATGCGGAGGAGTGGACGCATGCAGCACGACCGAGCCGGAAAGCCGGCCGGCCCCGAGGATCTGATCGACGTCGCCCGGCTGGTGACGGCGTACTACGCGCTGCACCCGGACCCGGCCGAGCCGGGGCAGCGCGTGGCCTTCGGGACGTCCGGACACCGGGGTTCGTCCCTGGCGGCGGCGTTCAACGAGGACCACATCGCCGCCACCAGCCAGGCCATCTGCGAGTACCGCTCGGCACAGGGCACCGACGGTCCGCTCTTCCTGGGCGCCGACACCCACGCCCTGTCCGAGCCCGCGCGGGTCACCGCACTGGAGGTGTTCGCCGCCAACGACGTGAGCGTCCTCATCGACAGCGCCGACGGCTACACCCCCACCCCGGCGGTCTCCCACGCCATCCTCACCCACAACCGGGGCCGCACCTCGGGCCTCGCCGACGGCGTGGTCGTCACCCCCTCGCACAACCCGCCCGCCGACGGCGGCTTCAAGTACAACCCGCCGAACGGCGGCCCCGCGGGCTCGGACGCCACCTCGTGGATCCAGGACCGGGCCAACGAGATCATCACGGCCGGACTGAAGGACGTACGGCGGCTCCCCTACGCGCGGGCCCTCGCCGCCCCCAACACCGGCCGTCACGACTTCCTCGACGCCTACGTCCGCGACCTGCCGAGCGTCCTGGACCTCGACGTGGTCCGCTCGGCGGGCGTCCGCATCGGCGCCGACCCGCTGGGCGGCGCCTCCGTCGCGTACTGGGGCCGGATCGCCGAGCAGCACCGCCTCGACCTGACGGTGGTCAACCCGCTGACCGACCCCACCTGGCGCTTCATGACGCTGGACTGGGACGGCAAGATCCGCATGGACTGCTCGTCGCCGCACGCGATGGCCTCCCTCATCGAGGGGCGCGACCGCTTCACCATCGCCACCGGCAACGACGCCGACGCCGACCGCCACGGCATCGTCACCCCCGACGGCGGCCTGATGAACCCCAACCACTACCTCGCCACCGCCATCGCCTACCTCTACGCCCACCGCACCGACTGGCCCGCCGGCGCGGGCGTGGGCAAGACCCTGGTGTCCTCCGGGATGATCGACCGGGTCGCCGCCGACCTCGGCCGCCGCCTGGTCGAGGTACCGGTGGGCTTCAAGTGGTTCGTGGACGGACTGGTCGACGGCTCCCTCGGCTTCGGCGGCGAGGAGTCCGCCGGGGCGTCGTTCCTGCGCCGGGACGGCTCCGTGTGGACCACCGACAAGGACGGCATCATCCTCGCCCTGCTCGCCTCCGAGATCACCGCCGTCACCGGGAAGACGCCCTCCGAGCAGTACGCCGCGCTCACCGCCCGGTTCGGCGAACCCGCCTACGCCCGCATCGACGCCCCCGCCACCCGCGAGGAGAAGGCCCGCCTGGCCAAGCTGTCCCCGGCCCAGGTCACCGCCGACACCCTCGCCGGGGAGGCGGTCACCGCCGTCCTCACCGAGGCACCCGGCAACGGCGCCCCGATCGGCGGCATCAAGGTGACCACCGAGAACGCCTGGTTCGCGGCCCGCCCCTCGGGCACCGAGGACGTCTACAAGATCTACGGCGAGTCGTTCCTCGGCGCGGACCACCTCCGGCAGGTGCAGGACGAGGCCAAGCTCGTCGTCCTCGGCGCCCTGGGCGGCTGACGCCGTACCGTCGCCGCCCCACCGCGCTTCCCGGGCCGGTCAGCCGCGGCCGGCCCGGGGGAGCGCCACGGTCAGGCCGCGGATCTCGTAGCCGTCGATGGCCTGCTGGAAGGCGACGCGCGGCTCCCCGACCGTGTGGAGGCCGTCGAGGGCGAACAGACGGCTGAGGAACACATCGGTCTCCAGGAGGGCGATGTGCGCCCCGGGGCACCGGTGCGGCCCGTCGCCGAAGGAGAGCCCCGCACCGACCGTCCCGGCACATTCCGGGCGGACCAGCAGCGGATCCTCGCCCACGGCCTTCGGGTCCGTGTTGGCGTCGTCCAGGTACACCTCGACGTACTCGCCCGGGCCCACCGTCACCGGCCCCTCGGGGCAGGACAGCTCGACGGTCTCCACGGCCCGCCTGCGCAACCGCCCGATGACGGGCTCCAGCCGCAGCAGCTCCTGGAGGACGGCCAGGCGCCCGGTCTCGTCCGCCGACCGGTAGTGCTCGCGCAACCCGGCGTCCGAGAACAGGTGCCAGGCGGCCAGGCACACGAACTCGCGCGTGGTGACCATGCCGGCCGCGGCGAACGTCAGGCACTCACCGAGGATCTCGACGTCCGAGCAGCCCTCGGCGATCAGGTGGGAGATCAGGTCGTCGTGGACACGGCGGCGGTGCGCGCGGATAGCGGGCCGCACGTCGGCCAGGTGGATGCGCAGCCAGTTGGTGTTCTGCCGCACCAGCCAGTACAGGCCCCGGACGCTGGTCAGCCCCGGCTCGCCGAACTCCTCGGGGAAGAACCGCTCCAGTCGGCGGCGGATGCCGGGCCTGCCGTACCGCAGCCCGACGACCTCGCTCACCACGCCGACGGCCAGACCGAAGGCGAGATCGGAGAGCGGGGCCTCGCCCGCCGAGCGCAGGACGGCCAGTTGCTCCTCGGCGATCCGCACCATCGGCTCGCGGTAGTGCTCGTCCACCCGGCGGGGAGTGAAGTAGCGGGCGGTCTGCCTGCGGTGCTCCCGGTGCTCGGGGCCGTCCCGGTAGAGCACGGGCCGGCGGACGCGCGGCGGGAGCTTCTCCACCGTCTCGACGCCGAGACCGGCCTGCACGGTGCCCGGAGCCCGCAGCAGCGCCCGCGCGCCGGCGAGATCGTGCACCTGCCAGGTCCCGTCCGCCGCCCGGTCGACCGGGCACCCCGGTCCGGCCCGCCCCCGGTCGGCCTTCCGCGCGGAGACCGGTCCGTCCTGCACCACTGGCCACCCCCAGGTCCGCCCGTGCGGCCCCTGCGGCCACCCGGCTCGACGACGTGGTCAACAGGATCGGCCACCCGCCCGGAGCCGACCAGCCCCCCAACACGCCGAGTCGGACGGCTCCGGACCCGCCGGGCGGGACGGCTGGGAAATCGGGTGCGCCGTCCGGGACGCCGTGCGAGGTTCCGCCGGTGGACCGTCAACAGATCTCCCTGCTCGCCCATGCCGACCATCCGATCGCGGCACCGCTCGACGACGACTCGGTCCGTCGGCTCCTCGCCCGCGCCGTCCCCGACGACGACGGCGCGCGCGTCCTCGACCTGGGCTGCGGCGGCGGCGAGTGGCTGCTGCGCGCCCTCACCCGGCATCCGCGTCTCGTGGCCGAGGGCGTCGACCTCTCCGGGAGCGCCCTCGACCGTGCCCGCGCGGCCGCGGCCCGGCTCGGCGTGGCGGACCGGCTGACCCTGCACCGTCAGGACGCCGCGCGGTTCAGCCCCGCGCACCGCTTCGACCTGGTCCTGTGCGTCGGTTCCACGCACGCGTTCGGCGGCCTGGCCGCCACCCTCGCCGCAGCGCGCGAGCACCTGGCGCCCGGCGGGCGCGTCCTGGTAGGCGACGGATTCTGGGAACGCGACCCGTCCGCCGAGGCCGTCGAACTGCTCGGCGCCCTCGACGACCTGCCCACCACCCTGGAGCGGGTCGCCGCGGACGGCTGGACGCCGGTGGACGGGCACATCAGCACCCGCGCGGAGCTCGACGCCTACGAGTGGTCCTGGACGGGGCACTGGCCACCTGGGCACTGGACCACCCCGGCGACCCGGACCGCGCGCAGGCACTCGGGACGGCCGCCGACCACCGCGACGGGTGGCTGCGGGGCTACCGCGACTGTTTCGGCTTCCTCTGCCTGGTCCTGCGCCCGACCGACGCCTAGCGTCGGCCCGCCGCGCGGGTCGGGGTGGGACGGGTGATGTTTGCCGGATTCGGGGGTAGACGGGCAGGCGTAACGGTCAAGGCTCAGGAAGAGGGCGGATCGGATGGACGGGGCTGCCCAGAGGGGGGACCGGCTGACAGACGTGCCGGTCAAGGTTTCGGCGGAGTACATGGGCAGGCCCGGCGACATCGCCCGGGGCCGGGAACTGGCCCGGAGGTTCCTGGCACGCGCGCGCACGGTCCGGGGGGTCGCGGTGTCCGACCGCGCGGTGGAAGTGGTGCAACTGGTGGTCAGCGAACTGCTGACCAACGCCTGCAAGTACGCGCCCGGTCCCTCGCTCGTCGACCTGGAACTGGCCGAGGACCGGGTGGAGGTCACGGTGTGGGACAGCGCGCCGGTGCTGCCCGTGCCCGAGTCCGCGGACCCCGGCCGGATCGGCCGGCACGGGCTGGAGATAGTCATGGCCGTCTGCCAGAGCTTCGAGGTGCACCGGGAACCGGTCGGCAAGCGCATGCGGGCCGCGGTGGGTCTCGCCGACGACCGGAACGACACGGCCACCCCTCTCGGCCGGCCCGCCTGACCCACCGCCCCCCACGGCGCCGGACCACGTACCCGGGTGGGCAGGCGCCTCCGCCTGCGACGGCACGGCCGACCGCCGTCGGCGGGCAGGCCGGCCCGGCCCGGCCCACAGCGCCGCGCCGTCCCGCGCGGCGGCGGGCAACGGGCCCGGGTGAGGACGCGCACCGGGCTCCGGCGGTGCGGCTGCTCCCGGCGCCTCGGCCCGACCGGCCGAGGCGCCGCGGCGCCGCGGCGTCATGCGGCAGTGGGGCACCGGCCAGGTGGCAGCGCGCCCCGGCCTCATCGGTGCGGCTGCTGTCGCCGAGTCGGCGTGAGCGCCGCCGCCGCGCCGGGCGGGGGGCCATCGGCTCCGGTGGCCAGTCCGGGGGGCGCGGGTCGCGCGCGGCGCCGGACCTCCGGGCGTACGAGGGCCCCGCCTTCGCCGCTACGTGGGCAGGGCCACCGGCGCGGCCGCCGTCGCCCGCCGAGTCGCGGTCCTTCGCCCGAGGCCGCGCCGGCGCCGCGCCCGCCGGCCACCCGACGGTCCCGGATCGCCCGTCCCGCCACGCCGGGACGAGCACCGCCCTACACGGCGGCCCGGCTACCGGCCGCCCGGCCGACGGTCCTCCGCGCGCAGGCGGTACACCACCGAGCGGCGCAGTGGGCTGCCCTCGGGGATCTCCGGGTCGTCGAAGTCCTCGGCCGGGTCGTATCGCATACCGAGGCGGTCCATCACCGCCCGCGAGCGCAGGTTGCCGGCCCCGGTCACCGCGAGCACCTCCGGCAGCGCGAGGCGCTCGAAGGCGTGGGTCACCGCGGCCCGGGCGGCCTCGGTGGCGTAGCCGTGGCCCCAGGCCCGGCGGGCCAGACGCCAGCCCGCCTCCACCCCGGTGAACGGCATGCCGTCCTCCACGGGATCGAGCCCGGCGAAACCGATGAACTCGCCGGTGGCGGCGATCTCCACCGCCCACCAGCCCCAGCCCCGCCGGTCGAGATCGGCCTGGAAGCGGGACACGGACGCCTCGCTCTGCGCCCGGGTCAGGACCTCCGGGAAGTACTCGCGGACCACCGGGTCGGCGTTCATGGCCGCCCACGGGTCCAGGTCGCAGGCCCGCCAGCCGCGGAGCACGAGACGATCGGTTCGAAGTTCTGGCATCACGCGAAGGTACGTGGTCCGGCCCGGCGGAGCGACCGGATTACCCGCCCGGATCCTCCCCCTTCGGTCGCGCCGGGCGGTTCGTCCCCGTCCGCTCGGGGAACCTGGCGCAGTGGACGGCATCGGAAGGCTGTGAGGGTCGTGACGTCACGCTGGGCGGGCCACCGGGACGGCGAGGAACCAGGGCACGCCGCGGCGGCCGGGCCCCAGGACGCGCCCGAGTCCGCGGAGCCCGCGGAGTCCGACTTCTCCCGCGCCGTCCTGCGCGCGCTCGGCGCCGGAGTCCTCACCCTCGGCCCCACCGCCCGGATCACCTCGGTGAACCCTTGGGCCGAGCAGCTGCTGGGACGGCGGGAACAGGAGATGCTCGGGCACGACGCGCACGACCTCCTGCACCGGCACGCCGACGGCAGCCCCGTGCCGCGCGAGCGCTGCGCCCTGCGCCGCCCCCTGCACGGCGTGCCCGCCGAGGAGGGGAGCGAGGAGTACTTCCAGCGGGCCGACGGCACCACGGTCCCCATCATCTGGGCCACCACCCCCCTCGTCCGCGGGGGACGGCAGGAAGGTCTGGTGCTCGTCTTCCACGACTTCAGCCTGCACCGCAGCGCCGCCGAGGAGACCGAGGCGCGGACCACCGCCCTGGAGAACCTCACCGCCCAGCTGCACCTGGTCGCCGAGATCTCCACCGTGCTGGTCCCCACCGAGCGCACCTCCACCACCCTCCGCCGCCTCGTACGGCTGCTGGTGCCGGAACTGGGCCAGTGGGCGGCGGTCGACGTCTACCCGGGCCAGTCGGACGTACTGGAACGGGTGGCCGTCCGCAGCAGCGACGAGCCGGAGGGGGCCCGAGCACTGCGCGGGCCCATGACCTCGCTGCCGGACCAGGCCCGCGCCGCGCTGACCCTGCTCATCAAGGGCGACCGGCCCGTACCGCTGACCGCCGACCAACTGTTCCACGACCCGGAGCACCCGCTCGCCGCCACCCACCGGGTGCTGTTCGAACGGCTCGGCGGTCACGCGGCCGTCGCCATCCCCCTGCGCACCCGGCAGCGGTCCTACGGAGTGCTGACCGTGGCCCGTGCGAGGGAGCGCCCCGCCCACAGCGAGGCCGAGGTCGCCCTGCTGGCGGACATCGGCCGCCGCGTCGGAATGGTCCTGGACAACGCCAGGCTCTACCACGAGCAGCAGAACGTCGCCGAGACCATGCAGCGTCAGCTCCTGACCCCGCTTCCGCAGGTCGACCACCTCCGGATGGCCGCCCGCTACTGGCCCGCCGAGCGCGCCATGGAGGTCGGGGGCGACTGGTACGACGCCTTCCTCCTCGGCGACGGGGTGATGACCCTGGTCATCGGGGACGTGGTCGGACACGACCTGCAGGCCGCCGCCCACATGGCCGAGGTCCGCAACATGCTGCGCGCCCTCGCCTGGGACCACCAGGAGCCGCCCAGCGTGATCATGCGCCGTCTGGACGAAGCCGTCACCAACACCAGCGACGCCCCCATGGCCACCCTCGTCTTCGCCCGCGTCGAAGGCGCCGAGGGCGGCCCCTGGCGGCTGCACTGGGTGAACGCCGGCCACCCACCGCCCCTGCTGATCACCCGGGACGGCGCGACGCGCTTCCTGGAGGGCGGCCACGGCCCGCTCATCGGCATGAGCGCCACCCTGCGCCTCGGCCTGGACTGGCCCGACACGCGCGAGGACCTCCCGCCGGAGAGCATCCTCCTGCTCTACACCGACGGCCTGGTGGAGAGCCGTGACCGCCCCATCGACGTGGGCATGGACCAGCTCCGCCACCACGCCGGCACACTGGCCGGCCGGGTGGGCAGATGGAGCGTGGACGACTTCTGCGACGAACTGCTCGCGCGCATCGCCCCCCGCGGCGACGACGTCGCCCTGCTCGCCCTGCGCCTGCCCGACGCCGGTATGGGCGCCCCCGGCGACACGGAGCCGCCCCCGCCGCCCCAGTCCGGGCAGAGCGAGGCCGCCCCCGACCGGGCCGCCCCCGGCTCCCGCCGCCAGGAGGCCGAGGTGCGGGACCCGACCCGCACGGACCCTGGGGAGTAGCGGGTCCCGGGGCGCTGCGCCGGGTGGGGGTGACGGTCCTCGCGGGGTGACACTCCGTCCGGACCGGCCCAACTCAGCTGTCCACCGGCGGTGTTCACGCCCCCGGCCACCGTGTCCCCGGCACCCGAACGGGCGGGGTGTTCACCCGGCTGAGCGCCTTGAGTGGTGCGAGACGGGCGGTGGGCTGACGGTGATTCACGTCGGGGCCGGGTCACTTCAGCTGACGAAGCACCAGCTGCCCGGTCGTGACGGAAGGAATCTCAGATGCGCTCTGCTCGCATGCTCCTGACCACGGCGGCGGCCTCGGCCGTCTTCGTCCTCGGTGCCCCCGGCGCCTACGCGGCGGCCGGTGGCGACTGGGACCACGACGACTCTTCCTACAGCAAGGAGCACGACAACGGAAGCAAGCACGACGAGCCCCGCGGCGGGATGCACACCGGCGGTGGCGCGCTCGCCGCGGTGAGCGAGGGCGACTGGGACCACGACAAGGCGTCCTCCGGCGAGGAGCACGACAAGGGCGGCAAGCACGAGGAGCCGCGCGGCGGGATGCACACCGGCGGCGGCGCCCTGACCGCGGTGAACGAGGGCGACTGGGACGGCGGCGGCCGTGAGTCCAAGGAAGGCGGCTCGCAGACCTACCAGCAGGACGAGGGCGAGAGCTCCAGGGGCGGCGGCGAGCACGAGAAGCCGCGCGGCGGCATGCACACCGGCGGCGGCGGCCTGGCCTCGCCGACCACGACCGCGGGCGGGCTGGCCGTCCTGGCCGTCGCCGCGACCGGCCTGTACGCCGTCCGACGCAAGAAGTCGGCTCACGGAGTGGCGTAAGCCGTGCCGGGCGCGATAGCAGCCGGGCCGCCACCCAGGAACCACGGGGCGGCCCGGCTCGCTCCCGCCGCCCTCCGAGTCCGCCCCGCCGCCGTGCCCCAGTGAGGTCGTCCCCGATGTCAGTCCCCCCTTCCGCCCCCGCCCCAGCCGACGACGACACGACGACCGGTCAGGGGTCCCGCTCCGGTCTGATGGTGCTGTGCGCCGTGGCCCTGCTGATCCTCGCGGTGAGCCTCGTCGGCGGCAACGACACGTCCGCGGACTCCGCCCGCCCCCCGCTGCCCGCCCACCCCGGCACGACCGCCTCGTCGGCCCCGTCCGCTCCGTACGCCCCCTCCGCGACCGGCGCGGCGGGAACCGCAGTCCTGCCCCGGTCGAAACCGGTGCGCCTGCTGATCCCCGAGATCTCGGTCGACGCCCCCTTCACCGACCTCGCCATCGGCGACAAGGGGCAGCTGCAGCCGCCGCCGGCCGGCGACACCAACCTGGTCGGCTGGTACGCCAAGGGCGCCTCCCCCGGCGAGAAGGGCACCTCGATCATCGCCGGGCACGTGGACACGAAGACGTCGGCCGCCGTCTTCGCCCGCCTCGACCAGCTCGACAAGGGCGACAAGTTCCGGGTCGAGCGCGCGGACGGGCGTGCCGCGACCTTCGTGGTCGACAGCCTGGAGACCTTCGCCAAGGACGAGTTCCCGAGCGACCGGGTCTACGGCGACGCCGACCGTCCCGAGGTGCGGCTCATCACCTGTGCGGGCGACTACGACCACAAGGCCAAGGACTACACGGACAACCTGGTCGTCTTCGCGCACCTCGCCTGAACCCGCGCCCACCGGCCCTCCGCGGCACCGGTCACCCGCGCAGTGCACACCGGTCGCGCGCCGTCCGAGCCGGGCACAGGATCGAGGCAAGCCGGCGTCGCATCACCGCGGCCGACGTTCCGTTCCGCCCCCGCGAAGGAGATGTGCGCAGGATGACCACCACATCCACCCCTGCTTCCGAATCGCTGACGCGACAGCTGTCGCACCAGGTCTCCCAGTCCGTCTTCGACGGCTCCCGCCTGAGGGTCGTCCTGCTGGTCGAGGTCTACGACGGGGCCCAGCAGCAGTTCCTGGAGACGTACGAGAACCTGCGCAGCCACGTCGAGTCCGTCCCCGGGCACATCGGCGAGCAGCTGTGCCAGTCCATCGAGAACCCCTCCCAGTGGCTGATCACCAGCGAGTGGGAGAGCGCACCGCCGTTCCTGAACTGGGTGAGCAGCGAGGAGCACGTGCGGATGGTCAAGCCGCTGCACAGCTGTGTCCGGGACACCAGGTCGCTCCGCTTCCACGTGGTCCGGGAGACCGGTCGTCCGGCGGCCGGAGCCGATGCCTCCCGGGGCGGGCTCCAGGCCGCGCCGCGGGTCGGCGACGGCCTCATCCGGCACGCGCTCACCTTCACGGTGAAACCGGGCAGCGAGGAGGCGGTCGGCAAGATCCTCGCCGACTACGCCTCCCCCGAGCCGCGGGTGGACGACAGCACGCGACTGTGCCGTACCTCCCTGTTCCTGCACGGCAACCGGGTGGTGCGGGCGATCGAGGTGCGCGGAGACCTGCTCGCCGCGCTGCGGCACGTGGCCGAACAGCCCGAGGTGCGGGCCGTGGAGGAGGCCATCAACCCGTACCTGGAACAGGACCGGGACCTCGGCGACCCGGAGTCCGCCCGGGTGTTCTACACGCGGGCGGCGCTGCCCGCCGTCCACCACGTGACCGCGGGCGAGCAGCGGGGCGAGGCGCAGCGGCACGCGCTGTCCTACCCGGCCCGGCCGGGCTGCGGCATGCGGCTGGCCGAGCTGCTCGCCGAGCACGACGAGGCGGCGGCCGGGGATCCCCGCAGCCCCGTCCTGTGCAGCACCATCTTCCAGCGCGACGACGTCGTGGTGCGGCTGGTCGACGTGCGCGGCGACCTCCACGAGGGCGATCCCGCGGTGACCCTCGGCCTGCCGGACGCCGACCGGGTGTCCGAGCTGACGACCCTCCTGGACGGCTTCACGGACGCCGGTTCCCCGACCGACGGCGGACTCGTCCGCGCGCTCGAGGGCGCCCGGATGGAGCTGGTCACCGACCGGCGCGCGCCGGACGCCTGAACGCCCCCCCCGCACGCGTCGGCCGGTTCGGCTCACTCGGGCACGGTGCAGTCGAAGGCGTGCAGATACGGGTTGACCGGGCGGATGTCGTCGATGACGAGCCCCGCCTCGGTCAGCCGGCCGACCATGCTGTCGGTGGTGTGCTTGGCACCGCCGACGTTCAGGAGCAGCAGCAGGTCCATGGCGGTGCTGAACCGCATCGAGGGGGTGTCGTCGACCAGGTTCTCGATGACGACGACCCGGGCCCCCGGACCGCCGGCCGCCATGACGTTGCGCAGCGCGCGGGCCGTGCTGTCGTCGTCCCACTCCAGGATGTTCTTGATGACGTACACGTCGGCCCGCACGGGGACGGCCTCGCGGCAGTCGCCCGGCACGATGCGGACGCGGTCCGCGAGCGCACCGCCCTCGCGCAGCCGGGGGTCGGCGTTCTCCACCACCCGCGGCAGGTCGAGCAGGGTCCCCTGCATGGCCGGGTACTTCTCCAGCAGGCTCGCCACCACGTGCCCCTGGCCGCCGCCGATGTCGGCGACCGAGCCGCTCGCCGACAGGTCGAGGAGCGCGGCGACGTCCTGGGCGGACTGCCGGCTGGACGTCGTCATGGCGCGGTTGAAGACCTCCGCCGACTGGGGCGCGTCCTCGTTGAGGTAGGTGAAGAACTCCTTGCCGTACAGGCCCTCGACGACGTTGGAGCCGGTGCGCACCGCCTCGTCGAGCAGCGGCCAGGCGTCCCAGGTCCACGGTTCGGTGCACCACAGGGTGATGTTGCGCAGGCTGTGCGGGTCGTCCTCGCGCAGCAGGCGGGACATGTCGGTGTGCGCGAACGTCCCGTTCCGGTGCTCGGTGAAGACGCCGTAGCAGGTCAGGGCGCGCAGCAGCCGGCGCAGCGGTTTGGGCTCGGTCTTCACCGCGGCGGCGAGGTCCTCCACCGCCATGGGGGAGTCGCCGAGCGCGTCGGCGACGCCGAGCCGTGCGGCCGCGCGGAGGGCGGCGGCACATGCCGCCCCGAACACGAGCTCCCTCAGCCGCATGGGCGGGGGTGGGGCAGTCTGTGCGGTCGTCATGTGCCGCTTTCCTTCCTTCTTCGGTCCATGGGCCTCGTCCGGTCCACGGGTGACTACGGCCGGCTCAGCACAGACCCGCGGGCTTGGAGGCGCCGCAGGTGTTGCCGGTGAAGGTGTTGCTCTTGCCGGTGTCGCCGGTCCCGGCGTTGACCAGGTCGGCGGGGGAGTTCTGGTTCAGCCGGTTGCCGTTGACCTGGTTCTTCGAGTTGGCGGTGCCCACCATGCTCGCGGCCAGGACGATGCCGCCGGACATCGACGACTTGCCCGAGTTGCCCTCGACCGTGTTGTCGGCGACCAGGACCTTCTCGACACCGGTCAGGACGATGCCGGAGCCCTGGAGCGCCTCCAGGCGTTCGGTCTTCGGGCAGGACTTGTTGTTGCGCAGGACGTGGTTGTCCCGCACGACCAGGTCACCGGCCTTGGGCGTGTTCTCGTCGCCCACGACGAACACGCCGGCGCAGTTGCCGGTGATGTGGTTGCCCGCGACGGCGAGGTTGCGCAGGCGCCGGACGGTGACACCGATCCTGTTGCCCTCGAGCCGGTTGTGCGCCACGAGGGTGCCCTCGGTGTCGGCGGAACCCTCCTCGGCCTTGATGGCGTTGGCGAGGAAGACGCCCGCGTCGCCGTTGTCGCGGGCGGTGTTGCCGCGGATGATCCCGTGGACCGAGCGCTCCTGGGCGATGCCCCAGACGCCGTTCTTCACCGCGTTCACGTTCCGGACCGTCAGCCCGTCGGTGGCGATCGAGAACACACCGGTGTGGGTGAACCCGGTCACCGTCAGGTCGGAGACGGTGACGCCCTTGACGTTCCGGTCCTTCGCGCCGATCACGCAGATGCCGTTGCCGTCCTCGGCGCACCGGTTGCCGGCCGCCTTCCGGGTGCTGGGCGTGATGACCGTGGAGCGGCCCATGCCCCGCAGGGTGAGACCGGGGGTGCTGACCTTCACGCTCTCGCGATAGGTGCCGGTGGTGACGAGAACGGTGTCGCCCGGTGCGGCGGCGTCCACCGCCTTCTGGATCGATTGCCCGGGGTGGACCAGATGGGTCCTGGGGACGGAGGACGCCGGGGCAGCGCCGAGCCCCGTCCCGATCACGGCTGCGGTGCACACCAGGTACACGACATGGCATTTCTTCATATTCCGAAAGGTATGCCGGACATATTCCCCGACGGCTCGGATGGGCCATCCGACGGCGTGTCATGAACGGACGCTGAACCGGTGGTTCTTGGGCACAAGACGTACGTGATCTTCATGTCGTCCACCCGGGAGGAACCACCGACGTGACCGTGCCCGAACGCCCTGTCCGCGGCGGACGCCTGGGGCGTCGCTTCGACCTCCGGGCGACGACCGTGACGTTCGCCCTCGCCGCCGTCGCCCTCGTCCTGGTGGGCTGGGTCGTGCGCATGGCGTTCGATGTGGCGCAGCGGCGGCCCGCCTTGGTGTTCGTCCTGGTCCTCGGGGCGGTCACGGCCGCCCTCCTGCGCCGCCGCGCGCGGAGCCGGAGCTCCGCCGCGCGGGCGGCCGTGCTTACCGCGGACGCCCTGGCGGCGGCCACGGCGACGGTGCTGGACGAACTGGAGCAGGGACGGGCGGAAGGGGTGGAGCGCGCGTGCGCCGAGGAGGCCACCGTGGTGGTCCGCGCCGAGCACGAGGGGCTCAGCCCCGAGGAGTTCGAGGAGGCGATAGCGGACCTGTGCAGGCGTGACGGCTGCACGGAGGTCGAGGTCGTGGGCGGGGCGGGCGATCTCGGGGCCGACGTGCTGGCGGTGGCTCCCGACGGCAGGCGGGTCGTCATCCAGTGCAAGCGCTACGCCGACGACAACAAGGTCGGCTCGCAGGACCTCCAGCGCTTCGGCGGCACCTGCTTCACCGTGCACGGGGCCGACGTGGCGGTCCTCGTCACCAGCAGCGACTTCACCGCACCGGCCGCCGACTACGCCGAGTGGTGCGGCATAGTCTGCGTGAACGAGGAACGGCTGCGCGACTGGTGCGAGGGCGGGGGACCGGCGCCCTGGGAGCGGCTTCCGCCCAAGGGAAACGGGACGGAGCCGTCCGAGCGGGCCCTGTGGTGAGCCGGGCGGCCGGCCGACCCGCGGTCGGCGGGTGCACAGGGTTTCACCGCCGTCCGGTGGCAACCTGTGCGGCATGGGCAAGACCGCACTGATCGTCATCGACATGATCAACACCTACGACCACCAGGACGCCGAGTTCCTGATCCCCGCCGTGGAATCCGTACTGCCGAAGGTGACCGGCCTGCTGGACCGGGCGAGGCGGCAGGGCGTCCCCGTGATCTACGTCAACGACAACTTCGGGGAGTGGCGCTCGCACCACGGCGAGATCCTCGACAAGGCCCTCTCCGGGCCGCACTCCCGACTCGTCGAGCCGCTGAAGCCCGACGAGTCCTCCCTCTTCGTGGTCAAGGCACGCCATTCGGTGTTCTTCGAGACCCCGCTGACCTATCTGCTCCACCAGCAGGGAATCGACCGGCTCGTGCTGTGCGGGCAGGTGACCGAGCAGTGCGTGCTCTACTCGGCGCTGGACGCCCACATCCGCCATCTCCAGGTCATCGTGCCGCGGGACGCGGTCGCCCATATCCACGCCGACCTGGCGGACGCGGCGCTGCGCATGATGGAGCGGAACATGGGCGCCCGGGTCTGCGACAGCGGCGAGTTGTGGACGTGAGACCACCCGCCGCCGCGCCGTGGGCGGGAGAAGCGCCCGGCGTCAGGTCCGCAGGCTGCGCACGGGCAGGACCACCTGCGCCGCCGAGGCGAGGGTGTCCTCGTGGTTGGCGAAGGCGGCGACCGCGGCGCCCTCGCCGGGCTCGCCCCCGGACCAGGGGCGCGTGGCGAAGATGAGGCAGGCGTACCCCCGCCGGTCGGCCGCCGCCCGCCACTGCGCGGTGGGCGCGAACTGGGCGTTGACCCCCGGCATGGTGAGGGCCGCCGCGCCCGGTACGACGAGCAGGCCGATCGGGAAGTCGGACAGGACGGTCGCGTCGAGGACGGTGTCGCCGCCCACCGACAGTCCGGAGCGGCTCAGCAGCCCCTCGACGGCGGCCGGGGCCGCCTCCGGGCCGCCCTCCCCGTCGCCGAGGGAGCAGGCGAGGAGGAAGGGGACGTCCCCATCGGGCGTCTCACGGCTCCAGGACATGATGACGAGGGTGCCGAGGTCGGCGGTTCGCAGCGGGCGCGGGTCAGTGGAGATCGAGGTCACCGCGAAACGGTAAGCGCGCACGGCGACGCACCCGGCCGGCCGTCACCCGACTGGAGGACACCCTCGCGCTTCTTCACACGAACGAGGGTCGCCCGCCGACCGGTCAGTGCTGCGACAACCGTCCGCGGATGTCGTCGAAGTGCCGGTGCACGGCCGTCTCGGCGGCCTCCGCGTCACCGGCGCGCACGGCCTCGACGATCCTGGCGTGCATCCGGGCCAGCTCCTCGCCGTCGGCCGCCGCGCCGATCCCCCGCGCTTGGGCGCGCACCCGGTGGAAGGCGCTCCAGAAGGCGTCGAGCAGCTCACTGAGCAGGTCGTTGTCGAGCGAGCGGTGCAGCACCCGGTGGAAGGCGCGGTCGGTGCCGGACGCGATCTCGCCCCCTTCGCGCACCTCCGTGTGCATCGTCTCCACCAGCGCGTCCAGCTCGGCCAGGTCCTCTTCCGGCAGCCGGCCGGCGAGCCGGTGCATGAGCCCCGCCTCCAGGGCCTCGCGCAGTTGCAGCAGTTCGAGCAGGCTGCCCCGGCCCCGGCGGTGCCCGACCACCGTGCGGAACGCCATGGCCTCGGTCATCGGCTCCAGCGACATGGTCCCGACATAGGTGCCGAAGCCCCGCCGGATCTCGACGATGTGCATGGCCTGGAGGGACTTGAGCGCCTCGCGCAGGGAGTTGCGGCTGACGCCGAAACGCTCCATCAGCTCCGTCTCGGTGGGCAGCGGGTCGCCGGGGCCGAGGCCCTGTTCGACGATCAGCTCCTTGACCTTCTCCTCGGCGTCGGCGGCGACCGAGCGCATCTGGTGTCCCCTCTCGACCCTTGACATCCCCTGCTCCGACATGTGTCACTCTAACAGGACGTAGGACATCCTACGTCCCTCGCCACCAGGGCCTCGGTTCGCTGCTGCGTGCCACCGTCCCGGGCGAGGACAGCACGACCTGGAGTACCGCATGCCCATCCCCACGCCGCTCGGCGGCGTCGTCCCCCCGGTCATCACCCCCCTCACCCCGACGGGGGAGGTGGACGCCGGGTCGGTGCGCCGGCTCACCGAACACCTGATCGCGGCCGGTGTGCACGGCCTGTTCCTGCTGGGGTCGAGCGGCGAGGCCGCCTACCTCACCGACGCCCAGCGGCTGACCGCGCTGGAGACCGCCGTCGACGCCGCCGCGGGCCGCGTCCCCGTCCTCGCCGGGATCATCGAGACCACCACCGCGCGGGTCCTGGACCGGGCGGCCGACGCGGTCCGGGCGGGCGCCGACGCGCTCGTGGCCACGGCGCCCTTCTACACCCGCACCCACCCCGTGGAGATCGCCGACCACTTCCGGCGCGTGCGCGAGGGCGCCGGCCTGCCGCTGTTCGCCTACGACATCCCGGTCGCCGTGCACACCAAGCTGCCGCGCGAGGTGGTCCTCGACCTGGCCGGCGACGGCACCCTCGCCGGACTCAAGGACTCCAGCGGCGACGAGGGTTCCCTGCGCCGCCTGCTGGTCGAACTGCGCCGCGGCACCCCCGGCTTCACCGTGCTCACCGGCTCCGAGCTCACCGTCGACGGCGCGCTGCTCGCCGGCGCCGACGGAGTCGTGCCCGGGCTCGGCAACGTCGACCCCCACGGCTACGTACGTCTCTACGAGGCGGCCCGGGCCGGGGACTGGGCGACCGCCGGGGCCGAACAGGACCGGCTCGCCGCCCTGTTCGCCCTCACCGACGCGGGCGATCCCGCGCGGATGGGCGGCAGCTCCAGCGCGCTCGGCGCCTTCAAAGCCGCCGCCCATCTGCTGGGCCTCATCGACTGCCCGGCCACCGCCGCACCGCAGGTACCGCTCGACGCGCCGGCCGTGGACCGGGTCCGCGACCGGCTCACCGAGGCCGGACTGCTGTGACCCCTGGACCGGGGCCGGCGCATCGCCGGGCCCGGTCCCGCCCGACCGTCCCGCCTCCGTCCCCGACGCGCGTCCCCCACCCGCATAGGATCGCCATGTCATCTGCGCGCACCACCCCGACCTCCGAGCCCTGGTACCGCGAGATCACCCGGGAGAAGTGGAAGTCCTTCTTCGCCGCCTGGATCGGCTACCTCCTCGACGGCTTCGACTTCGTCCTCATCACCCTCGTCCTGACCGAGATCGCCGACGACTTCGGACTGTCGACCGTCGAGTCCGCCAGCCTCGTCTCGGGCGCCTTCATCACCCGCTGGCTCGGCGGCGCGGTGCTCGGCGCGCTCGGGGACCGGTTCGGCCGCAAGAGCGCCATGGTTGCCAGCATCCTGCTCTACTCGGTCGGCACCTTCGCCTGCGGCTTCGCCTGGGACTACACCAGCCTGTTCACGGCCCGCCTGCTGATCGGCATGGGAATGGCCGGCGAGTACAGCGCCAGCGCCACCTACGTCCTGGAGAGCTGGCCCGCCCGGCTGCGCAACCGCGCCTCCGGCTTCCTCATCTCCGGGTTCTCGCTGGGCGGCGTCCTGGCGGCCGAGGCCTACGAACACGTGGTACCCGGGCACGGCTGGCGCTGGCTGTTCTACATCGGCCTGTTCCCCGTCGTCGTCGCCCTGTGGGTACGCCGGGCGCTGCCCGAGGCCGACGACTGGGAGGCACGGGTGGGGGCCACCGGGGAGCGGCCCAACCCCTTTCGGCCGCTGTTCGCGGGCCGCCGCCGGGCGACGGTCAACACGGTGCTCGTGGTCCTCGCCACGGGCTCCCTCTTCGCGGTGTTCACCCCGCTCGGCGCGGGCGCCGTACCCGTCCTGTCCGTCCTCGCGACGGCCTGCCTCCTCGCCTTCGCGGTGCAACTGGGCGGCCGCCGGCGGTGGGTGCTGTTCGTCGCGCTCTGCGTCACCGTGTTCTGCGCCTTCCTCTACAGCTGGCCGGTCCAGGCCCTGCTGCCCACCTACCTCAAGACCGAGCTGGGCTTCAGCCCGGCACAGGTCAGCGACGCGCTCTACTACGCCGGGTTCGGCACGATGGCGGGCTGCATCGTCACGGGCTTCGTCGGCGACCGGTTCGGCACCCGCCGGGCGTACGCCTGCACCCTGGCGGTGGGCATCGTATTCGTCTTCCCCGTCTTCGCGATCCGGGACAGCCAACTCCAGCTGGGCATCCTGCTGTTCCTGATGCTCGCCTGCATGCAGGGCATCTCCGGGCTGCTGCCCAAGTTCATCGCCGGGCACTTCCCGACCGGGACCCGGGCCGCGTCCCTGGGCTTCACCTACAACGTCGGCGCGCTGGGCGGCGCCGTCGCCCCGGTGCTCGGCGCCCGGCTCGCCTCGACCATGTCCCTGGGGCAGTCGCTCGCCGTGCTCACCTTCTCGCTGACCCTCGTGGTGATCCTGCTGATCGGCTTCGACGTCCCGAGCCGCCTCAACCGGCTCGTCGACAAGGAGGCGGTCCCGGACTACCTCGCCGTCGAGGCGGCGGTGCCGGACGGCGAGGGGCGCGTACGGTCGGCGCCGTGAGACGGGTGACGGACGGGGGACGAAGTGTGCTCCGACCGGCCCAAGACGCGACCGTCGGCGCGGCGGTGGGCGGTCGTCTGAGGTATCAGTCTTCGTATGATCTGTAGACGAAATGATCGTCAGAGCGACGTGCGCGGTTCGCGTGGCCGCAGGATCCGCACCGCCGCGGTGACCCTGGTCGCCGCCACCGCCCTCGGCGCGACCGGCGAAGCGGTGGCCGCGCCGTCGGTGCCGTCGCGCACCGACTGGGACGCCATCGCCGCGTGCGAGTCCAGCGGCAACTGGCAGGCGAACACCGGCAACGGCTACTACGGCGGGCTGCAGTTCGCCCGGTCCAGCTGGATCGCGGCCGGCGGCCTCCAGTACGCCCCGCGCGCGGACCTCGCCACCCGCGCCGAGCAGATCGCGGTCGCGGAGCGCCTGGCCCGGATGCAGGGGATGTCCGCCTGGGGCTGCGCCTGACGGGGCCGCCCTCGGCCGCCCTCAGCGGACGGGTGCCGCGGCGGGACGCGGCAGGCCGTAGTGCTCCCGAAGTCTGCGCCCGCGCCCAGTACTTCACGAGTTCACGGACGGCCGCCGACTTCTGTGCGTCGGCGACGGAGTAGGTCAGCGCCCACAGGTGCGCCGGGTCGTCCCGGAGCCCGTGCTTGAGGGTCGCGCCGCCTGCCTTGCCGTAGTTCGCCAGATGACGCTTGATGTTGATGTCGGCGAGCGGGGCGGCGTCCACCTGGCGGTTGCCGAGCGCGGTGGGATAGACGTCACCGGTGCTCGCCAGTTCGACCAGCTCGACGTCCTGCCGGGTGAGCCCGGCCTTGTGGAGGATGCGCAGGACCAGCGCGCCCTGGGCCTGCCCCGGGCTGTAGGCGATCTTCTTCCCGCGCAGGTCCGCGAGGGTCCTGATGCCGGAGCCGGGGGCCGTGCCCAGTTCGTAGATGGATTCTTCAGCGGATCGGTGCGCAACCTCACCGCCACGAGCTTCGTGTCGAGGCCCGTCCAGTGCGCGTTGATCGACGGGATGTCCGCGGCCGAACAGACGTCGAGGGCGTCGGCACGGAAGGCCTCCGAGCACTGGGGGCCGCCGCTGATGTTGCCCCACTTCCCGACCGTGAGCGTGGTGTCGCGGGCGACCGCGACCGGGATCCGTTCCTCGGAGACGTCCCTCGCGTCCGCCGCGGACCCGGCTCGGGTCGCACAGGAGGCGAGGGCGAACGGGAGGACCAGTGCGGTCAGGACGGACAGGTGCCGGAATCCGGGCATGGGTGTGCGAGAGGTCATGACGGCCTTCACGGGATACGGGGGAAACGGGCAGCCGAGCCGGGTGGTGGGGTTCAGCTGCACACCGCGGTGGCGACGCGCATCGGATCGATGGCGCGCCGCTTCGTGAACTGCCGGGATGTCCGCATGCCGTGGACGCTCACCAGGGGGTGAAACCCGGTCAAGGCCTACCGGGCGGCCCCGCCGGCGGTGCAACGACACCTTCGTGGGCGCGTCACGTTCCGGAAACGCGGCGGCCCGAGTAGGCCGACCAGCGGCCGTCGCGCCGGGCCACCGTGATGTCCCGGCCGAAACAGGCGGTCAGCAGGGAACCGGTCAGGACCTCGTCCACCGCACCCCGGGACAGGACCCGTCCCTCGCGCAGCAGCAGGGCGTGGCTGACGGCCGGGAACAGCTCCTCCAGGTGGTGCGTGACCGTCACGGTGGCCAGCTGCGGCCTGCCCTCGGCCAGTTGGTGCATCGCCTCGACGAGGTCCTCGCGGGAGGGCAGGTCCAGGGCGTTGAACGGCTCGTCCAGGAGCAGCAGGGCCGGATCGGCCATCAGCGCCCTGGCGATCAGGACCCGCGCCCGCTGCCCGCCCGAGCAGACCCCGTAGGGCCGGTCGGCCAGCTCCTTGACGCCCAGCTCGGTCAGCAGCTCGCGGGCGCGCAGGCGCACCTCCTCGTCGTACGTGCGCCACAGGGGCTGCACGGTGCCGCTGTGGCCGGTGAGCACGACCGCGTGGGCGGTGAGGTCCTGCGGCACCCGCTGGGCGGAGTTGACGTGGCCGATGCGCGCCCTCAGTTCGCGGACGTCCACCCGGCCGAGCCGGCTGCCGAGGACCTCGACCGTGCCCGTGGTGGGGTGCATGTGTGCGCCGAGCAGCCGCAGCAGGGTGGTCTTCCCGGCGCCGTTGGCTCCCAGCAGCGCCCAGTGCTCGCCCGGCCGGACCGTCCAGTCGACGGCGTCGAGGATCAGCTGGTCGGTCGTGAAGCGGCGCACGCTCACGTCCTGGAGCCGGAGCACGGCCGCCTCGTGCTCGTCGGTCCGGGAGCTGGTTGTCTGGCCGGTCATGCCGTGACTCCTTCGTGGTACGCCCCTCGTTCGTCACCCCGAACACTAGATGTATCCACCACATGCCTGCCGGGCCGTCCGCTCCATGGACGGTGCGCGGCACCGGGGGGCGGCAGCCGGGTCGCTCGGGGCCCGGAGCAGCGCGGGGTCCCGCGTCCGCCCCGGGGTGACGGGGCGGGCGCGGGACCGGTTCGGTGGGGCGCAAGGCGTCAGACGCCCGCCACCGACTGGATCCAGGAGCGGTAGGCGGTCACGTTGGTGTAGGCCGTGGTGGTCTGCCGGTCGCTGGTCGAGGCGACGCCCACCTGGACGCCACCGGCCATCATCGGGCCGCCGGAGTCTCCGCCCGCGGTGATGCCGTCGACGGGGCGGGCGCATATCGCCTGACCGTAGTAGGCGTCGTAACAGCCCTGCGTGACGCTGACGTTGGCGACCTTGAGGTAGGGGGACTGACAGTTGATCTCCGAGCCGCACCGGGAGGTCGCTCCCCAGCCGTAGACCTGCACGGTCTGGCCGACCCGCACCGCGCCCGGCTGCCCGAGCCGCGCATAGGAGGCGGAGACGGAGCGGTCGAGCCGGACCAGGGCGAGGTCCGCCGAGGGGCTGGTGACGGTCTGGACGCCGTTCGCCACCGTGCCGCCGGAGCCCTGGTCGAGGCTGCCGATCCGGAAGGACAGGTTGCCGCCGCTGACGCAGTGCTTCGCGGTGAGGATCCAGGTGGGGGAGATGATGGTCGAGGTGCAGGTCTGGGTGCCGTTCGAGAACAGCCTGGCCGCCCAGGGGGCGTTCTGCGCGTAGCCGCCGCCGATGATCGGCTGGGGGCCGCCGTCACCGGGCCGGGGCTCCGCCGCCGAGGCGGAGGGCGCGAGCGTGAGGGCGGACAGCAGCGCGGGCACGAGAGCGGCGAGCAGGGCGGGGACGTATCTCGTCGTTCGCAAGGGTCCTCGATTCCGACGACACGCGCCGGGCGCGTGCGGAAGTGTGGGGGCGCCCACAGCATGTCGGGCCCGGTCCCCGCCCGAACAATCCCGGCTTCGCATAACGCGGCGTTATGCCGGGAGGAGGAGGGGGAGTGGGGCGGGGCACACCGCCTTATGCGGGAGTGACCGGTGAGGTCCTAGCGGAGCAGCAGTTGCACCAGGGCGACCGTGCCGACCGTCACGACCAGGGCCCGCAGGACCGCGGGACGGAAGCGGCGGCCCACCTTGGCGCCGACGTAGCCGCCGAGGCCCGAGCCGACCGCGAGCAGCCCCACGGCGGTCCACTCGAAGTCCGCGGCGAAGAGGAAGAAGAGCGCGGCGACGGTGTTCACCACGGCGGCGAGGACGTTCTTGGTCGCGTTGAGCCGTTGCAGGGGCTCGTCGAGGAGCATGCCCATCAGGGACAGGTAGATGATCCCCTGGGCGGCGGTGAAGTAGCCGCCGTAGACGCTGGCCAGCGTCAGGCCGGTGAAGAGCAGCGGGCCGCCGTCGCGGCCAGGGGAGGTGCCGTTGCGGGCCCGGCGGCGCTGGACCAGCCTGCCGATCTGCGGCTGGAACGCCACCAGCAGCAGGGCGAGACCGACCAGGACCGGCACGATCGTCTCGAAGGCGTCGGCCGGCAGCGTCAGCAGGAGCGTGGCGCCCGCGAGGCCGCCCAGCAGCGCCCCGGAGCCCAGTTTCAGCACGCGCCGCCCCTGCCCGCGCAGCTCCTCGCGGTAGCCGATCGCCCCGCTGATGGAGCCGGGGATGAGGCCGAGCGCGTTGGAGACGGTGGCGGTGACCGGCGGCAGTCCCGTGGCCAGCAGGACGGGGAACGTGATCAGGGTGCCGGAGCCCACCACACTGTTGATGGCGCCGGCCCCGACGCCGGCCGTGAACACCGCGGCCATGGCCTCCGGTGTCACCCCGTGCCGTCCCGAGCCGGGCCCCTGTTCGACCGGAAGGTGTCTTGCGCGTCTTTCACGGGGCCGACTGTACCCACCGCCCTGGTCGGCGCATCCGCCGGTCTCAATCGGTCATGTGTGGACGCTTCCTGACGTGAATTCAGCTGATCATGCGGTGATACGATCACCGCGTTTGCGGAGCGGGCGGACGGGTGAGAGGCGGCATCCCCGAGGCAAGGGGCAGCCCGGGCAGCCACCCCTCGGTGCGGGCACTCCACCGGGCCGCCCGCACGGACGGGAATTCAGCAAGCCGGCTGTCAGTCGCCTGAAGAGAGTCTTATGACGGAATACACAGGGAACCCATTGCTCTGGGTCGCCCTCGTCGCCCTCGTCGCCGCCGCCGTGCTCATCAGCCGCCAGCGCAAGGCGGCACGGGCGTTGCGGCAGCAGATCCAGGGGCTCAGGGATCACTACACCGAGCTGGAGAACGATTACGGGAAGTCCGTGCAGGCCGCCCAGGAGCAGGCCGAGGACGAGACCAAGACGGTGCTGAAATCCGCGATGCGGACCCTTCAGGGCCTCGCCGCCGAACAGCAGCTGGTGCTCTCGCGGCTCCAGAACAAGTACGGCGACTCGGCCCTCCTCCAGGACCTGCTGGAGATCGACCACACCAACTCGCAGTTCGGCCGACGGGCCCAGTCCATCGCCGTGCTCTGCGACGGCTGGCTCGGCGGGCGGCGCGACACCGCCTCCGTCTACGACGTGGTGCGCAGCGCCCAGGGGCGCATCCGGCACTTCCGCCGGGTGGACATCCTCTCCCAGGTCGACTTCGGCATCACCAGCCGGGCCGTCGAGCCCGTCGCCCTGGCCCTCGCCGAGCTGCTCGACAACGCCACCAGCTACTCCAGCCCGGACACCGTCGTCGAGATCAACATCCGGACCGTCCCCAAGGGCATCTGCGTCGTGGTCGACGACGCCGGTGTCGGCATGAGCGACGAGGAGCGGGCCCGCGCCGACAAGCTGCTCGCCACCGAGCGCGCCTCGGGTGTGGCGGGGCTCGGCAACCCGCCGCAGTTCGGCTTCGCGGTCATCGGCCTGCTGTGCGAACGATTCGGCTTCGAGGTGTCGGTGGACTCCTCCTCCCCCTACGGAGGTGTACGGGCGGTGGTCCTGCTGCCGCACGAACTGCTCACCGCGATGCCGGAGAAGAAGGCGCCCGCCCCCACCACCCGCGGCACGGCCCGGCCGGCCCCCGAGGGCGGACCGGAGGCCGCGTCGCTCGCCGTCTCCGAGACCGGTGACGGCCTGCCCCGGCGCCGCCGCAAGCGGCCGATGGCCATCGTGCCCGGCAGTGCGTCCGCCCCGCGCGCGGCGGGCCGCTCCGACTCCGAGCAGGCACAGGTCATGGGTGCCTTCCAGCGCGGAACGCAGTCCGGCCGGGTCACCGAACCGGCGAGCCCGGACCCCGGCGGCCGGACGAGCGAAACACCTGGTGCAAGCAGCGAAGGACATGAGGTCTCGTGAACGACGATCTGTCATGGATGCTCGACAGCGCCCTGGAGATTCCCGGGGCCCTGCACGCGGTCCTGATCTCCGCCGACGGCCTGCTGATGGCCCGGACTCAGGACTTCGACAAGGACGACGCCGACCGGGTCGCCGCCGCGATGAGCGGTGTGCAGTCGCTCAGCCGCACCCTCGCCTTCTTCTGTGAGGACCCCACCCAGACCTGGCGGCAGACGCTGGTCGAGTTCGACGGCGGCTGGGTGTTCCTGATCTCGGCGGGCGAGGGTGCCTATCTCGGCGTGTCCGCCTCCCCGGAGGTCGACATGGCGGACATCACCTTCCGGATGCAGCAGCTCGTGGCCCAGCTCGGCAAGCGGTTGACGACGCCGCCGCGCGAGAACCTGGGCGCCCGCTCATGAGCGGCCCCGACGGCTGGCAGCCCGAGGCGCCGGAATTAGTGCGGCCGTACGTCATCACCAAGGGCCGCGGCCTGCCCGACGAGGACGACCTCTCCCTCATCACCCTGGTCACCGCCTCCGCCGGACAGCCGCAGCGGCCGGCCCGGCTGTCCCCCGAGGAGCAGAGCCTGCTCGACGTCTGCTCCGCCGGCTACCTCTCGGTCGCCGAGATCGCCGGACACACCCACTTCCCGCTGGGCGTCGTGCGGATCCTGCTGGCCTCCCTGATGGAAGGCGGGCACCTCATGACCCGCCCGCCGGTGGCCCGCGCCCGCCTCGCGGACAAGGAGATCCTGGAGGAGGTGCTCAATGGGCTCCGCGCCAAGTTTGGATGAGCGGGACTACGTACGAGGGGGAGCGACCCAGACGGCGGTGAAGATCCTCGTCGTCGGGCACTTCGCGGTGGGCAAGACCACCCTCATCGGCTCCATCTCCGAGATCGAGCCGCTGTCCACCGAGGAGACGATGACGCAGGCCGCCGAGTCGGTCGACGACCTCAAGGGGGTCCGGGGCAAGACCACCACCACGGTCGCCATGGACTTCGGGCGCCTGACCATCAGCGACCGCGTCGTGCTCTACCTGTTCGGCACCCCCGGCCAGCAGCGCTTCGTGCAGATGTGGGAGGACATGGCCCGGGGCGCGCTCGGTGCCCTGGTGCTGGTCGACCCGCAGCGGCTGGCGGACTCCTTCCCCGTGATCGACCTCATCGAGCACTACGGGCTCGACTACGCCATCGCCGTCAACCACTTCGACGGCACGCCGCTGCGCGACGAGCCGGCGCTGCGCGAGGCGCTCGACCTGCTCGACGACACCCCCGTCGTCACCTGCGACGCCCGCGACGAGAAGTCCTCGGCCGCCGCACTGACCACCCTCGTCCGCTACTTGCTGGACCGCACCCGCTAGGAGCTGGGAGCAGACATGAACGCCCACGACACCGCCCCGGTGCCACCGCCCGGCTGCCCGGCGCACGGCTCCGGCGCCCGTGTGCCCCTGCACGGACCGGAGTTCGCCGCCGACCCGCAGGCGTACTACGAGTACCTGCGCCACTACGGGGCCGCGGCCCCCGTCGAACTGGCCCCGGGCGTCGAGGCGACGCTGGTCACGGACTACGCGGCGGCGCTCCAACTGCTTCAGGACTCCGGCACCTTCCGCAAGGACGCGCGCCGCTGGCGGGCCTTCAACGAGGGCAAGGTGGGCCCGGACAGCCCGGTCGCGCCGCTGCTCGCCTACCGGCCCAACTGCATGTTCGCCGACGGAGCCGACCACCTCAGGCTGCGCCAGGCGGTCACCGACAGCATGGCGCGGGTGGACACCCGCCGGCTGAGCCGCAGCACCGAGCAGATCTCCGGGTACCTCATCTCCCAGTTCGGCTCCCGCGGTTCGGCCGACCTGCTGGGGGACTACGCCAAGCAGCTGCCGCTGTTCGTGTTCAACGAACTCTTCGGCTGCCCCGCCGACATCGGTGACCGGGTGATGTTCGGCATCTCCGGCATGTTCGACGGCGTCAACGCCGAGAGGGCCGCCGCGGTGCTCTTCGAGGCCGTGGGAGAGCTCGTCAGGCTGAAGCGGCGCAAGCCCGGCGAAGACGTCACCTCCTGGCTGATGCAGCACGAGGCGCGGCTCGACGACGAGGAGATGGTCCACCAGCTCGCGCTGCTGCTCGGCGCGGGGGCCGAACCCCTGCGCAACCTGATCGGCAACACCCTGCACCGGCTCCTGACCCACGAGCGGTACGCCCGTGAGGGCGGCCTGATCGACGAGGCGCTCGACGACACGCTGTGGGAGAACTCGCCCATGGCCAACTTCGCCCCGCACTACCCGGCCGTCGACACGGAACTGGCCGGACAGCAGATGCAGGCGGGCGACCTCGTGCTCGTCAGCTTCGCCGCCGCCAACACCGGTCCCGCGCTCAAGGCGTCCCGCCAGGCGGGCAGCAACCGCGCGCACCTCGCCTGGAGCGCGGGCCCGCACGCCTGCCCGTCCAAGGACCCGGCCCGGCACATCACCGTCGCGGCCATCGAGCACCTGCTCAACGAACTGCCCGACGTCGAACTCGCCGTCCCCGAGGACAGCCTGACGTGGCGTCCGGGCCCCTTCAACCGGGCCCTGGCCACGCTTCCGGCCCGCTTCACCCCCGTGCGTCCGGGGCGGCGCGGCGAAGCGGGGCCCGCCGGCGCGGCGTCCGGGCAGGAGAAGCCCGTGAGTCCGGCACGTCCGGCCGAACACAAGGGGATGTGGAGCCAGTTCCTCAACTGGCTCACACGGTGATGTGCGCAACACCGCCCCCATCCGTCCCTTCCGCATGAAGATCGAACGGCACGGGTAGTGAGCAACGCGGTATTCGAGTTGCTTACGAGTCAAAGGAGGTGTCGTGGACCACATACCCACGAACGCCACTTTCCCGGCGCCGAACCCGCTGATACCCGCCCTCCGAGGCGGGTATCGCTTTGGGCGGCTCCAGCCGGGGGTGGACCGTTGAGGGCCGGGCCGGCGGGCGCCGACCCGCAGGGCACATCCACGCTCGGCTCCTTCACCGGCGGCCAGCTGCGAAGACTCGGCTCGGTCGCCGGTCTGTCCCGCGCCGACGTCGAGACCTACGCACAGGTCCTGACCGACGCACTGGGCCCGGAGGCCGAGCGGCCACTGGACCTGCCGCCGCCCACGCGCACCTTCCTGTCCGACGACCACACCCCGGTGGAGTTCTCCCTCTCCTTCAAGGCGGGCGCGGCCCCCGCCATGCGGGTCCTCGTGGAACCGGGCTGCGGCGCGACCGGCCTGGCGGACAACGGCCGTGCCGGGCTGAAGGCGATCAGGACCATGGCGCGCCGCTGGCACTTCGCCACCGACGCCCTCGACGACATCCTGGATCTGTTCCTGCCTGCCGCTCCGCAGGGCCCTCTCGCCCTGTGGTGCGCCCTGGAACTCAGGCCCGGCGGGGTACCCGGGGTCAAGGTCTACCTGAACCCGGCGGCGGGCGGGGAGGAACGTTCCGCCGCGACGGTGCGCGAGGCCCTGCGCCGGCTCGGGTACCACCGTGCCTTCGACAGCCTTCCCCCGGGCAGCGGATACCCCTTCTTCGCCCTGGACCTCGGAGGCTGGGCGGAACCCCGCGTGAAGGTCTACCTGTACCACGACCACCTCACGTCCGGCGAGGCCCAAGGGCTGTCCCGGATGGACCCGGGCCCCGTGCCGAGTGCGGTCGAGGGCTTCTTCCACACGGCCGCGGGTCTCGGCCCCGACGCGGGTGGGCTCGACCGGAGGCCCGGTCAGTCCTGCCACTCCTTCACCGACCTCGGCACCGCGCGGCCGAGCGGCTTCACCCTGTACATCCCCGTCCGCGACTACGTTCGCCATGACGGGGAGGCCCTGACGCGGGCGTCCCGAGTACTGCGCCACCACGGCATGGACCCCTCCGTGCTCGAGCGCGCCATGGCCGCACTCACCGAGCGGCGGCCCGAGGAGGGGACGGGCCTGATCGCCTACCTCGCCCTCGCCCACCAGGGGGACCAGCCGCCGCGGGTGACGACGTACCTCTCCTCGGAGGCGTACGCGGTCCGGCCGCCCGCCGTGGAGACCGTCCGCCAACCGGTGCCGGTGGCCTGACCGGGCCGTCCACGCACGCGAGGGCTCCCGGTGCTCTCCACCGGGAGCCCTCGGCGAGGACGTGACCGGGCGCCGTCGCGGACTGTGCGGCGGCGCCCGGCGGAACACTCACACGGGCAGCGACTCCCGGAACTCCGCCAGGTACGGACCCACGTCGACGTGGATCGAGGCGGCTCGGGTCCGGCCGTAGCGCTCGGCGACGCCCGCCAGGTACGTGCCGATCTCCTCGCGCATCTCCTCGGCCGGGGGCAGCGCGGCGGCACCGTCGACGAGGCGCGCCACCCACTCGGCCTGGGCCTCCGCCAGCCGGGTGAAGGCGCCGGCGGGCCGCACCAGCCCCACGAAGTACAGACCGGGCCGGTCCGCCGGGACGACCCGCCGGTACAGCTCGACCGAGCCGTCGGCCGAGACCGGGCAGCCCGCGGGCAGGAAGGGGAACGCCATGTGGAAACCGGTGCAGTAGACGACCGCGTCGGCGGTCTCGGAGCTCCCGTCCGTGAACACGACCCGGTCGCCCTCGAACGAGGCGATCGCGGGCTTCGGGGTCACCGCGCCGTGCCGGATCCGGCTGAGGATCTCGTCCGAGAGGGTCGTCGCGGAGGAGAGGATCGGGTGGTCGGGCTCGGGCAGGCCGTAGTCCGACAGCCTGCCCCGGGCCACCAGCAGGGCCTGCTCCACCCACTGGCGCCGCTCGTCGAAGGGCATCGCGTTCCACCACGGGGCTTCGGCGATCTCGTCGAGGGACATCCCGAAGATCTGCTTGGGCACGATGTGCAGCCCCCGGCGCACCGACAGCAGGGTCCGCTCCGCGTGCCGGGAGAGGTCCGCGGCGATGTCCACCGCCGAGGCGCCGAGGCCCACCACGACGACGCGCCGGCCGGCGAAGTCGGCGCCGTCCTGGTAGTCGAGGGAGTGAAGAATCGTTCCGGCGAAGGACTCGGCACCGGCCGGAAGGGGATCGGGCAGGGCCGGTTCGCTGTTGTGGCCCGAGGTGACGACCACCTGCTCGAACCGGCGGGAGCGCTGCGCCCCGTCCGCGCCCCGGCTGACGACCGTCCAGGCGCCGTCCCCGTCCTGACGCACGGACAGCACCTCGGTGCGCAGCTCGACGTGGTCGAGCAGGCCCGCCCACTCGGCGAAGGACCGCAGGTAGGCGGCGACCTGGCTGTGCCGGGGATAGAGCGGATAGGAGGACGGCATCGGGAAGTCCGCGTAACCGGTCAGCTGCTTGGCGGTGTTCAGGTGCAGGGACTGATAGCCCGGCCCCCGCTCGCCGGCCCCGGGCTGTCGCCAGATCCCGCCGACGTCGGGTGCCTTCTCCAGGCAGACGAAGGAGATGCCGCGCTCCTTGAGGGCACGGCCCATCGCCAGCCCAGACAGGCCTGCACCGATCACACACACACGCACGGGATGTCCCCCCAGGATGTACTCAACCTCCCCCGATCATGCCTTTACTGCCCATCCGTTTCTTCCCGCACACCAGCACGCCCCACGAACAGACGTGTCCGTGCTCACGTTTCACGCGCCCCGCAGGTCCCACACCCGGCGGATCTTGCCGAGCGAGCGCTCCAGGCTCTCCGGCTCGACGACCTTCACCTCCACGGTGACGCCCACACCGTCCTTGACGCCCTGCGCGATCGCCCTCGCGGCGGCCTCGCGCTGTTCGGGACCGGCGTCGGGCCGGGCCTCGACGCGCACGGTCATGTGGTCCATGCGGCCGCGTGCGGTGAGCCGGATCTGGAAGTGCGGGGCGACGCCCGGGGTGCGCAGCACGATCTCCTCGACCTGGGTGGGGAAGACGTTCACCCCGCGCAGGATGATCATGTCGTCGCAGCGCCCGGTGACCTTCCGCATCCGCCGGAAGGCGGGACGGGCGGTGCCGGGCAGCAGACGGGTCAGGTCGCGCGTGCGGTAGCGGATTACCGGGAGCGCCTCCTTGGTGAGGGAGGTGAAGACGATCTCGCCCTCCTCGCCCTCGGGCAGCACCGCGTCCGTGAGCGGGTCCACCACCTCGGGGTAGAAGTGGTCCTCCCAGATGTGCAGTCCGTCCTTGGTCTCGACGCACTCCTGCGCCACGCCGGGGCCGATCACCTCGGACAGGCCGTATATGTCGACGGCGTGGATGTCCATGCGCTCCTCGATCTCGCGCCGCATCTGCTCGGTCCACGGCTCGGCGCCGAAGATGCCGACCTTGAGGGAGCTGGTGCGCGGATCGACGCCCTGGCGCTCGAACTCGTCGAGCAGGGTGAGCATGTACGAGGGAGTGACCATGATGATCTCGGGCCGGAAGTCCTGGATGATCTGCACCTGGCGTGCCGTCATGCCGCCGGAGGCGGGGATTACCGTGCAGCCGGCGCGCTCGGCGCCGTAGTGTGCGCCGAGTCCTCCGGTGAACAGGCCGTAGCCGTAGGAGATGTGCACCTTGTGGCCGGGCCGGCCGCCGGCCGCGCGGATCGAACGGGCCACGACGTCCGCCCACATGGACAGGTCGTGGTCCGTGTACCCGACGACGGTGGCGCGGCCGGTGGTGCCGCTGGAGGCGTGCACCCGCCGCACGTCGGACATCGGGACGGCGAACATGCCGAAGGGGTAGGTGTCCCGCAGGTCCGCCTTGGTGGTGAAGGGGAACCTGGACAGGTCCGCGAGACCGCGGCAGTCGTCGGGGCTCACCCCGGCGGCGTCGAACTTCTTGCGGTACAGCTCGACGTTGTCGTAGGCGTGCCGCAGGGTCGCGCGCAGGCGGTCCAGCTGGAGCTCGCGGAGCTGCTCGCGGGACAGGCGCTCGGCGTCGTCCAGCAGGTCGTGGGGGAGGAGCTCACCCGGTCGGGGCGCCGGGGCCGCCCCGGTCGTCGGCTCGCTGCTCATCGCGACTCCTTCGTCGTCGTGCCCGGCGTCTCGCCCGCCGTCTCGTCCCGCGCGAGGCGACCGCCTGTGTCGTCCGGCGTGTGGAGAGCGCCTGTGTCGTCCGGCGTGTGGCGACCGCCTGTGTCGTCCCGCGTGTGGTGACTGCCTCCGTCGGCCCCCGTACCCCGCTCGCGTCCGTCGCCCCGCGCGCTGCGGCTGCGGCCGCGGAACTCCGCGATCACCTCGTCACCGCGCCGCACGCTCACGTCGTAGATCCCGCTGCGCCCGTACCGGACCCGTTCCTCGGCGACGGCCACGAGTACGTCGCCCTCGCGGGCCGGGGCGACGAAGACGATGTCGGCGCCGGCCGCGACGGTCACGGGACCGTGGCTGTTGCAGGCGCAGGCGAAGGCGGTGTCGGCCAGCAGGAACAGGAAGCCGCCGTGGGCGATCCCGTGTCCGTTCACCATCGCCGGGGTCACGGTCATGCGGACCACGGCTGTGCCCGCGCCGTGCTCCACCAGCTCGATGCCGAGCCCCCGGGAGGCCTCGTCCGCGCAGAACATCGCCTCCGTGGGCGTCTGCTCGACGGCCTGCGACACCGTACCCACCACCTTGTCTCCCGACCGACCATTCGGTTAGCGCGCGGCACGGCCAAGTAATCCAGCCGCGCGGCGGCGCTGTCAAGAGTGCGACCGGCGGGGGTCCGGCTCTTGCTCGGCGCGCGGAAACGCGTCACACTGATACCGAACGAATGGTCGGTTGGGAAGCTGGTGACGATGACCACGACAGACGCCGCCGAGGTGCCGCCCCCGCACACGCCGGACGGACTCCAGGAGCACTTCGACGCGACGATCGCGCGCGACCAGCGCGTCGAGCCGCGGGACTGGATGCCCGACGGCTACCGCAAGACGCTGATCCGGCAGATCGCCCAGCACGCGCACTCGGAGATCATCGGCATGCAGCCCGAGGGCGAGTGGATCACCCGGGCCCCCTCGCTGCGCCGCAAGGCGATCCTGTTCGCCAAGGTCCAGGACGAGGCCGGGCACGGGCTGTACCTGTACTCGGCGGCCGAAACCCTCGGCGCGGACCGCGACGACCTCACCCAGCGGCTGATCGAGGGCCGCCAGAAGTACTCGTCGATCTTCAACTACCCGACCCTCGGCTTCGCCGACGTCGGCGTGATCGGCTGGTTCGTGGACGGCGCCGCGATCTGCAACCAGGTGCCGCTGTGCCGCAGTTCCTACGGGCCCTACGCGCGCGCGATGGTGCGCATCTGCAAGGAGGAGTCCTTCCACCAGCGGCAGGGATACGAGCTGCTGATGACCATGATGCGCGGCACCGACGCCCAGCGGGAGATGGTCCAGGACGCGGTGAACCGCTGGTGGTGGCCGTCCCTGATGATGTTCGGCCCGCCCGACGACGCCTCGCCCAACTCGGCGCGGTCGATGGCCTGGAAGATCAAGCGGCACAGCAACGACGAACTGCGCCGCCGCTTCGTCGACATGACCGTCCCGCAGGCCGAGAAGCTCGGCGTCACCCTGCCCGACCCGGAGCTCCGCTGGAACGAGGAGAGCGGGCACCACGACTTCGGCACCCCCGACTGGGACGAGCTGATGCGCGTCATCAAGGGCGACGGCCCCTGCAACGACCGGCGGATGGAGCGGCGGCGCACCGCCCACGAGGAGGGCGCCTGGGTGCGCGAGGCGGCCACCGCCCACGCCGCCAAGCAGGCCGCCCGCGCGGAGAAGGGAACGGCGGCATGACCCCCGAGAATCCTCGCGATCCCGAGAAGCAGGGCTGGCCGCTGTACGAGGTGTTCGTGCGCGGCAATCGCGGCCTCAACCACGTCCACGTCGGCTCGCTGCACGCCGCCGACGACGCCATGGCCCTCACCCACGCCCGCGACCTCTACACGCGGCGCAACGAGGGCGTGAGCATCTGGGTGGTGCGCTCCGAGCACATCGCCGCCTCCACCCGCGACGAGAAGGACCCCTTCTTCGCCCCCAGCGCCGACAAGGTCTACCGCCACCCCACCTTCTACGACATCCCCGACGACGTCCCCCACATCTAGGAGCAGGGCATGAGTGACGACCACGTCTACCTCACCCTGGCCGAGGGGCACGAGGACGACACCCGCTGGGCCTACGGCACCGGCTTCGAGGACCCGCTGCACGGCGTCGACACCACCGTGCCCGAGGGCGTCGACGCGGGCGCGCTGGTCGCCGAGTGCGTGGCGCTCGCCGACGACGCCCTGGTCAGCGCCCAGCGGCTCGCCGAGTGGGTCACCCGCGCGCCGGAGCTGGAGGAGGAGGTGGCGCTGGCCAACATCGGCCTCGACCTCCTCGGCCAGGCCCGCCTGCTCTACTCCCGCGCGGGGCAGACCGACGGCACCGGCCGGGACGAGGACGCCTACGCCTACCTCCGCGACGCCGGCGACTTCCGCAACGTCCGCCTGGCGGAACTGCCGGGCGGAGACTTCGCGTTCGCCGTGGTGCGGCTGCTGGTGCTCTCCAGCTGGCGCCTCGCCCACTTCCGGCGGCTTCGTGCCCACCCCGACCCGGTGCTCGCCGCGGTCGCCGCCAAGGGCGTCAAGGAGCTGACGTACCACCGTCAGTACGCCGCCGAGTGGTGCGTGCGCCTGGGCGACGGCACGGACGAGTCCCACCGCAGGATGCGCGCCGCGCTCGACCGGGTCGCCCCCTACCTCGGTGAATTGCACACGGCGTACGACGTCCGGGACGAGGTCGCCGACGACCTGCGCCAGGTCACGGAGGCCGCCGGACTGCCCCTGCCCGTCCACCGGCCGCTGCCCGGCTCCGGCCGCGCCGGCGAGCACACCGAACACCTGGCGCCGCTCCTCACCGAGTTGCAGGGCGTCGCCCGTGCCCACCCGGGGGCGACGTGGTGACCGGCACCCCCGCACCCCTGGACGCCCGCCGCGCCCGGCACGTCGCCGAGCAGGTGCCCGACCCCGAGCTGCCCATGCTCACCCTCGCCGACCTCGGCGTCCTGCGCGGCGTCGAGGTCGGCGGGGACGGCACCGTGGTCGCGAGCCTGACCCCCACCTACTCCGGCTGCCCCGCCATGGCCGAGATGCGGGCGGACGTCGACGCGCGGCTGCGGGAGGCGGGATACCCCCGCGTGGAGATCCGCACCGTCCTGGACCCGCCCTGGACCAGCGACTGGATCACCGCGGCGGGCCGCCGCAAGCTGGCCGAGCACGGCATCGCCCCGCCCGGGGCGGCACCCCGCGGCGGCCCCGTCTCCCTGGTCCTGTCGCCCACCCGGCCCGCGGTGCCCTGCCCCCGCTGCGGCTCGGCGGACACCGAGGAGACCTCCCGCTTCGCCGCCACGTCCTGCAAGGCCCTGTGGCGCTGCCGGGCCTGCCGCGAGCCGTTCGAGTACGTCAAGGAGATCTGATGCCCCCGACCGCCCCCGTACCGGCGGCCCCGGTGCGCGCCCGCCGCCGGCCCGCCTTCCACCGGCTGCGCGTCGCCGCCGTCGAGCGGCTGTGCGCGGACGCCGCGGCCGTGAGTTTCGAGATCCCCGACGAACTCGCCGGGGAGTTCGCCTTCGCGCCCGGTCAGTCGCTCACCCTGCGGCGCGAGGTCGACGGCCGGGACGAGCGCCGCTCGTACTCGATCTGCGCACCGGCCGGTGCGGCGCCGCGCATCGGTGTGCGGGTGGTACCGGGCGGACTGTTCTCGGCGTGGCTGGTCGACGAGGTGCGGCCGGGCGACACCGTGGAGGTCATGGCGCCCACCGGCCTCTTCACGCCCGACCTGACCACCCCCGGCCACCACGTCCTGATCGCGGCCGGGTCGGGCATCACCCCGATGGTGTCCATCGCCGAGTCGGTGCTCGCCGCCGACAGCCGCTCCGCCGTCACCCTGTTCTACGGCAACCGCCGCACCGACACGGTGATGTTCGCCGACGAGCTGGCCGACCTGAAGGATCTCCACCCGACCCGTTTCCACCTCGCCCACGTGCTCTCCCGCGAGCCCCGCGAGGCCGAGGTGCTCTCCGGCCGCCTGGACGCCGGACGGCTCGCGGCGCTCATCGGCCCCCTGGTGGACGTGGAGGGCGCGGACCACTGGTGGCTGTGCGGACCTGAGGGCATGGTCGCCGACGCCCAGCGGGTGCTCACCGGGCTGGGCGTCCCGGCCGAGCGCGTCCACCGGGAGCTGTTCTTCGCCGAGGACGAGCCCGTGCGGGAGGTGCGCCACGAGGACAGCGGCCCCGAGGGACCGGTCAGCGAGGTCACCGTCACCCTGGACGGCCGCTCCACGACCGCCCCGCTGTCCCGGGACCGGTCGATCCTCGACGGAGCCCAGCAGACCCGCCCCGACCTGCCCTTCGCCTGCAAGGGCGGGGTCTGCGGGACCTGCCGGGCCCTGGTCACCGACGGCCGGGTCGACATGCGCCGCAACTACGCCCTGGAGGCGGCGGAGGTCGACGCCGGCTATGTCCTGACCTGCCAGTCGTACCCGGTCTCCGACAAGCTGACCGTGGACTACGACAGCTGACAGGACATCGTCCCCGTCGCCGGCTCAGGCGGGGTTGTCGCCGTGGGTGAGGGTCTCCCAGGCGACGAACAGGTTGTTCGTGCCGGAGGGGCGGGTGCGCTTCGTGAGCGCCTCGGTGTTGTCCATGGCGAAGCCGAGGCGGTTGTGCAGGGCGTTGTAGCCGACCTCGGTCACCGGGCCCAGACCGAGGTGGAGCGAGCCCCCGCACAGCCAACTCGGCACGCCCGTGCCCTGCTCGTACTTCGCCTGGAAGCCGAGCGCGTGCCGCAGCCGCTCGCCGACGTCGGTGCCGTACAGGTCCTGCCCCTGGATCCGGCTGGTCTCGGCGACGTGCGAGATGGACGAGATGCCGTACCCGGTGTGGGTGAAGTCCCGGCAGGTCTCCTGGGTGAGGCCGGTGACGAAGGTGGACTGGCCCTGCCAGTACTTGACGATCTTGTCCCGGGTGTCGAGGTTCTGGCTCGGGACGGTCTTCGGCAGGTCTCCGTCGGAGTCCAGGTACACGTACGCGGCCGTGCGGGTGCGGAATCTGGCCATCGCGCGGTCGTAGGACGCCTTGTCCTCCAGGAAGACGGAGATGCCGACGGCGGCCTCCGTCATCGTCAGCTCCCAGTTGCCGTTGGAGTTGGAGCCGTTGATGACCTCGGGCAGGTAGACGTCGCGGAGCATGGCGGCGAAGCGGCCCGAGTTCGCCCAGGTGCCGCCGTACGTGTACTTGATGATCTCGGCGGCCTTCGGCCAGGACGAGCCCGCCCATCCGGTCTGCAACGGGGCGTTGCTGTTGGTGTGGTCCCGGATCACGGCGGACCAGGCGTCCATCAGCTCGATGGACTTGCGGGCGTAGCGCTCGTCACGGGTGAAGCACCAGGCCAGCGCGTTGGTGTAGGCCGCGATCGCGTCCTCGCGCTCGTCGGTGCAGCCGTAGTTGGGGTTGGAGTAGGAGCCACACTCGACCACCGCGCGGGGCTTGGGGGTGCGGTTCAGGTCGGCGTACCGGCTCGCCATCATCTGGTCGAAGGCGCCCTTCCAGGGCTGGGCCCCGGCGTCGATCCTGGCGCGGACGAAGTCGAGTTGCCCCTGGGAGACGGTGACTCCGGGGTGCGTGAACGCGGCCGGGGCGGCGTCCGCGCGGGGGGCGGTCGAGCCGGGACCGGCGAGCAGGGTGCCGACGAGCGCGGCGGTGAGGGTCGCGAGGAGGACGGCGCGGGATCCGCGGTGGCGGCGGGTGGGAGCAGAGGACATGTGGGGGGTCCCTCCGTTCGAGTATGTGAACGTTGAGTGCTGTTCTGAACGTTCGACTGGGCGGTGACGATAGGTAGAGACCAATGGGGCGTCAAGGGGCCACGCAGGAACCCGCGGAGGTCCGGTCGGACGGAGGCCGGCGAACACTGTGAACGCAACCGCCGAAGGGGTGGCTCCGGATCCGGGGAATCCCTGACGTCCCGGCCCGCAGCGCGACTTCGCGCCGGCCCGCAGCACGAACAGGAGCCGCACCGTGACCACACCCCCCGCTCCCCGGCACGGCACCCGGCCCACCCGCCGCTCAAGCCGCCCGGCGGTGGTCGCCACCGCGCTCACCGCCGTCCTCCTCGGCACCCTCGGCAACGCCTCCGCCGCCCCCGCACGGGCCGGCGGCCAGCCGGTTGCCGCCGACTGCCCGCCCGCCCTCGTGGAGAAGGCCACCTGGCCGGACGCGGGCGGCGCCCCCTACGCGATGGCCGTGCCCCACCGCTGGAACGGGTCCCTCGTCGTGCACGCCCACGGCGGGCCCGACCTCGGCGACGCCTCGGACCCCGCGCGCAGCACCGAGGACCTGGAACGCTGGGCGGTGATGGTCGACCAGGGATACGCCTGGGCCGCCTCCTCCTACCGGCGCGGCGGCTACGGGGCTCGCATGGCGGCCGCCGACACCGAGAGCGTGCGCCGCCTGTTCACCGAACGGTTCGGTCGGCCGGAACGCACCTACCTGCACGGCCAGTCCTGGGGCGGGAACGTGGCCGCCAAGGCCGCCGAGACCCACGGCCGGCGCCCCGGCGCCTACGACGGGGTGCTGCTGACCAACGGCGTGCTCGGCGGCGGTTCGCGCGGCTACGACTACCGGGTGGACCTGCGGGTGGTCTACCAGTACTACTGCCGCAACCACCCGCGCCCCACCGAGCCGCAGTACCCGCTGTGGCAGGGCCTGCGACCCGGGCTCCACCATGACCGCCGCGGGCCTGCGCGCCCGCCTCCAGGAATGCACGGGCTACGCGGTGGACCCGGGGGAGCGCACCGAGACGCAGCAGCGCAACCTCGACGACATCCTCGCCGTCACCGGCATCCCCGAGCGCACCCTGGAGTCCCACCTCCGGTTCGCCACCTTCACGTTCCGCGACATCGTGACCAACCGGCTCGGGGGGCGGAACCCCTGGAGCAACCGCGCGGTGCGCTACTCGGGCTCGCACGACGACAAGGCGCTCAACGCGGGCGTCGAGCGCTTCTCGGCCGACCCCACCGCCCGGCGCGACCTGTCCTGGGACAGCGACCTCACCGGCAGGGTCTCCCTTCCCGTCCTCACCCTGCACGCCATCGACGACCCGACCGCGTTCGTGGAGCACGAGGCGGCCTACCGCGCCACGCTCCGCGGCGCCGGCCGGGACCGGAACCTCGTCCAGACCTTCACCCGGGAACACGAGCACAGCTCGCTGAGCGACTCCGAATACGCCAACTCATTGGCCGCGCTGGACTCCTGGGCGCGCACCGGCCGCAGGCCGAGCCCGCGTACCCTCGCCGACTCCTGCGCCGCCTTCGACGCGAGGTACGGCGAGGGGTGCTTCTACGACCCCGGCTTCAGCCCGTCCGCGTACGCCTCACGCGTGCGGCCCCGGCCGGGCGGTCTCCTCTGGCCCGCCATGACGGCCGTGCAGGAGCGGGCGTGGAGCAGGATCGAGGGCGTGGGGATCGCGCCCTGACCGCTCGCCCAGTACCGCCCGGATCACGTGGCGGGCGTTGCCGGCCATCGCGGGGTTGGTCCCGCGGTAGTACGGCAGGGCGATCAGAGCCTGGGAGAGGGCGCGGCCCCGGCCGCGCCGCCAGGTCGCGTCGTCCACGCCGAGCGCCTCGCGGAAGACCTCCCTGGCGCCGGACGGCAGCAGGTTCCATGCCGGGAAGAGGTCGCAGGCCGGATCGCCCACGCCCATGCACCCGAAGTCGATCACGGCGGACAGCCGGCCGCCGCCCACCAGCAGATTGCCCGGCATCAGGTCCGCGTGCAGCCAGCGGGGCGGCCCCTGCCAGGCAGGGGCGCGCAGCGCGTCCTGCCACACGGCGGTCAGCGTGTCGCAGTCGACGCCCTCCTCGGGCAGGCCGCGCAGCTCGTCGAGTGCGGCCCGGGTCGGCGCGTCGAGCGTGGTGAGCGGCCCGCCGCGATACGCCTGCGGCGCGCCGGGCAGGGTGACACCGCGCATCGCCGCCACGAAGGCGCCCAGATCCTCCGCCAGCGCCACGGGGTCGGTCAGCGCTCCGGCCTCGGGGACCTCGCCGGGCAGCCACCGGTGGACGGACCAGGGCCACGGGTACCCGTCGGCCGGCACCCCTTCCCCGAGCACCTCGGGCACGGCGACGGGAAGCAGCGGCGACAGCCGGGGCAGCCACTCCCGCTCCGTCGCCACGTCCGCCACGCCGCCCTCGACCAGCGGCAGCCGGACGACCATGTCCTCGCCCAGCCGGTACATGGCGTTGACCGTGCCGCCGGAGGGGTGGCGCTCGACGGGCAGTCCCGCCCACCGCGGGAACTGCCCGTCGACCAGACGCCGTACCAGGCGGTCGTCGACACGGCACAGGCCCGTATGCGGCTGCCCTGAGCTCATGGCCCTCATCCGACCCCTCGACGGGGACGGCCGTCAAACGCTTTCCCGGCCGGCGGCTCTCCCGGGGTCCGGGATCAGACGCCGAACTCCGACGGCGGGATGTCCAGCGCGGTGCACGCCTCGCGGATCGCGTACTGCTCGGACTGCTCGAAGCTCCCGTCGGCGCCGGCGACGACCATGCCGGTCTGGACGACCGCACGGGCCTCGGCGGGCTTCTTGGCGGCCTTGGCGATCACCTGGAGAGCCTCGGCCTTCCCCTGCTCGAAGTTGGCGAGCAGCCGGTCCACGTGCTGGTTGAACCGCTGGCGGAGCTGGTCCGCCGGGAAGTTCTGCAGCACCTCGTTGGAGACGATCAGCTCCTCCACGCGCTGCCGCTCGGCCGGCTCCACCCGGCCGTCCGCGGCGGCGACCAGGGCGCACATGGCCATGCTGGCGTCCCGGTAGGCGCCGCTCTTGAGCTCGTTCTTGGCCGAGGCGAGCTGGGACTTGAACAACCCGATCAGCTGGGCCTTGGAACCGCCGGAGGACGAACCCGACCTGCTGCCACCCCCCAGGGGGCCGTGCGATCCCTGGCCGGATCCGCTCGCTCCCCGAGTGCCCTGGGACTGCTGGAAGGTCTTGGCCTGGTCCTTGATCTTGTCCCACATCGCCACTCGTGCCACCTCGGCTTCTGTTGCTGCGTATCGGTCTGTCCTCGGCCGCGATCTCCCGCGGTCACCACGATGAACGCGCCCGGGGTCCACAGGGTTCCCGAAAGGCAAAGCAAAGGCAAAGTGCCTGGTGGGGTCGTAGTACGCTGCGCCACCGGGGAGTTCGGACATCGATCGACGGTGGGGGAGCGCGCGGTGTGGTCGCGGGAGGTCGGCTGGTTCGTCGCGATCGGCGTCGCGTCGACCGCGGGACAGGCCCTGCTCTACTGGGGGCTGCGCCCCTGGTCGCCGCCGGCCGTGGCCAACCTGGTCTCCCTCCTCGTGCTGACGGTGCTGAACACCGAGGCGAACCGGCGGCTGACGTTCCGGCACGCCGCCACGAAAGCCGCCCGCGCGCACCTCGGAGCGGGCGGCCTCTTCCTGCTCGGCTACCTGGTGACCTCCGGTGCCGTGCTGTGGTTCACGCACCAGCGGCCCGACGCCTCGCCCGCCGCCGAGACCGCGGTCCTCGCCGCCACGTCCGTCGCCGTCACCGTCGTACGCTTCGTCGTCCTGCGACTGGCCGTCTTCCGCGGCCCCGACCACAGGCGCGCCTGAACGCCGTCCTCAGTCCCGTCGCGCGACTCGCCGAAGCCCGGGGTACGGGTGCGGACGGCCGTCGCGAGGTCGCGGCGGCCGTCCACCACGGCCACCGGCTGCCCGGGGTCCCCGGACCCTGACCCCGCTACTGCGACGCCGGCCGGGCGCGGCCCCGGCCAGGGGCGCCGGCGCGGCGCCGGCAGCCCGCGTCGTGCCGCGCGCCGAGCGAGGTCCACCACCGTTCGCAGCAGTCGTCGGGCAGGGAGACGCGGGCGGCGGCGGGACGGGCGCACTCCGAGCCGTGCACGACGCCGTCCGAATGCCGCCAGAACGCGCAGCACGGCTCCAGACCGTGCGCGAACGGACCGTGCGCGAACGGATCGTGCGGCTCCGGCCGGGCCAGGAGCTCGGCCCGCCTGGCCAGGGCGACCCGGCGCCGGTGCTCCGCACCCTCCCGGGCGGCGCACCACGCGAACACCGCGGCGACGTACAGGCCGGGCAGGAAGAGCCAGGAGTGGCGGGTGGCCGCGTACGCGGCGGCGGCGACAAGGAGCACGGCGGCGGCACGGCAGGCACGGGCGGTGCGCAGGCTCGGCGTCACAGGGAACTCCCGTGGGTCGGCGGGGGAGAAGGCTTCGGACATGCGTATGCCCCCGGTTCGGCGTCCTACGTCATCGCCTCGCCTCCGGCGGATAATCCGTTGCGGTCACCCGCCGCCGTGCCCGACTCTGCTCCTCATGTCCCCCGCCGACCTGCGACCGGCCACCCTCGCCGACGCCCCCGCCATCACCGCCCTCCTCAACGAGATAGACCGGATCGAGATCGGCCGCCCCGAGACCGACCAGCACACCGTCGAAGCCGACCTGAAGCACCAGCGGACGGATCTGACCCAGGACTCGTGGCTCGCCTTCGACGACGGCCGGCTGGTCGCGTACGGGCTCCTGTGGGACGAGTCCGGCGGCGAGCGCGTCGACATCGACCACTACGTGCTGCCCGACCACCAGCGGACCGGGCTGCGCGTGCTGTCGGCCATGGAGACCCGCGCCCTCGCCAAGGCACGGGCCAACGGCGCCGAACGCGCCGTGGTCCACCTGCACCTCAACACCCGGCCCACGACCGACACCGCGCTCCTCGCCGGTCGCGGCTGGAGGGTCGTGCGCACCCACCACGTGCTGCGCCGCGCGCTGGAATCGGCGACCGACCTCGTGCCCGAGGCACCGGCGGGCGTGCGGGTGCGGGCGTGCGCCACGGAGGCGGACCGCGCCCGGGTCCACGAGCTGTACCAGCGCTCCTTCGCGGAGCACTTCGACTTCCAGCCGCGCGCGTACCCGCTGTGGCTCGACGACATCGACGCCGCGGGCCTCGACTGGTCCCTGGTCTGGATCGCCGAGACCGACGACCTCGGGGACGCCGGATTCCTGCTGGCCCGGGACGACCGCGAGGCGATGGGGTGGATCCGCGCCCTCGGCGTGCCGCGCGAGGCCCGCGGCCGGGGCCTGGGCGGCTTCCTGCTGCGCCACGCCTTCGCGCACTTCGCCGCGCGGGGCCGGGACACGGTGGGCCTCGGTGTCGACACCGCGAACGCGACGGGCGCCCCGCGGCTGTACGGCCGCCACGGCATGACGGTCCACTTCGCGGTCGACACCTGGGAAGCGGTACTCGCCTGACGGCACCGCGCCGCACCATCGCGAGGGCCACCACCCGCCCGAGGTACCGACATCGCACGCGCACCGGTGCGCGGTTCCTGTACGTCGCCCCCGGAGTCATGGTGGTCGACACCGCCGCCGAGGGACTATGCGCGGTCCTGCGCCAGGTGGCCGAGGGCGGCGCTGCGGCTCGTCGAGAGATGGTGCAGGACCAGTTCCTGGACGCGGTCCACGTCGCGGGCGGCGATGGCCCGGTAGAGGGCGTCGTGCTCCAGGGCGACGGCCAGCAGGTCGTCGTGCTGGCCCAGGAGCCAGCGCAGGCGGCTGCGCAGGACCCGCTCCAGCTCGTTGAGCAGCTCGTTGGCGGCCAGCGAGACGACGGTCTCGTGGAAGTCGGCGGCCGCCCGGCGGGCCCGCACGGCGTCGTTCGCGCGGGCCGCGTCGAGTTCGGCGTCCACCGTCGCGCGCAGCCGCTCCAGCCCCTCCCGCGTGTGCCGTTGGGCGGCGAGCCGGAACCCGAGGGTCTCCAGGCCCGAGCGGACCTCGTCCAGGTCGGCGATGTCGCTCGTGGTGAACTCCCGCACCACCGCCCAGCTCCGTGGCCGCGGGGTCACCAGCCCCTCCGCGACCAGGGTCTTGAGGGCCTCGCGGACGGGAAGCCGGCTCACCCCGAGGGACTCGGCCAGCTCCCGTTCGACCAGGCGGCTGCCGGGGGCCCGCACACCGTCGACGATCTCGTCGCGCAACCGCCGCGTGACCCGCTCGGACTCGGGCGTGAAGCCCTCTGACGCAGCCATCGCCGTCCTTCGTCTGTCTTCCGTTCCCGGCACGCCGACCGCGCCGTGCGGAGCGGCGGTCGGGCGGCCCGTCAGAATACCCCGGGGTCGGGCGCCGCCCGGGCGGGACGGAGCGAGAGGGGGTCAGCCCGCCTGCGGGGGCCAGTTGACGATCCGCTTGGGACGCGGACGGGCGTAGGTGCGCACCTTGGACGTGGACAGACCGAGCCGGACCAGGGACTCGGCGACCGTCACGGCGGCGGCGACCCCGTCGACCACGGGGACACCGGTACGTTCCACCACGCGTTCGGCGAGGCCCGCCATGCCTCCGCAGCCCAGGCAGATGACCTCGGCCCGGTCGTCCTCGACCGCGCGGGCGGCCTGCTCGGTGATGGCGTCCACGGCGGCCCGCTCGTCCCGCTCCAGGTCCAGCACGGCGAGCCCGCTGGCCCGCACCGAGGCACACCGGGCGCTCAGTCCGGCCACCTCCAGCCGCTCCTCGATCAGGGGGACCGTGCGGTCGAGGGTGGTGACCACGGAGTAGCGGCGGCCCAGGTACTGCGCGGTGCTCGCCGCCGCCTCGGTGATGTCGACGACGGGCACGTCGAGCAGTTCCTGGAGCCCCTCGCGGCCGTGCTCGCCGTAACCGGCCTGGATCACCGCGTCGAAGGGCTCCCGGTGGGCGCGCACGGCCTCCATCACGGCGACGGCGGCGAGGTAGCTCTCGTAGTTGCCCTCCACGGACTCCGCGCCGAAGGCCGGGGTCAGCGGCACGATCTCGGTGCCCGGACAGGCCGCGCCGGCCGCCTGCTTGCCGATCGCGTCGGTGATGGACTGCGTGGTGTTGACGTTGACCACGAGGATGCGCATGGGTGGGCCTGGGCCTTCTGCTCGGACGGGGAGGACGGAAGGGGACGGGGGAGAAGGGGGAGAAGGGGGAGGGGGCGTTCGGGGTTAGTCCGCGGCGACGGCGATGGCCTCGCCGTCCACGTCGCGGAACGCGGAGGCACGGTCGGCGATCAGCGCGTACAGCACCGCGGCGAGGATGGCGCCGACGAACCAGGAGAACCCGGCCGCGGCGTGGAAGAAGGGGACGAGTGCGACGACGACGGCGATCGCGGCGCTGGGGACGAAGGCCGCGACGGCCCGCGGGTTGTAGCCGCGCCGGTAGTGGTACTCGGCGCCCGCGTCCTCGGTGTAGAGGGCCGGCACGTTCACACGGGACTTCCGCAGCAGCCAGTAGTCCGCCATGATCACGCCGAACAGGGGGCCGAGCAGCGCGCCGAGCCCGCCGAGGAAGTAGTTCACGACGACGGGGCTGTTGTAGAGGTTCCAGGGCGTGATCACCAGGCCCAGGACGGCGCTCACCAGGCCCGCGCGGCGGAAGTCGAGCCGGTGCGGGAAGAGGTTGACCAGGGCGTAGATGGGCGCGACGAAGTTGGCCAGCAGGTTCACCGCCACCGTGAGGGCGATGAGACACAGCGAGGCGAGGGCCAGCAGGAACATGTTGGGGATCGTCCTGACGATGTCCGTCGGACTGGTGATCACGTGCCCGTCGAGGGTGAACTGGGCTCCGCTGAGGACCGCCACGATGACGGCGAAGAAGAGCATGTTCACCGGGATGCCGATCACGTTGCCCCGGACGATGGAGCCGCGGCTGCGCGCGGACCTGGTGAAGTCGCAGAAGTTCAGCACGAACGTCCCGTAGATGACCACCCACAGGGCGGCGGCCTGGAGCACCTGGAGCCACATCGCGCCGCCGGTCAGCGGGTCGTCGACGGACACGGAGACCGACCCGTCGGCCCGCACGAACATCCACACCGCGAGGGCGCACATGGTCAGCAGGGTGGTGGGCGCGGCGAAGGCCATGTACCGGCGGATCATCTGCATCCCGTAGCTGACGATGAGCACCTGGAGGGCCCACAGCACCAGGAAGGTGATCCAGCCGAGCGTCGACTGGCCGAGCAGGGAGTTCGTGTCCAGGGAGGCGAGGGAGGGGAACATGGCCACCAGGAGGGCGCTCAGCACGGCGGACGCCAGATAGGTCTGGATACCAAACCAGGCGATGGCCACGGCGCCGCGGACGACGGCCGGAATCTTCGCCCCCTTGATGCCGAACGCGATGCGGCTCATGACGGGGAACGGAACGCCCGTCTTGTGGCCCATGAACCCGGAGAGCGTGAGCAGGAGGAAGAGCAGGACCGAGGCGAGCGCGAAGGCGGCGAGGATGCCCCACACGTTGAGACCGAGGGCGAACAGTCCGATGGCGAAGGCGTAATTGCCCAGGCTGTGCACGTCGTTGGCCCAGAGGGTGAAGACGTTGTAGGCGCCCCAGCGGCGGCCTTCCCGCTTCGTCGGGGCGAGGTCGTAGGTGTAGAGGCCGGAGCTGGTGGCGGTGTCGCCGGTCCGTGCGGACGAGCGGCGGTCTTCCAGGGCAGTCATACGGGACTCCTGGGATCAGGTGCGGGGAATGGGAGAGTTCCACAAAGCGGAAGCGGCTTTCCGGTGAACAGAACGTAGTTTTCGCCAAACCGCACCGTCAAGAGCTCTGCGGCAAATGGAATACCATTTTTGGCCCCGTTGGCAGTCCTCTGGGCCGTCCGTGGCGTGACGCCCCGTCCTTACATCGATGTAAAGGCTGCCGGCGAACTGGCGCCGGCACCTGGGCGCGGTGTTCTCCCGGGCCGACGACCGCGGCGTGTTCGGGCCGGGCCACCGCGCCTTCTTCGCGTCCCCCGACGGCACCGAGGACTGGATCGTCCACCACGCCAGGACCACCTCGGTGAACACCTGCACCAACCGGACCACACGGGCGCAGAAGTTCACCTGGCGGGCCGACGGCACCGCCGACCTCGGTCGTCCGCTCGCCCTGGCGCCACCCAGGAGCTGCCCGTCTCCTTCGCGGGCACCCGGATCGTCCTGCTCTCCGTCAAGGACACCGGCAACGGCTACGCGGGCATCAGCATCGACGGCGGGCCCGAGCAGCGGGTGGACCTCCACCACTCGATCCGCGTCGGTGAAGCGGTGCAGTACACGTCCCGCTCACCCGGCCGGCCGGAACGTCAGCGCCGCTCGTGGCCCTCCGTGCTCTCCCTCAGGACGAGCCGGTGGGCCACGATACGGTCCTGGGGCGCCTGCACCCCCGACACGGCACCGTCCGGCGCCGTCGCCTCCTCGATGCGGTGCTGGAGCAGCTGTACGGCGACCTTGGCCACCGCCGCCTTGTCCGGCGCCACCGTGCTCAGCGTCGGGACGCTGAACCGGCCGCCCTCCACGTCGTCGAAGCCGATCACGGCGACGTCCTCGGGCACCGACACGCCGTGCTCGTGCAGGGCGCGCAACGCGCCGAGCGCCAGCTGGTCGTTGAGGCAGAGCAGCGCGTCCGGCCGGACGCCCGCCCGCAGTGCCAGGTCCACGGCCCGGGCACCGTCGGGCATGCGGAAGGAGTCCACCGGCAGCAGCGCGGCCGGATCGTAGGCGAGGCCCGCTTCCGCCAGGGCGGCGCGGTAGCCCCGGGTGCGGGCCTCGGCCGTGCCCAGTCCCGAGTCGTCGCACCCCCCGACGGCCAGGACGGTGCGGCGTCCGAGCCCGATCAGGTGGCGGGTCGCCTCGAACGCGGCACGCTCGTTGTCGATGGCCACGTGGTCGGCGCCCTCCTCCAGCAGCTCTCCGAGCAGCACCGTCGGCGGGAAGCCGGTGCGGTCCCGCAGGTCGTCGGCGGTCAGGGCGAGCGGGCTGAGAATGATGCCGTCCACGAAGGTGGAGCCGAACCCGGCCAGCGCCGCCAGTTCGTGGGCGCGGTCCGCCCCGGACTGGTGGATCAGGACCGTCAGGGACCGCTCCTCGGCCTCGCGGATGACATGCCGGGCCAGCTCCGCGAAGTACGGTATGTCCAGTTCCGGGACGACGAGCGCGATGATGCCGGTTCTGCCCTTGCGCAGGTGACGGCCGGCCAGGTTCACCCGGTAGCCGAGGTGCTCGATGGCCTCGCGCACCACCTGCCGGGTCCGGTCGGAGACATGGGCGTAGTCGTTGATGACGTTGGACACCGTCTTCTCCGAAACGCCCGCATGGCGTGCGACGTCCTTGATCCTGGGCCGTGCCACCGAGACCTCCCTGCCTCTTCCGCGCTGCCCGAGTCTATGTCCCGGGGCGCGGGAGGGCGTCGGCGCCGGTCCACTTCCGCACGGCTCTTTACAGCCAATGTACATCGATGTAAAAACTAGCCACCGCATGAGCTCCGGCCGTCGAAAGGTCCACGATGAGTTCCCGTTCGCCTGCCCAGGGGGTGCCGGCCGTGTCCACCCCGGACCGCCGCCCCAGCCGCCGCCGGTTGCTGCGCAACGCCATGGCCGGAGCGGGAGCCCTGCTCGCCGCGGGCCCGCTGACCGGCTGCACCTCACCGGCCTCGGCCTCCGGGGCGTCCGCGCTGAGCGTCTGGGACCTCTTCCAGGGCGGCGACGGCATGCTGATGGACGACATGATCGAGGCCGTGTCCAAGGGGTCCGGGGGAGCCGAGGGCTTCGACGTCGACCGCACGATCCTGGACTGGGGCCCGTCGTACTACACCAAGCTCGCCATGTCCGCGGCCGGCGGACGGGCCGCCGACGTGGCCGCGATGCACCTGTCCCGACTGGCCGGTTACGCGCCCGGCGGCCTGGTGGACGCCTTCGACCTGGACCTGCTCGCCGAGTACGGCGTCACGGAGAAGGACTTCACCCCTGCCGTGTGGTCGCGCACCCGGCACGAGGGGTCCGTCTACGCGATCCCGCTGGACGTCCACCCCTTCATCGTGTTCTACGACAAGAAGGCGGCCGACAAGGCCGGGCTCCTGGACACCGGCGGTGAACTGGCCCCCATGGGCTCCCCCGAGGCCCTGCTGGAAGCGGGCAAGGCCCTCGCCGAGGCGACCGGGGGAGCGGGCATCCTGTTCGGCCACGTCACCGACACGGCACAGACCTGGCGTCTGTTCGCCGGCCTCTATGCCCAGACCGGCGCCGACTTCGACCTGCCGGACGGCGGCCCCCCGAAGATCGATGTCGACGCCGCCGTACGCGTCGTCACCCTCATGACGCGGCTCTTCGACGGGAAGACCAACCCCACAGTCCGTCCCCCGGGACGCGCGCTTCGCGCAGGACGGTGCTCGGGCCGACGGACGTGACGGACATGAAAGTCCTCCCCATGGATGACGTACGCGTGGAATCCGGCCAGGGGTGCACAAAGGCCACCGCAGGAGGGCCGGGAGAACGACGGTGTGACGAGTGCTCCGGGGCGTGGACCGGAGGGAATGCCGACGGGCTACGACGCGACAGGCGTCGGGCGGTCGGGGCGAAGAGGGCCGTCAGAGGCCGGAACGCTCACAGCCGGTCCGCTCGGGCACGCGGGGACACTCCGCGATGGTGCCGGACCGGTAGGTGGTCATGGCACCGATTGTGTGATCCTCGTCCGTCCGTGTCAACGGCGTCACGGTGGGCGGGGAACGAAGGGGAGCAGTTCGTCCCCCTCCGGCTGGACGACGCCGTAACTGCTCTCGGGCACCTTGTTCCACACCCCGGGCAGATCGCCCAGGGGTTCCGACACGATCAGGCGGGTGCTGTCCGACGCGTCCTTGAGGAAGGGCAGTCCCGGGTGGAGCGCGCGCAGGCTCTCCACCCGGCTGCTGTAGTAGAGCGACCGGGACTGGGCCTGGCTGGAGTAGCGGAAGGCCCACAGGCGGCGCCCGTCGGTCACGGCGATGGTCATCTGCAGCGGGAACTCCACGCCGTGCTCGTGGCCGATCTCCTCCACCAGCCCCGCCATCCGCGCCACGGCCGCGGGCGGATCGTCCTCCAGGCCGAGGGTGAGCGCCAGGTAGAACATCATCTCCGAGTCCGTCGATCCCTCGATGTCGAGGAAGAGCCGCGGATCGACGGCCAGCGCGAGGTCCCGGCGCAGCCGGTGGAACTCGGCGATCGCGCCGTTGTGCATCCACATCCACCGGCCGTGGCGGAACGGATGGCAGTTGGTCTGCTGCACCGGACTGCCCGTCGACGCCCGGATGTGGGCGAAGAACAGCGGCGAGCGGACATGGCTCGCGATCTCCCGCAGGTTGCTGTTGCTCCAGGCCGGCCCGATCTCCCGGACGATGGCGGGGGTGTGCATCTCCGGCCCGAACCAGCCGACGCCGAACCCGTCCCCGTTCGTCGTCTCGACCCCCATGCGGGCGTGCAGGCTCTGGTCGATGAGCGAGTGCTCGGGCTGGTAGAGCAGGGACTCAAGGAGGACGGGTGTCCCCGAGTAGGCGAGCCATCGGCACATCGCTCCGTCGCCTCCCTGGTGGCCTGAGCTGCCCCGGACGTCAGTCGACCGGCCAGGTGTGGACCGGGGCGTTGAGGTGCATGTAGTCCATGTACTGCTGGGTCGTCCGGCGCAGCGCCTCGTGGCGGCCGGGCCGGGCGGTGGCGTCGATGTGGTGGAACATCTCCTTCTGCCAGACCGCGCCGTTGCGGCCGGTGACGCAGCGCTGCTCGATGATGCCGAGCAGCGGCTCCCGCCAGGCGGAGTCCATGCCGGACAGTTCCAGTCCCCGGTGCGCCAGCGGCAGCAGCCGGCGCAGGACCAGTTCGGGCACCGTCACCTCGCCCACTCCGGGCCAGTACAGCCGGGCCTCGATGCCGTGCCGGGCGGCGGTGTGCAGATTGTCCTCGGCGACCGAGAAGGACATCCGCGACCACACCGGCCGTTCCTCCTCCACCAGGGCGCGGGTGAGCCCGTAGTAGAAGGCGCCGTTGGCGAGGGTGTCGGCGACGGTCGGGCCGGCGGGCAGGACCCGGTTCTCGACGCGGACGTGCGGCTTGTCGTGGGCGACGGCGTAGACGGGCCGGTTCCAGCGGTAGATGGTCCCGTTGTGGAGGGTGAGTTCGCCCAGCTCCGGGATGTCGCCGCGGTCGAGGGTCTCGGCGGGGTCCTGCTCGTCGCACAGGGGCAGCAGCGCCGGGAAGTAGCGCAGGTTCTCCTCGAAGAGGTCGAAGACGCTGTTGATCCAGCGCTCCCCGAACCACACCCGGGGCCTGACCCCCTGGGCCTTGATCTCCTGCGGCCGGGTGTCGGTGGCCTGTTCGAACAGGGGGATGCGGCTCTCGTGCCACAGCTCCTTGCCGAGCAGGAAGGGCGAGTTGGCCGCGAGGGCGACCTGGACCCCGGCGATGGCCTGGGCGGCGTTCCAGTAGGCGGGGAACTCCTCCGGGGCGACCTGGAGGTGGAACTGGGTGCTGGTGCAGGCCGCCTCCGGCGTGATGGTGTCCGCGTAGGTCCGCAGGCGGTCGACGCCGTCCACCTCGATGTGCAGGTCCTCGCCCCGGGCGGCGAACACCTGGTCGTTGAGCAGCCGGTAGCGCGGGTTCTCCGACAGGGCCGCCTCGCCCACGTCGGACTGGCGCAGCGTGGGGAGGATACCGACCATGATCAGATGGGCACCGACCGACGCCGCGCGGTCCTCGGCGTGGTTCAGGGCGGCGCGGATCTCGGTCTCCCAGGAGTCGGGGCCGCCCGCCGTCAGCTGCCGGGGCGGGATGTTGATCTCCAGGTTGAAGCGGCCCAGCTCGGTGGACCAGGCGGGGTCCGCGATCGCTTCGAGGGCGTCGCTGTTGCGCATGGCGGGTTCGCCGCGGTCGTCGACGAGGTTCAGTTCGATCTCGAGGCCGACCTGGGGGCGCTCGGTCTCGAACCGGGACTCGCGCAGCATCTGCGCGAAGGCCTCCAGGCACTCCTGCATCTTGATCCGGTACCGGCGGCGGTCCTCGCGGGTGAAGACCAGCGCCGGGACGTCCCGTCCCATCGGTCCTCCCGGGGTTGCCTTGCGCGGACGCTCCTCCACCCCAGCGTCGCACCACCCGGCGCACCCCACCAGACGGGACGGGAACGGGGGCCCACCGCACCGAATGCGGCGGACCCCCGTCGGTTCACGTCCTCGTAGGGCTGATCAGGCCTTACAGCTTGCCGGACGCGCGCACCTTGATCTCCTTGGAGGTCTTGCCGGCGGGCGAGGAGCCGTAGCCCTCGATCTTGTCCACCACGTCCGTGCCCTCGACGACCTTGCCGAAGACGACGTGCTTGCCGTCCAGCCACGGGGTGGGGACGGTGGTGACGAAGAACTGCGAGCCGTTGGTGTTCGGACCCGCGTTCGCCATGGACAGGAGGTACGGCTCGGTGTGCTTCAGCTGGAAGTTCTCGTCCGCGAACTTCTCGCCGTAGATGCTCTTGCCCCCGGTGCCGTTGCCCTTGGTGAAGTCACCGCCCTGGAGCATGAACTGCGGGATCACACGGTGGAACGGGGAACCCGCGTAGCCGAAGCCGTGCTCGCCGGTGGCCAGCTCCAGGAAGTTCTTGGCGGTCTTGGGGGTGACGTCCTCGAAGAGCTCGAAGACGATGCGGCCCGCATCCTGGCCGTCGATGTCGATGTCGAAGTAAACCTTGGAATTGCTCATCGCACCATTGTGACGTGTGACCCCCGGTGATGCCGAACCGGCTGCCCGTTCAGCGTGTGGCGAGCAGTCCGAGGGTGTCGATCACGCGGTTGGAGAAGCCCCACTCGTTGTCGTACCAGGCGACCACCTTGATGTGGCGGCCCTCCACGCGGGTCAGCGCCGAGTCGAAGATCGACGAGGCCGGGTTGCCGGTGATGTCGGAGGAGACCAGCGGGTCCTCGGAGTACTCCAGCACGCCGGCCAGCGGGCCCTCGGCGGCGGCGCGGTAGGCGGCCAGCACGTCCTCGCGCGTCACGTCGCGGGCGACGGTCGTGTTCAGCTCGACGATCGAGCCCACCGGGACCGGCACGCGGATCGAGTCGCCCGACAGCTTGCCGTCGAGGCCCGGCAGGACCAGGCCGATCGCCTTGGCGGCGCCCGTCGTGGTCGGCACGATGTTCACCCCGGCGGCGCGGGCCCGGCGCGCGTCGCGGTGCGGGCCGTCCTGGAGGTTCTGCTCCTGGGTGTAGGCGTGCACCGTCGTCATGAAGCCGTGCTCGATGCCGGCCAGCTCGTCGAGGACCGCGGCGAGTGGCGCGAGGGCGTTGGTGGTGCAGGACGCGTTGGAGACGACGGTGTGCGCGGCCGGGTCGTAGGCGTCGGTGTTCACGCCGTAGGCGAGCGTCACGTCGGCGCCGCTCGACGGGGCGCTGACCAGGACCTTCCGCGCGCCCGCGGTCAGGTGGGCGCGGGCGGCGTCGGCCGAGGTGAAGCGGCCGGTCGACTCCAGCACGATGTCCACGCCCAGCTCGGCCCAGGGCAGCCGGGCGGGCTCGCGCTCGGCGAGCACCTCGATGCGGTGCCCGTCCACGACCAGGGTGTCCCCGTCGACGGACACCGGGCGGCCGAGCCGTCCGGCCGTCGAGTCGAAGGCGAGCAGACGGGCCAGGGTGGCGGGCTCCGTGAGGTCGTTGACGGCGACGACCTCCAGCTTCGTGTCGCGTTCGAGCAGTGCGCGCAGCACGTTGCGCCCGATGCGGCCGAATCCGTTGATGCCGATGCGAGTCATGAGTGGTGTGTCCCTTCGTTCGCCACCAGGTCCTTCGCCCCCAGGCTCGCGCACGCCGGGGGCGGGTGGCAGCGGCGTGAGTGCCACGGTTCGCAAGGATCACGCCAGGGGAGGGCGGCGGCGCGCGGTCCGGCTACTCGCCCCGGGCGAAGGTGCGCCGGTACTCGCTGGGGGTAGTGCCGAGGATGCGCTGGAAGTGCAGTCGCAGGTTCGCGCCGGTGCCGAGCCCGACGTCGGCGGCGATCTGCTCGACGCCGCGCTCGGAGCGTTCGAGCAGTTCACGGGCCAGGTCGACGCGTGCGCGCATGACCCACTGCATCGGTGTGTACCCGGTGTCCTCGACGAAGCGCCGGGAGAGAGTGCGTGCCGACACCGCCGCGTGGCGGGCCAGCGCCTCCAGGGTGAGCGGCTCGTCGAGCCGGCGCAGCGCCCACTCGCGGGTGGCGGCGAACCGCTCGCCGAGCGGCTCGGGCACGCTGCGGGGCACGTACTGGGCCTGGCCGCCGCTGCGGTAGGGGGCCGCCACGAGGCGGCGGGCCGCGTGGTTCGACGCGGCCACCCCGAGGTCGCCGCGCAGGATGTGCAGGCACAGGTCGATGCCGGAGGCGGCGCCCGCCGACGTCAGGACGCTGCCCTCGTCCACGAACAGCACGTTCTCGTCGACCCGCACCCGCGGGTGCTTCGCCGCGAGGGCGCGCGTGTAGTGCCAGTGGGTGGTGGCCCGCCTGCCGTCGAGCAGGCCCGTGGCGGCCAGCGCGAACGCACCGGTGGAGATGGCGGCGAGCCGCGCGCCCCCGTCGTGGGCCGCCGTCAGCGCGTCGAGGACGGTCCGCGGCGGGTCCTCGACGTCGGGGGACCGGTATCCGGGGAGGAAGACCACGTCGGCCCACGCCAGCGCGTCGAGGCCGTGGGCGACGTGGTACGACAGGCCGTCACCGCCGGTGACCAGTCCGGGCGCCGCGCCGCACACCCGCACCTCGTACGGCATGCTCGCGCGGGTCGTGAAGACCTGCGCCGGGATGCCGACGTCGAGCGGCTTCGCGCCTTCGAGCACGAGGACGGCGACGCGGCGCAGGGGGGAGGACGGCACGGCGAAAGCGTACGCGGCGAGTCGCCCAAGGACGCTCCTGCGGACGTCAGTCCAGGCCGAGGACGTCCATCGTGTGCTCGGCCATGCGCCGCTCGCCGAGGGCGTTGGGGTGCACGGGGACGAGGCTGTGCCCGAACAGCAGCGGCTCGATCCAGCGGGTCCCGGGGGCCTCGCAGGCGTCGTGGCCGTCGGAGACCCCGGAGAAGTCCACGTAGACGGCGCCGGTCTCCTCGGCGGCACGCCGGACCGCGTCGTTGAGGTGCGCCTGGATGGCGCGGAGGTAGGGCACGTCACCGGAGGCGATGGGCAGCTTCAGGAAGCAGGACGGGTCGGCGGTGGCCGGTGTGATCCACGGGTAGCCGAGGGCCGCCACCCGGGCGTGCGGCGCCCTGGCGCGGACGCCGAGCAGCGCGGCCTTGAGCGCCGGGTAGGTGTTGGCCTCGATCTCGTCGTCGAAGGAGGTGCCGTGCTTGTCCTTGCAGGGGCTGCCCTTGCCGCCGCTGAGGACGCCCGCCGTGCCGCAGGCCGTGATGGCGTTGATGAACGTGCTGTTGTCGTTGCCGCCGATGGTGAGCGTGACCAGGTCCGTCCCGGTGCCGAGTGCGTCCAACTGGGGGGCGACGCCCGGGTACTGGGCCTGCGTGAAGTGGGCGGTCTGTGCGGCGCCGCAGGTGACGTCCTTGAGGCGGGCGCCCGTCGACTCCGCGAGGACGTGGGGGTAGTTGGCCGTCGAGCGCAGACAGAGCAGGTTGGTGGGGTCGACGGGCAGGACGCCCGACCCGGCGCTGTAACTGTCGCCGAGAGCCACGTAGTCGAGGGTGGCGGGCGCGGCCGGCGTGGCGTGCGCGGTGGCGTCGGTGAGGCCCAGGGCGAGTGCGCCGATGGCGGCGGCTGTCGCGGTCATGACACGGCGAAGGGTGTGCTTCGGCATGTGCTCTCTCTTCTTCGGGAGGGCGGCAGCGGAGTTACCGGGCGGTTCTACTTTGCAGTAATGTGCAGCGCCGTTGACGCGAAGTCAACGTGGTCGACGGAACTTCCGCGTCGACGACGGCCCGCGCCCGCCTCCTGGGCGGGGGAGGTCGGCCCGGAGGTCGCCTGACCGGCGCCGACGGCCGCCCGAGCTGCTCTAGAGTTGTCACACCAGTGCAGACATTCCGTGGACCTGTGAGGTACTCACCAGCCATGACGACCGAAACGTTTGAGTTCCAGGTAGAGGCGCGTCAGCTCCTGCAGCTGATGATTCACTCCGTCTACTCGAACAAGGATGTCTTCCTGCGCGAGCTCGTCTCCAACGCCTCCGACGCGCTGGACAAGCTGCGCCTCGCCGCCCTGCGCGACGACGCCCCCGACGCCGACGTGAGCGACCTCCACATCGAGTTGGAGGTCGACAAGGACGCCCGCACCCTGACCGTGCGGGACAACGGCATCGGCATGTCGTACGACGAGGTCACCCAGCTGATCGGCACCATCGCCAACTCGGGCACCGCCAAGTTCCTGCAGGAGCTGCGCGAGGCCAAGGACGCGTCCGGCGCCGACGGGCTCATCGGCCAGTTCGGCGTCGGCTTCTACTCGGGCTTCATGGTCGCGGACGAGGTCACCCTGGTCACCCGCCACGCCGGCGAGACCGAGGGCACCCGCTGGACCTCGCGCGGCGAGGGCACGTACACCCTGGAACGGCTCGAGGAGGCCCCGCAGGGCACCGCCGTCACGCTGCACCTCAAGCCGGCCGACTCCGAGAACCAGCTGCACGACTACACCTCCGCCTGGAAGATCAAGGAGATCGTCAAGCGGTACTCGGACTTCATCACCTGGCCGGTCCGGCTGCTGCCCGAGCCGGGCGGCGACGACGGCGACGGTGCCGAGGCCCGTGAGGCCGAGACGCTCAACTCGATGAAGGCCCTGTGGGCGCGCCCGCGCGACGAGGTGTCCGACGACGAGTACCACGAGCTCTACAAGCACATCGCCCACGACTGGCGCGACCCGCTGGAGACGATCCGGCTCCAGGCGGAGGGCACCTTCGAGTACCAGGCCCTGCTCTTCGTACCCTCGCACGCCCCGCACGACCTGTTCACCCAGGGCTACCAGCGCGGCGTCCAGCTCTATGTGAAGCGCGTCTTCATCATGGACGACTGCGAGGAACTGCTGCCGCCCTACCTCCGCTTCGTCAAGGGCGTCGTCGACGCGCAGGACCTCTCGCTCAACGTCTCCCGCGAGATCCTCCAGCAGGACCGCCACATCCGCATGATCCAGCGCCGGCTGACGAAGAAGGTCCTCTCGACGGTCAAGGACCTCCGGACGTCGGAGCCGGACCGCTACGCCACGTTCTGGCGGGAGTTCGGCGCGGTGCTGAAGGAAGGCCTGGTGACCGACTCCGAGAACCGGGACGCGATCCTCGCCGCCTGTGCGTTCCCCACCACCCACGACGCCGACGAGCCCACCTCGCTCAAGGACTACGTGGAGCGGATGAAGGACGGGCAGGACGACATCTACTACATGACCGGCGAGTCCCGGCAGGCCATCGAGAACTCCCCGCACATGGAGGCGTTCCGCGCCAAGGGCGTCGAGGTCCTCCTGCTCACCGACGCCGTCGACGAGGTCTGGGTCGACGCGGTCGGCGAGTACGAGGGCAAGACGCTGCGCTCGGTGGCCAAGGGCGAGATCGACCTGTCCGGCACCGAGGAGGACAAGAGCGACGCCGAGAAGGAGAAGCAGGGCGAGGAGTACGCGGGGCTGCTCGGCTGGATGACCGAGCACCTGGGCGAGGACGTCAAGGAGGTCCGCCTCTCCTCCCGCCTCACCGTCTCCCCGGCCTGCGTCGTCTCCGACGCGGGTGAGCTGACGCCCGCCCTGGAGAACATGTACCGGGCCATGGGCCAGGAGGTGCCCAGCGCCAAGCGGATCCTGGAGCTCAACCCGGAGCATCAGCTGGTGAAGACCCTGAACCGGGCCTGGACCGACCAGCGGGACCGCGCGGAACTGACCGAGACCGCCGAACTGCTGCACGCCCTCGCGGTGCTCGCCGAGGGCGGCCGGCCCAAGGAGCCCGCCCGGTTCGTGCAGCTGATGGCGGACCGCCTGGAGCGCACCCTGTAACCGCCCGCGCAGACGCGCACCCCACGCCGTCCCGCCCTCCGCATGGCGGGACGGCGTGGCATACGGAGCACGCTCTTCCGTATGTTCGTACGCATGTATGCATCCGCTCCGCTGCTGTGCCTCGCGCTCCTCGCGTGCTCGGCGTGGTGCGTCGACGACGGCCTCTGCAGCCGCTGAGCCCCCGGACCGGCCGCGCCCCCCCGCGCCGCCGGTCCGCCGGCGTCCGCCGTCCCCGTGCGCACCACCCCGGAGATCCTTCCGTGACCACCGCACCCCCGCCGGGTCCGCCCCGGTCGCGCCGCGCCGCGCCGCGGCGCGCACCCGCGGCCCTGTTCACCCCCTCGCCCACCTCCTCGGCGCGGCCCGAGGCGCCGCCCCTGCCGCCGGTGCGGCGGACGCCGCTCGTCGTGTCCGGGGTGCCGGCCGCCGCGCTGACCGCGTACGTGTGGTCCGCGCACGGCGCCAAGCCCGGCGTGCTCCTCCTGCTCGGCCTCGGTCTGGGCCTCGCCCTCTTCCACTCCCGCTTCGGCTTCACCTCCGCCTGGCGCCGGCTGGTCGCCGTCGGCAACGGCTCCGGGCTGCGGGCGCACGCCCTGTTGCTCGGCACCACGGCCACCCTGTTCGCACTCGTCATCGGCACGGGGACCGGGCTGTTCGGCTCCCAGCCCGCGCCGTCCGCCGGACCGATCGGTGTCGGCCTGTTCGCCGGTTCGGCGCTCTTCGCGATCGGTATGCAGCTCGGCGGCGCCTGTGCCTCGGGCACCCTGTTCGCGGTCGGCTCGGGACAGACGTCGATCGTGCTGACGCTGGGCGGCTTCGTCGCCGGGGCCACGCTGGCCGCCTGGCAGTTCGAACTGTGGTAGGACCTCCCCGCCTGGGAGCCCGTCGTGCTGTCCGGGCACATCGGCTGGTTCGGCTCCTGGGCCGTGACCATCGGCGCCCTGCTCCTGGTGGTGCTGGTCAGCCGGCGCGTCCAGGCCCGCCGCAACCCGCCGCCGCTGGGCGCCGTGCCCTCGGCGCGCCGGGCGGCCGTCCGCGCCGTCCGCGGCTCCTGGCCGCCGGCCGTCGGAGCCCTCGCGCTGGCCGTGCTCGGCGCGGGTGTCCTGCTGGTCTCCGGCGGCGCCTGGGGCGTCACCAGCGCCTTCAGCCTGTGGGGCTCGGAGCTGGTCGGCGCGCTCGGCGGCCACCCGGAGAACCGGACCTGGTGGCAGCGGCCCGGCAACGCCGAGACGCTGGCCGGTCCGGTGCTCGCCGACAGGACCAGCCTCACCGACATCGGCATCATGGTCGGCGCGGCCGTCGCCGCCTCGCTCGGCGGCACCTGGGCACCGCACCGGGGCATCCCCTGGGGCACCGCCGTCGCGGCGGTGCTCGGCGGCGTGCTGATGGGCATCGGCGCCCGGCTGGCCGGCGGCTGCGACATCGGCGCCTACCTGGCGGGCATCGCCTCGGGCAGCCTCAGCGGTTGGCTGTGGGGCGCCTTCGCGCTGGCCGGCACCTGGGTGGGGCTCACACTGCGGCCCTTCGGCCTGGGCAACCCCAAGCCGGGCGACGGCGTCTGCTGACGGGGGATGCCCGTGCGGCGCGGGGGTCAGGCCCGCGCCGCACGGGCCGCTAGGGGGTGTCGCCCGGCCGGGGTGCGCCCCGGTCCGTCGTGGTGATCCGGGCGATGGCCTCCAGGGTGAGGGCACGGCCGTGCGGCTCACGGGCCAGGGCGCGGTGCAGCGTCAGGCCCTCGATGAGGGCGTCGAGCTGGCGGGCCGTGTCCGGGTCGAAGTGCTTCTCCAGGTGGACGCGGCTGCGGCGCATCCACTCGTGGGTCAGCTCCCGGTAGGCCGGTTGGCGCGCGGCGAGCGTGTACAGCTCCTGGGTGAGCACCAGGTCCCGTTGGCTGTCCTCGGACAGCTCGTGCACGAGGACGGCCACCGCGGCCCGGGCCTCGTCGCGGTCGGCGGCGGCGCCGAGATGCTCGTCGAAGACCGCGACGATGTGGTCGGTGAACCGCCCGAACGCCTCCCGCAGCAGCTGCTCGATGCCGCTGAAGTGGTACGTCATCGAGCCCAGCGGTACCCCCGCGCGCTGCGCGATCCGCCGGTGGGAGACGCGTGCGATGCCCTCCTCGGCGATCAGGTCGAGGGTGGCCGCGAGGATGCGCTCCCGCCGCTGCGGATCGGTGTGTCCGGTTGCCATGGGAGCAGACTTACACGTTCCGCACCGGCCGGGCGGGGTTGCCCACGGCCACCACGTTCGCCGGCACGTCCTTGGTGACGACCGCACCGGCCCCGATGACGGAGTTGTCCCCGATGGTGACGCCCGGGAGCACGATCGCGCCGCCGCCCAGCCAGACGTTGTCGCCGATGACGATCGGGCGGGCGGCCTCCAGCTTGTCCCGCCGCGGTCCGGGCTCCAGGGGGTGCGTGGGGGTGAGCAGCTGGACGTTCGGTCCGATCTGGCAGTCCTCGCCGATGGTGATCGCCGCGACGTCCAGCGCCGTCAGGTTGTAGTTGACGAAGGTGCGCGCCCCGACGGTGATGTTGCTGCCGTAGTCGACGTACAGCGGGGGCCGCACATGGGCCTCGGGCCCCAGCGAGCCGAGCAGCTCCACGAGGAGTGGTCGTGCCGCCTCCGCGTCCTCCGCGTACGCGGCCTGGTAGCGGGCGGACAGCCGCACGGCCTGCTGCTGCCTGCGGGCGATCTCCGGGTCGTCGGCGATGTAGAGGTCGCCTGCCCGCATGCGTTCGAGGTTGGTGCGGGAGTCGCCCGCGAAGTGGTCCGTCGGCATGCGTCCGATCCTACCCCTGAAGGCGTACGAACGTACGCTCTCCGTGGGGCGTGTCGGCCGGCGGGACGGCTCAGCCGCGCCGGGGCCGGAGCACTCCCGCGCACAGCAGCACGAGGAGCCCCGCGAGCGGCACCACGAGCAGACCCACCCGCAGACTCGTCGCGTCGGCGACCAGACCCACGACGGGCGGCGAGAGCAGGAAGCCGAGCCGCATCAGCCAGGAGACGAGGGTCAGGCCCGCCCCGGGCCTCAGACCGGGCAGTTCGTCGGCCTCGTGCATAGCCGCCGGGACCAGCGTCGCCACTCCGAACCCGGCCGCGGCGAACCCGAGAATCGTGCCCGGCACCGTCGGAACGGCCAGCGCCAGACCCATGCCGACCGCCGCGATCAGGGCGCCGGAGCGGGCCACCGCGCGCTGGCCGAAGCGGTCCACGAGCCGGTCGCCGACGATCCGGCCGACGAACTGCGCGCCGACCAGGGCGACGTACCCGGAGGCGGCCAGCGCCGCCGTCGCGTGCAGGGAGTCGGAGAGGTAGAGGGTGGCCCAGGACATGCCCGCGTCCTCGACGAGGGTGCCGGCCGTGGCGATGAGGACGAGCGCGGCCAGCACCCAGCCGGTGCGCAGGCCCGCCGCGGCGGCCCGCGTCGGCAGCGGCGCCGGGTCCTGCCCGGTGCCGGTCTCCACGGCCGGTTCGGCCTCGGTCTCCGGGCCCGGCAGGCAGTAGCGCAGGGCGACGCAGGCCGCGACCGCGAACACCGCGGCGGAGAAGAGCAGGTGCGGGCCCCGCGCGACGCCGACCGCGATCGCGGCGGCGGCCATGGAACCGCCGGTGACGGCGCCGATGGACCAGATGGCGTGGAAGGAGTTGATGAGGGAACGTCCGTAACGGCGCTGCACCCGCAGCCCGTGGGCGTTCTGCGCGACGTCGGTGAAGGCGTCCATCGCCCCGGCGAGGAACAGCGCCCCCGCGAACACCACCACCGAGTCGGCGAGGCCCGCGACCAGGATGCCCGCCCCGGTGAGCAGTGTGCCGCCGACCGCCACCCGCGCCGAACCGAACCGGCGCACCAGGATCCCGGCCGCGAGCCCGGCCGCGATGGCGCCTGCCGGGAACGCCGCCACGGCCAGTCCGTAGGCGGCGTTCCCGATGCCGAGGTCCGCCTTGATCTGCGGATACCTGGGCAGCAGGTTGGCGAAGAGGGCGCCGTTGGTGAAGAACAGCACGGCGACGGCCACGCGAGCCCGCCGATCGGCCGGGGCGGGCCGGCGCAGTACGTCAACAGTCATGCGCGGGAGCCTACCGGGCAGGGCGTACGAACGTACACTCCCCTTCGCCCCGCAGGACGGGCGTCGAGGCGCTTGCGGTGCATGGGCTTTCCCTTTCCCCGGCCGCCCGGCGCGGCGGGCGGACGGTGTCCTTGCACCGACGACCCTTCCAGGCCCTGGACGGAAGATCAGTGGAACTGGGCCCCCGACTCGGGGGTGTCGCCGGCACCCCTGGCGCGGGTGTCCCTGGCCTCAGCCGAGCAGGTCGGCGACGAGCACGGCGAACTCCGACGTGATCGTGGAGCCCTCGACGACCACCGGTTCCAGGACGGCGCGCGGGGCGATGATGCCGGTACGGCCGACGTTCCACTCCACCTCCAGCAGCCGGGTGATCTTCTCCACCGCCGGGAGCTTGTACGCGATCGCCCACCGCGGCGCCCGTGACCCCGACCCGGCGGCCCGCCGGTCGGCGGCGAGGTCGGCCTTGACGACGATCCCGTCGATGCCGAACGGCAGCTCGGCACGGAGCGCGGCGATCTCCTGGACCCGGGCCACGGCCTGCCCGGCCGTCTCGACGACCACCTCCGGGACCGCGGTGCCGGCGCTGGTGTGCACGCCGAGCCCGGCCGCCGTCGACATCGCCTCGCTGTACGGCAGCTCCTCCAGCCGCCCGGCGAGCGCGGCGTCGGTGCCGGGCAGGGCCAGCAGGCCGTACCCGAAGAACGTCATCGGCACCGTGTAGGCGCGCTCCTTCGCCCGCAGGGTGCCCGCGGCCGCGTTGCGCGGGTTGGCGAAGGGCTGCCCACCGTGCCGGATGCGCACCTCGTTCGCGTGCTCGAACTGGGCCGTCGTCATCAGGATCTCGCCGCGCACCTCGACGGTCACCGGCTCGGTCAGCGTCCCGGGCAGCCCTTCCACGGTGTTGATGGCGTGCGAGACGTCCTCCCCGGCCGTGCCGTCACCCCGGGTGATCAGCCGGGTGAGGCGGCCTTCGTGGTAGCGGGCGGCGACCGCGAGGCCGTCCAGCTTGGGGCCCACGGCGAACCGGCCGACCTCGCGGCCGACGCGCCGGGCCAGGGACGCCGTCCAGGCGGTGAACTCCTCGGGCGAGAACACGTTGTCCAGGCTGAGCATCGGCACCGTGTGCGGCACGTCCCCCTCGGCCGCGCCGCCGGCGACCTTGCCGGTGGGGGAGTCGGGCAGCACCTCCTCGGGGTGTGCGGCCTCCCACGCGGCGATCCCTCGCGCCAGCCGGTCGTAGGCGTCGTCGTCCAGCGGGGAGGAGCCGCCCGCGCAGTAGGCGGCGGCCGCGCGCGCGGCGTCCTCGACCGCCCGGGCGTAGGCGGTGGCGTCGGCGATCACTGCCGCGGGAGGAGTCATGGACGGGATCATGCCGCCCACCACTGACAACGGGTCCTCGCCGCCGAGCGCCGGGCGCTCCGCTTGCGGACGTGCCGACATGGGGTTTCGGTGGAATCGACTCGCCACCGCCCCAGGAGCCGTCATGTCGATGTCGTCGTTCGGTTTCGGTTCGTCCGATCCCTTCAGTGATCTGTTCAACCGGTTCTTCGGAACGTCGCCCGCCTCCTCGCCCCCGGCGGTGCAGCGCGTGCCGATCGGCCGGATGCTGACCGAGTCCTCGCAGGAGCTGCTCAACCTGGCGGCACGGCGGGCGCTGGAGGACGGGACGTCCGACCTGGACACGGAGCACCTGCTGTGGGCGGCCACGAAGGTCGAGCCCGCGCGGGGACTGCTCGCCCGGGCGGGCGCCGACCCCGACACGCTCGCCTCCCGGATCGCCGGGATCCTGCCCCGTGAGGCGGGCGAGCCGTCCGCCGAGCCGGGCCTCACCCCGGCCGCCAAGCGCACCCTCGCCACCGCCTACGCCCGCTCCCGGGCGTCCGGCGTCTCCTACATCGGCCCCGAGCACATCCTGGGCGCCCTGCTGGCGGACGGCGACACGGGCGCGGCCCGGCTGCTGGGCGCCCAGGGGCAGGACATCGGCAAGCTGGAAGGGTTCACCGAGCAGGCCGCCCGCTCGGGCGGGACACCGGGCGACGACGCCGGGAAGCCCGCCACGACACTGGACGAGTACGGACGGGACCTGACCGACGAGGCGAAGGCCGGGAGACTCGACCCCGTCGTCGGCCGCGCCGAGGAGATCGAGCAGACCGTGGAGATCCTCTCCCGGCGCTCCAAGAACAACCCGGTGCTGATCGGCGAACCCGGCGTCGGCAAGACCGCCATCGTGGAGGGACTGGCCCAGCGCATCGTGGCCGGTGAGGTCCCGAACACGCTCAAGGACAAGAGGGTCGTCGCCCTCGACCTGTCCGGCATGGTGGCGGGCGCGCAGTACCGGGGACAGTTCGAGGAGCGGCTCAAGAAGGTCATCGAGGACGTCCAGCAGGCCCGCGGCGACATCATCCTGTTCATCGACGAACTGCACACCGTCGTCGGCGCCGGGGCCACCGGCGAGGGCTCCATGGACGCCGGGAACATGCTCAAGCCCGCCCTCGCGCGCGGCGAGCTGCACGTGGTGGGCGCGACGACCATCGACGAGTACCGCAAGTACGTCGAGAAGGACGCGGCCCTCGAACGCCGCTTCCAGCCCGTGATGGTCCCCGAGCCCACCGTCGAGGAGACGGTGCAGATCCTGGAGGGCCTGCGCGACGCCTACGAGGCGCACCACCAGGTCCGCTTCGCCGACGGCGCCCTGACCGCGGCGGCGGAACTCTCCGACCGCTACGTCAGTGACCGCTTCCTGCCCGACAAGGCGATCGACGTCATGGACCAGGCGGGCGCCCGGGTACGGCTGCGCAGCGCGAGCCGTTCCACCGAGGTCGTCAGCCGCGAGGACCGCATCGCGAAGCTGCGCCGGGAGCAGGAGCAGGCCGTCGCCGCCGAGGACTACTCCCGCGCGGGCGAGCTGAAGCGGGAGATCGCCGAGGCGGAGGGTGAACTCGCGGGCATCGAGGAGCGCCGCGAGGGCGTCGTCTCCGTCACCGCCGAGGACATCGCGGACGTGGTCTCCCGCCGCACCGGCATCCCGCTGTCCCAGCTGACGGCCGGGGAGAAGGAACGGCTGCTCCGGCTGGAGGAGGAGATGCACGCCCGGATCGTCGGCCAGGACGAGGCGGTCACCGCCGTCTCACGGGCCGTGCGCCGCAACCGGGCCGGCATGGGCGACCCCGACCGCCCCGTGGGCTCCTTCCTCTTCCTCGGCCCCACCGGCGTCGGCAAGACCGAGCTGGCCAAGACCCTCGCCGAGCTGCTGTTCGGCGAGGAGAGCCGGATGATCCGCTTCGACATGAGCGAGTTCCAGGAGAAGCACACGGTCGCCCGGCTCGTCGGCGCCCCGCCCGGATACGTGGGCTACGAGGAGGCCGGCCAGCTCACCGAGAAGGTCCGCCGGCAGCCCTACAGCGTGGTCCTGTTCGACGAGGTGGAGAAGGCCCACCCCGACGTCTTCAACACCCTGCTGCAGATCCTCGACGACGGCCGCCTCACCGACGGACAGGGCCGCACGGTCGACTTCCGGCACTGCGTGGTCATCATGACGTCCAACATCGGCGCCCGCCGCATCCTCGACCACAAGGGCGACGTTTCCGACCTCAAGGACGAGTTGACGCAGGAGCTGCGGGGCCGGTTCCTGCCGGAGTTCCTCAACCGCATCGACGAGATCATCGTCTTCCACGGCCTCACCCAGGACGACCTCTCCCGGATCGTGGACCACCTGCTGGCCCGCAGCGAACGGCGGGTGCACGCCCAGGGCTTGACGCTGAAGGTCACCGAGGCGGCCAAGAAGCTGCTGATCGCCCACGGCCACCAGCCGGAGTTCGGCGCCCGACCGCTCAGGCGCACGATCCAGGCGGAACTCGACAACCGCGTCGCCGACCTGCTGCTGGGCGGCGAGGCCGACCCCGGCGACACCATCGTCGCCGACGTGGTCGACGACTCCCTGCACTGCACGGTCGACAGGACCGGCCCACGACCCGCGGAGGCGAGCGGCACGTGAACACCGTCGAGGAGACGATCGAGATCGCCGTACCGGTGCGCACCGCGTACGACCAGTGGACCCAGTTCGAGTGCTTCCCGAGGTTCATGACCACGGTGAAACGGGTGGAGCAGATCAGGCCGGCCGTGACGCTGTGGGCCGTCGGCCTCGGCCCGGTGTGCCGGGAGTTCGCCACCGAGATCGTCGACCAGGTGCCCGACTCGCACCTGACCTGGCGCAGCCTCGGGCAGCGCCACGGCCACCGGGGCGAGGTGACGTTCCGGCCCACCGGGCGGGACAGCACGGAGGTGACCCTGCGGCTGTCGGCCGAGCCGCGCGGACTCACCGGCGTGCTGCCCGTGGTCCCCGGGCTCACCGGCCGCGTCGTACGGCGTGAACTCGCGCACTTCAAGGCGTACATCGAAGGCCACGGGGAGGCGAGCGGCGCCTGGCGCGGGACCATCCGCGGCGGCCAGGTGCGGCCCGGGGAACCCGAGCCGCCGCGCAGCCGGGTGGCGGTCTGGCCCGTGGGCTGAGAGCCCGGTACGGGAAACACGGCGAACGAGAGGCGATCCCCCGATGAAGAAGCCGCCCAGGGAAGAACCCCGGGACGACCTGACCGTCACCCCGCCCAAGACCTGGGCCGCCGGTGTGCCCGCGGTGGTGCACGCACTGGAGTACTCCCTGGAGCAGACGTCCCCGAAGGACACCGCGGTGGACCTGCTGACCATGAACCAGGTGGACGGGATCGACTGCCCGGGCTGCGCCTGGGCGGACCCCGCCCCCGGCCACCGGCACCGCAACGAGTACTGCGAGAACGGCGCCAAGCACATCAACGACGAGGCGACCACGCGGCGGATCACCGCCGACTTCTTCCGCGAGCACTCCGTCTCCGACCTGGCCGGGCGCTCCGACCTGTGGCTGAACCAGCAGGGACGCCTCACCGAGCCGATGGTCAAGCGGCCCGGGTCCGACCACTACGAGCCCGTCAGCTGGCGCGAGGCCCTCGACCTGCTCGCCGGCGAACTGAAGGCGCTCGACAGCCCCGACGAGGCGGTCTTCTACACCTCGGGCCGGGTCAGCAACGAGGCCGCGTTCGTCCTGCAGCTCTTCGCGCGGGCGTACGGCACCAACAACCTGCCCGACTGCAGCAACATGTGCCACGAGTCGAGCGGCTTCGCCCTGCACGAGACCCTCGGCACCGGCAAGGGTACGGTCGGCCTCGACGACCTCCACCACGCCGACCTGATCTTCCTGGTGGGGCAGAACCCCGGCACCAACCACCCGCGGCAACTGAGCGCACTGGAGCAGGCCAAGCGCAACGGCGCCCGCATCGTCGCGGTCAACCCGCTCCCGGAGGCGGGGCTGCTGCGGTTCAAGAACCCGCAGAAGGCACGCGGGGTGATCGGCCAGGGCGTCCGCATCGCCGACCGGTTCCTGCACATCCGGCCCGGCGGCGACCTCGCCCTCTTCCAGGCACTGAACCGGCTGCTCCTGGAGGCCGAGGACGCCCGGCCCGGCACGGTCCTCGACCACGCGTTCATCCGGGACAGCACCAGCGGCTTCGAGGAGTTCGCCGAGCACGCCCGGCAGGCCTCCTGGGACGACGTGGTCACCACCACCGGTCTGACCCGCGAGGAGATCGAGCGGGTCCGCGACGAGGTCCTCGGCAGCGAACGCGTCATCGTGTGCTGGGCGATGGGCATCACCCAGCACAAGCACGGCGTGCCCACCATCCGGGAGATCGTCAACTTCCTGCTGCTGCGCGGCAACCTCGGCAGGGCCGGGGCCGGCGCCTGCCCGGTGCGAGGCCACAGCAACGTCCAGGGCGACCGCACGATGGGCATCTGGGAGCAGATGCCGGACTCCTTCCTGGACGCCCTGCGCGACGAGTTCGGCTTCGACCCGCCGCGCGCCCACGGCCTGGACTCGGTGAACTCGATCAAGGCGATGCGGGAGGGCCGGATCAAGCTCTTCCTCGGCGTCGCCGGCAACTTCGTGCGGGCCGCCCCCGACAGCGCGGTCACCGAGGAGGCCATGCGCGGCTGCCGCCTGACCGCCCACGTCTCCACCAAGCTCAACCGCTCCCACACCGTCTGCGGGCAGACCGCGCTGATCCTGCCCACCCTCGGCCGGACCGAACGCGACCACCAGGCGGGCGGCGAGCAGTTCGTCACGGTGGAGAACTCGATGAGCGAGGTGCACACCTCCCGAGGGCGACTCAAACCCGCCTCCCCCCTCCTGCTGAGCGAGGTCGCCATCCTGTGCCGCCTCGCCCGCCGCACCCTCGGCGCGGGCCCGGGCAACGTGCGCTGGGAGGAGTTCGAGGCCGACTACGGCACCATCCGCGACCGGATCTCCCGGATCGTGCCGGGCCTGTACGACTTCGACCGGCGCGTGGCGCGCCCCGGCGGCATCCGGCTGCCCAACCCCGTCAACGAGGGCGTCTACCGCACCGCCACCGGCAAGGCCATGTTCACCCGCAACACCTGGCGCATCCCCGACGTGCCCGAGGGCCACCTGCTGCTGCAGACGCTGCGCTCCCACGACCAGTGGAACACCATCCCCTACACGCTCAACGACCGCTACCGGGGCATCCACGGCAGCCGCCGGGTGGTCATGGTCAACCCGCAGGACCTGAGCACGCTGTCCCTGAGCGCGGGGGACCGCGTCGACGTGGTGGGCGTCTGGCCCGACGACACCGAGCGGCGCGCCGAGGGCTTCGAGGTGGTCCCGTACCCCACCGCCCGCGGTTCCGCCGCCGCGTACTACCCGGAGACCCAGGTCCTCGTCCCGCTGGACAGCGTCGCCGACATCAGCAACCAGCCCACCTCGAAGGGCATCGTCGTCCGGCTGGAGCGCGTGACACCGTAGCCGCATCGTGAGACGGGGCCCGCCGCGGGAATGGCGGGAAGCCGGGCCCCGTTGACACCTGTCATGCCCGACTCTTCCCCACGGCCCACGGCCGGACGCATGCCGCTCGCCGTCTACATCCTCGGCCTGTCCGTCTTCGCGCTCGGCACCAGCGAGTTCATGCTCTCCGGGCTGCTGCCGCCGATCGCCGACGACATGGGCGTGTCGATCCCGCGAGCCGGGCTGCTGATATCGGCGTTCGCGATCGGCATGGTGGTCGGTGCCCCGCTGCTCGCCGTCGCGACCCTGCGACTGCCGCGCAAGACCACGCTGGTCGCGCTGATCTCCGGGTTCGGCGTCGGCCAGGTCGCGGGCGCGCTCGCGACGAGCTACGCGGTCCTGTTCGTCTCCCGGGTCGTCAGCGCGCTCGCCTGCGCCGGCTTCTGGGCGGTCGGCGCGGCCGTGGCCATCGCCATGGTGCCGGTGACCGCGCGGGCCCGCGCCATGGCCGTGATGATCGGCGGACTGTCCATCGCCAACGTCCTGGGCGTCCCGGCGGGCGCCTTCCTCGGCGAGCACCTGGGCTGGCGGTCCGCCTTCTGGGCCGTGGGCGGCGCGTCCGCCGTCGCGCTCGTCGGCGTGGTGACCCTGATCCCGCGCATCCCGCTGCCCGAGCGGCGCACCCGGCTGCGGGGCGAGCTGGCGATCTACCGGGACCACCAGGTGTGGCTGTCCGTCGTCGTCACCGCGCTCGCCGCCGGCGGCGTCTTCTGCGCCTTCTCCTATCTCGCGCCGCTGCTCACCGACGTGGCGGGCCTCACGGACGGCTGGGTGCCGAGCGTGCTGGCGCTGTTCGGCGTCGGCGCCTTGATCGGCACGACGATCGGCGGCCGGGTCGCCGACGCGCACCTCTTCGGCGTCCTGCTCTCCGGCATCACCGCGTCGACGGTGCTGCTGGCCGCCCTGGCGCTGTTCGCCTCCAGCCCCGTCGCCGTGGTCGTCCTGTCGCTGCTGCTGGGGGTCTCCGCGTTCTACACGGCACCCGCGCTCAACGCGCGCATGTTCAACGTCGCCGGTGCCGCGCCCACCCTCGCGGGCGCCACGACGACCGCCGCGTTCAACCTGGGCAACACCGGCGGCCCCTGGCTCGGCGGCACCGTGATCGACGCGGACCTCGGGTACGAGGCCACCGCCTGGGCGGGCGGGGCGATGACCCTGGTCGCGATCGGCTTCGTCGCCGTCTCCCTGCGGCTGCACAGCCGTTCGCGCGTCGTGACGGGCAGCGGCCCCGTCGCCGAAAGCGCGAGCGTGGAGCGGGTCCAGCGGGTGTGACACCGGCCCGGAGCCCGGTGCTCACCGGGGCCGGGCGCCCGGCGCGGCGGCCCTGGCGCAGCGGTCGGCCAGCCGGGCGAACGCCTCCCCGAGCGCGGGCGGCCCCACGCCCTCGACATCGGTGTCGAACCGACAGAAGGCGGCGGCGAGCGAGGACCACGACCAGGAGCCCAGCGTGAGCCGGCAGCGGTCGGGGCCCAGTTCCTCTACGGTCCCCTCGGCGGTGTACGGGGACACCGCGGAGGCGGGCAGGTGGAGCACTGCCGTGCCACGACAGGGCCAGTCCGGGGAGCCGTCGGAGCCGCGGAACCTCCCGGTCAGAAAGGCGGCCACGTCCCCGCCGGGCAGTTCCCTCGGGGTGAAGCGGGGCCCGGTGGGCGTGCGCGGGGTGACCCGGTCGGCCCGGAAGACCCGCCAGTCCTCGCGGTCCAGGTCCCAGGCCACCAGGTACCAGCGCCCGCCCCGGGTGACCAGGTGGTGCGGCTCCACCCGGCGCGGGGGCGGCACGCACGCGGGCGCGGTGTCCCCGGGGTGGGCCGGGGTGTGGTCGAAGCGCAGCACCTCGCGGGCCTGGACGGCGGCGCTGAGCGCCATCAGGACGCCGGTGTCCGCCTGGGGCCGCGGCAGGGGAGCGGAGTGTGCGACGGGGGTGACCTGAAGGGCGTCGATCCGGTGCCGCAGTCGGGCGGGCATCACCTGGCGCAGGGTCACCAGTGCCCGTGCCGCACCGTCCTCGATCCCGGCGCCGGAGGCGGCCGCGGTGCGCAGCGCGACGGCGAGGGCGACCGCCTGCTCGTCGTCGAAGAGCAGCGGGGGCAACCGCGCACCGGCGTCCAGGCGGTAGCCGCCGTCCGGGCCCTTCACCGCCCGGACCGGATAGCCCAGTTCGCGGAGCCGGTCGACGTCGCGGCGCAGGGTGCGCGGGCTGACCTCCAGCCGCTCGGCCAGCACCGCGCCGGGCCAGTCCCGGCGGGCCTGGAGCAGCGAGAGCAGGGACAGCAGCCGGGCCGAGGTCTTCTGCATGACGACCATGCTGACGCACATAGCGGCCACCACCTGACCGCTACCCGAAGCAGAGTGGGCACCGCGGGGCCGCGACCGGTCCCGCGGCGGCCCGCACCGCGGGCCGTCCCACCGTGATGGCAAGGAGCCCGCCGTGACCGCGAAAGCCGTGACCCACCTGAACTTCCGTGGCGAGGCCCGCGAGGCACTCACCTTCTACCGGTCCGCGTTCGGCGGGGACCTGACCCTGGTGACGTACCGGGACGCCGGAAACGTCCAGGATCCCGCCGCGGCCCACCAGGTGATGTTCGGCCAGGTGTCCAGCGCCGACGGCCCGGGCGTGATGGCCTACGACGTGCCGTCCGACCTGCCGTGGAACCGGGGCGAGAACGCGTTCTTCGTCTCGGTCCGCGGCGAGAGCGCCGAGGAGATCACCGCGTACTGGGAGCGGCTCGCCGAGGGCGCGACCGTCCTGCGGCCGCTCGGGGCCGCGCAGTGGGCCTCCCTGTACGGCATGCTGCGGGACCGGTTCGGCGTCACCTGGGTCCTGGACGTCGTGCGCGAGTACACCGCGTGAGCGTGCTCGACGCCCGGTCGCTGAACCGGGCCGCACTCGCCCGGCAGTTGCTGCTTGACCGCGCCGAGCGCCCGCTCCCGGACGCCGTCGCGCACCTGGGCGGCATGCAGGCACAGGAGCCGCAGGAGCCGTTCGTCGGACTGTGGTCGAGGCTGCGCGATTTCGTCCCGCGGGCGCTCGACGACCTGCTGGCCGGGCGTCGCGTCGTGCGCACCCACCTGATGCGCCGCACCGTCCACCTCGTCACCGCCGAGGACGTACTGGCCTGGCGATCGCGCCACGACGCCATGCTGCGCGGACGCGTCCTCGGCACCTACCGCCGCGAGCTCGCCGGGGTCGACCTCGACGAACTCGCGGCCGCGGGCCGGGCGGTCCTGGCCGACGGCGAACCCCGCTCCATGGGCCAACTCGCGCGGGCGGTGGCCGGACGGTGGCCGGACGTGGGTCTGAGGCCGCTCGGGGAGATGCTGGTCGCCGCGCTGATCCCCACGGTGCAGCTGCCGCCGCGCGGCCTGTGGCGCACCAGGGCCGGGGTGCGCAACGTCCCGGTCGCACACTGGCTGGGCCGCGAGGTCGACCCGCCGGCCCCGCCGGGCACCGATCCGGTCGGTGCGGCGCTCGTACGGCGCTACCTGGCCGCGTTCGGGCCGGCCGCCTCGGCGGACCTGCGCGCCTGGTGCGGGCTCGCGGGGCTGCCGGCCGCGGTCGCGGCGGTGCGCGGGAAACTGGTCGCCTTCCGCGACGAACGCGGCCGCCGACTGCTGGACCTGCCCGACGCGCCACGACCCGACCCCGACACCCCCGCCCCCGTGCGGTTCCTGCCGGCGTTCGACAACGCGGTCCTCGGCTACCAGGACCGCGGTCGCGTCATCGACGACGCGCACCGCGGTCTGTCGGTCACCGGAGCCCGCGTGGTCCTCGTCGACGGCCGGGTCGGCGCGACCTGGACCGTCGAGGACGGCACGGTGACCGCCACCCCGCTGCGCCGGCTCACCCGCCCGGAGCGCGCCGAGGTCGCCGAGGAGGGAAGTGCCCTCGCGTCCTTCCTCTCCGAGGGCGACAGCGACCGGGTCGCGGTCGGGGCGGAACCGCCCTGAGCGACGGGCGGGCCGGGGGCGGGAGTCACCCGGCGGTCACGACGTCCGCGACGACACAGCTCACGTTGTCGGGACCGCCGGAGTCGTTGGCGAGTGCCACCAGTGCACGGGCGGCCCACCCGGGCTCCTGCGGGGCGGTGAGCACCCGGCGGATCTCGTCGTCCGGCACCACGGTCGACAGGCCGTCGGAGCAGAGCAGGTAGCGGTCCTGGGACCGGGCGTCCTGAAGGCGCATCTCGGCCCTCGGGTCGGCGCCCTGGCCCAGCGCCCGTACCAGCAGCGACCGCTGGGGGTGCGAGACGGCCTCCTCCGGAGTGAGGCGGCCCTCGTCGATCATCGACTGGACGACGGTGTGGTCGTGCGTGATCCGGAACAGCTCGCCGTCGCGCAGCAGGTACACGCGCGAGTCGCCGATGTGCACCAGACCGAGCTGCGACCCGGTCCAGAGCATCGCGGTGAGCGTCGTGCCGGCCGCCCCCGGCGCACAACCGGCTGCCACGGCGTCGCACACGGCCCGCTCGGCCTCCTCGACGGCGTCCGCGAGGACGTTGAGGAGGCCGCCCGCCGGGACGCCGCCGTCCTCCAGCCGCCGGAATGCCTCGACGGCGGCCGCGCTCGCCGGGGCACCGCCGGTGCCGAAGCCGTCGGCGACGGCCAGCAGGCGGGAGCCGGCGTAGGCGGTGTCCTGGTTGCTCTCGCGGACCAGACCGGTGTCGGAGGTGGCGGCGTAACGCAGCTTCAGGGTAGGAGCGGTGGGAGACACGGCAGGGTCCTTCCGGGTGAGGTGGTCGACGAGGAAGGCGGCCAGGTCGCGGCGGGCGGCGGTCTCGGCCTCGGCCTGCGCCCAGAAGGCGCGGATCTCCCCGGCCGCCGCTCCGGCGTCCAGCGAGCACGTGCCGGATGCGGACCAGCGGCATCCCCAGGCGTCGCAGCCAGGCCACGAGCCGGGCCCGCTCGACCTGTTGCGGGGCGTAGAGGCGGTAGCCGGTGACCGGGTCCACGCGGGCGGGCGGCAGCAGGCCCAACGCGTCGTAGAGACGCAGCGCCTTCGGTGAAAGCCGGGTCGCCCGCGCGAACGCCCCTATGGTCAGCAACTCCGTGCCCATGTGCCCACCCCTCCTCGTACCGGGCGCGTCGCCCGGTGAGACCGATGCTGCGGCCTGCCCCGAGGTGAAGGTCAACCGTCGGCTGCCCCCGGCAACGAAATGCGGAGTACACCCATCTTCGTGACCTACACCGAGGGGAGAGGAGCGCGGCGCCCCCCTACACCCCACGCAGTACGCCGGTCCAGACCCAGGGTCGGATCCAACGCCCGTAAGGCCGGGCGAGCATGGATGCGTACCCCGGTCAGTGCCTCCGCCTTCCCCCATGAGCCGGGACTTCGTCCTGCCCGCAACCCGACGGATTGGTCCACAAGGTGGCTACATTTCTCTATCGGCTCGGCCGGAGGGCGTTCCGGCGCCGCGGCCTCGTCGCCCTGATGTGGGTGGCCGTACTCGTGGGCGCCGGCGTCGCCTCGTCCGCCGCGCCGGCCCCGCCCGAAGACTCCTTCTCCATGCCGGGCACCGAGTCCCAGAAGGCGTTCGACCTGCTCGACGAGCAGTTCCCGGCCGCCAGTGCCGAGGGCGCCACGGCCCGCGTCGTGATCCGGGCCCCCGAGGGCGCGAAGATATCCGACGCGGCCGGCAAGGACCGGGTCCAGGACCTGGTCGCCGATCTGAGGGCCGGCCCGCAGGTCGCCTCGGTGGACGACCCGTTCACGGCCGACGCCGTCAGCAAGGACGGCACCACCGCCTACGCCTCCGTGACCTACAAGGTCAACGCGATGGAGCTGACCGACGAGGCCCGGGACGCGCTCACCGCCGCCACCGACGGCGCGCGCGAAGGCGGGTACACGGTCGAGACGGGCGGCGACGCGGTCGTGGCCGAGCAGGAGATGGGCGGCACCGCCGAGCTGATCGGCATCGGCGTCGCCGCGATCGTGCTCCTGCTGACCTTCGGCTCGCTGGTCGCGGCCGGCATGCCGCTGCTCTCGGCGATCATCGGTGTCGGCATCGGCATCTCCGCCATCGGGGCGCTCGGCAGCACCCTGGAGCTGTCCGCGACGACCTCCACGCTCGCCATGATGATCGGCCTCGCGGTCGCCATCGACTACGCCCTGTTCATCGTCTCGCGCTACCGGGCCGAGATAGCGGAGGGCCGCTCCCCGGAGGAGGCGGCCGGACGCGCGGTCGGCACCGCGGGCTCCGCGGTCGTCTTCGCCGGACTGACCGTGGTGGTGGCCCTGGCGGGTCTCGCGATCGTCAACATCCCGATCCTCACCAAGATGGGCCTGGCCGCGGCGGCCACCGTCGGCATCGCCGTGCTGATCGCCCTCACCCTCACCCCGGCGCTGCTCGGCTTCGCCGGAAAGCGGGCCCTCAGCCGCAAGGACCGCAAGGCCCCCGCCGGGCAGCGGGCCGCCGCCAAGCCGAAGCTCGGCACCCGCTGGGCCCGCTTCGTACAGCGGCGCCCGGTCACCGTCCTGCTGACCGCGGTCCTCGGCCTCGGCGTCATCGCCGTACCGGCCGCGAGCATGGAGCTTGGACTGCCCGACGAGGGCAGCTCCGCCCCCGACACCACCCAGCGCAAGGCCTACGACCTGCTGTCCGAGTCCTTCGGGGCCGGATTCAACGGTCCGTTCATGATCGCCGTCGACGCCCGTGACGCCGCCGACCCGGAGGCCGCCGCCGACACCGTGAGCGAGAGGATCACCGGGCTCGGGAAGGCCGCGGCGGTCACCCCCGCCAGCTTCAACAAGGAGGGCGACACCGCCGTCCTGACCGTGATGCCCAAGACCGGCCCGAGCGACGTCGCCACCGAGTCGCTGGTGCACGACATCCGCTCGCTGTCCGGCGACATCGAGGCCGACACCGGCGCGACCATGCTGGTCACCGGTGCGACCGCGATGACGATCGACTTCTCGCAGACCCTGGACGACGCGCTCGTCCCCTACCTGGCGCTGGTCGTCGGCCTCGCCTTCCTGCTCCTGATGCTCGTGTTCCGCTCGGTCCTCGTCCCGCTCAAGGCGGCCCTGGGCTTCCTGCTCTCGGTGGCCGCGGCACTCGGCGCGGTGGTCGCGGTCTTCCAGTGGGGCTGGCTCGCGGACCTCTTCGGCGTCGACCAGCCCGGCCCGATCATGTCGATGATGCCCATCTTCATGATCGGCGTCGTCTTCGGCCTGGCCATGGACTACGAGGTCTTCCTCGTCACCCGCATGCGGGAGGCGTACGTCCACGGACAGTCCGCCGCCGAGTCCGTCACCACGGGCTTCACCCACGGCGGCCGGGTCGTCGCGGCGGCCGCGATCATCATGATCAGCGTCTTCTCCGGCTTCATCCTGGAGAACGACGCCATGATCAAGATGATGGGCTTCGGCCTCGCGATCGCGGTCCTCTTCGACGCCTTCGTGGTCCGCATGGCCATCGTGCCCGCGGTGCTCGCGCTGCTCGGCACCAGGGCCTGGTGGCTGCCCACGTGGCTGGACCGCGTCCTGCCGAACGTCGACGTCGAGGGCGAGAAGCTCCACCGGGAACTCGGCGACACCGCCGCCCCCGCGAAGCCCGCCCGCGAGCCGGAGACGGCCGGGGTCTGACACCCCGTACAGGGCCCCGGTGACCTGGAACCCCAGGCCGCCGGGGCCTTCGCGCCACAGGTCCGCCACGGCGTCGGTGCGGTCATCGCCGCCCGGCCGGACCACCCGGAGAGCGAGGCCCTGTCCGCCCCCGCCCCGTCCTCGGCGGCGAGGACCGGGACGGCGACCGAGGCGGGCCCGCCCACTCCCAGGACGACCGGCCCGAGCAGCTGTGAAGGACTCGACGGGCGTCCGACCCCGCTCCGGCCCCCCTCGTGTCCGCCACCCGGGCGGCAGCTCAGGAACCGACGGCCGCGGCGTCCTCGGCACCGGTCTCGCCGGCCGGGCGGAACTCCACGGCGACGACGCCGTCCACGCTCCGGCAGTGCTCCTCGAGCAGCGGGGCGGACACATGGACCGGGAGGCGGCCGCTGAGCACGACATGGCCGTGCGTCACGTCCACCTGCACCGAGGAGGGGGCCAGGCCCAGGGCCTTGACCAGGGCCTCTTCGATGATCTCGGTGCGGATCGCGCGGTCCGTCCGCAGGAAGACCCGCAGCAGGTCGCTACGGCTGACGACCCCGGCCAGCCGCCCGTCCTCGTCCACCACCAGGAGCCGCTTGATGCGGTGCCGCGCCATCACGCGGGCGGCGTCCACGACGCTCCAGTCCTCCCGGGCGCACAGCGCGGGCGAGGTCATGAGCCCGTCCGCGTCCGTGGCGCCCGCCTTGGCGGCCGAGGGCCGGGACCACTCGGCGTGCTCCGGGGAACCGTCGGGCTCCCCGCCCCACATCTTCTGCAGGAGGTCGGCCTCCGACACCACCCCCACGGGCCGGTTCTCCCCGTCGACGACCGGCACCGCCGTGATGTCGTACTCCAGCAGCAGGTGGGCGATCTCCTTGAACGGTGTGCCGCGCTGTACGCGGACCACGGCGTCGCTCATCAGATCGCGCACCGTCCGGTGTTTCATGAAGGGTCTTCTCCTCCGCTGCCGGCCCGTCTCGACCGGCGTTCGTCCTTCTTGCCCGGGGAAACGATCGAGTGGCTCCGGGAGTGCCCCGCCGCCCGCGCGGGCGGACCGACCAGGACCAGGGCGATGTCGTCGCCCGGCGTGGGTGCGTGCCGGATGAGGGTGTCCGCCATGGCGTCCAGGTCGCCGGGGTCACCGTGCTCCAGGAGCCCGGCGAGGGCCGCGATCGCGTCGTCGAGGTCGACCCCCGGCGCCTCGACGAGTCCGTCGGTGTAGAGGGCGAGCACACTGCCGGGCGGCAGGGGGAACTCCAGCGCGGTGTACCGGGCGTCCCGCTCGATGCCCAGCAGCAGACCGGGCGGCACGTGCAGGGGCTCGACACGCCCGTCCGCGTGACGCAGCAGAGGGGGCGGGTGTCCCGCGAGCGCCACGCAGGCGCGGTGCGTGGCGAGGTCGAGGTGGGCGTAGGCGCAGCTGGTGAACAGACCGGGGTCCAGGTCGGTGAGCAGGCGGTTGGTCCGGGCCAGGACGCGGTCGGGGGACGCCCCCACGGTGGCGTTGGCGTGCACGGCGGTGCGGACCTGCCCCATGAGCGCCGCGGCGTCCACGTTGTGCCCCTGGACGTCGCCGATGGTGACGCTCGCGGTGTGCTCGTCCAGCCGGATGACGTCGTAGAAGTCGCCGCCGATGCCCAGTCCCCGGGCGGCCGGGAGGTAGCGGGCGGCGACGTTCAGACCGGGCACGTCGGGGAGGCTGTGGGGCAGCAGGGCGGACTGCAGGCGGTGGGCGAGGTGGTGCTTGGCGTCGTAGAGCCGGGCGCGGTCCAGGGCCTGCCCGACCAGTCCCGCCAGCGAGGTGAGGGCGGCCCGCTCGCCCGGCGGGAAGACGTGGGGGCGCCGGTAGGAGAGCAGGAGCGAGCCGATGGGGCGGCCGGAGGCGATCAGCGGCAGCAGGGCCCACGCGGCCATCCCGTCCTCGTGCGTCATGGCGGGGTAGGCCTCGCGGAGTTCCTCGAAGGTCGTCCAGAACCCCGGGACCCCCGTGGCCATGACGTCGACGCCGGGGATGGCCGCGGTGAGGGGCGTCCCGTCGAACTGCCGCAGCAGCTCCGGGCGGTAGCCGCGCTGCCCGACGATCTTCAGGCGGCCGTCCTCCGGGGCCATCACCACCATGCCCTGTGCGCCGAGCGCGGGCATCAGCTGGTCGGCGGTCTGTTCGACCACGTCCTGCACGCTGACGGCCTCCGTCAGGGTGGAGGCCAGGTGCATCAGGTGGTAGAGCACGGTGGCGCGGCTGGGGCCCGAGGACTTTACCGACCGGGACGGGGGCGCGTCCGCGTCCGGGCTGCCGCGGGTGATGCGCACGCTGAGCCCGGTGGCGTCCGGGTACAGCTCGAAGGACAGCCAGGTCCCCGGCGGGCGCAGCACGGTGAAGGCCTGCGGCTTGCGGCTGACCAGGGCGGCGCGGTAGCGGTCCTCGACGTGCGGCACGTCCATCCAGGGGAGCGCCTCCCAGGGCAGGGCGCCCACCAGCAGGGACCGGTCGACGCCGAGCAGTTCGGCCGCCCCGGGGGTGACGAAGGTGAGGCGCCCGTTCAGGTCCAGGGCGCACGAGCCCCCGGGCAGGCGGTCCACGAACGCGGACAGCGCGGTCGCCTCGGCGGGGGAGGGGGTGCGCGGGGCCGCCGGCGGCAGGGTCCGGGGCCGGTCCGGGGGCGGCAGCGGTTCGCCCCGGTCGAGCGCCCGCTGCAAGCTCTCGCCCAGGCGGCGGCAGCCCTCCCGGATGACGTCCCGCTCACCGGCGCTCAGCCGCGCGGGGTGGCTCCCGGGCCACAGCAGCACCAGCCCGCCCCGGACGCCGTCGTCCGACAGGAGCGGAGAGGCGGCGAGGCCGAAGTCGTACGGCAGGACGAGCGCCAGCCGCGGGTACTCGCGCGCCATCTCCTCCCGGCCGCCCGCCCACACCAGACGCTGCTCGCGGACGGCGTCCGCCACCGGCATCGGATCCTTCAGCCCGACCCGCCGCCACGGGGCGGCCATCTCCTGCGGGACCCCCGTGACCAGGACCTGCCACACGGCGTTCTCGCCCGGTGGCAGTACGTAGAGGATGCCTCCGAACGCACCGCTCGCCCGTACGACGGCCGCCATCGCGGAATCCATCATCGGCCCGTCCGCCTCGGCGCCGACCGGGCTGCCCGACGCCCGCCACCCCGAACATCACCCATATCTGGACACTACGCCCGTCCCGCCGCGACGGCATGCGAGGGCGCGGTTCGACGCGGAGCACCCCTGGTCGGGACCGGTCGCCGTGCCCCTCGGGCGACCGCTTCACATACAGCCGGCCGTCCCCGGCCCGGTCCACTCCAGCCGCGCGACACCGGGCACCTCGGAATCCGCGACGCGTGCGGCGCCCGCCCGGTAGCCGGCGGCCGGGTTCAGGACGTACGTCCGCCATGTCGTGCCGGAACCTCCCGTACAGGTCGTCGTGCGGCACGAGCCACGCGTCGTCGCCCCCGGGCGGCGCGGTTGCTGCGGCGGCTCCTGCCTGTGCCACGACTCCTACCGCACCCGCTACCGGGTCGCCGCCCGCTCCTCCAACACCCCGGACTCCTTGTCCGGCCACCTCGGCTTCCGCCGCGCCAACGACGCGGCCGTCACAGGCGGACCAGCCGCTGGGTGATCTCCCGGTACTGCCGCAGCGCGACCCGGAGTTCCTCGGCATGCGTCTCGACGTCCTGGTCCTGCCAGCTCTCGTGCAGGGTCCCGCGCCGCCGGGCCAGGGCGTTCGCGAGGTGGGCCGCGGCGTCGTCGAAGGCGCCCTCCGCCTCCTCCAGAGCGTCCCGCGGAGCGTCGGCGAAGGTGTTGATGGCCTTGCGGAGACGGTCCAGCACCGCGTCCCGTTCCTCCGACGGCAGGAGGGCGTCCGGCTGCGCGGGACGGTGCCCGGTGCGGTTCTGGTCCCGGTCCCGGTCCGGGGGCTGCTGTGCGCGCGTCTGGTCATACATGTCGGGTGCCGCTTTCCTGGGTTGCGTGGATCACCGGGTACCCCGGAGCGGCATGCGCTGCGAGCGCCGGCTTCCCCTGCCCGCTACCGCCGGGTGAGGGTCTGGGGGTAGTCGGTGATGATGCCGTCGACGCCGAGGCCGGTCATGTTGCGGATGGCTCCGGGTTCGTCGACGGTCCAGACGTTGATGTCCATGCCGAGTTGGTGGATGCGGTCGACGAGGGTCTGGTCGGTGACGGTGTGCTGG
>NZ_JODM01000010.1 GCF_000717995.1 Streptomyces violaceorubidus
GACTTGTCCCATGGCCATTCACGAGAACCTCCTCGGGGGACCGCCCCCGACCCACCTCCCCGACGACCCCGGGCCGCGCGAGCTGCTGGCGGGCGGCACCTCCCCCGCCGACGTCGCCGCGAAGTACCCGACGTCCTCGCTCGCCTGGGCCCGCCTGGCCGACGAGGCCTTCGAGCGGGGCAGCGTCGTGGAGTCGTACGCGTACGCCCGTACGGGTTACCACCGCGGCCTCGACGCCCTGCGCCGCAGCGGCTGGAAGGGCCACGGCCCGGTGCCCTGGGAGCACGAGCCGAACCGCGGCTTCCTGCGCGCCCTGCACGCCCTCGCCCGCGCCGCCCAGGCGATCGGCGAGAAGGAGGAGTACGAGCGCTGCAGCCAGTTCCTGAAGGACTCCTCGCCGAGCGCGGCCGAGGTGCTGGGCTGACCGGCCCCCGACACCCGCGGGCCCGTCCGCCGTGCGCGGGCGGGCCTTGCGGTTTCCTGCGAGGATTGCGGAGGATGCCGTTGGGGACCGGGGCCCCGTGCCGGTAACGGCAGGGCGGACCGCTACCCGTGCACATCAGGAGACAGCGATGTCCCACGACGCCCCGAACCTCGACTTCGAGGGCAGCACGCCGTACGAGGATTACGTCAAGGCGGACGTGCTCACCCACCTCCAGCACACCCTCTCCGACGATCCCGGAGAGATGGTCTTCCTGGTCACGACCCAGGTCATGGAGCTGTGGTTCACCGTCATCGTCCACGAGTGGGAGACCGCCGCCCGCGCCCTGCGCGAGGACCGGATCCCGGTGGCCACCGACGCGCTCAAGCGCTCGGTGCGGGAGCTGGAGGCGCTGAACGCCTCCTGGACCCCCCTGGGGCAGCTCACCCCGGCGCAGTTCAACTCCTACCGGTCCGCCCTCGGCGAGGGCTCCGGCTTCCAGTCGGCGATGTACCGCCGCATGGAGTTCCTGCTCGGCGACAAGTCCGCGTCCATGCTCGTCCCGCACCGCGGCGCCCCGCGCGTCCACGCGGAACTGGAGAAGGCGCTGCACGAGCCGAGCCTGTACGACGAGGTGGTCCGGCTGCTCGCCCGCCGCGGGTACGACATCCCCGACGCCGTGCTCCGGCGCGACCTCACCCGGAAGTACGAGGCCGCGCCCGAGGTGGAGGCCGCCTGGACGGCCGTCTACTCCGGCGACCAGAACGGCGAGCTGGCCCGCCTCGGCGAGGCCCTCACCGACGTCGCGGAGCTGGTCTGGCGCTGGCGCAACGACCACCTGGTCGCCACCCGGCGCGCGATGGGCTCCAAGACCGGCACGGGCGGCTCCGCCGGGGTGGCCTGGCTGGAGAAGCGGGCCCGCAACAACGTGTTCCCCGAGCTGTGGACGGCGCGGTCGTATGTCTGAACTCCAGCGGACCGCCGAGGATCTGGACGCCGCCGACCCGCTGGCCGCGGTGCGGGGCAGGTTCGTCCTGGACGACGTGACGTACCTCGACGGCAACTCCCTCGGCGCCCTCCCGGCGCACGTTCCCGGACGCGTCGAGGACGTCGTACGGCGCCAGTGGGGCGAGCTGCGCATCCGGTCCTGGGAGGAGAGCGGCTGGTGGACCGCGCCCGAGCGGATCGGCGACCGGATCGCCCCGCTGGTCGGGGCGGCCGCCGGACAGGTCGTGGTCGGCGACTCCACCAGCGTCAACGTCTTCAAGGCGCTGGTCGCCGCGGTGCGCATGGCCCAGGAGGACGGGCGCGGCGGTGGGGCCGGTCCGGTCCGGGACGAGATCCTCGTCGACGCCACCACCTTCCCCTCCGACGGCTACATCGCCGAGTCGGCGGCCCGGATGACGGGGTGCGCCCTGCGGCCCGTGGCCCCGGCCGAGGTCCCCGGCGCCCTGGGCGAGCGCACCGCCGCGGTGCTGCTCAACCACGTCGACTACCGCACCGGCCGGCTGCACGACCTGCCCGCGCTGACGGCCGCGGTGCACGCTGCGGGGGCGTACGCGGTCTGGGACCTGTGCCACAGCGCGGGCGCGCTGCCGGTCGGGCTCGACGAGCACGGCGTCGACCTGGCGGTCGGCTGCACCTACAAGTACCTCAACGGCGGCCCCGGCTCGCCCGCCTACCTGTACGTGCGCCGCGACCTCCAGCCCCGGTTCGACTCCCCGCTGCCGGGCTGGAACTCGCACGCCGAGCCGTTCGGCATGCGGTCCGAGTACGCCCCGGCCTCCGGCGCGGTGCGGGGGAGGGTCGGTACGCCGGACATCCTCTCCCTGCTCGCCCTGGAGGCGGCGCTGGACGTGTGGGACGAGGAGGGGGTCTCGGTGGCGGCGGTGCGGGCCAAGTCGCTGGCGCTGACCGACTTCTTCCTGCGCTGCGTCGAGGAGTACGTCCCCGACGGCCGCGTGGAGTCCGTGACCCCGGCGGCGCACGCCGAGCGGGGCAGCCAGGTCGCGCTGCGCTGCTCCCCCACTCTCGGCTCCGCTCGAGTGGGAGGGGCCCCCATCGCCGGCGAGGTCATGAAGCGGCTGATCGAGCGCGGGGTGGTCGGCGACTACCGCGCCCCCGACGTGCTGCGCTTCGGTTTCACCCCGCTGTACGTCGGCTTCGCGGACGTGGAGCGGGCGGCGCGGGTGCTGGGCCGGACCGTGGCCGGCTGAGGCGCGGTCGGGGCCGCGGCGGGCCGCAGCGCCAGGTGGGGGGCGACGGGACGCGGGGTGGGGGGAGGCCGGGGCGTCGGGTGAGGGGTGGCCTGGACGCCGAGTGGGGGGTAGTCGGGACGCCGGGTGGGGGGGTGGTCGGGCCGCCGGGTGGGGGCCGGACGCGTCGTCGCGGTCCTCACCCAGCGTCACATCCCCGTGTCCGCGCACGTCATCGGCCTGATAACGTCCCGCCAACGGCCGATTCTTTCCTTCCTCCGGTCCGCCAACACCGTTCCGTCGCTGAGAGGTTGACCATGCCGGACGCCGCCGCAGAACCGGGCACCGCTGCCGCGAGGAACGCTGCGGAGGAGAAATCGGCCTTCTCCCACCCGGCGGTCGACCCCGACTCCACCGCCGGCTACGGCGACCACCCCGACCAGCTGATCGACTTCTACGCGCCGCAGGGCGTCACGGGACCGGGCGAGGCCGCTCCCGTGGTGGTGGTCCTGCACGGAGGCTCGTGGCGCGCCCCGTACGACCGGCGTCACATCAGCCCGTTCGCCGCCTTCCTGGCCCGTCGGGGCTTCGCCGTGGCCAGTGTGGAGTACCGGCGCGGGGCGGAGGGGGCCGGCGCGCAGGGTGCGGGCGGCGACCCCGTCGCGGGGCGCTGGCCGGACACGTTCGACGACGTGGCCGCCGCGCTGGACGCGCTGCCGGAGCTGGTCCGGCGGCACCTGCCGCGGGCGGACGCGCGGCGCGTGGTGCTCACCGGCCACTCCGCCGGCGGCCACCTCGCCCTGTGGGCTGCCGCCCGGCACCTGCTGCCCGCGGACGCCGCATGGCGGACCGACCGTCCGGCGCCCCTGCGCGGCGTGGTCGCGCTCGCGCCGATCGCGGACTTCGAGGTCGCCGACAAGCTCGACGTGTGCGGGGGCGCGACGCGGCAACTGCTGGGCGACGGCTCGCTGTTCGCCGAGCGCCGCCCGTACGCGGATCCCGCCCTGCTGCTGCCCACCGGGATCGCGACGACCCTCGTGCAGGGTCGCGCCGACGTGGACGTTCCGCAGGCGGTCGCCGAGGCGTACGCGGACGCGGCGGCGAAGGCCGGGGAGGTGGTGGGGGTGACGCTGCTGGAGGACGTGGGCCACTACCCGCTGATCGACCCGGCGGCGGACGCGTGTGCGGTGGTGGCGGAGGAGATCGCGCAGTTGGCCTGGTGAGCGGGGGAGGGGGTGTGGCGTTGCGAGGGGTGTGGCGTCGCGGGGGGGGTGTGGCGTTGCGAGGGGTGTGGCGTTGCGGGGGGTGTGGCGTCGCGGGGGGTGTGGCCATGTGCGCCGAGAGTGCCGTCGGCCCGCTTGCGTGGAGCGGACGGCGGGTGTCGTCGTACCCGTAGTACCTGAGAGCTACCCCGCAGGTGAGTTCCCTGGCGGGACGCGGGTTACCCGGCCCGATTCGTAACTTCCCTTGCAGACGCGCCCGATGGGCGGGCGTGCTGGAGGGGGGCGGCCATGAGGCCGAGGGCGACGGTACGTTGGCGGCGGCGCGTTGGCAGATGGCGCCGCGCGGGGTGCGCCACGCTCATCGCCGGTGCCGTGGCGTTTCCCCTCTCAGGGGCCGCCCGGCCCGAGATCCCCGCCCCGGTGCCCGCCGCACTCGCGGCCCCGACGGCCACCACGCTGGAGGAGGCGTACACCGCCAACCGGGCCAACGCGGCGTGCGCCTCCCGGATGGCCGCCGACCACGGCGATGGGCACCGCGCGGCGGCGGACCGTGCGATGGCCGACCGATCCCGCCACCTCCTCGCCTTCGACGCCCGGGGCGCCGGCCTGGCCACCGAGGTCTTCGGCGACCTGGCGCACGCCGACCGCGTCGCCGTCCTGGTGCCGGGCTCCGACACCGGCCTCGACACCTACGGCCGGTTCCGCGCCGCCGCCCTCGCCCTGCACCGGCAGCTCCTCGCCGAGGCGCCCACGGGGACCCGCACCGCCGTCGTGGCCTGGCTGGGCTACGAGACGCCGGGCACCGTCAGCACCGCCGTCGCCACGACCGGCCGCGCCGACCGGGCCGCCCCCGGGCTGCGCGACCTGGTCGGGGACCTGCGCCGGATCACCGGCCCCGGCACCCGCCTCGCCCTCCTCTGCCACTCCTACGGCTCGGTGGTCTGCGCCCGTGCCGCCGCCGGACTGGACGTGTCCGACATCGCCCTGGTCGGCAGCCCCGGCACCGGCGCCGACACCGCCGCCGATCTGCACTCCGAGGCCCGGATATGGGCGGGGCGGGGAGCCCACGACTGGGTGGAGCACGTTCCGCACATCAGCGCCGGTCTCTTCGGCACCACCGTCGGCTTCGGCACGGACCCGGTCTCCCCTGCCTTCGGCGCCCGGGTCTTCGACGCCGGCGACGGCGGCCACAGCGACTACTTCGACACCGGCTCCCCCTCCCTGACGAACCTGGCCCGGATCGCCCTGGGCGCGACCCCGGAGGTGACCCATGACTGACCTGGCCCCGGCGTTCCCGCGCGGCGCCCTGCGGAAGGCCGCCGCACGCGTCGACGCGGCCACGCCCGCGGACCGGGACCGCGCCGTGGACGCCCTGCGCGCCTGCGCCGTCCTCGGGGTGGTCCTCGGGCACTGGCTGGTGACGGCCCTGGTCGCCGACGGCACCGCCCTGCACACGGCCAGCCCGCTGCGGGACATGCCCTGGCTCGCCCCGGTCTCCTGGGCCTTCCAGACGCTCGCCGTGTTCTTCCTGGTCGGCGGCCATGTCGCCACGCGCGGCTGGGCGTCGGCCCGGGCCCGCGGCGAGTCCTACGGCCGCTGGCTGGCCGCCCGGCTCTCCCGGCTCTTCCGGCCGGTCCTGGCCGTCCTCGGTCTGTGGGCGGTGACGGCGGCGCCGCTGCTCCTGACAGGCGCGGACCTCGCCACCGTCCACACGCTGGTGAAGCTGGCGTTGTCGCCGATGTGGTTCCTGCTGGTCTTCGCCGCGCTGACCGCGGTGACGCCGCTGCTGGCCCGGCTGCATCCGCTGTGGCCGCTGGTCGTCGTCCTCCACGTGGACCTGCTGCGCTTCGGTTTCGGCGCCCCGTCCTGGCTCGGCTGGGTCAACCTCGCGGCCGGCTGGCTGGTCCCCTACACCCTGGGCGCCGCCTGGACCCGCGGCGACCTGGACCGCCGCCGATCGGGCTGGATCCTGTTGGCCGGCGGTGCGGCGTCCACCGCCGCGCTCATCGCCTGGGCGGGCTACCCGGCGTCGATGGTCGGTGTCCCCGGCGCTCCGGTGTCGAACCTCGACCCGCCGACCCTGGCCGCCGTCACCTTCGGGCTGGCCCAGTGCGGGCTCGCCCTGCTGCTGCGCGAGCGGCTGCGCCGTGCGATGCGGCGCCCCGTGGCCTGGGCCGCGGTCGCGCTGGTCAACCTCTCCGCGATGACGATCTTCCTCTGGCACCAGACGGCGCTGATGGCGACCACGGCCACCGGACTCCTCGCGGGCCGTCTGCCCGGCCTGCACACGCCCCCCGACGGGTTGGAGTGGGTCGCGGCCCGGCTCCTGTGGCTCCCGGTGTTCGCGCTGGCCCTGACCGGGTGCTGGGCCACCTTCCGCTCCTTCGAGCAGCGCGGCCGGGGGCGGCGCGGCTCCCGGGTCGTGCGTGCGCACCGACCGCAGCGCCCGGCGACGACCACCGGGGGCGCCCGTCATGTCTAGGGTGGAGCGTGTGAGGGGATGGGGGAAGCGGCTGTGGGCCTGGTTCCGGGCCCGGGGCGAGCGGGGGCTGCGCGTGCTCCACGACGACCTGTGGACCTGGCGGGCCGATCCGCTGCCGCCGTCGGTGTGGCTGCGCTGGTTCCCGCACGGGATGGTGTGCCTGGCCGCGTTCGGTGTGCTGCTCGGAGACGCCGCCCAACTGGGGGACAACGGCGGGGTCGAGCCGGGCTTCGGATTCGTGATCGCCGTCGCCCAGGGCGGTGCGATGGCGTTCGCCCTCTGGCGGCCGGTCGCGGCCTGGTGGCTGTCGCTGGGCGCCATGCTGGTGGGGGCCTTCGCGGTGCGGGCCGAGATGGTCGCGGACGGTTCCCGGTTCACCTGGCCCTGGTCGGCCGCCGGGATCATCGGGCACATGGTCGTGCTGCTGCTGCTCGCCCTGCGGGTGCGTACGCGGGTGTCGTTGGAGGCGCTGGTCCTGACCGCTCTCGCCACCTATGTGGTGCAGGGCGTGGTGGGCGCGCTGAACTACCAGCCGACGGGTCAGCTCGCCGTCATCCTGTTCACGATCGTCGTCGTCCTCGGCATCGCCCTGCGCGGCCGCCGAGAAGCCCGCAGCCAACTGGCCGAGCAGACCTCGCTCACCGCCGAGGAGCGGGCCCGGCGCACCCTGCTGGAGGAGCGTGGCCGCATCGCGCGCGAGCTGCACGACGTGGTCGCCCACCACATGTCGGTGATCTCCATCCAGGCCCAGGTCGCGCCCCTCCTCGTCAAGGATCCGCCGGACGAGCTGAGGGAGAACCTGGCCGGCATCCGGCAGAACGCGCTGGAGGCGCTCACCGAGCTGCGCCGGGTGCTGGGCGTGCTGCGCTCCGAGCACCCGGACGCGCTGGAGGCGCCCGAGGGCGGCGCCGGTGCCGTCCCGCACGCCCCGCAGCCCACCCTCGACCGGCTCGACGCGCTGGTGGAGAACACCCGGGCCGCCGGACTGACCGTCACCACCGACACGAGCGGGACGCGCAGACCGCTGCCGCCCGGGGTGGAGTTGTCGGCGTACCGGATCGTGCAGGAGGCGCTCAGCAACGCGCTGCGGCACGCGCCGGGTGCGCATGCCCAGGTCTACCTCGTCCACCTCCCGATCGGGCTGCGTGTGGTGGTCTCCAACACCCGGCCGAAGCGTGCGCCGGCGCCGTCGCAGGGGGCCGGGCACGGGCTGCTCGGCATGCGGGAGCGGGTGGCGATGCTCGACGGCACGCTGACGGCGCAGCCGCTGCCGGACGGCGGCTACCAGGTGGCGGCGTTCCTGCCGGTCGACCACCCGGACCTGCCCACCGACCCCTGGCCCGACCCCTCGACCGACCTCTCTGCCGATCCCTCGCCTGACCTCTCCACCGATCCCTCGCCTGACCTCTCCACCGACGCCTCGCCCGACCCCTTCACCGACGCCTCGGTCGACCTCTCTGCCGACGCCTCGCCCGACCCCTTCACCGACGCCTCGGCCAACCTCTCCACCGGTCCTTCCACCGACGCCTCGGCCAACCTCTCCACCGGTCCTTCCACCGACGCCTCGGCCAACCTCTCCACCGGTCCCTCCACCGACGCCTCGGCCGGTCCTTCCACCGACCCCTGTCCCGGTCCTTCTCCCGGCCCCGTCTCCGCCCGTTCCCCAGCCCCCTTCTCCGCCCCTTCCACCGAGGACGACACCCCATGACGACCAGCAGCGACGGCCCTGTGATCCGCGTGCTGATCGCCGACGACCAGCAGATGGTCCGGCAGGGCTTCACCGTGCTGCTCAACACCCAGCCCGACATCGAGGTGATCGGGCAGGCGGTGGACGGCCTGGACGCGGTGGCCAAGGTCGCCGAGCTGGCCCCGGACGTCGTCCTGATGGACATCAGGATGCCCGAGCTGGGCGGTATCGAGGCCACCCGGCGCATCACCGGAGCCACTCCGGACATCAGGGTGCTGGTGCTGACCACCTTCGACCTCGACGAGTACGTGTACGAGGCACTGCGGGCGGGGGCCTCCGGGTTCCTGCTGAAGGACGCGTCGGCCGACCAGCTCGCCGAGGCGGTCCGGGTGGTGGCCGCCGGTGACGCCCTGCTCGCGCCGGGGATCACCCGACGGCTGATCAAGGAGTTCTCCCGGCTGGACGACCGCCCGCGCGCCCCGCTCAAGGTTCGCGTCGGCGAGCTGACCGAGCGGGAGACGGAGGTGCTCGCACTGATCGCGCAGGGCCTGTGGAACGCGGAGATCGCCCAGCGTCTGGTGGTCGCCGAGCAGACGGTGAAGACCCATGTGGGCAGGATCCTGGTGAAGCTGGGTCTCAGGGACCGTACGCAGGCGGCGGTGTTCGCGTACGAGTCGGGGCTGGTGCGCCCGGCGGGGTACTGAGCACCGGAGCAGGCGTCCGGCCCGTCGTCCCTGCCTCCGTAGTACCTGAGACGGAGGCCCCAGGACCCCCCTCACAGGTGACGACGTCGTACCTCCGCTGCGCCTACCGTTGCCAACGTGACCGAGACGACCCAGATGCGGACGCCGCCCCGCGAGGGAGGCGATTCGCGCAGCCCCGAGTACCGGCTGGCGATGAACGCCCTGAGCGGCCTGCGCGAGGACCTGTTCCACGACGCCTTCGCCTACCGACCGCTGTCCCGCACCGACGTCGACGGCCCGCTGGCCCGCCGCCTGCCGGCCAGGCTGAAGCCCCACGCGGCACGCATCCCGCACGCCGTGGTGGCAGCCCTGGCGCTCCTGTGCTTCTACGCCGGGACGGTCGACGGCAGGACCGACGGTCCGCTGACCCTGCTGAGCGGGCTGGTGTGCGCGGTTCCGGTGCTGGCCACACTGGTCCGGCCCGTCGGTGCCTTCTGGATGTCCATGGCGGCGACCCCGGTGGTCGCGCTGCTCAGCAGCAGCTGGGGGGACTGGCCGTGGCTGCCCGGCGCGTTCCTGTGCCACACGGTGGTCCTGGTGATCGTGGCGATACGCACCCGGCCCCGGACGGCCGCGTACATGTGGGCCCTGACCGCGGCGTACGGATTCCTCAACGAGTCCTTCTGGGGCGCCGGTCACTACGGCAGCAATTCCACCCCGCTGCTGGTCCTCACCGCCTTCGCCCTGCTCCTGATATCGGTCTGGCACATCCGGCGCGACGCCCGGCAGCAGGTGACCGCCGAGCAGACGGTCACCGCGCACGAGCGGTCCCGGCGGACGCTGCTGGAGGAGCGCACCACCATCGCCCGCGAGCTGCACGACGTGGTGGCGCACCACATGTCGGTGGTGGCCATCCAGGCGGAGGCCGCGCCCTACCGGGTGGAGAATCCGCCGGAGGAGCTGGAACGGGCCTTCGCCACCATCCGGGAGAACGCGGTGGCGGCCCTCACCGAGCTGCGCCGTGTCCTGGGCGTCGTCCGCGCCGAGGACTACGAGGCCCCGGACGCCCCGCAGCCGACCCTCGGCGACCTGGACGCCCTGCTCGCCAACGTCAGCGACGCGGGCCTGGCCGTGGACAAGGCGGTGACCGGCGCGGTGCGGGAGCTCCCGCCCGGGGTGGAGCTGTCGGCGTACCGGATCGTGCAGGAGGCGCTGAGCAACACCCTGCGGCACGCGCCCGGCGCGACGGCCCGCGTCGAGGTCTCCTACGTCCTGGGCGGCCTGGGCCTGCGCGTGGTCAACACCGCCGTCCCGTCGAACACTCTGGTCAAGGCGTCGCCCGGCGCCGGGCACGGCATCACCGGCATGCGCGAACGCGTCTCGATGCTGAACGGCGAGATGACGGCGGGCCCGACGGACGACGGGGGATACGAGGTGGCGGTGTTCCTGCCGGTCGCCGCCGACCGGACCGAAGGTGAAGCATGACCGACCGCACGATCCGCGTACTGATCGCGGACGACCAGATGATGGTGCGCGAGGGCTTCTCGGTCCTGTTGAACGCGATGCCGGACATCGAGGTCGTCGGCGAGGCGGTCAACGGCAGGGAGGCGGTGGCGAAGGTCCGCGAGCTGGCCCCGGACGTCGTCCTGATGGACATCCGCATGCCGGAGCTGAACGGCATCGAGGCGACGCGGGAGATCGTCGCGGCGGACGGCACCTCGAAGGTGCTGGTCCTCACCACCTTCGACCTCGACGAGTACGTGTACCAGGCGCTGCGCGCGGGCGCGTCCGGGTTCCTCCTCAAGGACGCCTCGGCCCGTCAGCTCGCGGACGGCGTCCGGGTGGTCGCGTCCGGCGAGGCGCTCCTCGCCCCCTCGGTCACCAAGCGGCTGATCACCGAGTTCTCCAAGCTCTCCGACACCCCGCGCCTGATGTCCTCGGCACGGGCGGCCTACGGCGACCTGACCGAACGCGAGACGGAGGTGCTGGTCCTGATCGCGCAGGGCCTGTCCAACTCGGAGATCGCCGAGCGCCTGGTGGTCGCCGAGTCGACGATCAAGACCCACGTCAGCCGCATCCTGGTGAAGCTGGGCCTGCGCGACCGTACCCAGGCGGCGGTCTTCGCCTACGAAGCGCGGTTGGTGACCCCGGGCTGAGAGGCACCGACCTCGCACCATACGTACGTGCCCCGGTTGCCGAACCGGGAGAGCGGCTGCCAGCCCCACAGGTGTTCCGCGAGGTCGACGAGGCGGATCAGTCCGTGCATGGTGAGGATCAGGCGCAGGGTGCGCCGACTGACGGTGACCGCGCGCGGTCGTTGGGGATGTACAGGGAGTACTCCCAGGACTCGTCTTCGGGCATGCGTCGACTCCGTTCGGGAGGGGGCGAGGTGAGAGAGGGGGCGGCCTCCGGGCGGTGTCCATGCCGCAACCGTCATGGCAGGACGGTGCGGTGCGCTTCCGGTGCCCCGGGGTTCCGCAGTGTCTGCGTCGCGTCACCGACGGTATTTCGAGGGCGACAACCCCACCCCGTATGAAGCCATCGTCCACGAGGTCTCGGCTGGATCAACTAAGGGCGCTGATCCGTAGGGTGGAGAGTGGGGCGCTGCAACCCGCCGCGTCCCGCGACCTCATCCACCGCGTGGCGAAGGAACTGTAATGAACTGGCGCAAGTCCACGTACTCCGATGGCGGCGAAGGCGACACCTGCGTCGAGATAGCGGAGTCGGTCACCCACATGGCCATCCGCGACTCGAAGGCCCCCACCCGCGCCTCCCTCTTGGTCCCCGTGGTTTCCTTCGCCGCCTTCATCGAGGGCATCAAGCGGCGCTCCCGGTGATGAGGGCTTCCGCCCGGGGCTCCTCGTTTCCTATGGTCCGTCCATGACGGCTGCATCCGATGAATCCGCCCTGGCGTTCGACCCGTGGGACCCCGCCTTCGTCGACGACCCGTACCCCGCCTTCGCCGAGCTGCGGGCCCGGGGACGGGTGCTCTACTACGAGCCGAGCGACCAGTGGCTGGTCCCGCACCACGCGGACGTCTCGGCGCTGCTGCGCGACCGCCGGCTCGGCCGGACCTACCAGCACCGTTTCACGCACGAGGACTTCGGCCGCACCCCGCCCCCGCCGGAGCAGGAGCCCTTCCACACGCTCAACGACCACGGCATGCTCGACCTGGAGCCGCCGGACCACACCCGTATCCGGCGGCTGGTGTCGAAGGCGTTCACCCCGCGCACGGTGGAGCGGCTGAAGCCGTACGTGCACGGGCTGGCGGACGACCTGGTGTCCCGGCTGGTCGCGGCGGGCGGCGGCGATCTGCTGACCGACGTGGCCGAGCCGCTGCCGGTCGCCGTGATCGCCGAGATGCTGGGCATCCCGGAGTCCGACCGGGCCCCGCTGCGCCCCTGGTCGGCGGACATCTGCGGGATGTACGAGCTGAACCCGTCCGAGGAGACGGCGGCGAGGGCGGTCCGCGCCTCGCTCGACTTCTCGGACTATCTGCGCGCACTGATCGCCGCCCGTCGCAAGGAGCCCGGAGACGACCTGATCTCGGGTCTGATCGCGGCGCACGACGAGGACGACGACCGCCTCACCGAACAGGAGATGATCTCGACCTGCGTGCTGCTCCTGAACGCCGGTCACGAGGCCACGGTGAACGCCACGGCCAACGGCTGGCTGGCGCTCTTCCGCCACCCCGACCAGCTGGCGGCTCTGCGCGCCGACCACCGCCTGGTCCCGTCCGCAGTGGAGGAGCTGATGCGCTACGACACCCCGCTCCAGCTCTTCGAACGCTGGGTCCTCGACGAGATCGAGATCGACGGGACGACCCTCCCGCGCGGCGCGGAGGTGGCGATGCTGTTCGGCTCGGCCAACCACGACCCGGCGGTCTTCACCGACCCGGAACGCCTCGACCTCGCCCGCCGGGACAACCCCCACATCTCCTTCAGCGCCGGCATCCACTACTGCATCGGCGCCCCGCTGGCCCGCATCGAACTGGCGGCGTCCATGACGTCCCTGCTGAAGTGGGCCCCGACGCTGCGCCTGGCGGCGGAACCGGAACGCAGGCCGAACTTCGTGATGCGCGGTCTGACGGGGCTACGCGTGGAACTGTGACGAGCCGGGCCGTCCGCGCCGCCCCAGCAGCCAGGCGCCGAGCCCCCAGAGCACGGCGGGCACGACGGCCCCGGCGAGGAAGACGAGCGGCAGCTCGGTGAGCACGGCGCCGAAGTCCTGCCCGTTGTTCTCGAACCCGTTGCCGAGGTGCCGCTGGGTCCGTGCGGTCTGCCCCCACACGACCACCGCGCCCACGGCCCCGGCCAACGAGACCGCACAGCCACCACCCGCCACCGCGTCACGACCCATACCTGCCCCGACGCTCCCACCCGCCCGGCCGGTTTCACCTCGGCCCGTCAGGTCCCGCCGCCGCAGTCCGTCGCCGAGCCGACTTCTCCCGCCACCCGGAACAACGACCTGACCGAGAAGGTGAAGGTCCACGGCCGCGCCGGCGTCCCCGTCCACCTGATCCGCGACATCCTCGACATGCAGGAGGAGCAGGCCACAGTCCTGTGGACGCCGTCCGCCAAGGGATTCTAGTCGCGCACCACCCTGCCGTTCGGTGAGAAGCTCCCGATCCCCGCCCCGTTCGACTGCCTGCTGGACACCGCCGGTTTCAGGGCGCCCCGACCGGACCTACCCCGCCGGCAGCGTCAGCCCCCACGCGCCCTCGCGCGCCACCCACGTCCGCGTGCCCACCGGCCCGCACAGCACCGCGTCGGCCCGGTAGCGGAAGTGCGCCCCCGACACGGTCACCGTCCGCCCGCTCGCCGTCAGCGGCGCGGCCTGCGCGCCCACCGACAGCGGCCGCACCTCCACCACGGCCACCCCTCCGGCGCCCGGCAGCACGGTCACCGCCTCCACGGGCTGGTCCAGGTCCACCAGCGTCGTCCCGTCGACCTCCACCCGCAGCCGCGCCGGACCGGCCGCGCCCGGCGGGACGGCCGTCCGGGCCGGACGCGTGGCCGCCAGCGTCCGGACCAGCGACTGACAGGTCCGCAGCCAGGGACGGACCGGCCCCGGCCCGCCCGAGCCCGTCCCGAATCCGGACCCCGCGCCCGGCTCCGCGTGCTCCCGCGTCGGCACCGGTACGGGCGCGGGCGGAATCCCCACCGCCCCCAGCACCACCCCGTCGCTGTCGTCGACGAGCAGGTCCAGCCGCCGTTCCGCGCCGTCGAGCACGGCCCGCGCCGCCGCCACCGCTCCCGTCGGCAGCCCGAGGGAGCGGGCGAGACCGAGCGCCGACCCCACCGGCACCACCGACAGCGCGCAGCCCGCCAGCTCCCGCCGCCGGTGCAGCAGGGCCACGGTCCGCAGCAGCGCGCTGTCGTCGCCGACCACCACCGGCCGCCGCGAACCGCGCCGACCGAGCACCCGGGCGAACTCCTCCGGGCCGTCCGGCAGGCACACCTTGGTGTGCGCCGCGCCCGCGCTGAGCACGTCTTTCGCGATCCTGACCGACTCCCCGTCCATCCGTCGGGCGACCGGATCGACGACCACCAGAAGCGAAACGGACCTCGCGGAAGAGTTCGCGGAAGAGCTCGCGGAAGTCGCCACCTCGGCCATGCCTCGCTTCCTCGGGTAGCATCTTTGTGCAAGAGCCCCTTGCGCTGTTGCGCCAGGGGCTTCGTCTATTCCGGGGCACCCGGTCCGACGGTTGGCGGCCAACGACGGTCGCGGTGTACGTGGCGGAAACCCGTCGCATACGCCCTCGACCATGGACATGCCCCGCCCGGAAGGGGTGTACGCGCGTGCCCGCACTTGTGCTGCTCGGTGCTCAGTGGGGTGACGAAGGCAAGGGAAAGGCGACGGACCTGCTCGGTGGTTCCGTCGACTATGTGGTGCGCTACCAGGGCGGCAACAACGCCGGCCACACGGTAGTCGTGGGCGACCAGAAGTACGCCCTGCACCTGCTCCCTTCCGGGATTCTCTCCCCCGGCTGCACGCCGGTCATCGGAAACGGCGTCGTCGTCGACCCGTCGGTCCTGTTCTCCGAGCTGAGCGGGCTGAACGAGCGCGGCGTCGACACGTCCAAGCTCCTGATCAGCGGCAACGCTCACATCATCACGCCGTACAACGTCACCGTCGACAAGGTGACGGAACGCTTCCTCGGCAAGCGCAAGATCGGCACTACCGGGCGCGGCATCGGCCCGACCTACGCCGACAAGATCAACCGCGTGGGCATCCGGGTCCAGGACCTCTACGACGAGTCGATCCTCACCCAGAAGGTCGAGGCGGCGCTCGACGTCAAGAACCAGATGCTCACCAAGCTCTACAACCGCCGCGCCATCGCCACCGGCCAGGTCGTCGAGGAGCTCCTGGGCTACGCCGACAAGCTCGCCCCGTACGTCGCCGACACCGTCCTGGTCCTCAACCAGGCCCTCGACGACGACAAGGTGGTCCTCTTCGAGGGCGGCCAGGGCACGCTCCTGGACATCGACCACGGCACGTACCCCTTCGTCACCTCGTCGAACCCGACCGCGGGCGGCGCCTGCACCGGCGCCGGCGTGGGCCCGACGAAGATCAGCCGGGTCATCGGCATCCTCAAGGCGTACACGACCCGCGTCGGCGCCGGACCCTTCCCGACCGAGCTGTTCGACGAGGACGGCGAGGCCCTGCGCCGCATCGGCGGCGAGCGCGGCGTCACCACCGGCCGCGACCGGCGCTGCGGCTGGTTCGACGCGGTGATCGCCCGCTACGCCACCCGCGTCAACGGCCTCACCGACTTCTTCCTCACCAAGCTTGACGTCCTCACCGGCTGGGAGCAGATCCCGGTCTGCGTGGCCTACGAGATCGACGGCAAGCGCGTCGAGGAGCTGCCGTACTCGCAGTCCGACTTCCACCACGCGAAGCCGGTCTACGAGACGCTGCCCGGCTGGAGCGAGGACATCACCAAGGCGAAGTCCTTCTCCGACCTGCCGAAGAACGCCCAGGCGTACGTCAAGGCGCTGGAGGAGATGTCCGGCGCCCCGATCTCCGCGATCGGCGTCGGTCCGGGCCGGGACGAGACGATCGAGATCAACTCCTTCCTGTAGGCACCACGCGCGCGCCACGGCCGGGACCCGCACGGGCCCCGGCCGTCGCCGTCGGGGCGGCGGATACGCTGGCCGGAGCCTCACAGCCATGCGGCGGACGGACAGCACGGACAGCACGGACAGCACGGACAGCACGGAGCGAGCGGAACATGCGGAAGCCCACCACCCGGACGTGGATCTGGCTGACCGCGGCGGTCGTCGCCGTGACCGGCGGCGCCTTCTACGTCGACGGCCACCGCGTCTCCGCCGCCCCGCACGCCGACGACCCCAAGTGCGACCGGGTGATCTCCCGCCTCCCGGACGACATACCCGGCGCCTCGCGCGACTGGGCCCTGGGGAACGCGGTCGCCTCCTGGGGCGGCCAGAAGGCGGTGCTGCGCTGCGGCGCCGAGGAGTTGCAGCCCAACGTCAACCTCTGCGTCACCGCCGACGGCGTCGACTGGGTCCTGGACGAGGCCCGGCTCAAGCGCGACGGCGTGAGCGTCCTGCGGACCTACGGCCGCTCACCGGCCGTGGAGTTCACGTACTCCGGTCCGCGCGAGGAGGTGGGCGGCATCCTCACCGCGCTGGACCCCGCCGTGCAGTGGATCCCGCAGCAGCGCCGGTGCATCGGCCTCGACGACGCCGCCACCGCCCTGTAGCCCTTCGCCCCTCGCGGCCCTTCGTTCGGCCCCCTCCGCCGGGCGCCGGTGTGCTCCGTGGTGTCGGATCGGGGCATGACCGACCGCTACCGCGCCGCTTCCTGCCAGGGCCCGTACGGCGGCGAGAACGGCCCCGACGACTGCGGCGACCCGGTCCGCTTCGAGGTCGCCCGGCACCTGCGGGAGCCGCTGCGGGTGTGCCCCGTCCATCTGGGACCGTCCCTGCTGCTGGCCGAGGGGGTGCTGTGGCCGCCCCGGATCACGCTGGTGCGCTGAGCGGCCCTCGCGGGGGGCCGGTCGCGCCGGATGGTTGACCGGGGGTCCCGCCCTCCAAGGCCGGTGGGCGCGGAAGGAACCGTACGGTGCCCGGACGACCCGATGACATGGCCCGGCGGTTCGAGCGGGACCGGACCCGGCTGCGGGCGGTCGCGTACCGGATCCTCGGTTCGCTCAGCGAGGCGGACGACGCCCTCCAGGAGACGTGGCTGCGGGCCGACCGGGCGGACACCTCCGAGGTGGCCGATCCCTCGGCCTGGCTCACCACGGTCGTGGCGCGGGTCTGCCTCAACCTGCTCCGGGCCCGGGTCACCCGCCGCGAGGAGCCGCTGGACGACGGGGACCGCGGGCGACCGGCCGTCACCGTCACCGTCACCGCCGCCGCCGCCATCGGCACCGCCACCGTCGCGGACCCGGCCGAGGAGGCGCAGCTCGCCGACGAGGTCGGGATCGCGCTGCTGATCGTCCTGGACACCCTCGGCCCCGCCGAGCGGCTCGCGTTCGTCCTGCACGACATGTTCGACGTGCCCTTCGACGACATCGCCGCGATGCTCGGCAAGACCTCCGCCGCCACCCGCCAGCTGGCCTCCCGTGCCCGCCGCCGGGTCAGGGGCGTTCCCGCGCCCGACGCGACCTGCCCCGCAGGCGCCGCGCGGTCGACGCCTACCTGGCGGCCACCCGCGGCGGTGACTTCGACGCGCTGGTGGCCCTGCTCCACCCGGACGTCGTGCTGCACGCCGACGCGGCGGTGGTCCCGACGCCCGAGCCCGTCGCCGTCAGCGGTGTGGAGCCGGTGGCCAGGGGCGCGATGGCCTCGATGGCGCGGGCCCGCTCCACCGGCGCGGTCCTGGTGGACGGCCGGGTCGGCCTGGCGATGGCCGAGAACGGCAGGCTGCGCGTCGTGCTCCGCTTCGACTTCGCCGCCGTCGGCCGCATCACCGGCATCGACGTGGTCGCGGAACCGGCTCGCCTGAACGAACTGGACATCACGGGCATAAGCTGAATGTGTACACGTCGCGTCGGCAGAAGAAGGTGAGTGCGATGCGCGTGCTGCTCAAGGCGACGCTGGACACGGACCGGGCGAACGAGGCGATCCGCAGCGGGAAGCTCCCCGAGCTGATCAGCCGGACCCTCGACCACATCAAGCCGGAGGCCGCGTACTTCGGCCCCCTCGGCGGCCGGCGGACGGCCCTGATGGTCTTCGACATGCAGGACAGCTCGGAACTGCCGCCCACGGGTGAGCCGTTCTTCACCGAGCTGAACGCCGAGGTCGAGGTCTCCCCGATCATGAACGCGGACGATCTGCGCAAGGGCCTGTCCCAGCTGTGATCAGCTGAAGACGATCATCGACCCCTGCGCCAGGCTCCGCGTCGCCGCCGCGTGCAGCCCCAGCCACACGTGCCGCTCCCGGGCGAACGGGCTGGCGTCGTACGGCGCGGGCACCGCCGGTTCCTCCAGCTCCGTCGGGGCGAGCGGCGGTTGCGGCGGGGCCGGGGGGTTGGCCGGGTCGATGCCGAGCGCCGGGGCGACGGCCTCCAGTTCCCGCAACAGGGTGTGCGAGGAGCCCAAGGGGCCGCCGCCCGCCAGGAGTTCGTCGCTGGAGAGCGGGTGCGGGAAGTCGACCGGGACGTAGGCGCCCGCGTGGTCGTAGTGCCAGACCAGGTGGGACTGCTGCGCCGTCGACTCGAACATCTCCAGCAACTGCTCGTAGTCGCCGCCGAGTTCGTCCACCGGCGTCACCGGAAGGCCGCAGACCTGGAGGAGGTGTGCCCGGCGCAGGAAGTGCAGCGCGTCGTAGTCGAAGCCGGCCACGGGCGCGACCTCGCCGGAGAGTCCCGGCATGTACTGGTACACCGGCACCGGCGGCAGCCCGGCCTCGGCCAGCACCTTGTCGTACTGCGCGAGTTCCTCGGCGAACGGGTTGTCCGGCGTGTGGCACAAGACGTCGACGAGCGGTACCAGCCACAGGTCACAGGCCAAAAGAGGGCTCCTCACACAGCACGGTGGTCAGGGAAGCGTAGTCGGTGCGGCCGGTACGCGCCCGCGTGCAGGTCCCATACCCATCTGGGGCCGGGCCACGACACGTCCGGCGTTGGTCATCCCGCGGCGAGCCGCTCGATGAGGGCGAGCGAGTGGGCGTTGTAGGCGTCGACGAGCGAACGCGCGCCCGGGATGTCGCGCCGGACCAGCGCGTCGACCAGTTCGGTGTGCCCGGACCACAGCGCGCCGCGCAGTTCGCTGAGCCGGCGCAGGTGCTGCACCGTGCACACCCAGCTCTGGACGCGCAGCCGGTGCAGGAAGTCGCAGAGGTAGGGGTTGCCGAAGAGGGTGGCCAGCTCGCGCCAGTAGCGCAGGTCGTAGCCGATCAGTACGGTCAGGTCCCCGGCCGCGGCGGCGCGCTGGGCCTCCTCGCCGCGCCGCCGGACCCCGGCGAGGGCGGCGGCGATGCGCGGGTCGGCCGGGTCGGGGTCGCCCGGCAGGTTCGCGGCGAGGGCGAGGAACATCCCGTCGGTCACCAGACCGCGTGCCTCGATCATGTCCCGGAAGTCGTCGACCGAGTACTCGTGGACGCGGAAGCCGCGGTGGTGGTCGGCGTCGAGGAGGCCCTGCGCGGACAGGTCGACCAGGGCCTCGCGCACCGGCGTCGCGGAGACGCCGTACTGCTCGGCGATCTCCTTGACCGTGAACTCCTGCCCCGGCTGGAGCCGCCCGCCCAGCACCTCGTCGCGGAGCGCGTCGGCGATCTGCTGCCGCAGGGTGCTGCGCGTGACGGCACCGGTACCGCTGGGGCCGGGCATGGGCGGGCGTCTCCTCGTCGCGTTCGGGGCGTCGCCGGGGCGCCGCCCGGGGGCGTCGTGCTCGTACACATGTCTACCGCGTACGAGCACGCAACCCTACGCGCTCGGGCCCCTCGCCCCGTCCCGCCTACTCCGTGTACTCGTCCGCCACGGACAGTGCCGTGTCCAGCGCCGCCAGGCCCTCCTTCAGCTCCGCCTCCGAGACGTTGCACGGCGGGACCACGTGGGTGCGGTTCATGTTCACGAAGGGCCACAGGCCGTGCGCCTTGGCCGAGGCGGCGAAGGCGGACATGGGCGCGGCCGCCTGACCGGTGGCGTTGTAGGGCACCAGCGGCTCCCGGGTCTCCCGGTTCCGCACCAGCTCCAGTGCCCAGAACATGCCGGTGCCGCGTACCTCGCCCACGCTCGGGTGGCGCTCGGCCAGCTCCCGCAGCGCCGGTTCGAGGACCTCGCCGCCGAGCCGCGCCGCGTGCTCCACGACGCCTTCCTCCGCCATCACGTTGATCGTGGCGACGGCGGCGGCGCAGGCCAGCGGGTGGCCGGAGTACGTCAGTCCGCCCGGGTAGGGCCGTTCCGCGAAGGTCGCGGCGATCGCGGCGGAGATCGCGACGCCGCCCAGGGGCACATAGCCCGAGTTCACGCCCTTGGCGAAGGTCATCAGGTCGGGGACGACGCCGTACAGGTCGGCGGCGAACCAGGTGCCGGTGCGTCCGAATCCGGCCATGACCTCGTCGAGCACGAACACGATGCCGTACTTGTCGCAGATCTCGCGCACCCCGGCCAGGTAACCGGCCGGCGGCATCATGATCCCCGCGGTGCCCGGGACCGTCTCCAGGATGATCGCGGCGATCGTCCCCGGGCCCTCGAAGGCGATCGTGGTCTCCAGGTGCTCCAGCGCCCGCGCGCACTCCTGCTCCTCGGTCTCGGCGTAGAAGCGCGAGCGGTACAGGAACGGCGCCCAGAAGTGCACGACCCCGGCCGTGCCGCTGTCGGAGGCCCAGCGGCGCGGGTCACCGGTGACGTTGACCGCCTGCTGGGTGCCGCCGTGGTACGAGCGGTAGGCGGCGAGCACCTTGGGGCGGCCGGTGTGCAGCCGGGCCATGCGCAGGGCGTGCTCGACGGCGTCGGCGCCGCCGTTGGTGAAGAAGATCTTGTCCAGGTCGCCGGGCGTGCGCTCGGCGATCAGCCGGGCGGCCTGCGAGCGCGCCTCGACGGCGAACGCGGGCGCGAACGTCGTCAGCCGCGCCGCCTGCTCCTGGATCGCGGCGACGACCTTGGGGTGCTGGTAGCCGATGTTGGTGTAGACGAGTCCGCTGGAGAAGTCGAGGTAGCGCCTGCCTTCGTAGTCCCAGAAGTACGACCCCTCGGCGCCGGCGACGGCGAGCGGGTCGATCAGCTCTTGCGCTGACCAGGAGTGGAAGACGTGCGCGCGGTCCGCGGCCTTCACGGCGGCGCCTGCCTGGGGGGAGGGCTGAGGGGTCATGCGGCCGAGGGTAGATGTCCGCGATGCGGAATCGGAATCGGCGTCCTGTCTGCGGTCGGGGCCTTTCCGCGACAGGTTGTCGACGCGGTGGAGCCGCTCCGTCACGGAACCGCCGCCACGGGGGGTCAGCGGGGCTCCGGCGGGCGCTGGCGGGGCATGTTCGGGCGGGTGCCGTTCTGCGGGGGGATCGGGAAGCGGCCGGTGGCGCCGGTGCCCCCGCTGTCCGGGCGGGGCCCGTCGGCCGCCGCGGCGGCGTGCGGACCCAGTGGCGCGGGCCCCGGGCGGAAGGACACCATCCAGTCCGCCGTCTCCGCCCGGACCAGCTCCGTCACGTCCTCCGAGAACCGCCGCAGCACCAGCAGGCACCGCTCCGCCGCCTCGCTCGCCGTCCCGTCCGCCGGTCCCAGCACCTCCCGCACGCTCTCCGAGGCCCAGTCGAACTGGAGCGCCTGGAGCCGCCGCTGCACCGCCTGTGCCGTGGCCACGTCCCGCATCCACCCGGCCGTCACCCCGAAGTACCGGTCACCCGCCACACACGCCACCGCCCACAGCAGCGCCAGGTACCCCCAGGGCGCGACCCCGCCCGCCGCCCCGGACAGGTCCAGCAGCGGCAGCGCCGCCCCGGCGGCCGCACCCACCGCGGCCCCGCCCCGCAGCAGCACGGCGCCGCGCCGCTTCCACACCCGGTCCGCGAGATACCAGGCCGCGGTGTCCAGCGCACCCCGCTCCACCCACCGGTACAGCTCGTCCAGCCGCTCGGCGGGCAGTGCCCAGTCCCCGAGGGGAAACGCCCGCCCGCTCAGGTCGCCCGGCCGCGCCCCGGCCGCCCCCTCACCGCCACCGTCCGCTCCGCTCTGCGGCGGCCCCTCGGGCTGCATCTCCGGCTGACCCACCCGGCACTCCCTACTGCTCGCCACTGCTCGCCGTACCGCTCGCCGTCCGCGAGGACTCATACGCCGGAACCCTGCGCCGGAACCCTTCCTACCGCCCAATGGGTGGCGAAGAGCCGGGTTCCGCCGCTTTTCCGCCCGGAAGAGGGCGTTGATCAGGTATAGGGCTCCCGCGGCATCACTCGAAAGAGTGCTGGAGCGAGGGCCGCCCGGACCACGTAGGCTCGTGCCGAACGGCAAAACCGTCGTGACCGGACGTGATGGGAGCTGAACGTGATCCCCGGTGGTGGCCAGCCCAACATGCAGCAGCTGCTCCAGCAGGCCCAGAAGATGCAGCAGGACCTGGCGAAGGCCCAGGAGGAACTGGGGCGGACCGAGGTCGAGGGCCAGGCGGGCGGTGGCCTGGTGAAGGCCACGGTCACCGGTTCCGGCGAGCTGCGCGGCCTCGTCATCGACCCGAAGGCGGTGGACCCGGAGGACACCGAGACCCTCGCCGACCTGGTCGTCGCCGCCGTCCAGGCGGCCAACGAGAACGCGCAGAACCTCCAGCAGCAGAAGCTCGGCCCGCTGGCCCAGGGCCTGGGCGGCGGCAGCGGCATCCCCGGCCTGCCGTTCTGAACCGTCTCCCCGGATCGCCTTTCTCAGACCGGCCGAAGCCATCTACCGTACGTAGTGCACGAACCTCAGGAAGGACGGCAGTCCGTTGTACGAAGGCGTGGTCCAGGACCTCATCGACGAACTCGGGCGGCTGCCCGGCGTCGGTCCCAAGAGCGCGCAGCGGATCGCCTTCCACATCCTCCAGGCCGAGCCGACCGACGTACGGCGGCTCGCCCAGGCCCTCATGGAAGTGAAGGCCAAGGTTCGCTTCTGCGCGACCTGCGGGAACGTCGCGCAGGAGGAGCAGTGCACCATCTGCCGCGACGCCCGGCGCGACCCTTCCGTCATCTGCGTGGTGGAGGAGCCGAAGGACGTCGTCGCCATCGAGCGCACCCGTGAGTTCCGCGGGCGGTACCACGTGCTCGGCGGCGCGATCAGCCCGATCGACGGGGTCGGTCCCGACGACCTCCGCATCCGTGAGCTGCTGGCCCGCCTGGCGGACGGCACGGTCACGGAGCTGATCCTGGCCACGGACCCGAATCTGGAGGGCGAGGCCACGGCCACGTACCTCGCCCGCATGATCAAGCCCATGGGCCTCAAGGTCACCCGCCTGGCCAGCGGCCTCCCGGTGGGCGGCGACCTGGAATACGCGGACGAGGTGACCCTCGGCCGCGCCTTCGAGGGGAGACGACTCCTAGATGTCTGACGCCACGCTGCACGCGACCGACCAGAACCCGGACGACTTCGCGGTCCAGATCGCCGACCAGATCGAGAGCTTCCTGGTGGCCGTCACCGAGGTGGCGAAGGGCGACGAGCCCGACTCGGCCGTCCCCTTCCTCCTCCTGGAGGTCTCCCAGCTGATGCTGGCCGGCGGCCGTCTGGGCGCCCACGAGGACATCGTCCCGGACGAGCGCTACGAGCCCGACCCGGGCCCGGAACTCGACGTGGACGAGATCCGCGAGAACCTGGCCCGCATCCTCGACCCGGTCGACGTCTACTCCGAGGTCTTCGACCCCTACGAGCCGCGCAAGGCACCGGTCCCGGCCCGGATCTCCGACGACCTCACCGACGTCATCACCGACCTCCGCCACGGCATGGCCCACTACAAGGCCGGCCGCACCACGGAGGCCCTGTGGTGGTGGCAGTTCTCCTACTTCTCCAACTGGGGCTCCACCGCCTCCGCGACCCTGCGCGCCCTCCAGTCGGTCGTCGCCCACGTCCGCCTGAACCAGCCCCTGGAGGAGCTGGACGGCCTCGACACCGACCAGGACCTCGGCGACGACGCCCTGGAGTCGGAGGCGGGCCGCGTCATGGTCCAGGAGATCGCGGGGCCGCTGGGGCTGCGTCCGGTGAAGTAGGTCACGCAACGTCGTGTTGCAGGCGCTTCCCTTCGCCAGCGAGCTCTCGGCCGAACCGGCCCCCGCCTGGTCGGCGCATCGCCGCAGTTCAGCCCGGAGCTTGAGCCTCGGGATTCGAGCTCTTCCCTTGGTTTTCCGGTCTGGTTGAAATAACCAACCAACCAAGTCTGAACGTGAGTTGAGTCGTCGTACCTCGTAAGAGTGACGTTCCGTGATCAGCTTGCTTCGCTGTGTCAAGTCGCTCTAGGTTCACGGCATATGACCGACAAATGAGTCGGTCCCGGCGGTGCTGCCAACACCAATCCGGGACCTGACCGACGCATCGAAGAGAGAATTCGATGGTGGCTTACGCCAACCTTAGTCCCGCACTGCCCTCCCCGGCCCACCCGATGGCCAATCCGGGCTACGGAAAACGCCGTGCCGGTGACGAAGACCCGCACGCGGACCCGGACTTCGCACACCTGAGCCCCCGTGAGGCCGAGATCGCCGTCTTCGTCGACCACCTCGACGACGGCCAGGCGATGGGCCACAAGGTGCTCGCAGCGCAGCACCCCCGCTACGGCCAGCAGGCGACCCGTACGTCCCTCAACCGCATCAGCGAGGCCGGCCACCTGCGCTGGATCAGGGAGCACCTCACCGTCGAGGACAACACCATGCGGTGGGTCACGCGGACGTACTGGTCGCGTACGCGCAGGTCGGCGGCGTGGTGGGAGGAGTTCGCGCGGCAGCGCAACGGCCGCATCGTGCCCGGCGACCTCCGCCCCGGTCTCGCCCGCACCGACGAGCCCGAGGTGCCGGAGCCGGAGCCGGAGCCCGAGCCGCGTCCCGAGGCCGAGGCGGACGCGGAGTCCAGGACCTCGTACCTCGCCCTCGCCGCGATCCGCGATACGGAACCCCGCATGCGCCTGTCGGAGGCCGACTGCCGGTCTCTCGCCTCCCTGGCCGAGGAGTGGCTGGCGCGTGGCGCGACACCCCAGGACATCGCCCGCGCGGTGACCGACGGCCTTCCCGCGACCGTGAACAACCCGGGCGGTCTCGCCCGCAACCGACTGGAGAGCAGGATGCCCCCGAAGAAGGCGAGGATCCGACAGAAGGCCGCCCCGCGCCGGGCCCGCGTGACCCGTGCGGTCATGGTCTGCATGGACTGCGACGCGGACGAGCGGACGACGGAGATCAAGGGCGGCATGTGCGCCGACTGCCGAGCCGAGTTCGAGGCGGCCGTGGCGGCGGAGGAGGCCGGTGTGCCGGTCGCCGGGTATGTGCCGGACACGTTCCTCGCCGCCCCCGACGCCCATGCCGTGTACGAGTGGGTGGACGTCCCCCGCCGCGCGGCCGAGGTACGCGCGGCCGCCGGCCTGCCGCCCAGGACGGAGCGGGCACTGTGAGCGTGCGGGAGGCGCCGGTCGGGTCACCATGGTGTCGAGGAGGCGACGCCATGACCCCCAGGACCGAGCACCGGCCCGATATGTCCGTCGAGGAGCCCGTGCACCTCCATGCCCCGTCGACATCACCCTCGACACCGAGCCCCTCAAGGAGCTGGCGGACTGAGTCCGGCCGGGGGCTTCCCGGGTTGCACGTTCAACCAGCCCCGGCTTTTCACGCGGCCGGAAGCCACTTGTGAACGTGTGACACACCGCACTTTCCCGAGTGACCCGCGCCGCCCTGGGCATGAGCCAGCCTGAGCGAGTACCCGGGTCTCACCATGCGATACCGCAGGGGGGAAATCCGGACGCTCGGTAAAATGAGCCGACCGCAGTACATATACGTACGTGCGGAAAGAGACGGACTGAGCGAGGAGCGCACGTGGGCCTTGTCGTGCAGAAGTACGGAGGCTCCTCCGTAGCCGATGCCGAGGGCATCAAGCGCGTCGCCAAGCGGATCGTGGAAGCGAAGAAGAACGGCAACCAGGTGGTCGCCGTCGTTTCCGCGATGGGCGACACGACGGACGAGCTGATCGATCTCGCCGAGCAGGTATCCCCGATCCCTGCCGGGCGTGAACTCGACATGCTGCTGACCGCCGGAGAGCGCATCTCCATGGCGCTGCTGGCCATGGCGATCAAAAACCTGGGTCACGAGGCCCAGTCGTTCACCGGCAGCCAGGCCGGAGTCATCACCGACTCGGTCCACAACAAGGCCCGGATCATCGACGTCACGCCGGGGCGCATCCGCACCTCGGTCGACGAGGGCAACGTCGCCATCGTGGCCGGCTTCCAGGGCGTCAGCCAGGACAGCAAGGACATCACCACGCTGGGCCGCGGCGGGTCCGACACCACCGCCGTCGCCCTCGCCGCCGCGCTCGACGCGGACGTCTGCGAGATCTACACCGACGTCGACGGCGTGTTCACCGCCGACCCGCGCGTGGTGCCCAAGGCGAAGAAGATCGACTGGATCTCCTTCGAGGACATGCTGGAGCTCGCTGCCTCCGGCTCGAAGGTGCTGCTCCACCGTTGCGTGGAGTACGCCCGCCGGTACAACATCCCGATTCACGTGCGGTCCAGCTTCAGCGGACTGCAGGGCACGTGGGTCAGCAGCGAGCCGATCAAGCAAGGGGAAAAGCACGTGGAGCAGGCCCTCATCTCCGGAGTCGCGCACGACACCTCCGAAGCCAAGGTCACGGTGGTCGGCGTGCCCGACAAGCCGGGCGAGGCGGCCGCGATCTTCCGCGCCATCGCCGACGCCCAGGTCAACATCGACATGGTCGTGCAGAACGTCTCCGCCGCCTCCACCGGCCTGACGGACATCTCGTTCACGCTCCCCAAGAGCGAGGGCCGCAAGGCCATCGACGCGCTGGAGAAGAACCGCCCGCGCATCGGCTTCGACTCGCTGCGCTACGACGACCAGATCGGCAAGATCTCCCTGGTCGGCGCGGGGATGAAGAGCAACCCGGGCGTCACCGCCGACTTCTTCACCGCGCTCTCCGACGCCGGGGTGAACATCGAGCTGATCTCGACATCCGAGATCCGCATCTCGGTCGTCACCCGCAAGGACGACGTGAACGAGGCCGTGCGCGCCGTGCACACCGCCTTCGGGCTCGACTCCGACCGCGACGAGGCCGTCGTCTACGGGGGCACCGGACGCTGATGTCCGCCGCGCACGACACCGGCCCGGACGGCGGCCGTACCGGCAGGCCCGCGCTCGCCGTCGTGGGCGCGACCGGCGCCGTCGGCTCGGTCATGCTCCAGATCCTTTCCCAGCACGCGGACGTATGGGGCGACATCCGCCTGATCGCATCCCCCCGCTCGGTCGGCCGCAAGCTGGCCGTGCGCGGGGAGGAGGTCGAGGTCCTCGCGCTGAGCGAGGAGGCCTTCGACGGGGTCGACGTCGCCATGTTCGACGTGCCCGACGAGGTCTCCGCGCAGTGGGCGCCGATCGCCGCCGCCAAGGGCGTGGTGGTGGTCGACAACTCCGGCGCGTTCCGGATGGACCCGGACGTGCCGCTCGTCGTGCCCGAGGTCAATCCGCACGCGGTGCGGATGCGGCCCCGCGGCATCGTCGCCAACCCGAACTGCACGACGCTGTCCATGATCGTGGCGCTGGGCGCGCTGCACGCCGAGTTCGGGCTGCGCGAGCTGGTCGTCTCCTCGTACCAGGCGGTCAGCGGGGCCGGGCGGGACGGCGTGGACACGCTGCGCCGGCAGCTGTCGCTGGTGGCCGGGACGGAGCTGGGGACGCACCCCGGTGACCTGCGGCGGGCCGTCGGCGACGACACCGGGCCGTTCCCGGAGCCGGTCGCGCTGAACGTCGTACCGTGGGCCGGGTCGCTGCGGGAGGACGGCTGGTCGTCGGAGGAGATGAAGGTGCGGGAGGAGTCCCGCAAGATCCTCGGACTGCCCCGGCTGCCCGTCGCCGTGACCTGCGTACGGGTCCCCGTGGTGACCACGCATTCCCTGACCGTGCACGCCCGCTTCGAGAGCGGGGTCACCGTCGAGGGAGCCCGGGAGATCCTGGCCACCGCGCCGGGCGTCGTCCTCTTCGACAATCCGGCCGCGGGGGAGTTCCCGACGCCCGCCGACGCGGTCGGCACCGACCCGACCTGGGTCGGCCGGGTGCGCCGGGCCCTGGACGATCCCACCGCGCTCGAACTCTTCGTGTGCGGGGACAACCTGCGCAAGGGCGCGGCTCTGAACACCGCGCAGATCGCCGAACTGGTGGCGGCCGAGTTCGGCTGAGCCGGGAGACGAGCGGCGAAAATCCCCCGGACACTGTGGGTTGCGTTTGTAGAATCCATGGACGAGATGTGATCCGGAAGTTGGTCCGGACTACTTGTACCGGGCACCCGTGCCGTCAGAGGATTTCCTCCCCGCCCTCCGCAACCGCGCGAGCGGCGGGGAGCGTCTTTGCGGTCACCCATTCAGGGCGCGGGGCGTGGTTCGGCGCGGGGGCGCCGAGGCGGGCGTGGGGACGCCCGTTCACACGGGATACAGGGGAAGAGCGGACGATGAGGGCCTATGACGCACCGTCAGCCGGGTGGCCGCCCAGAGGGCTGTCCGACGGACACGGGAACGTGACGTCCGGCACGTACAACCCTCACGGGGTCGGACGTGTCCAACTGGCGTGGCAGAGGTTCTCGAATTCACCGCAGGCACGCGGGGCGCGGCTCTGCGTCCCCCCGTCCGGTCCGTCCGTCCCCGTGTGGCCGGTCCGGCCGGTGGCATGCCGGTGATCGCGCCGATGCCCGCAGCGCGGCCGGCCCGCATATCGAACCAGCGCGACGGCGCCGAGGACGTGGCGGCGGGTACCACCGTCGACCACCTCACCGAGACCTACCGGGCGCACTACCGCTCGCTGCTCGGCCTCGCCGCCCTGCTCCTCGACGACACGGCCTCCTGCGAGGACGTGGTCCAGGAGGCGTTCATCCGGGTGCACTCGGCGCGCAAACGGGTCCGTGACCCGGAGAAGACCCTGGCGTACCTGCGTCAGACGGTCGTCAATCTCTCGCGCTCGGCGCTGCGCCGCCGCATCCTCGGCCTCAAGCTCCTCTCCAAGCCCATGCCCGACATGGCGAGCGCGGAGGAGGGCGCCTACGACCAGTTGGAGCGCGACTCCCTGATCAAGGCGATGAAGGGGCTCCAGCGCCGGCAGCGCGAGGTGCTGGTCCTGCGCTACTTCGCCGACATGACGGAGGCCCAGGTCGCCGAGACGCTCGGCATATCCCTCGGCTCGGTCAAGGCGTACGGGTCGCGCGGGATCGCGGCGCTCCGGGTGGCCATGGAGGCCCCGGCATGAGCGACGGCAACGACGCGCGACCGGACGCCCGGGAGGAGCTCGATCCGCGACCGGACGCCCCTCGCGAGCAGGACGCGCGACCGGACGCCCGAGCGGGCCACGACGCGCGACCGGACGTCCGCGAGCGGCACGGTCCGCGACCGGACGCCGGCGAAGGGCAGGACGCGCCCGCCGGACCGGCCGGGCGAGAGCAGCAGAAGCACACGCACATGCATACGCACATGCACACGCACCCTGGGAACGGAACTGTGAACCACGGCCCCGCCGCGCAGGGTCCCGACGGGCCCGCCCCCGACGGGCCCGCCCCCGACGAGGTGGCCCTGCGCGCGATGCTGCACCAGGCGGTCGGCGAGCTGGAGCCGAGCGACGGCACCCTGGAACACCTGCGGCGCGCGGTGCCCGCCCGCCGGGCCCGCAAGCGCCAGGCGGTCGTCGGCGTCGCGGCCGCAGCCCTCTTCCTCGGCACGGCGGTCCCCGCCCTCGTGCACGTCTCCAACTCCACCGGCGCGAGCGCCGACCCGTCCGTCGCGGGCAACGCCTCACAGGCCCAGGGCGGCGCCTCCCAGGGCAAGGACCCGGCCGGCGGCCAGAGCGGCATCGCCGGCACCGGGGACACCGCCGAGGGCAAGGACAAGGCCGACCCGAAGGAGACGCCCGGCGACAAGGAGTCCGGCGCCGCGACGGGTTCGGCCCCCTCGGGCGCCCCCAGCGCCAGCAGCCCCGCCGACATCCCCGCCTGCGGGCCGGGGTCGCTCGGCCCGGCCGTCGCGAGCAGCGCGGCCCCCGACTCCACGGGCGTGGTCTACGGCTCCTTCCGGGTCACCAACGTCTCCCCGGGCGGCTGCACCGTCACGGGACCCGGCAACGTGGCCACCGCCCCGCTGGGCGCGGCGGACGCCACCCGGATCGGCACCGCGCGGCACGCCGCCGGGGACGCCGCGGCCGGACTGCCCGACCCGTCGCTGGAGGCCGCCTCGCTGACCCTGGCGCCGGGCGCCGCGTACGAGGTGAAGTTCGCCTGGGTGCCCTCCGAGACCTGTCCCACCACCGGCGGCACCACGGGGGGCGGCACCGGCGGGCCCTCGGCCGAGCCCTCGCCCACCGGGGACACGACCGCCGTGGTGGGCGGCACCTCCGAGGGCGGCGGCGAGGCCGGGCCCACGGCCCAGCTGATCACCGAGGACGGTCCGGCCGAGGGAAGCGTGTCGGTGACCTACACACCCGAGGGCGGTTCCGGCTCGGCGACGACGACGGTGTCCAACGCGTGCGTGGGGACCGTCTACTGGACGGGCCTGCTGGCGGACTCGGGCTCGGGGGCGTAACCCCCGGCGGGCGGCCCCGCGGTCAGGAGACGAGCCCCGCCTTGGCCCCGTCGGCCCCGGCCCCGTCGGTCTTCTCCCCGTCGGCCTCGTCCCCGTCGGCCTTGTCCCCGGACTCGCCGGTCTCCCCGCTCGCTCCGTCCTCGCCGTTCTCGCCGTTCTCGCCGTCCTGTGCGACGAGGCCCAGCTCGGCGTCGCGGGCGAGTTCGACCTCGCGGCGCAGCAGGCGGAACCACATGAAGATCACGAAGCCGACGAAGGCGAACCACTCGGCGGTGTAGCCGAGGTTCTGGAAGGCCTTCAGGTCGAGCCCCGTGTTCTGCGGCGCGCTCACCGGCACGGCCCGCATCCCGGAGTCGCCCTCGTTCAGCGTGACCCACGCGTCGTAGACGTCGTACGGCACCAGGTTCAGCAGCGTCGCCGCGCTGATCGCGCCGGTCTGCCCGGCGGGCCAGCCGGAGCGGCTGCTGACGCCGTTGCCGCCGGGGGACTCGGCGGCCTGGAGCGCACCGGTGACGGTGACCTCGCCGGTGGGCGGGGCCGGGGCCTTCGCCGGGTCGGGTTCGCCGGGCAGCCAGCCGCGCACGACCGGCAGGGCCTTGCCGCCGTCGGTGCGCAGCAGGGAGAGGACGTAGAAGCCCTCCCGGTCGTCCAGCTTCCGCTCCGGGACCAGCAGCTGATCGTCGTACCGGCCGGTCACGGTGGTCTGCCTGCCGACCGTCGCCTTGTCCACGGGCAGCAGCTCGGTCAGCGGACGCGCCGCCTCCCGGCGGGCCGACTCGTGCTGGGTGGAGGCGGTCTCGTGGTCCTGCACCCGGTCCTCGAACCGGCCGAGCTGCCAGGAACCCATGAAGATGCAGAAGGGGATGGCCAGGACGACGAAGACGTTGATCCCCCACCATCGGGGCGTCAGCAGAAACCGGTACACGCTCTCCACGGTACGGTGCGCGCCCGAGGACCCCGCAGCGGGGCTGTGGAAAACGTGGTCGCGCGGGAACGGGTCGGGGGAGGTTGTCCACAGGCTGGGGATCTCGTCTGCGCCATGACGCCCGGTCGGGGCAGTATGGGGCCATGACTGAGAGCAACGGGTTGCGGCAGACGCAGGGCGAGCAGGTGCCCGACTGGGAGAAGCGGTTCCGGGCGCCGAGGGTGTCGCTGCCCGACTGGGCCGAGGACGCCCCGGACCGCTCCCTGTTCGTGTCGAACGCGACGGGGACCTACGAGCTGTACGCCTGGGACCGGTCGAGCGGCGAGCAGCGCCAGGTCACGGACCGGCCGAACGGCACGACGGACGGTGTGCTCGCCCCCGGCGGCGACTGGATCTGGTGGTTCGACGACAAGGACGGCGACGAGTTCGGCGTCTGGCGCCGCCAGCCCTTCACCGGCGGCCCGGACGAGGTCGCCGTGCCGGGCCTCGACCCCTCCTACCCGGCGGGCCTCGCCCTCGGCCGGGACGGGCGCACGGCGGTGATCGGCCGCTCCACCGACGAGGACGGCACGACGATCCACCTCGCGCGCGGAGACGGCGGTGCCCCGGCGGAGATCTACCGCCACCGCGAGTCCGCGGGCGTCGGCGACCTCTCCCACGACGGCTCCCTGATCGCGATCGAGCACACCGAGCACGGGGATGCCATGCACTCGGCGCTGCGCGTCCTGCGCCCCGACGGCAGCACGGTCGCCGAGCTGGACGACACCGAGGGCGGCGAGAAGGAGCTGGGCCTGGAGGTCCTGGGCTTCGCGCCGGTCGACGGCGACACCCGCCTGCTCATCGGCCACCAGCGCCGGGGCCGCTGGGAGCCCCTGGTGTGGGACGTGGCGACGGGGGAGCAGAGCGACCTCGCGCTGGAGCTGCCGGGCGACGTGAGCGCGGAGTGGTACCCGGACGGTTCCGCCCTGCTGATCGTGCACGGCTTCGAGGCCCGCAGCGAGCTGTTCCGCTACGACTTCGCCGAGCGCGGTCTGACGGAGATCGACACCCCCGCCGGCACCGTCTCCGGGGCCACGGCCCGCCCGGACGGCAGCGTGGAGTACCTGTGGACCTCGGCCGCCGAGCCGTCGGCCGTCCGCTCCACCACCGGCCGCGTCGTCCTGGACCCGCCCGGGCCGAAGTCGCCGGGCTCGGTCCCGGTGGAGGACGTGTGGGTGGAGGGGCCGGGAGGCCGCATCCACGCCCTGGTGCAGAAGCCGGCCGGGGCGGCCGGTCCGCTGCCGACGGTCTTCGACATCCACGGCGGCCCGACCTGGCACGACAGCGACTCCTTCGCCGCGGGCCCGGCCGCCTGGGTCGACCACGGGTATGCGGTGGTCCGGGTCAACTACCGGGGCTCCACCGGGTACGGCCGTGCCTGGACCGACGCCCTCAAGCACCGGGTGGGCCTCATCGAGCTGGAGGACATCGCGGCGGTGCGGGAGTGGGCGGTCACCTCGGGCCTCGCGGATCCCGAGCGCCTGATCCTCACCGGCGGCTCCTGGGGCGGCTACCTCACGCTCCTCGGCATCGGCACCCAGCCCGAGGCCTGGACGCTGGGCATCGCGGCCGTGCCGGTCGCCGACTACGTCACCGCGTACCACGACGAGATGGAGGGCCTGAAGGCCCTGGACCGCACCCTGCTGGGCGGCACCCCCGAGGAGGTCCCCGAGCGCTTCGAGGCGTCCTCCCCGCTGACCTACGTCGACCAGGTCAAGGCGCCGGTCTACATCTCGGCGGGCGTCAACGACCCGCGCTGCCCGATCCGCCAGGTCGAGAACTACGTCAAGCGCCTGGAGGCCAGGGGCGCCGTCCACGAGGTCTACCGCTACGACGCGGGCCACGGCTCCCTGGTCGTCGACGAACGCATCAAGCAGGTCGCCCTGGAACTGGACTTCGCGAGGAGGCACTTGCCGCGGAGCGCATGACGGCGGGCAGTCGTGCCTCCCCCAGCGCCTGAGCGGTCCGGGAGGCACCCCCGGGCGGCACGGGTGGGCGCAGGCGGCACCCCGCCGACGCGGGCGAGTGCTCCCCACCCACCGCCGGGGGCGGCAACGGTCACCTGCTACCCGGGGGACTGTTGCCGCGCCCGCCGCCCGAGCAACTCCGCCAGCCCCCGCCGGGTCGCCGCCAGCACCACCCGGTCCGAGCCCCGCAGCACATACGTCTCGGGCAGCTCCCACACCAGCCGCGACTCCCGCGCCCCCTCCGGGGCACCGCCCCCGGCCCGCTCACCGTCACAGACCTCCAGCGCCAGCACCCGCCACGCCCCCGCCCGGAACGCCTCACCGACCGTCTTCCCCTCCAGCTGCGGATGCCCGGCCACCTCCACCGCCGCGAACAGCAGCACCCGTCGCTCCACGGGGATCGCCCCCAGGATCTGGCGGCCCATCATCGCCCCGGCGAAGGACGGCGCCGCCAGGTGCGTCACGCTCCGGCTCCGGGTGAGCGCGCGGGGGTGCGCGGCGCGCAGGGTGCGGTACACGGCGGTCGCGAAGTCGTCGTCGTACAGGCGCAGCACCACCCGCAGCCGCGACCGCACGGACCGGGCGTACAACACCGCCTCCAGGTTGGTCGTGTCCACACTGGTCAGGGCGAGCAGCGAGTGCGCCCGGTGGATCTTGGCGGCCTCCAGGACGCCCTCCTGCGTGACGTCCCCGAGCACCACCGGCACCCGCAGCCGCCGCGCGGTCGCCATGCCGCGGGCCTCGGGATCGGCCTCCACGCACACCACGGGGATGTCCAGCTCCCGCAGCCGGGTCAGGACACGCGTGCCGATCTTGCCGAGACCCAGCAGGACGACGTGCCCGCCGAGCCCGCGCGGCGGCTTGCGCAGGGCCGTCGCGCTGCGGAAGGTCCCCAGGGCCTCCAGGACGGCCGCCAGCAGGACCGGCAGCAGCAGCAGTCCGACGAAGCCGGACAGCAGTTGCAGGATCTGCCGTCCGACGTCGTCGTTGTGCGCGGGCTCGTTGATGGAGAACAGGTCGAGCAGGGTCACGTACGTGGCGTGCAGCGGATGGTCGCCGGTGACCACCATCAGCGCCACGGCGAGGGCGACCACGCACGCCGCCAGACCGGCCAGCGACCACCGCAGCCGCCGCGAGAACAGCTCCCCGAAGGCGGGCACCCCGGCCCGCCCGGCGGGCAGCGGCGGTCCGGAGTAAGACACCTGCTCCAGGACCACCGTCCCTCGTCCGGTGGCCGCCCGCACCGCCGCCGCGTCGGGCAGCAGCCGCGGCCCCTGCTCGCCGCTGCCCTCCGAACCGTCCGCCCCGGCCGGGTCGTTGCTCGTCGCCGACAGCAGCGCGAGGGTGCACAGCCCCGGGTCGGCCACCTCGCCGGGCCGGGGCGGATTGCGTTCGACGGCCCGCAGGATCAGACCGTCGGTCTCGACGACCTTGCTGGTGCCGACGAGCGCGGTGGCCGCCAGCGCGGGCGCGGCGGTGTCGGCGTCGGACAGCACGGTCGTGGACCCGGATCCGGAGCCGGGGCCGCCGCCGGTCGCCAACGCCGCGCTCTGGTCGAGCAGTTCCTCGATGTGCTGGCCCAGACGCCGGTTGTACAGGCGCAGGACCAGCCGCAGCCGGGGGTTGATCCGGCGCGCGGTCAGGGCGGCGCGGATGTTCGTCTCGTCGTCGTCGTACACGAGCGCCAGCGCGGTGGCCCGCTCGACACCGGCCTCCGCGAGCACGTCCTCGGTCGGCTCGGTGGCCTCCAGCTCGCGGCCGGCGCCGCCGGTGCCGCCCGGGTCGGCGCCGCCCGTCCGGTTGACCGCCGCGTTGACCATGTCCAGCAGGGCCGCCGAGGCCGCGCGGGCCCGTCCGACCACGGGCTGGCGCACCCGGCGCCCGGAGGGCGGGACGACGAGAGTGACCTGTTCGCGGTAGACGCCGCGCAGTTCGGCGGCCAGCCGGTGGGCCAGCCCGTCGTCGCCGCACACCACCATGGGCGCGTACCCGTCGCCCTGCGGAACCTGGTGCGGAACGCTCCCCGTATGAGTCCCCATTTGGAGAAGGACAGTACATGCACCGCCCGCGGTTGCGGCGGCGGCCGAACGGACCGAGGGCGGCATCAAAGACGCGTAAAGATTGCCGGAACACGGCAATGACCCGCCCTCGTGCCGCGTGTGACGATTCCTTTCACCGAAGCTCAGCGACGGGCGAGAGGGGGACGGCAAGCATGGCCTGGTTTCTCGGGCTGGGTATCACGGGGGTCGTGCTGCTCGCCCTGTCGCTGGTCTTCGACGGAGTGCTGGAAGGCGCGTTCGGGGGAGCGCCGGACGGCCTCCTGGAGGGGTGGCTGTCGCTGCCGGTCGTCGCCGGGTTCACGGCGATGACCGGCTTCGCCGGCGCCATCGCCCTCGGCACCGGCTGGACCGGTCCCGCGGGCGCCGCCGGGGCCGGCACGCTCGCCGGGGTGGGGGCCGGCTGGCTGACGTACCGCTTCAGCCGCGCCCTGATGCGCGACCAGACGGCCCTCACGCCCCGTACCGACGACCTCGTCGGCACGTCCGGCAAGGTCGTGACCGCCATCCCGGCGGACGGCTACGGCGAGGTCCTGCTCCGGCTCGCCGGCCAGCCGCTGAAGTGCGCGGCGCGCAGCGCGGTGCCGGTGGCGAGGGGCGCCGAGGTGTGGGTCGAGGCGGCGCCGACGGGGACGTCGGTCGTGGTCCGCCCGGTCGACCGCTGAACGGCGCCGCGGCCCCCTCCCTCCTGTACTTGTCCGTCCGTACCTCTTAGTGAATCGGGGGCCTTGCCATGAGTCCTGTTGTCATCGCGGTGCTGGGAGTCGTCGTACTCGTGGTGCTGCTCGCGCTGGTGGTGGTCAGCCGCTACAAGGTGGCCGGCCCGAGCGAGGCGTTCATCGTCACCGGGCGGCGCGGCAAGAAGTCCACCGATCCCGAGACGGGCCGTGTCTTCACCGACAACAGCGGCCAGAAGGTCGTGGTCGGCGGCGGCGTGTTCGTCGTCCCCTTCGTGCAGCAGCGGTTCACGCTCGACCTCTCCTCGCGGCACATCCCGGTCGCCGTGCGCGGCGCGGTGACGCTGCGCGGGGTGAAGGCGCACCTGGAGGGTGTCGCGATCGTCAAGGTCGGGGGCACGGAGGACGCGATCCGCGCCGCCGCCCAGCGGTTCCTGATGCAGCAGGACGGCATCGTCGGCTTCACCCAGGAGGTGCTGTCCGGCGCGCTGCGCGCGATCGTCGGCCGGATGTCCGTGGAGGACGTCATCCGGGACCGGGCCGCGTTCGCCGGCCAGGTGGCCGAGGAGGCGGAGGCGAGCCTGTCCGGGCAGGGCCTGGTGCTCGACGCCTTCCAGATCCAGGACATCACCACCGAGGGTTCCTACCTGGAGGACCTCGGCCGTCCCGAGGCGGCCCGCGCCAAGCAGGAGGCGGACATCGCGGAGGCGGTGGCCCGGCGGGCGGCCGAGCAGGCGCGGCTGAAGGCGGAGGAGGAGATCGCGGTCGCGCAGCGGACCCTCTACCTGAAGCAGGCCGAGATCAAGGCCGAGACCGACCAGGCCGCGGCCCGCGCCAACGCCTCGGGCCCTCTCGCGGAGGCGGCCCGGCAGCAGGAGATCCTCGCCGAGCAGGAGAAGGTCGCCGAGCGGCAGGCCGCGCTGAAGGACCGCCAGCTGGACACCGAGGTCCGCAAGCCCGCCGACGCCAAGCGGTACGAGGCCGAGCAGGAGGCGGAGGCCCGCCGGGTGGCGCGGGTGAAGCAGGCCGAGGCCGAGCGCGCCGCCGGTATCGCCGCCGCCCAGGCCGAGGCCGAGCGGGCCCGGCTCACCGGTGAGGGCGAGAAGCAGCGGCGCAGCGCGCTGGCCGAGGCGGAGGCCATCGAGGGTCTCAGGCAGGGCGAGGCCGAGCGGTCCCGGCGTGCCGCGATCGCCGAGGCCGTACGCCTGGAGGGCGACGCCGAGGCCGCCGCGATCGCCGCCAAGGGTGCGGCCGAGGCCGAGGCGATGGAGAAGAAGGCCGACGCCTTCGACCGGTACGGCGACGCCGCCGTGCTGCAGATGCTGGTCGAGGTGCTGCCGCAGGTGGTGGCGAAGGCGTCCGAGCCGCTGGCGGCCGTGGACAAGATGACGGTCATCTCGACGGACGGCGCGAGCCGGCTCTCCCGCACGGTCGCCGACAACGTGGCGCAGGGCATGGAACTGCTCGGCTCGACCACGGGCGTCGACCTGGCGGCCCTGCTGAAGAACATCACGGCGAAGGGCGCCCCGGAGCCGGAGGGCGGCCCCGACCGGCACAACGGCAAGGTGGAGATCACCGGCTGACCCGCGGCCGGGGGGCGAACCCGGGGCCCGGGCAGAGCACCTGACGTCGCGTCAGATCGCCTGTTCGGGCCACCCCAGCAGCCGGGCTCCGATGACCGCGGTCTGCAACGTGTAGCGGTGCACCGGGTCGGAGGCGTTAGCCCCGGTCAGCTGGTGGATGCGGTCCAGCCGGTAGGTGAGAGCCCGCACGCTGAGCGTCAGGCGCCGGGCGGCCTCGGCCGCGGTGCAGCCCGCGTCGAAGTACACCTCCAGGGTCCGCAGCAGCGGCCCGGCACCGCCCCGGGCCCCGCGCAGCGGGCCCAGCACACTCAGCACCAGGTCGGCCATCGCCTGCCGGTCCCGGGCGAGGACCGGGTAGACCAGCATGTCCGCGGCGCGCACCACGGGCTCCTCCAGGCCCAGCCGGGCGGCGAGTCCGAGGGTGCTGAGCGCCTCCTCGTAGCTGTGCACCACCCCGCCCGCGCCGCTCCGAGGGCGCCCGATGGCGACCCTGCTGCCGTCCGTGGCGGCGTGGGCGTGCTTGGCGAAGAAGGTCAGGACGTCGTCCTGGTCGCCGGGCGCGATGCAGACCAACTGCCCGTTCTTGGTGGTGATCAGGACCCGCCGGTCCCCGAAGCGGGAGATGAGCGCGCTCTCCACGACCCGGGTGACCGGGGCGGTGTCGTCGTACGCCTCCGGCCCCTCGGCCACCGCGACGGCGTGGGCGCGGGAGAGGACGAGCCCGAAGCGCTCGGCCCGTTCGGCGAGGCGGCCCAGATCGCTGCGCCCGTAGAGCAGGTCGTCGATGAACTCCCGCCGCGCGGCCTCCTCCTGGCGTACGGCGAGCCGCTGCGCGCGTTCGTAGCCCTCCGCGAAGGCGTCCACGGCCTGGGCGACGGCGGCGAGCACGGTGCCGGTGACGTCCGGGCCGGAACCCGTCGATCCGCCGCCCGGCCACGAGGTGCGCGTGGCGTCCAGGTGCAGCCGGACGAGACTGCGCAGACTGTGCCCCGCCTCGGCGGCCCGCTCGCCGAAGAGCCGCCGCTCCTCCAACTCGTCGCGGGTCGGCCGACGCCCCGTGGAGGCGACGTTCGACAGCATCTCGGCGTACCCGGTCAGGTACGTCTCCCGCTGCTCCGCCCCAAGGTCCGTCACCCCGCGCCTCCCCTGCCGTCCACGCCCGGTGCGCGGCGTCCGGCCAGGTGAGGGTAGTCAACCCTGCCGGAACCCGGCAACGCGGAGGGGAGAGCGCGGCGGCACCCTACGGCCGCCGGTACGGCTGCTGCCGGTCCGCCGGCCCGTACGCCTGACCGTCGGTCTCCTGCGCCTGGAGCTGCTCGGCCTGTTCCCTGGACACCTGCTGCTCGGCGCCGCAGAAGGTGCACTGGGTCGCGTACTTGGTGGAGACGGGGAACAGCGGCACGAAGAACAGCGTGAACTTCGTGACGCGCTTCCTCAGCGTGTGCGCGGCGGGGTTGCCGCACCGGCCGCACACCAGCGTCAGTATCGCGAGCTGGTAGAGGTATCCCTTGGTGCCGAAGATGATCACGAGCTGGGTCCTTCCCGGTCGGCCCCCCGCAGGTGCGCAGGACACCCAGATCCTCCCCCGGACGCCTCGCCCCGCGTATCCCTACAGGTCGTACGCCGCCGCATTTGGGTGCTGCCCCGGATGGCCCCCGCCCGCCCGCGCGGGCGACTGTGGAGCCCACTCCCCGACACCGGCCGCCGACCGCCCGGCCCCGGTGTGCTCGGGACGCCCCACCCCGCAAGGAGAGCACATGGCCCGCCCCGCTGACCGCGTCGCCCGCCCAGGGCCCCGCGTCGGGAGGAGGACCCCATGCCCGTGCCCGAGGACCGCAGGCTCACCGAGATCGCGTCCCGGCTGCACCGCGAGGACCCCCGGTTCGCCCGGGCCCTCGCCGACGGCCGCCCCCACCGCCCGCGCGAGTACCGGTTCCACCGGGCCTGGCTGCTGCTCGCCGTCGCCCTGGGCGCGCTGGCCGCCGGGATGCTCCTGGCCCACGGGCTGCTCATCGCCGCCGGGCTGGTCCTCGCCGGTGTCGCCGGTGAACTCTTCGACCCGCACCGGCGGGAGCGCGGCACCCGCTACCCGCCCTCCGGGTCCTGACCCCGGCGGGCCCGGCCCGGAGGCCGCGCGTGGACCCTGTCCGAGCTCGATGATCTCCTCGTCGGTCGGCCAGACCGCGCCGGTCGTCACCCACTTCGGACCCGGAGGCCGCGCGTTGACCTGTGCGAGTTCGGTGATCTCCTCGGCGGTCGGCCAGACCGCGCCGGTCGTCACCCACTTCGGGCCCGGAGGCCGCGCGTTGACCTGTGCGAGTTCGGTGATCTCTTCGTCGGTCGGCCAGACCGCGCCGGTTGTCACCCACCTCGGCCCGTTCCCGGAACCGCCGGCCGCTGTCGACCGCGCGGCGACGCATTACGACGGTCCGGTGGAACACGCGGCGCCCGGCGGGACCTTCGCGGTGAGGAGAGCGATCCCGGCCCGGCCGGATACGCTGCCGACGACGCGCTCCGGCGATGCCGGGCCCCCGCGGCCCGGCCCCTTGCGGCGATGCCGGGCAAGGCGGCCCGGCCCCTTCCGGCGAAGCTCACCAGCTGACCCCGGCCGCCACCGGCAGATGGTCGCTGCCGGTGGCGGGCAGCACCCAGGAGCCGGTCGGCTCCACTCCGCGCACCAGGATCTGGTCGATCCGTGCCACCGGGAACGTCGCCGGCCAGCTGAAGCCGAAGCCGTCCCCGGCCGCCTCCTGGGCCGAGCGCAGCCGTGAGGTGATGCCTGCCAGCGCGCGGTCGTCCACGGTGCCGTTCAGGTCGCCGAGCAGCATCACCCGCTCACTCCGGTCGGCGGCGAGTACCTCGCCGAGCGCCTGCGCGTTCCGGTCGCGGGAGTCCGTCCAGAAGCCCGCCCGGGGAGTGAGCCGTACGGAGCCCAGATGGGCCACGTACACCACCAGCGGTCCCCGGTCCGTGGCGACGGTGGCCCGCAGCGCCCGGTTGCCGGCCAGCCGGACGTCGGCCGGTTTGGTGTCGCTGTCCCATCGGATCCGCCTGCTGGGCCGCAGGGACGAGTTCCGCGAACTCGCCGACGCCTTCGACACGATGCTCGCCCGCCTCGAAGCGCACGTGGCCGAACAGCAGCGCTTCGCGGCCAACGCCTCTCACGAACTACGCACCCCGCTGGCCGTCTCCAAGGCTCTCCTCGACGTGGCCCGCACCGACCCGGACCAGGACACCGACGAGATCATCGACCGCCTCCACACCGTGAACACCCGGGCGATCGACCTCACCGAGGCCCTGCTCCTGCTCAGCCGCGCCGGCCAGCGCTCCTTCACCCGGGAGCGGGTCGACCTGTCCCTCCTCGCGGAGGAGGCCACCGAAACCCTCCTCCCCCTCGCGGAGAGACACGGCATCACCCTCGAAACCGGCGGCGAGGTGACCCCCGCCCTCGGATCGCCGACCCTCCTCCTGCAACTGACCACGAACCTCGTCCACAACGCGATCGTCCACAACCTCCCCGACGGGGGCAGGGTCTGGGTCCACACCGCCCCCGGCCCCCACTCCTCACTGCTCACCGTCGAGAACACCGGCGCACGGATCAGCCCCCAGCAGGCCTCGACCCTCACGGAACCCTTCCAACGCGGCACGGAACGCGTCCACACCGACCACCCGGGCGTCGGCCTGGGCCTGGCCATCGCCAACACCATCACCCAGGCCCACAACGGCACCCTCACCCTCACCCCCCGCCCCGCCGGCGGCCTCCGCATCACCGTGCACCTACCACCGCCCCACCTGCCCGCCGGAAGGTGAGCGACGGGGGCTTACGGAGGCTTACGAGGGCTTCCGGGGTCAGGGAGCCCAGGACGGGCGCAGGCCGGCCGGGTGCGCGGGGACGGTCCGGCCGCGCATCCTGAGCCCTCCCGCGCCGCGAGGTCCGAGCTCGAGATGGCGGTCGGGGTCGGGGTCGGGGTCGGGGTCGAGAAGGTTGCCGATATCGGAGGCGTCGTCCGCCCGTCCGTTCAGCAGGGAGGCCAGTTGTTGCCGTACTTGCAGAGCACTTGGCCCTTCTCGTTCAGCGCGAGCGAGATCGAGTTGACGCCCCTGGACGAGGTGGGATCCATGGTGCCCGCCGGGTCCTCGACGGCGTAGGCCACTGCCTGAAACGACTCGAGGTCCAGGTCTTCCGCACCGCACAGGCCGAGGTCGCTCCACCAGGAGTCACCAGGATTGATGTAGATCTTCCGACCCGGTGACGGCATCCCGGGGCAGTCCGCCCGTGCCCCGGAGCGGAACTGCTTGACCATGGTGCTCACCGTCACCGGTGCGACTCCGGTGTTCCACACCTGCATGCCGAACGTGGCGGTTCTCCGGTCCGGGTTCACCTGGCTACAGGCCCGCATTTTGATGGCCGAGGACTTCAGGACATCGCGGAATCCACCGCAGTGGGTGTTGGCCTGTTCCGTGAAGTCGACGCTCGGCGACGTCCGTGTCTGCGTCGGCGCCGACGTCGGGGCCGGCTCCGCCCGTTCCTTGGCCGGCTTCTCCACCGTCGGCTCCGCGCTCGGGCTCGCGCTGCTCGGCGTGGACGACGGCGTCGACGTGGCCGTCGCGGACGGACTCGACGGCGCGGACGGACTCTTCGACTCCACGGCCGCGGTCACACCCCGCGCGTCCGCCGTCTCCTCGACCCGGTCGAAGGGACCGGACCCGGTCCAGGCCAGGGTGCCCACCACCAGCGCGACGGCCGCGACACCCGCGCCGGTGGACGTCAGCACGATCGACCGCCGCGGTCGCCGCCGCTTCGGGTCGGCTGCCGCCACGGCGGGCGCCGGGTCCGCCGGTGTGGCCTGATGGACGTTGATCGTGCCGCTGTGCGCGATGAACTGGACCGCCCGGCCGGCGGCGTTGTTCTGCTGCCCGCCGCCCTGCTGTCCGGCCTCCTGCCGCCGCTCGGCGCGCGGCTGCTCCTCCTCGCTCACCTGCGCGGAACCCCGTTGACATTGATGTCGCCGCTCTGGGTGATGTACTGCACGGCGTTGTCGTAGGCATTGTTGACCTGCCCGGCCGGAGCCGCCGGCCGCGCCTCGATCTGCCGCCTCACCTCGTCGACCAGGGCCCGCAGCTCGTCTGCGGCATCCGGGTGACGGGTGAGGAACCGCGTCAGCTCCCTCGTCATATCCTGCGCCAGCCCCTCCTCGGCCGCCTGCTGCCGCTCGGCGTCGCCCTCGGCCTCGGCGATCTCGGCGGGCGCGCTGTTGAGGATGCGGCTGATCTGCCGCTGCTCCTCGCGGTCACCCCGGCGCACCAACCGGGTGAAGCCGCCCCTGACCGACTCCCAGATGTCGGACGTCACCGCGCTCACCAGCGCCGCGCCTCCGAGCACGGCAAGTTCGTCCAGCATTTCGCCCCCAGTGATGTGTGGGAGAGACATAGACCGCTACACCTCTCCGGAAGGCACAACTTAGCGTGAGACAGGGCGCGTTGTGGCCGCATGGATCGAACGCCCGTCGCAGGTGGTAACGACCGAAAAAGCCCACCGGTCACGACGGCCCCCACCCCGCCCGTACCCCCGAACGGCCGCCCCCCGCCCCACCCGCGACAAGCCCCCACAGCACCGACAGAGCCGACCCGCAACGCCCGGCACGACACGGCAGCGGCACGACGACCCGAGGAGCCGGACAGCGACACAGGCCCTCAGCCGGAGATCGCTTGTTGTGCCCCCGAGCACGACAGAGGCCAGGTCCTGAATCCAGTACCTGGCCTCTGACCAGCGTCGGGGTGGCGGGATGTGAACCCACGACCTCTTCGTCCCGAACGAGGTTCCGGAGGTGATCTTGCCGGTGCGGATGGCGTTTTGCCTGCCCAGAGCGCCGGGCTGCCATGGTCTCGGGTGCCCTCGAAGGGGCTCGGGGAGCGGGTCGGCTCCCAGATGGCTCCCAGATGGCTCCCAGATGGCTCCCAAGGGGACCGTAGCCGACGGTCGCTGGGGCGACCTGTCCCGCCACATCGGCACGCGCTGAACAAGTGTGCGCGACGCGCGTGCGACGGCTCAGATCACGGTTGAGGGAGCGTGCTTGCTCAGGTAGCTCTTGAAGGTCTTCCTGATTTCGGCCTGGAGATAGCCTGCCTGTGGTGAGTTGGGTACTACGTCCGGCTCGAAGCCTCTCTTTCGGGCATCGAGGTACCGCACGATGCTCGACGATCTGGTGTTGGCGACGAAGAGTTCGTTCTGGGTGCGGATGTCGGCGCGCAGCCCCTCGAAGTTCCGTGCGAGGCCGATGCCGAGGTTGGAGACGTAGTACTTGCACTCGACGATGAGGACACTCTGGCTGCCTCGTGGTGCGATGCCCTGCGCACGGCTCAGGGCGGCTTCCTCGGCTGGCAGCACCAACACGTCGCACTCGTGCAGGACGCCCGACGAGCCGGTCACATAGACGCCGAGGTGGACTTCAAGGGCGGGGGCGCCGTCGAACTCGATCACGGCGTGGGTGAACGGCTGGCTGTTGCCGTACAGGTGACCGGGTCCTGTCCGGAAAACAAGATTGCTCGCCTTCGCCCCGTAGACGTCTTCGTAGGTGACAGTGGCACCATGCCGACTCGCGGTGGCGACGATCAGGGAGAAGATGAAGCCCTCGTAGATGTCGGACGGCTTCGAAGCGGAGTCGTACGACACCGCCCCCGCCGCCAGTAGGCTCTTGATCTCGTTGACTAGGTCATCGACTGTGCTCAACTGACGACCTCTCTCGTCGCTTCGGCCAGCAGCTGGCTGACGCGTGTACGTCGCTCAGCCGACACCCGATCTCCCCGGAACTCAATTCGGCTACGGCGCGTTCGAGCGCCTTCGTCCGGCTCGAACACGACCCCCTCAGCCATGCTCCGACTGCCAGCGTCGCCTTCGGGCTCAGACCGGAGCGTCTTCAGCACCTCCAGTTCCATTTCAGGCAGGTCGACGAGCACACGCTTTACCGCATCAAGGAGGAGCTGCACACGTTCTTCCTCTGTCATGGCTCGCGTGGCGATGACCAGGGTCCCTCCCTTGCGTGAAGACTCGTACTCTCCGAGGCCAAGCATGCTGCGGTCCACGACCTCGTATCGAGCCGCTGCTGCAGCCGGGCTCGTGGCGGGGAGGTTATCGCCGCGGCGCTGCTGGCGTCGGCGGAGGATCTTCTCCTCCGGCACTCCCGCGGCGATTGCCGCATCGACATCGTCGAGCGCCCAACTCAGGGCGGTGTCTTGCAGCGCTTCGCGGAGCTTCCCTTCCACACGGCGTAGTTCGAACTGGTCCATATCCCCCTCGTATCAGTAGCTTTCGTCTGACGTAGCCAGTCGGTTCACGGTTCTTCCCCGGATGTGTTCGAAGGAACCGCAGTTAGCCGGCGATCAGATATCGGAGTGTCTCCAGCGACAGGCGGGCTTCCGGAGCGGTAGCTCCACCGGATAGTCGGACACCCTCGCCTTCCAGGACGGGTTCCCGCAGCTTTGATCGCCTTGAATCTGCCTTCCGATCAGGTCATCGCGAGCACCTCCGGCGCGGCCGTTCTCTACTCGGCCTGGCGCCAGGGTGGAGGCACGCCGCCGTCACAGGGCTCCGGGGGGCGCCATGGCGCTGGCTCTGCTCCCGCCTCCGACTCCGGGGCGGTGTCCGAGTCGGAAACCCGCCCAGGCCGGGGGCCTTCGGAACAGGTCGGCTCCCGGGGCCCGGCATAGTGCCGATGTCTCTACGCCTGGCGTGACAGGTCGGCCACCAAGAGGTCGAGAGTGGCCTCCTCATGGAGCGCGACGCCGAGGGCGGTCATGGCAGGGGCGAGATCCGAGTCCCAGTCCGCGTCGACCGGCTGACCGTCGAGTGCCAGTTGAGGGATGTCCTCGGCCTGACTGCGAGCGGCCAGATGCTCATAGTCCGCGGTGCCCATGCGCCACGGCCGGGCCTGGTAGCGGCGGATGACCCGGTTGGCCAGGGCGATCCCCGGCCAGTCGAAGTCGCCGTGGTACGCGAAGCGGCAACCCGTGGCGGCGAGGGCGTCAAGAAGCGTGAAGACCACGGTGGCGGCGCTGCCGGACGTGCACACGAGGGGCTGGACGCAGGCCGCGTCCGCCGCGGCTTCCACCACGCGCGGATTCTCACAGATGCGGATCAGCGTTCCGGCGGGTAGTTGCAGCCGAAGGTCATGCAAGTCGCGTGGTGTGAGGTGAACTTCGGCGTGATGGTCGGCCCGCTCCCGTAGGGCGCGCTCCCGCCAGCCCTCACCGTTGGGCCGCAGCCCGTACGTCAGGACTGTGCTGGAAACCTCGTCCGGAGTGACGGACACCAGCCGCCACAGAGCTCGTCGACCGGCCGCGTCGTCGGGGAACTCAGTGCCGTGGGCGAGGGCGACGCCGCGTTGGACGAGACGTGCGAGCCAGGTGCCGTCGTCCAGCCCGTGCGCGGAGCCGGTCGCCATGGCGGCGAGTTCTCCTCGGCCGAGTGCGCCGTCCCGCTCGGGTCCAAGGAGCGCGGTGAGGACCTGGACCGCCTGCTGGAGTGTCCATGTCGCCGCCTCGGGCGTCACTCCTCTCGGAACGCCGGCGCGGCGCAACAGGTCGTACCACTGCCGGGGCCATTCCTGGTCGGCGAGTGGAGAGGCGTCCAGTGACGAAGTGAGGGACGACCACACCTGCTCCCGTCGTGCCGTCGCATCCGCGCGGGCGGCACGGCGGTCGGTGAGGGGCGGGCCGAGTTCCTCCAGGGTTTGCCTGAGCCCGAGTCCGGCGGCCGAGGCACGCAGGCGTGCGTCGAGCACGTCGAGCCGTATGGTCACGGCGGTACCTGTGAGGGGTTTGCCCAGCAGGAGAGACAGGTCGTTGCGTTCCTGGGTGTTCATGGCGGTCAGCCGGAGCGAACCCGTCGCCTGCACGCCGTTGCTCTCCAGGCGTCTGCGCACCCCCTCCCAGAAGCGGGTGAGCCCAGGTCCCGTCAGCCAGACGCGTGTTGCGGAGGGCAGCCCGCTCATACGGACACCAGACGCCGATGACGACCGTTCCAGGTGTAGTGCAGGGTGGCCACGCCACGCACATGGGGATCACGCAGGCACTCGTAGATGTGCAGGGACGGAACCTCGGGCCAGTTGCCCATGAGCCGTTCGCTGGTGAGGACGAAGTCGAGATCGAGGTCGACGAGAATACGGCCCAATCGGCCATGGGTGGGTTCGTCGACCTTCGCGAAGGCGTCGTCCAGGAGGATCAGCCGTGGCGCGTTCGGTGCCGACTCGGCGAGGCTGGTGAAGTGGGCGGCCGCCGCGGCGAAGAGCACGAGGTAGGAGAGCACCCGCTGCTCGCCCTGGCTGAGACCGGTCCGGCCGGTCAGCCGTCGCCGGCGGCCCGGGGCCGCGTCCTCGACGACAAAGGTGTGGAAACGGAACCAGTCGCGGTAGTCAAGGGCGCTCCGCAGATGAGCCGCATAACCGGCTGACGGGTCGGCACGTCGGGCGTCCTCGATCCGGCGCTGCAGTACCTCGCGCAGCTGCCCGGTCTGCTCGCGCGTCCGCAGGCTCGACGGACTGCGCAGCAGCTGAACGGCCGCGCGCACGTCCGCGTCCACGTCCTCGTCCAGCTTCCACCGCAGCTCGACGCCGAGACCGTGCGATGTGCGTACGGTCCGCAGGGTGTCGTTGAGAGCCGCCACCAGGTTCGCCGCGGTGATGACCTGTGCCGAGAGGTGGTCGCCGAGTTCACCGGTCAGGAACCGCTGGAACACCTCACGCTCGCGCTCGGTGAGCCGCCCCCGGGCCTCCGCGGCCTGAACCGCGATCCGCTCGCCCACGACCGCGACGTCATGGGACCCGTGGTCGTCGACCAAGCGGCACACCTTGATCCCTTCGCGCTCCTCCAGCTGCGCGTCGAACCCGCCGGCCAGTTGGTCGCGCAGCTCGGTGTGCCGGTTGAGCAGGGTACTGTCCGACACCTCGCCCTTCGGGCGGCCGAGGGCCTGTGCCACGGCGTCGGCGAGTGCCCGCAGTGCTCGCAGACGGCTGCGGACGTCCGTGCCGGGATCGTCCGACACGTACTCGGGCAGCGAGGAACGGTCAAGGCCGGCGCCCAGCACCACCTCGGGTCGGCCGAGAGCAGCGCGGAGAGCGCTGCCGGTGTCGATGACCGCCGTCTCCTGGTCCGTCAGGTTCCCGCGCAGGCGCTTCTCGTCTTCTTCCGCGCGCACGCGCAGGTCGTGCAGTTGGTCGTGGGCTCGCCCCGCCGCGGGGAGGGCCTGGACGGCGTTCGCGATGCGTTGCTTGGCCTCCTGCTCGCGGGTGAGGATCTCCTCCTCGGACGACCCGATGGCCTCCTCGCGGGTGTGCAGGTCCTGCTCAGCGGTGCGCAGTGCGGCCAGGTGGAGTCGGTAAGCCCCGTCCGCGGTCAGGCGATCCTTTCGGGCGCGTTTGTATCGTTCGGCATCGGTATGGTTCGCGCCGAGCCGCTCGCCCGTGCCGCCGACGGCCCTGCGGAGGTGCCCTACACCGCTGAGCAGGGCAGCGAGTGCGGTGCGTACGCGGTCCAGGGCGGCGGGGTCGCCCGGCAGGTCGTGGGCGGTTGCTGTGGCATCCGCCTCGGCACGCGCCGATACCGCGAGAGCGCGGGCTTCCTCGGCCAGCCGTGCCGCCCGGGTCGCCTTGGCGGTCAGGTCACGCAGTGCCCTCTCCGTTGATTCGGTTCTGCTCCATGCGTCCGCGAGACTCCGTGCCCGGGGGAAGCCCCGTTCCGCGAGCGTGAGAGCCCGACGCATGGCATCCGCAACGGCGAGCTCGTGGCGGACGCCGGCCAGCCGTTCTTCCGTCTGCGTGATCCGCTCCGCCAGCTCGGCGAGGATCCGTCGCCGGGTCTCGGCGCGTACAGCAGCCCCCACGTACTCGGTGTCGCTCTTGTCATGACGGCCGCTGAGCACGCCTAGACGCCAACTGCCGTCGTGGAAAACTGCGGTGTGAGCGGAGGTCTCCTGTGCCGGTGCGAGTGCGATGGCGGTCAGTAGACGCCCCACCTGCTCGGACGTGACGCCGCAACCCGGTTCAGGGGCCGGGCGCAGAGCCGAGGCGAGAGCTGGTCCGTCCGTCAGTACGGGAGCGGGCCGGAGAAGAGTGTCCCGGGTGCGAGGATCGAAAAGCACGCCGTCCGCGCTCACCCACGCGTCCAGAATTCCACTGGCCTCCAAGGCTCCTTCCAGACCGGCTCGGTCGCCCGGAGCGAGATCGTCCGCGAAGTCCACGAGCCGGTAGAAAGGTGCTCCACTGCCCGGCGTCCGCGCGGCGAAGCGATGGTGCGGGGCCGCCGGCTCAGGATCGGTACGTTGCTCCCAGTCCTGCTTCTTCTCCGTCAGGTGGTCGAGTTCCTCGCCGAGCCGGCTGACGTCGAGTGCCTGGGCGTCCCGGCGGCCAGTGAGTTCCTCGCCGTACGGCTCCAATGCGGCCTGAGCGGTCTGCCGCGCCTGGGTGTCGATGTCGGGTGGCAGCGTGCGGTCGGCGAACGGCGCGTCGGCGGAGGTCTCACAGCCGACGCAGGCACGGACGGCGTCCAGAGGCGGGCAGTCGGGACCCAGCGCAGTCCGCGTGTCCGCAACCCACTCGGCGACACGGTCCGCATAGGCGCGGCTCTCCTCGACGACCTTCTGGCGGCTGACGTCGAGACGGCCGGCGGCCTCTTCCGCCTCGCCCTCCAGCCGTTCCCGCTCGGCATCGGCCTGAGCCGCTCCCACTCGGGCCTCGTCCGCCCGTGAGATGAGACGGGTCACCTCCTGAACCATCCGGGCCCGGTTTCTCACGACCGCCTCGGCGTTCTCCAGTTGGCTCTGCCAGGACCGTAGCCCTTCCTGCGCCGTGGCCGTGTCCACCCGGGCCACCGACTGATGACGTACGGTGCGCGTCTCACCGTCCGGAGTCGTCAGCTCTGTCTCGGTGGCCTGGGAAAGAGCCGTGCGCGGCAGAGCCACCGCCTCGCCGAGATGGCCGGTGGGAAGCCCGGCCTTCTCCGCCAGCGTCAGCAGTTCCCTGTGCTCGGTCCCCAGCTCGGCCAGGCGGCTTCCGAGGTGTTCGACACCATCGGCAAGACGCTCAGCCGTGCTCTCCTCAGCGTCGTGTGCGTTGTGCAGGGTGGTGAAAGCGGCCACGGCGGCGGTGTGCAGCGCCTCCACCGTGCTGCGGCGTTCCGACAGTTCGCGCAGGCTGCGGTAGGCGTGACTGGCGTGCAGGGCGGCCAGGTCGGTCCGGGCGGCCTGTTCCTCCTCGCGGAGGCTCTCCAGCCGGCCCTCCGACTCCTCCTCCTGCGTCCTCAGGTCGCTCGTCCGCTGCGCGGCGTCTCCGGCCGCCCGGCGCCGCTGTGCGAGGACGCCCAGCTCGTGGCCCACTCTCTGCGCGGAGGTGCGCAGGACTCCGGCCAGGTAGCCCCGGTAGCTGGTGAGGAACGTGTGCAAGGCAGCGTCGGTGCGTTCCAGGCGGCCGAGCTCGTCCCGTACGGCGTCGAGGTCGTGGAGGTTGCGCGCCACCTTCTCGACCACGTCCTCGTCGAGCCCCGGCAGAGTCTCGCTGAGCAGAGAGGCCAGGCCCCCGTGTTCGATGCGATCCCCGACCGTCGGGCGCCGTAGCCGGTGGAGGAGCTGGGTGAGGTTGCGGTAGCGCGTCGCGTCGGTGATGCCGAACAGTTCCCGGGCTACCCGGGAGCGGTGCAGGACAGCACGGTCGGTCGCGTTGTCGGAGCCGACGATCTCCTTGAGCCGATCGACCGGCAGCGGTTTGCCTGCCTCGACGAGGTGCAGGTCCTCACCGATCCGCAGCGGGGTGACGAAGAATGTCGGCAGCGCCCTCTGGGTCGACTTTGAGGCACGGATTGCGGCACCCAGCGTCAGGTGGCGGTGACCGCCGTCGTCGGCTGTGCCCCGGAACTCCACCCACAGGTAGCCGAGACGGTTGGTCTGCTCGAACCCGTCCAGCATCAGCCAGGCGAGCGTGGTGCGGCCGGTGCCTGTCGCGTCCAAGGCCCGGGAGTCGCCGTCCAAAAGATAGGGGAGCAGCATCTCAAGGGCCTTGGACTTGCCCGCGCCATTCTTGCCGCGCAGCAGCAGCCGCCCGTCGCCGAAGGAGAACTCCTGCTCGTCGTACTGCCAGACGTTCTGGATGCCCGCCCGGTGCAGCCGGAAGCGGGCGCCCGTGCTCGTCGCGGGGCCGGAGCGCGGCAGCGGAACGAGGCCACGCGCGTCGGTGGTCATAGCGGCGACTCCTCTTGAACGTCGGTGGCTCTGCTGGCTGCACCCGGTGGTCGCATGGTGACGTGGGTGGCGTAACGGGCCGCCACGGCCAGCAGCACCCAGCCGTCTCCTCCGGGCCGTGCGCCATGGACATCGGTCACTGTGCGTCCTTCCGGCGCCTCTTCGACGTATCCCTCCGGCAGCCCTTCTCCCTCGGCGCGCAGCCGCCCGGCCCGGACCATCAGCCGCATGCGGACCAGAAGGTCCAGCACGGCCTCCCGCAGGGAGGGCAGGTCCTCCAGATAGCCGCGCTGCCAGTTGCTGCGCTGCCCGTACTCGGCGACCAGCCCGGCCAGCGCCTCGTCCACCAAGCCGTCCGGGACAGCCACCCCGACGACGAGCGTCCCACCGGTAGCAGGATGCCCAGGTTCCTGCGGCCGCAGCCGTTCCACGAGCCGTTCCGCCAGCAGCAACCCGGCCTGTGCGACGGTCCCGGTGCCCGGCAGATGCAGATCCGTCAGCTCCTCCTCGGGGTCCACCAGCGCGGCCCCCTCGGCACGGATCTCCATCTCCAGACCCAGGAGTTCGGAGAAGGCCTGGGCTTCCCGGCGCTGGCGGGTACGCAGCCAGTCGCGCTCTGCGTCGGTCAGCTCGTCGAGATGGACGACGGGCGTCTCGACCAGCATCCGACGCACATAGGTGCGCGGCCCGCCGAACCCCGGGTCCGCTGCCCGCCGGACCAGGTCGGCGCCGTCCCGGGCCTGCGCGAGGGGGCCGGCGACGACCACGCGGGCCAGCTCCCGATCCACCGTGATCAGGGCTTCTCCCCCCGTCTCCTGCGCGATCGCGGCCACATGGCCCTCGGTCTCGATGAGCACGCCCCAGTCGACCAACTGGCGCAGAGCCGCGACCAGGGTCCGCTTCCCAGCCGCCCGGCCCGTCTCCTCCAGCTCGATCCCCGCGTCGGCCGCGGCGGCCCTGATGTCGGCGACCAGATGCGACAGCAGCATCTGCTCGGGCGCGGTCACCAGCACGGACAGGGCCAGAGCGAGGCAGGCGTACGTGTGTGGGGTGAACGGGGTGCCGGTGGAGCGCTCCAGCCGGTGTCCCGAGCCCGCCCCCAGACCTGCCTTGAACAGCCGGGCGTAGGAGCTGTCGACCAGCAGGCGGTAGCCCAGCACCTGCTGGAACCGTTTGCCCAGCCAGTCGGCGTGCCTTCGGATCAGCGGGAAGAGGTCGGCGTGGGGGCCGTCCGACGCGATCAGGGGGTGGGCGAGCAGAAGCCGGGCGGCTGTGCGGCGCTCGGCGGCCAGGGCAACGTCGTGAGTCGAGGGAAGGGTCATGACACACTCGTCTCCGCTTCGCCGTCGGCCGCGGCGGAGATGCGACCGATGTCCAGCTCCAGGTCGTCCAGCAGCAGGTCGCCGTCGGCCGAGTACAGCACCGTCCGCGTGCCCGCCGTCCTGCGCACGGTGAGCCGGATACGCAGTTCGGCGTCTTCGCTGCTGGCCGAGTCGAGGTCGAACCCCGCCGTTCTCTCCCCGCCTGTGCTGACATGCCTACTGAGCTGTGCGTTTCCGAGTGCCGTGGCCAGCAACTCCAGAAGCAGCCCGAGCGCCGCCGACGTGAGGCGTACGTCGGCGAAACGGCCGGACGCGCTATGCAGTTCGTCCGCGGCCGCTGCCCTGACCGCTGCCCGCTGACGGGCGGCCTCACGCAGCAGCTGCTTCTGCGCGGAGTGGTCCTCTACCGCGGAGGCCCGGCCCCGCTGGGCGCGGCTGCCCCTCTCACGCAGGGCCACCGGCACTTCGACCACCGGACCGGTCCACCAGCTCGTGGAGGCGGGCACCACCTCGTCGGTGGCGGGAGGTGTGCCCAGATGGCGGGCGCCGTACAGCCCGAAGGCGGCGACGGCGATGTCGTGTGCGTCCTGCGGCGCCGCTTCGTCGAACCAGCGGGCCAGCCGCAGCAGATCCTTGCGCCTGGACATCTCCCCGGTGGCCGAGCGCAGCATCCGCTTGGCGTTGGCGAGCAGCGACTGCAACGCCCGCAGGGTGGCGTCCCGCAGCTGGTCGACCTGGCTGCCCTGGCCGTCGGTGTCGCTGAACCAGCCGCGCAGGCCCTCCCAGTCCGCGAGCTCGCGGCCCCGGCTGCGCTGGACCCGGACTTCCAGGCGGGTTTCGCCCTGCGCCGCGAGCCCGGTGAGCCCTTGGGCGTGGGCGTCCAGCCGCTCCAGCAGAGCCGGGATGTGTGGCCCCAGGGTGTCCAACGCCGCCGAGATCCGGGGCGCGCGGAACGCCACGTCCTCGGTGATCGCCTCGACGTAGTCCAGGAGCAGTTCCTTGAAGCCCTGATATTCGGCGCTGTCCAGGTCGTAGCGAGACAGCACCTGGCCGAGGTAGGCGTAGAAGTCGCGTATGGAGTCCGCGAACTCGGTGAACTGCACGAACAGCGTGCTGATCCGCTCCAGACCGTCCTGTGGCTCTATGCCCCCGGGCGTGGTCACCAGGTCGGCCAGCTCCCGCAGCCCCCGTTCGACCAGTGCCAGCAGCTCGTTACTCACCTCACGGGCGGCGTCGGCCTCGGACAGGACCCCGTCGGCGTCCCGCTGGATGCGTTCGCCCAGTTTCGACAGCTGGTAGCGCGAGCGAGAACGCTGGTACTCACTGATGCTGGACGCGTTCACCGCGTGGCTGCTGCGCAGCAGGTTTCCCCACTGCACCAGCTGTTCCAGTCGGACCGTGAGGGTGTCGGCGTCGAGTCCTGCGGCGGAAGCACCAGCCTGGCGCAGTTTGGCCATGATGTCAGGGACGGCGAGATCCGCCAGCAGTGTTCCGCAGAAGACCCGCATGATCGCGACGTGCTCCAGACGCTCGGGCGCGCTGAGGTACGTGTACGCGTTGAGTCGTCGGCGCGCCTCCTCGTCGGCGTCCTGACCTGCACCGGATGCTGATGCCCCCATGCCCGTGAGGTTACGCGGCGCATACGAGCGTCGCCGGGGGGTGGCCGAAAATGCCACGGACGTGTACCGGCCCGTGGCGATTCCCGTGGCAGCGGCCTGTGCGGCATGGGGGCGTCCGGCGTCCCCGGCTCACTCTGAATGGGCCCTTCGGTTTCTGTACTGGGCGGCCTCCAGAGAAGGCTTGTTCGGGGACGGACGGACTGTGTGCCCGCCTTGCGGGTGACCCGCCCCCTGCGGGGACTGAGGGGCAAGCGGTCCTCGACGCTGGGCCAACGGACCCGCAGAGCGATCGTGTGACCCACCGTCGGCAGCTCACCCAGGTGGTGAAGACGGAGTCAGGAGGTCGACGCCGCACAGGGCTGCGAGTTCCTCGGCGACGGATGCGAGTGGTCCTCGTAGCTCAGCCAGGTCCGCACGCATTTCGGGGGCCCGATTCCAGTTCCTTTCATGCTCGACAGGGCTGACGTCCGGCGGTCGAGTCGCTTCGTGTTCCTGGAGCGCTGGGTGCCAAGTGGTCAGGAAGGGACGTAGCTGGGTGTTGGTGAGCCGCGCGGCGACAGCGGGGAGGGTCAGAGGGGTTGCGGTTTCGGTCGCGACTCGGTGGAGCAGCTCGCGTGTCGTGGCGAACAGTGAGTGGAGAGAGGCAAGCGCTTCTCGAAGGGAGCCATGGTCTCGGGGAAGGGGTTGGACTCCGACTCGGGTGACCAGTTCGACCTGGAGGTCGAAGGCCGCCGCTCGTTCCAGCGGGCTGGGACGGGTGCCCACTGAAGCAGTGGGCACGAGCTCGACTTTGAGGGGACTCGTCGTCGCAGGCTGGTCCGGAACCGCAGTCCGGGGCGAGGCGCCCGGAACGAGCGTGTGCAGGAGCACACGACGGAGGTCTTCCTGGCGGGCCACGTTCGCGTCATGGCGCTGTACGGCTCGCGCGAGCAGCGGATGGATGGTCCAGGACCGGTCGTGCAGCGGTTCGTGGCACAGAGCGCCGGACCCGCGAAGAGCCTCCACGGCCTCTGAGACGAGGGCTCCCACGTCCCACGGGTCGTAGGGGCCGACGGAGGACAGGACGTCTTCCAGGGCTGTTTGGGACAGCTGTGCCGGGCAAGCGAGAGCAAGCAGCCGCAAGACGTCATCAGCCGGGCCAGCGCCGGACAGCGGTCGTGGCAGCAACGCCGTCGCGAGTGGACGGCGAGCCGGTGCGCCGGTAGCGGACACCGATCGCGGGCTGGCCAGGACGTCCGGGCCGTGGGCGTGCAGTCGATTGCGTACGACGACGAAGGTACTGGTGGCCGTGAGGTCGGCGAGGAGATCCAGCGCCTCGGGATGCCCACCGACATCGCGGACGAGCGCGAGAGCGGCAGCGTGTTCCAGCTCGTCGTCAGGCACGCGGCGGGAGGTGAGCAGGCGGTAGCCGTCGGCGTCCGACAACGGGGTCACATCGACGCACTCGGCGAAAACCGTGTACCGGAGGGACCGTGTCGTGATCAGGGTGGCCGTGAGCAGGTGCGGGCCGCGCAGGAGATTGAGCTGGTCCGCTGCGAGTCCGTCTGGGACGCCGTCCACCACCCACAGACAGGGCAAGTTGCGCTCTCCCAACGCGACCGCGAGGTGGCTGAGCAGGCCGGGCAGCGAGGGCGTCGAGGCAGTCACTCGTAGGGCCGCGAGCACAGTGGAGACCTGTTCCGCGTAGGACTCCATTGCCTTCGAGGGCTGCTCTTGGTACGGGTGCAAGTCGAACCAGAAGACGCCGCCGGGAAAGGCCGAACTGAAGTGAAGCGCGTACTCCTGGGCAAGCAGCGACTTGCCCAACCCGGGCATGCCACGCAGTTGCGCGCCGCGTCCTCCGCCGGCCTGGTCGACCAGCGGAGCACGGTGACGGTGGAGCGCCGTGTGGATGCGCCACTGCTCGGGCAGGCGCCCGGTGAAGCGGAACGAGCCCGTGCGGGCCGGCGCGGGAAGCCACGGGACGATGGACGCGTCCGCCGCGTCTCCCATGAACGTCGTGACGGTGTCCACATGGTCGGCTACGCGTGCGGCGAGGCGATCGAGTCCCTCCGGGGTGGTGGGCCAGGGCCAGTGTCTGGCGTCTCGTAGTTCAACCGGGTGGACGTGGTCGGAAGCGGGTTCGGGGTTGAGTACGAGTGTCCGTCGGTGGGGATCACCCTCGCGCTGTCCGGTCAGGTACGCGTAGGTGAGCTCCCACTGACACGCTCGCCGTTGCGGGTAGTCCGCCGAGTACAGGGCGAGCAGTATCCGGGAGTGGGCCAACGCTTCCGTGATGGTGGCGGTGATGGACGTGAAGTCGTCCACGGCGGTGTCGTCGACGAAGACGCGCAGGTTGTGTGCCTGGAGCGCGGACACGAGCGCGCTGACCTTGCCGGCGTCGGACCGGCTGTAACTGATGAAGACGTCCCACTCCCGTGCGGAGGCGTCGGGCGTGCTCATTTCCGCCTCCTCGTAGGGACCTCAGCCGACGGGTTGTTGCCTCCTACTCGACGGCCGAAAAATCGATGGGGGGGGGGCGTGGAATGCTTGGTCGTCCGGGACCGACGCACGACGTGCCTGCACGGTGAAGATCGTCACCTTGCCATCATGCGACACGGCATCCGCATCGCGACGTCACCGCATGGGGCGTCATTCCTGCGGGCCGGTTCTCACCCCATCCTGGTGCGGCACCGTGGAGTGGGTCTGTGTAGAGCGGCCCGAAGGGCGCAGATGCCGCTCTGGATCGCGGATGCCGGCGATCTCCCCGAGCCCGATCACGTACGGCCGCAGCCGCTCCTGCAGTTGGCGGAGCTCCGCGCGGAACGCGGCGTTCTGCGGCCACTCGGACTCGTCCTGGTCCGGGTGACGGGCTTCGAAGTCCCTCAGGCTGGGGTGCCACTTGGCGAGGAACGGGGCGAGTTCGAAGTTGAGGATGTCCAGGGCCAATTCGTACACCGAGTCACCCTTGGCAGGGGGAGGAGGGGTCGTGTGGCCTTCCAGTGGCTCGCGGTAGAGGTCGAAGAGCGTCTTGAGAGAGGTCAGGGCCTCGCGCAGGTTTCCGCTGCCGTCCTCCAGCGGGCGGGTGGCGACCCGGGTGGCAGCTTGGAAGAACATCCGCTGAGCGGCCTGACGCATGTCCGTCTTGGTGGTGAACGACATTTCGTTACCGAGAAGGACGAGGCGGACCTCGGTCAGCTGAGCGGACCTGCGGTACAGCTCCAGACCGAGGGCCACGGCGACTCCGATGAGGCAGCCCACGATGATCGACAGCCGTTGCCCGCCGGTCTGGCTGATCGAGTACGCGGCGATACCGATCACACTGCCCGTGACGCCGGCTAACACCGCTCGCAAAGCCATGCGCACCGCGTTGCTGCTCCCACGTCCACTCCACCTGGCCACCGGCCCCCCCCTTGTCGCGCTGCCGCTCTGTCGTGTCCGGCGGCCCCCGAACCTGAACGGCGGCCACCTCCTGCCCCCCGGAGTTCGTCGGGCTCTGCTCCGGCGAACGTGGTCACGCCACTCTAGAGGGGGCACCGCGGTAGCTGACTCGGCGACAGCAGTTTGGGCCTAAGAGGTCCTAACAAAGGCGTCGAACGTGGCGGTGGGTGATGAGGCAGGTGGCGAGGCCGAGGAAGGCCTCGTGGATGTCGTCTCGTTGTTCCCCGCGGATGCGCAGGCGGCGGAAGCCGTGGGGCCAGGTGATGGTGCGTTCGACGGCCCAGCGGAAGATGCCCAGGCCGGAACCGTGCGGCTGGCCGCGTTCGGCGATCACGGGCCGGATACCGCGCTGCCACAGCAGGCGCCGGTACTTGTCGTGGTCGTAGCCGCGTTCCGCGAAGAGCATGTCCGGTCGTCGCCGTGGCCTGGCGACGAGGCCGGCGACCGGTGGGACCTTGTCGAGCAGGGGCAGGAGCTGGGTGACGTCGTTGCGGTTTCCACCGGTCAGCGACACCGCGAGCGGGATGCCCTGGCCGTCGGTGAAGACGTGGTGCTTGCTGCCCGGCCGTGCGCGGTCGACCGGGCTGGGACCGCTTTTGGGCCCCGCCGGGCCGCCCGCACATGGGAGGAGTCGATCACCGCCCTCGACCAGTCCAGCTGCTTTGCCGACCGCAGCTTCTTCAGCAGCACCAGGTGCAGCTTCTCCCACACACCGGCCTCGTTCCGGGCCGCCAGGCGCCGCCAGCAGGTCATCCCCGAGCCGAAGCTCAGCTCCTGCGGCAGGTACTCCCACTGGATGCCCGTGTGCAGCACAAACAGGATCCCGCACAACGCCTGGCGGTCCGGCACCCGCGGACTGCCCGCCACCAGCTTCGGACCCGGCTTCGGCAGCAACGGCTCGATGAGCGACCACAGTTCGTCCGACACGATCCACGGCCGCGACTGACGCTTCCCCACGACCCGACCGACGAGCAGACAAGCGGATGGTTACTTGATCAACAACTTCTGTTAGGACGTCTAAGCGGCATCTTCCTCTCGCACCACGTCAGCGATCTGCTGGGCGATTTCTTCGATGGAGTATTCGCTGGTGCTCATCGCGACCTTGTCCGCGAGGGAGGGGCTGTAGCGCCGAACGTCTTCAGCACTCAGGTTGTGCCAGATCGGCAGGAGGGACTGTTCCCCGGCAACATTGCGGGTGACGAGCCCGTCGAGCTCGTGGTTGGGCCAGCCTTTGGTGATGAAAGACGTCGAGAGAACGACGACGCCGAATCGGCTTGCCCCGATCCCTTCGTCGATCTTGCGCCGAAGGCTGTGACCGATCCGCAACTGGGCTTCGTCGAGCCATACCGCCACGCCCAACTTGGTCAGCGCGTCCCGGAGAGGGCGGGCAACGGCTGCCTTGTCCTCCGAAGCGTGAGAGATGAAGACGTCCCAGGTCTGACCGCCTAGCACATCGCCAGGAGGTTCCTCCGGCTCATGGACCGCCACGGACCGTGCCGGGTTGCGCTGAGGATCACGGACCGGAGGGAGGAAACCCCGCGGGGGCGGCTCCACCCGGACAGACGCGTCGATGCGGCCGGCGTACCCGCCGAGGTCGATGGCAACGACCCAGTGTCCGTTGCTGGGGATGGTGACCTGGAACGGGGATCGCGTGACACGACCACCCAGGTACCGGTACCGCCTCCCCGACTTGTAGTTGCTGTACTCGCTGCGCGTCATCACCTGGACGTTGGCTTGCTTGCGCAGGGTCACGACGACCGTGGAGCCCTTCTTGATGCTGCCGAGGTCTTTGTAGAGGTGTTGCACGAGCTCTCCTAGGGGACGCGCGGTACAGCACGTCTCAGCCTAAGGACGGGCACTGACAGTCCGGGGCTCGCGAACAGGAGCTGGGTTGCACGGCTCCGTCGTCTCGCACTCGCTACCCACTGGTGCTGCCCGCGCTCTCGGTGCGGCTTCAGATGGGAGCCGCCCTGGGGCCGGAGTCCGGACTTGCTCCCAAGATGGCCCCACAGACCACTCAGGGGCTTGACCCGCTAAGCGGATCAAGCCCCTGACCTGGTAAATCTCTGTCGGGGTGGCGGGATTTGAACCCACGACCTCTTCGTCCCGAATGAGGTTCGGGCAAGATCGAGACCGGCAGTGATGGGTATCTGTGCTGGTCAGCGGCTTGGTGTGAAGTGGCCCCGCGTGGCCTCGGTGGGCCTCCGTTGGAAGATCATCTCCCAGATTTCTCCCAATGGGGAACGGCTACCCGCGGGATCGGCGCGGACCTGTGTGGTTGCCGCAGCAAGTTTGCGTGTCAGGTGAGCCTCTTGCGGGCGCGCCGGGTGTACGTCGTCGTCCCGTTCCACCGGGACTCGCGCCCCGCCGCCCTGTTCTCGCGCACGTGACGTCCGGCATGCGCCGGTGCCTCGGGGCTGCCCAGCACGCTTTCCGAATGTTCGTACGGGGGGTCGGCGACACCCGGGGGCGTCCTGAACTGCAGTGGAGCACGTGGATCGGGGTGGGGCGAACTGCGCCGAACGTCGGTGAATGCAGCCAGAACTGCGACCAGGCGGTCGGCGCCTCGCTGACTGAGGAGCGCCCCAGATTCGTGGCCTCGGTTGCCCCAGATCGTGTATGCGCATTGTCCCCTCGGAGTGTCAGTGGTGCCCGGTAGGTTCTGCTGGTGCACGTCACCACGAACGGGGAGATATATCGATCATGTACGACGCCGAATTAATGGCCGTGGCCACGGGTGCGGCCAGCACGCTCGTTGCGGCCATAGCCGCGTCGGGCGCCGAGAAGATGCGCCTGAAGGTGGCCTATTTCTTCCGCCGTGCCACCACGGAACAACAGAGATCGGCTGCTCAGGCAGTGGATAACACCGCTACCCAGCTCACTTCGCCCTCTCCAGAGACCCAGGCGCTCGCAGCGACCGCCTGGGCGCATCTCATCGCCCAGTACCTTGCCGAGCACCGAGATGCCCTGAGCGAGGTGGACGAACTCGCGGGGCCCACCCCGCCGGCCTCGAAGGTCTGGAACCAGCACAACACCGGCACTGGAACGTTCATCGGTGGTGACGTCCATGGTGGCCTGACCTTCAACTACGGCGGGGCGTCAGATGGCGGACGCTGAGCACCGGGATCAGCACAACCACGGGTCTGGCACGTTTGTAGGCGGCGACGTCCACGGTGGCCTTTGGCAGGTCTTTCTCCCGCCGTACGGGAAGAAGGCGTCCGACGATGCCACGCCGACGAAGCGACAGTCAGAGCAGGACCACGACGGTGGGGATGACTATGAGGGCGTTCTGGAGTCTCTGATCGGGGCTGCATGGATTGCCGCTTCGGCTGGTCTGGCTGTCGTCTATGCGGTCATGGGCTGGCCTTGGACCGACCACGATCCGGATCCGGGCGTCGCTGCGCGGATTGGAGGAGGGCTCGTCGCCTTCTACATCTGCTTGGCCGCGGCGGCTGCCTTCTTCGCCCGTCTCGCTCAGGTCTTCGAGCTCTGGTCGGAACAATGTGCCATCACGGCTGCTCAAAGCCGAGGTCGGTTGGTTGCCAGGCCCCCTGCGTCCATGTCCAGGGCTACAGCTGGCTTGACGGCAGCGGCAGCTGTCGCAGCCGAACTGCTCGCGTCCTTGTACGGCTGGTCCTCTATCGGGGGCGAAGTATCGCAACGCGCGCATCTGGCCCGTCTCAACGCCACTGCAAATGCGGAGTCGGCTCGTGCTGCGGCGAAGACGCGCAGGGCATAGGCATGTGCGCCGCCGACCGGCCATCCCCGGTGCGTGCCGGGTTCGGTTGCGCGACCAACTGGGGGGTGCCCAGATGCGGATGATGCCTGCACGTCTGTACGGGCGCCTGCCCTGATACGGGCCGTATAGCAGATGTCTCGTGTATCCAATTATGAAAAGAAACTGACCACACATCACATCTGGCGCTAGCGTCACAGATGTCCCTGTGGGCCTAGCGGCCCCGTACCCTTGCATCCCAGGACGCTCGTGAAGATCAAGCGCATATGTATCGAGAACTTCTGCTGCCTGCGCACGCTGGACGTCTCCTTCGATGGCATCACCTCTCTCATTGGCCCCACGGGCGTTGGTAAGTCGACTGTGCTGCGCGCTCTTGACTGGTTCTTTAACGGAGACAAGGGCGGAGAGATTGCGGAAGAGGACGTTCACTCGGCGGCGGAGGGCAAGCGGATCCGTGTGGAAGTGGAGTTCGACGGGCTGACGGCTTTCGACCGCGCCGCGTTGGGCTACTACGCGCCCGACGACGTTGAGACGGTACGGATCTGGCGTACCTGGGAGGACGGGGACGATCGGATCACTGGGAAGGCCCTGGCCTACCAGCCGTTCGACGAGATCAGGCGGCATGAGGGGAAACGGGAGAAGCACAACGCGTACAAGGCTCTGCGGGAGAGCGACGCCGGACTTGACCTGCCCGCCACAAAGAGCTGGGACGATGCAGACGCCGCGATGCGCGTCTGGGAGTCGAAGAACCGCGGTCGGCTCGCTGAGACGGACGTCGAGGGCACACAGTTCTTCGGGTTCGCCGGCCAGGGGCTGCTTGCCAAGCTGATCGACTTCGTGTTCATCTCCGCCGACCTCCGCGCATACGAGGAGGCGGACGACGGCAAGGCCACGGCGGTGGGTCGGATCCTTGAGCACGCGGTGGACCGATCCGAGGCCGACGCTCGGTTCACATCGATCGAGGACGCCGCCCAGACGGCTCGCGAGAAGGTGCACGAGGAGGTGTACGGGCCGATGCTGAAGAGGCTGTCGGGTTCGCTGTCCGACGAAGTCGCCAAATTCAGCACGGGGCGGCACATCGTCGTGAAGCCTGTTGCACAGACTCCGAAGCCGGCCAAGACGACTTTTGCGGTCAGCATCAGGGACGGCGCGGCTATGACCTCGGTGCGTCGCCAGGGGCACGGCTTCCAGCGAGCCCTGATCATCGCCGCGTTGAAGTACCTTGCGGAAACTCGTCGGCCTGAGGACGGGACCCGGTCGCTGTGTCTGGCGATCGAAGAGCCGGAGCTTTTTCAGCATCCCGCGCAGACAAAGGTCTTCGCCCAGGTTCTGCGCGGCCTCGTCTCTTCGGCAGCGGACCGAACTCAGGTGATGTACGCGACTCACAGCCCGGTGTTCATCGACCCGCGCAACTATAAGCAGATCCGTCGACTGGTCAGGGTGGGCAGTGGGCAACACCCCGATGTCAGCGTGCGACAGCTCTCCGAACAGGATTTGATTCAGTCCCTCATCGGCCGAGTATCAGACAGGTCCATCCGGCGTCATGCGACCACGCGTTACGTCAAGGACCTAGCGGAGGGGCTTTTCGTCGCGGCTGCTGTGCTCGTCGAAGGGGAGGCAGACGAGGCGGTCATCCTCGGGTTTGCCGAGCAGCAGGGCCTCAGTTTGGGCGCGAACGGCATTAGCGTGATCAACGTGGAAGGCAAGGACAATCTCATCCTCGCCCACGCCATCCTGAGGGGGTTCGGCGTCAACTGCTACGTCGTCTTCGATGGCGACGCGGGCCCCAAGGCGTTGGTCGGAAAGGCAGAGGCAGTCCGCGCGGCGGGCGAGAAGAACATGAACATCCTTGGCTATCTCGGCGCTTCAGCGAACGCTCGGCCAGCTACCGCATGCGAGGCGACTCATACGGTGTTCGAGGATGACCTGGAGACGTATCTCGCTGAGCACTGGCCGGCGTGGACTGAGCGTCGAAAGGAGTTGGCGAAGCAGGGCGATGGCTACGTGGCCGACTGCAAGCACGCTCCGACGTACGCCGAGGCCGCTCGTACTGCCAGCGGGGAGCCGAAGCTCCTGTACTCGCTTCTGGAGAACGTGATGGCGCTGGCCAGTTAAGAGGTCGTTGCATTTGGCAGGATCGATATCCTGTGCGAATGGAGAGCGCGGTTGAGACCGCTTGCCGCATCTGTGGGCTGGATGACGGGAATGCTCTACGAGCACGGGTTCCCTCGGCATGTCGTCTGCGAGTGCTGCTACAACGAGTCCGGCATCGGTGATGACACCGTGACGCAAGTTCGCGAGCTGCGCGCTGGGTGGGCACGGTGCCCCATGGCGCAAGCCGCAGCGGAAACCGGCAGACTGCGATCTGCTGGGTCAATTGGCCAACATCCCGCAGCCATGGCGCTGACCCGCCCCGGTACCAACCGTCACCTCACTCGGTGACGGTTGGTGCCGGGCCGGGGTGCCTGCTTCACGTCGGCCGGCGCTTCGGCGGGACCGCCCCTGGGATCACGTCAAGGCTCAAGTGCTCCTTGAACAGATGGACTAGGTTGGCGCCGTCGAGCAGTTCGAGACGTCCGTGCTCATTGGCGAACGCCTCGCTGGCCCGACCGAACCATGAGGTCGTCACCAGGATGCCCTTGGCAGCGCGTTTGTGTTCCACGACGCCGGCCAGGGCAGAGACGGTCTCGAACGGCACCACGTTCTTGGTGCGTTTCGCCTGGATGATGCACAGGCCCTTCATCACCGGGTCGGTGTTCATCGCGATGGCGTCGACACCCTCGTCCTTGGAAGGTTGGGTGTTCACGCTGTCCAGACCGATGGCTTCGAACAGCTGCCGGATCAAGTGCTCGAACTCCGTGGGCGTCAGGTCCATGAGCACCGGGCGGCTGTCCAGCCCTGCCACGACGTCCAAGCTGTCCATGAGCCGGAACTTGCTGAGGTCGAACGTGACCAGAGGTCGCACGGGTTCCAATTCGTACGGGTTCGGCGAGATCAGTGAGCGCAGCCGCTTCAGGCAGGCCCGAGGGTCCACCTGTGTCAGGACCAGCTGCGCGAATTCCTCCCGGTCCGTCTGGAGGGTGATCAGGCAGGGATGTACTTCGCGCCCGGTGGCCCGGTCGATGGTGGCCACATGCCCGTTGAGGGCGATCGATTTGACGGTGCCCTCAGTGTCAGCGGCGAACAGCTCGTGCACTGTGCGCAGCGCGGTCTGGGCAAGGACAGAAGCGTAGAGCTCCTTGCGCTCCTTGTCGGGACGGGGCACGGGATTGATCTCGTCGCGCGACTTCACGTAGCGATATGCGCGGGCCGCGGGAACGACGTCCTCCAGCGGGAGGTCGATCTCGACGAGCAGGTCACCGGTGTCTGCCTGATACGAAACCCGGTGTGCCTTGGGGAAGCCATGTGGGTACGTGGAGGCGGCGAGTGCCTGGTCGATGAACCACTCCACGGCCTCGACGTCCCGCTCGCGGTAAGCAGCCCGGCGTTCCTCGACGCGGGCGTTCCACTCCTCGACTCGGGTGGCCTTCTGCTGGTTCTGCTCCGCGTGCCTGGTGCGGAGCTTGTCCAGCTTCTCGACGCGCTTCGTCTCGTCCCGCGCATGGTCGCGCAGTGCCTTGTCGAACCGCACGCGAGCCGATTCGACTTCGGCGTCGTATCCCTTGCGCCCGAAGCCGAGCGCGCCGAGGAATCCGCGTGGCGGTTCCGGTTCGTACTCCTCCCAGCGGGGCTGCGGGGCAGCCTTGGTCCGACCCTTGGGAGGGCTGAAAACTGTCGGCGTGAACTCCTGCTTGAGCCGGTCGAAGGTCAAAGGGCTGCCGCCCAGCACAGCTGTTCGCAGAAGATTCGCCAACTGCTCGGTGTCGTTCTCGACCACGTAGGTGCGGTCAGCAGCCTCCTGCGCGCGGGCCGTCTCGTGCGCGAGCTTCTCCTCGCGCGCCTTGCGTTTGGCCTCGGCCTCGGCGGCCCTGCGTACCTTCTCGGCCTCCCTGGCCTGCCGCGCGCGTTCCCTGGCATAGGGATCGTTCCCGCCCGCCACATTTCTGCCTGCCACTGCGCCCCCAGGTCAGTGCATGATCCTTCTGTCGAACCTCCGCAGTATTGCCTACCCATCCGACAGCGTCAGGAGGCTCTAAAAGTCTGGTGACGCTGTCGCTGGAGAACCAGCCGGCCGACGGCCGGGCTCTGCCTGGCACCGGAACAGGGTGTTCCGGAGGATGGATCGCCGATCAGCCGGAGGTCAGGACCGCTCGTATGCCCACGCCTGACCAGTCTGGCGGTACTCCTCGACCGGGATCGGGACGACCCCGTCCTTCATGCGGGCTGTGTAGACGAGGCCGTCGAGGTGGTCGATCTCGTGGTGGATGAGGCGGGCGAGGCCGCGCTCGTAGACGGTGGTGACGGTCTCGCCGGTGAGGGTCGTGGTCTCGACGGTGATCGTCAACGGTCGGCTCGCCTCGTCGAAGACCAGGTGCCCTTCGAATTCAGCGCCAGCCACGAGCATGCGCTGATGTGGCGACGTTTCGGAGTCAGACCTGCCACCGGGGCCCCCGATCCCTGTGCCACGGACGCGAAGTACTGCATCTACAGCGAGGCGTTCGGCGCGTATGTCTACACACCCGCGTGGGTGAAGAAGATCGTCAGGGAGATCGGCACGATCGAGAAGTACCGTTCGGTCTTCGGTAGGGAGCCTCGCATGAAGAGGGTTACCCAGTTTCCGAAGCAGCCGAAAGCGAGCAGCCCGCAGCAGCACAGCAAGTCCGCCTGAGTACGCAGCAGGAGCGTTACTCACTCGCCGAACAGACCGTCCTGCACGTACTCGACGACCTTCCGCTCCGGGTAGAAGACGGCCAGCAGCATGAACGTCTTGGGATGGGCCGCGATGTTCCCGACGAAGAAGTGAACGGCTCTGTTCGGGGCACACATCCGCGTGTACCAGCGCTCGCGGAGCGCATCACGGACCCCGTGCTCGCCGTACTTACGCAGGAACTTGCGGTACGACTGACCTGCCTCCCAGTCCTTCAACCCCATGTCGTGTGTCGGGCAGTCGCCATCGGCGCAGCGAAGGCTGTAGCGGAGGTCGAGCGGTACCCACTCCAGCGGGTTCAGCTCCTGCTCGAACAAGTCGAGTTGGTCGGCCAGCGCGGCCTTGGAGACAGACCATGGCTCGGCAGCCTCCAGCCGGAAGCGGGTGATCTCGGCGGGGCGAAAGACACCGAGAGACGTTCCTCGTTTCTCCTGATCCCTCTTGATGGCGCAGAGCGACGGGGCGACCAGGGGCTCCACGTGCCGATATCGCTTCTGCCAGCCGCCGTCGGGCGGTACCTCGCCCACAATCTCCAACGTGTCGAGATACGGACGGAGACTCTCTGGGCGGGAGTCACGCTCAAGGCGGTGTGGCTCGACGTCGACTTCGATGATCGAGTACTTGGAGAACTGCGCCTCTTCGCTGAGGAGCCGGAAGGGCACAGGGAAAAGCCGCACGTGCTGCGGCTCGCCTTGATCGAGGCGTATGCCGGCCACACAGCTTGTCTCGCGGTATTTGCTGGACAGCTCCGGGTACGTCTTGACCGTGATCATGATCCGTGCGCGCTGACGCTTCCCGAATGCCGACGACGCCATGGTGTGCCCCCTCCATCGATCTCCCCGATCTGATTGGACGAGAGGCATGCACCGCTGGCAAGGGCACCTGCGAAAGCCGAGGACGAAGTCAGGCCAAGGGATTCACTGGCACTTGGACCCGGTTGCGGACTGTCTCCAAGACGACCTGCCGGTGACAGCGACTCTCGTCCTTCTCGAAGCACAGCACCGCGACCCGCGACGCTCGGGCGTGTTCTGCGAGGCGGTCAAGGTCGGCCTGGGCCTGTTCGGATCGCAGTAGGCCACGGAAGCGCGCGCACCCCATTGCCACACGGCCGTCCCAGAAGGGCTCCCGATTGTCCTTCGGATTGCCCAGGCCACGAAGGTGCGTGTACTCGATGCCGGCTTCGGCCAGAGCCTCCCCGAGACGGGTCTTATTGAAGCCCTTCTTGCGGCTGATCGGGGTGAGCCGTACGTCCGCTACGACACCGATGTGACTGTCGACGAGAGAGGCGACGAATGAGTCGATGTCTCGACCTTCGTATCCGGCTGACCAGAGACCGGGGGTAACAGGCGGGGCTTGAGTGACCCGAAAAAGATCATCGAGGGAGACGGAAAGAGCCTCAGCCACCGCGCCGACGGTGAAGAAACCTGGCTGGATCGCTCCCTCACTCTCAAGTCGGCGCAGCGTCACGGCGGCGATGCCTGCCTCTTTAGCCAGCCGTTCACGCGTCCACCCACGGTCCTCCCGCAAAGCCCGCACTCGCTGGGCCAGCGCATGGGCGGGGTCGTGGGGAGGTGCTGAGCGATGACCTGCCATGGACGGTGTTCCTAACGACCGTTGGGGCGGCCCGCCGCGGCGTTCCTGGTCAGCTACGAGCCCTGGATTCGCGAACGCGCAGGTCTGAGGACGCTTGAGTGTCACCCATCCTGCGGCACTGGAGACTGGTCCTGGGAGAAGCCGACCAAGATCTTCTCCCAGATTTCTCCCAAACGATCTCCAGGAACCACTCAGGGGCCTGACCCGCCATGCGGATCAGGCCCCTGACCTGGTACTTCACTGTCGGGGTGGCGGGATTTGAACCCACGACCTCTTCGTCCCGAACGAAGCGCGCTACCAAGCTGCGCCACACCCCGATCGTCGCTGCTCGTCGCGGCGACGTCGTTTACTTTAGCCCACCGGTGGCTGGAGACGAAATCCGGTTTACCGGGGGCGGCGGAGCGGGTCGGGCCGGATGTGGTCCAGGGCGACGAGGAGTACGCCCAGGGCGTAGAGGGCGAGGCCGACCAGGAGGGCGTTGCCGAGGACGATCTTGTACCCGTGCTGGTCGACGTCGAGGAAGGGGTAGAGGTAGCGGTCCTGGGAGCCGGGGAGGAGCAGCTCGCCGCGGGCCAGCGAGAAGGCCAGGTAGGCCAGGGGGTACAGGAGCCAGACGGGGGCGTGGCGCAGGTGCAGGTGGCCGGAGGGGGTGAGCAGGAGCCAGTCCAGGGCCGCGGCCACCGGCAGGGCCGTGTGGAGGATGTGGGTCGCGGCGGTCTGCCAGGCCGTGCCGGTGCCGTCGGGTGCCGCGAAGGGGCTCGACGCGTGGGTCAGGAGCAGGTGGTGGACCAGGCTCGCGGCGACGACGTAGAACAGGGCCGCTCCCGTGAGGGCACCCGGGAGCGGGTGGTGGGCGGACCAGGCGCACCGGGCGGAGGCGAGCATGACCAGGGCCAGCAGTATGCCGCTCTGGATCGTGAAGTGGCTCAGGGCCGTCGTGGGCGACCCGCCGGCGAGCAGCTCGATCGTCACGCCGGTCACGGCCAGCGCGGCGATCAGGCCGCGGAAGACGGCGACGAGGCGACGGCGGGCCGGGATCAGTACGGCGCGGGCCGGTACGACGGTGGGCGGGAGGACGACGTGGCCCGGGATCGGGGGGAGGTCCGGGATGTCCCTGGGTATCGGGGCTGTCATGGCCTCAACGTAGGCAGACCGGACATAGCGGGCTATGTGAGTGGGCCGTGTGGGTTACCCCCCGGGCAGCCCCGGCTCCCCGGCTCCCTCGGTTCCTGGCTCCTCCCCGGCTCCCCGGATCCCCCGGATCCCCGGATCCCCGGATCCACCCCCCGCCGGGAATCGGGTCAGCCCTCCCGCCCCACCAGCGTCAGCAGCGTCGCCTCCGGTGGGCAGGCGAAGCGGAACGGGGTGTAGCGGTTCGCTCCGCAGCCGGCCGAGACGTGGAGGTAGGCCGTGTGGCCCTGGGACGTGTGCGTGGACAGGCCCTTCACGCGGTCGGTGTCCAGGTCGCAGTTGGTGACCAGGGCGCCGTAGAAGGGGATGCACAGCTGGCCGCCGTGGGTGTGCCCGGCCAGGATCAAGGGGTAGCCGTCCGCCGCGTAGGCGTCCAGGACGCGCAGGTACGGGGCGTGGACCACGCCCATCGAGAAGTCGGCCGTGCCGGACGGACCGCCGGCCACCTCCGCGTACCGGTCCCGCTTGATGTGCGGGTCGTCCAGTCCCGTCAGCTCGACCGACACGCCCTCGATCTTGAGCGAGCCCCGGGTGTTCGTGAGGTTCTGCCAGCCCGCGGCGTCGAAACCGTCGCGCAGGTCCTCCCACGGGTTGTGCAGGGCTCCGACGACCGGCGGGTTGCCGTTGAGGCCGTGGCGGCCCTGGACCTTCTCGAGCAGGTACCGGGCGGGGTTGCGCGGCCGGGGACCGTAGTAGTCGTTGGAGCCGAAGACGTAGGCGCCCGGGAACTCCATCAGGGGGCCCAGGGCGTCCAGGACCTCGGGGACACCCTCCGGGTCGGACAGGTTGTCGCCGGTGTTGATCACGAAGTCGGGGCGCAGCCCGGCCAGCGAGCGCAGCCAGCGCTGCTTCCTGCGCTGACCGCCGACCATGTGGATGTCGGAGACCTGGAGCACGCGCAGGGGGCGCATCCCGGAGGGGAGGACGGGGACCGTCACCCGTCGGAGGCGGAAGGAGCGGGGCTCGATCCCCGCCGCGTAGATCAGCCCGGCGGTGCCAACCGCCGTGATTCCCAGGGGTACTCCGTATCGCGCGCGCATACCTCCATCGTGTCAGAAGCGGTGAGTGAACCGACGAGGGGAATCGGTGGACGGAATCGGTGGACGGAATCGGCGAGGGGAATCGGTGCGGGGCATGGGTGCGGGGAATCGGTGGGCGTAAGCGGTGGGCGGAAGCGGCAGGGGGATGCGGCAGGGGGATGCGGCAGGCGTGAACGGCGGGTGGAAGCAGTCGTGAGAAGGCAGTGCCGGGACGCCGTCCGCGCTCCCCTGCGCCGGGGGCGCGCAAATCGGCGGGCGCCGTCCCCCGCGTACCTGCGACAATCAGGTCATGACCACGCTCAAGTCGAAGCTGCACGACGACCTCAACTCCGCGATCAAGGAGCGCGACGAGCTCCGCTCCGCGACGCTCCGGCTGACGCTGGCCGCGATCACCAAGGAGGAGGTCGCGGGGAAGGAGAAGCGGGAGCTCTCCGACGACGAGGTGCAGAAGGTGATCACCCGCGAGGCGAAGAAGCGCCGGGAGGCCGCCGAGGCCTTCGCCCAGGGCGGTCGCGCCGAGCAGGCCGAGCGGGAGAAGGCGGAGGGCGAGGTGCTCGCCGCCTACCTGCCGAAGCAGCTCTCCGACGACGAGCTGAACGCGATCGTCGCGCAGGCCGTCGAGGAGGCGAAGGCGGCCGGGGCCGAGGGCCCGCGCGCCATGGGCGCCGTGATGAAGATCGTGAACCCGAAGGTGGCCGGGCAGGCCGAGGGCGGCCGGGTCGCCGCCGCGGTGAAGAAGCTCCTGGCGGGCTGAGTACGCACGACGACCGACGGCCGGGAAGCATCCGCATCCCGGCCGTCCTGTGTTCTCCCCATCAACAACAAAACAACCGAAAGCTGGATTTCGACCCTTCCGTGACGCGGGCAGGGAAAGCGTAGGAGCAACCGCTCGCGCGCGGTTTTTTCTTTCCCTGAAGCCTTTGTGCCGGTCTGTTCACGGCGAAATTCGGCCTTCGTGTTCCCGCAGTGCCCGAGTCCTTCTCGCGGCCGCACCGATGATCTAGGTTCCTACTGGTCAAGAGCAGTCCGGAGGGCTGCTGGGGTGGGAAATGTCGTTCTCGGGGGGGGAATCAGGGCATGCCCGACCCCATGAATGCCGCGGCAACAGCGACGCGGTGTGCGCCGACCTCTTCCGCCCCGCCTTCGAATTCCGGCGGCAGGAAGGGACCCCATGGCTGACGAGATGGTGCTCCGCGCCCAGAGATTCATCAACACCACCTACGGGAACGGCGCCACCCTCGGCATTTCCAAACTGGAGGAGAACGGTCGCACGGGTTGGACCGTGATGTATGCCCTGACTCGGGCACTGCAGTACGAGATGGGTATCCCGTCGCTGTCGGACAACTTCGGTCCGACCACCCTCGCCACCATCGGTGAGAAGTACGGCAAGCTCGACGATACCACCATCCCGTCGGCGAACTTCTGCCGGATCATCCAGTCGGCGCTCTACTGCAAGGGCTACGACGGCGGTGACATCGACGGTACCTACAACGACCGCGTCAAGGCGGCCGTGGCGAAGCTGAACGCGAACATGGGCGTCGGCGGCACCTATCCCGGCAGTTCCCTGTGGCCGAAGGTGGTCAAGGGGCTGATGAACATGGACGCCTACGTCACCGTCAACGACGGGTCGGAGACCATCCGGTCCATCCAGCAGTGGCTCAACGGCCGGTACGTGCTCCGCAAGGACTTCTACATCATTCCCTGCGACGGCCATCACTCCCGTGACGTCGCCAAGTCGATGCTCTTCGCCATCCAGTACGAACTGGGCATGGCCGACGGCGTCGCGAACGGGGTCTTCGGTCCCGGCACGCAGTCCGGCCTGAAGAGCCACACGGTGTCCACCGGCTCCTCCGGGGTCTGGGTGCAGTTGTTCACCGGGGCGATGGTCCTCAACAAGCGCCCGGTGTCCTTCACGAGTTCGTACACGTCCTCGCTGGCCTCCAGCGTCAGTACGTTCCAGTCGTTCATGAAGCTCGCCGTGAACGGCCAGGGCGACTTCGGGACCTGGGCCGCCCTGCTCGTCTCCTACGGCGACCAGAGCCGGGCGGGCGAGGCGTGCGACGGCGTCACGAAGATCACCCCCGCTCGGGCCCAGGCCCTGAAGGCCGCCGGCTACAAGTACGTCGGGCGGTACCTCTACAACCCGTCCACCACGTCGCTCCCGGAGAAGGAGATCCAGCCGGGCGAGCTGGCGACCATCAAGGAGTACGGGCTGCGCTGCTTCCCCATCTACCAGACGTGGGCGCGCTCGGTCGACTACTACAGCGTCGAGCAGGGCGTCACCGACTGCATGACCGCTTCGTTCAAGGCGGAGGAACACGGGTTCAAGCCCGGCACGCGCATCTACTTCGCCGTCGACTACGACGCGGTGGACGAAGAGGTCACCTCGTACATCCTGCCGTACTTCCAAAGCGTCAGGGACGAGATGAACCGGCTGGGCAGTCCCTACAAGATCGGGGTCTACGGGCCGCGCAACGCCTGTTCCCGGATATCCGCGGCAGGTTACGCGGACGCCAGTTTCGTGTCGGACATGTCGTCCGGCTTCTCCGGCAACCTCGGATATCCGATGCCCGAGAACTGGTCCTTCGACCAGATCGTCACCAAGACGATCGGTTCCGGTGACGGCCAGATCGAGATCGACAACAACATCGCCTCGGGCCGCGACACCGGACAGGGCGACTTCTACCCCGCCGCCTCCGAGAAGCTCGACATCGGCTTCGACATCGATCTCCTGCCCGCCCTGCTGCAGGAGATCCAGGCGTACATGGCGAGCATCGGCAAGCCCGGCGGGGAGCGCATCTACACCCTGCGGGAATGCCTCGAAACGATCATCAGCCACGACGCGGCGATCACATCCGGGGCCCGCAGGTACCGGATGCGCAAGGCGCTCATCCAGACCTCGGCGTTCTGGGAGTTCTGCCACTACAGCATCAAGGACCTCACCGAGGACGCCGGTGTGACGCTCTACCACACCGGGATCATCCCCGACTGGGCCAAGGACCTCCCCAAGATCGAGCAGCTGGTCGACAGCAGCACCGGCATCGCCAAGATCTCCGGTCGCACCTGCATCCTGGCGCGCAACAACTCGATCCGCGCGGGGCTGCTGGAGGGCACCATCCTCGACGCGACCTCCGACGACGACCGCTGGGCCATGTGGCAGAAGGTCAACCAGGACAACGTGTTCAACCTGAGCACCGTGCCGCACATGCACATCTGGGGCGCCGACGGAAAGGCGGGCGATCACGCCGAGACCCCGATCCGCCGCCCCGCGCTCGACTACACCGAGACCGAGATCTACGAGGTGCTGCGCCGCTACCAGGGCTTCGGCACCGAGGCGGAGGCCCACGCGCAGGAACGCATGCCGCTCTACGCGATCTTCGAGAAGTACAACCTCGCCATCCGCGGGGTCTGACGCGCGTGATCACGGCAGCCGATCCCTGGCAGGGCCACGACGACACCGTTCTCTTCACGACGCTCCTCACGGCGACACCGGCGCTGATCGCTCTCCTGGCGTACCTGGGCTCCCGGTTCACCGCGCGGGCCCGCCTCCACCGCACCGCGGCCGGGGTGACGCGGGACGTCTGCCTGACGGCGATCGCGGCGGGCCTCGCGGTCTACCTGTGGGGCCTGCTCGACCTGCTGTTCCTGGGGGACCAGGAGCAGGCGCAGGAGTGCGAGCGGCAGCGACCCGAAGGGGCGGTCCTGGTGGGCCGCAGAGGGGACTTCGTCCCGCTGCGGCTCGTCTGCGAGGTCTCGGACGGCCGTGACTACTCCGTCGTCGTCCCCGGCTACGTCAATCCGACCCTCACCGTTCTGCTGGTGCTCGCGCTCCTCGGTGCCGGGGCCTCCGCCTTCCTGCACCACCAGCAGCGCACGCCGACACAGAAGAAAGGATGAGCCGTTGAACAACTCCGGTATTCCCCGCCGCACCACCCTCCTCGCCGCCGCGGGTGCCACCGCCGCCGCGAGCCTCACCACCACCGGCCTGCTCGCCTCCCCGGCCGCTGCCGCCGGGCCGCAGCCGCTCAGGAACGACGCGTTGAAGGAGGCGCTGCGCCGCGCGAGAGCGCGTCATCGCCGGCTGTGTACGGGCCGGCCGTCCGCCAACGGGTGGGAGATGCAGAACGCCGTCGACGCCGACGGTGCCGTCGTCACCTGCTCCGTGCCGGGCACCGGGCTGACCGTCCGGCTGCGCATGGGCGACCCGCAGACGGTGCTGGTCCATGTGATCCGCCGCTTCCACTACGAGGTGGACGCCCTGGGGGCCGGCACGGGGCCCGGAGCCCTTCTGGGGTGGACGACTCCGTCGGCGGTGCGCGACGCCCGGCGGCCCGAGTCGAACCTGGCGTCCGGCACCGCCGTCGTGATCAGACCGGGTTCCTATCCGGCGGGTGTGCGGGACGGTTTCACCGGGGCCCAGGTGCAGACCCTCCGCGACATCCTCGCCGACACCGAGGGCGTCGTCCGGTGGGGCGGCGACGACCGCCGCCCGTACGAAGGGCTGTTCTACCTCGACGTACCGCCGGACGACGCGCGGCTGGGACGCGTCGCCGCGAAGATCCGCTCGTGGAACGAGGTCCCGGGCGCGGGCGCGGGTGTGGTCCCCGACGTGACGGAACCGGCCCGTCGCCGCCGGGCCGAGCGCTACAGCTGACGGACCGGCAGGGCCCTCACGGGTTGCGGGAGGGCGTCCGCTCCAGCGGATGTCCTCCCGTCTCGTACGGCGGACGCAGGGCCGCCCGGAGCAGACCCAGCTCCTGGGCCCGTGCTCCCAGGGCCACGCGCCCGTTGGCCCGCAGCTGCGCCATGAGCCGCTGGACCCTGCGCTGTACCGTGCGGTGTCCTACGCCGAGTCGCCGGGCGATCGAGGCATCGCTGAAGCCCGCATACAAGAGATTCAGAATCTTTCGGTCGTCGTCGCCGACGGCGGAAAGGTCGACGCAATTCTCCGGTCTGGCGGTCAAAAGAACCCCGATGTGATGTGCGGCGGTTATGCGCGCCTCATTTTAAATGAACTTTGCCGCACGGGGAAGATGGATAAATGAAAGATGAGCGACAAAAGGGCGGAACGATGGAATTCCATCGTTCCGCCGCGCGGCTGCGGCGCCGTTGTCACGGCGACCGTGGGCCGGCTCAGTACCAGGGGGTGCAGCTCTGGTCGCCCGACGGGTCCTCCACGCAGGCCCGCATCATGTGGGTCGAGGGGTTGTAGTACATCGGGGTGCGCGTCCAGTAGTAGTTCGTCCCGTCGGGGATCTTGGCGGTCCAGCCCGAGGCGCCGCCCTTCTTCAGGCCGAGCCGCCAGTAGCACTCGGACTGGTCCTTGGTGCAGCGCTGGACGTACACGCTCCAGTCCTGCTCGTTGGAGCCGCTGATGTAGTGCAGCCGGGCCCAGCTGTACTGGTCGCCGTCGGTCTTGCCCCACCGCAGCTCGTACATGAAGGAGCTGCCGAGGTTGTACGGCCCGTACGGGCTGACCGGTCCGGTCTGCCACGACTGGATGTTCGGGTCGTGGCCGTCGCAGCCGAACCCGGAGCACGCCTGGGCGCTCGCCTGTGCCGAGCCGGGGAGCATGAGGACCAGGGTGAGAGCGCTGATCAGTGCGCCGAACGTCGCGCCGATCCGTGTGCGAAGTTTCATTTCCCCTCCGTGGTGCGGCAATGAAAGGCACCCGGTGGCGGGGCCAGACGCGACTATGTCACGGCATCGCGCGAACGGAATGGCTCTCTCGTCGGCTGGCGTAATCACGTCGAATAGGTTTGGAAACAAGGCGAACGGTCCCTCCCCCGTTTCGGGGAAGGGACCGTTTCGTCCTGGCCGTGCGTGTGCCGGTCGGGCGGGTCAGTGTCGCCCGCCCGGCCCGTTGCCCGGGCCCTGGATCAGATTTCCCGGGAAGCCGCCGTCGCCCCCGCCGTTGCCGTTGCCGCCGTCGGTCAGGCCGGCGATGAAGCCGTCGTCGCCGTTGTTCCCGTCGTCGGGCTTCTCCTTGTCGCGGTCCTTGTTCTTGTCCTTGTTCTTGTCCTCGTCCGGGATGTCGACGAGGTTGAACGAGGGGGAGTCCTTGCCCGCCAGGGCGCCGGTCATGGCGTCCTTCCAGATGGGACCGGGGACCGCGCCACCGAAGACCAGATCGTGGTACTGCCCGCCGATCGTGATGTCCTTCATCTGGACCTGCTGCGAGGCGCTGCCCACCCAGACGGCGCCGGACAGGTTCGGCGTGTAGCCGACGAACCAGGCGTTCTTGCGCTCGTCGGTCGTACCCGTCTTGCCGGCGTTGTCACGGTCCGTGAGCCCGGCCGCCTTACCCGTACCGGAGTCGACCACGCCCTGCAGCAGGGTGCTGACCGTGTCCGCGGTCTTCTCGCTCATCGCGCGCGAGCACGTCGACTTCGGGACGTCGAGCGACTGCTGCTTGTCGCCGATCTTCTGGGTGATCGACTCGATCACGATCGGCGTGCAGTACATGCCCCGGGAGGCGAAGGCGGCGTACGCGCTCGCCATCGTCAGCGGGGACACGCCCTTGGACCCGAGGGAGATGGCGGGGACCTCCGGCAGCTTCTCGCCGCTGCCCTGCACCACGTGCAGGGCGTCCGTCATCTTCATCACCGGACACAGCCCGATGTCGGCCACCATCTGGACGAAGTAGGTGTTGACCGAGAGGGCCATCGCCTTCTTCAGCCGGTACGGGCCGACCTCCGACTCGCTCTCGTTGGGGACCTTCTCACCGGCCGTGTTGAGCCAGGGCTTCCCACTGCACGTCTGCACGGGCTCGGGGTAGGGGATCTCGTACGGGGACGGGTACTCCTGCGTGGCCGGGCGCCCTTCCTCGAGCGCGGCCGCCGCGACGAAGGGCTTGAAGGTGGAACCGGTCGGGAAGCCGTAGTTGGAGCCGCCGCTGGCGTGGTCGACCGAGTAGTTGATCTCGGTCTCGTTCTTGCCGTAGCCGTAGGGCTTCGACTGGCCCATCGCGAGGACCTTGCCGGTGCCCGGTTCGACCAGCGTGCTCGCGGCGGCGACCGAGTCCGACTGGTACACGTGGTCCTTGAGCGACTGCTGGACCGACTCCTGGGCCTGCGGGTCGAGCGTCGTGCGGATGGTCAGGCCGCCCTGGTTCCAGACCTTGGCCCGGTCCTTGCGGGTCTTGCCGAAGACCGGTTCGCTCAGGAAGACCTCGCGCACGTAGTCGCAGAAGAAGCCCGCGTTGTCCACAGCCGTGATGCAGCCGTTCTTGGGCCTGCTGACCTTCAGCCCGAGCGGTGCCTTCTTCGCCTTCTCGGCCTGGGCCGGGGAGATGTCGCCGACCTCCGCCATGCGGTTCAGCACGACGTTGCGCCGCTTGGTGGCCTCCGCCTCGTCGTTGACCGGGTCGTACCGGCTGGGCGACTGGACGATGCCGGCCAGGAGGGCGGCCTCCTGGACGGTGAGGTCCTTGGCGTGCTTGGAGAAGTAGCGCTGGGAGGCCGCCTCGACGCCGTAGGCCTGCTGGCCGAAGAACGTGATGTTCAGGTAGTTCTCGAGGATCTTCTTCTTGCCCAGCTCCTCCTCGACCTGGATCGCGAGCTTCAGCTCCTGGATCTTGCGGCCGATGGTCTGCTGGGTGGCCTGGGCGACCTTGGTCGCGTCGTCGCCCGCCTCCTCCACGAAGACGTTCTTGACGTACTGCTGGGTGAGGGTGGAGGCGCCCTCGGAGACCCCGCCGCTGCGCGCGTTCTTGTTGAGGGCGCGCAGGACGCCCTTCAGGTCGATCGCACCGTGCTCGTAGAAGCGGGAGTCCTCGATCGCGACGATCGCCTTCTGCATGTACGGCGAGATGTCCTTGAGGTCGACCACCGTCCGGTCGCGCGAGTAGACCGTGGCGATGGTGCCACCCTCGGCGTCGAGGATGGTGGTGCGTTGGCTCAGCGGGGGAGTCTTCAGGTTGGTCGGGAGGGCGTCGAAGCCCTCCACCGATCCCTTGGCGGCCAGCCCCAGCGCGCCCACGGCGGGCAACGCGATGCCGGCCAGCACTGCTCCCGCGAGCACACTGACACCGAGGAACTTGGCGGCCTGCTGCGTTGGCGACAGACCACCGCCCGAGCGCTTCTTTGGCATGGAGGCAGCCTACGTTCTCATTCGCCGGACACGCGTATATGCCTTGGCCTAAGCTGCACTCAACTGTCACAGCAGTGAGGCCACGTATCAATACGTCCGGCGACCCCGAATCGTTCCGGATCTGCTCGAATTTTTTCCGAGGGGCCCCGCTGGGGGGCGCGTTGGTGTGTACCGGCGCGTGTCACGGCGTGGGGGGTGCGTGTCCGAATCCGCCTTGTGTGTCAATCGGTGTCCGTTGTGGCGCAACAGAGATGACCCTTATGTCGGGATCGTCGCGCATGTCGCCAGCTCACTCCCCCGGGTGATCTGCCGCTTACCCATAGTCCGTTCGGGCCATTCAAGATTGGGCCCGAAGGGGGTGTTGCGCTGTGCCCACCTTCCGTAACGTCCTCAACTGGCTGCGGTGAATATGCCGCTGCCGCCGTGGGGGAGCCTCGATTCGGGAGAGGACGGCGCCGGTATGGGCTGGGTAACCGACTGGAGTGCGCAGGCCGCCTGCCGCACTACCGATCCGGACGAACTGTTCGTTCAGGGAGCAGCGCAGAACAGGGCCAAGGCGGTGTGCACCGGATGCCCGGTGCGGACCGAGTGCCTGGCCGACGCGCTCGACAACCGCGTCGAGTTCGGCGTGTGGGGAGGCATGACGGAGCGGGAACGCCGCGCGCTGCTGCGCAGACGGCCCACCGTGACCTCCTGGCGCCGGCTCCTCGAGACGGCGCGGACGGAGTACGAACGAGGGGTCGGCATCGTGCCCCTCGACGACGACGAGGTGTACGAGAACTACGCGGCCGTGGGCTGACCCCGCCGAGGGCCCCGGACCCCGGGGCCGGATCAGGCGCCCGGCTCGGGCAGCTCGGGCCGGCCGGTGGCCAGGCGTGCCCCGATGTCCCGCAGCCCCGCGAGGTCGTGCACGTCGCCGGGCAGCGCGGCCACCTCGGTGACCGCCACCTCGGGATGACGCGCGGTGAAGCGGTCCCGTGTGCGCTGCTCGCGGGCGAGCAGGTGCATGCGCTCGGCGTGCAGGCGCAGCAGACCGGCGGCGAGGGCGTCGACGGACCGCTCCGGCGCGCCCGCATCGAGAGCCTCGGGAGCGGCGTCGGGGGTCGAGTCGTCGTGGGCGGCGTCGGCCGGTTCTGAACTGCCGTGCGGATCGGGAGAGTTGCCGGGAGAGCTACGAAGTCCAGCTTTCCCGCCGTTCTGATCCACAATGCGGGCGTCCTCAAGATTTTCCGCGGCGGCGAGTGCCCGCTCGGCCGACAGCCGGTCGGCACCGCTGCCGTGGACCCGGTTGAGCACCAGCCCGGCCAGCGGCATGTCCTCGGCGGCCAGCCGCTGCACGAAGTACGCGGCCTCGCGCAGCGCGTCCCGCTCCGGGGCCGCGACCACCAGGAACGCCGTCCCGGACGCCTGGAGCAGCTTGTAAGTCGCGTCCGCGCGCGTGCGGAACCCGCCGAACATTGAGTCCATCGCGGCCACGAAGGTCTGCACGTCCTTGAGGAACGGCCCGCCCAGCACCTTCCCCAGGACACCGGTCATCATCGACATGCCGACGTTCAGGAACTTCATGCCGGCCCGGCCGCCGACCTTCGCCGGGGCCAGCAGGACGCGGATCAGCTTGCCGTCCAGGAAGGAACCGAGGCGCTTGGGGGCGTCCAGGAAGTCCAGCGCCGAACGGGACGGCGGCGTGTCGACGACGATGAGGTCCCACTCGTCCTTCGCCCGCAGCTGCCCCAGCTTCTCCATCGCCATGTACTCCTGCGTGCCCGCGAAGCCGGCCGACAGGGACTGGTAGAAGGGGTTGCCCAGGATCGCCGCCGCCCGGTCGGGATCCGCGTGGGACTCGACGATCTCGTCGAAGGTCCGCTTCATGTCGAGCATCATGGCGTGCAGCTCGCCGCCCGCAGAGTCGTCGACGCCCTTCACCCGGCGCGGGGTGTTGTCGAGGGAGTCGATGCCCATGGACTGCGCGAGCCGCCGGGCCGGGTCGATCGTGAGGACGACCACCTTGCGGCCGCGCTCGGCCGCCCGCAGGCCCAGCGCCGCCGCCGTGGTCGTCTTGCCGACCCCGCCCGAACCGCAGCACACCACGATGCGGTTGCGCGGGTCCTCCAGGAGGCGGTCGACGTCGAGCACGCGCGCGGGGGTCAGACGGCGCGCGCCCTCCTGGTGGCGGGCCGGGTCGTCCGGACTCATGCGATCCCCTGCTTCCGCAGCTCGGTGGCCAGTTCGTACAGGCCCGCCAGGTCCATGCCCTCCGCGAGCAGCGGCAGTTCGTGCATCGGCAGGCCCAGCTCGCCGAGGACCGCCCGCTGCTCCTGCTCCAGCGCGTGCCGCTCGGCGTACTCCCCGGCCTGGGCCAGGAGCGGGTCCACCAGCCGCTCGGCGTGCCCGCCGCGCCGCGCCCCGCCGAGCCCGGCCCCGGACAGCGACCGGGCCAGCGCCGTACGCGGTGTCTCCCGTACGAGCTCCAGGTCGGTGGCGTCCAGGACCTGGGGCCGGACCATGTTGACGACGACCCGGCCCACCGGGAGCCGCGCCGTGCGCAGCTCGGCGATGCCGTCGACGGTCTCCTGGACCGGCATCTCCTCCAGCAGCGTCACCAGGTGCACGGCGGTCTCCCGCGACTTCAGCACCCGCATCACGGCCTGCGCCTGATTGTGTATGGGGCCGACCTTCGCGAGCCCGGCCACCTCGTCGTTGACGTTGAGGAAGCGCGTGATGCGGCCTGTCGGCGGGGCGTCCATGACGACGTAGTCGTACACGAAACGTCCCTTTTTGTCCTTGCGTCGGACCGCCTCGCACGCCTTGCCGGTCAGCAGGACGTCCCGGACCCCCGGCGCGATGGTGGTCGCGAAGTCGATCGCGCCGAGCTTCTTCAGGGCCCGTCCGGCGCTGCCCAGCTTGTAGAACATCTGGAGGTAGTCCAGAAGGGCCAGTTCGGCGTCGATGGCGAGGGCGTACACCTCCCCGCCCCCCGGAGCGACGGCGATCTTCCGCTCCTCATAAGGCAGCGCCTCCGTTTCGAAGAGCTGCGCGATGCCCTGGCGGCCCTCGACCTCGACGAGAAGCGCGCGCTTCCCCTCGGTGGCCAGGGCCAGCGCGAGGGCCGCGGCCACCGTGGTCTTGCCGGTACCGCCCTTGCCGCTGACGACCTGGAGCCTGCTCACGTATTCGAGCGTAACCAGTCCGCGCGCGGAGTACGCCGGAGGCTGTGGACAACGTCGCCGCCGCCGACGCGTGGAGGGGACGGGACAGCGGCTGCGGAGGTGCCCGGGCCAGCGGCTAGAGTCGGCCGCATGACCAAGTGGGAATACGCAACCGTGCCACTGCTCGTCCATGCCACGAAGCAGATTCTGGACACCTGGGGCGAGGACGGCTGGGAGCTCGTCCAGGTCGTGCCCGGGCCGAACAACCCCGAGCAGCTCGTCGCCTACCTGAAGCGGGAGAAGCAGGCATGAGCGCCGTCGAGGCGAAGCTCGCCGAGCTCGGTCTGACGCTGCCCGAGGTCGTCCCGCCGCTGGCCGCCTACCAGGCGGCCGTGCAGTCCGGCCCGTACGTCTACACCTCCGGCCAGCTGCCGATGCTGGGCGGCAAGCTTCCGGTCACCGGCAAGGTCGGCGCCGAGGTCACCCCGGACGAGGCCAAGGAGCTGGCCCGCACCTGCGCGCTGAACGCCCTGGCCGCCGTGAAGTCCGTCGCCGGTGACCTCGACCGCATCGCGCGTGTGGTGAAGGTCGTCGGCTTCGTCGCCTCCGCGGCCGACTTCACCGGACAGCCCGGCGTGATCAACGGCGCCAGCGAACTCCTCGGCGAGGTCCTGGGCGACAAGGGCGTGCACGCCCGCAGCGCGGTCGGCGTGGCGGTCCTCCCGCTGGACGCGCCGGTGGAGGTCGAGATCCAGGTGGAGCTCGTCCAGCCGTAGCGGACCGGGCTTCCGGCACGGTGACGGGGGCTTCCCGGCGTACGCCGACGGAGTGGGCCTCCGGCCGTACGCCGGCGGAGCGGGGGCGGGCACGGGGTGCGGCGCGCGTTGCCAGGTCGGCAACAAAGCTCGCACCCACCGCTCCGGCCCCCGCAGGATCGGTTCCATGCCCCGTACGGGGCGGGCGCCGGCCCCGGTCGGCGGTCCCGGCCCGTACCGGAGCCGTACCGACCGTATGCGCCAGGAGGAGCCATGCCGCAGCCGCCCGTGACCGACCAGCAGGCCGAGCAGCAGGCCGACCGGCCCGTCCACCGGCTGGTGCCCTCGCCCGCAGGCCGGATCCACCTCGTGGAGCAGGGCAGCGGGCCGCTGGTCCTGCTCGTGCACGGCTTCCCGGAGTCCTGGTACTCCTGGCGCCACCAGCTGCCCGCGCTGGCCGCCGCTGGGTTCCGGGCCGTCGCCGTCGACGTGCGCGGCTACGGGCGCTCCTCGCGACCGGACGCCGTCGAGGCGTACCGGATGCTCGACCTGGTCGCGGACAACGTCGCCGTGGTGGAGGCCCTGGGGGAACGTTCCGCCGTGGTCGTCGGCCACGACTGGGGCGCCAACATCGCCGCCCACTCCGCGCTGCTGCGGCCGGACGTCTTCCGCGCGGTGGGCCTGTTGAGCGTGCCGTACACCCCGCCGGGCGGCCCGAGGCCCAGCGACGTCTTCGCCGGCATGAGCGACCCGGCCGGGCCCTTCGCCGGGCAGGAGTTCTACGTCTCCTACTTCCAGGAGCCCGGCCGCGCCGAGGCGGAGATCGAGCCCGACGTACGCGGTTGGCTCGCCGGTCTCTACGCCGCGCTGTCCGCCGACACCATGCCCGGCCCCGAGGAGCCCGACCCGCACTTCGTGGCCCCCGGCGGCAGGATGCGCGACCGGTTCCCGGCCGCCGGGAGGCTGCCCTCCTGGCTGACCGAGCAGGACCTGGACGTCTACGCCGGGGAGTTCGAGCGCACCGGCCTGACCGGCGCCCTGAACCGCTACCGCACCATGGACCGCGACTGGGCCGACCTGGCCGGCCACGCGGGCGCGCCGATCACCCAGCCCTCCCTGTTCCTCGGCGGCGGCCTGGACGCCTCCACGACCTGGCTGACCGACGCGATCGAGGCGTATCCGGTCACCCTGCCCGGCCTGAGCGCCTCGCACGTCCTGGACGGCTGCGGCCACTGGCTCCAGCAGGAGCGCCCCGAGGAGACGAACCGGCTGCTCACCGAGTGGCTGACCGGCCTGCCCTCCTGACGCCCACCGGACCCCGGGGGCCACTCGAACATCCGCCCGTCACCGGATAGCCTCCGGCCATGGCGAATGGTCAGGCGAATGGTCAGTGGTACCCCCCGGAGTGGCCGGACCGCATCCGCGCGCTGGCGGCCGGCACCCTCACCCCGGTCACCCCGAAGCGCGCGGCCACCGTCATGCTCCTCAAGGACACCGGTACCACCGGGTCCGGGCCCGGCTGCGGACCCGTCGTCCACATGCTGCGCCGCCGCACCTCCATGGCGTTCGCGGGGGGCGCGTACGCCTATCCGGGCGGCGGCGTCGACCCGCGCGACGACGACCGCGCCATCGGCTGGGCGGGCCCCACGCGCGCGTGGTGGGCGGACCGGCTCGGCGTCGACGAGGCGGGCGCCCAGGCGATCGTCTGCGCGGCCGTACGGGAGACGTACGAGGAGGCCGGTGTGCTGCTCGCCGGCACCACGGACGACTCGGTGGTCGGCGACACGACGGGCGCGGACTGGGAGGCCGACCGGGCCGCCCTGGTCGACCGTGAGCTGTCCTTCGCGGAGTTCCTGGACCGCAGGGGCCTCGTCCTGCGCTCCGACCTGCTGGGCGCCTGGGCGCGCTGGATCACCCCGGAGTTCGAGTCCCGGCGCTACGACACGTGGTTCTTCGTGGCCGCGCTCCCCGAGGGGCAGCGCACCCGCAACGCGTCCACGGAGGCCGACCGCACGGTGTGGATCACGCCGGCCGACGCGACCGCCGGGTACGACAAGGGCGAGCTGCTGATGATGCCGCCCACCGTCGCGACCCTGCGCGGTCTGGCGGAGTGCGCCACGGCGGCCGAGGCGCTGGCGTCGGCGCCCGGCCGCGACATGACACCGGTACTGGCCCGTGCGCGGCTGTCCGGGGACGAGGTCGTCCTCTCCTGGCCGGGACACGACGAGTTCACCAAGCACGTCCCGAGTGCCGGGGCGACACCGGCGACACCTTCCGACCCGACCGGGGGAGCTCCCGCATGACGGACGCGACAGCACTGCCCGGACAGCCGCGGGGCCAGGTCCTGTCGGGTCCGGCCACCGCGCGCGCGGTGAACGTCCTGGCGCCCAACGCCTCGGCGATGACCCTGGACGGCACCAACACCTGGATCCTCGCCGAACCCGACTCCGACCTGGCCGTCGTCGTGGATCCGGGCCCGCTGGACGACGCCCACCTGCGGCACGTCGTCGACACGGCCGAGCGGGCCGGCAAGCGGGTCGCGCTGACGCTGCTGACGCACGGTCACCCGGACCACGCGGAGGGCGCGGCGCGCTTCGCCGAGCTGACGCGCACGAACGTACGGGCACTGGACCCGGCGCTGCGGCTGGGCGACGAGGGGCTGGCGGCCGGTGACGTGATCGGGGTCGGCGGGCTGGAGCTGAGGGTCGTGGCGACGCCGGGGCACACGGCGGACTCCCTGTGCTTCCATCTCCCGGCCGACCGGGCGGTCCTGACGGGCGACACCGTCCTGGGCCGCGGTACGACGGTGGTGGCCCACCCCGACGGCCGTCTCGGCGACTACCTGGACTCCCTGCGCAGGCTCAGGTCGCTCACGGCCGACGACGGGGTGCACACGGTGCTCCCGGGGCACGGCCCGGTCCTGGAGGACGCCCAGGGCGCCGTGGAGTACTACCTCGCGCATCGCGCCCACCGCCTCGCCCAGGTCGAGACGGCGGTGGAGGACGGCCACCGCACGCCGGGCGAGGTCGTCGCCCGCGTGTACGCGGACGTCGACCGCTCCCTGTGGCCGGCGGCGGAGCTGTCGGTGCGGGCGCAGCTGGAGTACCTGCGCGAGCACGGGCTCATCCAGCCGCCCGAGTAGGGCCCCGGGGTCAGCGGGAGCGCTTGGCCAGCCGCTCCACGTCCAGCAGGATCACCGCGCGGGCCTCCAGCCGGAGCCAGCCGCGCTGGGCGAAGTCGGCGAGGGCCTTGTTGACCGTCTCGCGGGACGCGCCGACCAGCTGGGCCAGCTCCTCCTGCGTCAGGTCGTGCACCACGTGGATGCCCTCCTCGGACTGCACGCCGAAGCGGCGGGAGAGGTCCAGCAGGGCGCGGGCGACGCGGCCGGGGACGTCCGAGAAGACCAGGTCCGACATGGCGTCGTTGGTCTTGCGCAGGCGGCGCGCGACGGCGCGCAGCAGTGCGGTGGCCACCTCGGGCCGGACGTTCAGCCAGGGCTGGAGGTCGCCGTGGCCGAGGGCGAGCAGCTTCACCTCGGTCAGCGCGGTGCCGGTCGCCGTGCGCGGGCCCGGGTCGAAGAGCGACAGCTCGCCGATCAGCTCGCTGGGGCCGACGACGGCCAGCATGTTCTCGCGCCCGTCGGGGGACGTGCGGTGGAGCTTGACCTTGCCTTCCGTGACCACGTAGAGGCGGTCCCCGGGGTCCCCCTCGTGGAACAGGGTGTCGCCGCGGGCGAGGGTCACCTCACTCATGGAGGCGCGGAGCTCCGCGGATTGCTCGTCGTCGAGCGCCGCGAAGAGCGGGTTGCGCCGCAGAACGTCGTCCACGAGTTCTCTCCTTGTCGACCGGCTCAGAGGATCTTGTTCCCCCGGTGTACCAGGGGTCCGTGGTGCCCATTTTGCCGGACAGTCCAAACAGTGTGATCTGTCACAAGGATGCCGCACTGATGTCCCGGGGTACGCGGCAGGGGTCCAATTGGCCGCCGATCTTCGAGGTCCGGGGCGGATGTCGGTGCCGGGTCGTAGGCTGGCCGGGTGTCCAAATCGCCGGTGAGAGCACAGGGCCAGGGGGCTGGGCGGGTGAGTGTACGTCGCGATTCCGCTGTGGGCGAACAGGGTCCCGATGGCGGTAGGAAAACGGCGAAAGCGACAAAGAAGGCAGTGTCTGCCAAGAGGGTGACTGCGGAGAAGGGTGCCGTGAAGAAGAGCGCCGCGAACAAGGAGTCCGCCGCGACCGAGAAGAGCGCCGCGAGCGGGAAGACCCCGGCGAGCGAGAAGTCCCCCGCGAAGAGCAAGACCCCCGCGAGCGAGAAGACCTCCGCGGCCAAGAAGACGGCCTCCGCGAAGAAGGCCGCGCCCCTCAAGAGGCAGGCGCCCGCCAAGAAGCCCGCCGTCGCCCCGAAGAAGGCCGCCGCCGCCGTGAAGGGCGTCGCCCCGGCGAAGACCGTCGCCCCGAAGCCGCCGCGCGGCGAGTCGCGCACCGCGCTGGTCCGCCGCGCCCGCCGTATCGACCGGGAGCTCGCCGAGGTCTACCCGTACGCCCACCCGGAGCTGGACTTCGAGAACCCGTTCCAGCTGGTCGTGGCCACGGTGCTGTCCGCGCAGACCACCGACCTGAGGGTCAACCAGACGACGCCCGCCCTCTTCGCCAAGTACCCGACCCCCGAGGACCTGGCCGCCGCCGTCCCCGAGGAGGTCGAGGAGATCCTGCGTCCGACCGGCTTCTTCCGGGCCAAGACCAAGTCGGTCATAGGACTGTCCAAGGCCCTGACGGAGGACTTCGGGGGCGAGGTCCCCGGACGCCTCGAAGACCTCGTCAAGCTGCCCGGCGTCGGCCGCAAGACCGCCTTCGTTGTACTTGGCAACGCGTTCGGCCGCCCCGGCATCACCGTGGACACGCACTTCCAGCGCCTGGTGCGCCGCTGGCGGTGGACCGAGGAGACCGACCCGGACAAGATCGAGGCCGCCGTCGGCGCGCTCTTCCCGAAGAGCGACTGGACCGACCTCTCCCACCACGTGATCTGGCACGGCCGCCGCATCTGCCACGCCCGCAAGCCCGCCTGCGGCGCCTGCCCCGTCGCCCCGCTGTGCCCGGCCTACGGCGAGGGCGAGACGGATCCGGAGAAGGCGAGGAAGCTGCTGAAGTACGAGAAGGGCGGCTTCCCCGGGCAGCGGCTGAAGCCCCCGCAGGCCTACCTGGACGCGGGCGGCAGGCCGGCACCGCCGCTGGGGGCCGGGTGACGGAACGATCTCGGGGGCGTCGGGCGTTGGAGTCGGCAGGACGGGGGTGGAGATGACACGGGCGAGCGACACGCAGGGCCCCGCCAGGGGTCACGCCGGGAGCGTGATGCTCAGCAAGGAGGGCCTGCCGAGCTGGCTGGACCCGGTGGTGCGGGTCGTCGAGACGGTCCGGCCCACCCAGCTGAGCCGCTTCCTGCCGCCCGCGGACGGCGCCGGACGCCAGTCCGCCGTCCTGATCCTCTTCGGCGACGGCACCCGCGAGGGCGAGGGCGGCCGGCAGGCAGGCCGCGGACCGGAGCTGCTGCTGATGGAGCGGGCCGGTTCCCTGCGCTCCCACCCCGGCCAGCCCGCCTTCCCGGGCGGAGCCCTCGACCCCGAGGACGGCGATCCGCGCGGTGACGGTCCGCTGCGGGCCGCCCTGCGCGAGGCCGAGGAGGAGACCGGGCTCGACCCGTCCGGAGTCCAGCTCTTCGGGGTCCTGCCCAAGCTCTACATCCCGGTGAGCGGCTTCGTCGTCACCCCGGTGCTGGCCTGGTGGCGCCGGCCCACCCCGGTCGGCGTCGTCGACCCGGCCGAGACCGCGCGCGTCTTCACGGTCCCCGTGGCGGATCTCACGGATCCCGCCAACAGGGTGACGACCCTCCACCCCAGCGGTCACCAAGGCCCGGCATTCCTGGTCGAATCGGCGCTCGTGTGGGGCTTCACCGCCGGCATCATCGACCGGTTGCTGCACTTCGCGGGCTGGGAGCGGCCGTGGGACCGGGACAAGCGGGTCCCGCTGGACTGGCGCGCATGACAGGGTGGCCTGCGTACCGCAGACGACAAGGCGAGGCCTGAATCAGTGAACGTGCTGGACATCCTGTTGCTGCTGGCCGCCGTCTGGTTCGCGATCGTCGGCTTCCGCCAGGGGTTCGTCGTCGGCATCCTGTCGGTGATCGGCTTCCTCGGCGGCGGGCTCGTCGCCGTCTACCTGCTGCCGGTGATCTGGGACGCGCTGACGGACGGCGCGCAGGTGAGCACGACCGCCGCCGTCGTCGCGGTCGTCATCGTCATCGTGTGCGCCTCCGTCGGCCAGGCCCTGACGACCCATCTGGGCAACAAACTGCGCCGCTACATCACGTGGTCCCCGGCCCGCGCCCTGGACGCGACCGGCGGTGCCCTGGTCAACGTCCTCGCCATGCTGCTGGTCGCCTGGCTGCTGGGCTCGGCCCTGGCGCGGACCACGATGCCGACGGTCGGCAAGGAGGTCCGGCAGTCGACGCTCCTCGCGGGAGTGCAGGAGGTGCTGCCCGCGGGCGCGGAGAACTGGTTCGACAGCTTCACCTCGGTCCTCGCGGAGAACGGCTTCCCACAGGTCTTCAGCCCGTTCTCCGACGAGTCGATCCCCCCGGTGCAGGCGCCCGACCCGGCGCTGGCGGGCAGCCCGGTCGCCGTCAACGCCAAGCGTTCCATCGTCAAGGTCATGGGCACCGCCCCCGACTGCGGCAAGGTCCTGGAGGGCAGCGGCTTCGTCTTCTCCGACCGCCGCGTCATGACCAACGCCCACGTGGTGGGCGGCGTCGACGAGCCCACGGTGCAGATAGGCGGCGAGGGCCGGAAGTACGACGCGACGGTGGTCCTCTTCGACTGGCAGCGCGACATCGCCGTACTGGACGTGCCGGAACTGGACGCCCCCGCACTGCGGTTCACGGACGAGGACGAGGACGCGCAGCGCGACGACGGCGCGATCGTCGCGGGCTTCCCGGAGAACGGGGCGTACGACGTCCGAGCCGCGCGGGTGCGCGGGCGCATCACGGCCAACGGACCGGACATCTACCACCGCGACACCGTCCGCCGCGACGTCTACTCGCTGTACGCGACCGTCCGTCAGGGCAACTCCGGCGGACCGCTGCTGACGCCGAAGGGCGAGGTGTACGGCGTGGTCTTCGCCAAGTCCCTGGACGACCCCGACACCGGCTACGCGCTCACCGCGGACGAGATCCGCGAGGACATCAGCAGGGGCCGCACCGCCAGTCAGCAGGTGGACAGCGACAGCTGCGCGCTCTAGGACGGCGTCCGGCGGTGTGTCTCAGGTCCGTGGATGGCGCAGGCGTACGGAGACCCAGCGGGCCCGGCGGCGCAGGATGCGCGGAATGCCCACCCGAAGGTCCGCACCCGCGAGTTGCGGGGTGCCGCCGTGTTGGTGGGTACTGCTCACGCCGCTCGTGGAGCGGCCGTCGCGTGCTACGTCACTGTAGTCGTGCGTCCAGCCCATACCGGGACGTGTGCCCCCGCCCGATGGTCGATAACCGTTCCCGGAGCCCCCAATTGGCCTATGCGCCGGGCAAGTGGCCGTTCATAGGACGAACGTTCCGGTTCGGATACCGGGCGCGTCCGTTCGGTCACCGATCGGTCACCGTTCGCTCACCGATCGCCCGCCGAACAGTCACCGAACGGTCACCGATCCGGTTCGGGATCCTTCAGCCAGTTGATCAGTTCGGTCGAGAAAGCGACCGGGTCCTCCTCGTGCGGGAAGTGCCCGAGCCCGTCGAACAGCCGCCAGCGGTAGGGCGCTTCGACGTACTGCCCGGACCCGGCGGCGCTCCGCGTCCGCATCACGGGGTCCAGGGAGCCGTGCAGGTGCAGCGTCGGCACACGCACCGGCCGCTTCATCCGGCGGTAGAACTGGATGCCGTCCGGCCGGGCCAGCGAGCGCACCAGCCAGCGGTACGGCTCGACCGAGCAGTGCGCCGTGGAGGGGATGCACATGGCCCGGCGGTACGCCGTCACCGCCTGGTCCTCCAGCAGCCGCGGTCCGGACCAGTCGTGGAGCAGCCGGCCGACCAGCGCGCCGTCGTCCGCGGTCAGTTGACGCTCCGGCACCCAGGGGCGCTGGAAGCCCCAGATGTAGGAACCCGCCCGGGTCTGGCGGACGTCCCCGAGCATGGCCGAGCGCCAGCGCCGGGGGTGCGGCATCGAGGACACCGCGAGCCGCCGGACGAGCTTGGGCCGCATCGCGGCGGCCGTCCAGGCCAGGTAGCCGCCGAGGTCGTGACCGACCAGCGCGGCGTCCGGCTCGCCCAGTGAGCGGATCACGCCGGTGATGTCGAGGGCGAGGCCCGCGGGGTCGTAGCCGCGCGGGGTGCGGTCGCTGCCGCCGACGCCGCGCAGGTCCATGGCGACCGCGCGGAAACCGGCGTCGGCGAGTGCCGCCAACTGGTGCCGCCAGGCCCACCAGAACTGCGGGAAGCCGTGCAGCAGCAGCACCAGCGGCCCGTCGCCCAGCTCGGCGATGTGGAAGCGGGCGCCGTTGGCGGCGACGTCCCGGTGGGTGACCTCGGCCCCGCCGGGGATGCCGAGGCGTACGACCGAGGTGGGGTGCCGCGCCGAGGGGGAGTGCCCCGAAGGGGTGGTGGAGCCCGTCATGAGGACGAGCGTGCCACAGCCTCGATCGCTTCGGGGGACCGGTCCGCGGGCAGTTCCGGGCGCGGGTGCGGCTTGGCGTTCTGGAGGACGCCGGCGGACTGCTTCACCGAGGCGGCGACCTTCTGCGGGCCCCGGCCCTTCTTGGCCTTCTTCATGAACACGATGCCGATCAGCGCCAGGACGGCCGCGACCAGCACGTTCGCGGCGAAGGACAGCAGGAAGCAGAGGGCCATGTTCCAGCCGCTCCAGGTCCGGATGCCGTAGGCCAGCGCGAAGCTCAGCATCGGCAGCGAGAAGAGCAGGACCAGTCCCGCCGCGGTCAGGGCACCACCGCTGGTCGCCCCGCGCTTGACGTCCGTCTTCAGCTGCGCCTTCGCCAACGCGATCTCGTCGTGCACGAGCGCCGACATTTCGGTGGTCGCCGAGGCGAACAGCTGGCCGATGCTGCGTTCGGCGCCGACCGGGCTGCCGTCGGGTGCGCTCATCGCGGTCTCCCTCTTGTGCTGGCTCTTCTGAGTACGGTTCCGTCTTTTGTACCGTCTCGTCAGATCATGCCGGACGGTCGTCCTCATCGCCTGCCCCGCCCGCCACTTCGGCAAGCCGTGCCGACTCCATCTCCTCGGCGATCCGGCGGTGCTCGGCGGCCTTCCGCTCGTAGACGGCGGCCACCCGCAGGTGGTACGCCGGGTCGTCCTCCTCGTAGATGTCCGGTACCCCGCTGAGGTCGTCGTCGCGCTCCTCCTCGGCGACCATTCCCCGGTACTTCGCGTTCCGGATCTTCAGCAGCACCGTCGCCAGGGCCGCCGCGACCAGCGAGCCGGTCAGGACGGAGGCCTTGACCTGGTCGGTCATCGCCGCGTCGCCCTCGAAGGCCAGCTCCCCGATGAGCAGCGAGACGGTGAACCCGATGCCGGCCAGGGTCGCCACCGCGAACACGTCCGCCCACTGGAGGTCGTCGCTGAGCGAGGCCCTGGTGAAGCGCGAGGTCAGCCAGGTGCCGCCGAAGATGCCCAGCGTCTTGCCGACGACGAGTCCGAGCACGACGCCGAGGGTCTCCGGCTTGGTGAACACGTCGGCCAGTGCCCCGCCGGAGATCGCCACACCCGCGCTGAACAACGCGAACAGCGGAACGGCCAGGCCCGCCGACAGCGGGCGCACCAGGTGCTCGATGCGCTCGCCGGGGGAGTGGTCCTCGCCCTCGCGCCGGTGGCAGCGCAGCATCAGGCCCATCGCGACGCCGGCGATGGTGGCGTGGACGCCGCTGTTGTACATCAGGGCCCAGATCACCAGGCCGAGCGGGACGTACACGTACCAGCCGCGCACGCCCTTGCGCAGCAGCAGCCAGAAGACGACCAGTCCGACGACCGCGCCGCCGAGCGCGGCGAAGTTGAGGCTGTCGGTGAAGAAGACCGCGATGATCAGGATGGCGAACAGGTCGTCGACGACGGCGAGTGTCAGCAGGAAGGCGCGCAGGGCGCTCGGCAGCGAGGTGCCGATGACGGCGAGCACGGCGAGCGCGAAGGCGATGTCGGTGGCCGTCGGCACGGCCCAGCCGGCCAGGGAGCCGCCGCCCGCGGTGTTGGTGACGGTGTAGACGACCGCCGGTACGACCATGCCGCACAGCGCCGCCACCACCGGGAGCGCGGCGGCCTTGGGGTCCTTCAGGTCACCGGCGACCAGTTCGCGTTTGAGTTCGATGCCGGCGACGAAGAAGAAGACCGCCAGGAGCCCGTCGGCGGCCCAGTGCGCCACCGACAGGTTCAGGCCGAGCGCCGAGGGGCCGAAGTGGAAGTGGCTGACGCTCTCGTAGCTGTCGTGCAGCGCGGGTATGTTCGCCCACACCAGGGCGGCGATCGCGGCGACGAGCAGCAGGACGCCGCCGACGGTCTCGGTGCGCAGCGCGTCCGCGAGGTAGGTGCGCTCCGGGAGGGACAGCCTTCCGAAGGCCTTGCGGGGGGTGCGGGGCGCGGTCACGAGGAGAACCTCCGGTGGATGGGCAGCACGGAACACATGCCGACCAGACTTCCCGGCGCACCATGAGGATCTTGATGATTCTTTTACGTCCGTCCAGCTTACCCGTGCCCCGGGTGCCGCACAGGGCGAGGGCACCCGGCGCGCGTCCGGCGCCGGGTGCCCTGGGTGTCCGCCGCTCAGTCCTCGCTGGGCGCCACCGGGAGCTTGGTCTGGATGAGGTCCATGACCGTCGAGTCCGTCAGGGTCGTGACATCCCCGAGCTGCCGGTTCTCCGCGACGTCGCGCAGCAGCCGCCGCATGATCTTGCCGGAGCGGGTCTTGGGCAGCTCCGCCACCGGCAGGATCCGCTTGGGCTTGGCGATCGGGCCGAGCGTGGCACCGACGTGGTTGCGCAGCTCGGTGACCAGGTCCTCGCTCTCCGCGGCCGTGCCGCGAAGGATCACGAAGGCCACGATGGCCTGGCCGGTGGTCTCGTCCGCGGCTCCGACCACGGCCGCCTCGGCGACCGAGGGGTGGGAGACGAGGGCCGACTCGACCTCGGTGGTGGAGATGTTGTGGCCGGAGACGAGCATCACGTCGTCGACGCGGCCGAGCAGCCAGATGTCGCCGTCGTCGTCCCTCTTGGCGCCGTCGCCCGCGAAGTACTTGCCCTCGAAGCGGGACCAGTACGTGTCGATGAACCGCTGGTCGTCGCCCCAGATGGTGCGCAGCATCGACGGCCACGGCTCGGTGAGGACCAGGTAGCCGCCGCCACCGTTCGGCACCTCGTTGGCCTCGTCGTCGACCACGGTGGCGGCGATGCCGGGGAGCGGGCGCTGGGCGGAACCCGGCTTGGTCTCCGTGACGCCCGGCAGCGGCGTGATCATCATCGAGCCGGTCTCGGTCTGCCACCAGGTGTCGACGACCGGGGTCGCGTCCGCGCCGATGTTCTTGCGGTACCAGATCCACGCCTCGGGGTTGATCGGCTCGCCGACCGAGCCGAGCACGCGCAGGGAGGACAGGTCGAACTTCGCGGGGATGTCGTCGCCCCACTTCATGAACGTCCGGATCGCGGTCGGCGCCGTGTACAGGATCGTCACGCCGTACTTCTGGACGATCTCCCAGAACCGGCCCTGGTGCGGCGTGTCCGGCGTGCCCTCGTACATGACCTGCGTGGCGCCGTTGGCGAGCGGGCCGTAGACGATGTAGGAGTGCCCGGTGACCCAGCCGACGTCGGCGGTGCACCAGAAGACGTCGGTCTCCGGCTTGAGGTCGAAGACGGCCCAGTGGGTGTACGCCGTCTGCGTGAGGTAGCCGCCGGAGGTGTGCAGGATGCCCTTGGGCTTACCCGTCGTGCCGGACGTGTACAGGATGAACAGCGGGTGCTCGGCGTCGAACGCCTCGGGCGTGTGCTCGGCGGACTGCCGCTCGACGGTCTCGTGCCACCACTTGTCCCGGGAGTCGTCCCAGGCGACGTCCTGGCCGGTGCGGCGGACGACGAGCACGTGCTCGACGATCCCGGCGCGCTCGACGGCCTCGTCGACGGCCGGCTTGAGCGCGGACGGCTTGCCGCGCCGGTAGCCGCCGTCGGCGGTGATGACGACGCGGGCGTCGGCGTCCTGGATGCGGGTGGCCAGCGCGTCCGAGGAGAAGCCGCCGAAGACGACCGAGTGCGGGGCGCCGACGCGGGCGCAGGCCAGCATCGCGATCGCCGTCTCGGGGATCATCGGCATGTAGATCGCGACCCGGTCGCCCTTGCGCACACCGAGCTCCAGCAGGGCGTTGGCGGCCTTGGAGACCTCGTCCTTGAGCTGCGCGTAGGTCAGGGTGCGGCCGTCGCCGGACTCGCCCTCGAAGTGGATGGCGACGCGGTCGCCGTGGCCGGCCTCCACGTGCCGGTCGACGCAGTTGTAGGCGACGTTCAGCGTGCCGTCCTTGAACCACTTGGCGAACGGCGGGTTCGACCAGTCGAGCGTCTCGGTCGGCTCCTTCGCCCAGGTCAGCCGACGGGCCTGCTCGGCCCAGAAGCCGAGCCTGTCAGCCTTGGCCTGTTCGTACGCCTCCGCCGTGACGTTGGCGTTCGCGGCCAGGTCGGCGGGGGGTGCGAACCTGCGTTCTTCCTTGAGCAGGTTGGCCAAGGATTCGTTGCTCACGACATCTCCCTTTCTCAGGGTTGTCCGTTGTGTCCCAGGCCACAGCTCATCAGACCCGGGGGGCCGATGACAAGGGTCGACGGGCAAATGGTTTAGACCTGTTGTGGTCGCGGTCCGGCCCGGTGTCGCCTTCCTGGTCCGTGGTCATCCGTACCCACGGAAGCCGATGGCGCGGGGTTCAGTGTGTGTAACGCCTCTCACACCGGCCCGCGCCGCGGCTCCGCGGGACCGCCACCCGGACGGTCGTGACGTCGGGAGGTCAGACGGTCGGGTGCGGCTCCCGCACGAGCTCGAACACGCCGCCGTCCGCGTCCTCGGACAGCAGGTACGACTGCGCCTCGCCGACGTGGAAGTACATGCCGTGCAGCTCCAGGTCTCCTGCGCCCAGCGCCCGGGCCACCGACTCGTGGGCGCGCAGATGCTCCAGCTGCTGGACCACGTTGGCCAGGCACAGCCGCTCGGCGGTGTCGGCAGGTGCACGCCCGGCCAGCCGGGGCCGGGCACGGCCGTCCTGGTCCGCTTCCCCGTCCCCGTCCCCGTCCCCGTCCCCGGGCATGCGCTCCAGGCTCGGCAGCCCGTGCCGCAGCCACCGCTGGAGGGGCGTGCGCGCACCCCCGGGGTCGGTGCCGAGCAGTGCCTGCATCGCCCCGCACCCGGAGTGTCCGCACACCGTGATGGACCGCACCTTCAGCACGTCCACCGCGTACTCGATCGCGGCGGCCACCGAATCGTCGCCGCTCTCCTCGCCGGGCAGCGGTACCAGGTTGCCGACGTTGCGCACCACGAAGAGGTCACCGGGGCCGCTGGAGGTGATCATCGAGGTGACCACCCGCGAATCGGCGCAGGTCAGGAACAGCTGGGAGGGCTGCTGCCCCTCCCGGGCCAGCCGGGCCAGCTCGCGGCGCATCAGCGGAGCGGTGTTGCGGTGGAAGGCGCTGATGCCACGCGCGAGTTCGGTCTTGAGGAGGCCGTCGGTCGCACCGGGTGCTCGGGATGGGCCGGTGGCACGGGACGCGTTCGGGTGGGCCGTGGTGGCGGCGGATCCGTCGGGGGAGCTGCCGGAACCGGGTGATCCGCCCGTGGCGGCCTGTCGGTCCGTGCCGGGTGCCGGTGCCTTCGGCTGCGGTGGGTGTTCGCACTGGTGGTTGCGCCAGGGCGTCCAGGGGCGGCAGCGGCAGCCGTCCACTTCGGCCGGTTCGGAGATGCGGGTGCCGGGCCGGCGGCCGGTGATGTCGACCAGGCCGCCGTGCGCGCTGTGCGTCTTCTGCCAGTCCTGGAGCGTCTCGTACGCCGCGTGGTCCATGAAGGACCCGTCCAGCTCGACGACGGCGTGCGCTTCGTGGGGCACCTGGTGCAGGACCCGGCTGAGCCGCGGCACGGCGAGGAAGGTCAACTGCCCCCGCACGTGGACATGGTGGACTCCCTCCAGGTCGTCGTGGGTGATCCGGGTGCGGGTGAGGCGGTGCAGAGCCACGCCGACGGCGACGGCGATGCCCAGCGCGACGCCCTCCAGGACGCCGAGGAACACCACGCCCCCGGTGGTGACCGCGTAGACCAGCACCTCACGGTGGCGGGTCACCGTACGGATGTGGTTCAGCGAGACCATCTTGAGGCCGACGGCCATGACCAGGGCGGCGAGCGAGGCGAGCGGGATGAGCTCCAGGGCCGGGACCATCAGCAGCGCGGCGATCACTACGAGAACGCCGTGCAGCATCGTGGAGTTCCGGCTGACGGCACCCGCCGCCACATTGGCCGAACTGCGCACGGCCACCCCGGCGATGGGCAGCCCCCCGAGTGACCCGGAGACGATGTTGGCGGCGCCCTGGCCGAGCAGTTCGCGGTCGAGGTCGGAACGCCCCACGCGACCGGTCAGCCCGGGCCGGGCGGACACCAGTTTGTCCACGGCGACCGCGCCGAGCAGGGACTGCACGCTGCACACGAGCGTGGTGGTGAGGACGGCGGCGACGAGACCGAGCACCGGTCCTTCGGGCAGCGAGGCCAGGGCGTGGCTGCTCCAGGACGGCAGGTCGACCTTGGGCAGGCTGAGCCCGGTGAGGGCGGCGACCGCGGTGGCGCCCGCGACGGCGATCAGGGCGGCGGGCAGCTTGCCCAGGATCTGCCCCGCCCGGCCGGGGACGCGGGGCCAGAGCAGCAGCAGGGTCAGGGTCAGCACGCTTACGGCCAGGTCGGCGGGGTGCACGTCGGCCAACTGGGCGGGCAGCGCGACCAGGTTGTCGGGCACGGAGCTCTGCGGGGTGCCGCCGAGGACGATGTGCAGCTGTGCGACGGCGATGGTGACGCCGATGCCGGCGAGCATGCCGTGCACGATGGCGGGGCTCACGGCGAGCGCCGTGCGCGCCACGCGCAGGCAGCCGAGCCCCAGTTGGGCGATCCCGGCGAAGACGGTGATGGCGCAGGTCGTACGCCATCCGTAGTGCTGGATGAGGTCGGCGGTGACCACGGTGAGTCCGGCTGCGGGGCCGCTGACCTGGAGCGGGCAGCCTCCGATGCGTCCGGCCACGATCCCGCCCACCGCGGCGGCGACGAGGCCGGCTTGCAGGGGGGCGCCGGTGGCGAGGGCGATGCCCAGGGAGAGGGGCAGGGCGATCAGGAAGACCGCGATGGCGGCCGAGACGTCGGCGCCCGCGACGCGGAAGCGCCGGGGGCCGCCGGGCGGTGGGCTGTGGGGCGGGTGGACGTGCTTGGTCCGGGTCGAATCGGCGCGGGCGGGGACGCAGGCTGACATGTTTCCGTCTCCTGAGGGTCCGTTCGATTACAGCGAGTAAATAGAGAGTAATTCAAAGTAAAGAAGAGGCATAGGTTTTTAGCGCGAATGGAGTAACGCCCCGCGCATTCGGGTGGATCGGTTATTTCATCGGCTTGTCGTACTAATTCCTTCTCATTTCCGTGTCACCTTGACGGCGCTGACGGCACGGCCCGGCTCAGCACCCGACATCGCCTAGTCGGCGTTGGCCCGAGAGAAGGAAGAAGGTGGGCGGACATGGCCGCCACCCGCAGGATGGCCTCCCACAGGATGGCCGCGCGCGCCGTGGTCGCCGCGGTCTGCGCCGCGTCGCTCGCCGGTTGCGCGATCGACAACGGCACCGGTTCCGGCGAAGGGACGCAAGGTCCGGAGAAGGAAAAGGGGAAAGCCGCACCGGCGCCCAAGAATGCGGTCCGGCTGATCGGTGACGGCTCCACCGCGTACACCGGGGCCCAGCCGCACCTGCCCCGGCCCGAACGCCTCAAGCCCGGCCAGAAGCCCCCGCAGTTCGTGGTGTTCTCCTGGGACGGCGCGGGTGAGGACAGCCAGAAGCTGTTCTCCCACTTCCGGGAAGTGGCCAAGGAGAACAACGCCACGATGACGTACTTCCTCAGCGGCGTGTACATGCTGCCGACCGAGAAGCGGGACATGTACAGCCCTCCCCAGCACTCCCCGGGCCGCTCGGACATCGGCTTCAACGACGGGCAGGGCATCGCCGACACCGTGAAGCAGCTGCGACTGGCCTGGCAGGAGGGCAACGAGATCGGCACCCACTTCAACGGGCACTTCTGCGGCGCCGGCGGCGGGGTCGGCGAGTGGTCCGTCGAGGAGTGGAAGGAGGAGATCAGCCAGGCCAAGCAGTTCGTGAAGACCTGGAAGACCAACACCGGGATGAAGAACGCGGCGCCCCTGCCCTTCGACTACGACAAGGAGCTGATCGGCGCCCGCACCCCGTGCCTGGAGGGTCAGAAGAACTTCGTGAAGGCCGCCGGCCAGATGGGCTTCCGCTACGACAGCAGCGGGGTCAACAACCAGGTCTGGCCGTCGAAGAAGGAGGGCCTGTGGGACCTCTCGATGCAGCTCGTGCCGTTCCCCGGCCACTCCTACGAGCAGCTCACCATGGACTACAACTACATGGTCAACCAGTCGGGCACCGCCACCCAGGGCGACCCGGCCAAGCGCGAGTTCTGGGGCGACCAGATGCGTGACAGCCTGCTCAAGGGCTTCGAGCGGGCCTACGACGGGAACCGCGCGCCCCTGATCATCGGCAACCACTTCGAGTCCTGGAACGGCGGCACCTACATGCGCGCCGTCGAGGAGGTCGTCGAGTCGGTGTGCACCGAGGAGGAGGTGCGGTGCGTCTCCTTCCGGCAGCTCGCGGACTGGCTGGACGCCCAGGACCCGAAGGTCCTCAAGAAACTGCGGACCCTCGGCGTCGGTGAGGCACCGGAGAAGGGCTGGGCGTCCTTCCTGTCGGCCGCGCCCGCGCCGGCGCCGAAGGGCGTGCCCGGGGCGCCGGCCGCCAGGCAGTAGCGCCGCCCGCCCTCCGACGTGGACGCGAGGACGGTCACGCGGAGGCGGTCACGAGGAGGTGGCCATGCTGGGGCGGTCACGCGGGGGCGGCGACCTCCTCGCCGAGGACGAAACCGGGGTCGACCTGCGCCGCCAGGTCCTCCCCGGTGCGCTCGTTGCCCCAACTGGCCGCGTTCTTCAGGTGGAAGTGGACCATCTGCCGGGTGTACCGCGCCCAGTCCCGCCGCTCGTACGTCGCGTCGGCGGCCGTGTGCAGCGCCCGCAGCGCCCGGCCGTTGACCTCCTCCAGGAGCTCGAACCGGGGCGGACGGCCCTTCTCCATGGCCCGGACCCAGTCCGAGTGCCCGACGGTGACCAGCAGGTCGTCTCCGACCTGGTCGCGCAGGAATTCGAGGTCGTCCTGGCCCTGCACCTTGTTGCCGACGACCTTCAGGGTGACGCCGAAGTCGCGGGCGTACTCCTTGTACTGGCGGTAGACGGAGACCCCCTTGCGGGTCGGCTCGGCGACGAGGAACGTGATGTCGAAGCGGGTGAACATGCCGGAGGCGAACGAGTCCGAGCCGGCGGTCATGTCCACCACCACGTACTCGTCACGGCCGTCGACCAGGTGGTTCAGACACAGCTCCACCGCTCCGGTCTTGGAGTGGTAGCAGGCGACTCCCAGGTCGGCGTCCGTGAAGGGCCCGGTGACCATCAAACGGACGGTCTCGCCGTCGAGTTCCACCGGCCGGGCGCAGGCGTCGTAGACCGGGTTGTCCTCGCGCACCCGCAGCAGACGCGAGCCCTCGCCGGGCGGCGTCGTCTTGATCATCTTCTCGGCGGAGGCGATCCGCGGATTGGTGCCGCGCAGATGGTCCTTGATCAGCGGAAGGTGCTCGCCCATCGCGGGCAGCCCGGCCGCCTCCGCGTCGTCGAGGCCCAGTGCGGCCCCCAGGTGCTGGTTGATGTCGGCGTCGATCGCGACGACGGGCGCGCCCGTGGCGGCGAGATGGCGGACGAACAGGGAGGACAGGGTGGTCTTGCCGCTGCCGCCCTTCCCGACGAAAGCAATTTTCATGTTCACCAAGCGTAGTGGCTCGATAGCTGTAGGTGGCATGGGAGGTGGGTGGGGGGTGAAGAAGACCACTCATTCGTGGGGCGCGGCGCCGGGTTGCGTAGGGTCTTACTCATGAGTACGACAGGCGCGAACGCCGATCCGCTCGCGGCCCTGGGCGCCCTGCCCGGCGTGGCCGAGTCCGTGGAATCCGTACGCAAGGCCGTGGACCGCGTCTACGGCCACCGGATCATGCGGCGCCGCAGCAACGAGATCACCTCCGAGGCGGCCCTGCGCGGCGCCCGGGGCTCGGCGGCCCTGTCCGGGGCGGACTGGGCCCTGGAGGAGGTGCGCCGACGCAGCGACTTCAGCGGCGACGGCGAGGCGCGCGCGGTGGGCGCCGCGCTGCGACTGACCGCCGAGGCGGGGCAGCTGCTGTCCATCTGGCGCCAGTCGCCCCTGCGGGTGCTGGCCCGGCTGCACCTGGTGGCGGCCGCCACCAAGGCCGACGAGGTGGGACGCCCGCGCCAGAAGGGCGAGCCGGTGGACGAACCGCTCGTCGAGCTGCCGCTGCCCGACGCCGAGGAGGCACACGGCCGCCTGGAGGGCCTGGCCGAGCTGGTCACGGCCGGGGGTTCGGCATCAGCGCTGGTGACAGCCGCGGTGGTGCATGGGGAACTTCTGGCGCTGCGCCCCTTCGCCTCCCACAACGGGCTGGTCGCCCGCGCCGCGGAGCGCATCGTCCTGGTCGGCAGCGGACTGGATCCCAAGTCGGTGTGCCCGGCCGAGGTGGGTCACGCCGAGCTGGGGCGCGCGGCCTACCTCGCGGCGCTCGACGGCTATGTCTCCGGAACCCCGGAGGGCATGGCCGCCTGGATCGCCCACTGCGGCAAGGCCGTCACGCTGGGCGCCCGCGAGTCGACGGCGGTCTGCGAGGCTCTCCAGCGCGGGGCGGCGTAGGTCGGACGGCGCGCCGTCGTCACGCGGGCGGGACAGAAATGCGGCGGTACGAGTGCTCGTACCGCCGCTGGCACGACCGCCGGGTTACCAAGCGTCCTCGGTATGTGCCCATCAGGTCGGGAACTTCGCCCGTCACCTGGTGTGCTGGCCCGTAATCGACGGGTCGACGTCGCGTGGGTGCCCGGTGTCCGTGCTCGGTCCGTGGGGCCAAATGCGTGTTAAGGCGATCCTTTCGGATGTCCTTGGTCTCGCGGGCCGTTGACTCCTTTGTACTCCTGGGCCCCAGTAAGCGGAAGCCCTCACCGCACTTCTTTACTTTTACGCGCATACGCTGCAAACGCGGGTGAAAGGGTCGGTCAGGCCGCTGTGGACCGCCGTCGGCTCGCGTACCAGACGAGGCCCGCGGTCGCCGCCGCGGCGCCTATCGCGGCGGCGGCGACGAGCGCGGGCCGCGGGGGCACCGAGAACCCGCCGAGCCGCTGCTTGAGCCGCACCGGGCGGTGGAAATCGAGAATCGGCCACTCGCGCGCGAGAGCCTCCCGGCGCAGCGCCCGGTCCGGATTGACCGCGTGGGGACGGCCGACGGCCTCCAGCATCGGCAGGTCGGTCGCCGAGTCGCTGTAGGCGTAGCAGCGGGAGAGGTCGTACCCCTCGGAGGCGGCCAGCTCCCGGATCGCCTCCGCCTTGGTCGGGCCGTACGCGTAGTACTCCACCTCTCCGGTGAAGCAGCCGTCGTCACCCACGATCATGCGGGTCGCCACCACCCGGTCCGCGCCGAGCAGCTCACCGATCGGCTCGACGACCTCGGCGCCCGACGTGGAGACGATCACCACGTCGCGCCCGGCGGTGTGGTGCTCCTCGATCAGGGAGGCCGCCTCGTCGTAGATGATCGGGTCGATCAGGTCGTGCAGGGTCTCGGCGACCAACTCCTTGACCAGCTGGACGTTCCACCCGCGGCACAGCGCGGAGAGGTACTCGCGCATCCGCTCCATCTGGTCGTGGTCGGCGCCGCCGGCGAGGAAGACGAACTGGGCATATGCGGTACGCAACACAGCCCTGCGGTTGATCAGTCCGCCTTGGTAGAACGACTTGCTGAACGTGAGCGTGCTCGACTTCGCAATGACCGTCTTGTCCAGGTCGAAGAAGGCCGCCGTGCGGGGCGTGGAGTGAGGCGCGGAGTGGGGCAAGGAGTGGTTTTCCACAAGCCTGAGCATAGGCGCAGCCCATTCGGCGTAAGGTGGGGCGCGTGGGTTTGCCTGAGAAGGCTCTCGGGTACACCATGGAAGTCACGGATCGTTCGCGACCGTGCTAACCCGGTCCGACTCCTCCCCCCCCCGAGTCGGCCGTGGAGACGACCCCCGCTCTCCCCCCCGGCGGGGGTCGTCGCATGTCCGGGTGGGTTTCTCCGCTCTTTCCATGATCTGGGCCCCGCGCCGTGACGGCGCGGGGCCCAAGGTCTGTCGCGGCCGCAATCGACTACGCGGAGTAGTTGCCGGGCTGCTCTGCGGGAGTCGCGCCCGGGGTGGAGTGGGGTCGGACGTGGCTCACCGGTTCGAGTGAGTCGATATTCACAACCGTCGAGTTGTCCACAGTTTTTGACCAAGATCCACACGATTTCCCGGATCGCTGCACCGTGATTCCCATGCGTCCGGGCCGTGCCGAGTTCCATGGCCGGATCTGTTTGCCGGACGCGTGATGCGGGCCGCCCGTGCGGAGACCGGATTCCCGGTTCTTCGGGTGCCCGCGAATCGCGGGGCCACGGGGCCGCGCGAGGGACCACGAGACATCGGGCGCGACCGCGGGAGCCGCGCCGAAGGGGGAAGAGGCCATGACCGGAACCATCACGCACGACCCGCCGCCCACCGCCGGAGGACGGCAGGGCGCACCCCTCATCGTCACAGAGGACACGGAGCTCCTCGACGACCTGCTGCGCCTGTGCGCGGCCGCGGGAGCCACGCCGGAGGTGCACCACTCGGTACCCCTGACGTCTCCTTCGGCCTCTTCCGCCTCTTCCGCCTTTTCGGCCTCTTCGGCACTGGCCGAGACGGCGGCGTCCCCGGCGGCCACGGCGTCCGGGCGGCGGACCGGATGGGAGACCGCGCCACTGGTCCTCGTCGGGGACGACGTCGCGCGGCGCGTGCGGGGAGCGGTGCGGAGAAGGGGAGTGGTCCTCGTGGGCCGCGATCAGGACGACTCCGGGATCTGGCAGCGGGCCGTCGAGATCGGTGCCGACCACGTCCTGATGCTCCCCGACGGTGAGCAGTGGCTGGTCGACCGCATCGCCGACGTCGCCGAGGGCGTCGGTCGTCCGGCCCTCACCGTCGGCGTCATCGGCGGCCGGGGCGGTGCGGGAGCGTCCACGCTGGCCTGCGCGCTCGCCGTCACCTCCGCGCGGGAAGGGCTGCGCAGTCTGCTGGTGGACGCCGATCCGATGGGCGGCGGCCTCGACGTCCTCCTCGGCGGAGAGACGGCCGACGGGCTGAGGTGGCCGGCGTTCGCGGCCTCACGCGGGCGGGTCGGGGGCGGCGCCCTGGAGGAGTCGCTGCCCGAGCTGCATTCGCTGCGGGTGCTGAGCTGGGACCGGGGCGACTGTGTCGCGGTACCGGCACAGGCCGTGCGCGCGGTGCTCGCCGCGGCCCGGCGAAGGGGCGGCACGGTCGTCGTGGACCTGCCGCGCCGCATCGACGACGGCGTCGCCGAGGTCCTCGCGCAGCTCGACATCGGGATCCTCGTGGTCCCCGCCGAGCTGCGGGCCGTCGCGGCGGCGGGCCGGGTGGCGGCCGCGGTCGGCATGGTCCTGCGCGACCTCCGGGTCGCGGTGCGCGGGCCCTACGCCGGCGGGCTCGACGACCGCGAGGTGGCCCGGCTGCTCGATCTGCCCCTGGTCGGTGAGGTGCCGGTCGAGTCCGGGCTCCTGCGGGCCACGGAGAGCAAACGCCCGCCCGGCACACCCTCGCGGGGCCCTCTGGCGCGCTTCTGCCGGGAGTTCTGGGAACGGGCGCTGGTGGAGACGGACGGACGGGGCGGGAGCGGCTCATGAGGAGCGTGACGGGGTCGGTCGTGAGCGGTGGAAGGCGGGTGGAGGCGGACATGGTGGCCGTGGACGAGCGGTGCGTGACTTCGGGAAGGCCCGCAGGGCCGGCCCCGGGGCGGGAAACGGGCGGCCTGAGTCCATGGACGCCCGACGGGCCGACGGCGTTGGCGGTTCCGGGCTGGGCAGTACGGCAGTCCGCCGGATCACCCGGGCGATCCACCGCAGGCGGGGCCGCGCGCGAGACCCCCGGGACACCGCTGGGAACGGCATCCGCCGCCGTTTCGCCGGACTCGGCCTCCGGGCGGGCACGGTCGCTGCTACGGACCCCCGTGCGGGGTTCCGGGCGGTCTCCGATAGCGGTCGCGCAGAAGGGCCCGGGAGCCGCGCCCGGGATGCTCGACGGGGTACGGCGGTGGCTCGCCGAGAGCGGGGCGGAGCCGACGCCCGCACGGGTGGCACAGGCACTGCGGGAGCAGGGACGGGTGCTGGGGGACGCCGAGGTGCTCGGCGCCGCCGAACAGCTCAGGTCGGAGCTGGTGGGCAGCGGGCCGCTCGAGCCGCTGCTCACCGACTCCTCGGTGACCGACGTCCTGGTGTCCGCCCCGGACCGGGTCTGGGTGGACCGGGGCGGTGGCCTGGAGCTGACGCCGGTCTCCTTCCCCGACGCGGCGGCGGTGCGGCGGCTCGCGCAGCGCCTCGCCACCGTCGCCGGGCGGCGGCTCGACGACGCCCGGCCCTGGGTGGACGCCAGACTGCCCGACGGCACCCGGCTGCACGCGGTGCTGCCACCGGTCTCCGTCGATTGCACCTGCCTGTCGCTGCGGGTGGTACGGCCGAGGGCCTTCACCCTCGACGAGCTGACGGCGGCGGGCACCGTGCCGCCCGGCGGTGACCGGGTGCTGCGCGCACTCCTGCGGGCCCGGCTGTCCTTCCTGGTCAGCGGCGGCACCGGCAGCGGCAAGACGACGTTGCTCAGCGCCCTGCTAGGGCTCGTCGGACCGCACGAGCGCATCGTGCTGGCCGAGGACTCCGCGGAGCTCCGGCCCGAGCATCCGCACGTCGTCCGCCTGGAGACCCGACCGGCGAACCAGGAGGGCGCGGGCCTGGTCACCTTGGAGGACCTGGTGCGCCAGGCGTTGCGCATGCGGCCGGACCGGCTGGTCGTGGGCGAGGTGCGCGGCCCCGAAGTGGTCCATCTGCTCGCCGCGTTGAACACGGGGCACGAAGGCGGGTGCGGGACGGTGCACGCCAATGCGGCCGTTGACGTACCGGCCCGGCTGGAGGCGCTCGGCACGGTCGCGGGCCTGGACCGGGCGGCTCTGCACAGCCAGCTCGCGGCGGCCCTCTCGGTGGTCCTCCACCTGGTCCGTGACGGCGCCGGACGGCGCCGGATCGCCGAGGTGCACGTACTGGAGCGTGACCCGTCGGGGCTGGTGCGGACGGTGCCGGCACTGCGATGGGGCGCCGAGGCATTCGTGGCCGAACGCGGCTGGCAGCGGTTGCGGGAGCTGTTGCGCGGCGCGGGGTACGACGAGCGGGCCGTCGGACGGGAGGTGCAGGAGTGCTGAGCGCGACGGGGACAGCCCTGCCGGGGAACGGCGTGCCGGGTGCGGGCGAGCTGCTGTGGGGCGCGGCCCTGGTGTGCCTGGGAGCGGCCGCCTGGTTGGCCGGTGGGTGGCACTCCGGCGTACGGCGGGCGCGGATGGTGCTCGCCCAAGGCCGGACGGGAGGAGCGGGCGGAACGGGAGGAACGGGAGGAACGAGCGGGACTGACGGGACTGCCGGGTCGGGGGGAGTGGGCGGTACCGGACGGGCTCCGGCCCGCCTGATGACCGACGGGCTGCGGCGGGTTCGTGGCCGGCTGAAGCCCGAGTGGTGGGCGCCGGCGGCCGGGCTGGTACTGGCGGTCCTGGGCGATTCGGTGCTGCCGGTCGTCGCGGGGGCGGCCGGCCTGCCGGTACTGCGACGGGTGCGGCTGGCCGCCCGGGAGCGGCGGACCCGGGAGCACCGCCAGGACGCCGTGATCGCCCTGTGCGGGACGCTCGCCGGGGAGTTGCGGGCGGGGCGACAACCGGGCGAGGCCCTCCTGTGCGCGGCGCACGACTCCGGCGGGCTCGGTGACGCGCAGGCGGCGGTGTTGGCGGCGGCCCGGTTCGGTGGAGACGTCCCCGGGGCGCTGTCGGCGGCGGCCGGGCAGCCCGGCGCCGAGGGACTGCGCGGACTCGCGGCGTGCTGGCGGGTCGCGGTCGACCAGGGGGCGGGACTCGCGGCCGGGCTCGACCGGCTGGAAGGCGCACTGCGCGCCGAGCGGGACCAGCGCTCCGACCTGCGCGCCCAACTGGCGGGCGCTCGGGCCACGGCCGTGATGCTTGCCGGCCTGCCGGCCCTTGGCCTGCTGCTGGGTGTCGCCCTCGGGTCCGACCCGCTGCACGTGCTGCTGCACACCGCGGCCGGGATGGGCTGTCTGGTGGCCGGTGTGGTTCTGGAGGGCCTGGGCGTGTGGTGGGTGGCGCGGATCGTGCGCGGAGCGGAGGCGGCGTCGTGAGCGGCGAGCTTGTCCACAGGCTGGGGGCAGTGGTGGGGACGGTGCTGGTCGCCGGCTGGCTGACGCGCGCTCTCGGAGCCGCCCGGCGGGAGCGCGCGGTGCGCAGACGGCTCACCGGCCTGCTGGCACCGGCACCGGCCCGTCCCGCCGTGCGCCGCGCCGAGCTGCTGAGCACCGTCCGCCCATGGCTGCCGCTGGTCGGCACGGTGGCCGCCGGTTGGGCCGTGGTCGGCGGTGCGGTCGGGGTCCTGGTGGGGCTGGTCGGCGCGGGTGCGCTGTGGCGTTGGAGTTCCCGGCGTTCGGCGGCCGGTACGTCGGCGGAGGCCGCTGCCGCGGAGGCCGCCCGTCAACTGCCGTTGGCGGCCGATCTGCTGGCGGCCTGCGTCGCGGCGGGCGCGAGCCCGGTCACCGCGGCACGGGCGGTTGGCGATGCCCTGGGCGGGCCGGTCGGGGACGCGCTGGGACGCGGTGCGGCGGAGGTGCGTCTGGGCGGCGAACCGGACGGCGCCTGGCGGGGGTTGGCCGCCGTCGCGGGGGCCGTTCCCCTGGCGCGGCTGCTGGAGCGGGCCGAGGTGTCCGGTCTGCCCGCGGCAGGTCCGGCCGCGAGGCTCGCCGCCCAGGCCCGTGCCGACTGGGCCCGCACCACGACGGCTCGGGCTCGTCGAGCGGCCGTCATGGTCACCGCGCCGGTGGGGCTGTGCTTTCTGCCCGCGTTCATCGCGGTGGGCGTGCTGCCGGTGGTCATCGGGCTGGCCGGCGGGGCGCTGGGCCGTGGGGGAGGCGGTGGCTGAGGGAGGGGCGACAGGGCCGGTGACAGGGCCGGCGAGTGGGTGTCCGGGCGCACGGGCGACGGACGGGCAAGTGATTCAACGGATGCGAAACTCAAGGGGGTTGCGATGTATCAGGTGGTACGGGCACGGCTGTGTGCCCTGGTGTGCGGAGTGGGTACGGCGCTGCGGAGGCGGGCCGGGCGGCAGGCCCTCCGGCGGGACGCCGGAATGGTCACTTCCGAGTACGCGATGGGGATCGTCGCGGCGGTGGCCTTCGCCGTCGTCCTCTACAAGGTCGTGACGAGCGGCGCGGTCAGCGCGGAGTTGCAGGGCATCGTGAAGGGGGCACTCGATGCCCGGATGTGAGCGGTCGGCGAGGACGAAGGCACGGGACCGTGGCAGCGGACCGGACAGCGGCTTCGTGACCGCGGAGGCGGCCGTGGTGCTGCCCGTGCTGGTGGTGTTCACGATGGCGCTGGTGTGGGGCCTGCTCGTGGTGGCCGCCCAGATCCAGTGCGTGGACGCGGCCCGGACGGGCGCCCGCGCGGCGGCACGACAGGACCCGGTCGACGCGGTCGTGGAGGTCGCCCGGGAGGCGGCCCCGAGCGGGGCGCGGGTCACGGTCAGCCAGGAGGCGGGGCTGGTCCGGGTGGTCGTGGTGGCCGAACCTCCGGCTCTGCACGGACTGCCGTTCGAGGTCCGGGAGGAGGCCGTGGCTTCGGCGGAGCAGCTGCCGGGGACGGAGCCGGCGGCGGCGGAACCGGTGCGGGCCGAGTCGTGAGCGGAGCCGTGAGGGACGGAGCCCGGCCCCGGTCGGCGGCCGGCCGGGGCGACACCGCAGCGGGGACCGGCACGGACCCCGCGGACAGCCACGACCAGGCCTGCGTGTCCGCGTCGGTGCCCGCTTCCGCCTCCGTGCCTGCCTCGGCATCCGCCTCGGTGCCTGCGGCATCCGCCTCGGTGCCTGCCTCCTCCGCCTCCGACCGGGGCTCGGCGACCGTGTGGGGTGTTGTCGGCATCGCCGTTCTGGGTCTGGTGTTCGGTGTGGTGCTGGCCCTGGGGCAGGCCGTCGTGGCCCGGCACCGCGCCGCCGGGGGCGCCGATCTGGCCGCGCTCGCGGCGGCGGACCACTGGGCACGGGGCGGCACGGCGGCGTGCGAGAGGGCGAGCCGGGTCGCGCGGGCACAGAGTGCGCGGTTGGTGCGGTGCGTGATCACCGGACAGGTCTCGGACGTGACGGCGGCGTCGGGCAGGGGCCCGTTCGCGGCGGAGGTCCGGGCGAGGGCGGGCCCGGCCCCGCCGACGACGCCCGGCCCGGCCCCACCGACGTCATCCGGCCCGGCCCCGCCGACGTCACCCGGGCCAGCCCCGCGGACGTCACCCGGGCCAGCCCTGCCACCTCCGCCCTCCGCACCGCTCAGTCCGTCTCGGTCTCCGTCTCTGCCTCGTCCTGCGCCTCCGCCTGCTCCGCCGCCTCCGCCCCCCGCAGCAGCACCGTGAGGAGCCGTACGGCTCCCCGCTTGTGCAGCGGATCGTTGCCGTTGCCGCACTTGGGGGACTGGATGCACGAGGGGCAGCCCGCGTCGCACTCGCAGGAGGCGATGGCCTCCCGGGTGGCCGTGAGCCAGTCGCGGGCCGTGTGGAAGGCGCGCTCGGCGAAGCCCGCGCCCCCGGGGTGGCCGTCGTACACGAAGACCGTCGGCAGCAGGGTGTCGGGGTGGAGGGGGACGGACACGCCGCCGATGTCCCAGCGGTCGCAGGTCGCGAACAGGGGCAGCATGCCGATCGAGGCGTGTTCGGCGGCGTGCAGGGCCCCGCCGAGGATCTCCGGGTTGATCCGGGCCGCGTCCAGCTGGTCCTCGGTGACCGTCCACCACACCGCGCGCGTGCGCAGCGTCCGGGGAGGCAGGTCGAGCTTCGTCTCGCCCAGCACCTCGCCGGTGATCAGGCGCCGGCGCAGGAAGGAGACCACTTGGTTGGTGACCTCGACCGAGCCGTAGCAGAGCTGCCCGTCGCCCCAGGGGAGCCGGATGTCGGTCTCCAGGACCGAGATCGCCGTCGTGTCGCGGGCCACCGTCGAGTAGGTGGGCGTGGCCTGCTCGACCAGCGCGACGGAGTCCTCCAGGTCGAGGGAGCGCACGAGGTACGTGCGCCCCTGGTGGAGGTGTACGGCGCCCTCGTGGACGGTCGTGTGGGCGGCCCCGGCGTCCACGGTGCCCAGCAGCCGTCCCGTGCCCTCCTCGACCACCTGGACCGGGCGTCCGCCCTCGCCGCGGATGTCCGTCAGGTCGGCGGCCCGCTCCCGGCGTGTCCAGTGCCAGGCCCGGGTCCGTCGGCGCAGCAGCTTCGCCGCCTCCAGTTGGGGCAGCAGCTCCTCGCAGGCGGGGCCGAAGAGTTTCAGGTCCTCCTCCGTCAGGGGCAGTTCCGCCGCTGCCGCGCACAGGTGGGGGGCGAGGACGTACGGGTTGTCGGGGTCGAGGACCGTGGATTCGACCGGCTGGTCGAACAGTGCTTCCGGGTGGTGGACGAGGAAGGTGTCCAGCGGGTCGTCACGGGCGACCAGCACCGCCAGCGCCCCCTGTCCGGAGCGCCCCGCCCGGCCCGCCTGCTGCCACAGCGAGGCCCGCGTGCCCGGGTACCCGGCGATCACCACGGCGTCCAGGCCGGAGATGTCGAGGCCGAGTTCCAGGGCGTTCGTCGCCGCGAGGCCGAGGAGGTCGCCGGAGTGCAGGGCCCGCTCCAGGGCGCGGCGCTCCTCGGGGAGGTAGCCGCCGCGGTACGCCGCCACGCGCCGGACCAGGGAGCGGTCGACCTCGGCCAAACGTTCCTGGGCGATCACGGAGATCAGCTCCGCGCCGCGCCGGGACCGTACGAAGGTGATCGAGCGCATGCCCTGCACGGTGAGGTCGGTGAGCAGGTCGGCGGCTTCGGCGGTGGCCGTGCGGCGGACCGGTGCGCCCTTCTCGCCCTCCAGTTCGGTCAGGGGCGGCTCCCAGAGGGCGAACACCAGTTCACCGCGTGGTGACGCGTCGTCGGCGACCTCGATCACCGGGAGCCCGGTGAGCCGGCGGGCCGCCACCGCGGGCTCGGCGGCGGTGGCGGAGGCGAGCAGGAACACGGGCGACGCGCCGTAGCGGGAACACAGTCTGCGGAGTCTGCGCAGCACCTGGGCGACGTGGGAGCCGAAGACGCCCCGGTAGGTGTGGCACTCGTCGATGACGACGTACTTCAGCGCCTTCAGGAACGACGACCAGCGGGGGTGGGAGGGCAGGATGCCGCGGTGCAGCATGTCCGGGTTGGTCAGGACGTACGTGCCGTACTGGCGGATCCACTCGCGTTCCTCGAACGGAGTGTCGCCGTCGTAGACGGCGGCCCGGACGGATGTGCCGAGAGGTTGTGAAAGTTCCTTCACCGACCGGCACTGGTCGGCCGCCAGTGCCTTGGTGGGGGCCAGGTAGAGGGTGGTGGCGCCGCGCCCGTTGGGCGCCTCGGCGCCGTCCACGAGGCTCGACAGGACCGGCACCAGATAGGCCAGGGACTTGCCCGAGGCGGTGCCCGTGGCGACGACCACCGAGTCGCCGTCCAGGGCGTGCTCGGCCACGCGTGCCTGGTGGGCCCAGGGGTGTTCGATGCCCGCGGCCCGCACCGCGGCCAGCACCTCCGGTCGAATCCGGTCCGGCCAGACGGCATGACGGCCCGCACGTGGGGGCAAGTGCTCCGTATGAGTGATGCGCGCAGCCCGGCTCGGTCCCGCGGCGAGCCGGTCCAGGAGCATGCCTGGTTCCGGCCGGGAGCCGGGCTCCGCCGGGGATCGATCGGGTCGGTGATTCTTGGCCATCGGCACCGAGTCTGTCACTGGCGTGACGGACAATGGGGCCAAGGCGTCGTGCACGCCTGCCGGTAAGTGATTGAATGCCATCGCGGCTGGCGAACCGTCCTGGGGGCTTCAAGCCGAGGTGTCCCGAGGGACGACCGCTCGATAGCAAGGTGCTGGAGGATCCGTGGACCTGTCCCTGTCGACCCGTACCGTCGGCGATCGTACGGTCGTCGAGGTCGGTGGCGAAATTGACGTATACACCGCGCCCAAGCTGCGTGAGCAGCTGGTCGAGCTCGTGAACGACGGGAGTTTCCACCTCGTCGTCGACATGGAGGGCGTGGACTTCCTCGACTCCACCGGGCTCGGCGTGCTGGTGGGTGGACTGAAGCGGGTGCGTGCCCATGAGGGCTCGCTGCGGCTGGTCTGCAACCAGGAGCGCATTCTCAAGATCTTCCGTATCACCGGCCTCACCAAGGTGTTCCCCATTCACACCTCGGTCGAGGAAGCGGTGGCGGCCACCGACTGACGACCGCCTCCGGGGCCTGCGCGGCCCGGGGGAAGCAAGAGAACGAGGGGGGTCCGGGCTGTCGGCGGCCCGGACCCTCGAAAGCACGCCCGTAGTTCCGAGGGGGATGCATGGCCACCGTCGAACTCCGCTTCAGCGCGCTGCCCGAGCACGTCCGCACCGCCCGTCTGGTGGCGGCCGCGGTGGCGCGCAGGGCCGGAGTGGACGAGGCCGTCCTCGACGAGGTCAGGCTCGCCGTCGGCGAGGCCTGCACCCGGGCCGTGGGCCTGCATCAGCACGTCGGCATCACGGCGCCGGTCAAGGTGTCGCTGATCGAGGAGGAGAAGCAGTTCTCCATCGAGGTCGGTGACGAGGCGCCGCACGCGGTTCCCGGGATCAATGCCTCTGGGGACGCCGCCGACGAGCTGGAGGCCGAGGAGGACCAGATGGGCCTCGCGGTCATCAGCGGACTCGTGGACGACGTGGAGGTCACGGCGGGCGAGGACGGCGGGCTGATCCGCATGACCTGGCCGACCGCGCCGGCGGTGCTGCCGCCGGTCTGATCCCTCCCGTGTCACCCGAAGGGCCCCACCTGGTGGGGCCCTTTGTCATGTGCGGACATACATTGGGGACGTGCGGGCGCCAAGTGAATGAATTCACGATCAATCGCACGATAATTGATCACAGGGGATCCCCAAACAGATCAGCAAACAGATCAGCAAACAGATCAGCAAACAGGTCGGCAAACAGATCAGCGAGCAGATCGGCAAGCGGATCCCCAAGCGGATCACCGAATGGATCACGGCAATAATGCCGGAGGGGCATTACTACTTCCCCGCCCCTTGCGGTTGACAGGTCAATTCCATTTGTCGTGCACTGTTTTGATCAGGTTCCGGTACCTACAATCCCGTCCACATCTTGAGCTCAGCCCAAGCGTCAAGGAGGACGAATGGCGGAGCTTTCCACCCCTCATCAGTTGGGCGATCCCTCCCACCTCGCAGCCGCCGTGCTGACCGACGGAAACCGCGTCCTGGTCGCGGTCATCGCGGTCGTCGCCCTGGCCGCGCTGGTGCTCGCCGGTGTCCTGGTGCGCCAGGTGCTCGCGGCGGGCGAGGGAACCGACAGCATGAAGAAGATCGCGGCGGCCGTCCAGGAAGGCGCCAACGCCTACCTGGCCCGGCAGTTGCGCACGCTCGGCGTATTCGCCGTCGTCGTGTTCTTCCTGCTCATGCTGCTGCCCGCGGACGACTGGAATCAACGTGCCGGACGTTCGATCTTCTTCCTGATCGGCGCGGCGTTCTCGGCGGCCACCGGCTATATCGGTATGTGGCTCGCCGTACGCAGCAATGTGCGCGTCGCCGCGGCGGCGCGGGAAGCGACACCGGCCCCCGGCGAACCGGAAAAGGATCTCACTCTCGTCTCGCACAAAGCGACGAAGATCGCTTTTCGTACGGGCGGCGTCGTCGGCATGTTCACGGTGGGGCTCGGCCTGCTGGGCGCCTGCTGCGTGGTGTTGGTGTACGCGGCCGACGCGCCGAAGGTCCTGGAGGGCTTCGGCCTCGGTGCCGCGCTGATCGCGATGTTCATGCGGGTCGGCGGCGGGATCTTCACCAAGGCCGCCGACGTCGGCGCCGACCTGGTCGGAAAGGTCGAGCAGGGCATTCCGGAGGACGATCCGCGCAATGCCGCGACCATCGCCGACAACGTGGGCGACAACGTCGGCGACTGCGCGGGCATGGCGGCCGACCTCTTCGAGTCGTACGCGGTCACCCTGGTGGCGGCGCTGATCCTCGGCAAGGTCGCCTTCGGTGACTCCGGGCTGGCGTTCCCGCTGCTGGTTCCGGCGATCGGCGTGCTCACGGCGATGATCGGCATCTTCGCGGTGGCGCCCCGGCGGTCCGACCGCAGTGGCATGAGCGCGATCAACCGGGGCTTCTTCATCTCCGCGGTGATCTCGCTGGTGCTGGTGGCGGTCGCCGTCTTCGTCTACCTCCCCGGCAGTTACGCCGACCTGGACGGCGTCACCGACGCGGCGATCGCGGGCAGGAGCGGCGACCCGCGGATCCTCGCCCTGGTCGCGGTCGCGATCGGCATCGTCCTCGCGGCGCTGATCCAGCAGCTCACCGGCTACTTCACCGAGACCACCAGGCGCCCCGTCAAGGACATCGGCAAGACCTCGCTCACCGGTCCCGCCACCGTCGTCCTCGCCGGGATCTCGCTCGGCCTCGAATCCGCCGTCTACACCGCCCTGTTGATCGGCCTCGGCGTCTACGGGGCCTTCCTGCTCGGCGGCACGTCGATCATGCTGGCGCTGTTCGCGGTGGCGCTGGCCGGCACCGGCCTGCTCACCACGGTCGGCGTCATCGTCGCCATGGACACCTTCGGGCCGGTCTCCGACAACGCGCAGGGCATCGCGGAGATGTCCGGCGACGTCGAGGGCGCCGGCGCGCAGGTGCTCACCGACCTGGACGCCGTCGGCAACACCACCAAGGCCATCACCAAGGGCATCGCCATCGCCACCGCCGTCCTCGCGGCGGCGGCCCTGTTCGGCTCGTACCGCGACGCCATCACCACCGGCGCGGCGGACGTGGGCGAGAAACTCAGCGGCGAGGGCGCGCCGATGAACCTGATGATGGACATCTCGCAGCCCAACAACCTGGTCGGGCTCATCGCCGGAGCGGCGGTCGTCTTCCTCTTCTCCGGGTTGGCGATCAACGCGGTGTCGCGGTCGGCGGGCGCGGTGGTCTTCGAGGTGCGCCGGCAGTTCCGGGAACGGCCCGGGATCATGGACTACAGCGAGAAACCCGAGTACGGCAAGGTCGTCGACATCTGCACCAGGGACGCCCTGCGGGAACTCGCCACGCCCGGCCTGCTCGCCGTGATGGCGCCCATCTTCATCGGGTTCACCCTCGGCGTGGGCGCGCTCGGCGCGTTCCTGGCGGGCGCGATCGGCGCCGGCACGCTGATGGCGGTGTTCCTCGCCAACTCCGGCGGCTCCTGGGACAACGCCAAGAAACTCGTCGAGGACGGCCACCACGGCGGCAAGGGCAGCGAGGCCCACGCCGCCACGGTGATCGGCGACACGGTCGGCGACCCGTTCAAGGACACCGCGGGCCCGGCGATCAACCCGCTGCTGAAGGTCATGAACCTGGTCGCGCTGCTCATCGCCCCCGCGGTCATCAAGTTCTCGTACGGAGCCGACAAGAGCGTCGGGGTACGGGTGCTGATCGCCGTCGTCGCGTTCGTGGTCATCGCGGCGGCGGTCTACGTGTCCAAGCGGCGCGGGATCGCGATGGGTGAGGAGGACGACACCGACCAGAAGCCCAAGTCCGCGAACCCCGCGGTGGTTTCGTAGATCCGCCCCGGACCCCGCGGTACCGCCTCGCCCGAGGTGCGGCTCAAAGGACGGGCGGACGGCGCGCGTTGACGCGCCGTCCGCCCGTTCCGCGCGTGCGCGCGCCCGTCACCGTGAGCCTTCTCTCTCTTGGTGCAAATGGCTTCAATACGGTCTTAACGGATGTTCGTCCGGTCGATGTCCTCCATCCGGCGTGTATGTTCCGGGGCCGAGAGCCATGGAAGGGACCAATCCGGTGAACAAGAAGCTCGCGGCCGCACTGTCCGGCGGTGCGGTACTGGTACTGGCGCTGACGGGATGCAGCAGCAGCGACGACAACGAGAAGCTGGACTCCTGGGCCAAGGAGGTCTGCGAGGGCGTGCAGCCGCAGGCCAAGAAGATCGAGGCGGCCAACGCGGCGATTCAGAAGGAGACCTCGGACAACAGCACCCCCGCCGAGGTCCAGAAGACCGACGCCAAGGCGTTCCAGGACATGTCCGACGCCTACAAGGCGATGGGCGCCACCGTCCAGAAGGCCGGCCCCCCGGACGTCGACGACGGCGAGAAGAAGCAGAAGGACGCGGTCACCGAGCTGAACGGCCTCTCCTCGTCGTACGCCTCCCTGCGCAAGCAGGTGGAGGAGCTCGACACCAAGAACCAGGCCAACTTCGCCGACGGCCTCAAGGACATCGCCACCGAGCTGAACAAGCTCAGCAAGAGCGGCAGCAACGCGCTGAAGACCCTGGAGGAGGGCGACGTCGGCAAGGCGATGGCCAAGCAGTCCAGCTGCAAGTCGGCCTCGGTGACGCCGTCGGCCGCCGAGGGCTGACGGGGCCGGCGTCCCCACGAGGACGCGGGGCGGGGCGGTGACCGCCGGGCCACAATGGGGGTGTGAGTAACGCCAGCCTCTCCCCCCTGCCCTCCGCCGACCGCCCCGACGTCACCGCCCGGCTGCGGGACGCCCTGCTCGGGGCGTCCTTCACCGCCGACGGACTGCTGGAGCTGCTCGGCGCCCCCGCGTACGCGGCGCTGTCGCGCAGCGAGACCGTGCCCGCGCTCCGGGCGACCCGCGGCGACACGCCGCTGGAACTGCTCGTCCGGCTGTTCCTGCTCCAGCAACCCGTCCCCCGCGCGCGCGTGGCGGACGTCCTGCCCGTCGACGCCTGTCTGGAAAGCGGATGGCTCGACCGCGCGGGCGACGACGAGGTGGCGGCCACCGTGGACGTGCGGCCCTACGGCGGGTCCGACGGCGAGGACTGGTTCATCGTCTCCGACCTCGGCTGCGCGGTCGGCGGCGCCGGGGGCATCGGCCGACACGCCCGGGGCGTCGTCCTCGGCGTCGGCGGTGCCTCCACGACCCTGGCGGGCCTCACCGTCCGCACGCCCGTCTCCGCCGCCCTCGACCTCGGTACCGGCTCCGGCATCCAGGCCCTGCACGCCGCCGCGCACGCCACGCGCGTGACGGCCACCGACGTCAACCCGCGCGCGCTGCACATCACCGCGCTCACCCTCGCCCTGTCCGGAGCCCCGGCCGCCGACCTGCGCGAAGGCTCCCTCTACGCACCGGTCGCCGGCGACGAGACGTACGACCTCATCGTCTCCAACCCGCCGTTCGTGATCTCACCGGGTGCCCGACTCACCTACCGCGACGGCGGGATGAGCGGGGACGATCTGTGCCGCTCGCTCGTTCAGCAGACGGGGGAGCGCCTGAACGAGGGCGGGTTCGCGCACTTCCTCGCCAACTGGCAGCACGTGGAGGGGGAGGACTGGACAGACCGGCTGCGCTCCTGGGTGCCGCGCGGCTGCGACGCCTGGATCGTGCAGCGCGAGGTGCAGGACGTCACCCAGTACGCCGAGCTGTGGCTCAGGGACGCGGGCGACCACCGCGGCGACCCGGCCGACTACCAGGCGCGGTACGACGCGTGGCTGGACGAGTTCGAGGCCCGCAAGGTCAGGGCCGTCGGCTTCGGGTGGATCACGCTGCGCCGGACCGCGGCCGCCGAGCCCTCGCTCGTCGCCGAGGAATGGCCGCACCCGGTCGAGCAGCCGCTCGGCGAGACCGTGCGCGCCCACTTCGACCGCGTCGACTACCTGCGCTCCCACGACGACGCGGCCCTGCTGGAAGCCCACTTCACGCTGGCCGGAGAGGTCGTCCAGGAGCAGGTCGGGCTGCCCGGCGCCGAGGACCCGGAGCACGTCGTCCTGCGCCAGAACCGCGGCATGCGCCGGGCCACCCGCGTCGACACGGTCGGCGCCGGCTTCGCGGGGGTCTGCGACGGCACCATGAGCGCGGGCCGGATCCTGGACGCCATCGCCCAGCTGGTGGGCGAGGACCCGGTGGCCCTGCGCGACCGTACGCCCGCGCAGATCCGGCTGCTGGTGGAGCAGGGCTTCCTCGAACCGGCGTAGAAGGGGCGCGGACGCCGGGCGTGGGCGGGCGCATCCATGGCGCGGACGCCGGGCGTGGGTGCGCGCACCCATTTCTTTTTCCGCCGCCGCCCGTGCCGTCGCCCCGCCCCGTGCACGGGGAACCGGCCACGCCCGACGGCACCCGGCGGACCCGTCGGCTCCCCGTTCACCCGGGGTTCGCCTGCCCGCCGCCCGCGCGTGACAGCCTCCCGGAGGCTGAACACGCGCGGGCTGGAGAAAAGGGGCACAGGGACCATGGAGAGCGGGCCGGCGATCTTCGCGGGATTGGTGTTCGCCCTGTTCGGGGCCGGTCTGCTGGCATGGACCACGACGCGGGTGCGGCACGGCCGGCCCGTCGCGCACGGTGTGAGCCCCGTCGCATCGGCGACCGTCGCGAGCGTCGCCGCCGTGGTCGCGCTGGGCCTCGGCGTCTGGTGCCTGACCCAGGTGTGAGCGGCCGGTTCCGGACCCCGGCCGGGGCGCCGCCCGGGTAATCGGGGGATCGCGCTCCGGATACGTGCGTCGGGGCAGGTGGGCACTCCGGGCGGCAGGAACCGGGTTCGTCGGGTTACCGTTCGAGTGGCCGTTGCGGGCTTTTCCCGTTTGACACGGGGGCGGGAGGTACCGTCACACTCCGCAGCGTCACGATCGAAACACAGAACGACCCGACCCGGGACCACGCCCTGGGAAGGCCCAGCGTCGACCGGAGAGAAGAGCGAAGTTGTCCCCGACCAGCGAGACCGCGAAGGGCGGCCGACGACTCGTCATCGTCGAGTCGCCCGCCAAGGCGAAGACGATCAAGGGCTATCTCGGCCCTGGCTACGTCGTCGAGGCGAGCGTCGGGCACATTCGCGACCTTCCCAGCGGCGCGGCGGAGGTACCGGAGAAGTACACCGGTGAGGTCCGCCGCCTCGGTGTGGACGTCGAACACGACTTCCAGCCCATCTATGTGGTCAACGCCGACAAGAAGTCGCAGGTCAAGAAGCTCAAGGACCTGCTGAAGGACTCCGACGAACTCTTCCTCGCCACCGATGAGGACCGCGAGGGCGAGGCCATCGCCTGGCACCTGCAGGAAGTCCTCAAGCCGAAGATCCCGGTCAAGCGCATGGTGTTCCACGAGATCACCAAGGACGCGATCCGCGCCGCCGTCGCCAACCCGCGCGAGCTGAACCAGAAGCTGGTCGACGCCCAGGAGACCCGCCGCATCCTCGACCGCCTCTACGGCTACGAGGTCTCGCCGGTCCTGTGGAAGAAGGTCATGCCGCGTCTGTCGGCCGGCCGCGTCCAGTCCGTCGCCACCCGGCTCGTCGTCGAGCGGGAACGCGAGCGCATGGCGTTCCGCTCCGCCGAGTACTGGGACCTCACCGGCACCTTCGCGACCGGCCGCGCGGAATTCAAGGGGAGCGAAGCGACTTCGATTGAGGGTGGTGGTGGGCGACGGGAGGGCGCTTCCGACCCGTCGTCGCTGGTCGCCCGCCTCCAGACGGTCGACGGACGGCGTGTCGCGCAGGGCCGCGACTTCGACTCCCTGGGGCAGCTCAAGAGCGCGAACACCCTCCACCTCGACGAGGCGAACGCGCGCGCCCTCGCCGCCGCCCTGGAGAACACGCGCTTCGCCGTCCGCTCCGTCGAGTCCAAGCCGTACCGCCGCTCGCCCTACGCTCCGTTCCGTACGACGACGCTGCAGCAGGAGGCGAGCCGCAAGCTCGGTTTCGGCGCGAAGTCGACCATGCAGGTCGCCCAGAAGCTGTACGAGAACGGCTACATCACCTACATGCGTACGGACTCCACGACCCTGAGCGACACGGCGGTCTCCGCCGCCCGCGCCCAGGTGACGCAGCTGTACGGCGCCGACTACCTGCCGCCCCAGCCGCGCACGTACGCAGGCAAGGTCAAGAACGCGCAGGAGGCGCACGAGGCGATCCGCCCCTCCGGCGACCGCTTCCGCACGCCCGCCGAGACCGGGCTGACCGGCGACCAGTTCAAGCTGTACGAGCTGATCTGGAAGCGGACCGTCGCCTCCCAGATGAAGGACGCGACCGGAAACAGCGTCACGGTCAAGATCGGCGGCGCCGCCTCCGACGGCCGGGACGTCGAGTTCAGCGCCTCCGGCAAGACCATCACCTTCCACGGCTTCCTCAAGGCCTACGTCGAGGGCGCCGACGACCCGAACGCGGAGCTGGACGACCGCGAGCGCCGACTGCCGCAGGTCGCCGAGGGCGACGCGCTGACGGCCGAGGAGATCACGGTCGACGGCCACGCCACCAAGCCCCCGGCCCGCTACACCGAGGCGTCGCTGGTCAAGGAGCTGGAAGAGCGCGAGATCGGCCGCCCGTCGACGTACGCGTCGATCATCGGCACCATCCTGGACCGCGGCTACGTCTTCAAGAAGGGCACGGCACTCGTCCCGTCCTTCCTCTCCTTCGCCGTGGTCAACCTCCTGGAGAAGCACTTCGGGCGGCTCGTCGACTACGACTTCACCGCCAAGATGGAGGACGACCTCGACCGCATCGCCCGCGGCGAGGCCCAGTCGGTGCCGTGGCTGCGGCGCTTCTACTTCGGCGAGGGCGACGGCGTGACAGGCGGCGGCGCGGCCGACGCGGGCAACGGCGACGGGGACCACCTCGGCGGCCTCAAGGAACTGGTCACCGACCTCGGCGCGATCGACGCCCGTGAGGTGTCCTCCTTCCCCGTCGGCAACGACATCGTGCTGCGCGTCGGGCGCTACGGCCCCTACGTCGAGCGCGGCGAGAAGGACTCCGAGAACCACCAGCGCGCCGACGTCCCCGAGGACCTGGCGCCCGACGAGCTGTCCGTGGAGCTGGCCGAGGAACTGCTCGCCAAGCCGAGCGGCGACTTCGAGCTGGGCACCGACCCGGCGACCGGCCACGCCATCGTCGCCAAGGACGGCCGATACGGCCCGTACGTCACCGAGGTGCTCCCCGAGGGCACCCCGAAGACCGGCAAGAACGCCGTGAAGCCGCGCACCGCCTCGCTGTTCAAGTCGATGTCGCTGGACACGGTGACCCTCGACGACGCCCTGCGGCTCATGTCGCTGCCGCGGGTCGTCGGCGCCGACGCGGAGGGCGTGGAGATCACCGCGCAGAACGGCCGCTACGGCCCGTACCTGAAGAAGGGCACGGACTCGCGATCCCTCCAGACGGAGGAGCAGCTCTTCGAGATCACGCTGGAGGAGGCGCTGGCGATCTACGCCCAGCCCAAGCAGCGTGGCCGGGCCGCGGCCAAGCCACCGCTCAAGGAGCTGGGCACCGACCCGGTCAGCGAGAAGCCCGTCGTGGTCAAGGACGGCCGCTTCGGCCCGTACGTCACCGACGGCGAGACCAACGCGACGCTGCGTTCCGGCGACAGCGTCGAGGAGATCACGCCCGAGCGGGGCTACGAACTGCTGGCCGAGAAGCGCGCCAAGGGCCCCGCCAAGAAGACGGCGAAGAAGGCCGTGAAGAAGACGGCCGCCAAGAAGGCCCCGGCCAAGAAGGCGGCGGCGACCAAGAAGACGGCCGCCGCCAAGACCACGGCCGCCAAGAAGACCGCGGCCAAGAGCACGGCGAAGAAGACGGCGACCAAGAAGGCGACCGCGTCGAAGGCGTCGGAGGACTGAGCCCCGCTCAGAAAACCGCGAACCGCCGAGCGGCGCCCCTCCGCGCCGCGCCCGCCCTTCGCAAAACGAACGTCCCGGCATCATTTCGGTGTCGGGGCGTGCGTACGTTCGGCCGGGCACGCCGGACTGTCGGCGGCGACCGATAGGCTGAACGCATGACGCGAGCCGAGCAGCCAACGGCCCCTCACTCCGCCCCGGACGACGCCCTGGTCGCGGACTCCCGCGAGCGCGCCGTCCGCGCCCTGCTGCGCCGCCCGCAGCTGAGGCGCTTGTGGAGCGCACAGCTCGTGGGGGGTGTCGGCGACATTCTCGCCCTGCTGGTGCTGGTCCTCCTCGCCGTCCAGGCCGCGATCGGCGCGGGCTCGTTCGGCGGGGGCTACCGGGGCGTGGCGTTCGCAGTGGCGACCGTTTTCGGCGTCCGCATCCTGGCGACGCTGCTCTTCGGCGCCGTCCTGCTCGGGCCCCTGACCTCACTCACCTCGCAGGACGGTCCGCTCGACCGGCGCTGGACCATGGTCGGCGCCGACGGGCTGCGGACCGCCCTGCTGATCGTCGCGCCGCTGTGGATCGACTGGACGGCCGACGACGCGCTGGCCGTCCTCCTGGTGACCGTCTTCGTCACCGGCGTCGCCGAGCGCTTCTGGACGGTGTGCCGGGAGGGCGCGGCCCCGGCGCTGCTGCCCGCCCCGCCCCCCGAGGGCGCGACGGTACGCCCGCTGCCGGACCACATGGACGCGCTGCGCCGCCTGTCGCTGCGCACGAGTTTCGTGGCGATCCCGCTCGCGGCCACCGTGCTGGTCGTCGCGGGGCTCGTGAACAACCTGCTGGGCGCCGGCGTCGACTGGTTCGCCGAGCACCAGGCGGCGCTCGGCTCGTACGTGGCCGCCGGGCTGTTCGCCGCGTCCCTGTCCGTGGTGACCTTCCTGGAGCTGCCCGCGGTGCGCACCCCGCGCGCGCGGTCGCCGCTGGAGGGCCTGCGCCGTCCCAGGAGCGGCGGCGGCGTCGACAAGGGCCGCACCGGTGCGCTTCCGCTGCTGGTGTTCGCCTGCGCATCGGTCGCCGCGGTGGTGGCCGCCACGGTCGCCGTGGCGGTGCTGCACGCCAAGGACCTGGGCGGCGGCCCCGTGCTGTACGGGTTGGCGGTGGGCGCGCTGACCGGCGGCGTCGTCGTCGGCATCCGCACCGCCCCCGCCCTGCTGCCCTCCCTGTCCCGCCGGCGGCTGCTCGCCCTGGCCATCGCCTTCGCCGGCGTCGCCCTGCTGGCCGCCGGACTCGTCCCGGACGACACCACCGTGCTGCTGCTCCTCGTGCTGGCCGGGGTCGGCGCGGGTGTGGCCGCGAACACCGGGCACGCGCTGCTCGACCAGGAGACCGAGGACCACCGCCGGGCACGGACCACCGAGCACCTGCACGCGGTCGTCCGGGTCTGCGTGGCGCTGGGCGCGGTCGTCGGGCCCGTGCTGGCCGCGGCGATCGGACCGCACCGGCTGGAGAGCGGCAAGTTCGTCTTCGCCCACGGCGGCGCCGCCTTCGTCCTGATGCTGCTCGGCGCCCTGCTGCTGCCGCTGGCCGCCCTGGTGCTGGCCAAGGTCGACGACCGCTCCGGCGTGCCGCTGCGGCACGACCTGCGGGACGCGCTGCTCGGCGGCGACGACCCGGTGCCGACGCCCGCCGCGACCGGGTTCTTCATCGCCCTGGAGGGCGGCGACGGCGCGGGCAAGTCCACCCAGGCCGAGGCCCTCGCCGAGTGGATCCGCGGCAAGGGGCACGAGGTCGTGCTCACCCGCGAGCCCGGGGCGACCCCGGTCGGCAAGCGCCTGCGCTCCATCCTGCTGGACGTCTCCAGCGCCGGACTGTCCCACCGCGCGGAGGCGCTGCTGTACGCCGCCGACCGCGCGGAGCACGTCGACACCGTGGTCCGGCCCGCCCTGGAGCGCGGCGCCGTCGTCATCTCCGACCGCTACATCGACTCCTCGGTGGCCTACCAGGGCGCGGGCCGCGATCTGTCGCCGACCGAGATCGCCCGCATCAACCGCTGGGCGACCAACGGGCTCGTACCGCACCTGACCGTCCTGCTGGACGTGGCGCCGGAGGCCGCGCGCGAGCGGTTCACCGAGGCGCCGGACCGCCTCGAGTCGGAGCCCGCCGAGTTCCACGCGCGTGTGCGCTCCGGTTTCCTCACCCTGGCCGCCGCCGACCCGGGGCGCTACCTGGTCGTGGACGCCGGCCAGGAACCGGAGGCCGTCACCACCGTCGTACGCCACCGGCTCGACCAGGTGCTGCCGCTGTCCGAGGCCGAGATCAAGGCTCAGGAGGAGGCGCGTCGCAAGGCCGAGGAGGAGGCCCGCCGCAAGGCCGAGGAAGAGGCCGCCCGCAAGGCCGAGGAGGAGCGCCTGGAGCGCGAGCGCCTCGAGGAGGAGGCGCGGGTGCGTGCCGAGGAGGAGGAGCGCAAGCGGCGCGAGCTGGAGGAGGCGCAGCGGCGCGAGGCCGAGCGGCAGGCCGAGGAGGCCAGGCGGCGGGCGGAGGAAGCACGCCGCAAGGCCGAGGAGGAGCGGGCCCGGCTCCTCGCGGAGGAGAAGGCGCGCGCCGAGGAGGAGGCGCGGCTGCGGGCGGCGGAGGAGCGGCGCCGCAAGCAGGCCGAGGAGGAGGAGCGGCTGCGCGCGGAGGCCGAGGCGCGGCGTCTGGAGAAGCAGCGCAAGGCAGAGGAGGCCCTGCTGCGGGCCGAGGAGGCGCGCCGGGCGGCGGAGCAGGCGGCGGCCGTGGCCGCGGCCGGACCCAAGTCGGCGGCCCCCGCGGCGGCGGACGCGCCGCACCCGAAGCCGGCCGCCTCGACCCCCACCGACGCGGCGACGGTGCCGACCCCGATCGTGACCCCGACCAACGCCTCCGGCGGCCCGGTGGAGGACACGGCGATCCTGCGGCCGGTGCGGGACACGCCCGAGGACGGAGCCGAGGACGCACAGGGTGGCGGCCGGGCGTCCGGCGAGTCCGAGTCCGAGGTGACGGCCGAGCTGCCCAAGCCGCCGGTGCCCTCCGGCGCGGCGGACGAGACGGCGGTGCTTCCGGCGGTGGAGCCGCGGGACGCCGACGAGACGGCGGTCCTGCCGCCCGTGACGCCGCCGGGAGCGGCTGACGAGACGGCAGTCCTGCCGCCCGTACGCGGGGACGACCCCGCCGACCGGGTCCCGCCGGGCTACTTCCGGGAGGAGCGCCCGGCCGAGGACGCCCAGGACCGCACGCGTGAGCTGCCCCAGATCGATCCCGACCGGGAGCCGCCCCGCAGGCGCCGCTCCGACTGGGCCGAGGAGACCCCGCTGGACGACCTGCCGACACTGGCGGACGAGCTGCTGGGACCGCACGACGAGGGCGAGGACGGCCGCGACGAGGGCCGCGGTGGCCGGGGCAGGGGTCGGGGACGACGCTGACCGGTGGGACCGGTGGGACCGGTGGGACCGGTGGGACCGGTGGGACCGGTGGGACCGGTGGGACCGGTGGGGCCGATGGGGCCGCTGGGACCGCTGGGACAGTCCGTGCCCCGGCGGTCCCGCCGCGTTGTCAGTGCCGCCCCGCACAATGGGGGTGCGGCGCGGATCAGCGCGGCGCATCGGTGTGACGGCTGGGTGCGACGGCCCGGTGTGACGGAAGGACGGCGTGACCCATGACCGTGTGGGACGACCTCGTCGGGCAGGAGAAGGTGTGCGAGCCGCTCGCCGCCGCTGCCCGGGATGCCGACGCCTTCGTCACCGCCGCCGCGGCCGAGGGCCCGCTGCCGCAGACGACGAGCATGACGCACGCCTGGCTGTTCACGGGCCCGCCCGGCTCCGGTGTGGCCCAGACGGCCCGGGCGTTCGCCGCCGCGCTGCAGTGCGTGAGCCCCGACCGCGCCCTCGGCGGCGTCCCCGGCTGCGGCTTCTGCGACGGCTGCCACACGGCGCTGGTCGGTACCCACGCGGACGTCAGCACCGTGGTCGCCCTGGGTGCCGAGATCCGCGCCCAGGACATGCGGGACACCGTCCGCAAGTCCTTCACCTCCCCCGCGAACGGCCGCTGGCAGATCATCCTCGTCGAGGAGGCCGAGCGGCTGAACGAGAAGTCGGCCAACGCCGTCCTGAAGGCGGTGGAGGAACCGGCGCCGCGGACGGTCTGGCTGCTGTGCGCCCCCTCCGTCGAGGACGTCCTGCCCACGATCCGCTCCCGCTGCCGCCACCTGAACCTGCGCACGCCGTCGGTCGAGGCCGTCGCCGACATGCTCGTACGCCGCGAGGGCATCGAACCGGACGTCGCCGCCGCGGCGGCCCGCGCCACCCAGGGCCACATCGACCGTGCCCGCCGCCTGGCCACCGACAAGGCCGCCCGGGACCGCCGGGCCGCCGTACTGAAGCTGCCGCTGCGGGTCGAGGACGTCGGCGGCGCACTCAAGGCGGCCCAGGAGCTGGTCGACGCCGCCGCGGAGGACGCCAAGGAGCTCGCCGAGGAGATGGACGCCAAGGAGACCGAGGAACTGAAGGCGGCGCTGGGCGCGGCCCAGGGCGGCCGGCTCCCGCGCGGCACGGCCGGCGTGATCAAGGACCTGGAGGCCGACCAGAAACGCCGCAAGGCACGCACCCAGCGCAACAGCCTCGACCTCGCCCTGAGCGAGCTGACCGGCTTCTACCGCGACGTCCTGGCGCTCCAGCTCGGCTCCCGCGTGGCGATCGCCAACGCCGACGCGGAGGACGCCCTGGAGCGGCTCGCCCGCGGCAGCACGCCCGAGTCCACGCTGCGCCGCATCGAGGCGGTCGCCGCCTGCGGGGAGGCCCTCGACCGGAACGTGCCCCCGCTGCTGGCGGTGGAGGCGATGACGATGGCGCTCAGATCGGGCTGAGCGCGCGCCCCTCCCCAGGCCGTGCCGCGTGCCACGCCCGGTTGACGCCGTAACACGTACGGGCCACGTGAACCACGTACCGCGATGAGCTCGTCGCGGAGAGTTACGCTCGCTGAATGCACACAAGGCGCACTCACCGCAGGACCCGCACCGGCAGCACCCGTTTCCGAGCCGCGCTGCTCGCCGCCGCGCTGCTCGCCACCGCCTGCTCGGCCGGGGGCGCGTCGACGTCCGCCGGATCCCCCGCGGCACGGGCGGCGGGCTCGGCGCAGGCGGCGACGCCGACCCTGACCCCCCTGCCGAAGGCCGCGCCCGCCGAGCTGTCGCCGTACTACGAGCAGAAGCTCGGCTGGCGCGACTGCGGTGTCCCCGGCTTCCAGTGCGCCACCATGAAGGCCCCGCTCGACTACGCCAGTCCGGGCGAGGGCGACGTCCGGCTCGCGGTGGCCCGCAAGAAGGCCACGGGACCGGGCAAGCGGCTCGGCTCGCTGCTGGTCAACCCGGGCGGACCGGGCGGCTCGGCGATCGGCTACCTCCAGCAGTACGCGGGCATCGGCTACCCGGCGAAGGTCCGCGCCCAGTACGACATGGTGGCGGTCGACCCGCGGGGCGTGGCCCGCAGCGAGCCCGTCGAGTGCCTCGACGGCCGCGAGATGGACGCGTACACGCAGACCGACACCACCCCGGACGACGCGCGCGAGACGGACCAGTTGGTCGACGCCTACAAGGACTTCGCCGAGGGTTGCGGGGCCGATGCGCCCAAGCTCCTACGCCACGTCTCCACGATCGAGGCGGCGCGCGACATGGACGTGCTGCGCGCGGTGCTGGGCGACGAGAAGCTGACCTACGTCGGAGCGTCGTACGGCACGTTCCTGGGCGCGACCTATGCCGGCCTGTTCCCGGCCCGGGCGGGCCGCCTGGTCCTGGACGGCGCGATGGACCCCTCCCTGCCCGCGCGCCGCCTGAACCTGGAGCAGACGGAGGGCTTCGAGACGGCGTTCCAGTCCTTCGCCAAGGACTGCGTACGGCAGCCCGACTGCCCCCTCGGCGGCAAGGGCACCGCCCCCGACCAGGTCGGCAAGAACCTCAAGGCCTTCTTCGACGACCTGGACGCCAAGCCCCTCCCCGCCGGCGACGCCGACGGCCGCAAACTCACCGAGTCCCTCGCCACCACCGGCGTGATCGCGGCCATGTACGACGAGGGCGCCTGGCAGCAACTGCGCGAGTCCCTCACCTCGGCGATCAAGGAGAAGGACGGCGCCGGCCTGCTGATCCTGTCCGACAGCTACTACGAGCGCGAGGCCGACGGCGGCTACAGCAACCTGATGTTCGCCAACGCCGCCGTGAACTGCCTCGACCTCCCCGCCGCCTTCTCCTCCCCGGACGAGGTGCGCGAGGCCCTCCCCGAGTTCGAGAAGGCGTCCCCGGTCTTCGGTGAGGGCCTCGCCTGGGCGTCCCTGAACTGCGCGTACTGGCCCGTGAGGCCCACGGGGGAGCCGCACCGCATCGAGGCGGCCGGCGCCACCCCGATCGTCGTGGTCGGCACCACCCGCGACCCGGCCACCCCGTACCGCTGGGCCGAGGCCCTGTCCGACCAGCTCTCCTCCGGTCACCTCCTCACCTACGAGGGCGACGGCCACACCGCCTACGGCCGCGGCAGCGCCTGCATCGACTCGGCGATCAACACGTACCTGCTCCGCGGCACCGCCCCGGAGGACGGCAAGCGCTGCTCATAGCCCCCGTCCGCCCGCACCCCGCCCCGGAGCCCACGCCTCCGGGGCGGGTTCGGAGCACCCCGGGAAACTGTGTAGACTTACCGTCGTTGCTGATCGCACCATGGGTGCACGGCGCGCCGCCTTAGCTCAGATGGCCAGAGCAACGCACTCGTAATGCGTAGGTCTCGGGTTCGAATCCCGAAGGCGGCTCCAGTTTCGAGACCTGTAGGTCGGACATCCGGCCTGCGGGTCCTCTGCGTTTCCTCAACGCCGCTGCTCCTCCGTACCTCGCGCCTTGCCTCCGTGCTTTTCGGGCGGGCCGATCGGACCGGGAGTCTGGCCGGTCGGCAGGCGCGGGGGTGGGGTGGGGGCGCCTAAGGAGTGTCCCGTAACTACAGGGTCACGGGTGAGATGATCTTGATGTGGCTGGTGTGATCACGGCGTCAGAGCCGTCTTCGATACGTCCGTTCACCGGGCTGAGCCCGCGCTCCTTCGGCAAGTTGGTGACCGCGGTGCAGCGTGAGAGTTCAGCCGAACCACGGACCGGTCGTCCGTGGGGCCTGTCGCTTGAAGACCGTATTCTCCTGGTCGCGGCCTACTGGCGAACCAACTTGACCATGCGCCAACTGGCCCTGCTGTTCGGGGTTCGAAGTCGGCGGCCGACCGGATCATCGACCACATCGGCCCTCTGCTGGCCTTGCCGCCCCGACGCCGGTTCGCGAGGGGCACGGTGCTGATCGTGGACGGGACGTTGGTGCCCACCCGAGACCATGCGGTGGCCGAGCAGTCGAAGAACTACCGGTACTCCACCAATCACCAAGTCGTCATCGATGCCGACACCCGCCTGGTCGTTGTGGTCGGTCGGCCGCTGCCGGGCAACCGGAACGACTGCAAGGCGTGGGAGGAATCGGGGGCCAAGGCAGCGGTCGGCCGGACGACCGTGATAGCTGATGGCGGCTATCCAGGGGCCGGATTGATCAGGCCTCACCGCCGCACTCAGGGCGAGGAACTGCCCGGCTGGAAGCGGGAGCACAACCGCTCACACAAGCAGGTCCGTGCGCGAGTGGAGCACGTCTTTGCCCGGATGAAGACCTGGAAAATCCTCCGCGACTGCAGGCTCAAGGGCGACGGTGTCCACCACGCCGTGCGCGGCATCGCCCGGCTGCACAATCTCAACCTTGCTGGATAGGGCCATGGCCGAACTCAGGCAGGTCCCTCACCCGCGTCCGCCAGCGGGGTGCGGCGTATGCCGCGGCCACTGCGCGCCCACCTGTTCCACCACAGCGGCCCGGAACGCTTCCAAAAGGACGCACCCTGGATACGTCCCAAACGCTCCGTACTTCCAGCGGTAGTAGCACGACCAGTAGCTCACCACGCGCCGCTCCGTGCGGGCGAAGAAGGCCGGGTTCCGAGCGATGAACTCCCCGTAGAGGCGGCGCTGGGCCGAGGCTGGGATGGCGAGTCCTGGAAGACCCCGGCCGATCGCCTTGATGATCTCCAGCACGTATTCGCCGGCCAACTGCACCACGAATGGCACTACCCACGGCTCGCCCGACGCCACAATCTGCTCAAGGTGCCGCTGACGGACCTGGCCATCACTGTGCCGGGAGTACAGGCAGTGCAAAATTACCTGCTGAGTCCCGGCCAGGGGTGGCCGCTCCGAATCGGCGCTCGGCTCCTCGTTGTAGATGCGCGATGGGATGGCGACGGTCTCGCCCTGCACCTCGACCTCGAATGGCATCGTCGGTGCGAGCCTGGCCTCCGGCATGACCGCCAGGACGCTCTGCACGTCACCGGAAAGACGGGTCGGAAACGCTGCCTCCAGAGCATGGGCGACGTTCGACGGATCCCGAGGCAGCTGCACAGCAGGAGGATAGGCGCCGAACCGCTCGGTCTCGCAACCGCCCGCCTCAACGTTGCGGGACAGCCCTTAGCGTCGTTGCGAGTGGGCGGGGCGGAACGCCGCGCGGTGAGGAGGCGTGTGATGGGTCAGCGAGGGGCGACGGCAGACCTGGCCGGGGTCGGGGTGAGCACGGAGTTCGAGCCGGACGTCATGGAGGTGCTCGTCTCGACGGTGCGCCGTGCGGTGCGGAGCGCGGCGGTTCGCGTGGGGACGGACACCCTGCTCGGGGAGCTGGTGAGGGAGGACGCGCAGGCGGGCGCGGCGATCGCCCCGGGGATGCGCAGGTCCGGTGGGCTCAGTGGCTTCATCCAGGCCCGGGGCGGCCGGGGCTGGGTCAGCGAGGACGAGGCGCACGGCGGGCCGGGAGCGGAGGCCGACGAGGCCGAGGTCCACGCCGGAATCCGGCTCATCCTGGAGAACGCCGACGACATCGAGGTGGTCGCCGAGGCGGGCGACGGTCGGGAGGCCGCCGCGGCCTGTCGCGACCAGGACGTCGACGTCGCCCTGGTCGACGTCCAGATGCCGGTCCGGGACGGTATCGCCGCGGCCGAGGACATCTCCCGCCTCTCGCCCCGCACCTGCGTCGTGATGCTGACGGCCTTCGGGCAGCACGCGCACGTGACGCGGGCCCTGCTGGCCGGGGCGAGCGGCTTCCTCCTCAAGGACACCGGCCCCGCCGACCTGATCCGGGCCGTCCGGCTCGCCGCCAGGGGCGAGCCGGTGCTGGCCCCCCGGATCACCCGGCAACTGCTGGAGCGGCATGTGCGGTCCGGCCGGGACACCGAGGCCGCGCTGCGCCGCATCGACGAGCTGGCCCCGGCCGAACGCGACGTGCTGCGGCTGCTCGGCACCGGATTGTCCAACGAGGAGATCGCCGACCGGCTGTATCTGAGCGCCGGCACGGTCAAGGCGCACATCAGCCGCATCCTCACCCGCACCGGCTGCGCCAACCGCGTCCAGGCCGCCGTCCTCGCCCACGACGCCGGGCTCCTCGACGAGCGGTAGGACACGGCGCGTCCACCTGACGCCCGCTCACCTCGCGTCCCACCTGACGCCCGCTCACCTCCGGGCCCTCCGAATCCCGTTCACTTCGCGTCCGCGTAGCACTCCACCACCGCCGTCGTGAACGGGAACCGCACCGGCGTCGCCCCGAACGTCAGCCGTCCCGCCAGCTCCGCCGCGTCCCGGATCGCCGCGACGACGGTGTCGGCCTCCTCCTCGGGACAGTGCACGATCACCTCGTCGTGCTGGAAGAAGACCAGCTCGGCCGCCATGTCCGCGCAGGTTTGGCGCAGGGCGGCGAGCAGCAGCAGGGCCCAGTCGGCGGCGCTGCCCTGGACGACGAAGTTGCGGGCGAAGCGACCCCTCGCGCGGGCGTCGGAGGACGCGTAGCCCGGCACCCACTCCTGCGGACGCTCCCCGGAGCCGGAGACGTCGGAGGAATCGGTAGGACCGGAGGAACCGGAGCTGCCGGAAGGGTCGTCCTGCGGCAGGCCCGCTTCCTCCGTGCCGTCGGCCGCGCCGGCCGCGGGCGGGCAGGTGCGGCCCAGCCAGGTGCGCACGAGCCGTCCCTCCTCGCCCGCGCGGGCCGCGTCGTCGACGTATGCCACGGCCCTGGGGAAGCGGCGTCTGAGCGCGGCGAGGTTCTTCAGGCCGTCGCCGGAGGTCTGGCCGTAGACCGCGCCGAGCACCGCGAGCTTGGCCTGGGCGCGGTCGCCGGCGAAGGCGCGGTCGGAGACGGACTGGTAGAGGTCGCTCTCGCGGCCGGCCACCTCCATCAGACCGGGGTCGCGGGAGATCGCCGCCAGCACGCGCGGCTCCATCTGGTCGGCGTCGGCGACGACCAGCCGCCAGCCCGGGTCGGCGACGACGGCCCGCCGGATCACCTTGGGGATCTGGAGCCCGCCCCCGCCGTTGGTGACCCAGCGGCCGGTGACGGTGCCGCCGGCCAGGAACTCGGGGCGGAACCGCCCGTCGCGCACCCAGTCCTGGAGCCACGACCAGCCGTGGGCGACCCAGACGCGGTACAGCTTCTTGTACTCGATCAGCGGTTTCACCGCCGGGTGGTCCAGCGACTCCAGCTCCCAGCGGCGGGTGGAGCCGACCTTCACGCCCGCCTGTCGGAACGCCTTGACCACGTCCGCGGGCAGATCGGGCCGCACCCGGCGGCCGAACGCCGCCGACACCTCCTCCGCCAGCTCGGCCAGGCGGCGCGGTTCGCCCCCGCCCGCATACCGCTCGCCCAGCAGGTCGTGCAGGACCCGGCGGTGCACGTCGGCCCGCCAGGGCAGCCCCGCGCGGTTCATCTCGGCGGCCACCAGCATCCCCGCCGACTCGGCGGCCGTCAGCAGCCGCAGCCGGTCGGGGTGCGCCGAGCGGTCGTGACGGCGCTGCTGCTCGGCGTAGACGGCGAGCAGGTCGGACAGGGGGAGGCGGGCCGCCTCGGGTTCGAACAGCGGGGACTGCGCGCCCGGCTGGGCGGAGCGCTGCGGCGGGTCGGGTGGTACGGGGCCGCCGTGCAGCCGGGCCAGGGCGGCCGCGGCCGAGTGCGGCTCCCCGTACCGCCCCTCGTGACCGAGCAGGAGGGTCTCGGCGGCCTCCACGTCGTAGCACCGCTCCACCCGCACCCCCGCGGCGAGCAGGTGCGGCGCGATCTCGGCGGTGGACCGCCACACCCAGCGCGTGACGCCCGGCCTGGCCCGTACGGCCTCGGCGAGGTCGGGCTCCCGCCGCACCGGTCCGGCGGGCAGCCCGCCGGGGCCGAGGGCGGCGACCTCCACGCCACCGTCCTCGGCCACCGCGAGCGCCCACCTCTCGGCCATGTCGCGAGTGTCGCAGCCGGGTCTGACAACGTCCCCTTGCCGCCGCACTCGCGACGGCCGCCCGCGCCACGGCCCGCCCGCGCCACGGCCCGCCCGCGCCACGGCCCGCCCGCGCCACGGACACTCGCGACGGCCGGCCGCTCGCGACGACGACGGCCGGCCGCTCGCGACGACGACGGCCAGTCGCTCGCCACGGCGACGGCCAGTCGCTCGCCACGGCGACGGCCGGCCGCTCGCCACGACCATGGCCGGCCGCTTGCCACGGCGACGGCCTCAGTCCGCTTCGGACGCGGGTCCGGTCGTCCCCCCGGCCGCGTCGGTCTTCTCCTCCGTGATCTGGATGAACTGCGCCAGCGCGTCGACGACGTAGCCCTCGGCGGCCTCCTTGTCGAGGCCGAGCCCGCTGAGCACGCCCTCGCCGTGCTCGTGCTCCAGCAGGGCCAGCAGGATGTGCTCCGTGCCGATGTAGTTGTGACCCAGGCGCAGGGCCTCGCGGAAGGTGAGTTTGAGGACCTTCTTGGCCGCCGGGCCGTACGGCACCAGCTCCGGGACCTCCGCGGCGGCCGGCGGGAGTGCCGCGATCGCCGCCTCGCGGACCGCGTCCAGGGTTACGCCCTGGGCGGCGATCGCCTTGGCGGACAGGCTCTCGCGCTCGGTGATCAGGCCGAGGACGAGGTGTTCGGGCAGTCCCTCGGCGTTGCCGGCGGCCTTGGCCGCGTTGTGGGCGGCCATGACGGCGTTGCGCGCGCGGTTCGTGTAGCGGCTGAAGCCCTGGCTCGCGTCCAGGTCGGCCGACTCCTTGGGCACGAAGCGCTTCTGCGCCGCCTGCCGGGTGACGCCCATGCTCTTGCCGATGTCGGTCCAGGACGCGCCCGAACGCCGGGCCTGGTCCACGAAGTGGCCGATGAGGTGGTCGGCCACCTCTCCGAGGTGCTCGCCTGCGATGACGGCGTCCTGGAGCTGTTCCAGGGGCTCCGGGTGCACCTTCTTGATCGCGGTGATGAGCTCGTCGAGGCGTACGGATGACGTGATGCTCGGGTTCGTCGTCATGTGTCAACCGTAGGTTGCGCCCTCCCGGCTGTCAACCGATGGTTGACAGTCGGGGTCGGTAGTGGTCGGACGGGCTCCGCAGGATCCCCGTCGGCCCGACTCCGCGGAGTGGGACGGGCCCGGCGGTCGTGGCACCATCGCCGGGTGAGTACGCCCCGCACCGTCGACCGTGCCTTCGAGACCGCCCTGTACGACACCGCCGACGCCGCCCTCGACACCGCCGCCTCGCTGCTCGCGGCCGACCCGGCGGCGGACGCGGAACTGGCCCGGCGCGGCGAGGAGTTCGTGGCCACGGCCTGGCGGCGCGGCTGGCAGCCCGCCGACCTCGTACGGATCGTGCGACGCGACCTGGACGACGCGCACGTACGGCTGGTGGGCGCGCTGATCCGCGCCCAGGCGCCGCACGACCGTCCGCGCGGTCCCCGCTGGGCCGCGCAGCTCGACGACGTACCGGACGCGGACGACGTGGCGCCGCCGCCCCGCCCCGACCGCTTCTCGCACGCCACCGCCGTACTGGAGCTGTACCGCCTGCTGGTGCGGCTGCCCGGCCTGGAGCCGCTGGAGGCGGGGGAGGCGCCGCGTCGGGAGCGGGGGAACCGGCCGGAGGCCCGTGCCCTCGCCCGTATCCGCGCGCTGCTCGCCAAGGCGGAGGCGACCGGGTACCCGCAGGAGGCGGAGGCGCTGAGCGCGAAGGCGCAGGAACTGATGGCGCGGCACAGCGTGGACGAGGCGCTGCTGGCGGCGCACGCGCCCTCGCCCGACACCCCGGGCGCCTGCCGGATCGGGGTGGAGCCGCCCTACGAGCAGGCCAAGGCGGTGCTGCTGGACGCGGTGGCCGACGCCAACCACTGCCGGGCGGTGTGGAACGAGACCTTCGGCTTCTCCACCGTCGTCGGTTTCGAGGCCGACCTGGAGGTGGTGGAACTCCTCTACACCTCCCTGCTGGTGCAGGCGGAGGCCGCGATGACGAAGGCGGAGGCCGGACAGCGGTCCGGCGGGCGCAAGCGCACCAAGACCTTCCGGCAGTCGTTCCTCGCCGCCTACGCACACCGCGCGGGCACCAGGCTGCGGGCCGCGGCGGAGGCGGCCACGGGTGCGGCGGCGGACGAGGCGGCGGACGCGGACCTGCTGCCGGTACTCGCCTCCCGCGAGGTAGCGGTCACCGACCGCATGGAGCGCATGTTCCCGCAGACGACCACGACCCGTCTGCGCGGCGCCACGGACGCGGCCGGCTGGACGGAGGGCACCCGAGCGGCCGACGCGGCCCGGGTCGGCCGTCACCGGCCGCTGAAACGGGGCTGACCCGGAGACCAGCGCCGACCGTCCGGCCCCGACCGTCCGGCCCCCGCCTCCCTGCTCCCCGCTCCCGGCTCAGGAACCGATGCCGGTGGTCGGCAGGCCCGGCGGCAGGGAACCGCCCTCCGACCTGGTGTACGTCTCCTCGCCGAGGCCGCCCTCCCAGGCCACCGTGAGCGAGGTGGCGCCGACCGAGGTGACCTTGCCGGTCGCCCGGTCGTCGCTGCCGCCGGTGCCGCCGGTGCACTTGAGGCGGACCGTCCGGGTGCCGGAGGTGTCTTCGGCGGTACCGCTGCACACGGTCCCCCCGGTGGCGAACAGGGCGGCCTTGTCGCCGGTGACCATCAGGGCGACGGCCTGGCCGTCGTTGGTCGCCAGCCAACTGCCCTCCAGCTCGCCGGCGGCACCGGCGGACGGCGATCCGCCCGCGTCGCCGCCGGGGTCCGTGCTCGCGGACGCGCTGGGCGCCGCCGAGGACTTGTCGCCGCCGCCCGGGCCCCCGCCCGAACCGCCGCCCGAACCGCCGTCGGAGCCCCCGTCGTCGGTGCACGCGGTCAGGGCCAGTGCACCGGCCAGCCCGAGGCCGAGCAGCGCGGCCCGCACGGAGCGGCGCGCGCGAGGGCCCGGGACCCCACCGCGCGGGACCCCACCGCGCGGGACCCCACCGCGCGGGACCCCACCGCGCGGGCCGCCCTCACGCGGGCCGCCCTCACGCGGGACGCCCCCACGCGGGACGCCCCCACGCGGGACGGCGGCCGTACTCGCCGCCGTACCCGCCCCGTCCGCCATGCCTGCCGTACCCGCGGCCCGCGCTGCGCGCGCCGCGTTCTCCGTGCTCGCCCTGTTCTCCGCAGTCACCCACGTCACCGGAAGCTCCAAGCTGTAGCCGGACGGCCGATCGGCCCCGAACAGCCGCAAGCTACCAGGAGGACGTGCGCACCCCGGGAAGATGCCCGGCGTGCGCCTGCTCGCGCAGCTTCACCCGGGAGAGCCCGAAGGCCCGGAAGTATCCGCGCGGGCGCCCGTCGACCTGGTCGCGGTTGCGCACCCGGGTGGGACTCGCGTCGCGCGGCTGCCTGCGCAGTTCCCGCTGGGCCGCGAGCCGTTCGGCCTCCGTCGACGAGGGCCGGCGAAGGATCTCCTTCAGCTCGGCCCGCCGCGCGGCGTGGCGTGCGACGGTAGCCCGCCGCTGCTCGTTCTTCGCGATCTTGCTCTTCTTCGCCATCAGATCCTCACTCCCCGGGCACGGATGCGCGCCACGGCCGCCTCGACGCCGATCGAGTCGACCGTCCTGATCCCCTTCGTGCTCAGCCGCAGCCGCACGTGCCGGTTCTCGCTCGGCAACCAGTAGCGCCTGGTCTGGATGTTGGGGTCGAAGCGGCGCGAGGTGCGTCGGTGGGAGTGGGAGACGCGGTTGCCGAAACCGGGCCGGGCCCCGGTCAGCATGCAGTGGGCGGACACGGTGACGTACCTCTCCTCCGGGACCGGACGGACCCTAGGTGTTAATGGAATTCATTTTCAGTAAGATAGCAGCATGGCACGCAACGAACTCCGTCCGGTCATCAAGCTCCGGTCCACCGCCGGGACCGGCTACACCTACGTCACCCGCAAGAACCGCCGCAACGACCCGGACCGGCTGGTCCTGCGCAAGTACGACCCGGCGGCCGGCCGCCACGTCGACTTCCGAGAGGAGCGCTGAGCCGCCGTGCGCAAGGGAATCCACCCCGAGTACCGACCCGTCGTCTTCCGCGACCGGGCCGCGGACTACGCCTTCCTGACCCGCTCGACCATGACGAGCGAGCGCACCGTCGAGTGGGAGGACGGCCGCACCTACCCCGTCGTCGACGTCGAAATCTCCCACGTCAGCCACCCCTTCTACACCGGCACCGCCCGCGTCCTGGACACCGCCGGACGCGTGGAGCGCTTCGAGCGCCGGTACGGGAAGGGGGAGGGGGCATGAGCGGGCCGGGCCGCTTCCCCGAACCGCCGGTGGTGATCGTCGGCGGGCTGCACGCCGACGCGCGCGGGGCGGCCGTGGCCCGGCTGCTCGCGGACGTGCCCGGCAGCGTCGTCCTCCACCACGACCTGGCGACGGCCGCCGCGGGGACGGTCGTGCGGACGGTGCGGGACGCCACCGGCATCCTCGCCGCGGGCGAGGCGCCCCTGGTCAACGACTGCGCGTGCTGCGCGCTGCGCGAGGACCTCGTGCCCGAGCTGGTCCGGCTCGCCGAGGCCGGAGGCACCCCGCTGGCGGTCGTCGAGCTGTGGGACTCCGTCGAGCCCAAGGCGATGGCGGAGGTGGTGACGGCCGGCGGTTTCACCGTCGCCGGCGTGATCACTGCCGTCGACCCCGCCCTGGTGCTGCCCTACCTCGGCAACGGCGACGACCTTGCCGAGGGCGGCCTCGCCGCGGCGGCCACCGACCGGCGCACCGTCGCCGACACCTTCGCGCGGCAGCTGGAGTACGCCTCCGTCCTCGCCCTCGCCGAGTCCCTCCCCGGCTCGCCGGAGGCCGACGAGGAGGACCGCGAGCTGCTGGCCCAGCTGCACCCGACGGCCCGCCGGGTCCCGATCGGCCACGGGGACCCGGCGGGCGCGCCGTCCGCGGCCCCGGAGCTGGCGCGGGCCGCCCTCGCCGGGTTCGACGTGGAGGCCGCGGCGGCGGCCCAGCACCCGGCCTGCGCCCTGCTGCCCGCGGAGGCCGACGCGCACGGCGTCGCCACCCTGGTCTGGCACCGCCGCCGCCCCTTCCACCCGGAGCGGCTGTACGCGGCGCTGGAGGACCTGACCTGTGCCGCGGCCCGCAGCCGGGGGCGGTTCTGGCTCGCCGGGAAGGGCGACACACTGCTGCACTGGGACGCCGCGGGCGGTGCCCTGTGCGTGGAGAGCGCGGGACCCTGGCTCGCCTCGCTCCCCGACGCCGCCTGGGAACTGGTGCCGCCGGTGCGCCGCGCCGCCGCCGCGCTGGACTGGCACCCCGAGCACGGCGACCGCTGCCAGCACCTGGTCTTCACGTCCCCCGGCCTCGACCGCGACGGCCTGGAACGGCTGTTGGAGTCCTGCCTGCTGACCGACGCCGAGTACGCCGCGGGGCAGGCCGCCTGGGACCGGCTGCCGCTCGCCTTCGACCCGCTCCTGGAGGTCTGACCCCGTGCCCCGACCCCGCAAGGACGACCGCACGCCCGACCGGCGGCGCCCCAACCCGCTGGACCGGGCGGGGGTGACGTACGTCGACGGCAAGGACACCGAGCTGCTGCGCGCGTTCCTCTCCGACCGCGGCAGGATCCGCGGTCGCCGCGTCACCCGGGTGACGTCCCGGCAGCAGCGGCAGCCGGCCAGGGCGATCAGGAACGCACGCGAAATGGCGCTGCTGCCCTACGGCACGCGCTGACCCGTCCGCCGTATCTCTCGCACCGCCGACCACACCGGGGCCCGCTCCTCACGAGCGGGCCCCGGTGTGGTCGTATGTTGTTGCATATTCTTCGAATTCGGGGGCACATGGGGGAACGACTTCCCAAGCCCCGGCGTCGTAGAGGACAGGGCTCGGTAAAGCGGTCGTCAAAGCTGTAACCGCAGGAACACCGCGCGTGCACGTGCATTTGCTCATGCATCTGCACGTGAACGGGGTTATGATCCGGATCAGTTGACCACTGCATCAATGGCCACATCAGCCAGTGCACACCGGGGAGCGACCTGTGAACCACGACGTGTACGACGTGTACAACGGCATGGCCGCCACGCAGTTGCACGACGCGGCCTGGCAGAAGAGCCGGCGCAGCAACTCGCAGGGATCGTGCGTGGAGTTCGCGCGCCTGCCCGACGGCGCGGTGGCGGTGCGCAACTCCCGCTTCCCCGACGGTCCCGCGCTCGTCTACACGCGCGCCGAGATCGAGGCCATGCTGCTGGGTGTCAAGGACGGAGAGTTCGACCACCTGATCGCGAGCTGATCGCGAGCTGATCGCGAGCCGATGGCCGGCCGGTCGCGAGCCGATCCCGGCCGGACCGGCCCACCGGGTGCCGCCTAGAGGCGGAACAGCGCCCAGACCACCTTGCCGTTGAGCGTCCCGGCCAGCGGGTGCCAGCCCCAGCTGTCGCTGAAGGAGTCGACGAGGAACAGGCCCCGGCCGGACTCCGCCGAGAAGTCGTCGGTCTCGCGGGCCACCGGGCTCTCGTGGCTGGGATCGCGCACCGCGCACACCAGCCGCTCGGTCCAGCGCATCAGGTGCAGCCGCACGGGACCGAGTTGCTCGTCGTGGCGCGGGGTGTCGGCCGGCAGCGCGTGGCGCAGGGCGTTGGTGACGAGTTCCGAGACCACCAGGCAGACGTCGTCGAAGCGCTCGCCCGTGTCCCAGCCGTCGAGCGTCCTGCGGGTGAACCGCCGGGCCTCGCGGACCGCTTCGAAACGGGGCGGCAGGGCGCAGGAGGCGGCGTTGGACACGGCCGCGGGATCGAGTGGCGGAAGGCCCTGCCGTAACGGCTCGAGCATGGTCGATCCATTCGTCCCCATGCGAGGCACTCCCGGGAATTCGCGGTCGTAGCGATGCGGCGCGGTGGTGCGGGGACCATGGTTTCGGATGCGTACCTCAGATGCAAGGGCAGATGCACGTGCACGTGACCGAAATGGACCTGCCCGTACCGCTTGTTGGTTAATTTTTCCGTCATCTTCGCTTCCTCTTCACCCCTCCCCACGGCCGGTTCCGGCCTGCCGCGTGCGTGATCCTGCACGTTTCCTTTGGCTCGATTCCGTTTCCGTAACCGGACGAGTACTGCTCGAAGTGTTTTAGTGGCAGACTGCGGCCCCTGAAGACGGTTGGGGAGGCTGGCGAACGTGAGCGCGGGAGAGCCCGGATCGGTGGTGCGGCGCATGCTGCTCGGATCACAACTCAGGCGACTGCGTGAGACGCGGGGGATCACGCGCGAGGCCGCGGGCTACTCGATCCGCGCCTCCGAGTCGAAGATCAGCCGGATGGAGCTGGGCCGGGTGGGCTTCAAGACGAGGGACGTCGAGGACCTGCTCACGTTGTACGGCATCACGGACGAGCAGGAGCGCGCCTCCCTGCTCTCCCTCGCCAAGGAGGCCAACGTCGCGGGCTGGTGGCACAGTTACTCGGACGTGCTGCCCAGCTGGTTCCCCACCTACGTGGGTCTTGAGGGCGCCGCCTCGCTGATCCGGGCCTACGAGGTGCAGTTCGTGCACGGCCTGCTCCAGACCGAGGAGTACGCCCGCGCGGTCGTCCGGCGCGGCATGAAGGGCGCCGGAGAGGCGGACGTCGAACGGCGGGTGGCGCTGCGCCTGGAGCGGCAGAAGCACCTGGTCGCGGAGACCGCCCCCGAGTTCCACATCGTGCTCGACGAGGCCGCCCTGCGCCGCCCGTACGGCGACCGCGCGGTGATGCGCGGCCAGCTCCAGCACCTGATCGAGATCTCCGAACGCCCCAATGTGCGGCTTCAGGTCATGCCGTTCGGCTTCGGCGGGCACTCCGGCGAGAGTGGCGCGTTCACGCTCCTCAGCTTCCCCGAGTCCGACCTCTCGGACGTCGTCTACCTGGAGCAGCTCACCAGCGCGCTGTACCTGGACAAGCACGAGGACGTCACCCAGTACGAGAAGGCGCTGAAGGAACTCCAGCAGGACAGCCCGGGGCCGGACGAGAGCCGGGACCTTTTGCGGGGCCTCCTTCAACTCTCCTGAATCGTCGTTACGATGACGCCCAATCAGGCGGCTCGCGCGCGGCGGCTGCGGCAGTTGAGGGGATTGAGGGAACACATGTCGTCGTACTTCACCGACCTCGCCCAGCAGTACATCGACGGCGAGTGGCGTCCGGGCACCGGCTCCTGGGACATCATCGACTTCAACCCGTACGACAACGAGAAGCTCGCCTCGATCACGATAGCCACGGTCGACGAGGTCGACGCCGCCTACCGGGCCGCCGAGCGCGCGCAGAAGCAGTGGGCCGCGACGAACCCGTACGCGCGCCGCGCGGTGTTCGAGAAGGCGCTGCGCCTGGTGGAGGAGCGCGAGGCGGAGATCAGCGAGGCGATCGTCGCCGAGCTGGGCGGCACCCGCCTGAAGGCCGCCTTCGAGCTGCACCTCGCCAAGGAGTTCCTGCGCGAGGCGGTCCACCTGGCGCTGCGCCCCGAGGGCCGGATCATCCCCTCCCCGGTCGACGGCAAGGAAAACCGCGTCTACCGGGTGCCGGTCGGCGTCGTGGGCGTCATCAGCCCCTTCAACTTCCCCTTCCTGCTCTCCCTGAAGTCGGTCGCCCCGGCCCTCGCCCTGGGCAACGGCGTGGTCCTCAAGCCGCACCAGAACACACCGGTCGTCGGCGGCACCCTGGTCGCGAAGATCCTTCAGGACGCGGGACTGCCGGGCGGCCTGCTCAACGTCGTGGTCACCGACATAGCGGAGATCGGTGACGCCTTCCTGGAGCACCCGGTCCCGAAGGTCATCTCCTTCACCGGCTCCGACAAGGTCGGCCGCCACGTCGCCACGGTCTGCGCCTCGAACTTCAAGCGCTCGGTCCTGGAACTCGGCGGCAACAGCGCCCTGGTGGTGCTGGACGACGCCGACGTCGACTACGCGGTCGACGCCGCCGTCTTCAGCCGCTACGTCCACCAGGGCCAGGTCTGCATGGCCGCCAACCGCGTGCTGGTCGACCGCGAGGTGGCCGACGAGTTCACCGAGAAGTTCGTCGCCAAGGTGAGGACCCTCAAGGCCGGCGACCCCCGCGATCCTTCGACCGTCATCGGCCCCGTGATCAACTCCTCGCAGGCCGAGGCGATCACCGGCGTCGTCGAGCAGGCCCTCGCCGAGGGCGCCACCGCCCTGGTGCGCGGCCCGGTCACGGACAACCTGGTCGAGCCCTCGGTCCTGACCGGCCTGCCCGCCGACTCCGCGCTGCTCAGGCAGGAGGTCTTCGGCCCGGTCGTCTTCCTCGTCCCCTTCGACGGCGAGGAGGAGGCCGTACGCCTGGTCAACGACACGCCGTACGGGCTGAGCGGTGCCGTGCACACGGGAGACGTCGAGCGGGGCGTGGCGTTCGCCAAGCGGATCGACACCGGCATGTTCCACGTGAACGACGGGACCGTGCACGACGAGCCGATCGTGCCCTTCGGCGGCGAGAAGCACTCCGGCATCGGCCGTCTCAACGGCGACACCATGCTGGACGCCTTCACCACGCAGAAGTGGATCTCGGTGCAGCACGGGCGCAGCGGCTTCCCGTTCTGAGGGGCGCGGCGGGCGGAGCGGGCAGGCGGATCTAGTCTGGATCCCATGTCAGCGATCCGTCTCCTCGTGCTCGGCGCGGTCCGTCAGCACGGGCGGGCCCACGGCTACCAGGTGCGCAACGACCTGGAGTACTGGGGCGCGCACGAGTGGTCCAACGCCAAGCCCGGTTCGATCTACCACGCGCTGAAGCAGATGGCGAAACAGGGACTGCTCGTCGCGCACGAGATCGCGCCGTCCACGGTGGGCGGGCCGCCGCGCGTGGAGTACGAGATCACGGAGCAGGGCACCGAGGAGTACCTCACCCTGCTCCGCGCCTACCTCACCGCCTACGACCAGCGGCCGGACGTGCTCACCGCGGCGCTCGGCTTCATGGTCGACCTCCCGCGCGAGGAGGTCCTGGCGCTGCTGGAGGAGCGGGTGCGCAAGATCGGGGAGTGGCGCTCCGCCGTGACCGAGCACTACCTGCCCGCGAGGGGGCCCGGCCCGTACGGGCACATCGGCGAGATCATGAACTACTGGGTCCACTCGGCCGACTCGGGCGCCGAGTGGACCCGCGGCCTCGTCGAACGCGTGCGGGGCGGCGCGTACACCTTCGCCGGCGAGGGCGAACCGTTCGTCGGTGTGCTGGCCGACGGCGAGGAGAACCCCTTCGCCGAGGGACGGCCGCGCTTCGGGGACGCCGGCTGATCCTGGACCGGCACCCTCCTTCCCCGCCGCCCGGCCCGCCGCCGGGCGCCTGCCGCGCGGACGGGGGTCAGTGGTGGAACCCGGTCGCCGCCCCCTTGTCCCGGATCAGCGGGTGCGGCTGACGGCGCAGCTCCGGCAGCAGCCGCTCCAGGTCGGCCAGGAGCAGGTCCGCCATGTCGGCCGAGAAGCCGTTGCGGCACACGACCCGCAGGACCGACAGGTCCTCGCGGTGCGGCGGGAAGGTGTACGCCGGCACCAGCCAGCCGCCCTCCCGCAGCCGCCGGGACACGTCGAACACGTCGTACGCCGTCACGTCGTCGGCCGTGGTGAAGGCGAACACGGGCAGCTGGTCGCCGCGCGTCAGCAGCCGGAAGTCGCCCAGCGCCGCCACCCGCCCGGCGAGCGAGCCCGCGATGTCCCGCGCGGTCTGCTGCACCGCCCGGTAGCCCTCGCGGCCCAGCCGCAGGAACGTGTAGTACTGCGCGACCACCTGCGCGCCCGGCCGGGAGAAGTTCAGCGCGAAGGTCGGCATGTCGCCGCCCAGGTAGTTGACCCGGAACACCAGCTCCTCGGGAAGGGCCTCGGCGTCCCGCCACAGCGCCCAGCCGACCCCGGGGTAGACCAGCCCGTACTTGTGCCCCGAGGTGTTGATGGAGGCGACCCTCGGCAGCCGGAAGTCCCACACCAGGTCCTCGTCCAGGAACGGCGCGACCATGCCGCCGGACGCCCCGTCGACGTGCACCGGGATGTCGAGGCCGGTGCGCTCCTGGAGGGCGTCCAGGGCGGCGCACAGATCGGCGATCGGCTCGTAGGAACCGTCGAAGGTGGAGCCGAGGATGCCGACGACCCCGATGGTGTTCTCGTCGCACAGCTCGGCGGCGGCCTGCGGGTCCAGGTGGAAGCGGTCGCCCTCCATCGGCACCTGCCGGGCCTCCACCTCCCAGAAGTTGCAGAACTTGTCCCAGCAGACCTGCACGTTCACGCCCATCACGAGGTTGGGCCGCACGTCCTTCGCCGGGTACCGGTCGGCGTTGCTCCCCCAGTGCCTGGACGGCCTGGGGGGACCCCCAGCCCAGCGCCGCTTCAGCGCCATCCCGGCGAGCATGCACGCCTCGCTCGACCCGGTCGTCGAGCAGCCCACGGCCGCCTCCGGGTCGGGCGCGTGCCACAGGTCGGCGAGCATCGCCACGCAGCGCCGCTCCAGCTCGGCGGTGCGCGGGTACTCGTCCTTGTCGATCATGTTCTTGTCCCGGCACTCGCTCATCAGCACCCCGGCCTGCGGCTCCATCCAGGTGGTGACGAAGGTGGCCAGGTTCAACCGGGCGTTGCCGTCCAGCATCAGCTCGTCGTGGACCAGCCGGTACGCGGTCTCCGGCGGCAGCGGGGAGTGGGGCAGCCGGTGGGAGGGCGGGGCCTCGGTCATGCCGCCGAGCGGGTTCGCCACCGCGTGGAAGGGGTTCACGGAGAGCCGGCGCCGCTCCCGGTCGCCGTCGTGGGGCGGGTGGGGACGACCCTTGTGCAGTGCCATGCAACCGACGGTAGGCCGGGCCCCGGGACCTCGCACCCGGGGCCGTACCGGCTGGCGCGGGCGGCTTGCACCTCACGTCGCGTGAGGCGGCAGCGTGGAGGGCGTCAGAGAAAGGAGCGGAAGTGAGCTACTCCGTGGGACAGGTGGCCGGCTTCGCCAAAGTGACGGTGCGCACGCTGCACCACTACGACGACATCGGCCTGCTCGTACCGGGCGAGCGCAGCCACGCGGGCCACCGGCGCTACAGCGACGCCGACCTCGACCGGCTTCAGCAGATCCTGTTCTACCGGGAGCTGGGCTTCCCGCTCGACGAGGTCGCCGCCCTGCTCGACGACCCGGCCGCGGACCCGCGCGCGCACCTGCGCCGCCAGCACGAGCTGCTGACCGCCCGGATCGAGAAGCTGCGGAAGATGGCGGCGGCCGTGGAGCAGGCCATGGAGGCACGCAGCATGGGAATCAACCTCACGCCCGAGGAGAAGTTCGAGGTCTTCGGCGACTTCGACCCCGACCAGTACGAGGAGGAGGTCCGGGAGCGCTGGGGCGACACCGACGCCTACCGCCAGTCCAAGGAGAGGACCGCCTCGTACACCAAGGAGGACTGGCAGCGCCTCCAGGACGAGGCCGACGAGCTCACCCGGCGCTTCGTCGCCCTGATGGACGCGGGTGAGCCCGCCGAGTCCGAGGCGGCCATGGACGTCGCGGAGGACCACCGGCAGGGCATCGCCCGCAACCACTACGACTGCGGGTACGAGATGCACACCTGCCTGGGCGAGATGTACGTGTCGGACGAACGCTTCACGCGGAACATCGACGCCGCCAAGAAGGGCCTCGCCGCCTACATGCGCGACGCGATCCTCGCCAACGCCGTCCGGCACAGCTCCTGAGCGGTGGTGGCCCGGGACCCGCTCCGGGACTCACTCCCGGGCCACCACCACCGCCGTCCCGTACGCGCACACCTCGGTGCCCACGTCCGCCGCCTCCGTCACGTCGAAGCGGAAGGCCAGCACCGCGTTGGCCCCGCGCGCGCGTGCCTGCTCGACCAGCCGCTCCATCGCCTGGTTGCGGGTCTCGACCAGCGTCTTGGTCAGGCCGCGCAGCTCACCGCCGACCAGCGACTTCAGCCCGGCCCCGATCTGGCTCCCCAGGTGCCGGGAGCGCACGGTCAGCCCGAAGACCTCCCCGAGCACCTCCTGCACCCGGTGGCCCGGCAGATCGTTCGTCGTCACCACGAGCACGTCGGGCTGCGGGCCCTGGCCGCCGCCGTATTCTTCAATACCCATGGTTCTCAGGCTTCCCCGTGGAACGTCACAGCGCACCCCAAGAAGCCCCGTGGAACCTGGGACGCCGCGGCTGCGTTGTACGTTTGGGCAGCCAGGTCCAGCCCGCCTCCCCCAGCAGCAGGAGCCACAATCCCGTGACCACCCTTGCGCTCGGTCCCGAGTGGATCAGCCCGGACTACCTGATCGAGACGTTCAGTCTGCCCGGCATCCTGCTCATCGTCTTCGCCGAGTCAGGACTCTTCGCGTTCCTGCCCGGCGACTCGCTGCTGTTCACCGCGGGCCTGTTCGTCGCCCAGGGCGAGTTCATCAGCCAGCCGCTGTGGCTGGTGTGCGCCCTGATCGTGGCCGCCGCCGTCCTCGGTGACCAGGTCGGTTACATGATCGGCAAGTTCTTCGGGCCGAAGCTCTTCAGCCGCCCCAACTCCAAGCTCTTCAAACAGGAGAACCTGGAGAAGGCGCACGAGTTCACGGACAAGTACGGCCCCAAGGCGATCGTCCTGGCCCGCTTCGTGCCCATCGTGCGCACCTTCGCCCCCATCGTGGCGGGCGCCGGCCGCATGAAGTACCGCACCTTCCTCACGTACAACGTGATCGGCGGCGTGACCTGGGGCACCGGCGTCACCCTCGCGGGCTACTGGCTCGGCCAGATCGAGTTCATCCGGAGCAACGTCGAGGCCATCCTCGTCCTGATCGTGCTGGTCTCCGTGGTCCCGATCGCCATCGAGTACCTGCGCGAGCGCAAGAAGAAGCAGCGCGCCGCGGCGGCGGGCCCGACCCCCGCGGCGGCCCAGCAGCACCGGCCCCAGCCCCCGTACCCGGTCATGGACGACGCCACCACCCAGCTCCGCCGGGTGGACCCGTACGACCAGCCGCAGCAGCAGTACGACCAGGGCTACGGCACCCAGCCCCACGGCACCCAGCCCCACGGCACCCAGCAGCCCCCGCAGCAGCCGTACGCCCAGCAGTACCCGCAGGGCTACGGCCAGCAGCAGTACGGCGGCCGGCAGGACGGCCAGGACCCGTACCACCAGGGGTACTGAGACGCCGCAAGGGCCGCCGACGGACACCACCACCCGGAGTCCGTGGGCGGCCGGTGCTAGAACCCCCGCGTCCGCTTGGCCGCCCGGCGGCCCGCCGCACTCGCCGCGCCCGGCACCTTCAGGAACAGCCGCGAGATCTCCCCGCCCAGGTTCACCCCGATCGCGATGGCCATCGCCAGCGCCACCGCCTTGGACAGCGACAGCAGCCCCGCGTCGACCTCGCCCTGCGCGATCGCCAGCAGACCGAAGTACGTCGCCGAACCGGGCAGCAGCGGTCCGATCGCCGCGGTCGTGTACGGCAGCGCCGACGCGAACCGGTACCGGGACATCAGCTGCCCGAACAGGCCCACCAGACCCGCCGCGGCGGCCGTGGAGGCCACCGGTGAGATGTCGCCCGCGTAGTGCATGGCGCCGTACACGCACCAGGCGACGCCGCCGTTCAGGGTGACCGCCAGCACCGTGGACCGTTCCTGCTGGAGCAGGATCGCGAAGGCCAGCGACAGCAGCATCGCGGCGAAGATCTGCACGAACGGTTCGTCGCCCGTGCCCAGCGCCGCGTCCGGGTTGAGCTCGGCGCCCAGCTGGACGCCGAAGTACAGCACCACCAGCACCCCGGCGACGATGCTGACGAAGAAGTACATGACCTCCAGCAGACGCGCGGCCGCGGTGATGTAGAAGCCGGTCAGGCCGTCCTGCACGCCCGCGACCAGGGCCCGCCCCGGCAGCAGCGCGAACAGCCCACCGGTGATGACCGCGGAGGCCTTCACGTCGACGTGCGTCAGCGTCAGCGCGATGCCGATCGCGGCCGGTGGCATCGCGGCCACCGCGAACTGGTAGAACTCGGGCAGCCCGCGCCCCGCGCACAGCCACGCCAGCCGGTCGCCGAGCATCGCGCCGAACAGCGCCGCGAAGAAGACGATCACGTCACCGCCGACCAGCAGCGAGGCGCCGCCCGCCAGCAGACCGCTCGCCGTGGTCAGCACCCACGTCGGGTACGGGTGCCGGTTGCGGCGGATCTCCGCCAGGCGCCGGTAGGCCTCCTCCAGCGAGATGTGCGTCCCGGGGTCGCTGAGGTCGTCCACCAGATGGAAGACGGCCGCGAGCCGGGTGTAGTCGGTGCCCCGGCGGCGCACCGTGCGCGACGCCGTCACCGGGTCCTCGACCAGGGACGGCTGGTGGGAGATCGACAGCAGGGTGAAGGTGACGTTCGGCTCGCAGCGGTCCAGGCCGTAGGACCGGCAGACGGCGAACATGGCCGCCTCCACGTCCTCGGCGCCCTCGCCGCCCGCCAGCAGCAGCTCCCCGATACGCAGCGTCAGGTCGAGCACGCGCGGCACCGCGGGGCCGGTCTCGTCGTCGTGCTTCTGCGAGGGCTCGGGCGCGGGCCGCTCGGCCACCGGCATGCGCAGCATCGCGCGCATCCGGTCCTGCCAGGGCACGTCCGCCAGGTTCACCGCCGGGAAGCCGCCCGCCGGGGTGAAGGCGGCCGGTGACCACGCGCTGTGGGTGCTCGGCATGGCGAACGCCGAACCCTCGGCGTCGGCGGGCACGGCGGCCGGCGCCTCCAGGCCGTCGGGGAGCGCGAACTCCGAGGTCGTCTCGGACTCGGTGCCGGTGTGCCGGGGGACGGCGAGCCCCTGCGGGATCTCGAACTCGGACGTCGTCGACGACTCGCCGTCGATCGACGCCGCGACGCCGCTGGGCTGCCGGAAGGCACTGCGCGCCTCGTCCGACTGCGGCTTGGGGTCCTCCTCCGTCACCTGTGCAACGCTCCCTGGTACGAACTCACCCTCCTCATGACCTCAGTATGGCCACTCAAACGCGAACGGGCCGCACGCGTGTGCGTGCGGCCCGTTACGGGAGGGGATGCCTGATCAGTGGCCGCCCTGGTCCTTGAAGCGCTTGTACGACCGCTCGATCTCGGCCTCGGCGTCGGTGCGGCCCACCCAGTCGGCGCCCTCGACGGACTTGCCGGGCTCCAGGTCCTTGTAGACCTCGAAGAAGTGCTGGATCTCCAGGCGGTCGAACTCCGAGACGTGGTGGATGTCACGCAGGTGCTCCACCCGCGGGTCGGTCGACGGCACGCACAGCAGCTTGTCGTCGCCGCCGGCCTCGTCCGTCATCCGGAACATGCCGATCGCGCGGCAGCGGATGAGGCAGCCCGGGAAGGTCGGCTCGTCCAGGATGACCAGCGCGTCCAGCGGGTCGCCGTCCTCGCCGAGGGTGTTCTCGACGAAGCCGTAGTCGGTCGGGTAGGCGGTCGAGGTGAACAGGCGGCGGTCCAGGCGGATACGACCGGTCTCGTGGTCCACCTCGTACTTGTTCCGCGAACCCTTCGGGATCTCGATCGTGACGTCGAACTCCACCGGACGCTCCTCCATGATCAGCACATAGTTCTGGTGGTTAAGTGTCCCTCACGCATGTGTGTGATCGCGAAAGGGGCTGGTGACAGTGCCAGAGCTGAGACCTTGGCGGACCGCGGGACCGCACGTGGCGCGGGCCGCGCGGGCCGTTCGTCCCCGTCTGGCACGCTTCGCCCGGGCCGCCGAACCGCGGGTCGCACGGTTCGCACGGGCCACGGCACCACGGCTCGCCCGGATCACGAGGCCGAAGACCTGGCAGTACACCGCCGGTGCCGCCACCGCCGGGCTGGCACTGGCCGCCGGTGTGGTGACCGCCGCCGGCCCCTGGGACTCCACGGGTCAGCGTACGGCCGAGCGGGACCGGGCCGTCGCCCTGGAGCACACGGGTGGCACAGATCACGGCCGGGGCCCCGGGGGCTCGGGCGCGTCGTCCGGTTCGCCCCGTCCCGCGCCCAGCGCCGGGGCCGTACTGACCGGCCTCGGCGGCGCCGCAGCCCCCGGCGGCGTCAAGGCGGCACCCGGTGACCAGGCGGCCCTCGCGGGCCTCCTCGACCCCCTGCTGAAGGACGACCCCGCGCTCGGCGGGCACCGCGCGGCGGCCGTCGTCGACCTCACCACCGGCAAGCGCCTGTACGGCCACGGCGGCGAGGTCCCGCTCACCCCCGCCTCCACCACCAAGATCGCCACCGCCGTCGCCGCCCTCACCGCCCTCGGTCCCGACCACCGCCTCACCACCCGCACCGCCCTGGAGGCCGACACCGGCGAGGTCGTCCTGGTGGGCGGCGGCGACCCCACCCTCACCGCGCGCGCGGACCCCCGCGGCCTCGCCAGCCTGCGCACCCTCGCCGAGCAGACCGCCGCCGCCCTGAAGAAGCGGAACCTGCGCAGGGTGACCCTGTCCTACGACACGACGCTCTACGCCGGTACCGAGACCCACCCGATCGGGGTCAACGAGAACCTCGCCCGCGTCACCGCCCTGATGGCCGACGAGGGCCGCACCGACGACTCCACCGCCGGCCCCGCCCCGCGCGCGTCCGACCCGGCCGCCGAGGCCGCCCGCACCTTCGCCGGCCTCCTGAAGCGGCACGGCGTCACGGCGTCCGCCCCCGGCCCCTCCAAGGCCACGTCCCGCGCCGACACCCTCGCCACGGTCGCCTCGCCCCCGCTGTCGGACCTGGTCGAGCGGATGCTGACCAACAGCGACAACGACCTCGCCGAGGCCCTGGCCCGCCACACCGCCGTGGCGACCGGCAAGCGCGCCGACTTCCAGGGGGCGGGCGCCGCGGTCACCGCCCGCCTGAAGCAGTTGGGCCTACCGGTGCGCGGGGCGCGGTTCCACGACGGGAGCGGCCTGGACCGCACCGACCTGATCAGCGCCGACCTGCTGACCGGTCTGCTGGCCGAGGCGGCCGACCCGGCCCGCCCCCAGCTGCGCCCGGTGCTCACCGGCCTGCCCGTCGCCCACTTCACCGGCACGCTGGCCGGCCGTTACACGGAGGGAGCAGCGGGCCTCGTCCGCGCCAAGACCGGCACCCTCACGGGCGTGAACACCCTCGCCGGCACGGTGGCCACCCCCGACGGCCGCCTCCTGGCCTTCGCCTTCCTGGCCAACGACACGACGGACGCCTGGGCGGCCCAGTCGGCCCTGGACAGGGCAGCGACGACCCTGGCCTCCTGACCGCCGCGGGCAGTCGTTCCGCAGGGCGATGGGGGCACCCCCCATGCCTTTCGGGCAATGGGGGAGGGTGGGCACGGCACTGCAACGCCGGGTGCCTCGGCAACGGACCTCGGCCCTGCCGACCTCGTAGGCGTCCCCCCGGGCACCGCACAGCCTGCCCCCAGCGGCAGCGCTCCCGTACCGTTGACGCATGACGAGCATCGGCGCACATTCCGGCATGGTCGACTGGAACCTCGCGGTGGCGACCGCGACCCGGCTCGTACGGCCGGGCCCCGAGGTGAGCCGCGACGAGGCCAGGGCCGTCGTCGCCGAGCTCCGCCGCCATGCCAAGTCCTCGGAGGAGCACGTCCGCGGATTCACCCGGATGGGCACCGAGGAGACCCACGACACCCCCGTCCTGGTGGTCGACCGGCCCGGCTGGGTCCGGGCCAACGTCGCCGGGTTCCGGGAGCTCCTCAAACCCCTGCTGGAGAAGATGCAGGAGCGGCGTGGCGGCGGCGCGGGCAACGCGGTCCTCGGCGCCGTCGGCGGCAAGGTCACCGGCGTCGAGCTGGGCATGCTGCTGTCCTTCCTGTCCTCCCGCGTCCTCGGCCAGTACGAGACGTTCGCCCCCGCCACCCGCGAACTGCCGGCCGGGGCGAACGGCGGCGGGCGGCTGCTCCTGGTCGCGCCGAACATCGTGCACGTCGAGCGCGAACTCGACGTGGAGCCGCACGACTTCCGCCTGTGGGTGACCCTGCACGAGGAGACGCACCGCACCCAGTTCACCGCCGTGCCCTGGCTGCGCGACCACCTCGAGGGCGAAATCCAGTCGTTCCTGGCCGAGACCGACGTCGACCCCATGACCGTGCTCGAACGCATCCGCGAGGCCGCCCAGTCCCTCGCCGGTGGCCGCCCCGACGCGGAGGAGGACGACGGCGGCCGGTCACTCGTCGAGCTGGTGCAGACCCCGGCCCAGCGGGAGGTCCTGGGCCGCCTCACCGCCGTGATGTCCCTCCTGGAGGGGCACGCCGACTTCGTGATGGACGGCGTCGGACCGGCGGTCGTGCCGAGCGTCGGCGAGATCCGGGAGAAGTTCCAGCAGCGCCGCGCCAGGGGCGCCTCCCGCCTCGACATGGCGCTGCGCAAGCTGCTCGGCCTGGACGCCAAACTCCGCCAGTACCGGGACGGCGAACGGTTCGTACGGGCCGTCGTCGAGGAGTGCGGCATGGACGGCTTCAACCGCGTCTGGACCTCGCCCAACACCCTCCCCACCAAGTCGGAGATCGCCAAACCGGCGGACTGGATCGCGCGGGTGCACCGCAAGCCGGAGGCGTGAGCCGCGCCGGAGGGGCGTGAACGATTCCGGCCGACGGCAGGCGAACGACCCACCAATCACCCGTCCGAGGGACCGTGAGCCTCCGGCAGGCGTGCGATGCTCAGGGAACGGCCCGTTTCTGTCACCATCTACACACTCTGCGTGACCGAACCTCGGGCTCACTCCCGACAACTTCATGAAGGGCACCGGACATGGGTCCCCATCCTGCGGTCGCGGCGATACGCCTGGCGGTCCGCCGCGTCCTCCACGACATCCTCACCGAACTGAACACTCCGGCCGGCGTCCCCGCCGCGACGGCCGCCCCGCGCACGCCCGAGCGCGCATCCGGGCTCCCCACGGCACCGCTCGTGCTCGTGGCCTGCTCCGGCGGCGCCGACTCCATGGCGCTCGCCTCCGCCCTCGCCTTCGAGGCCCCCCGGCTCGGCGTCCGCGCCGGTGGCGTCACCGTCGACCACGGCCTGCAGAGCGGCTCCGACCTGCGCGCCGAAGAGGTCGTCCTGCGCCTGCGCGAGCTGGGCCTCGACCCCGTGGAGGCCACCGCCGTGACCGTCGGCCGCGCGGGCGGCCCGGAAGCCGCCGCCCGCGACGCCCGCTACGCCGCGCTGGACGCCGCCGCCGCCCGCCACGGCGCCGCCGCCGTCCTGCTCGGCCACACCCGCGACGACCAGGCCGAGACCGTCCTGCTGGGCCTCGCCCGCGGTTCCGGCATCCGCTCCCTGTCGGGCATGGCCGCGGTCTCGGGGGCCGGCGGCCGTTACCGGCGCCCCTTCCTCCAGGTCGACCGCCAGACCGCCCGCAAGGCCTGCATGGTCCAGTCCCTCCCCGTCTGGGACGACCCCCACAACACCGACCCCGCCTACACCCGCTCCCGGCTGCGCCACGAGGGCCTGCCCGCCCTGGAGAAGGCCCTGGGCAAAGGCGTCGTCGAGGCCCTCGCCCGTACGGCCCAACTCTCCCGGGACGACGCCGACGCCCTCGACACCTGGGCCCGCCAGGCCGAGGCCGGCGTCCGCGACGCCACCGGCGGACTGGAGTGCGCCAAGCTCTACGCCCTGCCGCCCGCGGTGCGCCGCCGGATCCTGCGCCGTGCCGCCCTGGAGGCCGGTGCCCCGGGCGGCGCCCTGTTCGCCCGCCACATCGAGGAAGTCGACCGGCTGATCACCGGCTGGCGCGGTCAGGGGGCCATCAACCTCCCCGGCAAAGTCGTCGCCCGGCGGCAGGGTGGCAGACTGGTCATTCGGCAAGGCTGAATCCGGACCCTCCCGCCGATCCGCGCACGGATCGACGGGTGCTCCGGAGTGGCCGGTGGGACGACCGAAAGTGATGCGGGTGGACGCGAACGACATGGGTGCCGACCTCGAGAAGGTGCTCATCACCAAGGAAGAGATCGACGCGAAGCTGGCCGAGCTGGCCGCGAAGATCGACGCGGAATACGCGGGCAAGGACCTGCTCATCGTCGGCGTGCTCAAGGGCGCCGTGATGGTCATGGCCGACCTGGCGCGCACGCTGTCCACCCCCGTCACGATGGACTGGATGGCGGTGTCCTCGTACGGCGCGGGCACCCAGTCCTCCGGTGTGGTGCGGATCCTCAAGGACCTCGACACCGACATCAAGGGCCGCCACGTCCTGATCGTCGAGGACATCATCGACTCCGGTCTGACCCTGTCCTGGCTGATCTCCAACCTCGGCTCGCGCGAGCCCGCCTCCCTCAAGGTGTGCACGCTGCTGCGCAAGCCCGACGCCGCGAAGGTCGCCATCGACGTGGAGTGGGTCGGCTTCGACATCCCCAACGAGTTCGTCGTCGGCTACGGCCTCGACTACGCCGAGAAGTACCGGAACCTCCCGTTCGTCGGTACGCTCGCGCCTCACGTGTACGGCGGCTGACGCGGCGATGTAACCGACTTCACGGCGTTTCGGCGGGTCACCGGGAACCCTTGGGGCCCTCGCGCCGTTGGAGCATGCAGACGGGACGTCGGCCCGCCCGTGCGGCTGAGGGCCGCCACGCTGGGGTACCGTCAGAAGAACTGTCTTATCAAACTCACTATGGCAGGAGGGACGGGGCGGCACCGCTCCGTGTGGATGGACGTGAAGCGATACTTCCGTGGGCCGGTCATGTGGATCGTGCTGGCCGTCCTTGCCGTGGTCGTGTTGATGCAGGTCGTCGGCTCGTCCGGCGGCTACAAGACGGTGGACACTGGCCAGGTCGTCCAGGCGATCAACGACAACAGGGTCGAGTCGGCCAAGCTGACCACCGGTGACGAGCAGACCATCAAGGTCCAGCTCAAGGACGGCCAGAAGGTCGAGGGCAGCTCGAAGATCCAGGCGAGCTACATCGGCGACCAGGGCGTGACCCTCGCCAGCACCCTTCAGAACAAGTACCAGGACAAGCAGATCCCCGACGGATACACCGTGTCGCCGTCGAAGCAGAACCCGTTCGTCGGGATTCTGCTCTCCCTGCTCCCGTTCGTCCTCATCGTGGTCGTCTTCCTGTTCCTGATGAATCAGATGCAGGGCGGCGGCTCCCGGGTCATGAACTTCGGCAAGTCGAAGGCCAAGCTCATCACCAAGGACACCCCCAAGACGACGTTCTCCGACGTCGCCGGCAGCGATGAGGCCGTCGAGGAGCTCCACGAGATCAAGGAGTTCCTTCAGGAGCCGGCCAAGTTCCAGGCCGTCGGCGCCAAGATCCCCAAGGGCGTGCTGCTGTACGGCCCGCCCGGCACCGGCAAGACCCTGCTCGCGCGCGCCGTCGCGGGCGAGGCGGGCGTGCCGTTCTACTCGATCTCCGGTTCCGACTTCGTCGAGATGTTCGTCGGTGTCGGTGCCTCCCGAGTGCGCGACCTGTTCGAGCAGGCCAAGGCGAACGCCCCGGCCATCGTCTTCGTCGACGAGATCGACGCGGTCGGCCGCCACCGCGGCGCCGGCCTCGGCGGCGGTCACGACGAGCGCGAGCAGACCCTGAACCAGCTGCTCGTCGAGATGGACGGCTTCGACGTCAAGGGCGGCGTGATCCTCATCGCCGCGACGAACCGGCCCGACATCCTCGACCCGGCGCTGCTGCGCCCCGGCCGTTTCGACCGGCAGATCGCCGTCGACCGCCCGGACATGCAGGGCCGTCTGGAGATCCTCAAGGTCCACCAGAAGGGCAAGCCGGTCGCCCCGGACGTCGACCTGTCGGCCGTCGCCCGCCGCACCCCCGGTATGACCGGTGCCGATCTGGCCAACGTGCTGAACGAGGCCGCCCTGCTGACGGCCCGCAGCGACCAGAAGCTGATCGACAACCACATGCTGGACGAGGCGATCGACCGCGTGGTCGCGGGCCCGCAGAAGCGGACGCGGATCATGTCGGACAAGGAGAAGAAGATCACCGCGTACCACGAGGGCGGACACGCCCTGGTCGCGGCGGCCTCACCGAACTCCGACCCGGTCCACAAGATCACGATCCTGTCCAGAGGCCGGGCCCTCGGCTACACGATGGTGCTCCCGGACGAGGACAAGTACTCGACCACGCGCAACGAGATGCTCGACCAGCTCGCCTACATGCTGGGCGGCCGTGCGGCCGAGGAGCTCGTCTTCCACGACCCGACGACGGGCGCGGCCAACGACATCGAGAAGGCCACAGGCCTGGCTCGGGCGATGGTCACGCAGTACGGCATGACCGAGCGTCTCGGAGCCATCAAGTTCGGCGGCGACAACAGCGAGCCGTTCCTCGGGCGTGAGATGGCCCACCAGCGCGACTACTCGGAAGAGGTCGCCGCGCTGGTCGACGAGGAGGTCAAGAAGCTCATCGAGACGGCGCACAACGAGGCCTGGGAGATCCTGGTCGAGAACCGCGACGTCCTCGACAACCTCGTCCTCGCGCTGCTGGAGAAGGAGACGCTGGGCAAGGAGGAGATCGCCGAGGTCTTCTCCCAGATCGTCAAGCGTCCGGCCCGCCCCGCGTGGACCGGGTCCTCCCGCCGCACGCCCTCGACGCGTCCGCCGGTGCTCTCCCCGAAGGAGCTCGCACTGACGAACGGGGCGAACGGCGCGACGGCGGCGATCTCCACCGCCAAGAGCACCACGGTGGAGCCCGCTCCGGCACCGGAGCGAGCACCGGAGGACCGCCCGGAGAGCTGACCCGGCCCCGCCCCGGTTCGCCCTCGCGGGCGGCCCGTGCGGCCCGGAATGTATGCCGCGCCCCCCAGGTTCTAGCCTTGGGGGGTGCGGCATTTTCGTGTGCCGTCGCAGGACGGATCAGGAACGAGGCATCAGATGACCGACCCCGTGACGTTGGACGGCGAGGGCGAGATCGGCGAGTTCGACGAGAAGCGGGCCGAGAACGCCGTACGCGAACTGCTGATCGCGGTCGGCGAGGACCCGGACCGCGAGGGCCTCAGGGAGACTCCGGCGCGTGTGGCGCGGGCGTACAAGGAGATATTCGCCGGCCTGTGGCAGGAGCCGCAGGACGTGCTGACGACGACGTTCGACCTCGGGCACGACGAGATGGTCCTGGTGAAGGACATCGAGGTGTTCTCGACCTGCGAGCATCATCTGGTGCCGTTCCGCGGGGTGGCGCACGTCGGCTACATCCCGTCCACCAGCGGGAAGATCACCGGCCTGTCCAAGCTCGCCCGGCTCGTCGACGTCTACGCGCGCCGTCCGCAGGTGCAGGAACGTCTCACCACGCAGATCGCCGACTCGCTGATGGAGATTCTGGAGCCGCGCGGGGTGATCGTCGTGGTCGAGTGCGAGCACATGTGCATGTCCATGCGGGGCATTCGCAAGCCCGGGGCGAAGACCCTCACCTCGGCGGTGCGGGGGCAGCTGCGGGATGTGGCTACGCGTAACGAGGCGATGAGTCTGATCATGGCTCGGTGAGGGCGTGGGCGTGAGGGCACGCCGGGTGCGTTGAGGGGCGTGAGGGCCCGCCGGGTGCGTTGGGGTGGTGGGTGCGTTGAGGGCTTGGGTGCGTTGGGGTGGTGGGTGCGTTGAGGTGTGGGTGTGCTGAGGGCGGTTATGCCGCTGATGCCGCGCCCGGGTGGTCGTCGTCCTCGTCCTCCGGGAGTCTGCAGACCCGTTCCATGAAGAGGGCGGCCGCTATCACGGCGATGCCCGCCGCGACCGAGGCGCCCGCGTAGATGGCCTGGTCGCGGCGTGCGGGGATGTCGAGGTACTCCAGCAGGAAGACGCCCGTGCCGCCGTACAGGCCGGCGACGAGGGCGGCCACCAGGGCGCTGGCCTGGCCGAAGACCACGGCGCGGGCCGCCATCATGGGATCGACGCCCTTGGCGCCGGGGACGCGCTCCCGCTGGGCCTTGAGGCGGGCGCGGATCGAGAGCGCCGTGGCCAGCAGGATCACCGCGATCAGGGCGAGGACGACGGGGGCGGCGAGGGGGACGCTCGGGAGGGTCCCCACCGAGTTCCACAGGCGGGCGACGGCCCAGGACAGCACCCCGGCGACGACGAACACGCCGGCCAGCACCCTGATGCGCAGCTCTTTCACGGTGTTCCGGTGTCCCTTCGCTCCCCGGCGCGGGTCGTCCTGACCTCGTCGTCCTCGTCGACCTTAACGACTACTCGGGCAGCCGGAGTTCCAGGTCGGCGCGGGGCGCGATGCCCTCGCGGGTGACGGCCGCCAGGAGGTCGGCGACCCTGCCCTGCCCGGGCAGCGCGGCCTCGGGGTCCACGTCCAGCCAGGGGGCCAGCACGAAGGCGCGCTCGTGGGCGCGAGGGTGGGGGAGGGTGAGCCGCGGGTCGTCGGAGACGACCTCGGCGTAGGCGACGATGTCGACGTCCAGGGTGCGTGGGCCCCATTGCTCGTCGCGGACCCGGTGGAAGGCCTCCTCCACCGCGTGTGCCCGCTCCAGGAGCGAGGACGGGGGCAGCGTCGTCTTCACGATCACGACCGCGTTGAAGTAGGAAGGCTGGCTGTCGGGCGCGACGCCCCACGGCTCGGTCTCGTAGACCGGCGAGACCCCTTTGACGCGTACGCCCGGAGTGTCCTCCAGGGCGTCGATCGCGCCCTGGAGGGTTTCCAGGCGGTTGCCCAGGTTGGCGCCGAGGGCGATCACCGCGCGCTTGGGGTTGGACAGGGTGGTGTCCGCGGCGTCGACCTGCTCGATGACGGAGGCGGGCACGGGCTGTACGGTCGGGTCGCTCGGACCCTGGGCGAAGGGGGCGCTCATACACGGCTCCGGATGATGGTGACGGTCACGTCGTCGAACGGGACGGTGATCGGCGCGTCCGGCTTGTGGACGCAGACCTCGACCTCCTGGACCCCTTCGTGCTTCAGACAGACCTGGGCGATGCGTTCGGCGAGGGTCTCCACGAGGTTGACCGGCTCGCCCTCGACCACGGCCACGACTTCCTCGGCCACGATGCCGTAGTGCACGGTCTTCGCCAGGTCGTCGTCGGCCGCGGCCGGGCGGGTGTCCAGGCCAAGGACGATGTCCACGAGGAAGGTCTGGCCCTCCTCGCGCTCCTTGGGGAACACACCGTGGTGCCCACGGGCCTTCAGGCCGCGCAGCGCGACACGATCCACGCGAATCACTCCTGCAGTCGTCGGTCTCGGCCGGTCGCACCACGTGCGGGTGGTACGGCGGCCCCAGTCGAATCTACCCGCGTGCACCGACAGCGCCGGGTCGCGGGGTGGGGGCGGGGTGGGGGCGGGGTGGGGTGCCGGCTCGTTTTCACCGGGCGTTTTCCCCGGCGGCCCCGGGGGATCACGGGTTGGTAGCCGCCCCTACCCGCCGGGCCGTGATTCCAACCACTTCTCGGTTCGGCGGCCGGGTCAGGGGGGTGTGTCCTCGCCGTCCTCGTCCTCGGATTCCGCGAGGACCGGGGAGGCGTGGTGCGACCAGAGTTTCCAGCCGGCGGGGGTGCGCCGGAACGTGTTGGTGGCGACCACGAGCTGGCCGACGAGCGGGCCGAGCTCCTCGTCGCCGTCGGGGGCGGGGCCGCCGCTGAGGATGTTCTCGGTGCAGGTGACCAGGGCGGTGTCGCCGGTGACGGAGACGTGCACGTCGGTGAGGAAGAACTGGATGTAGTCCGTGTTCGCCATGATCAGGGCGTAGGAGCGCAGGACCTCGCCGCGGCCGGTGAGCACCGGCCAGCCGGGGTGCACGCAGGAGACCACGCCGGCGTCGGCCGGGTCGTGGTACGACTCGTCGATGCCCAGGTCGGAGGGGGTGAGCCAGAACTCGGAGACCTTCTCGAAGTCGCCTTCCTCCAGTGCCTCGTAGAAGGCGGTGTTCGCGGCCTCGACCTGTTCGACGTCGAGGTGCGGGGCGTTCACCGGGCTCCTTCGACGGCGCGGGCGACGCGTACGGCGTCGGCGGTGGCGCGGACCTCGTGGACGCGTACCGCCCACGCGCCGGCGTGCGCGGCGAGTGCGGAGACCGCGGCGGTGGCGGCGTCGCGCTCGCGCGCGGGGGGTGGGATGGCCTCGGGGCCGGCGAGGACGCGGCCGAGGAAGCGTTTGCGGGAGGCGGCGACGAGGAGGGGGTGGCCGAGGGCGAGGAGGCGGTCCAGGTGGGCGAGGAGGACGAGGTCGTGCTCGGCGTCCTTGGAGAAGCCCAGGCCGGGGTCGACGACGATGCGGTCGGGGGCGATGCCGCCGTCGAGGACGGCCTCCACGCGTGCGTGCAGTTCGTCCACGACCTCGGTGACGACGTCGGCGTAGGTGCCCCTGACGTTGCCGCCCTCCAGGAGGCCGCGCCAGTGCATGACGACGAAGGGGGCGCCCGCGTCGGCGACGACCGGGATCATCCGGGGGTCGGCCAGGCCGCCGCTGACGTCGTTGACCAGGGCGGCGCCGGCGGCGAGGGCCTGCTCGGCGACGGAGGCGCGCATGGTGTCGACGGAGACCGTGACACCCTCGGAGGCGAGGCCGCGTACGACCGGGACCACGCGCCGGAGCTCCTCGTCCTCGTCGACTCGGGTCGCGCCGGGACGGGTGGACTCGCCGCCGACGTCCACCAGGTCGGCGCCCTCGGCGACCAGGTCGAGGCCGTGTTTGATGGCGGCGGTGGTGTCGAAGAAGCGGCCGCCGTCGGAGAAGGAGTCGGGGGTCACGTTGACGACTCCCATGACCGCGCAGCGGTCCCATGCGGTCAGTCCCGCGAGATGGCGTCGGCGGCCGGTCTGCTTGCTCATGTGTTCAGCGTAGGTGGTGGGCTGCGGTGGGTGCCTGCGGTGCCTGCGGTGCCTGTGCGGCTCCGGTGGGCCTTGGGTTCGGGGGGTGGGGTGCGGGTGCCTGCGGCGCCTGTGCGGCTCCGGTGGGGGTGCGGGTGGCGCGGTGGGTTCGGTGGGGGGTCGGGGCCGCGCCGGGGGGTGTCCCCCGCTCGCCGTACGCGGCTCTCCCACCGTCCCGCCCCCAGCTGCGGGCAGTCGTGCCTCCCCCAGTGCCTGAACGGCCTGGGAGGTACCGCCAGGCGGCACTGGTGGGCGCAGCGGCACCCCGGCAGCGCCGGGCTGCGTCCCCACCCCGCGCCCACACCCGCGCCGGGTGCCCAGGGAACGGCGGGCCGTGATCCGCCCCGGCGGAACGGGGGTACAGGCGTCACGCTGTCTGGGTCTCGCGTTCCGGGGGGCGGTGGGGGCAGGGGCGGCGTGACGGGGTCCGGCGTTGGAGGAAGCGTGGCAGCGACAGCGTGACGAAGCCCTCCGCCTGCATCGCGGCGAAGCCGATGCGGGGGAGGTCGGCGGAGCGGCGGTAGACGACGAAACGTGGCTCCCACCGGGGCCGGAACTTCGCGTTGAACTTGTACAGGGACTCGATCTGGAACCAGCGGGAGAGGAAGACCAGCAGGCCGCGCCAGGCCCGGAGGACCGGGCCCGCGCCGATCTTCTCGCCGCGCGCCAGTGCCGCGCGGAACATGGCGAAGTTCAGCGACACCCGCGCGATGCCCAGCTTCGGGGCGGCCTGGAGCGCGGCCACGATCAGGAGTTCGTTCATGCCGGGGTCGGCCGCGCGGTCGCGGCGCATGAGGTCGAGGGATGCCCCGTCCGTGCCCCACGGCACGAAGTGCAGGACCGCCTTGAGGTCGCCGTACTCGCCGGGCTCGGGATCCTGCTTGTGGGCCGTCGCTATCAGGCAGTCGCCGTCGGACGGGTCGCCGACGCGGCCCAGGGCCATGGAGAAGCCGCGCTCGGTGTCCGTGCCGCGCCACGCGTCGGCGGCGCGGCGCACGCGGTCCAGTTCGGCGTCGGACAGGTCAGCCACGCGCCGTACCCGGGTCTCGTAACCGGCGCGCTCGATGCGCTTGACCATCTGGCGCACGTTGCGCATCGCGCGGCCGGCGAGGGAGAAATCCGCTACGTCCACCACCGCCTCGTCGCCCAGTTCGAGGGCGTCGAGGCCCGTCTCGCGGGTCCAGACCTCGCCGCCGGTCTCCGAGCAGCCCATGACGGCCGGGGTCCAGGAGTGGGCGCGGGCCTCGTCCATGAAGCGTTCGATGGCGCCCGGCCACGCCTCCACGTCGCCGATCGGATCGCCGCTGGCCAGCATCACGCCGGAGACGACGCGGTAGGTGACGGCGGCCTTGCCGCTGGGGGAGAAGACGACGGCCTTGTCGCGGCGCAGCGCGAAGTGGCCGAGGGAGTCGCGGCCGCCGTGCCGGGCGAGGAGGGCGCGCAGCCGGGTCTCGTCGTCCTCGGTCAGGCGGGCCGCGGGGTGTTCGGGGCGGAAGGCCAGATAGATGGTGGTGATGGCGGTCAGGAGGCCGAGGGCGCCGAGAGAGAAGGCCACCGTCCAGGAGGTGTTGCCCCGGTAGTCGACCGGGCCCTCGACGCCGAACAGGCCGTACAGGACGTGGGTGAGGCGGTCCGCCAGGCTGGGGTCGCCCAGCATGCGGTGCGGGTGGGCGTTGACGACGAGCAGGCCGAGGAGGACGGAACCGGCGCTCATGAGAACGAAGTTGGCCAGTGCCCGCCAGCGGCTGCGTGGGTCGGGGAGGGCGGCGAACTCGTCGCGGTGGCGCAGGAGGAGGGTCAGCAGGGCCAGGGAGATCAGTACGCCGAGGAGGGAGTGGCGGTACGTGAACTGGGCGACGGCGCCGAGCGGGAGCAGGGCCACGGCCGCCCGCCAGGCCCGGCGCTTGCGGCGCTTGAGGCCGTGGGCGAGCAGGAGGAGCAGGACGCCGGCGCTGAGGGAGAGGGCCGCGGCGAAGGGGCCGAAGGAGCCGGGGAGGACTTCGGTGAGGGCGTGCATCCGGCTGTGCCGGAAGCGGGGGAAGGAGCCGGCCGCGATGTCCAGCAGGCCGACGAGCACGCAGGCGCGGCCGACGACGAGGGGGACGCTCTCCGGGCGGGGGCCGCGCAGTGCGCGGCGTACGCGGGTGGGCCTCGTCGGAACCACGCCCGACATTTCCTCATCTGTCCTGACAGACATCGCACCTGTTTGTTCTGCGAGAGACCGTGGATCCGGGCCCGTTTCGGGCATCCGGCGACATTGCGCCCTCTAGGACGGTGTCTCGGAGGGAGAGGTTCACTCTCCTGATCACAAAGCCCGGAGGACGGGCGTACGGAAGCGGCGGGCAGGTAGCAAGGCATGGGTCTCACGAGCGACAAGGTGCTGGCACTGGCGGTGGTGGCCGGTGTGCTGCTGTTCGCCGGGACGGTGTGGCTGTGGCCACGGCTGGCCGGGCGGAGCGTGCGGGCCGTTCTGGGCAGGGTCGGTGTGCTGCTCGCCACCCAGGTGGCGGTCTTCGCGGCGGTGGGTCTGGTCGCCAATCAGTCCTTCGGGTTCTACGGCAGTTGGGCCGATCTGTTCGGGCGTGAGGGCGGCCAGGGTGTGGTCGTGGACCACTCCGCCGATGCCGGCGACGGGCCGTTGCGGGTCGTCGGTGAGCGACGGGCGGCGCCGACGGGCGGGGCGCGGCCGGAGGTCTCGGGGCGGGTCGAGGAAATACGGGTCGTCGGGCGTACGTCGCGGATCGCGTCACCCGCGTTCGTCTATCTGCCGCCGGAGTACTTCCAGGCGCGGCACCGGGGCCGTACGTTTCCCGTGGCCGTCGTGCTGACCGGATATCCGGGTACCGCCGAGGCGTTGGTGGACAAACTCCATTACCCGCGCACCGCACTGGAGTTGGCGAAGGCCGGTCGGATGCGGCCGATGATCCTGGTGATGCTGCGGCCCACGGTGGCGCCGCCGCGCGACACGGAGTGCGTGGACGTACCGGGCGGACCGCAGACGGAGACGTTCTTCGCGAAGGACCTTCCCGAGGCGGTGGGCGCCCACTACCGGGTGGACAAGGGGCCGCGGAGCTGGGGCGTCGTCGGCAACTCGACCGGTGGGTACTGCGCCCTGAAACTCGCCGCGCACCATCCGGACGTGTACGCCGCCGGGGCCGGGCTGTCCGCGTACTACGACGCGCCGAACGACCCCACCACGGGCGACCTCTTCCAGGGCGACGAGGGGCGTCGGAAGGGGGCCGACCTGTGGTGGTACCTCAAGCACAAGCCGGCTCCCGACACTTCACTGCTCGTCACCAGCAGCAGGACCGGCGAGACGAACTACAAGGACACGCTGAAGTTCATCGAACTGGTGAAGGGCAAGAGGCCGACGCGGATCTCGTCGATCATCCTGGAAAACGGCGGGCACAACTTCAATACCTGGCGGCGGGAGATTCCCGCGACGCTGCGGTGGCTGGATGCCCGGCTGGACGGCGGACGGAAGGCATGAATGATCTTGGAATCCCGGAGTAATTCGTCCGTCCTCGGGGATGTGGATTGCCGGTTCCCTGTGAACACGTCGGAGACGGCCGTGTTTTTACGGGGCGGGGCGCCAAGATTCGCCTACGCGCGGTAAGTTTCTGGCCATGCCACGTGGACGTCACCGCCATTCCCCGCCTCTGCACAGGCTGCTTCCTCCATCGGCGATCGCAGGTGTTTCGGTCGCCTGCGCCCTCGGGCCCTGGTTGTTCAGCGAGACCATGATCCTTCGCGTGCTGGCCGCGTCCGCCGCGGTGACGGCCGTGGTCGGCGCGGTCGTCATGCGGCACTGGGACGCACAGGCGGGCCGCCAGGTCGCCGACCTCACGCGCGCGCGGGCGAGCGACGAGTGGCGCTTCGAGGAACGGGTCGCCGAACTGGAGTCCGACCTGGAGGAGTCGCGCGAGCTGCGACAGAAGCTGGAGCACCGGCTGCGGGCCAAGCGCACCGAGCTGGCGGGGCTGCGCAACGAGCACGCCTCCCTGCTGCGGCGCTACGCCACGGCGGAGACCGAGCGCGCGAGTGCGCTGGAGGGCCGCCGGCTGCTGGAGATAGAGGCCGTGCCGCAGGCACCCGCGCTGCCGGCGGCCCGGCCCGTCCCGGTGCAGGAGACGCCGGTGCAGGAGACGCCGGTGCAGGAGACGCCGGTGCAGGAAGTGCCCGAGCGGGAAGTGGCGGCCGAGGAGAGCGAGGGGGGCGAAGAGGTCTCCGCCCCCGCGGTCTTCTCGCCCGAGGGGTCCCGGCTGTTCCTGCGCGCGAACGCGGCACTGGCCCGCTTCGGCGGTGACGCGTCCGCCGGTCCGGACGGTGGCGACCGGGCCGCAGCATCCGACGGCTCCGACGGGGACGGCGGCGGTGGCGGCGGTGGCCGGGGCGCGGCGGCCGAGGCGGGGGAGGAGGACGAGGCGCAGGGGCAGTCCGAGGCGGCCGACGGCCACGAGCGCACCGCCGCCGCCTCCCTGACGACGTCCTCCGACGAGCGGCCCGCGCAGCCCACCCGGCCCACGCAGCCCACCGGGCGGACCGACGGGCACTTCACGGTGCCGACCGCGGTGGCCGTCGTACCGCCGGCTCCGGCGCGGCGTCCGGTGGTCGAGGGCGGCTTCGACTTCTTCGGCACCAAGGTCCCCGAGGGCGCGTCGGGGGCGGCGGCCGCGTCCGACGCCGCTCTGGAGACCGTCCAGAACGAGGACCTCGCCGACGTGGTCGGCCAGGAGGCGCTCGCCCTGCACAAGGCCGAGGCCGAGGTCGCCTTCAAGCAGGCCGGTGAGGAGTCCCGGGGCGTGGGCCAGGTGATCGACCTGACGGCCCACGACGAGACCGAGCAGATCGACGTACAGGGACTGCGCAGCGCGGTTTCCTGACCCCGGTCCCCGGTCCCCGGTCCCCGGACGCCGGGCGACCGGGTCCGGGTCCGGTTCGGTTCGGTTCGGTTCGGTCTCAGGTCATCCAGCGGTCCGGCGGGGCGTCCCGGCGGCCGGTCCGGGACCGTTCCGCCTGGCTCCGCAGCAGCTCCGCGGCCTCCTCGGCGTCGCGCAGGCGGGCCGTCACGGTCTTGTTCGCGCCCGTGTCCACATGGACGTCGGCCAGCCGCAGGGCGCGCCGCCAGGGCCCCTGCGTCAGGCGGACGCTCTGGACCTTGGCGTGCGGGACCAGCGCCAGGCTGCGGCGCAGCAGGCCGTACCGGGCGGCGAAGACCGCGTCGGTGACGGCGAGCCCGTGGCCGCGCCACCACAGCGGTCTGCACCGCGCCGCCCGCCGCGGCGGGCGCGACAGCTCAGGTCCCGTCGGCACGACGACCCCGGGCAGCACCCGCGCGACGACCGCCTCGGCGACATCGCGCGGGGCGACAGGCAGCAGCACCGAGTTCGACGACCCGGCCACGTCCAGCTCCACCCGCACCCAGCGGCGCCGCCGCCACAGCAGCGGCTCCACGAGGCGCACGGTCTGGACCCGGCCCGGCGGCACCGTCTCGTGGGCGCGGTCCAGCAGGCCGTGGTCGATGCGGAGGCCGTCCGGGGACTCGGCCACCGTCCAGTCGTACTCCCCGACGAACCGGCCCGCGCTGCGCGCACCCGCGGCGCCCACCAGCGGCAGGGCGGTCGCCAGCACTGTCCACAGGTTGTGGGTGGCCAGCCACAGCAGTGTCGGTACGACGGCGGCGGCGAGCAGCGTGCCCCAGGTCGCGCCGGTCAGCAGGAGGGAGACGGCGAGGACGCCGGGCGGCACCCGCAGCAGCTGCCGCGCGGGGGCCTCGCCGACCTCGTGCGCGGTCTCGGGCGCGAAGCCCGCCGCACGCGCGAGCAGCTCGGCCCGCAGCGCACTCGCCTCGTCGGCGCCCAGGAAGGCCAGTTCGTCCTTCTTGCCGGTGCCTATGACGTCGAGCTTGAGCTTGGCGACCCCCGCGACCCGGGCGAGCAGGGGCTGGGTGACGTCGATCGCCTGGATGCGTTCGAGGCGGATGTGCGCGGTGCGCCGGAACAGCAGGCCGGTGCGGATCCGCAGCTCGGTGTCGGTCACCGCGTAGTGGGTGAACCACCAGGTGAGGAAGCCGTACAGGGCGGCGGCCGGGATCAGGACGGCGAGGCCGATCATCAGGTGGGTCGTGGTCAGCCGGGTGAGCTGGCGCTGTGCCTGGTCCGGATCGTGGACGGCCCATCCGACGATCACGGCCACCGGCGCCCAGGCCCGCCGCAGGGGCGTGACGGGGTGCAGGCGCCGCTCCACGAGGTCGTCGACGGGTGGGGAGGCGTCGGTGCCAGTGCCGGTCCCGGTGCCGGTGCGGGGCCAGGTGCCGGTCCCGGTGGTAGTGGTGTCGTCGGGCTCGGGGGATTCGACCGTGCGTGCGGTGGGCCCTGGCGTGCGGTTCGGGGGCTCGGCCGGGTGGGGGTTCGGCATGTGCAGGGGGGCGTCGTCGATCGCGCCGGGGGACGGCGGGCCGGACGTCCTCGTGCCGTCCGCCCGTCCCGTCGTGTCCTCTCCCGCCCCGGGCCCGGTCACAGTCCCGCCGATCGGGCCTCGCCCAGCTCGGTGAGGCGGTCGCGCAGGCGTTCCGCCTCGGCCGGGTCGAGGCCGGGGATGGTGGCGTCGGTCGCGGCGGCGGCCGTGTGCAGCTGGACGCTGGCCAGGCCGAAGTGCCGCTCGACCGGTCCGGAGGTCACCTCGACCAACTGCATGCGGCCGTACGGGACGACGGTCTCCTCCCGCCACAGCACACCCCGGCTGATCAGCAGGTCGTCGGCGCGCTCGGCGTACCGCCAGGAGCGCCAGTTGCGCCCCAGCATCACCCAGCCCCAGGCCATCAGGGCCAGCGGCAGGAGTGCGAGGGCGGCCCAGGCCGGGTCGAGGAACAGCGCGGGCAGCACCCCCGCGGCGAGCGTCAGCAGGCCGAGCCAGACCACCAGCAGCAGTCGCCGCATGTGCAGCAGGCCCGGCGGCAGGCCCGTCCACACCGGCTCGTCCCGCACCGGAACCGCCGGCTCCGCCCGATCCGCCGCACCCGCCGCCCGCGTCGCACGTGCCGCTCCCGCCGTGCCCGTGTCGTCCGGGCTGCCCGTCTCCATGGGGCCAGCGTACGTAGGGGAGACTGTGTCCATGACTCCTACGACGGAGACCACGGTCGGAATCGGCGGTGCCGCGGAGAGCACCGACATGGTGCTCAACATCGGGCCCCAGCACCCGTCCACCCACGGCGTGCTGCGGCTCAAGCTGGTTCTGGACGGCGAGCGCATCACGAGCGCGGAACCGGTGATCGGCTACATGCACCGCGGCGCGGAGAAGCTGTTCGAGGCCCGTGACTACCGTCAGATCATCATGCTCGCCAACCGCCACGACTGGCTGTCGGCCTTCTCCAACGAGCTGGGCGTCGTCCTCGCCGTCGAGCGGATGCTCGGCATGGAGGTCCCCCCGCGCGCGGTGTGGACGCGGACGCTGCTCGCCGAGCTGAACCGGGTGCTCAACCACCTGATGTTCCTCGGGTCGTACCCGCTGGAGCTGGGCGGCATCACCCCGGTCTTCTACGCCTTCCGGGAGCGGGAGGTCCTCCAGAACGTGATGGAGGAGGTCTCCGGCGGGCGCATGCACTACATGTTCAACCGCGTCGGCGGTCTCAAGGAGGACCTCCCCGCGGGCTGGACCACGCGCGCGCGTGCCGCCGTCGCCGCCGTGCGCTCGCGCATGGACGTCTTCGACGACCTCGTGCTCGGCAACGAGATCTTCCGGGGGCGTACGCGGGGCGTGGGCGCCCTGTCGGCGCAGGCCGTGCACGCCTACGGCGTCAGCGGACCCATCGCCCGCGCCTCCGGCGTCGACTTCGACCTGCGCCGCGACGAGCCCTACCTCGCCTACGCCGAACTCCAGGACACCCTCAAGGTCGTCACCCGCACCGAGGGCGACTGCCTGGCCCGCTTCGAGTGCCTGCTGGAGCAGACGCACAACGCCCTCGACCTCGCCGACGCCTGCCTGGACCGCCTCGCCGAGCTGGCGCCGGGGCCGGTCAACCAGCGGCTCCCGAAGGTTCTGAAGGCGCCCGAGGGCCACACCTACGCCTGGACCGAGAACCCGCTCGGCATCAACGGCTACTACCTGGTCAGCAAGGGCGACAAGACCCCGTACCGGCTGAAGCTGCGCTCGGCGTCGTACAACAACATCCAGGCGCTGGCGGACCTGCTGCCGGGGACGCTGGTCGCGGACATGGTGGCGATCCTGGGGTCACTGTTCTTCGTGGTCGGCGACATCGACAAGTAGCGCGGCGGCGTCGAGGTCCCCCACCGGCTGGAGCAGCCACCAGAAGTCGCCCAGGCCGCTCGGCGCGGTCAGTTCGGCGGCCTGGGAGGCGCTCGCGAGGGCGCGCACGTACGCCGCCGGGTCGGTGGAGGCCAGCGCGAGCGGGGGGCGTGCGCCGGTGATGCCCAGGGCGTGGAGGGCCTCGCGCTGGGAGCGCATGAGCGCATCCGGGGGCGCGTGCTCCGGAGTGCACCTCGCGGTGTGGGCGGCCGCGCACGCGTCCAGTGCCACGTGCGCGGTGATGTCGCACGAGCCGTCGGGCACCGGCTGCGTCTCCCGGCCCTCCCGGAAGCCCGTGAGCGTCCCGAATGCCGGGCGGCCCGCCGCGGTGTGCGCGTAGTCGGCGGCCACCGCGAGCCCGGCGTCCAGGGTCGCCACGGCCGACGCCCAGGCCTCGTCGCGGGGCAGCCCGATCTCCGCCCGCAGTCCCTCCTCGCCGGGCAGCGGCCACCACCGGGCCAGCCACTCGGCCTCCGCCCCGGCCACCGGCTCCCCGAGCCGCTCGGCCCCGTCGCCCCGCACGAGCACCCGCCGCGCCACGCCCGCGGCGTCCACCTGCGCCACCTCCACCGGTACGTTGTCGAGCCACTCGTTGGCGAACAGCAGCCCGGTGACGCCCTCCGGAGGCCGAGCGAGCCACCGGACCCGACGGTCGAGCTCCCCCGGGCGGGCGGCGACCTCGACGGCGTACGCGCGCGTGCGGGCGGCCACCTCGGTGGGCAGGGTCGCCAGCACCCCGGCGACCAGCTCGCCCCGTCCGGCCGCCATGTCCACGAAGTCCAGCACCGCGGGCCGGCCCAGCGCCTCGTCGACCCGGCACAGCAGCCGCGCCACGGCCCCCGCGAACAGCGGCGACGCGTGCACCGACGTCCGGAAGTGCCCGGCCGGGCCCGCGGGCCCCCGGCGGTAGAAGCCCTCCGGTCCGTAGAGGGCCTCGCGCGTGGCCTCCCGCCAGCCCTGCCATGCCCCGGGCGTCTCCGGAGACCCTCTGAGCCCTGCCGTCCCTGGTGTCACGGACACAGGCTAGGGGCACAGAAGAGCGGAGCCTCCACCTTGCGGAGTACGCGCGGACGACGGGGATCGGCCCTCCGGTTGACCCCTGCACCTATTCGGCTTCCCTACGCTGGGTTACGTGCAGCGCCTCTACGACTTCCTCCGCAGACACCCGACCGGTGTCGACTGCTTCTGGGCCCTCGTCGTGCTCGGAATCTCCCTGGTCTCCTCGACGAATCCGGGGACGCGGGCGGACGGGACGGACAACCTGGCGCTGATCATCCCCTTCGTGGTGCTGCTCGGCGTCGTGATCGCGCTGCGCCAGTGGGCGCCGGAGAGGATGCTGCTGCTCGCTGTCGCGCTGGGCGTGGGACAACTCGTGTGCGACGTCTCGACGATGCCCGCCGACTTCGCCTTCCTGGTGATCATCTACACGGTGGCCGCGACCGGCACCCGCTGGGCCTCCCGGACCGCGCTGGCCACCGGCCTGTGCGCGGCGCCCCTGGCCCAGCTGCGCTGGACCGACAGCGAGCTGGGCATGGGCACGACCATCGCGGTGACGGTCTTCCAGGCGGTCCCCTTCGCCCTCGCCTGGGTGCTCGGCGACTCCATCCGCACCCGGCGCGCCTACTTCGCGCAGCTGGAGGAGCGCGCGACCCGGCTGGAGAAGGAGCGCGAGGCGCAGGCCAAGGTCGCGGTCGCCGCCGAGCGCGCCCGGATCGCACGCGAGCTGCACGACGTCGTCGCGCACAACGTCTCCGTCATGGTGGTGCAGGCCGACGGCGCCGCCTACGTCCTGGACGCCGCGCCCGACCAGGCGAAGAAGGCCCTGGAGACCATCTCCTCCACCGGCCGGCAGGCGCTCGCGGAGATGCGCCGCCTGCTCGGCGTGCTGCGCACCGGCGAGCACAAGGAGGCCGGGGAGTACGTCCCGCAGCCCGACGTCGAGCAGATCGAGGACCTCGTCGAGCAGTGCCGCACCTCGGGGCTGCCGGTCGACTTCAAGGTCGAGGGCACCCCCCGGCAGCTGCCCAGCGGCGTGGAGCTGACCGCGTACCGCATCGTGCAGGAGGCGCTGACCAACACGCGCAAGCACGGCGGCGAGAACGCGGGCGCGAGCGTGCGCCTGGTCTACTTCGACGACGGGCTCGGGCTGCTCGTCGAGGACGACGGCAAGGGCGCCCCGCACGAGCTGTACGAGGAGGGCGGCTTCGACGGTCAGGGCCACGGGCTGATCGGCATGCGCGAGCGGATCGGCATGGTCGGCGGAACCCTGGACGCGGGCCCGCGCCCGGGCGGAGGATTCCGCGTCAGTGCGCTGCTCCCGCTGAAACCCGCGCCCTGACCACCGCGCCCCCACGCACGTACCGCACTGACACCTGTAAGGAAGAGGCCCCGATGGCGATCCGCGTGATGCTCGTCGACGACCAGGTGCTGCTGCGCACCGGGTTCCGGATGGTGCTGGCGGCCCAGCCGGACATGGAGGTCGTCGCGGAGGCGGGCGACGGCGTCGAGGCGCTCCAGGTGCTGCGCTCGACCGCCGTGGACGTCGTCCTGATGGACGTCCGCATGCCCAAGCTCGACGGCGTGGAGGCCACCAGCCGGATCTGCGGGGACCCCGACGCGCCGAAGGTGCTGATCCTGACCACCTTCGACCTCGACGAGTACGCGTTCTCGGCGCTCAAGGCGGGCGCCTCCGGCTTCATGCTCAAGGACGTGCCGCCCGGCGAACTGCTCGCCGCGATCCGCTCCGTGCACAGCGGCGACGCGGTCGTCGCGCCCTCCACCACCCGGCGGCTGCTGGACCGGTTCGCGCCGATGCTGCCGGCCACCGGGCAGGAGCCCCGGCAGAAGGAGCTCCAGCGGCTCACCGAGCGGGAGCGCGAGGTGATGGTGCTGGTCGCGCAGGGCATGTCCAACGGCGAGATCGCGGCGCGCCTCGTGCTGTCGGAGGCGACCGTCAAGACGCACGTGGGCCGCATCCTGACCAAGCTGGGCCTGCGCGACCGCGTGCAGGTGGTGGTCCTCGCCTACGAGACCGGGCTGGTGCGGGCCGGCGGCGGACACGGCTGACCGGCCCGCACCGACCGCGCGCGCACGGCGTCACGGACGTGCGGTACGTGCCGGACCACGAGGGCGCGCCGCGCACCCGGATCAGGCAGGCGGGGCCGGCATCCGGCACCTCCGGGTCGGCCGACCGGCAGGCGCCCCGGCTAGCGCAGGATCCCCTCCAGGAAGTCGCTGCCCAGCCGGGCCACGACCGTGACGTCCAGCTGGTGCAGGACGTACCGGCCGCGGCGCCGGGTGGTGACCAGCTGGGCCTTCTTGAGCACGCTCAGGTGCCGGGATATCTCGGGCGCCGTCATGCCGTGCACCTGGGCCAGCTCGCCCGTGGTGTACGCGCTGCGGGCGAGGTACCGGCAGATCCGCATCCGGACCGGGTGGGACAGCGCCGTCATCCGCATCGTGAGCTGCTCGACCGAGGGCGGGGAGGCCAGTTCGGGGGAGCCGACCGGGTAGTGCAGCACCGGCTGCCAGCCGTACCGGTGCAGGACCATCAGGTGCGGCCAGCCCAGACTGGTCGGGACCAGCAGCAGGCCGCCGTCCGCCGTCGCGGAACGGCCGTCGCCCAGCTTGTCGACGGTGATCCGCGCGGCGCCCTCGTCCAGCGTCACCGCCGGGGACACGGCGGCCAGCGCCTCCGCGAGGCCCTTGTGGCGCAGCAGGTCCGTCTTGTGCCGGGCGTCCGCCGCGAGCTGGTGGCGCAGCCGGGACCAGGCCTCCGCGAAGAAGGCCTCGTCGCAGTCCCGCGCGAACTGCCGCAGCCAGTCCCGGATCCGTGGCGGATCGGCCAGCAGCCGCTCGCTGAACCGCAGCTGCTGCGGTCCCCGCGCGGCGGCCAGGTCCAGCGCCCGCCGGCGCACCTCGGCGTCGTCCAGCGCCGAGACGCCACCGGTGCTGTACGGCAGCGCGCAGGTGAACTCCAGGGCCGCGTCGACGAACTGCTCGTCGGACAGCCTGTCCAGCAGGTCCAGGTCGTCGGCGAGGGTGGCGCCGGGCAGGGTGCTGCGCCCCAGCACCCCGGCGAACGGCATGAACAGGTCCGAGAAGGTCGTCCGCCACAGGAAGTCGGCCTCGCACATCCGGTCGGCCAGATGCGAGTCGAGCCGGGCGGTCACGCCGGTCGCCCAGCCCTGCAGTCCCGGGTGGTGCCCCGGCTCGGACAGCGCGTGCAGCGCCATGCCCAGCTCGGCCAGCGGGGAGGGCACGACGGTGATCCTCTCCGGCCGCAGCCCCGTGATGTCGATGCGCACGCTCATGCCCCCATGGTGCACGCCGCCACCGACAACGCGGCCGCCGATTGACCGCCGCAGTCAATCGACGCGACCGCGGCACGCCGACCGGAGCAGCCTGGGTCCATCGGTCCAGCCGCGGCGCCCGTACCGACCCCCACCTCCCCCCTCTCCACCACCCTTGAGAAGGCGGTCCGCCATGAGCATCACGCAGCAGTACCTCCTCGACACCTACCGTGCCCGGCAGCTCGGAGAGCCCGCGCCGCCCGCGCCCGGCACGCACGACCGGCGGGTCGTACGCGAGTGGCAGGACCGCCGTCGGTTCCGGGCGGTGCTCGCCGGCCGCCCGGCGCACGGCCGGGTACGGCGGGCGCTGCGCCGGTGGCGGTCGCTGTGGCCGCGCGCCCTGGGCTGACCGGCCGGGCGCCCGGCGTCAGGCCGTCAGCCGGGCGGCGAAGTCGGCGACCGCGGCCCGCACGTCGTCGACCGTCCACTCCAGGCCCGACTCGCCCACGGAGACCTCGGTGAGCGCGATCCCGGGCCCGCCCGCGTCCCAGGGCCGGGAGAACAGCATCGTCCCGGTCTCCTCGGCCTGCCGCAGCGCGGCCTCACCCGCGACCTCGGGGTCGCACGGCAGCCAGACCTGGAACTCGTGCGTGTGCGGCACCTCCGGATGCACCCGCGCCCACGGCAGCCCGGCCGCCGCGAGTCCCTCGAGCAGCGCGGCGGCCACCACGCGCGCGTGGGTCACGTACGCGGGCAGCCTCGGCAGCTCGCGCTCCAGGCCGGCCAGGGCGGACAGCACCGTGGGGAACTGCTGGAACACCTGGCCGCCGTACCGGTGCCGCCAGGCCTTCGCCTCCTCGACCAGCGTCCGCGGACCGGCCAGCGCGGCGCCGCCGTAGCCCTTGAGGGACTTGTAGAACGACACGTACACGCTGTCCGCCAGGCCCGCGATCTCGGCCAGGGGGCGGCCGAAGTGGACGGTGCACTCCCACAGGCGGGCCCCGTCGAAGTGGACCACCGCGTCGCGCTCCCGGGCGGCCTCCACGACCTCGGTGAGCTCCTCCCAGGTGGGCAGCAGGTATCCGGCCTCCCTGAGCGGCAGTTCCAGCATCAGCGCCCCGAACGGCTCCTCGAATCCGCGCACCTCGTCGGCGGTCGGCTGCCGCGCCGCGTCGGTCAGCCGTACGGGACGCAGTCCGCCGACCCGGCTGAAGGCGTCGCGCTCGTGCACCTCGGGATGGCCGAGTCCGTGCAGCGCGACGACCGGGTTGCCGGTGCGGCCCGCCCAGCAGCGCAGGGCCACCTGCTGGGCCATGGTCCCGGTCGGGAAGAAGGCGGCGTCCTCGGTGCCGAGCAGGGCGGCGGTCCTGTCCTCCAGGGCCGCCACGACGCCGTGGCCGTACATGTCGGACGGCTCGTCGAGGTCGTACAGCTCGTCGGCCCCGTCCAGCAGGGCCAGGCGCTCCCGCAGGGTGGTGACGAAACCCGGGCGGGCGAGGGCGCGCCGCGCACCGCGGAGGGCGGCCACGCGCCGCTCCCGCAGCCGCTCGTGACGCCGCTCCTGCGGTTCCTCCGGTTCCGTCGGTTCAGCCTGGTCGTGTCGCTCTGCCGTGTCGCTCATGCCGGGATCATGTCGCGCGGACCGCCCGCCGGGCACCCGGTTTCCCACAGGTTCCGACACGCGCCCCGGGTGTGTGGCCCGGTGCCGCACGGAAACCCACAGCCTGTGGACAACCGGACGTCGCCCGGACGGATCGCGTTAACATGACGAGAAATCGTCCGGTACCCCGAGCGGACTGGAACGGGAAGGCCGTCGCCGCGTGAACACAACCCCACAGCCAGACCCCAAGGACCGCCCCGCGCGGCTCACCGTAGGCGTCGTCGGCGCCGGACGGGTGGGCCCCGCGCTGGCCGCGTCCCTCCAGCTCGCCGGGCACCGCCCGGTGGCCGTCTCCGGGGTCTCCGACGCCTCCAGGAAGCGTGCCGCCGCCCTCCTCCCCGACGTGCCGCTCATGACGCCCGCGGAAGTCCTCCAGCGCGCCGAGCTGGTCCTGCTGACCGTCCCCGACGACGCACTGCCCGGCCTGGTGACCGGCCTCGCCGAGACCGGGGCGGTGCGCCCGGGCCAGCTGCTGGTGCACACCTCCGGGCGGTACGGCGCGAGGGTCCTGGACCCCGCGCTGCGGGCCGGCGCCCTGCCGCTGGCCCTGCACCCGGCGATGACCTTCACCGGCACCCCGGTGGACGTCCAGCGCCTGGCCGGCTGCTCCTTCGGCGTCACCGCGCCCGAGGAACTGCGCCTGGCCGCCGAGGCCCTGGTCATCGAGATGGGCGGTGAGCCGGAGTGGATCGCCGAGGACATGCGCCCGCTGTACCACGCGGCGCTGGCCCTCGGCTCCAACCACCTGATCACCCTGGTGGCCCAGTCGATGGAACTGCTGCGCACGGCCGGCGTGACGGCCCCCGACCGGATGCTGGGCCCGCTGCTCGGCGCCTCCCTCGACAACGCGCTGCGCTCCGGCGACGCGGCCCTCACCGGCCCCGTCGCGCGCGGGGACGCGGGCACGGTCGCCGCGCACATCGTGGAGCTGCGCGAACACGCCCCCCAGGCCGTCGCCGGCTACCTGGCGATGGCCCGCGCGACCGCCGACCGCGCGCTCGACCACGGCCTGCTGAAGCCCGAACTCGCCGAGGACCTGCTCGGCGTGCTCGCCGACGGAGCCACACCGACCACTGACGGCACCGGATCCACCGGATCCGCCGGATCCACCGGCGGCACCGGAGCCACCGGCAGCCCGGCCCCGGACGGAAAGCCCGGCACCGAACGCCCCGGCGAGACCCCTGGCCGCGAAGGCACGGAAGGCACGGAAGGCACGGAAGGAACCGACGGAACCGACGGAACCGACGGCACCGATGGAGGCGCCCGATGACCACCACCCCGCCCGTCCTGCTCCGCACCGCCGACGAACTGCACGCGCGCGTACGGCACGGCCGCCGGGCCGTCGTGATGACCATGGGCGCCCTGCACGAGGGCCACGCCACCCTGATCCGCACGGCGCGCGACCTCGCGGGCCCCGGCGGCGAGGTCGTCGTCACGGTCTTCGTGAACCCCCTCCAGTTCGGCGCCGGCGAGGACCTCGACCGCTACCCGCGCACCCTGGAGGCCGACCTGGAGATCGCCGGGCGGGCGGGCGCCGACGCCGTCTTCGCCCCCGCCGTCGAGGAGGTCTACCCGGGCGGTGAACCCCAGGTGCGGATCACCGCCGGCCCCATGGGAGAGCGCCTGGAGGGCGCCTCCCGCCCCGGCCACTTCGACGGCATGCTCACCGTCGTCGCCAAGCTGCTCCACCTCACCCGCCCCGACCTCGCCCTCTACGGCCAGAAGGACTCCCAGCAGCTCGCGCTGATCCGCCGCATGGTCCGCGACCTGAACTTCGGCGTGGAGATCGTCGGCGTCCCCACCGTGCGCGAGGAGGACGGCCTGGCCCTGTCCAGCCGCAACCGCTACCTCTCCACCTCGGAACGCCGCACCGCCCTCGCGCTCTCGCAGGCGCTCTTCGCCGGCCAGGACCGGCACGCGGCCCAGGAGGCGCTGCGCGCGCGAGCCCGCGAAGTGCCCGCCACCCGGGCGCGCGCCGAGGCGCTGAACGCCCTGGGCGAGTCCCGCGCGGCGGCCGACGCGCACGCCGTCGCCACGTCAGCGCCCGGCAGCGCCACGGCCGTCCGGGACGCCGCCCGCCTGGTGCTGGACGACGCCGCCCGCGCCACCCCGCCCCTGGAGCTGGACTACCTCGCGCTGGTCGACCCGTCCGACTTCACCGAGATCGGTGACGACCACACCGGCGAGGCCGTCCTCGCCGTCGCGGCCCGGGTCGGCGCGACCCGCCTGATCGACAACGTCCACCTCACCTTCGGACCCCTCGGAGCCGCCTCGTGACCAGCACAGGCATACGACTGCACGCCCCCGCGCCCGGCTGGGCCATCGCCGCGGACGTGGTGGTCGTCGGCTCCGGCGTCGCCGGCCTCACCGCGGCCCTGCGCTGCGAGGCCGCCGGTCTGAGGACCGTCGTCGTCACCAAGGCCCGCCTGGACGACGGCTCCACCCGCTGGGCCCAGGGCGGCGTCGCCGCGGCCCTCGGCGAGGGCGACACCCCCCAGCAGCACCTGGACGACACCCTGGTCGCCGGCGTCGGCCTGTGCGACGCGGAAGCGGTCCGCATCCTGGTCACCGAGGGCCCCGACGCCGTACGCCGGCTCATCGCGACCGGTGCGCACTTCGACGAGTCCACCGAGGGCGGCCTGGCGCTCACCCGGGAGGGCGGCCACCACCGCCGCCGCATCGCCCACGCGGGCGGCGACGCGACCGGCGCCGAGATCTCCCGCGCCCTGGTGGAGGCGGTCCGCGCGCGCGGGCTGCGCACCATCGAGAACGCCCTGGTCCTCGACCTCCTCACAGACGCCGACGGCCGCACCGCCGGTGTCACCCTGCACGTCATGGGCGAGGGCCAGCACGACGGCGTCGGTGCGGTCCACGCCCCCGCGGTGGTCCTCGCCACCGGCGGCATGGGCCAGGTCTTCTCGGCGACGACGAACCCCTCCGTCTCCACGGGCGACGGCGTGGCCCTCGCCCTGCGCGCGGGAGCCGAGGTCAGCGACCTCGAGTTCGTCCAGTTCCACCCCACCGTCCTGTTCCTGGGCCCGGACGCCGAGGGCCAGCAGCCCCTGGTCTCCGAGGCGGTGCGCGGCGAGGGCGCCCACCTGGTGGACGCGGACGGCGTGCGCTTCATGCTGGGACAGCACGAACTCGCCGAACTCGCCCCGCGCGACATCGTCGCCAAGGCCATCACGCGCCGCATGCAGGAGCGGGGCGCCGACCACATGTACCTGGACGCCCGCCACTTCGGCGCCGACATGTGGGAGCACCGCTTCCCCACGATCCTCGCCGCCTGCCGCGCCCACGGCATCGACCCGGTCACCGAGCCGGTCCCCGTGGCCCCGGCCGCCCACTACGCCTCGGGCGGCGTGCGCACCGACGCCCACGGCCGTACGACGGTCCCCGGCCTGTACGCGTGCGGCGAGGTCGCCTGCACCGGCGTGCACGGCGCCAACCGCCTCGCGTCCAACTCCCTCCTGGAGGGCCTGGTCTACGCCGAGCGCATCGCGGCCGACATCGCGGCGGGGACGGTCGACGCGCGCGTACCGGCCCCCCTCGCGCACCCGGAGCACCCGGAGCACCCCCTCCTGCCGCCCGAGGCCCGCCTCACGATCCAGCGGATCATGACGGAGGGCGCCGGGGTCCTGCGCTCGGCGGACTCCCTCACGCGCGCGGCCGACCGGCTGCACGGCCTCCACGCCGAGGCCCGCGAGGCCCTGCACGAGCACGGCAAGACGTCCGAGCCGGGCGTCGACACCTGGGAGGCCACCAACCTCCTGTGCGTGGCCCGGGTCCTGGTGGCCGCGGCGGCACGGCGCGAGGAGACCCGCGGCTGCCACTGGCGCGAGGACCACGCGGAGCGCGACGACACGACGTGGCGCCGCCACATCGTCGTACGGCTGAACCCGGACCGAACCCTCGCCGTGCACCCCACGGACACGCCAGAATTCCCCCCGACCGTCCACGGCGCCCAGCCGACGCACCGTCCCCAGGAGCAGTGACAGCAGTGAACCCCTCCGACCCCTCCGAACTCCCCCTCGTCTCCGGCGGAGGCTGCGGCGACGGCTGCGCCTGCGGCGCGGACACCGAGGAAGACGCCTACATGGAGTGCGGCCTCGACCCCGCGCTCGCGGCGCTCCTGCTGGACTCCGGACTCGACCCGGTCGAGGTCGAGGACATCGCGAACGTCGCCATCCAGGAGGACCTGGCGGGCGGCGTGGACGTGACGACCGTCGCGACCATCCCCGAGGACGCCGTGGCGACCGCCGACTTCACCGCGCGCGAGGCGGGCGTCGTGGCGGGTCTCAGGGTCGCCGAGGCGGTGCTGTCGATCGTCTGCACGGACGAGTTCGAGGTGGAGCGCCACGTCGACGACGGCGACCGCGTGGCGGAGGGCCAGAAGCTCCTCTCCGTCACCACCCGCACCCGCGACATCCTGACCGCCGAACGCAGCGCGCTGAACCTCCTGTGCCGCATGTCGGGCATCGCGTCGGCCACGCGCGCGTGGGCGGACGCCCTGGAGGGCACGAAGGCCAAGGTCCGCGACACCCGCAAGACCACCCCCGGGCTGCGCAGCCTGGAGAAGTTCGCGGTCCGCTGCGGCGGCGGCGTCAACCACCGCATGTCCCTCTCGGACGCGGCCCTCGTCAAGGACAACCACGTGGTCGCCGCGGGCGGCGTCGCCGAGGCCTTCAACGCGGTGCGCGAGAGCTTCCCCGAGCTGCCCATCGAGGTCGAGGTCGACACCCTGCACCAGCTCCGCGAGGTCGTGGACGCGGGCGCCGACCTGATCCTCCTGGACAACTTCACCCCGGACGAGTGCGAGGAGGCGGTCGCCCTGGTCGCCGGCCGCGCCGCGCTGGAGGCATCGGGCCGACTGACCCTGGCCAACGCCAAGGCGTACGCGGACACGGGCGTCGACTACCTGGCCGTGGGCGCCCTCACCCACAGCTCCCCGATCCTGGACATCGGCCTGGACCTGCGAGCGGCGGAGTAGACCCCATGCTGCTGACGATCGACGTAGGCAACACGCACACCGTCCTCGGGCTCTTCGACGGCGAGGACATCGTCGAGCACTGGCGCATCTCCACGGACTCGCGCCGCACGGCCGACGAGCTCGCGGTCCTCCTCCAGGGCCTGATGGGCATGCACCCGCTGCTCGGCGACGAACTGGGCGACGGCATCGACGGCATCGCCATCTGCGCGACGGTCCCCTCGGTCCTGCACGAACTGCGCGAGGTCACCCGCCGCTACTACGGCGACGTCCCCGCGGTCCTGGTCGAACCGGGCGTCAAGACCGGCGTCCCGATCCTCACCGACCACCCCAAGGAGGTCGGCGCCGACCGCATCATCAACGCGGTCGCGGCCGTGGAGCTCTACGGCGGCCCGGCGATCGTCGTGGACTTCGGCACGGCGACGACGTTCGACGCGGTCAGCGCGCGCGGGGAGTACGTCGGCGGCGTCATCGCCCCCGGCATCGAGATCTCGGTCGAGGCACTCGGCGTCAAGGGCGCCCAGCTCCGCAAGATCGAGGTGGCCCGTCCCCGCAGCGTGATCGGCAAGAACACGGTCGAGGCGATGCAGTCCGGGATCGTGTACGGCTTCGCCGGCCAGGTCGACGGCGTCGTCAACCGCATGGCGCGGGAGCTGGCCGACGACCCGGACGACGTGACGGTCATCGCGACGGGCGGACTGGCACCGATGGTGCTGGGCGAGTCCTCGGTCATCGACGAGCACGAGCCGTGGCTGACACTGATGGGATTGCGACTGGTGTACGAACGGAACGTGTCGCGCATGTAGGCGCGCGGGGGTGGGGACGCAGCCCGGCGGAGCGGCGGGAGAGCCGCGTACGGCGAGTGGGGGACGCGGAGCGTGGGCGGCAGCAGCCGCGTACGGCGGCGGGGGGCGCGGGGCGTGGGCGGCAGCAGCCGCGTACGGCGAGAAGGGGACGTGTCGGGGGGGTGTCCGCCCGCAGCGGTTGGCGCGTCAACGGAGCCCACTTCTCTGCCCCACCGATTCCGCGCCGTTCCGAGGACGGACACCCCCCGGCGCGGCCCCGACCCACCCACCGAACCCAAGGCGCTACCCGCACCCCCACCCACCCCGCACAGGCCGCCGCAGGCACCCGCATCCGAGTGGGTGTGCACGCCACACCCATGCCCCCTATGCGGGGTTTGTCTGATTAGCGCGTATCGTCGCCGCATGCCCACGCCCTACGGACCCCGCGGCGGCATGGCGTTCGGTGCTCAGGAGCTGCGCGTGCTCCGGCGAGCCCTCGCCCTCGCCCTGAACCCCAGCCCGGTCTCGGCCCAGGAGGCCCAGGACTGCCTCCACCTCGCGGAAGCGCTCGACGAGGCGATGCGAGAGGGGGCCAGGCTGCGCGCCTTCCTGGTGGCCGACCTCGCCCGGTACCGCGCCGCCCTCCCCGGCACCGCCACCGGCTACCTCACGCTCCTGGACGAGGCGCTGGGCGCCGGCCACCGCCCCGGCGCGGACGACCTCGCCGCCCTGGGTGCCCTGCGCGGCAACCCCGCGGCAGCCGCCCTGCTGGCCCGCTGCCGCCCCGGCCCGCCTACAACGGCCACGCCGGGCACGGCCACGACGGGCCCAGCCGCGGTGATCCTCCCCGCCGCGCGCACCCGCCTCCACGCCCTCCCCGGCGGCCGGCAGCCGGACAAGGACCCCGCGCAGAAGCCCGCCCCGAAACCGGCCTCCCCCCGGCCCCCCGCCCCGGCCACCCCCAAGCGCCCCGTCCCCACCCCCGGCGAGGTCTTCCCCCGCCGCAAGCCCACCCCGCCGGCACCCCCCGCCCCGGACACCCGGCACCACCTCGCGGCCGGCTGACGGCGCCTGGCTACCCTGGTCCCATGGACTACGTCTCCGCGCTCCTGCCCCCGGCCGTGATGGCCGTCTTCTTCATCGGCCTGATCCGGGTGATCGTGAAGACCCAGGGCGGCGCCAACAAGGCCAAGGAGGACGCGGTCGTCGACGCCGCCCTCGCGCGGGCGGAGAGCACCAGGCAGGCGTCCCCGCACCCCGAGGTCTGACCCGCAAGCACCGCACCGACGGCCCACCCCACGCCCCACCCCCCGTACGGCTCCTCCCGGGAGCCGTACGCCCCTTTTGTGCCCGTTTTCCAGCGAAGGCGCACGTCCGGCACGCGATCGCCCCGATCTCCCACTATCGTTCGAAGCGTGCCTCGCCCATTGGGAGAACTCGAAGACGCGGTCATGACGAGGGTGTGGAAGTGGAACCGCCCCGTGACCGTTCGAGAAGTCCTGGAAGACCTGCAACAGGAACGGTCCATCGCGTACACCACCGTGATGACCGTTTTGGACAATCTCCATCAGAAGGGCTGGGTGCGCCGCGAGTCCGAAGGCCGGGCCTATCGATATGAGGCGGTCTCCACTCGCGCCGCCTACGCCGCCGCCCTCATGAACGACGCCTGGTCCCAGAGCGACAACCCCGCCGCGGCCCTCGTCGCCTTCTTCGGCATGATGAGCGAGGAACAGCGCCAAGCGCTCGCAGACGCCATCCGCATCGTGCAGGGACCGGAAACCCCAGCCCCCGCGCGGGGACCCGGCGCGGTACCGGGCGGCGGCGAGCGATAGCGTCCCCACATGCCAAATGCCATCACCGTCCGGCGGGCCCGCACCGGCGATGTCCCGGACGTACGCCGGCTCCTCGACGCGTACGTCCGTGACCGTATCCTGCTCGACAAAGCGATGGTGACGCTTTACGAGAGCATCCAGGAGTTCTGGGTGGCGGAACGCGACGACAACGCCGAGGTGGTCGGCTGCGGCGCGCTGCACGTGATGTGGGAAGACCTCGCGGAAGTGCGGACTCTCGCGGTGAAGCCCGGTCTGAAGGGCGCGGGCGTCGGCCACAAGCTGCTGGAGAAGTTGCTGGACACGGCACGCTGGCTCGGTGTTCGCCGTGTTTTCTGCCTGACCTTCGAAGTGGACTTCTTCGCCAAGCACGGCTTCGTGGAGATCGGGGAGACGCCGGTCGACACCGATGTGTACGCGGAGCTGCTGCGTTCCTATGACGAGGGTGTTGCGGAGTTCCTGGGGCTCGAACGAGTGAAACCGAACACCTTGGGCAACAGCCGGATGCTTCTGCATCTGTGATCGCCGGGCAGCGCCGGGCGTCCACGTCCTTCGAGGATTATTCCACCGACCCACCCTTCACGGGTTCCCTATGTCCGAAACGCGCATGTTTCCGGCCCGGAGTCAGGCTACCGGTCTCCGTCGAGGGTTTGTGTTTTTCCGGCAAAAGCGGTTTGCTTTCCGGCGTACTGCAGTACTGCATATAACAAGGGACGGCGATACGGCGGACGCCGACGGACCTCCGGCCCTCAAGTTATCGATGAAAGGAAATCCGGTGGCACAGAAGGTTCAGGTCCTTCTTGTCGACGACCTCGACGGCGGCGAGGCAGACGAGACCGTGACGTTCGCACTGGACGGCAAGACCTACGAGATCGATCTCACCACCGCCAACGCGGACAAGCTCCGCGGTCTTCTCGATCCGTACCTGAAGGGTGGCCGTCGCACCGGGGGCCGTGCCTCGGGCGGTCGCGGCAAGGCGCGCGCCGCTTCCGGCGGCAGCCAGGACACCGCTGCGATCCGCGCCTGGGCGAAGGAGAACGGCTGGGACGTCAACGACCGCGGTCGTGTCCCCGCGAAGGTCCGCGAGGCGTACGAGCAGGCCAACGGCTGATCACCGCACCCGCGCCACGGCCCGCACCCGCGCCACGGCCCGCGCCCGCGGCGGGTCGCTCGCGGTGAGTCGGACGCGGTGGCACTGCGTGGCCAGCGTGTGGACCAGCCGGGCGAGATCGAGTGCGGTCCCGGTACGCCCGGGGACCGACAGTGCCGGCAGCGAGGCCCCCACCTCGCACCCCGGCTCCGGGGGTCGCAGCCAGACGGCGGCCCCTCGCAGGCCGTCGCGCTCCGGGGGACGCGGCGGCAGCCCGGCCGGGCCGGGCTCGGGGACCAGGGGCGCGTCCACGAGGCCGCCCTTCCCGACCGCCGTCAGGTCGAGCGCCAGCGAGCCCCACTCCAGCCACTCCAGCAGCCCCGGCAGCTCCTCCGCGGCGCCCGGCGCCACGAGCAGGAGCATCCGCGAGCCCTGGACCGCCACCGGAAACCCCGGCACGGGAAGATCCGGCACCGGAAACCCCGGCGCGGGAAGCCCCGGCACAGGAAGCCCCGGCATCGGCGAACCCGCCCCGGCCTGCCCGGCACGCCCCACCCTCTCCAGCCGTTCGGGGCCCTCCAGCCGCTCCAGGCCCTCCCGCCGCTCTCGCCTCTCCACCCTCTCCACCCTCTCCAGCCGCTCCAGCGTCGCGTACCCCGCGTCGGCCGGCACGTCGAGGACATCGAAACGCACGCCCGTGCGCAGTCGCAGCGGCTCCCCGGGCGCCGTCGGCCACCCGAGCGCGCTCTCGTACCACCCCCGCGCCCGCTCCCACCCCGAGTCTCCGTCCCCGAGGGGCCGCCGGGGTGACGGCACGACGGGGGTCGCGGGAGCAACGGGGGCCGGGTGCGGGATCGGGTGGGGGAACGGCATCGGATGCGAGGCGCCGACCATGCCAAGTGCAACCGTCCGAAGAGCCCCCGGGTTACGCTGGGTGGCGGTGTAAACGCGCAGAGTGCTGGACTGAGGCGGCAAGAGGGGGCGTGCGGGGGTGCGGGGAGGCGCAAGGTTGTTCGCCCGTAGCGGAGGGAACCGGTGCGCGCGGCATGGAGTGTCCGTCCCGGCGGGTAAGACATCCCTAGTGGGAGGGGGCGACTTGCAGATCCGGCCGTCTCGCGTTCGCCATCGGCGTACTGGCGAGTGGGGTAAGTGCCTGGCCTGCGGGAACATCGTCTCGCACCATCGGGTTGTGGCAGATGTCGGCGTCAGGGGTCAGGAGGCCATCGACGGTGTCGGCAGTTGGAATGAGCGGTCCCCGCTTGCGGGACTAAGCTGCGGAAGGACAGGGAGGGGAAGTTCCCCCCACTGCCTGACCGCTCTGAGGAGCGATTAACGATGTTCGAGAGGTTCACCGACCGCGCGCGGCGGGTTGTCGTCCTGGCTCAGGAAGAAGCCCGGATGCTCAACCACAACTACATCGGCACCGAGCACATCCTCCTGGGCCTGATCCACGAGGGTGAGGGTGTCGCCGCCAAGGCCCTTGAGAGCCTCGGGATTTCGCTCGAGGCGGTCCGCCAGCAGGTGGAGGAGATCATCGGCCAGGGCCAGCAGGCCCCGTCCGGCCACATCCCCTTCACCCCCCGTGCCAAGAAGGTTCTGGAGCTGTCGCTCCGCGAGGCCCTCCAGCTGGGCCACAACTACATCGGCACGGAGCACATCCTGCTCGGCCTGATCCGTGAGGGCGAGGGCGTCGCCGCCCAGGTCCTGGTCAAGCTGGGCGCAGATCTGAACCGGGTGCGGCAGCAGGTCATCCAGCTGCTCTCCGGCTACCAGGGCAAGGAGACCGCCACCGCCGGCGGTCCTGCGGAGGGCACGCCCTCCACGTCCCTGGTCCTCGACCAGTTCGGCCGGAATCTGACCCAGGCCGCTCGTGAGTCCAAGCTCGACCCGGTCATCGGGCGCGAGAAGGAGATCGAGCGGGTCATGCAGGTGCTGTCCCGCCGTACCAAGAACAACCCGGTGCTGATCGGTGAGCCCGGCGTCGGCAAGACCGCCGTCGTCGAGGGCCTCGCGCAGGCCATCGTCAAGGGCGAGGTGCCCGAGACCCTCAAGGACAAGCACCTCTATACCCTGGACCTCGGCGCCCTGGTCGCCGGCTCCCGCTACCGCGGTGACTTCGAGGAGCGCCTGAAGAAGGTGCTCAAGGAGATCCGCACCCGCGGCGACATCATCCTGTTCATCGACGAGCTGCACACGCTGGTCGGTGCGGGTGCCGCCGAGGGCGCCATCGACGCCGCGAGCATCCTCAAGCCGATGCTGGCCCGCGGTGAGCTGCAGACCATCGGTGCGACCACGCTGGACGAGTACCGCAAGCACCTGGAGAAGGACGCGGCCCTGGAGCGCCGCTTCCAGCCGATCCAGGTCGCGGAGCCGTCGCTGCCGCACACGATCGAGATCCTCAAGGGCCTGCGCGACCGCTACGAGGCCCACCACCGCGTCTCCATCACCGACGAGGCCCTGGTCCAGGCGGCGACGCTCGCCGACCGCTACATCTCGGACCGCTTCCTGCCGGACAAGGCGATCGACCTGATCGACGAGGCCGGTTCCCGGATGCGCATCCGTCGGATGACCGCGCCGCCGGACCTACGCGAGTTCGACGAGAAGATCGCCGGTGTCCGCCGCGACAAGGAGTCCGCGATCGACTCGCAGGACTTCGAGAAGGCCGCCTCCCTGCGCGACAAGGAGAAGCAGCTCCTGGCCGCCAAGGCCAAGCGGGAGAAGGAGTGGAAGGCCGGCGACATGGACGTCGTCGCCGAGGTCGACGGCGAGCTGATCGCCGAGGTCCTCGCCACGGCGACGGGCATCCCGGTCTTCAAGCTCACGGAGGAGGAGTCGTCCCGCCTGCTGCGCATGGAGGACGAGCTCCACAAGCGGGTCATCGGCCAGGTCGACGCCGTCAAGGCGCTGTCCAAGGCGATCCGCCGTACCCGTGCCGGTCTGAAGGACCCGAAGCGTCCCGGTGGCTCGTTCATCTTCGCCGGTCCGTCCGGTGTCGGTAAGACGGAGCTGTCCAAGGCGCTCGCCGAGTTCCTCTTCGGTGACGAGGACGCGCTGATCTCCCTCGACATGTCGGAGTTCAGCGAGAAGCACACGGTCTCGCGTCTCTTCGGTTCGCCCCCCGGTTACGTGGGCTACGAGGAGGGCGGCCAGCTGACGGAGAAGGTCCGCCGCAAGCCGTTCTCGGTCGTCCTCTTCGACGAGGTCGAGAAGGCCCACCCGGACATCTTCAACTCGCTGCTGCAGATCCTGGAGGACGGTCGCCTGACCGACTCCCAGGGCCGGGTCGTGGACTTCAAGAACACGGTCATCATCATGACGACCAACCTCGGCACCCGGGACATCTCCAAGGGCTTCAACCTCGGCTTCGCCGCCGCGGGCGACACGAAGTCCAACTACGAGCGCATGAAGAACAAGGTCCAGGACGAGCTCAAGCAGCACTTCCGGCCCGAGTTCCTCAACCGTGTCGACGACGTGGTCGTCTTCCCGCAGCTCAGCCAGGAAGACATCCTGCGGATTGTCGACCTGATGATCCAGAAGGTGGACGAGCGCCTCAAGGACCGGGACATGGGCATCGAGCTCTCCCAGTCCGCCAAGGAGCTGCTGTCCAAGAAGGGTTACGACCCGGTGCTGGGCGCGCGTCCGCTGCGCCGCACGATCCAGCGCGAGGTCGAGGACACGCTGTCGGAGAAGATCCTCTTCGGCGAGCTGCGTCCCGGTCACATCGTGGTCGTGGACACCGAGGGCGAGGGCGACACCAAGACCTTCACCTTCCGGGGTGAGGAGAAGTCGGCCCTCCCCGACGTCCCGCCGATCGAGCAGGCGGCCGGTGGCGGCGCGGGTCCGAACCTGAGCAAGGAGGCGTAGCCCTCCGGGGGTGAGCCTGGAAAGGGGCTGCCCGGGACTTCGGTCCCGGGCGGCCCCTTTGCCTTTCGCTCCCTTTCACCTCAGATCCGGAGGATCCTGGCGCGGGGCAGGCGAGTGGTGATCCAAGCGATGTCCTGCGTACGGGCACGGCGCAGGATGACGGTGCGTACGCCGGGAAGCTCCGGCGCGTCCGGGCCGATGTCGATGACCGACGCGTCCAGGATCAGCTGCTCCAGCCGTGGCAGCCGGGACAGCTCGGTCCAGTCGGCCGTGCCGACGGGGCAGGACAGGGTGACTTCGTACAGCGTGGACCAGTGGGACAGGCCCCGAAGGCCGGTGTCCCGGGTCGTGTCCCGACCGAGGTGGAGCTGCCGCAGGCGGGCTGCCACCGGGAGGGAGTCGGTCAGGCGGTTGCCCGGGAGTCGTTGTCCCAAGGACAGTTCCCGCAGCGACGTCAGCTCGTCCAGGCCGGTGAGATCGGCGCTTTGGACGCTGAGGCTCTCCAGGGGCAGTGCGGACAGCCGGTCCAGGCCCCGCGTGGTTCCGCAGTCGAGCAGTGACAGGCTCCGCAGACGGCCGAGGGCCGCCAGTGGCTCCATGTCGGTCGCTTCCGGGTTCGCGACCAGGAGCAGTTTCTCGACCGCGCCCGGGTCGGGCACACAGGCGAGGATCTCGTCCCAGCTGTGCGCGCCGCGGAACTCGAGCCTGCCCCACGGCCGCATGTCCGCGTGAGCCCCGCGCTGCGCCGCCGTCGTCAAGGTCAGGAACAGCTCCGTCGGGTCCAGGTGATCCAGAATCTCCCTCGCGTACCCCCGCGCGTCGAACCGGTCCCACGTTCCCACCAGTTGCCGCCGCACGCCGAGAGCCGCGTGTCCCCGGAACCGGCGCAGCACCGCGAGTGCCCCACCCGGTTCCCGCTCCGCCAGCAGCGACGCCGTCACCGTCACGCCGTGCGCCTGCCGCTCCGTCAGTCCCTCCGGACCCGGCAGCAGCTCCAGCACCAGTGGCCCGGCCTCCGCCAGGGCCTTCGCGTCCGCCAACGACCCCGGCGGGATCAGCGTCCCCGCCCGTGCCTCCACCTCCGCCCGCACCGCCGGGTCCAGGGCGGTCGCGTGCTCCAGGCAGGCCAGGGCGAGAAGGGTCAGCCGAGGGGTGTCCTCCGCCAGCAGGCGCCGCAGCAGCACCGCCCGCTCGCCGGGACGGGCGTGGGCCACCGCCATGCGGACGACGTCCTCCCACTGGGTGTCGCCCGCGCGCCCCGCGAGGACGTCGAGATGGCCCTCCTCGACCGCGTACCGCGCGCCCAGGTAGTCCTGGAAGGTGCGGTGGACGAAGTCCAGGGTGCCCTCGCCGGGCCGCCGGAGCAGCCCGCTGCGCAGGACCAGCGCCCGCAGGACCGTCGCCGCGTCGCCCTGCCCCGCCGCCGAGGCCACCGACGGCAGCGCGCGCTCCACGATGCCCTCGGCGGTCTCCACCGCCATCTCCGTGCGCCCGCTCAGCACCAGCGCGTACGCCAGCCGCTGGAGCAGCTCCAGTTGCGCCTCCTCGCTCAGCTCCACCGCCTCCATGCCGCGCTCCCGGTCCCGGCGGGCCAGCAGCATCGTGAGGGCGGCGTCGTACAACTCCGCGCGGCCGGTGGGGAGGTAGCCGCGGCGGTCCCGGTGCAGGGCGCAGATCAGGCCGCACATCAGTGGGTTGGTGGCGAGGCGGGCCAGGTCGCGCTTGGTGCGCAGGGAGTCCAGCAGCCGCGTGACGAACTCGGGCGCCTCGGCGGCCCGGTGCCAGCGCCGTACGAAGGTCGCGACCTCGGGCTCCCGCATCGGGGTGAGGGACAGCTCCCGGAAGCCCTCGGTGGTCAGCCAGTCGGCGCGTACGGCGGTGGGCCGGGAGGTGAGCAGCCAGCGGTTGCCGGGGAAGGCGCGGACGAGGGCGAGGAGCCAGTCGCGGGTGCGGTGCCGTTCCGCGGCGGGGATCTCGTCCAGGCCGTCGACGAGGACCAGGCCCCGGCCGGCGCCCAGCACCCGTTCCGCCCAGCCCTCCGGCGGGGTGAGGGGGCAGCCCACGGCGGTGAGGAAGGCCGCGGGGGAGGGCAGCGCGCCGGCCCGGATCAGGGTGCGCAGGGGCAGCACGTACGGGATCCGGTCCCCGTCCCGTGCCGCGGTCACCGCGAGCCACTGCACCAGGGTCGTCTTGCCGGAGCCCGCGTCGCCGCGCAGGAGTACCCGGTCGCGGGTGCGCAGGGCGTCCTCGGCGGCGAGGCGGACGGTGTGCTCGGGGTCGGCGTACTCACCCGGGAGTGCCCTGGTCCGTTCCTCCTCCGCGGTCGCCTCCAGGCTCAGGTACGCGACCTCCAGCGGCCACCGGTCGGGCGATTCGCGCAGGTCGATGCCGTAGATGGTGATGCGGTTGTGCTGTTCGGCGACGTACGGCAGGTAGCGGCGTTCGAACGCCGTGTCGCGGGCGTCCGGCCGGGGAACGCGGGCGATCAGCTCGTCGACCTTCGCGATCAGCTCGGCCTGGCCGCGGGTCTGGGCCACCAGCGTCCGCGCCACGAAGGTGGAGCGGCGGGTGAAGAACTCCAGGACGTGCAGGCAGGCCCACTCGGTCGCCGAGTCGAGGAAGTAGCGGGCGTCGGTGCAGAGCCCGTCCTCGGAACCGGCCGTCCGCCGACGCAGCCGGGCGGCCAGCTCGGCGTGTCCGAGCCGCACCGCCTGCACGTCGTCCATGTCCAGGTCGCCCAGGGCGAGGAGCCGCGCCGCCAGGGCGTCGGCGACGGCGTCGGCCTCCTCGGGCGGGAAGGGCGGCTCGCCGGGGGAGTCCAGGGCGCCCGCCACCAGTTTCCCGGCAAGCCCGCGCACCTCCTCCTCGCCCAGCGAGCGCCGCTCGCCGCGGAAGGACACCAGGCGGTCCAGCCGAACCGGCCGGTCGACCAGTCCGGCACCGGGGCCGCCCGTCACGAACAGCTTCTTCACCAGCGGGGCGACCAGGCTGGACGCCAACTTCCCGCCGAGTACCGCCGGTTCCATGCGCCACCCCCGTGGTCGGTCGACGAGGGGAGCCTAACGGGCGTCAGGACAGCTGACCGTCGTAGTCCGGGAGCTTGAACGTCTTCTCGGCGTGGCCGCCCGGCAGGTCGGTGGCGCTGTTGCCGATGTTCGCGACGATCGTGTAGCCGTTCGACTCGATCTCGGCGCGCTGTTCGGTCTTGTACTGGGCGACGTCCTTGAACAGGTCGAGGAAGCCGCGGACGTACAGCCCGGAGGACTCGTAGCCGGCGTGGGCGAGGTTCCACTCGGTGGGCGCCTCGACGATGCCGGGGCGGGCGGTCACGAAGAACAGGGCGACGCCGTGCTCCTGCGCGTACTCGGCGACCTCCAGGACCGGCCGGTTGGCGGGCTGCGGGTAGCTGAAGCCGAAGTCGGTCTCCAGGGAGGTGTTGTCGATGTCGAGGACGATCGCCTGCTTCTCGCCGGGCGCCCGGTCGGCGATCCGCTCCTTCAGGTACGGCAGGGCCCCGTCCATCACGGCCCGGCAGTCGCGCTGCCAGGTGTCGTAGTCGACGTCGGCCGCGGCGGCGGCCGTCACCGCCGTGCGGGGCGCGTCGGCCGGGGCGGCGACGGCGACGGACGGCGTGACCGTGGCGGTGAGCGCCGCCACGGTGACGGCGGACGCCGCGGCGACACGCGTCCACGTACGGCGCGCGGCCCCTCTGGCCCGGCCGCTCTGTGCGGCCTGTTCGGCCTGTTCGGTCGGTTCGGTGTGGTCGGTCATGGGGGGTGGGGTCCTCTCCTGCCTGCGCGGATGCCTGACGGGCAAAGTTGTCGCGTGCATGCTTGCCCCGGCAAGTGGCCGTACGGCAACGATTGGGTTACTGAGCAGTAGTCGGCTGTGACGCCGACCACGCTCCGAGCCCGGGTGAACCCCCTTGGGCGGAGGGCGGGTTAGCCGGGACGGGAGTAGCCCCGGTCACATTCACCGGCCCTTCGGCCGCGGTCCCCGGTGATGTGCCGCACAGGCCGATCGGGGTGTACTACGGGGAATAGTGGTCGCCACAAGAACTACGAAAACGGACATACCGGAGCGGGTGGCAGGGGGGTTTGCAGGGCTCTGAGCTGCTTTTGTCCAAAATGGCAGCTCTGGCGTGGGTCATGAAGTTTCACACTGAAGTACTAAATAGGGTCGTAGGTCACACCTTTGTGCGGTTCGGGGTCGGCGGGTTACCAAGGTTGAGCCCGCCCGGTGAGCGCCTGGTGCGTCCCGCCGGTGGGCATTCCTCTGCACCCGTCCCCATGAGGTTCGAATGTTCCCGCGTGTCACGTCCCGTTCTTCCCGTACGACCATCCGCACCCGCGCCGCGGTGATGGCCGCCGGCCTCGGAGCCTCGGTCGCACTGGGAGCCGGGGTCGCGGCCGCCACCGGCACCACGGCGGCCTCGAACACCTCCTCCTCCGTCGCGAGCGCCGTAGAGGCCCAGGCCGTGGCGCAGGCCAAGGCGGCGAAGGCCGAGAAGGCCGCCGCGAGCGCCAAGCAGACCACCACCGCCAAGAAGACGGCCACCAAGAAGAAGGCCGCCTCCTGGGTCGACCCGGTCAAGAAGTACGAGCTGAGCGCCAGCTTCGCCCAGAACGGCGGCATGTGGGCGCACAAGCACAGCGGCCAGGACTTCGCCGTGCCGATCGGCACCAACGTCGTCGCCGCCCATGGCGGCACGGTCGTCAAGGCCGGCGGCAACGGCGCCGGTGACGGTCCCGCCTACGGCAACGCGATCGTCATCAAGCACGGCAACGGCACGTACTCCCAGTACGCGCACCTGTCCAAGATCAACGTGAAGATCGGCCAGATCGTGAAGACCGGCCAGTCGATCGCCAAGTCCGGCAACACCGGCAACTCCAGCGGTCCGCACCTGCACTTCGAGATCCGGACCACCCCGAACTACGGCTCGGCCGTGGACCCCGTCGCCTTCCTGCGCGCCAAGGGCGTGACCGTCTGACGGGCGGGGCTACGCGCCCGCGGCTCCCCGGTGGGCCTGGGTGATCAGATCGGTGGCGACCTCGAGAACGGCAGCACGCTGTTCCTCGGGGTCGCCTTCGAGGTCCCGGAGCACGAACATCCCGGCGTGCAGCGTGAACAGCGCCGTGATGCAGCGGACCTGGTCGACCATGTCCGCCTCGGGGTCCATGAGGATGTCGCGCAGGCCGAACATCCGGTTCTTGAACAGCTCGCCGATGCGCAGGTCCCGCACCGTGGCCTGGTTCTCCTGCATGAAGCGGAACAGCGGCGCCGCGCCGGCCAGCGCCTCGCTGTAGCGGCGGATGATCTCCTGCTTCGTCTCCAGGCTGTGCGGCTGCTCCCGCCCCCAGTCGATCAGGTCCTCCAGCGGCCGCGAGAGGTCCTCGAAGATGCTGACGAGGATCTCTTCCTTGGTCTTGAAGTGGTAGTAGAGCGCGGCCTTGGTCACGTCCAGACGCTCGGCGATCTCGCGCAGGGAGGTCTTCTCGTACCCCTGCTCCGCGAAGAGTTCGAGCGCCACGTCCTGGATGCGCTGGCGGGTGTCCCCGCGGCGTCGCTGCTGCTTGGTGCCGTTCATGGTGCCGCCCATCCTCCTACGCACCTCCTGCCCCGCGCACTTTCCGAAAAACTTACTTGACGCCCGGCTAGTTACGCTCCTACCTTCCCAGTGTAGACAACTTGCCGGTCGGCAAGTAAGTGGCAGGTGGCACAGCGCTAGCTGGGGGAGTAGGAGAGATGGCCGAGAAGACGGAGGCGGCGACCGGCGAAGCCGGCGTCGGCAAGCAGCCGAGGAGCGTGCGGGTCGTCCTGCTCGCCCTCATGATCGCGATGATGCTCGCGATGCTCGACAACATGATCATCGGCACCGCGATGCCGACGATCGTGGGCGAGCTGGGCGGCCTGGAGCACCTCTCCTGGGTCGTCACCGCCTACACCCTGGCCACCGCGGCCTCCACCCCGCTGTGGGGCAAGCTCGGCGACATGTACGGGCGCAAGGGCTCGTTCATGACGTCGATCGTGATCTTCCTGGTCGGCTCGGCGCTCAGCGGCATGGCCCAGGACATGGGCCAGCTCATCGGCTTCCGCGCCGTCCAGGGCCTGGGCGCCGGCGGTCTGATGGTCGGCGTCATGGCGATCATCGGCGACCTGATACCCCCCAGGGAGCGCGGCAAGTACCAGGGCATGATGGCCGGCGTCATGGCGCTGGCGATGATCGGCGGACCGCTGATCGGCGGCACCATCACCGACCACTGGGGCTGGCGCTGGTCCTTCTACATCAACCTGCCGCTCGGCGCGGTCGCCCTGGTCGCCATCAGCGCCGTGCTGCACCTGCCGAAGAAGCGCAGCAAGGCCCGGATCGACTACCTGGGCGCCGCGCTGCTGACCATCGGCATCACCGCCATCGTGCTCGTCACCACCTGGGGCGGCACCGAGTACGCCTGGACCTCCGCGCGGATCATGGAGCTGATCGGCATCGGCGTCGCCGCGCTGGTCGGGTTCGTGTTCTGGCAGACCAAGGCCGCGGAGCCGGTCGTGCCGCTGCACATCTTCCGCAGCCGCAACTTCACGCTGATGTCGCTCATCGGCTTCATCACCGGCTTCGTGATGTTCGGCGCCACCCTCTTCCTGCCGCTGTACCAGCAGGCGGTGCAGGGTGCGTCCGCCACCAACTCCGGACTGCTGCTCCTGCCCATGCTGGGCGCGATGCTCGTCACGTCGATGGTCGCCGGGCGGGTCACCACCAGCACCGGCCGCTACAAGATCTTCCCGGTGGTGGGCGGCGTACTGATGACGGCCGGCCTGTTCCTGCTGTCGACCATGGACACCGACACCACCCGCTTCACCTCCGGCCTGTACATGGCCGTCGTGGGTCTCGGCATGGGCTGCCTGATGCAGATCACCATGCTGGTGGCGCAGAACAGCGTGGAGATGAGGGACATGGGCGTCGCGTCCTCCTCCACCACCCTCTTCCGCACCCTCGGCTCCTCCTTCGGCGTCGCGATCATGGGCGCGCTGTTCAACAACCGCGTCCAGGACACGATGGCCGAGCGGGCCGCGGGGTCGGGTGCCAAGGTGACGGAGCAGTCGGCGACGCTGACCGCGGACGCGCTGAACGCGCTGCCCGCGGCGGTCCGCGACGCCTACCAGCACGCGGTGTCCTCCGGCACCCACGGCGCGTTCCTCCTCGGCTCCGTGGTGGCCGTCCTCGCACTGGTCGCGGCGGTCTTCGTGAAGGAGGTCCCCCTCAAGGGCGCGGGCCCGAAGGCGGCCGACGCCCCAGCCGACGGCGACGACGGCACGGCCCCGGCGAAGGCACCGGTGGCCGAGACCGTCTGACCTCGCGGCGGCACGCCGCCCATCCCCTCACCGGACCCCCGGGTGGCCACGGCCGCCCGGGGGTCTTCGGCGTCGCCACACTCGAACCACACCGTCTTGCCGCGTCCGTCCGGGGTCGGCGTGACGCCCCACCGGTCGGTCACCGCCGCGACGATCACCAGCCCTCGCCCGCCCTCGCCCAGCGCCTCGGCGGCCCCGGGAACCGGCAGTACCGGGCAGTCGTCGGCGACCTCCACCCGCACCGCGCCGGGCCGCAGCAGGAAGCACACGCGACCACGCCGTCCGGGCACATGCCGTACGACGTTGGCGACCAGCTCCGTGAGCGCCAGCTCGGCGGCGTCGGACACCTCGGCCAGACCGGAGCGCACGAGGTACAGCCGCAGGACGCGGCGCAGATGGCGGGCCGAGTGCGCGCCCATGGCGAACTCGGCGTGGTACTGGCTCTCAACGTCCGCCGCCCGCGGACCGGTTACGTGGTTCACGCCACAACTCTGCGACGCACTGCTTACGCTCGACTACGCACAGGAACGAACGCCGCGAGGTGTTGCCGCCCGTCCGCAGTCCCCCGCAGTTCCCCGCAGTCCCGGAGTGAGGTGCCGCAGTGGCCAACATCCAGTCCCTCGACCCGACCGCGTCCCCGCTCGACTACTACGGCTGGGAGCTGCGCCGCCAGCGCGAGGCCCACGGCCTCAAGCAGGGCCAGCTCGGCGACATCATCTTCTGCACCGGGTCACTGGTCGGCCAGATCGAGACCACGAAGAAGGTCCCGACGCGGGACTTCTCCGAACGGGTGGACGCCGCGCTGGGCACGGACGGCCTGTTCTCCCGCCTGATCGGACTCGTCCTGCGCAGCCAACTCCCCACGTGGTTCCAGCCGTACGCGGAGATGGAGGCGAAGGCGGCGTACATCTCGACGTACCAGGCGCAGTTGGTCTACGGGCTGTTGCAGACGGAGGAGTACGCGCGGGCGGTGCTCGGTGTCGAGGGCGGCAACGTGAACGAGATGGTCGCCGCCCGGCTGGAACGCCAGCGCATTCTCCAGCGCGACCAGCCTCCCGCGCTGTGGGTCGTCCTGGACGAGGCGGCCCTGCTGCGGGAGATCGGCGGGCCGGACGTCATGCGCGGCCAACTCGCCCACTTGTTGGGCTTCGCGACCGCTCCCTGGGTCCAGATCCAGATCCTGCCGCTTGCGGCGGGCCAACACGCGGGCATGATGGGTACGTTCACGCTTCTCCGGTTCGACGCCGATCCCGATCTTTTCTACAAGGACGGCTACGACTGCGGGCACATGACCGCCAGTCCGGACGTGATCAAGGAACGTTCATTCGGCTACGCTCGACTGCAAGCCTCAGCCCTCTCCCCCGAGGACTCGGCGAGACTGATCACCCGCGTGATGGAGGAACGCTATGCGGTCCCGCACAGCACTGAGCAATGTTGAGTGGCGCAAGTCCAGTTACAGCGGGAGCAATGGCGGCGAATGCGTGGAGTGCGCCGTCACCGACGGTGCCTCCTGGCGCGCCGCCTCGTACAGCGGGCCCAACGGCGGCGACTGCCTCGAAGTAGCCGACGGCTGCCCCACCGGCGTCGTCCCCGTGCGGGACAGCAAGAACCCGGACGGTCCGGTCGTCACCGTGGGTGCCGGTGCCTGGCAGGCCTTCGTCGACGCCCTGCGGTAGCCGTATCGCCGCCGGCGGAAAGGGGACGGCGTGGAGCCGACGGAACTGCGCCGGGCGGTCGAGGCCGCCCGGGCGACGGCTTCGGCGCTGGGTCTCAAGGTCGACGACGTGAGCGTCGTGCACGACTCGGACCGCGTCGCCCTGCGCCTGCTCCCGTGCGACGTCCTGGCCCGGGTCGCGCCGTCCCGGCACCTGGCCGATGCCGCGTTCGAAGTGGAGGTCGCCCACCGGCTCACCGAGGTCGACGCTCCGGTCGCCGAGCTGGACCCGCGGGTCGCCCCCCGGGTCCAGGTGCGGGACGGCTTCGCGCTCTCGCTGTGGACCTACTACGAACCGGTGGGACCGGAGATCGCGCCGGCCGACTACGCGGACGTGCTGGCGCGCCACCACGCCGCCCTGCGCCGGATCGACGTGGACGCACCGCACGTCACCGATCGGGTGGCCGTGGCGCTGGACGGTGTGGACGACCCGGAGCGGTCCCCCGAACTGTCCGCCGCCGACCGGCGATTCCTCCACGACACCCTGGGTGGTCTGAGCGCCGGGATCAGCGCCGACCGGGCACGCGACCAACTGCTGCACGGCGAGCCGCACCCCGGAAACCTCCTCGGCACGCGCAGGGGCCCGCTCTTCGTCGACCTGGCCACGTGCTGCCGCGGCCCGGTCGAGTTCGACCTCGCCCACGGCCCCGAAGAAGCGGCGGCGCACTACGCGGGTGCCGATCCCGCGCTGGTCCACCGGTGCCGCGCGTTGAACTGGGCGCTGTTCTCCGCCTGGCGCTGGCGCCGGGACGACCAGATGCCGGACCGGGACCACTGGAGGGCGGAGGGACTCGACCGGGTCCGTGCCGCACTCGACCGGAGGTGACCGCCGAGCGGGGCGTCACCGCCGAGCCGGGGGTCACAGCCTCCGGGACGCCCCCGGGGACACCTCCCCGGACGGCGAGGGCGACGAGGAGCCGCCGCCCGACCGCTCCGGCAGCATCGGATGGCTCCCCGTGTTGGTCGGGGCGTGCTCCGGCAGCCACAGGACGGCGACCGCACCCTCGGCCGGTATGTGCGCGGGGGCGCCGGCCGGGCGCACGTTGCGGAAGGTGAGCCGGGCGCCCAGAACCCGGGCCTGGCCCGCCGCGATGGTCAGCCCGAGCCCGTGCCCCCGGCCGGCCCGGTCCGTGCTGCCGGTGCGGAACCGGCTCGGTCCCTCGGCCAGCAGGTCCTCGGGGAAACCCGGCCCGTGGTCGCGGACCCGGATCACCCGGCCCTCGACGCTGACCTCGACGGGCGAGCGGCCGTGCCGGGCGGCGTTGGCGAGCAGGTTGAACAGCACGCGCTCCAGGCGGCGCGGGTCGGTGGTGACCTCGGACTCGTGGATCACCCGCACCTGCACCGCCGGGTCCTTGGCCGCCACCCGCCGGGTCACGAAGTCGCCCAGCATGATGTCCTGCAACTCGGCCCGCTCCGAGGCCCCGTCGAGCCGCGCCACCTCCAGGACGTCCTCGACGAGCGTGCGCATCGCCTTCGCCCGGTCGAGGACCAGCTCGGTCGGCCGGCCCGGCGGCAGCAGCTCGGCGGCCGTGAGCAGGCCGGTCACCGGGGTGCGCAGCTCGTGCGCGATGTCCGCCGTGACCCGGCGCTCGGCCTCGATGCGCTGCTGCAAGGCGTCGGCCATCGCGTCCACGGCGCGCGCGACGTCGTCCGTCTCGTCCCGCACGACGCCCCCGATGGCCTCCCGCACCCGGACGTCGGCCTCGCCGTTGGCCACCTGGTTCGCGGCGGCGGCGGCCTTGCGCAGCCGGCGCGACAGCTGGCCGCCGATGAGCACGCCCAGCGCGCTGCCGCCGAGGACGACCGCGATGGAACCGATGACCAGCGCCTGGTCCAGGTCGCTGAGGATGTCCGCGCTGCGGTCGGTGAAACCGGAGCGCAGCGACATCACGTGCCCGTCCTTGAGCGGCACGGCCGCCCAGATGTCCGGCACGCCGTTCGACCGCTCGGAGACGTAGGTGGCCCGCCGTCCCGCCTCGACCTTGCGGCGCAGCTCCGGCGGCAGCTCGGGGTCGTCGATCCGGGCGTTGGGGAAGTTCTGCCGCCCGGACAGCTCGTAGTTGCGCTGGGCGATCAGGACCCGGTCGTCGGCGAGGTCACGGGCGTTGTCGAGCATCGAGACGCGGGCGGCGTTGTGCACGACCAGGCTCAGCGCGACCGCCACCAGCGCGCCGACCAGCGCGATGGCCGCGCTCAGCTTCCAGCGCAGCCCGGTGCGCATGCCGCGGGCACGCAGCCCGCGCGCCCCGGCAGGGCGCGTACGCCCGTCCGGCTCCGCATGCTCGCCCGCTCCCGCCTGCTCGCCCGCTCCCGTGTGGTCGTACGGGCGCCCCGGAGGTGAGGCGGTCCGGCGTCGGAAGAACCCCCGCATATCCCTGTATCCCCGCTCAGGCCTTCAACTTGTAGCCGAAGCCACGGACCGTCTCGATCCGGTCCTGGCCGATCTTGGTCCGCAGCCGCTGCACATGCACGTCGACGACCCGGGTGTCCCCGCCCCAGCCGTAGTCCCACACCCGCTCCAGCAGCTTGTCGCGCGAGAGCACGGTGCCCGGCGCGGAGGAGAACTCCAGCAGCAGCCGCATCTCGGTCGGAGTGAGCCCGACGGGCCGCCCGGCCCGGCGCACCTCCATGCCGTCCGTGTCCACCTCCAGGTCGCCGAAGGTGAGCACGCCCCCGGTGCCCGCGGCACCGCCCGCCTCCGCCCGGTCGCCGCCCCCGGCGTGCCCGAAGCGCCGCAGCACCGCCCGGATCCGGGCGACCAGCACGGCCCCGTCGAAGGGCTTGGTCACGTAGTCGTCGGCGCCGGCCTCCAGGCCGAGCACCACGTCGATGGAGTCCGCCCGCGCCGACAGCATGATCACCGGCACCGTGGACTCGTCCCGGATCCGCCGGCACAGGCTGACGCCGTCGAGGCCGGGGAGCATGACGTCTAGGAGGGCGATGTCGGGGCGGTCGGCCCGGAAGGACTCCAGGCCCGAGAGCCCGTCGGGCATCGCGGTCACCGCGAAGCCGTCCCGCTCCAGGGCGAGCTGGGTGGCCTCGCGGATGACGTCGTCGTCCTCGACGAACAGGACGTGGGTCTGGTCTGCCATCCCGGTGCTCTCAGTCCTCATCAGGGGGTGTGGTCGGTCGGACGGGCCGGTCGCCGGATCGCCTACGGCGCCTTCACCCGGTCATCGGTACGAGCGGCCCGATCGGTTCACGTCGGCCGGTGCGACGCAGCGGTTCAGCTGTCCGGCTCCGGAGCCGGGGTGGGCGCGTTCCCCGCGGCCTTGCTGTACTCGTTGTGGGTGCGGTACTCCTCGGCGAACCGGCCCGACGCCCAGCGGTAGGTGATCACGTTCTCGCTGGACGGACTCGACACCGGGTCGCCCTTGTCGTACACCTGCTTGGTCACCACCAGGTCGCCGCGGTCGATCTCCGCGTACACCGGAGGCTCCTCGGCCTTGAACACATTCTGGTACGCGCCGTCCTCCTCGCGATACACGTAACTGCCCACCCCCACCGCGTCACCGCAGGTCAGCACGTTGACGACGACGTCGTCCGCCGAGCCGTCCGTCAGCTTCCCGTACGTCACGTCGACGGGGTACTCGTCGGCGACGCACGGCTTCAGCTCGCGCTTGACCTCCGGGGACACCTGGGGGTCGGCCTTGACGAGCCGCACCGCGTCCACGCGGTCGGGGACCTTCGAGGGGGAGGGCGACGCCTTCGCCGCGGGCGCGGGGGACGACGAGGCCGCGCCGCCCACCGTGTCCGCGTGGGCCGGCCCCTCGTCCCGGGCGCCGGTGCCGCCGGTCCCGCAGCCCGACAGGGAAACGCCGAGGGCGACGAACACGGCCACCGCCGTACTCGCCGCCTGCGTGGTTCTCCCGGTCCCCCCGGGTGTCCGACCGTCGGTCAGGCCGCGCAACGCTCCCGCTCCTCACGCTCCAGCGCCCGTGCGTCCAGATCGCGGGCGACCAGCTCCTCGCGGAGCCGGGCGAGCGCCCGGTGCAGCGTGCTCTTGACCGTTCCCGCCGACATGCCGAGGGCGGCGGCGGTCTCCTCCGTCGACATCTGCTCCCAGTGTCGCAGCACCACGACGCTGCGCTGCTTCGGGGCGAGCACCTTCAGGACGTCCATCAGCAGGGCGCGGTCCGCGTGCTGCTCGGTGGCGTCGTCCATGGGGGACTCGGGGAGCTGCTCGGTCGGCACCTCCTCCAGCTTCCGCGCCCGCCACCACTCGGTCCGGGTGTTGATCATCACCCGGCGCAGGTAGGCGTCCGCCAGCCGCTTGTCCTCGATGGTCTCCCAGCGCCCGTACGTCCGCGCCAGCGCGGTCTGCAGCAGGTCCTGGGCATCGACGGGGTCGGGGACCAGGCGCCTGGCGCTGCGCAGCAGCGCGTCCTGCCGGGTACGGACGTACTCCTCGAACTCGAGCACCTCGCCCATGTCAACCGCCTTCCGATCCCCGTAACTCCGACGGTGGTCACCGCCGGCCCACTGCCTGTGGTCCGTTGTCGCCATGCCCTTTGGGCACGCAAACGAAGGTAGGGAAGCGTTGTCACGGCGCTGTGCGAAGCAGCCTGCGGCAAACCCTCGGCTGTCCGTCGGTTGTGTAACGGAAGGAGGAACCGGGCAAATCAATGCACCACTTGATGGTGACATCAGGTGATTCGCCTGATATCCGGGCCGTCACGGAGATGACACGGGAGCTGCCGCGCGTCAGCTCATCGGCAGCCGGTACAACCCGTCCGCCAACGGCTCCACCAGCCCGTCGGCCACCAGGCCGTCCAGGGCGCGGGCCCGCTGGAGCGGTTCCTGCCACACCTGGTCGAGGGCCGCCTGCGACACCGGCCCGGCCGCGTCCCGCAGCACCGCGAGCAGTCGCCCGCGCACCTGCCGGTCGGTGCCCGCGTACGTCTGGCCGCGCCGCGGCGGCCCGTCGTGGGCGGGCTTGCCGGCCAGCCGCCAGGCGCACTGGGCGGCGATCGGGCAGCGGTGGCACGACTCGTTCTTCGCCGTGCAGACCAGCGCGCCCAGCTCCATCGAGGCGGCGGCCCAGCGGGCGGCGCTCGCCTCCTCGGCGGGCAGCAGCGCCCGGGCCAGCCTCCGCTCGGCGGCGGTGGTGGCGTTCGGCGGGTACTGCACGCCGGTGACCGCGCGCGCGAAGACTCGGCGGACGTTGGTGTCCAGGACGGCGTGCCGCTGTCCGTAGGCGAAGGAGGCGACCGCCGCGGCCGTGTACTCGCCGATGCCGGGCAGCGCCAGCAGCTGGGCGTGGTCGGAGGGTACGTCGCCGCCGTGCCGTTCCGTTATGGCCGCGGCGGCACCGTGCAGACGCAGGGCGCGGCGCGGGTAGCCGAGCCGGCCCCAGGCGCGCACGGCCTCACCGGGCGCCTCGGCGGCCAGGTCGGCGGGACGCGGCCAGCGGGCCAGCCACTGCTCGTAGACGGGCAGGACGCGGCTGACCGGAGTCTGCTGGAGCATGAACTCACTGACCATCACGCCCCAGGCGCCCGCCTCGGGACGCCGCCAGGGCAGATCGCGGGCGTGCTCGTCGAACCAGTCGATGACGGGGGCGTGCAGCGGCACACCGGACGCGGCGGGGTCGGAGGGTCCGCCTGGCGAGGGCTTCGTGGGCGCAGTCATGACCCTCCGATCCTGCCACGGGAGGACCTCCGCACGGGAACACCGCCACCGGGTGGGTTCCGGACGGTCTCCGGAATGATGATCCGTAAAAGTTGAGAGCCGGAACGGCGGGTGGGACGGGGGAACGCGCCGATCTCTCGTACAGTTTGCGCCGTGGGATCTCTGCGCAATCCGGTCGGGCCGCTTCCCTCCTCCATCTACTGGCGACGGAGGGCCGTACTGCTGTCTCTTTTCGCCCTGTTGGTGCTGTTGGTCACGTGGATCGTGGTCTCCGGCGGCGGGGGCGGCGGCAAGGGCCGGGACGACGGGGCCAACGGCAAGAACCCGGCACCGTCGATCACCCCGGGCCCCTCGGGTTCCGGCCCGGCGATCAGCCAGGCCCCGGGCGGGCGCGACGAGTCGGGGGACTCCAACGGCTCCGGTTCCGGGGCGGGTTCCGGCAACGACGGTTCCGGTTCCGGTTCCGGCGGCGGCGATTCGGGCGGTGACGGCGGCGAGTCGGGTGGTGACGGCGGCGAGTCGGGTGGTGACGGCGACGGGTCGGGCAGTGCCGGAGGCGGCGGCGCGGTCACCGGCGTCGGCGCGGGTGACGCCCTGCCGGCCGGGTCGGCCCTGCCCAACTGCACGCCGGGTGCCGTGAAGTTGAGCCTGCGCAGCGTCCGCAACAGCTACTCGCCCGGACAGACCCCCGCGTTCGAACTGACCGCGCGGAACACCTCGGGCAGCGACTGCAAGGTCGATCTCGGCCCGAAGCACGCGGTGTTCACGATCACCCCGGCCAGCGGCGACGACGCCTACTGGGCCTCCGACGACTGCGTCGAGGGCGCGGGCAGCCTGCGCTACCGGGTGGCCGCCGGCAGCGGCATCACCTACACCGTGAAGTGGGACCGCAGGCCGAGCGCCCCCGAGTGCGGTACGCCCCCGGCGGGATCGGCCAAGGCGGGCACCTACCTGGTGGAGGCCAAGGCGCCCGGCTTCGAGAAGGTGCAGACGTCCTTCGTCCTGAAGAACGACTGACGGGAGCCGCGTCCGCGGCCCCGCTCAGCGTCAGACGTAACGCTCCAGGATCGACGACTCCGCCAGCCGCGACAGCCCCTCCCGCACGCTGCGCGCCCGCGCCTCGCCGACACCGTCCACCGTCTGGAGGTCGTCCACACTCGCCGCGAGCAGCTTCTGCAGGCCGCCGAAGTGCTCCACCAGCCGGTCGATGATCGCGCCCGGCAGCCGCGGCACCTTGGCCAGCAGCCGGAATCCGCGCGGCGACACCGCGGAGTCCAGCGTCTCGGGCGACCCGGTGTACCCCAGGGCCCGCGCCACCGTGGACAGTTCCAACAGCTCGGCATGGCTGAGCTTGTCCAGCTCGGCGAGCGCCTCGTCGACCGTACGGGACCGCTTGGCGGTCGGCTCGGGCACGTAGTCCCGCACGACCAGCTCGCGCTCCGGCTCCACACCGGCGATCAACTCGTCCAGCTGCAGCGCCAGCAGCCGCCCGTCCGTCCCCAGCTCCACCACGTACTCGGCGATCTCGGTGGCGATCCGGCGCACCATCTCGAGCCGCTGCGCGACCGCCGAGACGTCCCGCACCGTCACCAGGTCCTCGATCTCCAACGCCGACAGCGTGCCCGCTACCTCGTCGAGGCGCAGCTTGTACCGCTCCAGGGTCGCCAGCGCCTGATTGGCCCGCGACAGGATCGCGGCCGAATCCTCCAGCACCCTGCGCTGCCCGTCCACGTACAACGCGATCAGCCGCATGGACTGCGAGACCGACACGACGGGGAACCCGACCTGCTTGCTGACCCGGTCCGCCGTACGGTGCCGCGTACCGGTCTCCTCCGTGGGAATGGTCGGATCCGGAAGGAGCTGCACCCCCGCCCGCAGGATCTTCGACAGGTCCGACGACAGCACGATGCCGCCGTCGAGCTTGCACAGCTCCCGCAGCCGGGTCGCGGTGAACTCGACGTCCAGCACGAAACCGCCCGTGCACATCTGCTCGACGGTCTTGTCGGAACCCAGCACGATCAGGCCGCCGGTGTTGCCGCGCAGGACCCGCTCCAGGCCGTCGCGCAGGGGCGTGCCGGGCGCCACGGCGCTCAGTGAGGCGCGCATCAGGCCATCGGCACCGGCACTCCCACCGGACTTTCCGGGAGCTGCTGCCCGGTCGTTGGCTGCCACTGCACTCCTCCGGTCGCAGGTTCTTCTGGCGCTCCCGTGTCGCACACTCGGTCGTACGGACGGGCGAGACCAGGGCAAAGTCTACCGGCGGTCCTCCTGCTCCCGTGGGGCCTCTCGCCGACGCGAGCGCGGAAGCACCCGCAGGGCGTCCCCCATGTCCGCGACTTCCAGGACCTTCATGCCGTCAGGGACCCTGCCCGGATCGGCCGGTACCAGGGCGTGCGTGAAGCCCAGCCGATGCGCTTCGGAGAGCCTCCGCTGCACCCCCGTGACCCGTCTCACCTCTCCGGCGAGGCCGACTTCGCCGATCGCGACGAGGTTCTTGGGCAGCGGGGTGTCACTGGCCGCACTCGCCAACGCCAGCGCGACGGCGAGGTCGGCGGCCGGCTCGGAGAGCTTCACCCCGCCCACCGTCGCACTGTAAATATCCCTTTTGCCCAGCGCGCTGATGCGCCCGCGCTGCTCCAGCACGGCCAGCATCATGGACACCCGCGAGGTCTCGAGCCCCGAGGTCGTACGCCGCGGCGACGGAATCTGCGAGTCCACGGTCAGTGCCTGCACCTCGGCGACCAGCGGCCGGCGCCCCTCCAGGGTGACGGTCAGACACGTGCCGGGCACCGGCTCGGCCCGCCGGGTGAGGAACAGCCCGCTGGGATCGGCGAGCCCCGTGATCCCCTCGTCGTGCAACTCGAAGCAGCCGACCTCATCCGTCGTCCCGTACCGGTTCTTGACCCCCCGCACGAGCCTCAGCCGCGCATGCCGGTCGCCCTCGAAATGCAGCACGACGTCCACGAGGTGCTCCAGCAGCCGCGGCCCCGCGATGGCCCCGTCCTTGGTGACGTGGCCCACCAGCAGCGTGGACATGCCGCGTTCCTTGGAGGCCCGGATCAGTGCCCCCGCCACCTCCCGCACCTGTGCCATGCCGCCCGGGGCACCGTCGATCTCGGGCGAGGCCACCGTCTGCACGGAGTCCAGGATCAGCAGCGACGGCTTGACGGCATCGAGGTGCCCGAGCACCGCCGCGAGGTCCGTCTCCGCGGCCAGGTACAGATGATCGTCGATGGCGTGGATCCGGTCGGCCCGCAGCCGCACCTGGCTGGCCGACTCCTCACCGGTGACGTAGAGCGTCCGGTGCTCGTCGCTCGCCGACTTGGCCGCCACGTCCAGCAGCAGCGTGGACTTGCCCACCCCGGGCTCCCCGGCGACCAGCACCACGGCCCCCGGCACCAGCCCGCCCCCGAGCACCCGGTCCAGCTCGGGCACACCGGTGGAACGGGCGGTCGCCTGCCGACCGTCGACCTGCCCGATCGGCACGGCGGACGTGGTCACGCGCCCCGGACTGGTCGTACGCACGGCGGGCGCGCCGTACTCCTCGACCGTGCCCCATGCCTGGCATTCGGGGCAGCGGCCGAGCCACTTGGCCGTCTGCCAGCCGCACTCGGTGCAGCGGTAGGACGGCCGTTCCTTGGCGGACTTCGTACGGGCAGCCATGCACGAACCGTAACCGCCCCCACTGACAGCGTGCCCCGGGCAGTCCGCTCCGAGGTCACCCGGGGGTGGGCGCGGGTTGGCCGCACGGCGGCGTCGCCCGCGCGGGTGTGGGCGCGGGGGTGGGGACGCAGCCCGGCGGAGCGGGGTGCCGCTGCGCCCACCCGTGCCGCCTGGGGGTACCTCCCAGGCCGTTCAGGCACTGGGGGAGGCAACGACTGCCCGCAGCTGGGGCGGGACGGCGGGAGAGCCGCGTACGGCGAGCGGGGGACGCGGGGCGTGGGCGGCAGCAGCCGCGTACGGCGGGACGAGGCACCGGAGGGACGGCGGGAGAGCCGCGTACGGCGAGCGGGGGACGCGGAGCGTGGGCGGCAGCAGCCGCGTACGGCGGGACGAGGCACCGGAGGGACGGCGGGAGAGTGTCCCCTTATGAGGGATCGTTTCACCCGTACGGATTAAAAGTGCCCAACGCGCCAGTTCGCGCCACCCATAGCCCCCTACGGTCGCCGAGTGATGAGGAGCAGTCCGGAAACCACGACCCGCACGACCGGCGCACACCGGGCGCACCGGGAAGCGCGTGACCGCACCGCGGCGAGGGCGGTGACGCAGCGCCCGCCCGCCGCGCAGCGCCCGTCCACGCGGTACGCGGCGTACGACGCGTATCTGGACGGCCTGTTCACGTACTGCCTGTCCGTGCTCTGCGACCACGACGCCGCGACCGCAGCCCTGGGCGACGTCCTCGCGCTCGCCGAGCGCCGCGGCCACCGCGCCCCCGCATCCGCGGCCGACCACAGGGCCTGGCTCTACGCCCTGGCCCGCTGGTCCTGCCTGCGCAAGCTGGCCGAGGCCAAGCAGAAACGTCCGAGCAGCCACGCGGCCGGCCGCCCCGCCCCCACCCACGACGAGGCCCACCAGCGACAGCGGCAGCGACACCGCAGCGAACTCGCCCTCCTCGCCTGGCCGGAGGCCGCCGGCACCACCCCCGAGCAGCGCGAGGCCCTCGAACTCGCGGTACGCCACCACCTGGCCCCGCACGAGGTCGCAGCCGTCCTCGGCACCGACCTCGCCGCCACCGGAGAACTGCTCGCCTCGGCCGCCTGCGAGGTGGAACGCACCCGCGCCGCCCTGGCCGTCGTGGAGACCGGCACCTGCGCCGGCGTCGCCCGCCTCACCGGGGACAACCGCTACGTCCTGAGCAGCGCCCTGCGCCGCGAGCTGGTCCGGCACGTCGACGACTGCCCGCGCTGCCGCCGGACCGCCGAGCGCGCGGTCCCCGGCCGCTGGCCCGGCACCAGCGTCACCCCCGCCGAGCTCCCCGTCCTGGAGGCCCCCCGCAGCGCCCTGCACGGCACCCCGGCCCACATCCCCCGCGCGCGCGGCAGCGCCCCCCGCTTCGACCGGCGCGGCTTCCCGATGGACCCCAAGGACCGCGCGGCCCGGCGGGACCGCCTGCGCGCCCGCGCCGTCACGACCACCGTCGTCGCCACCGTCGTGGCGGCCCCCGTGCTCGCCCTGTGGGCGGCCTACCGCGGGACCCCCGTCGTCGAGGGCGAGGAAGGCCGCCCGGCCAGCGCCAGCGAGGCGCAGGACCCGGACGGCCTGGGGGGCGAGTCGGCGGGCGGCGGCTACGGGTACGAGAACGCCGGCAACGCGAGCACCACCCCGGGCACCGGCTTCGGCAAGAACGGCGAGGCCGACGTCTCCGTGGAGGTCGTCGGCGTCTCCGGCGCCGGTAAGGGCGCCGGCCGCCTCGGGGTGACGGCCGACCACGACGGCGACATCACGCTGGTCACCCTGACCGCGACCGGCGACGCCCCGGTGCGCTGGTCCGTGTCCGTCGGCGCCTCCTGGCTGTACCTGAGCCGGTCCGCGGGCACCTTGCGCCCCGGCGAGGCCGTGACGGTCCGGGTGTACGTCGACCACCTGCGCGAGCCGTCCGGCCACTGGAGCGCTCGGGTCGCCGTATCGCCCGCCGGGGCCGTCGTGGCGATCACGGGGTACGGCCCCGCGCCCGCCCCGTCCCGTCCGGACCCGCGCCCCGGCACGCCCGGCGGCACCACGTCCCCGTCCCACCCGGGCCAGGACCCGGACCCGTCCCCCTCGCAGCCCGCCGATCCGGACCCGACGCCCACCGACGACCCGTCGCCGACGTCGCCCGACCCGGACCCGACGGCCACGGAGCCGTCCCCGACCGGTGCCCCGGACGGCTCGTCACCCCCGCCGGGCGACGGTGACAGCGGCACCCCGAGCCCGACCGGCTCGTAGGACCGGCGCGGGGCCCGGGGCGGCACCGGGCCGAGGGCAGCGGGGCCTGGCCTCAGCGAGCCGGATCCGCCGGATGCGGTGCCAGCAACGGCAGCTGCGAGGCCAGCCGCTCCTCGCACAGCTCGACCAGCCGGTCGTACCCCGCCTTGCCCATCAGCTCGATCAGCTCCGGCCGGTAGGACACGTACACCGGGTCCCCAGCGCCGTGCGCCGACGTGGCCGAGGTGCACCACCAGTGCAGGTCGTGCCCGCCCGGACCCCACCCGCGCCGGTCGTACTCACCGATCGACACCTGCAGCACGCGCGTGTCGTCGGGCCGGTCGATCCACTCGTAGGTCCGCCGGACCGGCAGCTGCCAGCACACGTCCGGCTTCGTCTCCAGCGGCTCCCGACCCTCTTTCAGCGCCAGGATGTGCAGCGAGCAGCCCGCGCCGCCGGAGAAGCCCGGCCGGTTCTGGAAGATGCACGAGCCCTGGAAGGGCCGGGTCTGCCGCGACCCCTCGTCGTCCTCGGAGGTCCAGCCGTTCCGCGTGCCCTCGGCGTGGTGCTGCCAGATGTCCGGCGTGAGCCTCGCCACGTGCCCGGCGACCCGCTTCTCGTCGTCCTCGTCGGAGAAGTGCGCGCCCAGGGTGCAGCACCCGTCGTCCGCGCGGCCCGCCTCGATGCCCTGGCAGCCGCTGCCGAAGATGCAGTTCCAGCGGGAGGTCAGCCAGGTCAGATCGCAGCGGAAGACCTGCTCGTCGTCCGCCGGGTCCGGAAACTCCACCCACGCGCGCGCGAAGTCGAGCCCCTTCTCGTCGCCGCCCGCCCCTGCGCCCAGTGCGCGCTTTTTGTCCTTCTTGGCCGACTTTTCGTCCTTCGCCTTTTTCGTCTTTGGCACGGCTCCAGGGTAAGTCGCCCGAGCGCGGGGAGGGGACCACCGCGAGCGCCGCCGGCAGTAGCGTTCCGTACATGAGACTCGGTGTCCTCGACGTGGGTTCGAACACGGTGCATCTGCTGGTGGTGGACGCGCACCCCGGCGCCCGCCCGCTGCCCGCCCACTCGCACAAGGTGGAACTGCGCCTCGCCCAGCTCCTCGACGAGGACGGGGCGATCGGCCCCGAGGGCGTCGACCGGCTGGCCGCGGTGGTCCGGGAGGCGCTCCAGGCCGCCGAGGACAAGGGCGTCGAGGAGATCCTGCCGTTCGCCACCTCGGCCGTGCGCGAGGCGAGCAACGCCGACGACGTCCTCGCGCGCGTACGCACCGAGACCGGCGTCGAGCTGACGGTCCTCACCGGCGCCGAGGAGGCCCGGCTCACCTTCCTCGCCGCCCGTCGCTGGTTCGGCTGGTCCGCGGGCAGGCTGCTGGTCCTGGACATCGGCGGCGGCTCCCTGGAGATCGCCTACGGCATCGACGAGGAGCCGGACGCCGCCGTGTCGCTGCCGCTCGGCGCGGGCCGGCTCACCGCGGCCCGACTGCCCGACGATCCGCCCCACCCGGACGACGTCAGGGCGCTGCGCCGCCACGTGCGTACGGAGATCGCCCGCACCGTCGGCGAGTTCAGCCGCCTGGGCGCTCCCGACCACGTGGTCGCCACCTCGAAGACCTTCCGGCAGCTGGCCCGCATCGCCGGCGCCGCCCGCTCCGCCGAGGGCCTCTACGTCCAGTGCGAGCTGAAGCGCGCCTCGCTGGAGGCCTGGGTGTCCCGCCTGGCCGCCATGACCAGCACCGAGCGCGCCGAACTCCCCGGCGTCTCCGAGGGCAGGGCGCACCAGCTCCTGGCCGGTGCCCTGGTGGCCGAGGCCGCGATGGACCTCTTCCGCGTGGAGAACCTGGAGATCTGCCCCTGGGCCCTCAGGGAGGGCGTGATCCTGCGGCGCCTGGATCACATGGGCCAGGGATGACGCGCCCCAAGGGGACGCGGGGCCGTATCGACGTGCGGCCCGCCGCGTGGGAGGGGTGTGCGCCCCCGCGGCGTGCGATGGATGTGCGCCCCCGCCGCGTGGCCCCGAGCCATCACCAACCGCCCCGCCCGTCCCGCAGCCGCCCTATGGCGATGACCACAACGGCGATCGGGCACCCCGCGGCTCCCGGCGGGCACCCCGTACCCTGACCCCCGTGGCAAAACCAAGGGACGACGTCCGCTTCCCGGACACGAAGGTCGCCCTGTCGACGGCTTCCGTCTACCCGGAGTCGACGGCGACGGCCTTCGAGATCGCCGCACGCCTCGGCTACGACGGCGTGGAGGTGATGGTCTGGACGGACCCGGTCAGCCAGGACATCGACGCGCTGCGCAGACTCAGCGACTACCACCGCGTGCCGATACTCGCCGTGCACGCGCCCTGCCTGCTCATCACCCAGCGCGTCTGGTCCACCGACCCCTGGGTCAAGCTCCAGCGCGCCCGCGCCGCCGCCGAGAAGCTCGGCGCGTCCACCGTGGTGGTCCACCCCCCGTTCCGCTGGCAGCGCCAGTACGCGCGGGACTTCGTCGACGGCATCTGGCGGATGGCCGACGAGACGGACGTCCGCTTCGCCGTGGAGAACATGTACCCCTGGCGCTACCGCGACCGCGAGATGCAGGCGTACGCCCCCGACTGGGACGTGACGAAGGACGACTACCGGCACTTCACGATCGACCTCAGCCACGCCGCCACCTCCCGCACCGACGCCCTCGGCATGATTGACCGCATGAGCGACCGCCTCGGCCACGTCCACCTGGCCGACGGCAGGGGCTCCGCCAAGGACGAGCACCTCGTCCCGGGCCGCGGCAACCAGCCCTGCGCCGAAGTGCTGGAGCGCCTCGCGCACACCGGCTTCGACGGCCACGTCGTCATCGAGGTCAACACCAGGCGCGCGATGTCCAGCGCCGAACGTGAGGCCGATCTCGCCGAGGCGCTGGCCTTCACCCGCACGCACCTGGCGCCATCGGCGTCCCCCGTGCCCGGGGGCCCGTCGGCGAGGACGGACCGCCGGTGAGCGGCGAGGCCGGCGGCACCACCCGGCGCCGCGGCCGCCCGCCCCGCACGGAGTCCGGGGACACCCGCGACCGCATCCTCGTCACCGCCCGCGAGGAGTTCTCCGAGCGCGGCTACGAGAAGACCTCCGTGCGGGGCATCGCCAAGGCCGCGGGCGTGGACCCCGCGCTGGTCCACCACTACTTCGGCACCAAGGAGCAGGTCTTCGAGGCGGCCATCGAGGTCGCCTTCGCACCGGCCCTGCGGGCACCCGACGCGATCGGCGACGGTCCCCTCGACGAGGTCGGCGAGCGCCTCACCCGCTTCATCCTGGGCCTCTGGGAGAACCCGGCCAGCCGGACGCCCCTGCTGGCCATCGTCCGCTCCGCCGTGAACAACGAGACCGCCGCCGCCGTCTTCCGCAGGCTCATCGCCGCCCAGGTGCTGAGCCGGGTCGCCGCCCAGGTGGGTCTGCCGGACGCGGAGCTGCGCGTCGACCTGGCCGCGGCACAGCTGGTGGGCTGTGCGATGCTCCGCTACGTGATCAAGGTGGAGCCGCTGGCCTCCGCGGACCCGGAGCAGATCGTCGCCCGTCTGGCACCGGTCGTCCAGGGCCACCTCACCGGCCCCTGACGGCACCCGCCCACCCCGTGCGGCGAGACGGGCGTCCCGCATTCCGGACACCCCGTCCCGCCCCCTGGATGACCGGCGTACGCTCGACGGCAGTCATACCCCTCCGAAGGAGCGAGCGACGATGCCCGAACTGAGGTCCCGCACAGTCACCCACGGCCGCAACATGGCGGGCGCCCGCGCCCTTATGCGTGCCTCCGGTGTACCCGGCGCGGACATCGGGCGGAAGCCGATCATCGCCGTCGCCAACAGCTTCACGGAGTTCGTGCCGGGCCACACGCACCTGGCGCCGGTCGGCCGGATCGTCAGCGAGGCGGTCGTCGCGGCCGGCGGCATCCCGCGCGAGTTCAACACCATCGCCGTGGACGACGGCATCGCCATGGGCCACGGCGGCATGCTCTACAGCCTCCCCTCCCGCGACCTGATCGCGGACAGCGTGGAGTACATGGTCGAGGCCCACTGCGCCGACGCCCTGATCTGCATCTCCAACTGCGACAAGATCACCCCGGGCATGCTCAACGCGGCGCTGCGCCTGAACATCCCGACCGTCTTCGTCTCCGGCGGCCCGATGGAGTCCGGCCGCGCCACCCTGGTCGACGGCACGGTGCGCACCCTCGACCTCGTCGACGCGATGTCGGAGGCGGTCAACGAGAAGATCTCCGACGCGGACATCCTCCGCATCGAGGAGAACGCCTGCCCCACCTGCGGCTCCTGTTCCGGCATGTTCACCGCCAACTCGATGAACTGCCTCACCGAGGCCATCGGCCTCTCCCTGCCCGGCAACGGCTCGGTCCTGGCCACCCACACCGCCCGCAAGGCGCTCTACGAGGACGCCGCGCGCACGGTCCTGGACCTGACCCGCCGCTACTACGAGCAGGACGACGACTCGGTCTTGCCGCGCAACATCGCCACCCCGGCGGCCTTCGAGAACGCCATGGCGCTCGACATCGCGATGGGCGGCTCCACCAACACGATCCTGCACCTGCTGGCCGCCGCCCAGGAGGCCGAGGTCCCCTACGGCCTGGCCGAGATGGACGCCCTCTCGCGCCGCGTCCCGTGCCTCGCCAAGGTCGCGCCGAACGTCGCCAAGGACCGCACGTACTACATGGAGGACGTGCACCGCGCGGGCGGCATCCCGGCCCTCCTCGGCGAACTGCACCGCGGCGGCCTGCTCAACGAGGACGTGCACTCCGTCCACAGCCCGTCCCTGGCCGACTGGCTGAAGACCTGGGACGTGCGCGGCGGCTCCCCCTCGAAGGAGGCCGTCGAGCTGTGGCACGCGGCCCCCGGCTGCGTCCGCTCCGCCGAGGCCTTCTCCCAGTCCGAGCGCTGGGACACCCTGGACGAGGACGCCGAGGGCGGCTGCATCCGCTCCGTCGAGCACGCCTACTCCAAGGACGGCGGCCTCGCGGTCCTGCGCGGCAACCTCGCCGTGGACGGCTGCGTCGTCAAGACGGCCGGCGTCGACGAGTCCATCTGGACCTTCGAGGGCCCGGCGGTCGTCTGCGAGTCGCAGGAGGAGGCCGTCCAGAAGATCCTCACCCAGCAGGTCAAGGAGGGCGACGTCGTCGTCATCCGCTACGAGGGCCCCAAGGGCGGCCCGGGCATGCAGGAGATGCTCTACCCGACCTCGTACCTGAAGGGCCGCGGCCTCGGCAAGGCGTGCGCCCTGGTCACCGACGGCCGCTTCTCCGGCGGCACCTCGGGCCTGTCCATCGGCCACGCCTCCCCGGAGGCGGCGGCGGGCGGCACCATCGCCCTGGTCGAGGACGGCGACCGCATCCGCATCGACATCCCGAACCGCTCCATCGAGCTGCTCGTGGACGACGCCGAGCTGACCCGCCGCGAGCAGGCCCTGGACGGCGTGTACGCCCCGAAGAACCGCGACCGCAAGGTCTCCGCGGCCCTGAAGGCGTACGCCGCGATGGCCACCAGCGCGGACAAGGGCGCGGTCCGCGACGTCAGCAAGCTGGGCTGAGGCCCACCGGGGGGACCCGGGACGGCGGCCTACCAGGCCCCCGGGTCCCGCCCCGATACGCCGAACACCGTCCCGTCCGGCGCCCCGGCGTACACGTACCCGCCCGCGAGCAGCGGCGCCGGCAGCGACGCGGGCACCTTGTCGGAGTCGGCGCCGAGCCGCGGCCGGGTCTGCCCGAGGAGCCTGCCCCGGCGCGCGTCGACGCCGAGGAGCCGCCCGTCGGGCGCGGTGACGTACACGTGCCGCCCGTCGGAGACCGGCGCCGAGCCCCGGCTCACGCCCGTCTCCAGCCGCCACGCCTGCTTCCCCGCCGCCATGTCGGCGGCGACCAGCGAGCCGCCCGCGCCCATGAGGTACACGGTGTCCCCGCGCACGCCCGCCGACGCCGACGCCTGCTCGACCGGGATCGGCAGCGTCACCCGGCGGGTCGCCCCGGTGGCGGGCGTGTAGCGGACCACGGCCTTGACGTCGCCGTACGTCGCCCCCTCGGCGACGAGGTACACCGAGCCGTCCGCCGCCCCCACCGGCGTCAGTGCCCCGGCCAGGTCGGCGTCCCAGCGCACCTCGCCGCTCGCCGGGTCCACCGCGGTGACCCGGGTCCGCCTCCCGTCCGCGCTCGGACTCGTCGCGAACGCCGCCGGCTGCCGCTCCCCGGCGAACGACACGAAGTACGGCACCGACTGCCCGGGGATCCGGTGCGCCCACTTCGCCCGCCCCGAGGCGCTGTCCACGCCGGTGACCATCCCGTCGGCGCGGGTCAGCAGCAGCATGTCGCCGACGGTGCGCAGTCCGTCGTACGCGGGCATCTCCTCCTGCCACTCCGGCTCACCCGTGGCGGGGTCCAGTGCCTCCAGCGGGCCCAGCAGGCCGACCTCGGGCTGTACGAGCCCGCCCGACACGACCGGCGGTTCGCTGCGCACGGTCTCCTCGACGGGGTGCCGCCACAGCGTGCTCCCGTCGGCCGGATCGATCGCGAAGACCATCCCGGGCCGCGCGCACAGCAGCCGCCGGGCCGCGTAGGAGCACTGCGGCATCCCGCCGCCGTTCGCCGCGGGCACCGCCTCCCACGCCCCGAACGCGCCCGGCGCACTCTGCGCCGCGGGCGTGCGCGCGGGCTCGGCACCGCCGAACGACCGCACCGCCACGAGGGTCCCGGTCACGGCGAGCGCCAACGCCCCCGCGACGAGCGCCGACCGCTTCCCCAGCCGCCGTACGACCCGCCCGGACCCTTGGGACCGCACGGACGACTCGGCGGCGGCCGACGGGATCGCGACCTGCGGGGCGGGTGCCTGCGGGACGGCGGCCTGCGGGGCGGGTTCCGCCCCGGCCCGCGCCGGGGGCCCGGTCCGTTCCGCCCGCGGTGCCGGTATGAACACCTGGGTGTCGTAGGCCGCCGCGACCGACCGCAGTTCCCGCATCAACTCGTCCGGCGTCGGCCGGTCCTCGGGCTCCTTGGCCAGACACCGCAGCACCAGCGGCGCGAGCGAGTCCGGCACGTCCGTCAGGTCGGGCTCGTCGTGCACGACCTGGTAGGCGACGACGTAAGGGCTGTCGGAGTCGAACGGCCCCCGCCCGGTGGCCGCGTGCACCATCAGCGAGCCGAGGGTGAAGACGTCGGCCGCGGGCCCCACCTCCCGGGGCCGCCGGAACTGCTCGGGCGCCATGTACGGCGGCGTACCGATCAGCTTCCCGGTCTCGGTGCGCAGTTCGCTGTCCTTCGGCCGGGAGATGCCGAAGTCGATGACCTTCGGCCCGTCCTCGGCGAGCAGGACGTTGCTCGGTTTCAGGTCCCGGTGCACGACGCCGACCCGGTGGATGTCGCGCAGCGCCTCGGCGAGTCCGGCCATCAGCCGGCGCAGTTGGGGCTCGTCCATCGGCCCGTTCCGCTTCACCTGCTCCGAGAGGGTCGGACCGGGGATGAACAGCGTGGCCATCCAGGGCCGCCCGGCCTCCGGGTCGGCGTCCACGACCGGCGCCGTGAAGGCCCCGCTCACCCGCCGGGCCGCGGCCACCTCCTGCCGGAAACGCCCCCTGAACTCGGGGTCCCTGGCATAGGTCGCGTGTACGACCTTGACCGCTACGCGCATCCCGGAGGTACTGCGGGCCAGGTGCACCACGCCCATGCCGCCCGAGCCGAGACGGGACTCCAGCCGGTAGTGGCCGGCGTACTCCGGAAGTTCCGCTTCCGCGTCCGCTCCGGCATCCCGCTGCGGCGCCATGGAACCACCCCCGTGCTGTTCGTTCGCGCGCGCGATGCTCGGAGCCTAGTCGATGGGGCGCACGGGGCAGAGGCGGCCTGCCGACCTCCGTGTGCGAGAGGCGAACTGGTGTTTCATGGCTTGTTGCCGGGGTATCAACGGTGCCCCGCGAAAGTCGCGGGGTCCAACGGGGGGAGTTCGTCCATGTCTGTCGACCAGGTCCAGAACATCGGCGGCGAAGAGGGAGAAGCGGTCCGGTCCGAGGGAGTCGTCGCGACGGCGGCCCTGCGCTCCTTCCCGGTCGCGCCGGGCTACCGCCTGAACGTCCGCAGCGGCCCGGGCACCGACTACCCGGTGGTGCGGGTCCTGGCCGAGGGCGCCAGGGTCACGATCAACTGCCAGCGCGCGGGGGAGCGGGTCTCCGGCCCCTACGGCACCTCGAACATCTGGGACAACATCGGCAGCGGCCAGTACGTCTCCGACACGTACGTCCGTACCGGCAGCGACGGCTACGTGGCCCCTCGCTGCTGAGCGGCCGCCGCTGATGACTGTGTAACAGCGCTGTCCCAGCGATGTACTGGGAAGTCGCCGAGGGGAACGGGGTGCCGGGCCGAGCGGCTCTTGGTGGTCGCAAGCGCCGCTCGCACCGATGGGTACGGGCGGCCCGGCACGCCAACCGACTCTGAGGTAGACAACGATGCGCGTTCGCAAGCTGACCCTCGCCGCCATGGCCCTGGCCGCCGGTCTCTCGCTCACGGCCTGCCAGAACGACGACGGCACCGACCAGAGCGCCGCCCCGCCCGCCGCTTCCACCGCGTCCTCCTCGAACGGAGGCTCCGCATCGGCCGGCTCGGACCAGGAGGGCGGGACGGACTCCGCGGACAAGACCCCCGACGGAGCCGGGGGTTCGGGTGGCACCGGCGGGACCGGTGGGGCGGGCGGCACCGAGAAGGACGGCAAGGCCGCCAAGTGCCGCACCGACGAGCTGGAGTTCACGGCGATGGACGCCACCATCGACGGCGACACCGAGGGCACCGTCGCGGTCGACCTGAAGAACGGCGGCGGCCGGGAGTGCACGCTCACGGGCTACGCGGGCGTCGACCTGAAGACCAACGCGGGCACCCTGTCCGCGCGGCGCACGGGCGAGCAGGCCACGCCGGTGGTCCTCAAGGACGGCGAGAACGTGACCTTCGGCATCACCTACCCGATCAACGACACGGGCGGCTCCGGCGTCCGCGTCACGGGGCTGGTGGTGACCCCGCCGAACGAGACCAAGTCGGTCACCCTCGACTGGCCCGGCGGTGCCTCGCTGCCCGTCTCCGACAGCGCGGGCTCCCCGGTGAAGGTCGGCCCGATGGGCAGCGCCGGCCAGGGCGGCTGACCGCACCGCGCGCCCCGCCCCCGCGTCCGGTGTGCCGGGCCCGCCCGGGGCCCGCGCCGCCCCGGCGCCATAATCGACCCGTGAGCAGCGCAGAGAACGGCAAGAACGGCATCCCGGACACCCCGGCGGGCCCCCGCCCGGAACCCCTCCGGTTCTACGGCACGACCTGGGTGGACCACGACCACGGCTACGCCGCCCGCCGGGTGGGCCTCGCCGTGGGTTCGCTCGCCGTGGCCGCCGCCGCCTGCTTCGTGCTCCGGGTCGCCTACGAGGGCCTCCAGATCGCCGACATCGGCAGCTTCGTCTCGCTGCTGGTGATCGTGATGTTCGCGATCTGCAGCGCCCTGGCCTTCCGCCACACCTGGTCCGGCTTCATCAGCCGCCCCGAGCCCGACCGCCAGGCCTCGATGCGCGGCCTGCTCGCCATCGGCTTCGTCGGCTCCCTCCTCGCCTACTTCTTCCGCACCTTCACCGAGGCGCCGGGCGAGAAGCTGCACCGCGAGGAGTACGACAAGGCCCGCGAGGAGTACGAGAAGCGCACCACCCGCCGCTCGGGCAACCCGTCGAGAAAGCGCCGCCGGAAGTAACCCGGCGGCGATGCCGACCGGCTGCCGTTGCCGGAGCGGGGCCTGTCGGGGGAGGCGGTCGCGATCACCGCGTTCGGGCATCCCGTCGAGGAAGCGCCGCCGGAAGCAACCCGGCGGAGGAGACCGACCGGTCGCCCGCGCCGAAGCAGAGCCTGCCCGCGCAGGCGGTCGCGACCACTCCGCGTCACGAGCAGCCGGCGGGCCGCACCGCGCAGGCGGTCGCGACCACCTCCGCGTCACGAGCAGCCGGCGGGCCGCACCGCCGGTGAACCCGCCCCGCGGCCGCCCAGAGATCGGCAGAGGCAGGGCGCGAGCCGCACCGCCGGTGAACCCACCCCGCGGCCGCCCGGAGATCAGCAGCGGCAGGGCGCCCTCCCGCCCACGGCGCTCCCCAGAACTCCCCTCCCCGTCCGAGCCCGCGCGGCCACCATGGCCGTATGACGACACCGCTGACCCCGGACGAACCGACCCCTGCGACCGCCCCCGCGCAGGCCGACCACAGCGCCCGCGCCCGTTCCTTCAACGCCGCCGCCGCCCAGTACGCCGCCCACCGCCCCTCCTACCCGCCCGCGCTCTTCGACGCGCTGGAGGAACTGACCGGCCGCCCCCTCAAGGGCGCCCGCGTCGTGGACGTCGGCGCCGGTACCGGCCTCGCCACCGCCCGCCTGCACGAACGCGGCGCCGAGGTCGTCGCCGTGGAACCCGGCGCCGGCATGGCCGCCCAGTTCCGCCGCGCCCTCCCCGGCGTGCCCGTGGTCCGCGGCAGCGGCAACGCCCTGCCCCTCGCCGACCACAGCGCCGACCTCCTCACCTACGCCCAGGCCTGGCACTGGACCGACCCCGCCCTCGCGGTCCCGGAGGCGCTGCGCGTACTGCGTCCGGGCGGCGCGCTGGCGCTGTGGTGGAACACCGACGCCCACGACGTGCCGTGGATCGCGGAGTCGGCGCGGCGCGTCGACCGGCACTTCGCGGGCCTGAACCTCTCCGCCGAGAAACGCCACCTTGACGCCCGCTTCGCCGACCCCACCGGCCACTTCGACTTCGCCCACCGCGAGATCCGCTGGAGCCGTCGCGTCCCCCTCGACACCCATCTGGCCAACCTCGGCAGCCACTCGGTCTTCCTGACCGACACCGAGGAACGCGCCGCGGCCTTCTTCGCCGAGGAACGCCGCCACCTGCTGGCCGCCTTCCCGGCCGGACTCGTCGAGGAGACCTACGACGTCCACCTCCTCCTCGGGGCGACCCCTACGGCTTGAGACCCGTGAGGCCTCTGAGGCGTCTGAGGCTGCTGATGAGGCCTCTGACAACCCTGACGGCGTTCCACGGCGCGCCGCAGGACGCTTGACGCCGCGGCTGCCCGGGAGGACTATTCAGCACACGATGAATTACATGCCGGAACACTCCTCCCGATCACCCGAAGGCCACGGCCACGACCCCGCCCGACCCGCCGTGCGGGCCGAAGACCTCACCGTCGTCCGGGGTACCCGCACCGTCCTGCGGGGCCTCGGCTTCACCGTCCCGCGCGGCCGCATCACCGGCCTCCTCGGCCCCTCCGGCTGCGGCAAGTCGACCCTGATGCGGTCGATCGTCGGCACCCAGTCCAAGGTGACCGGCACCCTGGACGTGCTCGGCCGCCCGGCCGGCCACCCGGCCCTGCGCACCCGCGTCGGCTACGTCACCCAGGCCCCGTCCGTCTACGACGACCTGACCGTCCGCCAGAACCTGGACTACTTCGCCGGGATCCTCGACCCCGGACGCGCGGCCGCCGACCGACGCCGGGCGGACGTCACCCGGGTCGTCGCCGACGTCGACCTCACCACCCACGCCGACGCCCTGGCCGGCAACCTCTCCGGCGGCCAGCGCAGCCGCGTCTCCCTCGCCGTGGCCCTCCTGGGCGCCCCCGAGCTCCTGGTCCTCGACGAACCCACGGTCGGCCTCGACCCCGTACTCCGCCGGGACCTGTGGGCCCTCTTCCACTCCATCGCCGCCGACCGCGGTGCCACGATCCTCGTCTCCTCCCACGTCATGGACGAGGCCGAGCGCTGCCACCGGCTGCTCCTGATGCGCGAGGGCGAGGTCCTCGCCGACGACACCCCCGACGCCCTGCGCACCCGTACCGGCTCCGAGACGGTCGAGGAGGCCTTCCTCCACCTGGTCGACGAGGCGAAGACGGATGCGGCCGCCCGCACGAAGGAGACGACCCGATGACCACGCCCCCGTCACCACCGACCACCGCCCCCGCCCTCCCCCCGACCCCCACCCGCCCCCTGAGCCTCTCCCGCACCACAGCCACCGCCACCCGGGTCCTGCGCCAGCTGAGCCACGACCCCCGCACCATCGCGCTCCTGATGCTGATCCCCTGCGTGATGCTCTTCCTGCTGCGCTACGTCTTCGACGGCAGCCCGCGCACCTTCGACAACATCGGCGCCTCGCTCCTCGGCGTCTTCCCGCTGATCACGATGTTCCTGGTCACGTCCATCGCGACCCTGCGCGAGCGCACCTCCGGCACCCTCGAACGCCTCCTCGCCATGCCGCTCGGCAAGGGCGACCTCATCGCCGGCTACGCCCTGGCCTTCGGTGCCCTGGCCATCGTCCAGTCGGCCCTGGCCACCGCTCTGGCGGTCTGGTTCCTGGGCCTGGACGTGACGGGCAGCCCCTGGCTCCTCCTCCTGGTCGCCCTGCTCGACGCCCTCCTGGGCACCGCGCTCGGCCTCTTCGTCTCGGCCTTCGCGGCCTCGGAGTTCCAGGCGGTCCAGTTCATGCCGGCGGTGATCTTCCCCCAGCTCCTCCTCTGCGGCCTCTTCACCCCGCGCGACAACATGCACCCGGCCCTGGAGGCCGTCTCCGACGTCCTGCCCATGTCCTACGCCGTCGACGGCATGAACGAGGTCCTGCGCCACACCGACATGACCGCCACCTTCGTGCGCGACGCCCTGATCGTCGCCGGATGCGCCCTCCTGGTCCTGGCCCTGGGAGCGGCGACCCTGAAACGCCGAACGGCATGAACAGCCGGCCCGTCCCGCGGAGTGGACGCGCCACCCCCGCCCGCACCCTCGGTGCGAGGATGACCCCGGACGACGCGCACACCCCGGAGGGCACCGAACCCATGACCCAGAAAGTCGCAGTCCTCGGCACCGGCAAGATCGGCGAAGCCCTGCTCAGTGGAATGATCGGCGCCGGCTGGGCACCCGCCGACCTCCTGGTCACCGCCCGCCGCCGCGAGCGGGCCGACGAACTCCGCGCCCGGCACGGAGTCACCCCGGTCACCAACGCCGAGGCGGCCAAGAACGCCGACACCCTCATCCTCACGGTCAAGCCGCAGGACATGGGCACCCTCCTCGACGAACTCGCCCCGCACGTCCCGGCCGACCGCCTGGTCATCAGCGGCGCGGCGGGCATCCCGACCTCGTTCTTCGAGGAGCGCCTCGCCCCCGGCACCCCGGTCGTCCGCGTCATGACGAACACCCCGGCCCTCGTCGACGAGGCCATGTCCGTGATCTCGGCCGGCACCCACGCGACCGCCGCCCACCTCACCCACACCGAGGAGATCTTCGGCGCCGTCGGCAAGTCCCTCCGCGTCCCCGAGTCCCAGCAGGACGCCTGCACCGCCCTCTCCGGCTCCGGCCCGGCGTACTTCTTCTACCTGGTCGAGGCCATGACCGACGCCGGCATCCTGCTCGGCCTGCCCCGCGACAAGGCCCACGACCTGATCGTCCAGTCCGCGATCGGCGCCGCGAAGATGCTCCGCGACAGCGGCGAACACCCGGTCAGGCTCCGCGAGAACGTCACGTCCCCCGCCGGCACCACCATCAACGCCATCCGCGAACTGGAGAACCACGGCGTCCGCGCCGCCCTCATCGCCGCCCTGGAGGCCGCCCGCGACCGCAGCCGCGAACTGGCCTCCGGCACCAAGGACTGAGCACCTCCCCGACGGGCCCCGGGCCTACCGGACCGCGTTCACCGGGGGCAGCAGCCCGATCGCCCGGTAGGCGGCGTCCACCGTCGGCCGTGCCACCGCCCGGGCCTTCTCGGCGCCCTTCCGGAGCACTCCCTCGACGTACCCGGGATCGGCGCACAGCTCCTTGTGCCGCTCCTGCACCGGCCGCAGCACCTCGACGACCGCCTCCGCGGTGTCCTTCTTCAGCGCGCCGTACGAGTCGTACCCGGCCGCCAGCTCCGCGGGATCCCCGCCCGTACAGGCGGCGAGGATCTCCAGCAGGTTCGCGAGCCCCGGCCGCTCCTCCCGGTCGTGGACGACGTCACGCCCGCTGTCGGTCACGGTCCGCATGACCTTCTTCCGCACCACGTCCGGCTCGTCCAGCAGATAGACGACCCCCGGCCCCACGTCGTCGCTCTTGCCCATCTTCGACGCGGGATCCTGCAGATTCATGACCCGGGCCGCCACCCCCGGACTGGTCGCCCGCGGCACCACGAACGTGTGCCCGTACCGCTGGTTGAACCGCACCGCGACATCCCGCGCCAGCTCCACATGCTGGGTCTGGTCGTCCCCGACCGGCACCTCGTCCGTCCCGTACGCCAGGATGTCGGCCGCCATCAGCACGGGGTACGTCAGCAGCGACAGCCGCACACTCCCACCCCGCTCCCTCTCCCGCGAGGCCTTCTCCTTGTACTGGATCATCCGCCGCATCTCCCCGTCGGTCGCCACGCACTCCAGTACGTACGACAGCCGGGTGTGCTCGTCCACGTGGCTCTGCACGAACACGGTGCACAGCTCCGGATCGAGCCCCGCCGCCAGCAACAGCGACGCCACCTGCCGGCTGAGTCTGCGCACCCGCGCCGGATCGTGGTCCACGGTCAGCGCGTGCAGGTCGACGACGCAGAACAGCGCGTCCGACCGATGCTGGTCCACCGCGACCCACCGCCGCATGGCGCCCAGATAGTTCCCCAGCGTCAGGTGCCCGGTCGGCTTGACCCCACTGAAGACCCTCGTCATCTCTCCACCTCCTGGTCAGGGCCGCCGCCACCCGCGGGCCGCCCCTCCTGGAGGAGATACGAGAACGGCCGCCGAAGCGGCGGCCGTCGATTCCGTACGTGTATGCGGCCGCCGTCAGGCGGCCCACCAGAGCTGGGTACACGTACGCGTCATCACGAGCCCACCGTACGCCTGCCCGGCCCGCCCCGCCCGGGATTTGACACGACCGTCCCGCACTCCTAGTGTTCTCCGAGTTGTCCGACGTGAGCGCCGACTCCGGTCGGTCCCCGGACAGCGATTCCGCAAGTAACCACCACTTTTCGACGAACAGTCGCGTTGTCGGCGTCGTCGTCCTGTCGGTGCGCGTATTAACGGAATGAGGAATCCACGTTCGAAAGAACGCGGCCCCCGATTAGCTCGGGAGCCGGGAATCCGCTAGAGTCTCACCTCGTTGAAACGGCTCAAGGGCTGCGGAGACAACCCCTTCTGACGGGGAATCAGGGCCGAAAGGATCTGATAGAGTCGGAACCGCCGGAAAGGGAAACGCGGAAGCGGGAACCTGGAAAGCACCGAG
>NZ_JODM01000011.1 GCF_000717995.1 Streptomyces violaceorubidus
GCCCGGTTACATTTCGAACCCGGAAGCTAAGCCTTACAGCGCCGATGGTACTGCAGGGGGGACCCTGTGGGAGAGTAGGACGCCGCCGAACAATTATTGAAAGGGCTGGTCCCGGAACTTCGGTTCCTGGACCAGCCCTTTTTTGTTCTCCGTCACTTCGAGTTCACGTTGCGGCCCGACCATCCCACATATGGGTACTGCAGCAATGCTCAGGGCCGCCGGCGTGGGCGTCGGTGACGAGGTCGTCGTACCTGCGTTCGGGAACGTGGAGGTCGCCGAGGCCGTGGCCCTGGTGGGCGCGTCGCCAGTCTTCGCCGACATAGATCCGGCGACCTACTGCTTGGACGCCTCTCTGGTGGAGGCGGCGCTGACGCCCAGGACCGCGGCCATCGTCGTCGTGCACCGGTTCGGGCGGCCGGCGGACATGGGGTCGCTGCACCGGATCGGGCAGCGGCACGGTCTGCTCGTGCTGGAGCGGGGCGAGTCCGAGGTGCCGTACGACGAGATAGCGCGGCGCAGGCAGCGGGCGGCCTACCTCGACGGGAAGTTGAGGGGCGTTCGGACCCCGGACGGGGGTGACGGGCACACCTACCAGCAGTACGTGGTGCGGGTGCCGGGGAACGGGCGGCCTGATCGCGACGCCTTCGCCCGCGCGGTGCGGGGGAGGGGTGTCGAGTGCCGGGTGCCGGTGAAGACGCCGGTGCACCGGATGCCTGGATTCCGGCGGTGTGTGTCCCTGCCGGAGACGGAGCGGGCCGTCGACGAGACGCTCGCGCTGCCGGTCGAAGCCGCCTTGACCAAGCGGGACATGCAGCGGATCGTGTCCGCCTGCAATGCGCTCGGTGGGCTGCTGCAACCCGCGTACTGAGGCAATGCCCGTGGTTGGGAGCACCGGCTTGTTCGGGGTATGATCTATTCCGTTGCCGCGAGGGAAACCTTGAAAAGCGACAGGCCCCTATAGCTCAGTCGGTAGAGCGTCTCCATGGTAAGGAGAAGGTCAACGGTTCGATTCCGTTTGGGGGCTCCAGTACAAAGGCCCCGCCCCATTGGGCGGGGCCTTTTGCATGCCCGCGCATGCCCTGGTCAGTCCGTGTGCGGCTCCGGGACACGCATCGCGAGGATCGCCATGTCGTCGGACGGGGCGTCGGACGCGAAGCGTTCCACCGCGCGCATGATGCGGGCGGCCACCGCGCCCGCCGTCAGGCCCGTGCAGGTCGTCAGGACGTCGGCGAGGCCGTCGTCGCCGAGCATGCGGGTGCCCTCGCGGCGTTCGGTGACGCCGTCCGTGACGCAGAGCAGGACGTCGCCCGGGTCGAGGGTGACCGTCTGCTCGTAGAGCTCCAGGTCCTCGATGACGCCGAGGAGGGGCTGCGGTTCGGCGGCGGGCTCGACCGTGCCGTCCTGGCGCAGGCGGAGCGGGAGCGGGTGGCCGGCGCAGACCACCTTCAGCTCGGCGCTGCCGTCCTCCTGCGGGCGCATCTCACCGTAGAGCAGCGTGAGGAAGCGGCTGCGGGCGCCCTCGTCGAGGATGGCGGAGTTGAGGCGCTCCAGGACCTCCGGGCCGCTGAGGCCCTCGCGGGCCAGCAGGCGCAGGGCGTGCCGGGCAAGGCCCGTGACGGCCGCCGCGTTGGGGCCCGTACCGCAGACGTCGCCGATGGCGAAGCCGTAGGCGTCGTCGCTGATGGGGAAGAGGTCGTAGAAGTCGCCGCCGACCTCGTTGCCCTCGCCCGCCGCGCGGTAGATGACGTCGACCTCGACGCCCTCCACGACGGGCAGTTCGGGGGGCAGGAGGCTGCGCTGGAGGGACTGGCTGATGGCCGTGCGCTCCGAGTACAGCCGGGCGTTGTCCAGGGCCAGGGCGGCCCGGCGGGACAGGTCCTCGGCGAGTTCGAGGATCTCCTGGCGGAAGTGGTCGTCGGTGGGCTTGCCCAGGGTGAGCATGCCGATGACGCGGTTGCGGGCGACCAGCGGCAGGACGACGGTCTCGCCGCCGACCGCGGAGGCCGTGGCGAGGGTCGGGCCGATGCCGGTGCTCACCGGCTGGGGCGCGCCGCCGCTGAGGCCGAGGTCGCGCATGGAGGTGCGCAGCGCCGCCTGGTGGGCCATCTCGGCGGGAGCCGTCCACACGCGGGCGCCCGGGGTGGGCACCGGGTCGGGCGGGGCGATCTTCGACAGCAGGGACTTGATGCCGTCGATGAGCTCCTCGTCCTCGTGCAGGACATAGGACAGGTACGGGTCCGAGGACTGGTCGGCGATGGTGTAGACGGCGCACCAGGTGGCCAGCGTCGGGACCGTCATCTGGGCCATGAGGGCCAGCGTCTGGTCGCGGTCGAGGGTGCCGGCGAGGAGGTCGGAGGCCTCGACGAGGAAGCTGAGCGAGCCGCGGCGCAGCCGCTCCAGCTCGCCCAGGCGGGCCGACTCGACGGCCAGCGCGATCCGGTCGGCGGCGAACTGGAGGCGCAGCGCCTCCTCGTTGGAGTACCGGCCGGGCGCCTCGGCGGCGACGCCTAGGGAGCCGGTGAGGCGGCCCTCGACCTTGAGGGGGACGGTGACGACCGAGCGCATGCCCGTGCTGTTGAGCAGCGGGACGGCGCCGGGGACGGACTCGAGGTCGTCGTGGACGGCGGGCATGCGCGCCGAGCCGTAGCGGCCGGGTCCCGCCTCGACGGGGACGCGGGCGAAACGCTGCCGGGCGGAGGGCAGGCCGGTGGAGGCGCGGACCTCCAGCTCCGTTTCGTCGTCGGTCGCCAGGAGCAGGAAGGCTGCGTCGGCGTCGAGCATGTCGCGAGCGCGTTCGACCGTGCGCTGGAGGAGACCGTCGAGGTCGTCCGGGGCCGGTGAGCCGATGAACACCTCGAAGGGGTCCGCGCTCTGGCCCTCGCCGGACGAGGAGTCGGAGGCCGGTACGCGCAGCGGGGTCTGCAGCACCGCGCGTTCGTGGTCGCGCACGAGCAGGCAGACCGTGGAGGGCTCGCCGTCGGCGTCGCGGACGCGCAGGTGGGAGGCGTAGACCGGGGTGACACGGCCGTTGGCGCCCCGCATGCCGTAGCTGCCCTCCCAGCGGGAGAGCTGGAGTGCCTCGGCGATGCCGGTGCTGGTGCCGGGGGTGTGCGGCCAGGCGGCGAGGTCGGTCAGGGGCTTGCCGGTGACCTGGTCGGCGGAGTAGCCGAAGAGCTCCTCCGCGTCCTCGTTCCAGGAGGTGACCGTGCCGCCGCGGTCGATCTGGACGACGGCGACGCGGACCCGGCCGTCGGCGAGCGGCAGCAGGGAGGCCGGGAGGGAGGGGCCGGCCGCGCGGGTGCCGACCGGACGCTCCGGCAGGTGGAGGTGGAACCAGACGTTCTTCAGGGTGGGGGTGTACTCGACGCCCCAGCGGTCGGCCAGGGCCGCGCACAGCTGGAGCCCGCGGCCGCCCTCCCGGTCGGGGCTGCCCATGTCGGCGGGGGAGCCCTGGAGGGGGACCTCGCGCTCGGGGTAGTGGTCGGCCACTTCGATCCGTACGCCGTCGTCGCTGCGCAGGCACAGGACGTCGGCGGTGGTGCCGGCGTGGACCACGGCATTGGTCACCAGCTCGCTGGTGAGCACCACGGCGTCGTCGACGATGTCGGCATGGCCCCAGCCCTGGAGCGTGTCGCGGACGAAGGACCGGGCGCTCGCCACGGATCGTCCGACGGGCTCGAAGCTGGCGGCCGCGCGCGCGGTGATCACAGAACTCCTCGACCCTCTCTCCCCGTGCACGGCCTCCTGGCCGAGCGGCTCGCGCCGCTGCTGCGGCAGTCCACCCGTCGGCCCGGGATCCGGGGGCTGCTCCCCCGGGATCAGTCCGGTGGTCATTCCGGCCGCCCCTCCGATGCCCGCTCGTCTCCGTGCCACCGCCCAGACCGGACGGGACCGGTTCGGCTGGACAGCCGTATGCAAGGTTACTTACCTTCGCCGTCCATCCGGAGGCCGGTCTGCAGTGTTTCCGCCCAGAGGGTGTGCGGACGATGTGCGAAGCTGCCGAACTGTTATGGCCTGGTTCGGCCGGGGTGAAACACTGGGCAAGCTGCTTGTGAAGGTCCGGGCAGGTGAATGCGCGCCGAGTCGGGTGGGCAGCAGCCCTGGAAGCGGTCCGGCGCGCCGGGCCGGACCGCCCGGCATCACGGGAAACAAGCGGAAGGAACCGGTCCGCCGAGCCTTGGCGGCCGGGCACAGCGGTATCGGTCGACCCCTGCGGGAGGGACACAGTGGAGTCTGGCGCAGCGACGCGGGCCACGAAGACGCGCGCGAAAGGCGGACAGTCCCTGAGTAACCAGGGCTCGTCGCGGGGTGGCGGGGCGCGGAGCGGCAGTACGACGGTGGACACGGCCGCGCTGAACCGGCTGCTCGCGGCGCTGGTGTCCATGCGCGAGGGGAACTTCCGCCGTCGGCTCACGGTGTCCGGCGACGGCGTGATGTCGGAGATCGCGGCGGTCTTCAACGAGGTGGCCGACCGCAATCTGCACCTCACGGGTGAGCTGGCCCGGGTGCGGCGCGTGGTCGGGCGCGAGGGAAAGCTCACGGAGCGGCTGGAGACCGGGGCCTGCGAAGGGTCCTGGGCGGCCGCGATCGACCACTCGAACGCGCTGGTGGACGACCTCGTACGGCCCGTCTCCGAGGTCAGCCGGGTGCTCTCGGCGGTGGCGGACGGTGATCTGTCGCCCCGCATGGAGCTGCGGACGCAGAACGACGAGGGCACCGGGCAGCCGCTGCGCGGCGAGTTCCTGAAGGTCGGCCGGACCGTGAACAACCTGGTCGACCAGTTGTCGACGTTCACGGACGAGGTCACGCGGGTGGCCAGCGAGGTCGGCACCGAGGGCAAGCTGGGCGGTCAGGCCCGGGTGCGCGGAATGTCCGGGTCGTGGAAGGACCTGACGGACTCCGTCAACACGATGGCGTACCGGCTCACCGCGCAGGTGCGGGACATCGCGCTGGTGACGACGGCGGTGGCCAAGGGTGACCTGTCCCGGAAGGTCACGGTGCACGTGGCCGGGGAGATGCTGGAGCTGAAGAACACCGTCAACACGATGGTGGACCAGCTCCTGGCGTTCTCGTCCGAGGTGACGCGGGTGGCCCGTGAGGTGGGCACCGAGGGCGCTCTGGGCGGGCAGGCGCAGGTGCCGGGCGTGGCCGGGGTGTGGAAGGAGCTGACCGACTCCGTCAACACCATGGCCGGGAACTTGACGGCCCAGGTGCGGGAGATCTCGCACGTCACGACGGCGGTCGCCAACGGTGACCTGTCGAAGAAGGTGACGGTGCCGGCCCGCGGCGAGGTCGCGCAGCTCGCCGAGACGATCAACCAGATGACCGAGACGCTGCGGATCTTCGCGGACGAGGTCACGCGGGTGGCCAACGAGACCGGTGGTGAGGGGCAGCTCGGCGGCCAGGCGAACGTGCCGGGCGCGGCCGGCATCTGGAAGGACCTGACGGACTCCGTCAACACCGTCTTCCGGAACCTGACCACTCAGGTGCGGGACATCGCCGCGGTCACGACCGCCGTGGCCAGCGGTGACCTGTCGCAGAAGGTCACGGTGGACGTGGCCGGGGAGATGCTGGAGCTGAAGAACACCGTCAACACGATGGTGGACCAGCTCTCCGCCTTCGGTGCCGAGGTCACGAGGGTGGCCCGTGAGGTCGGTGTCGAGGGCGAGCTGGGCGGGCAGGCGCAGGTGCCGGGGGCGGCGGGGACGTGGAAGGACCTGACGGACTCCGTCAACACCGCGTTCCGCAACCTCACCGGACAGGTGAGGAACATCGCCCAGGTGACGACGGCGGTGGCCAACGGCGACCTGTCGCAGAAGGTCACCGTGGACGTCTCCGGCGAGATGCTCCAGCTGAAGAACACCGTCAACACGATGGTCGACCAGCTCTCCAGCTTCGCCGGCCAGGTCACGCGGATGGCCCGGGACGTGGGCACGGAGGGCCGCCTCGGCGGTCAGGCCCGGGTCGACGGCGTGTCGGGTACCTGGAAGGAGCTGACGGACTCCGTCAACTCCATGGCCGGCAATCTGACCTCCCAGGTGCGCAACATCGCGCAGGTGACGACGGCGGTGGCGCGCGGTGACCTGTCCCAGAAGATCGACGTGGACGCGCGCGGCGAGATCCTGGAGCTGAAGAACACCATCAACACGATGGTGGACCAGCTCTCCAGCTTCGCCGAACAGGTCACCCGGGTCGCCCGCGAGGTGGGCACGGAGGGCCGCCTCGGCGGTCAGGCGCAGGTGCCCGGGGTCGCCGGTGTGTGGCGGGACCTGACCGACTCGGTGAACGGCATGGCCGGCAACCTCACCGCGCAGGTGCGCAACATCGCGCAGGTCGCGACGGCGGTGGCGCGCGGTGACCTGTCCCAGAAGATCACCGTGGACGCGCGCGGGGAGATCCTGGAGCTGAAGAACACCCTGAACACGATGGTGGACCAGCTGTCGTCGTTCGCCCAGGAGGTCACGCGCGTCGCGCGCGAGGTGGGCACCGAGGGCATCCTCGGCGGCCAGGCCGAGGTGCAGGGCGTCTCCGGCACATGGAAGGACCTCACGCAGTCCGTGAACGGCATGGCCAACAACCTGACCATGCAGGTGCGCAACATCGCCGAGGTGACGACCGCGGTCGCCAAGGGCGACCTGTCGAAGAAGATCACCGTCGACGCCAAGGGCGAGATCCTCGAACTGGTCACCACCGTCAACACCATGGTGGACCAGCTGTCGTCCTTCGCCGAGCAGGTCACGCGGGTGGCCCGCGAGGTGGGCACGGAGGGCATCCTCGGTGGTCAGGCGAGTGTGCCCGGCGTCGTGGGCATCTGGAAGGACCTCAACGACAACGTCAACCTGATGGCCAAGAACCTCACGGTCCAGGTGCGGAACATCTCCCAGGTGGCCGCGGCCGTTGCCAACGGCGACCTGACGCGGACGGTGACGATCGAGGCGCGCGGCGAGGTCGCGCAGCTCGCGGACACCTTCAACACCATGGTGCGGACGCTGCGGTCCTTCGCCGACCAGGTGACCAAGGTGGCCCGCGAGGTGGGCACCGACGGCATCCTGGGCGGCCAGGCGCAGGTGCCGGGTGTGTCGGGGACGTGGAAGGACCTCACCGAGTCGGTGAACCAGATGGCGTCCAACCTGACCGGTCAGGTGCGCAACATCGCCATGGTCACCACGGCGATCGCCAAGGGCGACCTGACCAAGAAGATCGACATCGACGCGCGCGGCGAGATCCTGGAGCTGAAGACGACCATCAACACGATGGTGGACCAGCTGTCGTCCTTCGCCGAGGAGGTCACCCGCGTCGCCCGCGAGGTGGGCACGGAGGGGCAGCTCGGCGGTCAGGCACGCGTGCGGGACGTCGACGGCACCTGGCGCGACCTGACGGAGTCGGTGAACGAGATGGCGGGGAACCTCACCCGGCAGGTGCGGGCCATCGCGCGGGTGGCGACCGCGGTGACGCGCGGCGACCTGAACCTGAAGATCGACGTGGACGCCTCCGGGGAGATCTCGGAGCTGCAGGACTACATCAACAAGATGATCGCCAACCTGCGCGACACCACGATCGCCAACAAGGAGCAGGACTGGCTCAAGGGCAATCTGGCCCGGATCTCCGGACTCATGCAGGGCCGCCGCGACCTCCAGGACGTGGCCTCGCTGATCATGAGCGAGCTGACGCCGGTGGTCTCCGCGCAGCACGGGGCGTTCTTCCTCGCGATGCCCCTGGTCGACGGCCAGGAGCAGGCGGGTGCCGAGGGCGACGCGTACGAGCTGCGCATGCTCGGGTCGTACGGCTACTCGATGGGCTCCATGCCCACCTCCTTCCGGCCGGGGGAGGCGCTGGTCGGCACGGCCGCCCAGGAGAAGCGCACGATCCTCGTGGAGAACGCGCCGACCGGTTACCTGAAGATCTCCTCCGGGCTCGGCGAGGCCCCGCCCGCGCAGGTGATCGTGTTGCCGGTGCTGTTCGAGGGGCAGGTGCTCGGTGTCATCGAGCTGGCGTCGTTCACGCCGTTCACCCACATCCAGAAGGACTTCCTGAACCAGATCGCCGAGATGATCGCGACGAGCGTCAACACCATCTCGGTGAACACCAAGACGGAGGTCCTGCTGAGCCAGTCGCAGGAGCTGACCGAGCAACTGCGGGAGCGGTCGGAGGAGTTGGAGCAGCGGCAGAAGGCGCTCCAGTCGTCCAACGCCGAACTGGAGGAGAAGGCAGAGCTGCTGGCGCAGCAGAACCGCGACATCGAGGTGAAGAACACCGAGATCGAGGAGGCGCGGCAGGTCCTGGAGGAGCGCGCCGAGCAGTTGGCGGTCTCCATGCGCTACAAGAGCGAGTTCCTGGCCAACATGTCGCACGAGCTGCGTACGCCGCTCAACTCGCTGCTGATCCTGGCCAAGTTGCTCGCCGACAACGCCGACGCGAACCTCACCCCGAAGCAGGTCGAGTTCGCCGAGACGATCCACGGAGCCGGTTCCGACCTGCTCCAGCTGATCAACGACATCCTCGACCTGTCGAAGGTCGACGCGGGGAAGATGGACGTCTCCCCGACACGCATCGCCCTGGTCCAGCTCGTGGACTACGTGGAGGCCACCTTCCGGCCGCTGAGCGCGGAGAAGGGCCTGGACCTGTCGGTGCGGGTGTCGCCGGGACTGCCCGCCACCATGCACACCGACGAGCAGCGGCTGCTCCAGGTGCTGCGCAACCTGCTGTCCAACGCGGTGAAGTTCACCGACTCGGGCTCAGTCGAGCTGGTCATCCGGCCGGCCCGGGACGAGGTGCCGCGGGCCATCCGGGAGCAGTTGCTGGAGGCCGGTTCGGTGAACGACCCGGACGCCGAGCTGATCGCGTTCTCCGTGAGCGACACGGGCATCGGGATCGCGGCCAGCAAGATGCAGGTGATCTTCGAGGCGTTCAAGCAGGCCGACGGCACCACGAGTCGCAAGTACGGCGGTACGGGCCTCGGGCTGTCCATCTCGAGGGAGATCGCGCAGCTGCTCGGGGGTGAGATCCACGCGCAGAGCGAACCGGGCCGCGGATCGACCTTCACGCTCTACCTGCCGCTGCACCCGAGCGAACTGCCCCCGCACGGCTACCAGCAGCCGCTGCCCTCCGCGGAGGCCGGTGAGGGGCCGACGTCCTCGGGTGCCGCGGGCGAGGTCGCGGGCACGGAGTTCCAGGCGCCGGCCGAGGTCAAGTCGTACCAGGACTCGCAGAACGGTGCGGCGGCGCTGTTCCGGCGCCGGCGCAAGTCGGCCGCGGACAACGAGGAGCGGCCCGAGCCGCAGGAGCGGCAGCCGGGCGCCGGGCGGGAGTCGGAGTCGGCACCGCACGCGCACCGGGGCATCCGGTTCGGCGGGCAGAAGGTGCTGATCGTCGACGACGACATCCGCAACGTCTTCGCCCTGACCAGCGTCCTGGAGCAGCACGGTCTGTCCGTGCTGTACGCCGAGAACGGGCGCGAGGGCATCGAGGTCCTGGAGCAGCACGAGGACGTGGCGGTCGTCCTGATGGACATCATGATGCCGGAGATGGACGGCTACGCGACGACCACGGCGATCCGCCGGATGCCCCAGTTCGCCGGTCTGCCGATCATCGCGCTGACCGCGAAGGCGATGAAGGGCGACCGGGAGAAGGCGATCGAGTCCGGAGCCTCCGACTACGTGACCAAGCCGGTCGACCCCGACCACCTGCTGGAGGTCATGCAGCAGTGGATGCGCGAGGAGTGAGCGCGGGGACCCGGTGACGGTGGCCGGGACCGGTGGCGGTGGCGGGACCGGGGGCGGGGGCCCGGCGGGAAGCGGCGGGTACGTTCGGACCCGGGGCCCGTAGTACGTTCGGGCACGGTGGCCTCGTACGTACGGGCACCTTCCGTGCGGTTCGCCCGGGTGGTGTGCGAACGTGGGGTGTGTGTGCACGGCGGGAACCTTCGGAGCCCACGCGCAGTCGCTGACTCAGCGTGCCCGAAGCCGTGTAGGAGTACGGGATTCGGGGAACCTTCTGGTCTCCCGCCGCGTTTCTGCTACGAGCACAGTGACATCACGGTGACAGGGTGTGGCGACAGGCGGGGTGCGGCTACGATGACCGGCACAAGGACGGACGGCGCAAGGGAGCCGTCCCACGGGGCGGCACCCGCCGGTGCCGTGCCGAGTCCTGTGGACAGGGGAGGCCCCACGCCGGGGCGAGGAGGGCGGGCCATGGTGCAGAAGGCCAAGATCCTCCTGGTCGATGACCGGCCGGAGAATCTGCTGGCGCTGGAGGCGATCCTCTCGGCGCTCGATCAGACGCTGGTGCGGGCATCGTCCGGGGAGGAAGCGCTCAAAGCACTGCTCACGGACGACTTCGCGGTCATCCTGCTGGACGTCCAGATGCCGGGCATGGACGGTTTCGAGACCGCCGCGCACATCAAGCGGCGAGAGCGGACCCGGGACATCCCGATCATCTTCCTCACCGCGATCAACCACGGCCCGCACCACACCTTCCGCGGGTACGCGGCGGGCGCGGTGGACTACATCTCCAAGCCGTTCGACCCCTGGGTGCTGCGGGCCAAGGTCTCGGTCTTCGTCGAGCTGTACATGAAGAACTGCCAGCTGCGTGAGCAGGCGGCGCTGCTGCGGCTCCAGTTGGAGGGCAACGGCAAGGCGGAGGCCGGCGAGGCCAAGGAGCCCGCGGGGCTGCTCGCCGAGCTGTCGGCGCGGCTGGCGGCCGTGGAGGAGCAGGCGGAGGCGCTGTCCAAGCAGCTCGGCGACGAGTCGACGGACGCGGCCGCGGTGGCGACGGCAGCCCATCTGGAGCGCAAGCTCACCGGGCTGCGGCGGGCGCTGGACGCCCTGGAGCCGGGCACGTCCGGAGGCCAGGCCGCCGTCAACTGACGCCGCGAGCGCCCTCTGCTGCCCGCGAGTCCCGCCCGGGCGGTCCGCGTGGCCGCCCGTGCGGTGTTCTGTGAGTGCTTGTCAGGGGCTGTGGTGGAAGCGTCAGTTCCGTCCCGGCGCGGGGGCGACACGAACGGGTGAAGCGGTAGGCACACGTGTCGACCGCCGTCTCCCCCGGTAACCTCACAACCATGGCCTCACGTCCCTCCGCAGCCAAGAAGCCGCCCGCGAAGAAGACGGCCGCTCCCGCGAAGGGCCCTGCCAAGAAGGCCGCGGTGAAGAAGCCGCCCGCGAAGAAGGCGCCCGCCAAGAAGGCCGCGGCGAAGAAGCCCGCGCCCAAACCGGCTCCGAACCCCACCGGGGGCGTGTACCGACTGGTGCGCGCCCTCTGGCTGGGCCTCGCGCACGCAGTGGGCGCGGTCTTCCGCGGTATAGGGCAGGGCGCCAAGAACCTCGACCCGGCCCACCGCAAGGACGGCGTCGCCCTGCTGTTGCTCGGCGTCGCCCTGATCGTCGCCGCGGGCACCTGGGCCGACCTCAGGGGACCCGTCGGCGACCTCGTCGAGATCCTCGTGACCGGCGCCTTCGGCCGCCTCGACCTGCTGGTGCCGATCCTGTTCGGCGCCGTCGCCGTACGCCTGATCCGGCACCCCGAGAAGCCCGAGGCCAACGGACGGATCGTGATCGGCCTGTCCGCGCTCGTCATCGGGGTGCTGGGCCAGGTGCACATCGCCTGCGGCTCGCCGGCCCGCAGTGACGGCATGCAGGCCATAAGGGACGCCGGCGGTCTCATCGGCTGGGGCGCGGCGACCCCGCTGTCGTACACGATGACCGACGTGCTGGCCGTGCCGCTGCTCGTGCTGCTCACCGTCTTCGGGCTGCTCGTCGTCACGGCCACCCCGGTCAACGCGATTCCGCAGCGGCTGCGGCAGCTCGGGGTGCGGCTCGGTGTGGTCAGCGACCCGGAGGCGGACGCGTTCACGGACGACGACGAGCGCTACGACGAGCAGTGGCGCGAGGCGCTGCCCGCCCCGTCCCGCAGGCGCGGGGCGCCCGCCGCCGAGCCCTACGACCCCGACGCGGCCGAGCAGGAGGCGCTCAGCCGGCGCCGCGGCAGGCCCCGGCGGTCCGCGGTGCCCCAGCCCGAGATGAACCGTCCGATGGACGCCGTGGACGTCGCCGCGGCGGCCGCCGCTGCGCTCGACGGCGCCGTACTGCACGGGATGCCGCCCTCGCCGCTGGTCGCCGATCTCACCCAGGGCGTGAGCACGGGGGACCGCGAGTCCACGACCCCGACGCCCACACCCGTGCCGGCCGCGCGGCCGCAGCCGGGGAAGCTCAGGAAGGACGCCGCCGAGGCGCCCGCACAACCGCCGACGGGGGGCGCGGTCCCGGACCTGACCAAGACGCCGCTGCCCAGGGAACGGGACCTGCCGCCGCGCGCCGAGCAGCTCCAGCTCTCCGGCGACATCACCTACGCGCTGCCCGCGCTCGACCTCCTCACGCGCGGTGGTCCCGGCAAGTCCCGCAGCGCCGCCAACGACGCCATAGTGGCCTCGCTGACCACCGTCTTCACCGAGTTCAAGGTCGACGCCGCCGTCACCGGCTTCACCCGCGGACCGACGGTCACGCGCTACGAGGTCGAGCTCGGTCCCGCCGTGAAGGTCGAGCGGATCACCGCGCTGACCAAGAACATCGCGTACGCCGTCGCCAGCCCCGACGTGCGGATCATCAGCCCGATCCCCGGCAAGTCCGCGGTCGGCATCGAGATCCCCAACACCGACCGGGAAATGGTCAACCTCGGGGACGTGCTGCGCCTCGCCGAGTCCGCCGAGGACGACGACCCGATGCTGGTCGCCTTCGGCAAGGACGTCGAGGGCGGCTACGTCATGCACTCGCTGGCGAAGATGCCGCACATGCTGGTGGCCGGAGCCACCGGTTCCGGCAAGTCGTCCTGCATCAACTGCCTGATCACCTCGATCATGATGCGGGCGACCCCGGAGGACGTCCGGATGATCCTGGTCGACCCCAAGCGCGTCGAGCTGACCGCGTACGAGGGCATCCCGCACCTGATCACGCCGATCATCACCAACCCGAAGCGGGCCGCCGAGGCGCTCCAGTGGGTCGTGCGCGAGATGGACCTGCGCTACGACGACCTCGCCGCCTACGGCTACCGGCACATCGACGACTTCAACCGCGCGGTGCGCGAGGGCAAGGTCAAGCCGCCCGAGGGCAGCGAGCGCGAACTCCAGCCGTACCCGTACCTGCTGGTGATCGTGGACGAGCTGGCCGACCTGATGATGGTCGCGCCGCGGGACGTCGAGGACGCGATCGTGCGGATCACCCAGCTCGCGCGTGCGGCCGGCATCCACCTGGTGCTCGCCACCCAGCGGCCGTCCGTGGACGTCGTCACCGGTCTGATCAAGGCCAACGTGCCCTCGCGGCTCGCCTTCGCCACCTCCTCGCTCGCCGACTCCCGGGTCATCCTCGACCAGCCCGGCGCCGAGAAGCTCATCGGCAAGGGCGACGGCCTCTTCCTGCCGATGGGCGCGAACAAGCCGACCCGTATGCAGGGCGCGTTCGTGACCGAGGAGGAGGTCGCGGTCGTCGTCCAGCACTGCAAGGACCAGATGGCGCCGGTCTTCCGGGACGACGTCACCGTGGGCACCAAGCAGAAGAAGGAGATCGACGAGGACATCGGCGACGACCTCGACCTGCTGTGCCAGGCGGCCGAGCTGGTGGTCTCCACGCAGTTCGGATCGACCTCGATGCTCCAGCGCAAGCTGCGCGTCGGCTTCGCGAAGGCCGGGCGGCTGATGGACCTGATGGAGTCGCGGAGCATCGTCGGGCCGAGCGAAGGCTCGAAGGCTCGTGACGTCCTGGTGAAGCCTGACGAGCTGGACGGCGTGCTCGCGGTGATCCGGGGGGAGTCCGAAGGGTAGGGGCGGGTAGACGAAGGTTCCGCCGACAGGGGGTCACGAGGGCCGGGCGGCCCATCGTGACTCACCCGTTAGGGACCATTGAGCAACCGTTTCCCCAGGCCCTACGTCAAGTTGAGGGAAGTGACAAACAGGTAGTCCACCATCGGAGTGCCGGGCCATTCCGATGGCGTAAAGGTCGTACCGCCCGCTTGCCCCACCCGTTTGCACCCCCCCTAGACTGAACGCCCAGCACAGGCGGCTAAACGCTCGAAAGGCGCCCCCGTGTCCAACGGCAACTCCCCCGAAGACGAGCGTCCGATCGAAGACGTGTCCCACGAAGTCCCCGCGGACGTTTCCGAGGAAGCCCGCCCCTCCGTCGGCCGCGCCCTCAAGCAGGCCCGGATCGCCGCGGGGCTGACCGTCGACGACATCACCACCGCCACCCGCGTCCGCATCGCCATCGTGCACGCCATCGAGGCGGACGACTTCGCGCCCTGCGGCGGCGACGTCTACGCGCGCGGTCACATCCGCACCCTGGCCAAGGCCGTCGGGCTCGACCCCGCCGAGCTGCTGGCGCAGTTCGACGCCGAGCGCGGCGGGCGCCCGGCGCCGACGCCGACCGCGCCCCTGTTCGAGGCGGAGCGCATCCGTCCCGAGCGGCGCGGACCCAACTGGACCGCCGCCATGGTGGCCGCGATCGTCGCCGTGATCGGTTTCGTCGGCTTCACGTTCGTCAAGGGCGGCGACGACGGCGGCAACGAGGCGAGCGTCGCCGAGGGGGCCCAGCCGTCGTCCGGCGAGTCCGCCTCGTCGAGCGCCAGGCCCGAGAAGCCCGCCGACCCCGAGCCGCAGCCGAGCGACAGCGCCATCGCCGCCGCGCCCGCGGACAAGGTGACCGTGAAGGTCAGCGCCACCGAGGGCCGCAGCTGGATCTCCGCCCAGGACCACAACGGCCGGCTGCTCTTCGACGGACTGCTCAAGCAGGGCGACTCCAAGACCTTCCAGGACAACGAGAAGGTCAAGCTCGTCCTCGGCGACGCCGGAGCCATCCAGCTCTACGTCAACGGCAAGAAGATCGAGGACGACTTCCAGCCCGGCGCCGTCGAGCGCCTCACGTACACCAAGGGCGACCCGCAGGTCGGATAGGCGACCCGCAGGTCGGATGGGGGACGCGGGGGACATGCCGGGACGGGGTTGGCCGGGATCGGCCAACCCCTTCGACATGGGCCGTCGGCGGGACGAAGTAGTCTTGAGCCCATGCCTGAAAGCCGTACCGTCGCACTCGTCACCCTTGGCTGCGCCCGTAACGAGGTGGACTCGGAGGAGCTCGCCGGCCGTCTGGAGGCGGACGGCTGGAAGCTCGTCGACGACGCCGAGGAAGCGGACGTCGCCGTCGTGAACACGTGCGGCTTCGTCGAGGCCGCCAAGAAGGACTCCGTGGACGCCCTCCTGGAGGCCAACGACCTCAAGGGCCACGGAAGAACGCAGGCCGTCGTGGCGGTGGGCTGCATGGCCGAGCGGTACGGCAAGGAGCTGGCCGACGCCCTCCCGGAGGCCGACGGCGTCCTCGGCTTCGACGACTACGCCGACATCTCCGACCGCCTGCAGACCATCCTGAACGGCGGCATCCACGCCGCGCACACCCCGCGCGACCGGCGCAAGCTGCTGCCGATCAGCCCCGCCGAGCGCCAGGAGGCCGGAGCTGCCGTCGCCCTGCCGGGCCACGGTCCGTCCGACCTCCCCGAGGGCGTCGCCCCCGCCTCCGGGCCCCGCGCGCCTCTGCGCCGCCGTCTGGACGGCTCCCCGGTCGCCTCGGTGAAGCTGGCCTCCGGCTGCGACCGGCGCTGCTCCTTCTGCGCCATCCCGTCCTTCCGCGGCTCCTTCATCTCGCGCCGCCCGAGCGACGTGCTGAACGAGACGCGGTGGCTGGCCGAGCAGGGCGTCAAGGAGATCATGCTGGTCTCCGAGAACAACACCTCGTACGGCAAGGACCTCGGCGACATCCGGCTGCTGGAGTCGCTGCTGCCCGAGCTGGCCGACGTCGACGGCATCGAGCGGGTGCGGGTCAGCTACCTCCAGCCGGCCGAGATGCGCCCCGGCCTGATCGACGTGCTCACCTCCACCGAGAAGGTCGTGCCCTACTTCGACCTCTCCTTCCAGCACTCCGCGCCGAACGTGCTGCGCGCGATGCGCCGCTTCGGTGACACCGACCGCTTCCTGGAACTGCTGGACACCATCCGGAGCAAGGCGCCCGAGGCGGGCGTGCGCTCCAACTTCATCGTCGGCTTCCCCGGCGAGACCGAGGCGGACCTCGCCGAGCTGGAGCGGTTCCTGAACCATGCCCGGCTGGACGCCATCGGCGTCTTCGGCTACTCCGACGAGGAGGGCACCGAGGCGGCGACCTACGGCGACAAGCTGGACGAGGACGTCGTCGCCGAGCGGCTGGCGCACGTCTCCCGCCTCGCCGAGGAACTGGTCTCGCAGCGGGCCGACGAGCGCGTCGGCGCGACCGTGCGGGTACTCGTCGAGTCCGTGGACCCCGCCGACGAGGGCGACGGCGTGCGCGGCCGCGCGGAGCACCAGGCGCCCGAGACGGACGGCCAGGTGCTGCTCACGAGCGGCGAGGGCCTGAGTGTCGGTCGTATGGTCGACGCGAAGGTGGTCGGTACGGAGGGTGTCGACCTGGTGGCCGAACCGCTGCTGGGATCGCCCGAGTGGAGTGAGGAGGCCGGCAGATGACCGGAGTCCCGGCGTCCGCGGCGGGTGGCTCCTCCAGTGCGCGCAGGACCGGCCCGCGCGGCGCCTCGGGCGCGGCCCAGGAGCCGGATGAGCGCACGAGTCCGGGAGACGCGGTGGACCGGGGCACGGCGGAACGGGGCGCGACCGAGGGCGGAGCGACCGGGCGCGGTGGCAAGATCGCGGCCGCGGCCGTCAACCAGGCGAGCGTCTGGAACGTCGCCAATCTGCTGACGATGCTCCGGCTGCTCCTCGTGCCGGCCTTCGTCGCCCTGATGCTCGGCAACGGCGGGTACGACCCGGCCTGGCGCTCCTTCGCCTGGGCCGCCTTCGCCATCGCCATGATCACCGACCTCTTCGACGGTCACCTGGCGCGCACCTACGACCTCGTCACCGACTTCGGGAAGATCGCCGACCCCATCGCCGACAAGGCGATCATGGGCGCGGCGCTCATCTGCCTGTCCGCGCTGGGCGACCTGCCGTGGTGGGTGACGGCCGTCATCCTCGGCCGGGAACTCGGGATCACCGTCCTGCGTTTTGTGGTCATCCGGTACGGAGTCATCCCCGCGAGCCGGGGCGGCAAGCTCAAGACGCTCACCCAGGGCATCGCCGTCGGCATGTACGTCCTGGCGCTGACGGGGCCCCTGGCCACCCTGAGGTTCTGGGTGATGGCCGTGGCGGTCGTCCTGACCGTGGCGACCGGACTGGACTATGTGAAGCAGGCCATCGTGCTGCGCCGCCGGGGAATCGCCGAACGCAGAGCGGCGTTGAAGGAGACGGAAGTTTGAGTTCCACGGCCGCCGACGTGGTGCGACTACTCACAGTCAGGGGCGAGACCCTCGCGGTCGCCGAGTCACTGACCGGTGGGATGGTCGCCGCCGCGCTCACGGCGGTCCCCGGGGCGTCCAAGGCCTTCCGGGGCTCCGTCACCGCCTACGCGACGGAACTGAAGCGGGAGCTGCTCGGCGTCGACGGCGAGCTGCTCGCGGCGCGCGGGGCCGTGGATCCGCAGGTCGCCGCCCGGATGGCGGCAGGTGTGCGCACGGCGCTGGGCGCCGACTGGGGCATCGCGACGACGGGTGTCGCCGGTCCCGACCCGCAGGACGGGCAGCCCGTGGGCACGGTCTTCGTGGCCGTGGACGGGCCTTTCGGGGCCGAACAGGGTTGCGCCGATGGCGGAAAAGTGGAGGCGCTGCGGTTGAACGGCGACCGCGCGGAAATTCGTATGGAGAGTGTACGGAGCGTACTCGCACTTCTTTTGAGGGAGCTTGCGAGCGAACAGACCGGGAATGAGCGGGCACAGGATACGGAACGGAACGGGGGGTTTTGATGTTTGCAGCCCTGAGTGAACACGACATCGCTCCCCGCACGGCCGCGGCGCGAGGCGGTACGGTGGGGCGTGAAGGATGCGGTAACACGGTCCGAGGAGGGAGCCACCGATGATTCTGCTCCGTCGCCTGCTGGGTGACGTGCTGCGTCGGCAGCGCCAACGCCAGGGCCGTACTCTGCGCGAAGTCTCCTCGTCCGCCCGAGTCTCACTCGGCTATCTCTCCGAGGTGGAGCGGGGGCAGAAGGAGGCTTCTTCCGAGCTGCTCTCCGCCATCTGCGACGCGCTGGACGTACGGATGTCCGAGCTCATGCGGGAAGTGAGCGACGAACTCGCCCTCGCCGAGCTGGCCCAGTCCGCTGCGGCGACGCCCAGCGAGACCGTACCGGCACCGGTGCGTCCGATGCTGGGTTCCGTCTCGGTGACCGGCGTGCCACCGGAACGGGTGACCATCAAGGCGCCCGCCGAGGCAGTGGACGTCGTCGCCGCCTGAGCGTCCGAGAACGTGTGCGTGTGAGGCCCCGGCCGGGGTCGCTCCGGGAGACCGGAGGGACGAGGCCGGGGCTTTCGCGTGCCTGGGTGCGTCCCTGCGTGCGTCTCCGGGTGCGGGTGCGTCTCCGGGTGCGGGTGCGTGTGAGGTCGCGTGGGCGCCGTCGGTGGTGCGCCGCCCGTTTGCCGGTCGGTGGGGGTGCGGTCATCGTGGAAGGTGATGGCCGGGGGGCGAACCGACGGAGGCGTGGATGTACGTCGTGAAGAGCCCGTTGTCCGACGCGGACCTGAAGACCGTCTCGGAGGCGTTGCAGGGAGCCCTCGTCGACCTGGTCGACCTGGCCCTGGTGGCGAAGCAGATCCACTGGAACGTGGTCGGCCCGCGCTTCCGCTCCGTACATCTCCAGCTGGACGAACTGGTCGGCACCGCCCGCACGCACTCGGACACCGTGGCGGAGCGTGCCTCGGCGCTGGGCGTCCCCCCGGACGGGCGGGCCGCCACGGTCGCCGTCGGCAGCGGCATCGACGTGACTCCCGAGGGCTGGGTGAACGACACCACCGCCGTACAGACCATCGTGGACGCGTTGGGCGCGGTGATCGGGCGGATGCGCGAGCGGATCTCGGCGAGCGGTGACCCCGACCCCGTGAGCCAGGACATCTTCATCCAGGTCACGGCCGATCTCGAGAAGCAGCACTGGATGTTCCAGGCCGAAAACGGATGACGCGGGATGGCTCCGGCGCGGACGGCTCGCCGGGCGGTCGCGCTGGGTCTCGGTGTGCTGTGGTGGTGGGCCGTGCTGCGCCTGGCGCTGGAGCCCGGCGCCGGGGTGATCGAAGGGGCGGTCGCGGTCGGCGGCTGGGGGCTGAGTGTGCTGCCGGTGCACTGTGTGCCGCGACGCCGGGCCGCGGGGGCGCTGGGCGCGGGACGGTGGCGCCGGGCCCTGCGCGGGCCGGAGCGGAGCCCGGTCCCGAACCGCCCGGACGGGCGCTGATCTGCGCCGACCCGGGCGCCGCAGAAGCACGTCGCGGTACTGGAGCGGGCCGGCGGCGTGGTCAGGGAACGCCGCGGACGGGTGCGGCGGAGTCCGACCTGCTCGCCCAGGGACAGGAAGCCGCACCCGGAACGCCCCGACCCACGGAAGGACAGAGCCGATGAGTGTCACCAGCCTGGACAAGGACCTGGACAACCTGACCCTCACCCTGGTCGCCGACTTCGCGGCCCCCGCCGAACGGGTGTGGCAGCTGTGGTCCGATCCCCGGCGACTGGAGCGCTGGTGGGGACCGCCGGCCTACCCGGCGACGGTGGAGGAGCACGACCTGACCCCGGGCGGGGACGTCACGTACTTCATGACCGGCCCGGAGGGCGAGAAGTACCGCGGCTGGTGGCGGGTCGCCACGGTCGACGCCCCGAGGTCGCTGGAGTTCACCGACGGGTTCGCCGACGAGGACGGGGTGCCGAACGCCGCGATGCCGACGACCGCGAACCGGGTCACGCTCACCGAGAGCGCGGGCGGCACCCGGATGGAGATGCGGGCGGTCTTCGACACCAGGGAGCAGATGGACCAGCTCATGACGATGGGCATGGACGACGGCCTGCGCGAGGCGGCCGGTCAGATGGACGCCCTGCTCACCGCCGGCTGAACCGCCCCGCGACTTCCCCGGCGGCTTCCTCAGCGCCTTGTGCGGGCCCCCGCGCCGCGGCTCGGACGCGGTGACGGGCCGCGCTGGCAGGCCGGGCACCAGTAGGTCGGGCGCTCGCGGGAGCCGTCGCCCTGGTCGGCCACCCGGACCGAGGTGCCGCAGCGCAGGCAGGGACGGGGTGCCCGGCCGTACACGAACAGGTCCTGGCCGCGCAGGCCCGTGGTGCGGCGGACCGGGCGGTCTCGGTTGGTCTCCAGGAGCTTCTTCGCGAGCGTGGGCAGCAGCGCGGCCCGATCGGCGGGCAGCTCGCCGACCGGCAGCCAGGGCGTGACGCCGAGCAGGAAGCACAGCTCGCTCTTGTAGACGTTGCCGATACCGGCGAGATTGCGCTGGTCCAGCAGGGCCTCGCCGAGCGGGCGGGCCGGGTCCGCGCACAGGTTGTCCAGGGCCCGCGCCGGGTCCCAGTCGGGCCCGAGCAGGTCGGGGCCGAGATGCCCGACGGCACGCTGCTCGTCGGCGGTGCGCAGGATGTCCAGCACCGGGAGACGGTAGCCGACGGCGGTGCGGTCGGCGGTGCCGAGGACCACCCGGATCTGGTGCGCGGGGCCGCCGCTCCAGCGCTGACCGGGCGCGAACACCTTCCAGGAGCCGTCCATGCGCAGGTGCGAGTGGACCGTCAGGCCGCCCTCGACCCGGGTGAGCAGGTGCTTGCCGCGCGGGGTGACGTCCAGGACGGTGCGGCCGGTGAGGTCGACGGTGGCGTACCGGGGGACGCGGAAGTCGCTCCGGGTCAGCACCTTGCCCGCGAGGGCGTCGTGCAGCCGTCGCGCTGCCTGCCAGACCGTGTCTCCTTCGGGCATGGCTCAAGGGTGACAGGGTCACGCCCTGATGCGCAGGCCGCGCGGGGTGGCGATGAAGCCGGCTCCCTCCAGGAGAGGGCCGAAGGGAGAGGTCAGGGCCGCCGTGCCGTTGACGCGCTCCACCGTGACCGTGCCGAGGGAACCGGCGCGGGCCGCCTCCGCGAGGGCCTCGGCGGCGGCCCGCAGACGCGGGTCCTCCGTGGGCGGCCGGTCGGGGTCGGAGGGCCACAGCAGGAGGGTCTTGCCGCCGCGCTCCATGTAGAGCGCCGGTTCGCCCTCGACGAGCACCACCAGGGAGCCCGCCTTGCGGCCGGGCTTGTGCGTCGCACCGGTGGGCGGCTCGGGCCAGCCGAGGGCCGCACCGTACGCGTTCGCCGGGTCGGCGGCGGCCAGGACGACGGCCCGCGGACCGGTGGCGCCACGGCCGCGAAGGCCGGGGGATCCGGCGTCGTACAGGCCGCGCCGGCCCTGGAAGCCCTCGTGCGCGCCGCTCCCGCGCGGGCCCCCGGCGCCCGGCTCGGCGTAGTCGCGAGGCGAGATGTAGTCCCCCCGGGAGGGCGAACGGCCCAGGTGGTCGGGGTCGGCGAAGACGTCGTCGAAGGGTGCCGGGCCTCCCGGGTGTCCCTGGGATCCCGGACCTCCCCGGCCGCCTCCTTGGTCGCCCGGGGCGAAGTCGGCGAAGGGGTCCGGGGCGGCGTCGGGGCCTCCTGCGCCGCTGGACGCGGTGTCGCCGAAGGGGTCCAGGGGGCCGAGCGGGCCGAGGGGACGGTGGGGGAAGTCGCCGGCCGCTTCGGCGGAGGCGTCGGGCGCGGGCCGGTTCACGGAGCCGTCGCGGGTGAACTCCTCCGGTCCGGCCGGGCCGTCGCCGCGCTCGCGGGCGTTGGCCACCGCGCGCAGCCGGTCCACGGCACCCTCCATGGCGAACTGCGCCGCCCCGAGCCCCTCCACCACGTACCCGCGCCGGGCCTGGCCGCTCTCCTCGAACGCGGCCAGGATCCGGTACACCGCCGAGAAGCCGCCCTCGACGCCCTCCGCGGCGACGGCGCCGCGGGTCACCACGCCGTGCCGGTCGAGGAGCGAGCGGGCCAGGGCGTGGGCCCGCACCGTGCCGTCGGCCTCGCGGGCCGGGAGCAGCGACCAGCGGCCCGCCACCGTCGGCGGACCGGTGCGGGACGCCGGGCGGGCGGCGGCCGTCAGCGAGCCGTACCGGCCGCGGGGCACCGCGCGCTTGGCACGGTGGGCCGTGGAGCCCGCGGTGCGCCCGGAGCCCAGCAGGGAGCGCAGGGGCGCGAGCGTGTCGTTCGTCAGCCGTCCGGACCAGGCCAGGTCCCACAGGGCGTCGGCCAGCTGCGGATCGGTGGCCTCCGGGTGGGTGGTGGCGCGGACCTGGTCGGCGATCTGGCGGAAGAACAGGCCGTACCCGCCCGAGAGAGCGGTCAGGACGGACTCGTGCAGGGCGGTCGTCTCCAGGGGATGCGGCGGCGGCAGAAGCAGCGGGGCCGCGTCCGCGAGGTAGAGGGAGACCCAGCCGTCCTTGCCGGGCAGCGAACCCGCTCCGGCCCACACCACCTCGCCGGCGGCCGTCAGCTCGTCCAGCATGGCGGGGGAGTAGTTGGCCACGCGGGAGGGAAGGACCAGCTTCTCCAGGGCGGAGGCGGGCACGGAGGCGCCCTGCAACTGCTCGACGGCGCGCACCAGCCCGTCGACGCCCCGCAGCGTGTGACCCTTGCCGATGTGCTGCCACTGGGGGAGGAACTGACCGAGCGCGGCCGGAGCCACCGGCTCCAGCTCGTGCCGCAGCGCGGCCAGGGAACGGCGGCGCAGCCTGCGCAGGACGGTCGCGTCGCACCACTCCTGGCCGATGCCGGCCGGATGGAACTCGCCCTGCACGACCCGCCCCGCCCCCGCGAGCCGTTGCAGGGCGCCCTCGGTGACCGCCACGCCCAGACCGAAGCGGGCCGCCGCGGTGACCGAGGTGAAGGGGCCGTGGGTGCGGGCGTGGCGGGCGAGGAGGTCGCCGAGCGGGTCCTTGACCGGCTCGGTGAAGGCCTCCGGCACCCCGACGGGCAGTGCCGTGCCCAGCGCGTCGCGCAGTCGGCCCGCGTCCTCGATCGCCGCCCAGTGGTCGGCACCGGCGATCCGCACCCTGATCGCGCGGCGGGCCGCGGCCAGCTCGAGTGCCCACTGCGGCTCGGCGCCCCGCTCGGCCAGCTCCGCGTCCGTCAGCGGGCCGAGCACCCGCAGGAGGTCGGCGACGCCCTCGGCGTCCTTGATGCGGCGGTCCTCGGTGAGCCACTGCAGCTCGCGCTCCAGCTCGGTGAGGACCTCCGCGTCGAGCAGTTCGCGCAGCTCGGCCTGGCCGAGCAGCTCCGCCAGCAGCCGCGAGTCCAGGGACAGGGCGGCGGCCCGGCGCTCGGCGAGCGGTGAGTCGCCCTCGTAGAGGAACTGGGCGACATAGCCGAAGAGCAGGGAGCGGGCGAAGGGGGACGGCTCGGGGGTGGTGACCTCGACCAGGCGGACCTTGCGGGCCTCCAGGTCGCCCATCAGCTCGACCAGGCCGGGTACGTCGAAGACGTCCTGGAGGCACTCGCGGACGGCTTCCAGGACGATCGGGAACGAGCCGTACTCGCTGGCCACCTCCAGCAGCTGCGCGGCGCGCTGGCGCTGCTGCCACAGCGGGGTGCGCTTGCCCGGGCTGCGGCGCGGCAGCAGCAGCGCGCGGGCGGCGCACTCGCGGAAGCGGGACGCGAACAGCGCCGAGCCGCCGACCTGGTCGGTGACGACCCGGTCGACCTCGCCCTTGTCGAAGACGACGTCGGCCGCGCCGACGGGAGCCTTCTCCGCGTCGTACTCGAGGCCCGGCTTCGCGGGGTCCTGGTCGAGGAAGTCCAGGCCCATGAGGTCGGCGTCGGGCAGGCGCAGCACGATGCCGTCGTCGGCATGCATGACCTGGGCGTCCATGCCGTACCGCTCGGTCAGCCGGGCGCCCAGGGCGAGGGCCCAGGGGGCGTGGACCTGGGCGCCGAAGGGGGAGTGGACCACGACCCGCCAGTCGCCCAGCTCGTCCCGGAAGCGCTCGACGACGATGGTGCGGTCGTCGGGGACGTGACCGCAGGCCTCGCGCTGCTCGTCGAGGTACGACAGCACGTTGTCCGCGGCCCAGGCGTCCAGACCCGCGGTGACCAGGCGCAGCCGGGCGTCCTCCTTGGACAGGGCGCCGACCTCCCGCAGGAACGCGCCCAGCGCGCGGCCCAGCTCCAGGGGGCGGCCCAGCTGGTCGCCCTTCCAGAACGGCAGCCTGCCCGGCACGCCCGGCGCCGGGGAGACCAGGACCCGGTCGCGCGTGATGTCCTCGATCCGCCAGGAGCTGGTGCCCAGCGTGAAGACGTCGCCCACGCGGGACTCGTACACCATCTCCTCGTCCAGCTCGCCGACCCGGCCGCCGCCCTTCTTCGGGTCGGCGCCGGCCAAAAACACCCCGAAGAGCCCGCGGTCGGGGATCGTGCCCCCGGACGTCACGGCGAGCCGCTGGGCCCCCGGGCGGCCGGTGACCGTGCCGGCGATCCGGTCCCACACCACGCGCGGGCGCAGCTCGGCGAAGGCGTCGGAGGGATAGCGGCCGGCGAGCATGTCCAGGACGGCGGTGAAGGCCGACTCGGGGAGCGAGGCGAAGGGCGCGGCGCGGCGGACGGTGGCGAGGAGGTCGTCGACCTGCCAGGTGTCCAGCGCGGTCATCGCCACCAGCTGCTGAGCCAGCACGTCCAGCGGGTTGGCGGGGATCCTCAGGGCTTCGATGGCGCCGCTGCGCATGCGCTCGGTGACGACGGCCGACTGCACCAGGTCGCCGCGGTACTTCGGGAAGACCACGCCGGTGGAGACCGCGCCGACCTGGTGCCCCGCGCGGCCGACGCGCTGGAGTCCGGAGGCCACGGAGGGCGGCGACTCGACCTGGACCACCAGGTCGACGGCGCCCATGTCGATGCCCAGCTCCAGGCTGGAGGTCGTGACGACGGCGGGCAGCCGGCCCGCCTTGAGGTCCTCCTCCACGAGGGCGCGCTGCTCCTTGGAGACCGAGCCGTGGTGGGCGCGGGCGATCACGGGCGGGGCGCCATGGGCGGCGCCCGAGCCGCCCATCAGGTCGGCGGGGGAGTGGTGCTCGTCCAGGGGCTCGCCGGTGGCCCGCTCGTACGCGATCTCGTTGAGCCGGTTGCACAGGCGCTCGGCCAGCCGCCGGGAGTTGGCGAAGACGATCGTGGAGCGGTGCGACTGGACCAGGTCGGTGATCCGCTCCTCGACGTGCGGCCAGATCGACGGGCGCTCCGCGCCCTCGTTGCCGTCCGCGACCGGGGAGCCGCCCAGCTCGCCGAGGTCCTCGACCGGGACGACGACGGACAGGTCGAACTCCTTGCCCGACTTGGGCTGGACGATCTCGACCCGGCCGCGCGGGGCGAGGAAGCGGGCGACCTCGTCCACCGGGCGCACCGTCGCGGACAGACCGATGCGGCGGGCCGGCTTCGGCAGCAGCTCGTCCAGCCGCTCCAGGGTGAGCGCGAGATGGGCGCCGCGCTTGGTGCCGGCGACCGCGTGCACCTCGTCCAGGATCACCGTCTCGATGCCGGTCAGCGCGTCGCGCGTGGCCGACGTCAGCATCAGGAACAGCGACTCCGGGGTGGTGATCAGGATGTCCGGCGGCCGTGTGGACAGGGCGCGGCGCTCGGCGGCCGGGGTGTCGCCGGAGCGGATGCCGACCTTGACCTCGGGCTCGGGCAGGCCGAGGCGCACGGACTCCTGGCGGATGCCGGTCAGGGGGCTGCGGAGGTTGCGCTCGACGTCGACAGCCAGGGCCTTGAGCGGGGAGACGTACAGGACGCGGCAGCGCTTCTTGGGGTCGGCGGGCGGGGGCGTCGAGGTCAGCTGGTCCAGCGCGGCGAGGAAGGCGGCCAGCGTCTTGCCCGACCCGGTGGGGGCGACCACCAGCACGTCCGAACCCTGGGAGATGGCCTGCCACGCGCCCGCCTGGGCGGAGGTGGGCACGGAGAAGGCCCCCGTGAACCAGCCGCGGGTCGCGGGTGAGAAGCCGTCCAGGGCTCGGTGTGCGGAGCTGACCATGGATCCATCGTGCACCCGACCACTGACAATCGGCCCGAGCCGGCCCGAGCCGGCCCGAGCCGGCCCGAGCCGGCCCGAGCCGGGCGTACGGGCGGCCCCTCGTCGGCGCCGGGCGTCCGACCGGCCGGACGTCGGGGACGCCCGTGCGGGCCCCGGCGCCTGCGGGGGTTCGAACCGGGCGCGGAGCGGGAAAGCGGAGGCCGGACTGGTCGGAGAGCCGTCCGGGTTGCCGCCGAGGGCTGATCCGGCTGCCCGGGCCCGGGGCGCGGGGTCTGCCTCCTGCGCCCCCTCGTGCCTCCGCACTCCCCACGGGCGCGGGCGGCGGGCCCCGAGTGCCGTATGCGCGTGGGCCGGCCGCGCCCGCCCGCCGGACGCCCGATCCGGGCTGGCACCGGGGACGCGGTGAGGCGCGGCGAGGGTGGCGGAGAATGGGGGCATGGCGGGATCGGGCGAGCGGGCGCGGCACTGGCGGTACGACGAGCTGCCCGACGTCGACCTGCTCCGCGCCCAGTACATACGGAAGACCTTCGTGCGCCACACCCACGAGCACTTCGTCATCGCCGCCATCGCCGACGGTGTGGAGGTCTTCCACCACGGCGGCAGCGACCAGTACGCCGGAGCCGGCTCGCTCGCCCTGGTCAACCCGGACACCCCGCACACGGGGCGGGCCGGGGTGCCGGAGGGCTGGCGGTACGGGGCCGTCTACCCGGCGCCCGAGCTGGTGGCCGGGATCGCGGCGGAGACGACGACGCTGCGCGGGACACCGGGGTTCGTCCGGCCGGTGCTCGACGACCCGTACACCGTCGAGCTGGTGCACCGCGTGCTGCGGGCCGCCGACGAAGGGAACGCGCTGGCCGCCGACACCCTGCTGCGGGTGGCCGTGACCCGGCTGCTGCGACTGAACGGCGGACCGCTGCCCCGGCGCCAGGTGCGTACGGCCGGGGCCAGGACGGCGGCACGCGCGCGTGCGGTGCTGGAGGAGCGGATGGCCGACCCGCCGAGCCTGGAGCGGCTCGCCGGGGAGCTCGGGAGCAGTCCGTTCGCGCTGCTGCGGGCCTTCCGGGACGCCTACGGCATGCCGCCCCACACCTGGCTGACGGACGCCCGGGTGCGCCGGGCGCGGCGGCTGCTGGACACGGGGACCTCCCCGGCCGAGGCCGCCGTCGCCGTCGGGTTCACCGACCAGCCGCACCTCAACCGGCACTTCGCGCGGATCGTCGGCGTGCCGCCCGGTGCCTACCAGCGCGAGCGCAAGAACGTACAAGACGCGCGGCCGGGGCTGCTCCTACCGTTCGAGGCGTGACAGAACAGACAGCCCTTCCCGACGCTCCCGGCACGGGGGTCGCCGGCGCCAAACCGGACGCCGCCGTCGTACGGGACGCCCTCGGTGTCGGAGTCGCCGTCGGACTGTCCGGGTTCGCCTTCGGGGTGACCTCGGCCGGCAGCGGACTCGGCCTGGCCCAGACCTGTGCCCTCAGCCTCCTGGTGTTCACCGGGGCGTCGCAGTTCGCGCTCGTCGGCGCCCTCGCGGCCGGAGGCAATCCGCTCACCGCGGCGGCCGGTGCCTTCTTCCTGGGCGTGCGCAACGCCTTCTACGGGCTGCGCCTGTCGCAGTTGCTGGCCCTCCCGCGCGCGGTGCGGCCGTTCGCCGCGCAGTGGGTCATCGACGAGACGACGGCCGTGGCGCTCACCCAGCCCACGCGGCGCGGTGTCCGGATCGGGTTCACCGTCACCGGCCTCACCCTGTACGTCCTGTGGAACCTCACCACCCTCCTCGGCGCGCTGGGCGCGGAGGCCATCGGGGACACCGACGCCTGGGGCCTCGACGCGGCCGGTCCGGCGGTCTTCCTCGCGCTGCTGGCGCCGATGCTGAAGAACACCACCGAACGCGCGGTCGCCGCCCTGGCCGTCCTCCTGGGGCTCGGCCTGCTGCCCGTACTGCCCGCGGGCGTGCCCGTCCTGGTGGCCGCGCTGGCGGCGCCGCTCGTCCTGTGGGCGCGCGGACGCCGCGCGGGCGGTGCCGAGGCCGCTGCGGGCCGTGGGGCGGCCGAGGGGGAGAACGAGCGATGACCGTGTGGATCGCGATCGGCGTGACCGCGGTGGGCTGCTACGCGGTCAAGCTCCTCGGGCTGCTGGTGCCCGCGGGCGCCCTGGAACGGCCCCTGGTCCGGCGGCTCGCCGCGCTGCTGCCCGTCGCCCTCCTCGCGGCGCTCACCGCCCAGCAGACCTTCGCCGACGGACGGGAACTCGTGCTGGACGCGCGGGCCGCCGGAGTCGCCGCGGCCGCCGTCGCGCTGCTGCTGCGCGCCCCGTTCCTGCTCGTCGTCGCGGCGGCCGTGGTGGTCACCGCGGGCGTACGGGCCATGGGCGGCTGAGGCGGCGGGCCACCCGGCCGACCGGCCACCCGGCCGACCGGCGGTCAGGCGAGGGGACGGCCGTACGCCCGGAGGGTGCGCAGGGCGTGGAGCGTCACGCGGGCGCGGACCTCCAGCGCCGGGACGGGTGCCCAACGGCGCCGGCGCACCGGCCAGCCGCCGTCTTCCTCCTGCTCGGCGGCGAGGAAGTCGAGCGAACGGGTCATCTCCTCGTCCGTGAACCACGCGCGCGCGAGCGAACGGGGATCGCGCGCGTAGTCGTGCGGGAAGTGGTACTCGCCCGGGGCATGGCCGGGAGGGACCGGATACGTGTCGAGACCGGCCGGGTCCAGCACGGCGAGGCGCCGCTCGTGCACCAGCCGACCCAGCCGGTCGGCCGCGGCCCGCGCGCGCGTACGGTCCGGAGCGCCGTCCAGGAAGGCCACGGCGGCCTCGATCTCGTACGGGTGCGGGGACACCAGCGACTCGGCTGCCTGCCAGCAGAAGTCCGTGGCCCTGAACAGCCAGGCGTGCCAGACCTCGTTGCGGTGCAGCAGACCCACCACCGGACCGGTGACGAGCAGCGCACCGGGAGGATCCGCGTCGACCGGCACGAAGGGCGCGGCCGGGTACCCGTCCCGGCTCGCACGGGTCACCGGCAGGGCACCGTCGGGCGTGGACACGGAGGTCAGATAGCGGCAGACCCGCTCGGCCCGCTGCCCGCCGCAGCGGCCGACGGCGTCCAGGACGCGCAGCGCGCACGCGGTGTGCAGGGGCTGGCTGACCGGGCCGCGCAGATCGGGGTCCAACGCGTGGCCGTACCCGCCGTCCTCGTTGCGGTAGGCCTCCAGAGCGGCCTCCACCGGGTCGGGGTTCCCGCCGCGGAAGTGGTACGCGAACAGCCGCTGCTCCAGTACGCGCGCGGTGAGCCAGACGAAGCGCTCCGCGCGCGCGAGCGGTGAACGCGAGTCCCGGGCGCGGTCGGCGGCGGGCGGTGGGATCGCGGGGAGGGGGGACGCTCCGGTTTCGGCCATGGCTCAGACCGTAGGCCGAAAAGCGGTTCCGGCAGGCGGTCCCGGCTCAGGGCCCACTCTCAGGGGCGGGATACTGGAGGCATGCGGTTGACGGTCTTCTGGGAGCGGATGACGGATCACTTCGGTCCGGGGTATGCCGACACCTTCGCGCGCGATCACGTGATGACGGAGCTGGGCGGGCGTACGGTGCACGAGGCGCTGGACGCCGGATGGGACGCCAAGGACGTGTGGCGGGTGGTGTGCACCGTCATGAGCGTGCCTCGGGAACAGCGGTGACGGTTCACGAAGATCTCCGGACGGGGCTCCTCCGCCGGTGGAGTGGGCGAGACTTGCTCCGTGGCATCCACTGACGAGACCGGGCAGGCCGCCCGGCACCCATCCCAGGCCGGCACCACGCCGCCCTCCGGCCCCCCGGCCGACCGGGCCGCCGCCGGACCGGGCGCCCGCATGCCGCGCTGGCTGCCGCGCGCGATGGTGCTGGCCCTCGCGCTCATCGCCGCCTTCCAGCTGGGCAGCTGGGCCTTCCACCAGCTCACCGGGCTGCTGATCAACATCCTCATCGCCTTCTTCCTGGCCCTGGCCATCGAGCCCGCGGTGAGCTGGATGGCCGGGCGTGGGATGCGCCGGGGGTTCGCCACCTTCCTCGTCTTCCTCGCCGTGCTGATCGCCGCCGCGGGGTTCGTCACCCTGCTCGGCTCGATGCTCGCCGGGCAGATCGTCAAGATGGTCGAGGACTTCCCGGACTACCTCGACTCCGTCATCAACTGGATCAACGGCCACTTCCACACCGAACTGCGGCGGGTCGACATCCAGGAGGGCCTGCTCCGCTCCGACTGGCTGCGCAACTACGTCCAGAACAGCGCGACGGGCGTCCTCGACGTGTCGGCGCAGGTCCTCGGCGGTCTCTTCCGGCTGCTGACGATCGTGCTGTTCTCGTTCTACTTCGCCGCCGACGGCCCCCGGCTGCGGCGCGGACTCTGCTCCGTCCTGCCGCCCGCCCGCCAGGCCGAGGTCCTGCGCGCGTGGGAGATCGCCGTGGACAAGACCGGCGGCTACCTGTACTCACGCGGCCTGATGGCGCTGATCTCCGGCATCGCGCACTACATCCTGCTGGAGATCCTGGAGGTGCCCTACGCGCCCGCGCTCGCCGTGTGGGTGGGTCTGGTGTCCCAGTTCATCCCCACCATCGGCACCTATCTCGCGGGCGCCCTGCCCATGCTGATCGCGTTCACCGTCAATCCCTGGTACGCGCTGTGGGTGCTGGTCTTCGTGGTGATCTACCAACAGTTCGAGAACTACGTGCTGCAGCCCAAGCTGACGTCCAAGACCGTGGACATCCACCCCGCGGTCGCCTTCGGTTCCGTCATCGCGGGCACCGCCCTGCTGGGCGCCGTCGGCGCGCTGATCGCCATTCCGGCGGTCGCGACGCTGCAGGCGTTCCTCGGGGCGTACGTCAAGCGCTACGACGTCACGGACGATCCGCGTGTCCAGGGGCGCCGCGACCGCCGGGCGGTGTCCGGTACGTCCACGCGGCTGCGCAACCTGTGGACCCGGCGCCCGGAACGGGGACGCCCGGGGCCGGAGGGCCCGGAGAGCACCGGGGACGGCGACTCCTCCTCCTGAGAGGCGGCACGCCCGCCCTGTACTCCGGCGGGAGCGAGAGCCGGAGCGGGATCAGCCCTGCGGCTCCTGGGGCGAGCCGACACCGGCCGGCACCATCACTTCCACCAGCAGTTCGGCGTCGAGACTGATGCCGACCTTGGCCACGGTGTCCCCTCTCGTCCCCGTTCCCGGTGCTGCACCCGCATCCGACCACCTGGCTCGCCGGCCCGCGGACGTACGCTCGGAAGGGCCGCGTGGTGCGCTTGACACGAAAATCGAACATCCATTCTTATGGAGGCTCCGGCGGGGCTCGTGACGGGTGATTCGAGTGGGTTCGGGGGGAGATGCACCCGAGTTATCCACAGGCCGGACCCGCATCCGGGCCCATTGTCAGTGGCAGGCATTAGCGTCTTTGACGTGAAGCGATCGAATCAAGCAAACCGGGTGGAACCCATGGCAGGAACCGACCGCGAGAAGGCCCTGGACGCCGCGCTCGCACAGATTGAACGGCAGTTCGGCAAGGGCGCGGTCATGCGCATGGGCGAGCGGCCGAACGAACCCATCGAGGTCATCCCGACCGGGTCGACCGCGCTCGACGTGGCCCTCGGCGTCGGTGGCCTCCCGCGTGGCCGTGTCGTGGAGGTCTACGGCCCCGAGTCCTCCGGCAAGACGACCCTGACCCTGCACGCGGTGGCGAACGCCCAGAAGGCCGGCGGCCAGGTCGCGTTCGTGGACGCCGAGCACGCCCTCGACCCCGAGTACGCCAAGAAGCTCGGCGTCGACATCGACAACCTGATCCTCTCCCAGCCGGACAACGGCGAGCAGGCCCTGGAGATCGTGGACATGCTGGTCCGCTCCGGCGCCCTCGACCTCATCGTCATCGACTCCGTCGCCGCGCTCGTCCCGCGCGCGGAGATCGAGGGCGAGATGGGCGACAGCCACGTCGGTCTGCAGGCCCGGCTGATGAGCCAGGCCCTGCGGAAGATCACCAGCGCGCTCAACCAGTCCAAGACCACCGCGATCTTCATCAACCAGCTCCGCGAGAAGATCGGCGTGATGTTCGGCTCCCCGGAGACCACGACCGGAGGCCGGGCGCTGAAGTTCTACGCCTCCGTGCGCATCGACATCCGCCGCATCGAGACGCTGAAGGACGGCACGGAGGCGGTCGGCAACCGCACCCGCTGCAAGGTCGTCAAGAACAAGGTCGCGCCGCCCTTCAAGCAGGCCGAGTTCGACATCCTCTACGGCCAGGGCATCAGCCGCGAGGGCGGTCTGATCGACATGGGCGTGGAGCACGGCTTCGTCCGCAAGGCCGGTGCCTGGTACACGTACGAGGGCGACCAGCTCGGCCAGGGCAAGGAGAACGCGCGCAACTTCCTGAAGGACAACCCCGACCTGGCCAACGAGATCGAGAAGAAGATCAAGGAGAAGCTGGGCGTCGGCGTGCGTCCCGAGGAGCCGGCGACCGAGCCCGGCGCGGACGCCGCCTCCGCCGCCACGGCCGACGCCGCACCGGCGGTGCCCGCGCCCACGACCGCCAAGGCCACCAAATCCAAGGCCGCGGCAGCCAAGAGCTGACCCGTGACCCGACGAACCGACTGGGCCGAGTACACGAGCGGCCCCGCCGGGCCGGGCGACGGCGCGTACGGGGCGGCTGCGGCCCCGTACGAGACGGGCCCCCGCGCCGTGGATCCCTCCGTGGATCCCGCCGATGACGGCGAGGTGTGCCGCGGTGACGGCGAGGCGCGCCACGGCGGTGGGCGGGGCCGCGGAGGGGGCGGTCCGCGCGGACGCCGTCGGCGCGAGCGTGCGGGGCCGTCCGCCGAGGACGGAGGCGTCACTTCCTCGTCGAGGGCCGAGAAGGGGGAGCCTCCGCGGGACCCGGTCGAGCAGGCACGGGCGATCTGCCTGCGCCTGCTCACCGGGACCCCGCGCACCCGCAGGCAACTGGCCGACGCCCTGCGCAAGCGGGAGATCCCGGACGAGGCCGCGGAAGAGGTGCTGTCCAGGTTCGAGGAGGTCGGCCTGATCAACGACGGTGCCTTCGCCGAGGCCTGGGTGGAGTCACGGCACCACGGTCGCGGGCTGGCCAGGCGCGCTCTCGCCAGAGAGCTGCGCACCAAGGGCGTCGACGCCACACTCATCGACGCGGCGGTCTCCCAGCTGGACACCGGGCAGGAGGAGGAGACCGCGCGCGAGCTGGTCGCCCGCAAGCTGCGCGCCACCCGGGGCCTGGACCGCGACAAGAGGCTGCGCCGCCTCGCGGGCATGCTGGCCCGCAAAGGCTATCCCGAGGGCCTGGCCCTGCGGGTGGTCCGCCAGGCGTTGGAGGAGGAGGGCGAGGACACGGAGGGTCTCGGCGACGAGGGGTTCTGAGCCGGGGTCCGACCCGGGGCACTCGGGGAGCGGCCCGGCAGTCGGGCGGGGGAGGGCCGCGAGGGCCGCGCGGGATGACCGGTTATCCCGCGTTCCCGGAAGGCTGAGGGCCCTGCGCACGGCGGTCCCGCCCGCGCCGTCCTGGCCGCACGAGCCGCGGCCACCGCGGGCGTGTCCCGTCGGGTCAGAAGACCGGCGGCCGCGCCTGGCCGCACGAGCCGCGGCCACCGCGCGGGTGTCCCGTCGGGTCGAAAGACCGGCGGTCGGCGGACCCGCGCGGATACCGGCACCCCCGTGCCGCCCGCCGACTACCGAGACCGATCGGCGGCCACGGGCAGGCCCGCCGCGCGCCAGGCCTGGAAGCCGCCGATCAGATCGGTGGCCCGGCGCAGACCCAGACGGTGCAGGGACTCCGCCGCCAGACTGGAGGCGTAACCCTCGTCGCACACCACGACCACCCGCACGTCGTGGTCCGTCGCCTCCGGGACGCGATGGCTGCCCTGCGGGTCCAGCCGCCATTCCAGTTCGTTGCGCTCGATCACCAGGGCGCCGGGAATCACACCGTCCCGCTCGCGCAGAGCGGCGTACCGGATGTCGACCAGCAGCGCCGTGCCGGCCTCGGCGGCGTCGTACGCCTCCTGCGGTGCGGTCCGCCGGTATCCGGCGCGTACGCGCTCCAGCAGGGCGTCGATGCCCGTGGGCCCGCTCACTGCCAGTCCTGCGGGCGCTCGACCTGCTCCAGGCGCAGGGTCTGTCCGCTGCGGCTGTAGCGGCGGATCTGCGGCAGCGGCGGGTAGTAGGCGTGCACGGACACCGCGTGGCGGTCGGTCGACTCGTTGAGGACCTCGTGCACGTGGTGCCGGCCGAAGGCGCGTCCCTTGCCGACACTCAGCCGGCGTTCCCGGTCCACACCGTCGCTGAGTTCGAGGGTCTTCCAGCCGTCGGTGGGCAGTCGGGCGGCGAGGGCGTTCTCCCTGAGCACGCCCGCGGCCGTGACGAAGGCGCCCACGGAGTCGGCGTGGTCGTGCCAGCCGGTGCCCGTGCCGGGCGGCCAGCCGATCAACCAGGCCTCGCTGCCGCCCGGCCCGGCCAGCCGCACCCAGGTGCGGCCCTCGGGGTCGAGCGGCAGGGAGGCGACCAGTTCGGCGTCGGCAGCCGCACGCCGTACGAAGTCGAGGAGTTCGGCCTGTGTCGGCGCGGCCGTGGCGGCCGTGGCGGCCGAGGTGCCGGTGGCGGGGGGAAGGGAGGAGAGGGACATGGGTACCGTCCTGGGAGTTCGCTGGGGAGCGCGCGGCGGCACGTGCGAGCGACGGCGCGCGCGAAGAAGAGGGAAGGCGAATTCAGCAGGACGGACGACACACGCAGCCCGCATAGCGGACGAGATCCATATGGACCCTCCGCCACAGGCGCACACAGGTGTCGGTCACGATCCGGAGTAGACCATGACGGTGCCGACCGGTCAACTCTGCGTCACCATGCGGACAGTGCCCGCCCACCGGGGACCGAGGACAGGAGACAGCAGGCACGGGACCCACCGCGGTCGACCGGGCGGCGGGCGCCCCGCTCAACGCGACCCGGCCGCCGCCTCCGCCCCCTCCTCGGCCTCCGTCGCCGCCCCGGCCGCCGCCCCGCCCAGCGCGCTCTCCGCGGCCGCGTAGAGATCGGCCGGCCGTACCCCGTTCAGCGCCGTGACCAGGTGGCCGTCGGGCCGCACCAGCAGCACCGTGTGCGCCGCGGCACCGGGATAGCTCTCGGTGACCAGCAACTCGGCACGGTGGGGCAGCGCCGTCACCGCGGCCGCCAGCCTGGGCATGATCCCGGCCGTCACCCAGTGCTTGCGCGCCCACACCCCGGTACCCGGCGCGATCAGCACCACCAGCAGTGCCCCGCGCCCCAGCCGGTCGCGCAGCCGCACGAAGGTGCCGTCCTCCGCCGTGACCCGCACATCGGTCACGGGCGTGCCGGGCGGTGTGTCCACGGCCACCTCACCGGCGAGGCCCCGGGGCGCGAGGGGCGAGCCGGCGTACGTCCCCGGCGCTCCCAGTGCCCCGCGCCCGAGGTGACCGTCCGCCAGCAGCGCGTCGTTGCCGCGGGCGGCGCCGGGGACGTAGGAGCGCAGTCCGCCGCCGCCGCGCAGCATCGGGAGCAGTTGGTCGGCGGCTCGCAGGCGCGCGGAGATCGCCGCCCGCCGCTCCTCCTGGTAGCTGTCCAGCAGTGCCTCGCGCGGCCCGTAATGCCAGGCCAGGGCCAGTTTCCAGGCGAGGTTGTCGGCGTCGAGCAGCCCCTCTTCGAGGCCCTGCGTGCCCAGCGCCCCCAGCAGGTGCGCCGCGTCCCCGGCGAGCAGCACGCGGCCCACCCGCCAGCGCCGGGCGAGGCGGTGGTGGACCGTGTGGACGCCGGTGTCGAGGAGTTCGTACGCCGGCGTCGAGCCTTCGGACCATCCGGCGAGGGTCTCGCGGACCCGGTTCACGAGGAGTTCGGGTGTGACCAGGTCCTTGCCCGGCGGCAGCAGCCAGTCCAGGCGCCACACGCCGTCCGGCAGCGGGCGGCCGACCACCTCGCCGGCCGACGGCCCGGTTGTCCGCCACGGGGGCAGGCGGTGGAGCACCGCCTCGTCGGTCCACGGGAGTTCCGTGCGCAGGGCGGCGACGGCGTATCGTTCCACCGCCGTACGGCCGGGGAAGCGGATGTCCTGGAGCTTGCGGACGGTGGAGCGGGGCCCGTCGCAGCCGACCAGGTAACTGCCCCGCCACCAGGTGCCGGCCGGGCCCCGGGTGTGGGCCGTGACGCCGGACCTCTCCTGCTCGATGCCGTCGAGCCGGCTGTCCACGGCGATCCTGACGAGCCGCTCACGGGCGAGCGCCGTGCGCAGGACCCCGGTCAGCTCGTGCTGGGCGAGGTGCAGGGGCGTCGGGTCGGTGTCGCCGAACACGACCTCGCGTGTCACCTGCTTGCGCCGCATCGACCGCCATCCGGCCCAACGCGAGCCGAGCCCGGTCAGCGGCGTGCCGGTCAGCCGCTCGACGAGCGCGACGGCCTCCTCGCGCAGGACGACGGTGCGCGCCGGGCGGGGTTCGTCCTTGCCCGGCCCCTCGTCGAGGACGACGCAGGGCACCTCCTGCCGCGCCAGCGCCAGGGCGAGCGTGAGCCCGACGGGCCCCGCTCCGGTGATGATCACCGGGTCCACGGTGCGGCGCCCCCTGCCCGTGGCGGTGTCCCGGGGGACGTGGGTGAACAGGACATTGGAGCAGGGTGCACGGTCACAGAACGTATGCAACCTATTGCCGCTGCTTGCGTCAAGCGACGGAGGCCGTGGCGATCATGCCACGGCCTCCGTCGTCGACCAGCTGTCGGTCATACGAGATGACCGAGTGTCAGATGTGCTAGAGCTTGCCGACGGCCCCGGCGTCGGCGGTCTCGACGTCGTCCGCGCTGAGCACCGCGCCCGTCGACTTCTTCCCCCGCCGCAGCCGGCGCTCCAGCCAGCTCGCGAAGCTCGTGAGGGCGAAGTTGAGCGCGATGTAGATCACGGCGACCACGGTGTAGCTGGCGATCACGTTGGCGCCGTAGTAGCCGCTCATCGTGTTGGCCGACGCGAGCAGTTCGGGGAAGGTGAGGATGGCGCCGCCGAGCGCGGTGTCCTTGAGGATCACGACGAGCTGGCTGACGATGGCCGGCAGCATCGCCGTGACCGCCTGCGGCAGCAGGATCAGCCGCATGACCTGGCCCTTGCGCAGCCCGATCGCCATCGCGCCCTCGGCCTGTCCCTTGGGGAGGGCGAGGATGCCGGACCGGACGATCTCGGCGAGGACGGAGGCGTTGTACAGCACCAGGCCGGTGACGACGGCGTAAAGCGGGCGGTCGTCCGAGCTGACGTTCGTGTACTCCGCGAACAGCGCGAGACCGAAGATCATCAGGACCAGCACGGGGATGGACCGGAAGAACTCGACCACGACCGCGGCCGGTACCCGGACCCACCGGTGGTCGGAGAGCCGGGCGATGCCCAGGGCCGCGCCGAGCGGCAGGGCGATGACCACCGCGAGGACCGCGGCCTTCAGGGTGTTCTGCAGACCCGGCCAGATGTAGGTCGACCACGCCTCGGTGCCGGTGAAGAAGGGCTTCCACAGCGCCCACTCCAGCTGGCCCTTCTCGTCGAGGGTGCTGAACACCCACCACAGCAGGGCGGCGAGGACGACCACGAAGACGACCGTGAAGATGACGTTGCGACGCTTGGCGCGGGGGCCCTGCGCGTCGTAGAGGATCGAGCTCATCGCTTCACCGCCACCTTCTTGCCCACCCAGCCGAGGATCAGGCCGGTCGGCAGCGTCAACACCACGAACACGAGAGCGATGACCGCGGAGATGAGCAGCAGCTGAGCCTCGTTCTCGATCATTTCCTTCATCAGCAGCGCCGTCTCCGCCACACCGATGGCGGCGGCGACCGTGGTGTTCTTGATCAGCGCGATCAGCACGTTCGCCAGCGGAACGACGGACGAGCGGAACGCCTGCGGCAGCACCACCAGGCGGAGCACCTGGCCGAAGCTCAGGCCCAGGGCCCGGGCCGCCTCCGCCTGGCCGACCGGCACCGTGTTGATGCCGGAGCGCAGCGCCTCGCACACGAACGACGACGTGTAGAGGATCAGGCCCAGGACGGCGAGCCGGAAGTTGATCGTCTCGAAGTCATTGCCTCCGCCGAGGGTGACTCCCAACGTCTGGTTCAGACCCAGCGACGCGAACAGGATGATCACGGTCAGCGGGATGTTCCGGACGATGTTCACGTACGCGGTTCCGAAACCGCGCATCAACGGCACCGGGCCGACCCGCATGGCCGCCAGTAGGGTGCCCCAGATCAGGGAGCCGACGGCCGAGAGCACAGCGAGCTGCACTGTCGTCCAGACGGCACCCGCCAGGTCGTAATCCTGAAGAAAGTCGAACACGATCTCCCGCGCTTCCGCGTGTAGGGATGCCCGCCCCGGTGCGCCGCCCCTGCCGTGGGGCGGCGCACCTCGTCAGGCCCGGCCTCAGCTCTTGATGTCGCCGATCTTCGGCGCCGGCTCGTTCTTGTAGTTGGCCGGGCCGAAGTTGTCCTTGACGGCCTTGTCCCAGGCACCGTCGGCGACCATGGCCTCCAGCGCGTCGTTGATCTTGTTCTTGAGGTCGCTGCCCTTCTTGACGCCGATGCCGTAGTTCTCGTTCGTCAGCTTGAAGCCGCCGAGCTTGAACTTGCCCTTGAACTGCGCCTGCGAGGCGTAACCGGCGAGGATCGAGTCGTCCGTGGTCAGCGCGTCGATGGCACCGTTCTGCAGGCCGGGCAGGCAGGCCGAGTACGTCGGGTACGGCTGCAGCTGGGCCTTGGGGGCCAGCTTGTCCTTGATGTTCTGCGCCGAGGTCGAGCCGGTGACCGAGCAGAGCTTCGCGTTGTTCAGGTCCTCCGGCGACTTGATCTTGTCGTCGTCGGCGCGCAGCAGCACGTCCTGGTGGGCCAGCAGGTACGGGCCGGCGAAGTCGACCTTCTCCGAGCGCTCGGGCGTGATCGAGTACGTGGCGGCGATGAAGTCGACGTCACCGCGCTGCAGCATGGTCTCGCGGTCGGCGCTCTTCGACTCCTTCCACTCGATCTGGTCCTCGGTGTAGCCGAGCTTCTTGGCGACGTACGTGGCGACGTCCACGTCGAAGCCCGCGTAGCCGTCCGGGGTCTTCTGGCCGAGGCCGGGCTGGTCGAACTTGATGCCGATGGTGACCTTCTTGCTGTCACCACCGGACGAGCCGCTGTCCTTGTCGTCGCCGCCACACGCGGTGGCGGCCAGGGCGAGGGCGAGCACGGCGGCCGAGGCGGCGGAGACCTTGCGAAGCTTCATGGTGAACATCCTTTGGCTGTGATCGAGCTGCGATCGGACGATCAGAGGATCAGGCGATCGGACGCGGCCGTCGGCGACGGGCCGCCGCGACGGGCGACGCGGGACGTCGGAGCCGCCCCGGGAAATCAGTGGTGCAGGATCTTCGACAGGAAGTCCTTGGCACGGTCGCTGCGCGGATTGCTGAAGAACTGGTCCGGCGTGGCCTCTTCGACGATCCGGCCGTCCGCCATGAACACGACGCGGTTGGCCGCAGAGCGGGCGAAGCCCATCTCGTGCGTGACCACGATCATGGTCATCCCGTCCTCGGCGAGCTGCTTCATGACCTCGAGGACCTCGTTGATCATCTCGGGGTCGAGGGCCGACGTCGGCTCGTCGAAGAGCATGACCTTCGGGTCCATGGCCAGCGCACGCGCGATGGCGACGCGCTGCTGCTGACCGCCGGAGAGCTGCGCGGGGTACTTGTCCGCCTGGGCGCCCACACCGACCCGGTCGAGCAGGGCGCGGGCCTTCTCCTCGGCCTTCTTGGCGTCGGCCTTGCGGACCTTGACCTGGCCGAGGGTCACGTTCTCGATCACCGTCTTGTGCGCGAAGAGGTTGAACGACTGGAAGACCATGCCGACGTCGGCCCGCAGCCGGGCCAGCTCCTTGCCCTCGGCGGGCAGCGGCTTGCCGTCGATCGTGATCGAACCGTCGTCGATGGTCTCCAGACGGTTGATGGTGCGGCACAGGGTGGACTTACCGGACCCCGAGGGCCCGATGACCACGACGACCTCGCCGCGGTGGATCGTCAGGTCGATGTCCTGGAGTACGTGCAACGCGCCGAAGTGCTTGTTGACGCTCTTCAGGACGACCAGTTCGCCGGTCGCAGCCTTGTTTTCCTTGGCCACCGATACTTCGGTCATCGCTCTCGGGCTCCGTCCTCCTGGGTTTCGCAGGACAGTAGTGACCCGGGACACGTGGCGTCTCTACATCTGAGCGAGATCTGAGCATCACGATCCGATAGCAATCGGACACGAGTCGTAGCACTGGTGAGCTGGGCGCGTCTCGGCCGGATAACTTCGAGCGGCCGCGACCGGAAGCCTCTTGACGCCGCCCCCCTCCATCGGCGTCACTGCACTGGACGCGCGCGCGTGCGCGTCCCCGCACCGCCCCGATTCCTACCCGCCCCGAGCGTACGGCCGATGAACCGAAGGGAGCCCGGATGAGACTGCTGCTCGTCGAGGACGACAACCACGTGGCCGCCGCCCTGTCCGCGATCCTGAAACGGCACGGCTTCGAGGTCACCCACGCGCGCAGCGGCGAGGAGGCGCTCCAGGCGCTCGTCCCCGAGGTCGACGGCTTCGGCGTCGTCCTGCTCGACCTGGGCCTGCCCGACCAGGACGGCTACGAGGTCTGCGGCAAGATCCGCAAGCGCACCAGCACCCCGGTCATCATGGTCACCGCACGCTCCGACGTGCGCTCCCGCATCCACGGCCTCAACCTCGGCGCCGACGACTACGTGGTCAAGCCGTACGACACCGGGGAACTGCTCGCCCGGATCCACGCCGTCAGCCGGCGCACCCTGCACGAGGAGGCCACCGGGAGCACCGAGACCGTCGTCCGCCTCGGCGGCGTGCGCATCGAGCTGCCGACACGTCAGGTGAGCGTGGACGGTTCGGTCGTCCAACTCACCCGCAAGGAGTTCGATCTGCTCGCCCTGCTCGCCCAGCGCCCAGGTGTGGTCTTTCGCCGCGAGCAGATCATCAGCGAGGTGTGGCGCACCAGCTGGGAGGGGACCGGGCGCACCCTGGAGGTGCACGTCGCCTCCCTGCGCTCGAAGCTGCACATGCCCGCGCTGATCGAGACCGTCCGCGGCGTCGGCTACCGCCTCGTCGCCCCCACCGCCTAGCGGGGCCGGGTGAGCACACGCCTGCTCCCGCTGCTCATCGTCCTGATGGCGGCCGTACTGCTCGCGCTCGGCGTGCCCCTCGGCGTCAGCGTCGCCCGCGCGGAGCAGCAGAAGGTCGTCATCGACCGCATAGACGACACGGCACGCTTCGCCGCGCTCGCCCAGTTCGTCACCGAGGACGGGACGGGCGGCTCGCGCCAGACCGACACGGACGAGCGCCTGGCGACCCTGCAGACCGAGCTGACCAGCTACTACGAGGTCTACGGCATCAAGGCGGGCGTCTTCTACCGCAACCACATCCCGATGGCCAACGCGCCCACGACGTGGTTCCTGCCGCAGACCGGCGAGGTCCGCGAGTCCTTCGACGAGGCGCTGCTCAGCCGCCGCAGCCACGACCCCCAGCAGGTGTGGCCCTGGCAGGACGGCACGCTCGTGGTGGCCTCGCCGGTCATCCGGGACGGCGACGTGGTCGCGGTCGTCGTCACCGAGTCGCCGACCGACTCGATGCGCTCGGGGATCCTGCGCGGCTGGCTGGTCATCGGCGCCGGGGAGGTCGCCGCGATGCTGCTCGCCGTCGGTGCCGCACTGCGGCTGACCGGGTGGGTGCTCAGGCCGGTGCGGGTGCTCGACGCCACCACCCACGACATCGCCACCGGGCGGCTCAAGTCGCGGGTCGCGCCGTCCGGGGGGCCGCCGGAGCTCAGACGCCTGGCCCGGTCGTTCAACGAGATGGCCGATCACGTGGAGGACGTGCTGGAACAGCAGCGGGCCTTCGTCGCCGACGCCTCGCACCAGCTGCGCAATCCGCTCGCCGCGCTCCTGCTGCGCATCGAGCTGCTCGCCCTGGAGCTGCCCGAGGGCAACGAGGAGATCGCCTCCGTCCAGACCGAGGGCAAACGCCTCGCCCGGGTCCTGGACGACCTGCTCGACCTGGCGCTCGCCGAGCACAGCCAGGCCGACCTGAAGGTCACCGACATCGGGGCGCTGGCCGCCGAGCGGGTGGCGGCCTGGGCACCGACGGCCGGGGCCAAGGGCGTACGGCTGGTCGGCGACTGCCCGCCGACCACCGGCTGGGCCGACCCGGTGAGCCTGTCGAGCGCCCTGGACGCGGTCATCGACAACGCGGTGAAGTTCACGCCGCGCGACGAGACCGTCCGGGTCGCCGTCTCCTCCACGGGGGAGGCTGCCACCGTCGTCGTCACCGACAACGGTCCCGGACTCACCGACGAGGAGCTCGTGCGCGTGGGCGACCGTTTCTGGCGCAGCGGCCGGCACCAGAACGTCAAGGGCTCCGGCCTGGGCCTGTCCATCTGTCGCGCCCTGCTGGAGGCGGGCGACGGCTCGATCTCCTTCGGCCGCCACGAGCCGCACGGCCTGGAGGTCACCGTCACCGTGCCCAGGACCGGTAAGGCGCTCACGGAGCCGCGGCGGGAACGGCCCTACGGCTTGACCGACCGGTAGTAGCGCCGGGCGCCCTCGTGCAGCTCCAGCGGGTCGGTGTAGATCGCCGTACGCAGGTCCACCAGTTGCGCGGAGTGCACGTGCGCGCCGATCCCGTCGCGGCTGTCGAGCACGGTCCGGGTCAGCCACTCGGTGAGGCGCGGATCGACGTCCGCGCGGGTGATCAGCAGGTTGGACACCGCCATCGTCGGCACCACCGCGCCGTTCTGGACGGTGGGGTAGGCCGACTCCGGCATGTTGGTGGTGCGGTAGTAGCGGGTCGCGCCGCCCGACTTGTGCAGCTTGGTGACCAGGTCGTCGCCGATCGGTACGAACCGGAAGGCGGAGCTCTCCGCAAGCTCCCTCAGGCCGTCCGTCGGTACGCCGCCGGACCAGAAGAACGCGTCCAGCTCGTCGCCGAGGCGCCCGGGGCCGGTGTCGATCCCGTCCGCCCGGGGCGTGATGTCCGTCTCCGGGTCGATGCCCACCGCCTTCAGCAGCCGGGTGGCTATCAGCCGCACCCCCGAGTTGGGCAGCCCGATGGCCACCCGCTTGCCGCGCAGGTCGGCCACCGACTGGATGTCGGAGTCGACCGGTACGACGAGCTGCACGTAGTCGTCGTACAGCCGGGTGACCCCGCGCAGTTCCTCGGCACCGGGCCGGCCGGCCAGTTTGTACGTCTCGACCGCGTCGGCGGCGGCGATGGTGAAGTCGGCCTTCCCGGACGCCACCCGCTCGACGTTCTCCTGCGAGCCCGCACTGGTCATCAGCCGCACGTCCAGGTCCGGCATGTCCTTGCGCAGCTCGGTGCGCAGCAGCTCGCCGTACTTCTGGTAGACGCCCGCGCGGGTGCCCGTGCTGAACGTGATCGTGCCGCCCGGCGGCTTCTCGCCCAGCGGCAGCAGCCACCACAGCAGCAGCCCGAGCACGACGGCACCGCCGACCGCGCCCTGGACGGCACGGCGCCTGCCGATACGGGAGAGCAGCGTGGACATGGGGGCGATCCTGCCAGGCGGCCCCCGCACTGACCAGGGCCGGGCTCACACGGCGGCAGCACGGCACGTGCCTGCCCGGCGTCGGTCCTGCCCAGCGCTGGACTCGGCCCGGTCGCCCCCCGAGCCCCGCGTGCGACGGCCCCGGCACCTGTGCGCCGGGGCCGCGTCCGTTGCGGTGGCCGTGCCGTGTCCGTGGCCGTGGTCCGTTTCCCTGGCCGCGGCCGGGACCGGGGTCAGTCGCCGACCGACGCCTCCGCCTCCGCCGCCCGGTGCGCCGTCCCCTCGGTGGGGCCGCCGGGACGGTCGGGGTTGTCCCGGCGCCGGAAGAGGCGCGTCGCCAGCGGCTCGGTGAAGCGCGCGGTGAGGGGACCGAGGACGACCAGGATGAGCACGTACGCCGTGGCCAGCGGGCCCAGCGACGGCTCGATGCCGGCCGAGACCGCGAGGCCCGCGATGACGATGGAGAACTCGCCGCGCGCCACGAGCGCGCCGCCCGCCCGCCACCGGCCCTTGACGGAGATCCCGGCCCGCCGCGCCGCCCAGTACCCGGTGGCGATCTTCGTCACGGCGGTCAGCAGCGCCAGCGCCAGCGCGGGCAGCACGACCGGCGGAATGCTCGCCGGGTCCGTGTGCAGCCCGAAGAACACGAAGAAGACCGCCGCGAACAGGTCCCGCAGCGGGCTCAGCAGCGTGTGCGCGCCCTCCGCGACCTCCCCGGACAGCGCGATGCCCACCAGGAAGGCGCCCACCGCGGCCGAGACCTGGAGCTGCTGGGCGACACCGGCGACCAGGATCGTCAGACCCAGCACCACCAGGAGCAGCTTCTCGGGGTCGTCGCTGGAGACGAAGCGGGAGATGAGCCGGCCGTAGCGCACCGCCACGAACAGCACCAGGCCCGCCGCGGCCAGCGCGACCGCCAGTGTGATGCTCCCGGTCATCAGACCGGCACCGGCGACCAGGGCCGTGACGATGGGCAGGTACACCGCCATCGCCAGGTCCTCCAGGACCAGCACGCTCAGGATCACCGGTGTCTCGCGGTTGCCGACCCGGCCCAGGTCGCCGAGAACCTTCGCGATCACACCGGACGACGAGATCCACGTCACGCCGGCCAGGACCACGGCGGCCACCGGACCCCAGCCCATCAGCAGCGCGGCCACCGCGCCCGGCACGGCGTTGAGCGCGCAGTCGACGAGGCCGGCCGGATAGTGGGACTTGAGGTTGGTCACCAGGTCGCTGGCCGTGTACTCCAGCCCCAGCATCAGCAGCAGGAGGATGACACCGATCTCGGCGCCGGTCGCGACGAACTCCTCACTCGCGCCGAGCGGGAGCAGCCCGCCCTCGCCGAAGGCCAGCCCGGCCAGCAGATACAGCGGAATGGGGGAGAGGCGGTAGCGGCCGGCGAACCGGCCGAGGAGCCCGAGCCCCAGGATGATGGAACCGAACTCGATCAGCAGAACCGCGGAGTGCACCGGCTCACTCCTGCCCGAGTATCGCGGCGGCGGCGTCGACGCCCTCACGGGTGCCGATGACGATCAAGGTGTCACCACCCACGAGCCGGAAGTCCGGCGCCGGTGAGGGAATCGCCTCGGCCCGCCGCAGCACCGCCACGATCGAGGCACCCGTCTCGGTCCGCAGCCGGGTGTCGCCCAACAGCCGCCCGTTCCAGCGGGAGGTGGCGGCCACCTCGATCCGCTCGGCGACCAGTCCCAGATCGGTGGTGTAGAGCAGGCTCGCGCTGTGGTGGGAGGGCTTCAGGGCGTCGATCAGCGCCCCCGCCTCGGGGGCGCTCAGCCGCAGCGAGTGGGCACAGGAATCGGGGTCGTCGGACCGGTACACGTTCACCGTGCGGGCACCGTCGCGGTGGGCCACCACCGACAGGTGACGGTGTTCCCGGGTCACCAGGTCGTACTGGACCCCGATACCCGGGAGCGGCGTCGCCCTCAGGCGTGGAGCTGACACGTGCTTTCCCCTCATTCGTCCTGCGTGGCCTGCCGCGCCTCGTGCTGCCCTGCTGCGTTCGCGCACGTGGGTGCCGTGCTCGCGACCTCGCCATGCTGCCATCCGCACGTACGGTGGCGATATGGGTGTCGTGACGGATATACGCAGCCGGGAGCGGTCGGCGAAGCTGGCCGCGGGGGTGTCGTGCGAGCGGGCCGGGAGGAGCGGGAAGAGGAACGTGTCGCTGTTCTGGCGGATCTTCTCGCTCAACGCCGCCGGCCTGGTCGTCGCCACCGCACTGCTACTGGGACCGGTCACCGTGTCGACGCCCGTGCTGGCCGGGGAGGCCCTCGTCCTGCTGGTGGGCCTCGCGGCGCTGCTGGTCGGCAACGCGGTCGTGCTGCGCATCGGACTCACCCCGCTGCACCGGCTGGGCCGGGCCATGTCCACCGCCGACCTGCTGGTGCCGGGGACCCGGCCCAGGGTCTCCGGACCGGCCGAGGCGGCGCAGCTGATCGCGACGTACAACACGATGCTGGACCGGCTCCAGGCCGAACGCACCGCCGGTGCGGGACGGGCGCTCAAGGCCCAGGAACGCGAACGCCACCGCATCGCCCGTGAACTCCACGACGAGGTCGGCCAGACCCTCACCGCCGTCCTCCTCCAGCTCAAGCGCGTCGCGGACCGGGTCCCCGGGGAACTGCGCGAGGAGGTGACCCTGGCGCAGGAGGCGACCCGGGCCGGGCTCGACGAGATCCGCCGCATCGCGCGCCGGCTGCGCCCCGGCGTCCTGGAGGAACTCGGTCTGGCCAGCGCCCTGCGCTCGCTCGCCGCCGAGTTCACGCACCACGGACTGACCGTCCAGCACCACATCCCCGGCGACCTGCCCCCGCTCGCCCCGGAGGACGAACTCGTGCTCTACCGGGTCGCCCAGGAAGGCCTCACCAACACCGCCCGCCACGCGTCCGCGGCCCGCGCGGCGCTCACGCTGCGCCCGCTTCCCGACGGCGCCGGAGTCGAACTGCTCGTCCGCGACGACGGCACCGGCCTCGGCACGGCCGTCGAGGGCACCGGCATCCGCGGGATGCGGGAGCGGGCCCTGCTGATAGGAGCCGAGATCCACTTCGAACCCGCCCCCGGAGGGGGCACCGCCGTACGCCTGCGCGTCCCCGCGTCGCCGCCCGGGGACCGTCCCGCAGACCGAACCGGAGACAGCCCCTGATGTCCCAACGGCCCCCGATCCGCGTCCTGCTCGCCGACGACCACACCCTCGTACGCCGCGGAGTCCGCCTCATCCTGGACGGCGAACCCGATCTGACGGTGGTCGCCGAGGCCGGTGACGGTGCCGAGGCGGTCGCGGCCGCGCGGGCCACCGAGGTCGACCTGGCCGTCCTGGACGTCGCCATGCCCCGCATGACCGGCCTCCAGGCGGCCCGCGAACTCTCCCGCCGCCTGCCCGGGCTGCGCATCCTGATCCTGACCATGTACGACAACGAGCAGTACTTCTTCGAGGCCCTCAAGGCGGGCGCCTGCGGATACGTCCTCAAGTCCGTCGCCGACCGCGACCTGGTCGAGGCGTGCCGGGCCGCCGTGCGCGACGAGCCGTTCATCTATCCCGGCGCGGAACGGGCCCTCGTCCGCTCCTACCTGGACCGCGTGCAGGGCGGTGGCGGCCTGCCCGAACGCCCGATCACCGAGCGCGAGGAGGAGATCCTCAAGCTCGTCGCCGAGGGCCACACCTCCAAGGAGATCGGCGAACTGCTCTTCATCAGCGCCAAGACCGTCGAACGCCACCGCGCGAACCTCCTCCAGAAGCTGGGCGTGCGCGACCGCCTGGAGCTCACCCGGTACGCGATCCGCGCGGGGCTCATCGAACCCTGAGCCCCCGCCCCACCGCGTGACGCCGGTCAGCAGCCGATCGGCACGGAGCCCACGGCCACGTCGTCGAACCGCAGGGTGTCGTCGCCCGTCGCGTAGCTTTCCCAGCCCAGTCGCAGGGCGGTCGGCCGGGGGGCGCCGCCGCGGGCGAGCCACTGCTGGTCGACGTCCTGCGTCGGTACCCCGTCGGCGTGCAGGCCGGGGACCTGTTCGTCGCCGAGCCAGGTGTCGAGGTGGCCGGCCGAGGTGTCGACCGCGAACCGCAGACACCGCCAGCCGTCCGTCGGCAGCGGCCTGCTCAGCGCGACCCCGGCCGGACTCTGCGCGGGCAGGGTGGCGTCGTCGCTCTCCCGGTTCCACTGGAGCGCGCCGTTCTGGCCGCCCACACGCAGCGCCCGGCCGCCCTGCGCGGAGTCCGGCATCGCCACGAAGGTGACGTGCGAGGTGGGCAGCGCGGTGGTGTGCCGGACCCACATGCGCACGTACAGCACGGGGCCGACCGACGACAGGTTTGCGGCATGGGCGACGAAGGCGTGGTTGCAGTAGCCGGCCCGGCCGTCCACGCGCAGCGACCTGCCGCCCCCGTGCGACACCGCCGAGTCGACGGCGACCGTGCCCGTGCCCTGGCAGTCGGGCGCGGTGAACCGCCACTCGCCGGACGGCTCGGGCCCGGCCTGGTCCTCGAAGCCCGAGCAGATCACGGCGTCACCGCACTCCGCGGACGGCGGCGGCGTGGTGGCGGGCGGCGTGGTCGGTGGCGTGGTGGTGGGCGGTGGTGTGGTGGGCGGTGTCCCGCCGTCACCGCCGCAGGAGGAGCCGTTCAGCGCGAAGTCGTCCGGCAGGGGGTCGGCGGACCGCCAGGTCCCCTGCACTCCGAACTCGGCGGTGCCGCCGGTGGCCAGCGCGCCGTTCCAGCCGGCGTCGACGGCGACGACGGACGCGCCGGTCTGCGTGACGGTCGCGTTCCACGCCGACGTCACCTGCTGATCACCGGCGTAGGTCCAGGTCAGGCGCCAGTCGTTCACCGCGGGGCCGAGGTTGGTGACCCGTACCCGGGCGGTGTAGCCGCCCGCCCAGGCATCGACGGCGTAGTCGACCCGGCAGGCGGCCGCTGCCGCACCGCTCGCGGGCATCGCCCCCAGCACCGACACCACCAGCGCGACGGCTGCCACCGCCGCGGTCCAGGGCCGGCGCAGCAATCGGAGAAGTCGGGTGCGCACAGGGTGCCTCCAGTGCGGGAGAAGGGATGCGTGAGCGCCCCTGCCGTGCGGGCTGTTGTGGGAGCGCTCCCACAACAGGACAGCGGGTCTGACGGTGTACTGTCAATATGTGCGCGGCGTGGGGTGCGATCGCGACCGCCTACTCTTGTTGCCATGAGCAGCATCGACCGGAGCCAGTCAGTGGGCGGCACGCGCACCTACGAAGTACGCACCTACGGGTGCCAGATGAACGTCCACGACTCCGAGCGATTGTCCGGCCTGCTGGAGGACGCGGGCTACGTCCGCGCCCCCGAGGGCGCCGACGGCGACGCGGACGTCGTCGTCTTCAACACCTGCGCCGTACGGGAGAACGCCGACAACAAGCTGTACGGCAACCTCGGCCACCTCGCCCCGAAGAAGGCGAGCCGCCCCGGCATGCAGATCGCGGTCGGCGGCTGCCTGGCGCAGAAGGACCGCGACACCATCGTGAAGCGGGCGCCCTGGGTGGACGTCGTCTTCGGCACCCACAACATCGGCAAGCTCCCGGTGCTGCTGGAGCGGGCCCGGGTGCAGGAGGAGGCGCAGGTCGAGATCGCCGAGTCCCTGGAGGCGTTCCCGTCCACGCTGCCCACCCGGCGCGAGAGCGCGTACGCGGCCTGGGTGTCCATCTCCGTCGGCTGCAACAACACCTGCACCTTCTGCATCGTCCCCGCGCTGCGCGGCAAGGAGAAGGACCGCCGGCCCGGCGACATCCTCGCCGAGGTCGAGGCCCTGGTCGCGGAGGGCGTCAGCGAGATCACCCTCCTCGGGCAGAACGTCAACGCCTACGGCTCCGACATCGGCGACCGCGAGGCGTTCAGCAAGCTGCTGCGCGCCTGCGGGAACATCGACGGGCTGGAGCGCGTCCGCTTCACCTCCCCGCACCCCCGCGACTTCACCGACGACGTCATCGCCGCGATGGCCGAGACGCCGAACGTGATGCCGCAGCTGCACATGCCGCTCCAGTCCGGCTCCGACCCGGTGCTCAAGGCGATGCGCCGCTCCTACCGCCAGGAGCGCTACCTGGGGATCATCGAGAAGGTGCGGGCCGCCATCCCGCACGCGGCGATCACCACCGACATCATCGTGGGCTTCCCCGGCGAGACCGAGGAGGATTTCGAGCAGACCCTGCACGTGGTGCGCGAGGCCCGCTTCGCCCAGGCCTTCACCTTCCAGTACTCCAAGCGTCCCGGGACCCCGGCCGCCGAGATGGAGGGCCAGATCCCCAAGGCGGTCGTCCAGGAGCGCTACGAGCGCCTGGTCGCCCTCCAGGAGGAGATCTCCTGGGAGGAGAACAAGAAGCAGGTCGGCCGCACCCTGGAGCTGATGGTCGCCGAGGGCGAGGGCCGCAAGGACGGCGCCACCCACCGCCTCTCCGGCCGCGCCCCCGACAACCGCCTGGTGCACTTCACCAAGCCCGACCAGGAGGTCCGGCCCGGTGACGTGGTGACCGTCGAGATCACCTACGCCGCCCCGCACCACCTCCTCGCCGAGGGGGCGGTGCTCGACGTGCGCCGCACCCGCGCGGGCGACGCCTGGGAGAAGCGCAACACGGCCGAGCAGACCAAGCCCGCCGGTGTGCTGCTCGGCCTGCCCAAGATCGGCGTCCCCGAGCCCCAGCCGGCCGCGGCGAGCGGCTGCGGCTGCGACTGACCGCGGGGGGATGCCCCAGCGGGTCGCGGCACGGGGATACCCTGCCGATCATGCTTGTCGCCGCCGCCGTCTGCCCCTGCCCGCCGCTCCTCGTGCCGGAGGTCGCCGCGGGCGCCGCACCCGAGCTGGACGCCGCGCGCGCCGCGTGCACGGACGCGCTGGGGGTGCTCGCCGCGTCCCGGCCCGACCGGCTCGTGGTCGTCGGACCCGCAAACCGCCCCGGGCCCGAGGTCTACCCGCAGGGCGCGCGGGGCTCCTTCCGGGGCTTCGGCGTGGACCTGGACGTGTACCTGGGCGCCGACAGCGGCGGTGCGGACGGGACCGAGCTGCCCTACGGACTGGCCGTGGGCGCCTGGCTGCTCGGGCGTACCGGCTGGACCGGAGTCCCCGTCGACGGCATCGGTGTCGGCGACGCGCTGTCCGCCGAGCGCTGCGCCGCCCTCGGCCGGGACGTCGCCGCGCGGGGTGGGCGGACGGCGCTGCTGGTGCTGGGCGACGCCAGCGCGTGCCGCACGCTGAAGGCGCCCGGCTACCTCGACGAGCGGGCGGCGCCCTTCGACGCGGAGGTGGGCCGCGCCCTGGGAGCGGCGGACCCGGCCGCACTCGCCGCGCTGGACGTCGCACTGGCCCGCGAGCTCAAGGTGTCCGGCCGGGCGCCCTGGCAGGTCCTCGCGGCCGCGGCCGACGACACGGACCTCACCGGCACACTGCTCTACGAGGACGCGCCCTACGGAGTCGGGTACATCGCGGCCACCTGGTCCTAGCGGCCGGGTGACACCGCGCCCTCGGGTGCCCGGAGCGGGGCGGGGGGTGCGGACGGGCGGGTGTGGTTCCGCCGGGCGGGGGCCGTGGACGGTCTGGGCCGTTCCGCCCGTTCCGGGCTCGCGGACGAGGCGGCGATCCATCGCTGCTGTTCCGCCTCCGCGGACGGTCCTGGCCGGTCTGCCGTTCAGGTCCCGGGCGCGGTCGGCGCCAGTTCGGCTCGGGGGGACGGCGACGGCCCGAGTCGGTCCACTGTCCGCGGCCGTAGGTGAGGCGGGGCCGGTGCACGGGGTCCGCTCCCGCTCCCCGGACGGTCCGGAGCCGCGTCGGCCAGCCGCAGCCCATGCACAGGCCCCGGCTCAGCCCCCGCCGGACGGCCGGGAGCGGCCCGGAGGACCGGCTCCGCGGACGAGCCGGAGCCGGTCCACCGGCCCGTTCCATGGACGGCCCGGAGGCGTGGCACCGCTCCGGCTCCGTGACCGTCCGACGGTGACGGTGCGCCCGGTCGGCGCACCCGGTCGGCGCACCCGGTCGGCGCGCCGGGTCAGGACGCCGGGGGCGGTCCGGCCGGAGGGGTGCCGCCGGGCGTTCCGCCAGGCGCGTCGCCGCCTCCTTCCCTGCCCGTGTCGTCCTTGTCGTCCTTGTGGGCGAGGCGGTCCATGGCGCCCTTGGCCTTGCCCGTGCCCGTCTGGATCCGGTCGCTGTACTTGCCCTTGGTCCGCTCGTCGACCGTCCGCGCCATCTTGTCGAGACCGCGGTCGATCTTGTCGCCGTGCTGCTGCGCGAGGTCGGAGACCTTGCCCTTCGCCGGTTCGAGTCTGGCCTTCAAGTTGTCCAGGAGACCCATGGTTCGCCTTCCCTCACGGGGCAGTCAGGTGCGGGCGCCCTTGTCGGCCTCGTTGTCGACGGCCTCCCCGGCGGACTGCTGCTTGGGGATGCCGACGCTCTCCGAGTCGTCGGCCTCGGCGGCGGCTGCGTCGGCGGCCTCGTCGGCCTCCGCCGTGTCGCGAGGACCGGCGTCGGCCGTCTCCACGGCCTCGGCAGCCTTCACCTCCGCCGCGTCCCCGGTGTCCGGGGTGTCGGTCCGCGTCTCCGCGCCCGACGCCTCCTCGGTGTTCTTCGACCTCCGAAAAAGCCGTGCAAAAACGCCCATATCAACTCCATACGTTACTCGTGCGGGCGAAATCCCGCGGCATCCGGTGCGTCCGTTTGCGTGGCCGGGGCCATGACCCGGTGGTCCGGGGAGCGGGAACCTCGCAACGGGCAACGACCCCGGCAGCCGACCGTCACGTAACTCGTTCGAGGGTCAGGTGAGAGGTTTGCGAGACTGGTGCGGTGAGCAGCACACCCCCCTCCCCCCGCGTCATCGCCGTAGTCGGACCCACCGCGGCCGGAAAGTCCGATCTGGGCGTCTTCCTGGCCGAGCGACTGGGCGGCGAGGTCGTCAACGCCGACTCCATGCAGCTGTACCGCGGGATGGACATCGGCACCGCCAAGCTGACGCCCGAGGAGCGCGGTGGCGTCCCGCATCATCTGCTGGACATCTGGGACGTGACGGTCACCGCGTCCGTCGCCGAGTACCAGCGCCTCGCGCGGGAGCGGATCGACGCGCTGCTCGGTGAAGGGCGCTGGCCCGTCCTGGTCGGCGGCTCCGGCCTGTACGTCCGCGGGGCCGTCGACCACCTGGAGTTCCCCGGCACCGACCCCGAGATCAGGACCCGCCTGGAGGAGGAGCTCGAACTGCGCGGCTCGGGTGCCCTGCACGCCCGCCTGGCCGCCGCCGACCCGGAGGCGGCGCGCGCCATCCTGCCCAGCAACGGGCGCCGGATCGTGCGGGCCCTGGAGGTGATCGAGATCACCGGCCGCCCCTTCACCGCGAACCTCCCCGGTCACGACTCCGTCTACGACACCGTGCAGATCGGCGTCGACGTGGCGCGCCCCGAACTGCACGAGCGCATCGCCCTGCGCGTCGACCGGATGTGGGAGGCCGGTCTGGTCGACGAGGTGCGCGCACTGGAGGCGCAGGGGCTGCGCGAGGGGCGTACGGCGTCGCGCGCGCTCGGCTACCAGCAGGTCCTCGCGGCGCTCGCCGGCGAGTGCACGCTCGACGAGGCCCGCGCCGAGACCGTCCGTGCCACCAAGCGCTTCGCGCGCCGTCAGGATTCGTGGTTCAGGCGCGATCCGCGGGTGCATTGGCTCAGTGGGGGTGTGGCGGATCGCACGGAACTTCCGCGGCTCGCCCTGTCGTTGGTCGAACGACCGGTTACAGCCTGATCACGTGATGGCATCGGGACGCCCCGGCCGTCATCCGGGCCTTCGGCGGCGTGCCATCATCGAGCTTCGATCGACCGAGTGAGTCCTAGTTGGGAGGGCGCGTGGCGATGGAGGCCGGCCCTCGCGACACCGCACCGAGCACCGAGCACGGCACCGCCGCCCCGGGCGGACCGGAGCCGGACGGCGGCGCCCTGAGCCCCGACGGCCCCGACGAGACGCCGCAGGGCGTCACCGGCGACGGTCCCGCGCCCGACGAGATGTACGGGGACGAGGTCGAGGTCGAGCTGCGTCCCCAGCGCCGCCTGCGGATCTGGCAGCTCGCGCCCATCGTGTGCCTGGCCGCGCTCGGCTCCCTGATGTTCGCCTTCCCGCTCGCCTTCGACTTCGGCGACAGCGGCGCCGTGATCGCGATGCTGGGCCTGCTGATCTGCTCCTGCGCGGCCGGCTGGGGCATGATGGCCGCCCGCCGGGTCGGATACACCTGGCCGGGTCTGCCCCAGCGCGGGTCGGGGCGCCGTGCCGACTGGCGGACGATCCTCGTGTACGCGCTGGCGGTCGCCGCGGTCGTCGTCCTGGCCGTGTGGCGGGTCGCCCGCCTGCGGGGCTGACGAATCCCTCCGCCCGGGGCCGTCCCGCGCCCCTCGTCGTCGTACCGTGCCCACCCCGTACGATCGAGGAATGAGCACGCGGATCGCCTTCCTCAAGGGTCACGGCACCGAGAACGACTTCGTGATCGTTCCCGACCCGGAGAACGCCATCGACCTGCCTCCCGCCGCCGTCGCCGCGCTGTGCGACCGTCGCGCGGGGCTCGGCGGGGACGGCCTGCTGCACGTGGTGCGGTCCGCGGCACACCCCGAGGCCCGGGGCATGGCCGCCGAGGCGGAGTGGTTCATGGACTACCGCAACGGCGACGGCTCGGTCGCGGAGATGTGCGGCAACGGCGTGCGGGTCTTCGCGCGCTACCTCCAGCGCGCGGGCCACGCCGCCGAGGGCGACCTCGCCATCGCCACGCGCGGGGGAGTGAAGCGCGTGCACATCGCCAAGTCCGTCTCCGACGGCGGCTTGGCCGCGGGCGACATCACCGTCGGCATGGGCCGCGCGCTGCTGCCCGAGACGGACGTCGAGGTGAGCGTGGGCGAGCGCAGCTGGCCCGCGCGGAACGTGAACATGGGCAACCCGCACGCGGTCGCCTTCGTCGCCGACCTCGCCCACGCCGGCGACCTGTACACCCCGCCGTCCCACGCTCCCGCCGACGCCTACCCGGACGGGGTCAACGTCGAGTTCGTGGTCGACCGGGGCCCCGGCCACGTCGCGATGCGCGTCCACGAACGCGGCTCCGGCGAGACCCGCTCCTGCGGCACCGGCGCGTGTGCCGTCGCGGTCGCCGCCGCCCGCCGGGACGGTGTCGACCCGGCGGTCACCGGTACCCCGGCCACGTACACCGTCGACGTGCCCGGCGGCACCCTGGTGATCACCGAGCGCCCGGACGGCGAGATCGAGATGACCGGGCCCGCCGTGATCGTCGCGGAGGGCGAGTTCGACTCGGCATGGCTGGAGGGGGTACGCGCCTGAAGGGGAACCCGGTGACCATGGCCGAGGTGAACCACAGCCCGGTCCATGACACTCAGTGCGAAAACGTAAACCCTCGGACCATCGCTCGAATGGGTGATCCGTTTCACGCTCGGCGAGAGGCGGTCGGCCGCACGTGATGGGCTCGATAGCATCAAGCACCGGCCCGGACGGGGGACCGACAGCATCCCCTGAGCCGTGTCCGCCCTGGGATTCCCCGTCCGCCGGTCCGCGCAGCCGGAGGTGCCCATGAATGCGGAGGCCGTGAATCCAGCGAGCCCGGGCCCCGTGCCGCCCGCGGCCACCGGTGCGGTCGCGCCGGCGCCCCGCAGGAAGGCCCGTCCCCGGATCGACCTGCGCCGGCTGGGCCGCGCCGCCCTGCTCGGCTCCGCCACCCGCAGCCGGGGCGGCCTCCCCGACGCCATCGGCCACGTCGTCGAGGCCCATCGCGCCCACCATCCCGACGCCGACCTCGACCCGCTGCGCCGCGCGTACGTCCTGGCCGAGTCCTCGCACCGCGGCCAGATGCGCAAGAGCGGCGAGCCGTACATCACCCACCCCCTCGCCGTCACGCTGATCCTCGCCGAGCTCGGCGCGGAGACCACCACCCTGACCGCCTCGCTCCTGCACGACACCGTCGAGGACACCGAGGTGACGCTCGACCAGGTCGGCGAGCAGTTCGGCGCCGAGGTCCGCTACCTCGTCGACGGCGTCACCAAGCTGGAGAAGGTCGACTACGGCGCCGCCGCCGAACCCGAGACCTTCCGCAAGATGCTCCTGGCCACCGGCAACGACGTCCGGGTGATGTCGATCAAACTCGCCGACCGGCTGCACAACATGCGCACCCTCGGCGTCATGCGCCGCGAGAAGCAGGAACGCATCGCCAAGGTCACCCGCGACGTCCTCATCCCGCTCGCCGAACGGCTCGGCGTCCAGGCGCTCAAGTCCGAGCTGGAGGACCTCGTCTTCGCGGTCATGCACCCTGAGGAGTACGCGCACACGCGGGACCTGGTCCAGGAGAACGCCGCCCGCTCCGACGACCCGCTCACCTCGGTGGCCGACGAGGTGCGGGGGGTGCTGCGCGAGGCCGACATCCCGGCCGAAGTCCTCATCCGCCCGCGCCACTTCGTCTCCGTGCACCGCGTCTCCCGCAAGCGCGGCACGCTCCGCGGCGCGGACTTCGGCCGCCTCCTGGTGCTCGTCCAGGAGGACGCCGACTGCTACGCCGTCCTCGGTGAACTGCACACCTGTATGACGCCCGTCGTCTCGGAGTTCAAGGACTTCATCGCCGTCCCCAAGTTCAACCTCTACCAGTCGCTGCACACGGCGGTGGCCCGCGCGGAGGACGGCCAGGTCGTCGAGGTCCTCATCCGCACCCACCAGATGCACAAGGTGGCCGAGGCCGGTGTGGTCGCGCTCGGCAACCCGTACGCGCCCCCGTCGGAGGAGCAGAGCACGGGCGACGGCGAGCGCGCCGACCCGACCCGGCCCGGCTGGCTGTCCCGGCTGCTCGACTGGCAGCGCGGCGCGCCCGACCCCGACACCTTCTGGTCCACCCTCCGCGCGGACCTCGCCCAGGACCGCGAGATCACCGTCTTCCGCCCCCACGGCGGCACCCTCGGCCTCCCCGAGGGCGCGACCTGCGTCGACGCCGCCTACGCCCAGTACGGCGAGGACGCGCACGCGACCATCGGCGCCCGGGTCAACGGCCGCCTGGCGACCATGAGCACGGTCCTGCGGGACGGCGACACCGTACAGCTCCTGATGGGGCAGGACGGCGCCTCCGAGCCCTCCAGGGAGTGGCTGGAGCACGCCCACACCCCCGCCGCGCGGATCGCCATCCAGCGCCGGCTCGCGGCCCATCCGGAGCCGGCGCCCGAGGCCGGGGAAGCGGCCCGCGGGGCCGTCGCACCCGAGGCCCAGGCCCACCCCGAGGCCCCACGTCCGGCCCCGGGCACCGCGCCCACCCGCCCCGCCTCCCCGGACGTCCTGGTCGACCTGCCCGGGGCCACCGTGCGGTTGGCGGGTTGCTGCACCCCCGTGCCGCCGGACGAGATCACCGGCTTCGCCGTGCGCGGGGGAGTGGTGACCGTGCACCGCGCCCAGTGCGCGGTGGTGGCGCGCATGAAGGGCGCCGGGCGCACGGAGGTCGGAGTGCGCTGGGGCGAGAGCACCGGGTGCCGGGTGACCCTCCTCGCCGAATCGTTCGGCCGCCCGCACCTCCTGGCCGACCTCACCGAGGCCATGGCCCTCGAAGGCGCCGAGATCGTCTCCGCGACCGTCGAGCCGCCCGACCGCCAGCGGGTCCGGCACAGCTACACCGTGGTGCTCCCGGACGCCGCCCGGCTGCCCGCCCTGATGCGGGCCATGCGCGAGGTGGCCGGCGTGTACGACGTCAGCCGGGCCCAGCCGCAGCCGACCGGCGCCTGAACCGGCACGCCGCGCGGGGACCCGTTCGGGTGCCCCGGGCGCGCCCCGTCGCCGCCGGGCAGGCGCGCGCTGATAGCCGTGAGGGATGCTGCACACCCCTCACCCCCCGACTCCGCGACCCCGCGCACGCTCCCGGCGCCGGCTCAGGGCCGCGGCGCTGCTCGCCTCCGCCGTCTCCGTCTGCCTGGTCGCCGCGAGCGCCCCGCCGACCCCGCTGGGTGTCGGCGACCGCCTCTTCCCGCAGCTGGGCAACCCGGGTTACGACGTGACCGCGTACGACCTCTCCTTCACCTACTCCGGCAGCAACAGCGCACCGCTGAAGGCCGTCACCACCATCGACGCCCGGACCACCACCGACCTGGACCGGCTCAACCTCGACTTCGCCCACGGCAAGGTCGACTCCGTGGAGGTCGACGGCGAACCCGCCGCCTTCGCCACCGCGGGCGGGGACCTCGTCGTGACGCCCGAGGACGAGCTCGACGAGGGGGAGCGGACGAGGATCACCGTCCGGCACAGCAGCGACCCCGTGTACCCCGAGGACCGCCAGGGCGGCTGGGTGCGCACCGCCGACGGCCTCGCCATGGCCAACCAGGCGGACGTCGCCCACCTGGTGTTCCCCTGCAACGACCACCCCTCCGACAAGGCGCTGTTCACCTTCCGCGTCACCGCCCCCGACGGACTCACTGCCGTGGCCAACGGTCTGCCGACGGGCGTGGAGCGCAGCGGCGGCTCGACCACCTGGACCTACCGGAGCCCGCACCCCATGGCCACCGAACTGGCCCAGGTCTCCATCGGCCGCTCCACGGTGCTGCACCGCACGGGCCCGCACGGACTGCCCGTCCGGGACGTCGTGCCGGCCAGGCACCGCGCGGCGCTCGAACCGTGGCTGGAGAAGACCCCCGGCCAGATCGCATGGATGGAGGAGAAGGTCGGGCGCTACCCCTTCGAGACGTACGGTCTGCTCATGGCCGACGCCACCACCGGCTTCGAACTCGAGACGCAGACGCTCTCCCTCTTCGAGCGGGAGCTGTTCACCGAGCCCGCCTACCCCAAGTGGTACGTCGAGTCGATCATGGTGCACGAGCTGGCCCACCAGTGGTTCGGCAACAGCGTCAGCCCGGGCACCTGGTCCGACCTGTGGCTCAACGAGGGACACGCCACCTGGTACGAGGCGCTGTACGCGGAGGAGACCGCGGACAAGACCATGGCGGCGCGCATGAAGGCCGCCTACGGGGCCTCCGACCGCTGGCGCACCGCGGGAGGGCCGCCCGCCGCTCCCAAGCCGCCGAAGAACGGCAGCAAGACCGGCATCTTCCGTTCCAACGTGTACGACGGGGCCGCGCTCGTGCTCTACGCCCTGCGCCAGGAGATCGGCCACGCCGCCTTCGACCGCGTCGAGCGGGCGTGGGTCGCCCGCAACCAGGACGGCACGGCGAGCACCGCCGACTTCGTGCGGCTCGCCTCCGAGATCTCCGGACGCGACCTGGGCGGCTTCTTCCAGGCCTGGCTGTACGGCGAGAAGACCCCGCCGATGCCCGGCCACCCGGACTGGAAGCAGACCCCCGCCGCGAAGTCCCCCGCCGCGAAGTCCCCCGCCAAGGCGTCGCACACGGCACACGGCGAATAAGGCGGTGACGAGACGCCCCGTGCCGTGCGACCATCTTGGGGACGGCGCGGTACGGGCCCCGGGAATCTCCCCGGCGGCTCGCACGTTGTAGAAAGTGTCGCGGCGTCTGTGCCGCGCCCACCGCTTCCCAGCTGCGTAAGGATCCAATGACCTCCTCTTCTTCCCCCTCCCAGGACACCAAGCGTCTCGCGCAGACCTATCCCGAGGGCCTTCGGGCCGATGCCCTGATGGAAGAGGACGTCGCCTGGAGCCACGGAAACGACCCGCAGTGGGACGGCGAGCAGTTCGACCGCTCCGACCGCGCGGCCCTGCGCCGGGTGGCGGGCCTGTCCACCGAGCTCGAGGACGTCACCGAGGTCGAGTACCGACAGCTCCGGCTGGAGCGGGTCGTCCTCGTCGGCGTCTGGACCTCGGGCACCGTGCAGGACGCGGAGAACTCGCTGGCCGAACTGGCCGCCCTCGCGGAGACGGCGGGCGCGCTCGTGCTCGACGGCGTCGTCCAGCGCCGCGACAAGCCCGACGCCGCCACCTACATCGGCTCCGGCAAGGCCGCGGAGCTGCGGGACGTCGTCCTCGACACGGGCGCGGACACCGTCATCTGCGACGGTGAGCTCAGCCCGGGTCAGCTGATCCACCTCGAGGACGTCGTCAAGGTCAAGGTCATCGACCGCACGGCCCTGATCCTGGACATCTTCGCCCAGCACGCCAAGTCCCGGGAGGGCAAGGCGCAGGTCGCGCTCGCGCAGATGCAGTACATGCTGCCGAGGCTGCGCGGCTGGGGCCAGTCGCTGTCCCGGCAGATGGGCGGCGGCAAGGGCGGCGGCCTCGCCACCCGCGGTCCCGGTGAGACCAAGATCGAGACGGACCGGCGCCGGATCCGCGAGAAGATGGCGAAGATGCGCCGGGAGATCGCGGAGATGAAGACCGGCCGCGAGATCAAGCGCCAGGAGCGCAAGCGCCACAAGGTGCCCTCCGTCGCCATCGCCGGCTACACCAACGCCGGCAAGTCCTCGCTGCTCAACCGCCTCACGGGCGCGGGCGTGCTGGTGGAGAACGCGCTCTTCGCCACCCTCGACCCGACGGTGCGCCGCGCGGAGACGCCCAGCGGCCGTCTGTACACCCTGGCCGACACCGTCGGCTTCGTCCGGCACCTGCCGCACCACCTGGTCGAGGCGTTCCGCTCCACGATGGAGGAGGTTGGCGAGTCCGACCTGATCCTGCACGTGGTCGACGGTTCGCACCCCGTTCCGGAGGAGCAGCTGGCCGCCGTGCGCGAGGTGATCAGGGACGTCGGCGCCACCGGCGTACCCGAGATCGTCGTGATCAACAAGGCCGACATGGCCGACCCGCTGGTGCTCCAGCGGCTGCTGCGGGTCGAGAAGCGGTCCATCGCCGTCTCGGCGCGCACCGGTCAGAACATCGACCAGCTGCTCGCGCTGATCGACACCGAGCTGCCGCGTCCCTCGGTCGAGATCGAGGCGCTCGTGCCGTACACCCACGGGAAGCTGGTGGCGCGGGCCCACGACGAGGGCGAGGTGATCTCCGAGGAGCACACCCCGGAGGGCACCCTGCTCAAGGTGCGGGTGCACGAGGAGCTGGCGGCGGAGCTCTCGCCGTATGTTCCGGCGCCGCTCGCCTGAGACCCGCGCGGCCGCAGTACGACAAGGCCGACGACCGAGGGCCCGCCTCCCCGCCTCGGCAGGGGGACGGGCCCTCGGCACGCGCGGCTCATTGACCGCCGTACGTCCTGCTCATGTTCTGGTACATGGCCTCGGCCGCCCGGCCCAGCTGCGGACCCGCCAGCCAGGTGTTCTCCAGCGGGCCGATCGAGGTGTTGGAGACCAGCTTGGTCTCCCCGTCCACCACCCGGAACCAGCCGCCTCCGGACGAGCCGCCGGTCATCGTGCAGCCGATGCGGTACATCGTCGGCAGCGACGGGCTCAGCGACAGCCGGCCGGGCCGGTCGACGCACTTGAACATCTCCAGGCCGTTGTACGGCGGCGCCGCCGGGTAGCCCCAGGCACCCATGCTGGGCACCTCCGTCGCCGACGGGGCCGAGAAGTCCACCTCCAGCGACTTGCCGCCCTGCTCCGGCTTCACGTGCAGCACCGAGTAGTCGTACGCGGCACCGTCGCCGCCGCTCTCCGAACCGCCCTGGATCCACTGGTCCGAGGTCGACGCCCAGTCGGCCCACCAGGTGCCGTACGGCGCCATCTCGGTGGACGTCGCGTTCGCCAGCTCCGCCTCGGACTTGCCGTAGTCGTTGTAGGACGGGACGAAGGTGATGTTGCGGTACCAGCCGCCGCTGCCGCCGGCGTGCACGCAGTGGCCCGCCGTCCACACCAGGTTGGACCTGCCCGGGTGGTTCACGTCCTTGACTACCGTGCCGGAGCAGACCATCGAGCCCTCGGGGGAGTCGAAGAAGACCTTGCCGACCGGGGCCGCGTTCTCGTGGTACGGCTTCTTCTCGGCCACGGCCTCGACGGGCGCCGGCTCCGGGTCGGTGGCGCCCTGGTCGGCGGTCGTGTCCTTGGTCGTGACGGTTTTGTCGGCCTCCTTCGCGGACCTCATCCGGTCCGGCTTCCACAGGCCCTCGATCATGGGATTGACGAAGTCCCTGGCCTCACTGAGCCACTTGTCCTTGTCCCAGTTCTTCCAGCCGCCGTCCTTCCAACGGTCGACGTCGATGCCGTGCTCCTTGAGCCGGTCCGCGAGGCCGGCCGGCAGACCGGACTCGCCGCCGCCACCGGTGTCACCCGCGTCGGCGGCCTGGGAGGTGCCGCCGCCGGGCTTGGTGTCGGCCTCGTCCTGCTCCGCACCACAGGCCGTGGTGGTGAGCGTGAGCGCGGCGACCAGACCGGCCGCGGCGAGTGCGGTGCGCCGGCCGCGCCGTGGCACGCCGGTCGCAGGTGTGGAACGCATGGTGGGACAACCCCCGTTGAAACGTATGACTGTCTGATGAAGTGCACCGAAATGCCCCGAAGTGCACCGAAGTACAGGGTGGCAGGCGTGCGTACCCGCGCGCCTGCCACCGGCTCAGCGTGGTGCCCGGCGCCCGGTCACTGGCCGGCGAACTTCCCGCTCACCGCGTCGAACACGCCCTCGGCCTCCTTGCCCAGACGCGGACCGGCCAGCCAGCCGGCCGTCACCGGGCCGATCGAGGTGTTGGAGACCAGCGCGGGCTTGCCGTCGGAACCGGCGGCGACCCAGCCACCGCCGGACGAGCCGCCGGTCATCGTGCAGCCGATGCGGTACATCGTCGGGTCGGAGGCGTTGATCGACAGCCGTCCGGGCTTGTCCTCGCACTGGTACAGCTTCTGGCCGTCGTACGGCGGCGCGGCCGGGTAGCCGATCGCCTTCATGCTCTCGATCCGCGGCACGGCGGGCGCGTCGAAGTCCACCGGCAGCGCGGAGCCGACCGTCTCCTCCAGCGACTTGCCGCCGCTGCCCTTCTCCGGCGTCACATGGATCACGGCGAAGTCGTAGGAGGCGCCGTCACCGCCGGTCGCACCGCCCTGCTCGATCCACTGGTCCGAGGTCTGCGCCCAGTCGCCCCACCAGACACCGTAGGGAGCGATCTCCTCCCTGGAGGCGGTCTGCAGTTTCTCGGCCGACATGTCCGCGTCGTTGTACGACGGGACGAAGGCGATGTTGCGGTACCAGCCGCCGCTCTTGCCGGCGTGCACGCAGTGACCGGCCGTCCACACCATGTTGGACTTGCCGGGGTGCGCCGGGTCCTTCACGACCGTGGCCGAGCACACCATCGAACCCTTGGGGGAGTCGAAGAGCAGCTTTCCGGCCGTGGCGGCGTTGTCGTGGTACTTGGCCGGGACGGCCGCCGCCTCGACGGGGGCGGGCTCCGGGTCGGTGACGCCCTGGTCGCCGGAGATGTCGTTCTCGTCGACCTCCTGGTCCGGCTCCTCGGCGTCCCGCATCCGGTCCGGGTTCCACAGGCCCTCGATGATCGGGTTGACGAAGTCCTGCGCCTCGCGCAGCCAGTCGTCCTTGTTCCAGTTCCTCCAGGCGCCGTTCTTCCAGTCGTCGACGTCGATCCCGTGTTCCTTGAGCTTGTCCTTGATGTGGTCCGGGATCCGGATCCCGCCGTTGCCGTCGTCCGCGGCGGACGCGGAGGCCGAGGCGTCGCCGGCCGCCTCGGGGTCGCCGTCCTCGCACGCCGTGGCGCTGAGCGCGAGCGCCGAGACGAGCGCCACGGCGGCGGCCGCGGAGGAGGCTCCGCGCCGCCGGCGCCTGTTTTCGCGCGTGCTGAACGACGGCCGTATGGATCGCATGGTGTTGACTCCCCCTGCTGTGAACGAACGTGGTGCCGCGGCCGAACCGCCGAGCGACGGCGACCGGGAACGGCACCACACACTATGCGGTGGCTGTGGGGGAGTTCCGACGGAACGGCAACGGTTCGGACACAGGGGCCTGACCAGGCACGCACCGCCCGTCGGAGCGCGGCGCGGGCCGCACAGCCGCGGCGGAGCGCGAACTCGCGGCCCCGCCAACGATCTTCGGGCAGACCGTAACCCCGTGAACGGTCCTCGGTTGTAGCGGTGGGGGGCCTGCTGTCCGGACGCGGTCCCCCATGCCGGGAGCGCCCGGCACGTCGCCTCGTGTCCGGACGGCGGGAGGTCGACAAGCCGTGGCGGGATCCCCGTACGGGAGCTGTGCGTCCGGAGGCGGGAGCGCCGGGCGGGTCATGACCAGGGAGCCCGCGCGCGGGACGTCCACGCGGGCGCACGCCGGTGACGAGCCGCAGAGCGGCGCATCGAGGCGCCCGCCGGCGCGTGAACCGGCCGCGCGCACCTACGCGCGCGCCCTCCCGGTCGTCCCCGTCCGGGCCCGGGGGCTCACCATCGAGGCCGCCGACGGCCGCCGTTACCTGGACTGCGTCTCCGGTGCGGGCACCCTCGCCCTCGGCCACAACCACCCCGTCGTCCTCCAGGCGATCCGCACGGTCCTCGACTCGGGCGCCCCCTTGCACGTCATGGACCTCACCACCCCGGTCGAGGACGCCTTCGTCACCGAACTGCTGCGTACCCTGCCGCCCGGACTCGCCGACCGGGCCCGCGTGCGGTTCTGCGGCCCGACCGGCACGGACCCGGTCGCCACCGCCGTCGCGCTGGTCCGCGCCGCCACCGGACGGACCCGGGTGGTCACCCTGGCCGACGCCCACGAACCGCTTCTCGACGACGGCGAGCCGGATCACGGCCCGCCCGCCGGGCTCCTCCTGGAACCGGTCCGCAGCGAGGCCGGGGTGCTGCCGGCGCCGGACGCCCTGGTACGGCGCCTGCGCGCCCGCGCGACCGAACGGGCCGTCCCGCTCATCGTCGACGAGACCGAGACGGGCGTCGGCCGGACCGGTGCCTACTGGGCGTTCGAGCACAGTGGAGTCACGCCCGACGTGCTGGTCATCGCCAAGGCGATCGGCGGCAGCCTCCCGCTGGCCGCGGTGGTCCACCGCGACGACCTGGGCGGCCTGGGCGACCTGGGCGACCTGGACGGCCGGCACCGCACAGGCGGTCGGGACGGCTCGGACGGCCCGGCCGCTCCGTACGCTCCATACGCCGGACGGCCCGGGGCCCCCGCGGCCGGCGCCTTCCGGGGCAACCAACTCGCCCTGGCCGCGGGCGCCGCCACCCTCGCCCACGTCCGCGAACACCGGCTCGCGGAACACGCCGCCGCGCTGGGCGGCAGGATGCTGACCCGACTGCGCGCACTGGCCGCCGAGTTCGAGTGCGTGGGTGACGCGCGCGGGCGGGGTTTGATGGCCGGTCTCGAACTGGTGGCACCGGACGAGGAGCCCGAGAGCCCCGCACGCCGTCCCCGGCCCGGCGCCGCCGCCGAACTCGCCGCCGCCGTCCGCCGGGAATGCCTGCGCCGCGGGCTGATCGTGGACGTCACGGGCCCGCGCGCGAACGTCGTACGGCTGCTGCCCCCGCTCATCGTCACCGAGGAGCAGATGTCGGCCGTCCTGGACCGACTCGCCGACGCCGTACGGGCGGTGGACCGAGACCGCTCCGGCGGTGCTGTCCCGTGACGCGGTGAGCGCACGCCGAGACGAGATCCGCCCCAGGACACGGCCCGCCAGGAGGACCCGCGTTGCCCACCGACTCCGCCCCCGAACCGGCCCCCGCGGCCGTCTCCGTACCGGGGCACCCGGCCGCTCCGGGGCCGGTCGCCCCGGGGTACGGAGACCTGCCCGGGCCGCGCTGCGCACCGCTCGCCCGTCACTTGGCGGCCGACCCCCTGGACCGACTCGACCCCTACGCCGCCGCCCAGGCCGCGGGCACGGAGAACCTGATCCGCTGCTGGGCCCGCGAGGCCGACGTGTCCGCCCCCGACGACGGCGTCCTCCAACTGGCGCTCCCGGCTTCCGGTACGGCCCTTGTCGTTCCCGTGCGCTACTGGTCACCGACCGGCCGGCACCGCTTCGGCCCGGCGCGGCTGGCCGGCGCTCCCGACTCGGCGCCGCCCGTGGACGCGGTCACGCTCGCCGCGCTGCTCGTGCGGGAAACGACGCGTGCTCCGGGGCCCGACGGTCCCGACCTCGTCGCGCGTGTCGCCGACTCCGTCCGCCGCACCGCCGTCATCCTCCGGGACCGCGCGGAACGAACCGTGGACGTTCCCGCCGGGCACCGCGCCGATCCCGGAGAGCACAGCGGCCCCGACCTCTTCCTCGCCGCCGAGCAGGCGCTTCTCCTCGGGCACCCGCTGCATCCCACCCCGAAGAGCCGTGAGGGCCTCACCGAGGCCGAGGCACGCCGGTACTCACCGGAGCTGCGTGGTTCCTTCCCGCTGCACTGGCTGGCCGTCGCCCCCTCCGTGCTCGCCACCGACTCGGCCTGGACCGAGCGCGGCCGCACGGTCACCGCTTCCGACCTCACCGCGCGCCTCGCCGCGGAGGGTCCGGCTCCGGCGGACGGTCCGGCGCCACCGGACGGGTTCGCCCTGCTGCCCCTGCATCCCTGGCAGTTCCGCGCGGTGCTGCACCAGCCGGACATCGCCACACTGCTGGACACGGGGCTGGTCCGGGACCTCGGCACCCGGGGCCCGGCCTGGCACCCCACGTCCTCCGTGCGCACCGTCCACCGCAGCGGTGCCCCCGCCATGCTCAAGCTCTCGCTGGCCCTGCACATCACCAACTCCCGGAGGGAGAACCTCCGCAAGGAGTTGCAGCGGGGCGTCGAGGTCCACCGGCTGCTGCGCCGCGGTCTGTCCCGCGAGTGGCGGGGCGCCCACCCGGACTTCGACATCGTCCGCGACCCGGCCTGGCTCGCCGTCGACGGACCGGACGGCACGCCCGTGCGGGGCCTCGACGTCGTCGTCCGGCACAACCCCTTCCGTCCCACGGACGACGTGTGCTGTGTGGCCTCTCTCGTCGCGCCGCGGCCGCACACTCGCGCGGAGGACGGGGGTCCGGGGCGCCGCGGGCCCGGCGACGGCGCGTCCGGCACCGCCCCGGGCTCCCGGCTCGCCGAGGTCGTCACCCGGCTCGCCGGTCGGACCGGCCGCCCGCGCGGAGCCGTCGCCGTCGAGTGGTTCCTGAGGTACCTCCACCACGTCGTCCGTCCCGTCCTGTGGCTGGACGCCCGCGCGGGCATCGCCCTGGAGGCGCACCAGCAGAACACGCTCGTCCTGCTGGACGCCGACGGCTGGCCCGCCGGCGGCCGCTACCGCGACAACCAGGGGTACTACTTCCGCGAGTCCCGGCGTGCGGAACTCGACGCCCGGCTGCCCGGGATCGGAGCACACAGCGACACGTTCGTGGCGGACGCCGTCACCGACGAGCGCTTCGCCTACTACCTCGCCGTCAACAACGTGTTCGGTCTCGTCGGCGCCTTCGGTTCCGAGGGCCTCGCCGGGGAGGGAACGATGCTGGCCGCCTTCCGCCGCTTCCTCGGCGAGCTGGCGTCGGGCCCCTCCCCACTGGGCGGCCCGCTCCCCGCGCACCTCCTCGACTCGCCGGTACTGCGCTGCAAGGCGAACCTGCTCACCCGGCTGCACGGCCTCGACGAACTCGTCGGCCCGGTGGACACCCAGTCCGTCTACGTCACCATCGCCAACCCCCTGCACGCCTGAGCGGGCCGCCCTCCTCAAGGAGCGACACTGTGAATCCCACCGACGCGAGCGCCGAGGACACCCTGGACCTGCACCTGCCCGAGGAGTTCCTCGCCCTCTTCCGAACCGCGGGGAACGACACCCTGGGGAACGACACCGCGGCGAACGACACCACGCGGGACGACCTCGCGGACGCGGCGACGGCACGCGCGCGCGAGGACATGCTGGACGGTCTCGCCGACTGGGGGCCGACCGACACCCCCGCGGGCGTCTTCCACCTGGTGCCCGCCGACGCCGAAAGGGACGTCGCACTCATCGCCCGCTGGATGAACGATCCCGCCGTGGCCGCGTACTGGGAGCTGACTGGACCGCCGAGCGTGACCGCCGACCACCTGCGGGCCCAGCGGGCCGGGGACGGACGCAGCGTCCCGTGCCTCGGGACGCTGGACGGGGTCCCCATGAGCTACTGGGAGATCTACCGGGCGGACCTCGATCCGCTGGCCCGGTACTGCCCGGTCCGCCCGCACGACACCGGCCTCCACCTGCTGATCGGCGAGGGCACCGACCGAGGCCGGGGCCTGGGGACCGAGCTGATCAGGGCCGTCGCCGACCTCGTCCTCGCGAGGCGCCCCGCCTGCACGCGCGTGCTCGCCGAACCCGACGTCCGCAACCGGCCGTCCGTCGCCGCCTTCCTCGGTGCCGGGTTCCGGCCGGTGGCCGAGGTGGACCTGCCCGCCAAGCGGGCCGCCCTCATGGTGCGCGAACGGGCGGTGCGGGAGTCTCCGTGACTCGTCCAGGGCCCCGCGCCCGCCGTAACCGCCGTCCTGCCGCCTCCGCCGTCCCATTGCCCGTCCTGCCGCCTCCGCCGTCCCGTCGCCCGTCCTGCCGCCTCCGCCGTCCCGTCGCCCGTCCTGCCGCCTCCGCCGTCCCATTGCCCGTCCTGCCGTCTTCGGCGTCCTGCCGCCTTGCCTTCCCGGCCGACGGACCCGTTTCACCGCCCAGCCGCCCAGGAGCCACCCTTGTCCCGCCCGTCCGCGCAAGCACTCAGGTCCACCGCGTCCGCCTTGCCGACCCGTTTGTCAGTCCCGGGCCGTAGGGTGGTCGCGCTATGACGAAGCCCTCACTCCCCGAACTCCTGCACGCCGCCGTCACCGCCGTGGGCGGCACGGAGCGGCCCGGTCAGGTGGCCATGGCCGAAGCCGTCGAGGAAGCCATCGACGGCGGCTCCCATCTGCTGGTCCAGGCCGGCACCGGCACCGGCAAGTCGCTGGGGTACCTGGTGCCCGCGCTGGCGCACGGGGAGAGGGTGGTCGTGGCCACGGCGACCCTGGCCCTGCAGCGCCAGCTGGTCGAGCGGGACCTGCCCCGCACGGTCGACGCGCTCCACCCGCTGCTGCGCCGACGCCCGGAGTTCGCGATGCTCAAGGGCCGGTCGAACTACCTGTGCCTGCACCGGCTGCACGAGGGAGTCCCCCAGGACCAGGAGGACGGCCTCTTCGACCAGTTCGAGGCCGCCGCCCCCACCAGCAGGCTGGGCCAGGACCTGCTGAGGATGCGCGACTGGGCGGACGAGACCGAGACCGGCGACCGCGACGACCTGACGCCCGGCGTCTCCGACCGTGCCTGGGCGCAGGTGTCGGTGTCCTCCCGGGAGTGCCTGGGCGCCTCGAAGTGTGCCTACGGCGCCGAGTGCTTCGCCGAGTCGGCCCGTGAGCGCGCCAAGCTGGCCGAGGTCGTCGTCACCAACCATGCGCTGCTCGCGATCGACGCCATCGAGGGCGCGCCCGTCCTGCCGCAGCACGAGGTGCTGATCGTCGACGAGGCGCACGAGCTGGTCTCGCGGGTCACCGGGGTCGCCACCGGCGAGCTGACCCCGGGCCAGGTCAACCGTGCGGTGCGCCGCGCCGCGAAGCTGGTCAACGAGAAGGCCGCCGACCAGCTCCAGACCGCCGCCGAGGGCTTCGAGCGGCTGATGGAGCTGGCCCTGCCGGGCCGCCTCGAGGAGATCCCGGAGGACCTGGGCTATGCCCTGATGGCGCTGCGGGACGCCTGCCGTACGGTCATCTCGGCCATCGGGACCACCCGCGACAAGTCCGTGCAGGACGAGGACGCGGTCCGCAAGCAGGCGCTGGCCTCCGTGGAGTCCGTGCACGACGTCGCGGAGCGGATCACGAACGGCTCCGAGTGGGACGTCGTCTGGTACGAGCGCCACGAGCCCCGCGGCGGATCCGCGTACCGGCCCAGCGGCGCCTCGCTGCGGGTCGCTCCGATGTCCGTCTCCGGGCTGCTGAGGGAGAAGCTCTTCACCGAGCGCTCGGTGGTCCTCACCTCCGCGACCCTGAAGCTGGGCGGCGACTTCAACGGGGTGGGGGCGTCGCTGGGCCTCGCCCCCGAAGGCACCGAGGGCGACGACGTGCCCCAGTGGAAGGGCGTCGACGTGGGCTCGCCCTTCGACTACCGCAAGCAGGGCATCCTCTACGTCGCCAAACACCTGGCCCGCCCCGCCCGGGACGGCGACCGCGGCGACATGCTCGACGAGCTGACCGAGCTGATCCAGGCGGCGGGCGGCCGCACACTGGGGTTGTTCTCCTCGATGCGCGCGGCCCAGCTGGCGGCCGAGGAGCTGCGCTCGCGGATCCCGGAGTACCCGATCCTCCTCCAGGGCGAGGAGACGCTCGGCGAGCTGATCAAGAACTTCGCCGCCGACCCGCGGACCTGCCTCTTCGGCACCCTGTCCCTGTGGCAGGGCGTCGATGTGCCCGGACCGAGCTGTCAGCTGGTCGTCATGGACAAGATTCCGTTCCCCCGTCCGGACGACCCCCTGATGAGCGCCCGCCAGAAGGCGGTGGAGGAGGCCGGGGGCAACGGTTTCATGGCGGTCGCCGCCACGCACGCCGCGCTGCTGATGGCCCAGGGCGCGGGCCGGCTGGTCCGCGCGTCGGGGGACCGCGGGGTGGTCGCCGTACTGGACCAGCGGCTGGCGACGGCTCGGTACGGCAGCTACCTGAAGGCGTCCCTGCCCGACTTCTGGTTCACCACGGATCGCAACCAGGTCCGCAAGTCGCTCGCCGCCATCGACGCGAAGGCCAGGCAGACCGAGGGCACCGAGCAGGCCGAGGGCGCCGAGCAGGCCGAGGGCGACTGAGCGCTGCCGTCGGGCCGGGTGGCTGTCTCCCCGGCACTTCCGGTCCCCGGACAGCGCTGGGCCCCGGAACCGGCGCAGAGGTCCCGGGGCCCGGTCGGGTCGGCGGGGCGCTGTCGCGCGTACCCGCCCGCCGTGGCGCTCAGACGCGACGCAGTACGGCCACCACCTTGCCGAGGATGGTCGCGTCGTCACCGGGGATCGGCTCGTACGCCGAGTTGTGCGGGAGGAGCCAGACGTGGCCGTCCTCCCGCTTGAAGCGCTTGACGGTGGCCTCACCGTCGAGCATGGCGGCCACGATGTCGCCGTTCTCGGCGACCGGCTGGCGGCGGACCGTGACCCAGTCGCCGTCGCAGATCGCGGCCTCGATCATCGAGTCGCCGACGACCTTCAGCACGAACAGCTCGCCGTCGCCGACCAGCTGCCGGGGGAGCGGGAAGACGTCCTCGACGGACTCCTCGGCCAGGATCGGACCACCGGCGGCGATGCGGCCGACCAGCGGGACGTACGAGGCGGCGGGCTTGCCCGCGGTGTCCGTGGGCTGCACCGAGGCGGCCTGGTCGGAGCCGCGCACCTCGTAGGCGCGCGGGCGGTGCGGGTCCCGGCGCAGGAAGCCCTTGCGCTCCAGCGCCATCAGCTGGTGCGCCACCGACGAGGTGCTGGAAAGGCCGACGGCCTGGCCGATCTCCCGCATCGATGGCGGATACCCGCGTCGCTGTACGGAGTCGCGGATGACCTCGATCACCCGGCGTTGGCGGTCGGTGAGTCCCGAGCTGTCCGCCCGGATGCCGGGAGGTCGCCCCGGCAGGGAGCGCTTGTGCCCCTCGGGATTCGCGGCGTCGCTCATCGCGTGCACCGGCTCAGGACGGCCCTGGGGGCGTTCCTGGGCAGTGATGGTGGCACTGTCGGCGGTGGTGGTCACGTCGGCCCCTCTCGATGGTCTCCCTGCTGCACAACGGTAGTAGCTTTCGAAAGGTTGCGCCAAACACACGTTCGAGTGAAAAAACGCGAATCGCTCGCCCGTTTTGCATGTCTGGGTGTATGGCTACCGTGGCGCCTGGCGGACAAAAGGGCTCATTGCTGTACTCTTCACCGCCGTGGTGACAACCCCCGGGGATGTCGCTCCAGTCTGCCATCCGGCATTCCGTTCGACGGGGCGGGTCTCCCATCTGTTGCGGTAGCCCCACGTCCCCTCCCCGCGGGGCCCACGGTATCTCCGCATGCTCCCCGGCGAACCGGCCGCGAAACGGCCGCGAAGCGGCTGCGGCAATGCCCTGCGGCGCGGGGTGCGGGCAGGGTGGCTGCGCACGCACAGGCGCGACACGCGTGCAGGGCGTGTATGTATGGGCCAATCCCCACATCTAGTGGTTGGATAGCGAGAGCAGCCCACAAGTTGTGGTCCCCCGGGTCTTCGGGCCCGCCGCGATCGCCTATGCTGGGGGCTGCTTCGAGGGGCCTGAAGGGCCTTTCGAGGCTGTTGAGTCTGCTGTGAGGAGGGTTCGGAGTCCATGCACTGCCCCTTCTGCAGGCACCCCGACAGCCGTGTCGTCGACAGTCGTACGACCGACGACGGCACGTCGATCCGCAGGCGCCGCCAGTGCCCTGACTGCTCCCGTCGGTTCACGACCGTGGAGACGTGCTCGCTCATGGTGGTGAAGCGGTCCGGGGTCACCGAACCGTTCAGCCGCACCAAGGTGATCAACGGTGTGCGCAAGGCCTGTCAGGGCCGGCCCGTCACCGAGGACGCGCTCGCCCAGCTCGGCCAGCGGGTCGAGGAGGCGGTGCGGGCCACCGGAAGCGCCGAGCTGACCACCCACGACGTGGGGCTGGCCATCCTCGGACCGTTGCAGGAGCTCGACCTCGTCGCCTATCTGCGCTTCGCCTCCGTCTATCGGGCGTTCGACTCGCTCGAGGACTTCGAGGCCGCGATCGCGGAACTGAGGGAGACGACGGGGCACCCCGGCGAAGACGACGACACCGGCGCGGGGAGCCAGGAGAAAGACCGCGGGCCCACGGGGGCGGGACAGGTCCCCGAGCCCGCAGGCGCCGCCGACTGATCGGCGGGCCGGACCCGGACTTCGGCGCCCGGGCCCGGCCGGACGGCGGCGAGTGAACAAGACCTGTTGCGGGCGGAGCCGGCGGTGCCCGCAACACCAGACAGAACACCGTGCCCACGGGAACAATCGGGGCACTTCAGGGCGTTTTCGCCCGTACAGGGAGGCGGCATGACAGAGACGGCGAGCGGTCCGGCACGGAGTTCCCGCGCCAAGGGCACCAAGGCGGGCAAGGGACTCCGTGTCGAGCGCGTCCACACCACTCCCGGCGTCCACCCCTATGACGAGGTGGCCTGGGAGCGTCGTGACGTCGTCATGACCAACTGGCGCGACGGCTCGGTCAACTTCGAGCAGCGTGGCGTCGAGTTCCCCGAGTTCTGGTCGGTGAACGCGGTCAACATCGTCACCAGCAAGTACTTCCGGGGCGCCGTGGGCACCCCGCAGCGCGAGGTGAGCCTGAAGCAGCTCATCGACCGCATCGTGAAGACGTACCGGAAGGCCGGTGAGGACAACAAGTACTTCGCCTCGCCCGCCGACGCCGAGATCTTCGAGCACGAGCTGGCCTACGCCCTCCTGCACCAGATCTTCAGCTTCAACAGCCCGGTGTGGTTCAACGTCGGCACGCCCCAGCCGCAGCAGGTCTCGGCCTGCTTCATCCTGTCCGTCGACGACTCCATGGAGTCGATCCTCGACTGGTACAAGGAAGAGGGCATGATCTTCAAGGGCGGCTCCGGTGCCGGCCTCAACCTCTCCCGGATCCGCTCCTCCAAGGAACTGCTCTCCTCCGGCGGCAACGCCTCGGGGCCGGTCTCCTTCATGCGCGGCGCCGACGCCTCCGCCGGCACCATCAAGTCCGGCGGCGCCACCCGCCGCGCGGCCAAGATGGTCATCCTCGACGTCGACCACCCCGACATCGAGGACTTCATCGAGACCAAGGTGAAGGAAGAGGAGAAGATCCGCGCCCTGCGCGACGCGGGCTTCGACATGGACCTGGGCGGCGACGACATCACGTCCGTCCAGTACCAGAACGCCAACAACTCGGTCCGGGTGAACGACACGTTCATGAAGGCCGTGCAGGACGGCGGCACATTCGGCCTGACGTCCCGCATGACCGGCGAGGTCATCGAGGAGGTCGACGCCAAGGCGCTCTTCCGCAAGATGGCCGAGGCCGCCTGGGCCTGCGCCGACCCGGGCATCCAGTACGACGACACCATCAACGCCTGGCACACCTGCCCGGAGTCCGGCCGCATCAACGGCTCGAACCCGTGCAGCGAGTACATGCACCTGGACAACACGTCCTGCAACCTCGCCTCGCTGAACCTGATGAAGTTCCTGAAGGACGACGGCAAGGGCAACCAGTCCTTCGACGCCGAGCGCTTCTCGAAGGTCGTCGAGCTGGTCATCACCGCGATGGACATCTCCATCTGCTTCGCGGACTTCCCGACCCAGAAGATCGGCGAGAACACCCGCGCCTTCCGCCAGCTCGGCATCGGCTACGCCAACCTCGGCGCCCTGCTGATGGCGACCGGCCACGCCTACGACTCCGACGGCGGCCGCGCCCTCGCCGGTGCCATCACCTCCCTGATGACCGGCACGTCGTACCGCCGCTCCGCCGAACTCGCCGCGATCGTCGGCCCGTACGACGGCTACGCCCGCAACGCGCAGCCGCACCTGCGGGTCATGAAGCAGCACTCCGACGAGAACGCCAAGGCCGTCCGCATGGACGACCTGGACACGCCGATCTGGGCCGCGGCCACCGAGGCCTGGCAGGACGTGCTGCGCCTCGGCGAGAAGAACGGCTTCCGCAACTCCCAGGCGTCGGTCATCGCCCCGACCGGCACCATCGGTCTCGCGATGTCCTGCGACACCACCGGTCTTGAGCCCGACCTCGCGCTGGTCAAGTTCAAGAAGCTGGTCGGCGGCGGCTCGATGCAGATCGTCAACGGCACCGTCCCGCAGGCCCTGCGCCGCCTGGGCTACCAGGAGGAGCAGATCGAGGCGATCGTCGCCCACATCGCCGAGCACGGCAACGTGATCGACGCCCCCGGCCTCAAGCACGAGCACTACGAGGTGTTCGACTGCGCGATGGGTGAGCGCTCCATCTCCGCGATGGGCCACGTCCGCATGATGGCCGCGATCCAGCCGTGGATCTCCGGCGCCCTCTCCAAGACGGTCAACCTGCCGGAGTCGGCGACCGTCGAGGACGTCGAGGAGGTCTACTTCGAGGCCTGGAAGATGGGCGTCAAGGCGCTCGCCATCTACCGCGACAACTGCAAGGTCGGCCAGCCCCTCTCCGCCAAGACCAAGTCGGTCAAGGACACGGAGAAGGCGGAGATCACCGAGAAGACCGAGGCGGCCATCCGCGAGACGGTCGAGAAGGTCGTCGAGTACCGCCCGGTCCGCAAGCGCCTCCCGAAGGGACGTCCCGGCATCACCACGTCCTTCACCGTCGGCGGCGCCGAGGGCTACATGACCGCCAACTCCTACCCGGACGACGGTCTCGGCGAGGTCTTCCTCAAGATGTCCAAGCAGGGCTCGACCCTCGCGGGCATGATGGACGCCTTCTCCATCGCGGTCTCCGTCGGCCTGCAGTACGGCGTGCCGCTGGAGACGTACGTCTCGAAGTTCACCAACATGCGCTTCGAGCCGGCCGGCATGACGGACGACCCGGACGTGCGGATGGCGCAGTCGATCGTCGACTACATCTTCCGCCGCCTGGCGCTGGACTTCCTGCCCTTCGAGACGCGCTCCGCGCTCGGCATCCACTCCGCCGAGGAGCGTCAGCGCCACCTGGAGACCGGTTCGTACGAGCCGTCCGACGACGAGATGGATGTCGAGGGCCTGGCCCAGTCGGCGCCGCGCGCCCAGGAACTGAAGGCAGTCGTCACGCCGAAGGCCGAGGTCGAGGCCGCCAAGCCCGCTCCGCAGCAGGCGCACACCAGCGCCGAGCTGGTGGAGATGCAGCTGGGCATCCAGGCCGACGCCCCGCTGTGCTTCTCCTGCGGCACGAAGATGCAGCGCGCCGGATCCTGCTACATCTGCGAGGGCTGCGGCTCGACCAGCGGTTGCAGCTGATACCGGGCGGAATTGCGTCGGATGCAACACCCGACGTAGCTGAACCTGAAGCGTGATCTCTGCGAGGGAGGGGCGTCAGCCCTGGGCCGGCGTCCCTCCCTTTCCGCAGTTGGTACACCACGACTGCGTTCTGAGAACACGCGTCGCGCCGAAGGCGCGAGAAAAGATCGTTCCGGGCGCGCAAGCCCCTGGAATGACGAACGCCCAGCCCTGTAGGGGGCCGGGCGGTCGTTGCAGTCAGGAACGTCATGTCCTGCGCGTGTAGGAACCTGCATGACATCACGTCCTGGTCTGCGATGCAAAAGCAACCAGGAAGGGAGTGATGGACATGACGAACAGGCGTCAGACCAGCAAGAAGGTCGCGGCGAAGGCCAGCAAGCAGCTGACCAGCCCGAAGTCGACCCCGGCGCAGAAGTCTGTGGCGGCCAGCGCGTTGTCGCAGACGAAGACCGGCAAGACCAAGAAGAAGTGACACTGGCCGTCCCGGGCCTACACCCGGGGCGGCCAGCCCCGTTTCCGCTGGCCAGACACGCCGGCGTAACCAATTCAACGATGTTGCGTTGAATGCATCGTGAGTCGAGGGGTGGATCTGCCGGGTGCCGCGCACCTGGTGCTGGCTGACGGCGTCGTGCATCTGGAACCGGAGCCGGCGGTTTTCGAGGCGATGCTGGACGGCTGGGCCCGGCAGCAAAGGACCCGGTTTCTGGACGAGGACGGGACGATCAAGCCGCGGCTGTCGGTGGTGCGACGGTTCGCGGAGTTCACCAATCAGTACCCCTGGCAGTGGGAGCCTGCCGAGGTCGAGGCGTTCATCGACCACCTAAGGTCGCGGCGCAAGAAGTTCGCCGTGTCCACCGGGCGGAACTACCAGAACGCGCTCCGGATGTTCTGCGAGTACGCCACCGACGCTCGCTACGGCTGGCCCGTGCGCTGCCTGGAACGCTTCGGCCAGGCGCCCGTGCAGATCCTGCACGAGTGGAACACGGTCACCCACAGCAGCGAGTACGAGGGCGACGCCGGTCGGCGCCCGCTGACCTACGACGAGGTCCAGGCCCTGTTCGACGCGGCTGACGCACGGGTCGCCGAGATCCGGTCCCGGCGTCGCAAGGGTTCACTTGCTGCCCTTCGGGACGCGATCCTCCTCAAAACCGTCTACGCCTACGGGCTCCGTCGTCAGGAAGCCTGCGGGCTGGACCTGGCTGACCTACGGCGGAATCCGAAGATGCCGCAGTACGGCCGGTTTGGCGGCCTGTTCGTGCGCTACGGAAAGTCCTCCAAGGGAGGCCCTCCCAAGCGTCGCACCGTCTTGACCGTCCCTGAACTGGACTGGAGCGTCGGCCTCCTCGACCAGTACCTGGAGGAGGTCCGCCCGGCCTTCTCCCCGGGAAAGCACCCCTCACTCTGGATCACCGAACGCCGCGGTCGGATGTCCGCCCGCCGCTTGGACGAAGCCTTCGAGACCGCCCGCAAAGCTGCGGGCCTGCCCGAAGAACTCGACTTGCACGGGCTCCGCCACAGCTACGTCACGCATCTCGTCGAGTTCGGCTACCCCGAGCGGTTCGTCCAGGACCAGGTTGGCCACGCCTACGCCAGCACCACCGCGATCTACACCGGCGCCTCGGACGAGTACCGCAACCGGCTGCTGCAGCGGGTGTTGAAGGAACGCCACGGCGATCTCTGGGAGGACGACGAGACGTGATCAAGAAGATGGGCTACCACTGGCACCTGCGGCAGATCATGGCCACCCGGCAGATGTTCCAGACCACGGACCTGGTCGGGCCGCTCGCCGAACGGGGCATCACGCTCTCCCGCGAACAGGTCTTCCGTCTGGTCACCCAGCCCCCGCAGCGGCTGTCGATGGACACCCTCGCGGCGCTCTGCGACATCCTCGGTTGCCAGCCCGGCGACCTCATCGAGGTCCGGGTCGTCAACGAGGAGATCCGCAAGACCGCAGACGAAGCACCGGTCCGGTCGCTGCCGACTGTCCGCCGGACCACGATCCGCCGGCCCGAGGGACTATGACCAAGGCCCGCGACCGTCAGCGAGCCGAACAGCGACAGGCCGCTCTGGACCGCGTGATCACCGCCGTCACCGCCTCACTGCCCGGCCTCGACCGGGCGGAGGCCGTTCAGGCCGTCTCCGAGGCACGGGCCGCCCGGGGCATCCCGCTCCGCGACCTCGACCAGCACCTCGCCGACCACCCCACGGCCCTGATCTCTGGCGAAGCCCACTGCCCGCCTGTCATCGTCCGCCTCGCCAAGGTCCTGCACACCACGGGACACACGGCCGTGGTCCGGCCTGCCTGCACCGACTGCGGAAGATCCAACCTGGATCTCCCACGGCTCGGCCCCAACGGACGCCTCTGCATCAACTGTTCCGCCCGCAGCAGCAAGGGCACCTGTGATCGATGCCGCCGCACCAACACCCGGCTCGCCGCCCGCCGAGCCGAGGGCCTCATCTGCTACTCCTGCTACCGCGTCGACCCGGACGTCGTCGAAGAATGCGTCGCCTGCGGCCAATTCCGCATGCCGGTCACCCGCCGCCCGGACAATTCGCCGATCTGTGCGTCCTGTTGGACCGGACCCCAGTACACCTGCGTGAGCTGCTGCGCCCTCGGCCCGGCCAAGTCAAACGGTCCCGAGGGACCGATCTGTGCGTCCTGCCACCACCAGCAACAGAAGCCGGTCAGGGAATGCGGCCGCTGCGGACAAGTACGACGCATCGCTCGTCGGGCCACCGGCTCCCGGCCGGACATCTGCGAGGACTGCTGCAACGGGCCCACCAAGTCCTGCTCCACCTGCGGGAAAGTCCGCCCCTGCCACCGTGGAGCGGACGGCGCATGGACCTGCCGGACCTGCCGCCCAGGGCTCACCCAGGAGTGCTGCCGCTGCGGACGGACCCGCCGAGTCCACACCCGCTGGCCGATCGGCCCAGTCTGCTCGACCTGCTACACCGTCGTGCTCGACGCGCCCGCGACCTGCACCGGCTGCGGCCGCCACCAGCCACTGATCGGCATCGCCGAGGACGGCACCGGGATCTGCGGAGCCTGCGCGGGCACCGCCTTCGACTACACCTGCCGCACCTGCGGACTCGGCGGCCGGACCTACGCCGACGCCCAATGCGCCCGCTGCGTGCTCACCGCCCGCCTCCAACAGTTGCTGTCCGGCCCCGACGGGCACATCCCGGCACCGCTACAGCCGCTGCGGGACGCTCTCGCCCTTGCCGAGCGACCCCGCGGCATCCTGCACTGGCTCAAGCACAGCCCGAACGCCGCCCTCTTCGCCAGCCTGGCCGCCTCCGGCGAACCGATCACCCACCAACGTCTCGATCAGCTTCCACCCAGCCGACACCTGCATTACGTCCGCCACACCCTCGTACACCTCGGAGCCCTCCCAGGGCGAGATGAGGAACTCGACCGCATCCCTGCCTGGCTGGACACGGTCCTGGCCGACCGTCCCGTCGCCCACGTCCAGATGGTCCGTCCCTACGCGCACTGGCACCTGCTGCGGCGAGCCCGACGACGCGCCGCCCAGCGACGCCGCCCGGCGGAGTCGGGCTCGTTCCTCCGCACCCGTGTCCTGGTGGCTTTGTAGTTTCTCACCTGGCTGGACGAGCACGGCCTCGACCTGGGCGGACTTCGGCAAGACGGCCTCGACCGCTGGCTGAACGCGGGCAACACCCGCACCTACGCAATTCGCTACTTCCTGTCCTGGACCACCGGCCGCGGCCTCACTGGCAAGCTCACTGTCCCTTCCATTCCGCGTCAGCAGCCCAGCCAGCTGATGGACGAAGACGGCCGCTGGCACCTGCTGAAACGGTGCCTGACCGACTGCACGATGGCTCTGGACACCCGGGCCGCCGGCGCACTGATCCTGCTCTTCGGCCTGCACGCGTCCCACGTCCGGCACCTGACCGCGACCCAACTCGTTCACCGCGATGGCAACAGCTACCTCACCGTCGACCGGCACCCGATCCTGCTGCCGCCCCGGCTCGCCAGACTCCTCCATCAGCTGGCCGAAGCACCCCACACCCGGGCCGCCCTCACCCGCACCAACCGCGGCGAGCCATGGCTCTTCCCCGGTCTGGTCCCCGGCCGCCCCACCTCTCAGACCGGCCTCAGCTCAAAACTCCTGCCCCACGGCATCGACACCAGACCGGCCCGGAACGCGGCCCTGGTCGCGCTCGCCGGTGACCTGCCCGCACCAGTCCTCGCGAGCATCCTCGGCCTCCACCCCAACGCCGCATTTCGCTGGGCAGGGTTCGCCAAGACCTCCTGGGCCGACTACCTCGCCGCCCGCGCCCACGACATGCAGAGGCATTCAGGCAAGGATGTCCAGGACGGAGTCCCCCGTCTCACTTCAAGCAGAAACACGCAGGACAACTGCCACTGACTCCGAGACCATCAGCCAATGACCACAGAACCGCATCTGCTGTCCCTCCGCATCGTCGTGCCACCGCTGGGAAGCCGACACGGCGCCGTGGAATGCCGACCGATCATCAACGGACGAGACATCCTGGCCGACGTGTTCGACGAGGGGCCGGCAGATGACCCTCGGTATCTGTTGGGGCAGCATGCGCCGCTTCACGCGACAGACACGCCCCGCGAGGTTCGGCTTGCCGAGGCCGAGTGCACGGAAGGATGCTGCGGCGCTGTCTACGTGACCATCAGGCGCGAAGGGCAGCACGTGGTCTGGAGCGGCTGGCGCAACCCGGATGAAGACGATGTCGACCTCCCAGAGCTTCGATTCGACGTCAATCAGTACGACGCCGAGGTCCGCCGGGCCTCGACCGACCGCAGCTGGGAGTGGCCGGCCCGAACAGTCGCCCGGCTTCTTGAAGAACGGCTCCGGGAGCGTGTCGGCTGGCTGACGACCTGGGAATGCGAACTGGGAGCCGTCTCAGCTTGGCACTGGGAACCTGACCAGATCAGCGTCTTCCTGTTCCATCCCGGCCGCTCCGCGATCAGAGAAGACCGTCCCTGGCTTCAGTTCAGGATGACCCTTCCGGTCTCCGGAGACGACCCGGGCGACCAAGCAGAGCGCCTTGAGGCTCGTCTCACGGCCGAAGACCCCCGCGAGGTGGCCGAGGTTTGCGGCGGTTCGAAGGAGTTTGCCGATCAGCTGGGCTATCCCTGGCCAGGTCCTCGACGTCGAGCATGAAGAGCGGCTGAGGCGAGGAATACAACACGTCAGGAATAAGTGCTCTCCACCAGTATCCAAGGCTTGACCCGCGGTTTCACAGGGGGACCGGCCACCGGCCGGTCCCCCTCCGGCGTGTGTCCGCGATCCGCCCGCGCCCACCTGCGCACACGGTGTGCGCGTGAGCGATGATTTCGGGCGCCGGATGGAGTCCGCCCTTGTGACCCATCCGACCACGACACCTTCCGGGGCCCCGATGACAACCGTCAGCGTCAATGAGATCGCCATGGGCGTCGAGTGGTTCGGTGACCGGGACGCGCCCCTCGTCCTGCTCGCCGGCGGGACCACGATGCTCTCGTGGCCCGACGCGCTCTGCGAGCGGCTCGCCGCCGCCGGGCGCCATGTCGTGCGCTACGACCTGCGCGACAGCGGGGAGTCGACCACGGTCGACCCGGGGGGCGCCCGCCTACACCCTGCGCGACCTCGCCGCCGACGCGGCGGCTCTTCCGGGCGCGTTCGGCGCCGCGCCGGCGCACCTCGCCGGGATCGGCGTCGGAGGGATGGTCGCCCAGGTGGCCGCGCTGGAGCACCCCGGCGCCTTCTCGGCGCTCACCCTGGTCGGCACCCGTGCGGTCGCGCCCGGTCCGCCCGACGACGACCTCCCCGATCACGACCCGGAGACGATGAGACGGTTGTTCGCGCAGCCCATGCCCGACTGGACCGACCGCGAGGCGGTGGCAGAGTTCGCCGCCGCCGGTGCGGAGGTCCTGGGCGACGACCCCGTGGCCGCCCGCGCTGTCGCCACGCGTGTCTGGGACCGCACACCCGGCACGGCGGCCCCGGTCCAGATGGCCAACTAGCTGGGCACGGTGTTCTCCCGGCTCGACTGCGCACCCCGTTGGCGTGAGCGCCTGCCGGAGATCGAGATCCCCACCCTCGTCGTCCACGGTCGCCACGACCGGTTCTTCCCCGTCGGCAACGGTGAGGCGATCGCGCGCGAGATTCCCCGGGCGCGGCTGCTCGTCCTGGAGGAGGCCGCCACCGCGATCCCCGCCGCGGCGGTCGGCGAGGTCGCAGAGGCGATGCTCGCGCTCGGACCCGCGGCCGGGGCCGGGCAGGCGGCGCGAGGGAACCAGAGCGGTTGAGGGCCCGCATGAGCGCGTGAGCGCATGAGTAAGGGGCGTCCGCAATGGCGGGCGCCCCTTACCCATGTCATGCGCCGTCAGGGTCGGCGTGCCGCGCCCATCACCCGGGTGAACGTCGCGGGGTCCCCGTCGAAGCCGTGCACGCCGGCCCGGAACTCCCACGCCCCCGCCTCGTCCCGGACGAACTCCGCGACCGTCGCCGCGGTGGCACCCGGGACGCCCCCGAAGTCCTCCGCGGCCAGGTCCGTGTAGCCCTCGCGGATACGCAGGCCCGGATGGGCCACGTGGGCGAAGGTCCGGTCCTCGGTGGGCTGCTGTATGGCGACGCCGACCACCACGCGCGCGTACCGGACGTCCAGCCGCTCCAGCTCCAGCGTCATGACCTCGTCGAAACCGAAGCCCTTGCCGTCCTTGCTGTCCCGGTTGAGATAGATCGTGCCGTCCGGCGAGCGACTGTCGAAGTGCACCACGTAGGCCGGGACGCCGTACGGATCGTCCGCCGTATAGGTTCCGGCGACGAGATCCAGGTCGGCGGGTGGCTGTCCCGCCGGACTCGGGTCCCACCGCAGCGCGACCTCGACCTTGCGCATGCCCTTGCTGAGGCCGTTCACAGACTTCCCCTTCCCAGGTCCCCGCCCTGCCCGGCCCCCTGAACTGCCGGACGGTGACGGCCGGTTGTCCATCCTGCCACGCACCGGGAGCAGCGCGCGGGCAAGCGGTCCGCCGGAGAGCGTCCGGTGCCGGGTTCCTGGCCTTACCATGGCGCGGTGCTGGTCAAGTGGATTCGCTGCACCGTGGTGGACCGCCGCGGTTTCGAGCGGGCGCAGCGGAAGTGGGCGGGGCTTCCGGGGGAGCCGGGTTTTCGGGGGCAGGGGGGTGGCTGGAGCCGGGGGCGGCCTGACGTGGCGCACGTCTTCGCCTTCTGGGAGAGCCGTGCCTTCTACGACTCCTTCATGGCCCGCTCCCACGACAGGCTGGCCTCGGCGCAGGTGGGGACCTTCAAGGACGCCCAGGTCAGGCTCTTCGACTACCGGTTCGACGTGAAGACCGGTTTCGAGCCGCGCTTCACCGACGCGGACCTGCTGCGGGTGGCGCTGTGCCGGGTCCCCGAGGAACGGGCCGAGCACTACGTCCTCATGCAGGAGAAGGTCTGGAACCCGGCGATGGCCGGCTCGCCCGGCATGATCCGCGGCCTGTTCGGCGAGGCCCCGGGGAGCGGGTACAACGAGTACCTCGTCCTGTCCATGTGGCTCTCGGCCGCCGAATACGGGAAGTACCGGACCGAGCGGGTGGAGCGGCTCGCCCTGCGCGCCCAGACGGAGGCCGACATCGCGGCGCTGACGGGCGACATCGTGCAACTGGAACCCTCCTGGACCGTCTGAGATCCGGACCCGTCCCGCCTCGCCCGGGTGCGGAATCTGTGTGATGTACGCCGTACGGGGCCCGTACGAGTGCCTGCTTCCGCCCGTCTCGATCTAGGGTTCTGGCATGGCACGACCACGGCGCATCGTTCTTGTCCGGCACGGCGAGTCGATCGGCAACGTCGATGACACCGTGCACGAGCGCGAACCCGACCACGCGCTCGCCCTCACCGACCGGGGCCGGGAGCAGGCCGAGGAGACCGGCAAGGGGCTGCGCGAGGTGTTCGGCCGCGAGCGGATCAGCGTGTACGTCTCCCCGTACCGCCGCACCCATGAGACCCTCCGTGCCTTCCACCTCGACCCGGACCTCATACGGATACGTGAGGAGCCGCGGCTGCGCGAGCAGGACTGGGGCAACTGGCAGGACCGCGACGACGTGCGCCTGCAGAAGGCCTACCGCGACGCCTACGGGCACTTCTTCTACCGCTTCGCCCAGGGCGAGTCCGGCGCCGACGTGTACGACCGGGTCGGCGGCTTCCTGGAGAGCCTGTTCCGCAGCTTCGAGGACCCCGACCATCCGCCGAACGTGCTGCTGGTGACGCACGGTCTCGCCATGCGGCTGTTCTGCATGAGGTGGTTCCACTGGACGGTCGCGGAGTTCGAGTCGCTGTCCAATCCCGGGAACGCCGAGATGCGGATGCTCGTTCTCGGTGAGGACGGCAGGTACACCCTTGACCGGCCCTTCGAACGCTGGCGAGATCCGGAACCGTACGGGATCACCGGATAGAGTGGCAGGGCGATGACCGCTCATTCTTCTCCTGACGGGCGCCTGGACCGGGCCCTGGCCAGCCTGCGCGGACTGTCGGTGGGGGACGCGCTGGGCTCACAGTTCTTCGTTCCCGCGAACTATCCGCTGCTGGGGCGCCGCGAGCTGCCGCCCGGCACCTGGCAATGGACGGACGACACGGAGATGGCGTGTTCCGTGGTCTCCGTCCTGGCCGCCCACCACCGCATCGACCAGGACGCGCTGGCCCTCTCCTTCGCCCAGCACCACGACTTCGACCGGGGATACGGTCCCGCGGTCAACCGGCTGCTCCGGCTGGTCCGGGAAGGCGGCGACTGGCGCGAGCTCGCCGCGGCGCTGTTCAACGGGCAGGGCTCCTGGGGCAACGGCGCCGCCATGCGCATCGCGCCGCTCGGCGCCTGGTACGCGGACGACCCGGAACAGGCGACCCACCAGGCGGAGATCTCCGCCTACCCGACGCACCAGCACCGTGAGGCCGTGGTCGGCGCCATGGCCGTCGCGGCCGCCGCGGCGCTGGCCGCCGATCCGGCCGGCCCGCCCTCCGCGCACGCCCTCCTCGACGGTGTGGTCGCGCTGGTGCCGAAGAGCGCGGTGGGCGCCGGACTGCGACGCGCCCGGGACATGCTCGACTACGGCGACGCGACCACCGTGGCGGCGGTCCTGGGCTGTGGCCGACGTACGACCGCGCATGACACGGTCCCCTTCGCCCTCTGGTCCGCGGCCCGCGCCCTCGGCGAGTACGAGACCGCTTTCTGGACGACCGCCCAGGCCGGCGGCGACGTGGACACGACCTGCGCCATCGTGGGCGGAGTGATCGCCGCCGGGAAGGCGGGCGCGCCCCCGGCCGAGTGGGCGGAGCGGGTCGAGGCGCTGCCCGCCTGGATGGCTGCGTCGTCCTGATGCCCTGGCCCTGGCCTGGGCCTGGGCCTGGGCCTGCCTGGGCCTGGCCTGTGCCTGGGGCCTGGTCCGGGCGGCCCAGGACGGGATCCTTGTGGAAACTCTCCGTATGGGATGGGAACTCTGCGTGACCGCTTGCGCGTTGTCATGACAGTCGCTGCGTGGGGTCTGGGCCCCACGCCGGCCCGGAAGGTCATGAGCGGGTGGGGGAGGCACGTCGGTGTTCGTAGCGCTGTTGTCCGTCGCGCTCTTCTTCGTGCTGTCCGCCCTCCCGTTCGAAGGGGCGTGTGCTCGGGGGACCGCGAGCGGGCGGGGCGGGCCCCGGCGGGCGTTCGGGACGCCCACCGGTGGGCCCCGCCCGGCCCGAGGTCCCGCGAGGTCAGCCCATCCCCGGCCCGGCCGTGCCGGCCAGGGCTTCCAGGTCGCTCTTGCGCACCCGGATGACCAGCCATGCCGTGGCCAGGGCGAGTACGGCCATGGCGGCGGCAGGGATGAAGGCGGCCGAGATGCCCTGTGCCAGCACGTCGTGCGACCAGGGGGCAGGCAGCTGGTGGGTCCGGGCGAACTCGGCCTTCTGCTCCGGCGAACCGTTGGTGAGGAAGTTGGGCACCTGCTTCTCCGCCTCGTCCTTGCTGGCCGTGCCGAAGACTGTCGTCAGGATGGCGAGGCCGATCGATCCGCCCACCTGCTGCATCGCGTTGAGCAGGCCGGACGCCGCGCCCGCCTCGTGCTGGGCGACCCCGGAGACCGCGGTCAGCGTCAGCGTCACGAAGTTCAGCCCCATGCCGAAGCCGAAGATCAGCATCGGTCCGAGGATCCCGCCGACATACGAGCTGTCGGAGCTGATGAGGGCCTGCCAGCCGAGCCCGAGCGCGGCGAGCGCCGAACCGACGACCATGAACGGCTTGGGGCCGAAGACCGGCAGGAAGCGCTGCGACAGACCCGCACCCAGTGCGATCACGACCGTGACGGGCAGGAAGGCCAGACCGGCCTGGATGGGTGTGTAGCCGAGCACGTTCTGCACGAACAGCACGATGTAGAAGAACATGCCGAACATCGCCGCGGCCAGACTGAGCATGATCACGTACGTGCCGGAGCGGTTGCGGTCGGCGAACATCTTCAGCGGGGTGATCGGTTCCCTGGCCCGCTGCTCGATGAGGACGAAGGCCAGCAGCAGGACCGCGGCGGCCGCGAAGGAGCCGATGGTCAGGTTGTCCCGCCAGCCCTCGTCGGCGGCCCGGATGAAGCCGTAGACGAGGGAGGCCATACCCGCCGTCGAGGTGACCGCCCCGGCGATGTCGAAGCGGCCGGAGTGCCGTTCGGACTCGCTGATGTAGAGCGGCGTCAGCACGGCGATCAGCACACCGATCGGCACGTTGACGAAGAGCACCCAGCGCCAGTCGAGCCATTCGGTGAGCATGCCGCCCGCCAGCAGGCCGATGGCGCCGCCACCCGCGGAGACGGCGGCGAAGACCCCGAAGGCCCGGTTGCGCTCCGGCCCCTCCGGGAAGGTGGTGGTGATGAGCGCCAGCGACGTGGGCGAGGCTATTGCGCCACCCATGCCCTGCAGGACGCGCGCCGCGAGGAGCTGCCAGGGTTCCTGGGCGAAGCCGCCGAGCAGGGAGGCGAAGGTGAAGAGCAGGATGCCGGTCATGAAGACGCGGCGCCTGCCGAGGATGTCACCGGCCCGGCCGCCGAGCAGCAGCAGACCGCCGAAGGTGAGCGTGTAGGCGCTGACGACCCAGGTGAGATCGGTGGTGCTGAAGTCGAGCGCGTTCTGGATGTGCGGGAGCGCGATGTTCACAATCGTCGCGTCGAGTACGACCATGAGTTGACAGGCCGCGATGACGGCGAGTGCGATGCCGGGATGCCCCTCCCGGCGGGCTGCTCCCGGCTTCTGGTTTTTGAGCAGAGAAGAGGTTGTCACTATGTGTCCCCCACGAATGACTTAGTGAACGCTTGCGTTCACTGTTGCCTCAACGTTAGTGACCCAGAGACAGTAGACGCAACCGTTCACTTTCCGTGTCGTCGCGCGTCCGGTCCCCCGTCGTGGCTGCGCGGCGCGTGCCTTATCCCCGAATACCCGTTTTCACCGCTTTCTGGAGACCTCCGACATGGTTGCTTCGCACTGGGCGGCCGCCTCCGCCCAGACGCCCTCCCGCCGGCGAGGCGCGGTCCTGGAGCGCGCGATCCTCGAGGCCGCACTGGATCAACTCGGCACCGTCGGCTGGAACGGCCTGACGATGGAGGGAGTGGCCGCGGGCGCGCAGACCGGCAAGGCTGCCGTCTACCGGCGCTGGCCGTCCAAGGAAGACCTCGTCGCCGACGCGCTGCGGTCCGGGCTGCCCGACTTCGACACGGTCCCCGATCTCGGAAGCGTGCGCGAGGATCTGCTGGAACTGTGCCGCAGGGCACGCGACGCGATGTTCAGCCGTTCCGGATCCGCTCTGCGATCCGTCATTCACGAATGCGACTCCATGCAGGCCGAGCGCTTCCATGCCGTGATCATCAAGGGCGTGGTCGAACCGACCCTCGAGATGCTGTGTGAGGTCATCAAGCGTGGAATGGAGCGGGGAGAGGTCCGGCAGGACGCGGCCAACGGCTATGTCTTCGACGCCATCCCGGCGATGATGATGTATCGCTCAAAAATTTGTGCAAGTGAATGGACGGACCTCGAGCTCGAGGAAATGATCGACCAGTTGATGGTCCCGCTGCTGCGGCCCGACGGCCCCTGATCCCGGCCGGCGAGGAGGGCGGTCCCGTGAGGGCGACCGGGGGTGTCGCCGGGGATCGGCGGCGGCGTAGGCTAGGGGCGCCATGCCGTACGAACCACCTACTCACACCGTCGAGCGCTCTCTTCGCGCCACGACCGGAGCGAAGGTCATTGCCGGTGTCGACGAGGTGGGGCGCGGCGCGTGGGCCGGGCCGGTCACCGTCTGTGCGGCGATCACCGGACTGCGCCGACCCCCGGTCGGTCTGACCGACTCCAAGCTGCTCACCATCAAGCGACGCACCGAACTGGCCGTGGAGTTGCGGACCTGGGTCACGTCCTACGCCCTGGGGCACGCCTCTCCGGAGGAGATCGACGCGCTGGGCATGACCGCCGCGCTGCGCCTGGCGGCGGTGCGTGCGCTGGAGACCCTGCCGATCCGCCCCGACGCGGTCATCCTCGACGGCAAGCACGACTACCTCGGCGCCCCTTGGCGGGTCCGTACGGTGATCAAGGGCGACCAGTCCTGCGTCGCCGTCGCGGCGGCCTCGGTGCTCGCCAAGGTCCAGCGCGACAAAATGATGGCCGAACTGGGTGTCGACCATGCAGACTTCGGTTTTGCGGACAACGCCGGGTATCCGTCGCCCGTGCACAAGGCCGCACTGGCGGAGCGGGGCCCCACCCCGCACCACCGGTTGTCGTGGGCGTATCTTGATGCGTTGCCCCAGTGGCGGCACCTCAAGAAGGTCCGCAGTTGGGTGGACGGAAGCGTTCCGGAGATCGAGGGTCAGCTCGGATTCGATTTCTGACGGTTCCGCTCGCAGGCAGGTGCCACCCGCCGACGCGAGCCGCACCAACGTTTGATAAACATCAGCTCATGCCTCTCATTCCCGAGGAGCCTCAGATTCACGAGAAGGCCCAGGGTCCCCGCGCCACTCCGGCCAGCAGCCGCACCGCGCCGACCCCCCGCCCCGTACCCGGCCCCCGTCCCGCGGCTCCGCCGCGCCCCGGCCGTCCCGGCCCGGTGCGGCCGGCGCCGCCGGCGCAACGCGCGTCGCGCGACACGGCCGCGGCCAAACCCGGACCCTCCGGTCCGGCCACTCCGGCAGCCGCCTCGGCCGCCCCGCAGATCCAGTTGATCCCGGCCACGCCGGACGGTGCGCTCGACGCCGCCGAAGAGGCCGTGGACCTGCTGCTGGACTCGGGTCGCACCCCGGGTGACGTACTGGTGATCACCACCGGCGAACCGCACCCGTGGGCGGCCCACGAACTGTCCTTCGGCGATGCCGCCTACTGGGCGCAGCACGACGCGGGCGACGACGTCTTCTACGCCGACGCCGCCGTCGCGGACCGTGCCGCGTCACGGGCCGTGGTCGTGGTCGCGCTCAACGGCGGCCCCGAGGCAGCCGAGGCCACCGCTCTGACCGTGGCCCGCTCGCGGGCCGGCGCCCTGCTGATCGTCTGCGGGGACCCGCAGCGGATCAACTCGGTGCTGGGCGCGGTCGTCTGAGTCCCGTCCGCCGAGTGCGGCGGACGCCGGTGTGACCCCGGGGCTCCTGTTCCGGCGCCCCCGCACAGAGGCGCTGTCGGCGTGCCCCGGGTACGCCGACAATGTCCGACGCCGTAGCGGATCGGGCCCGGCAGGCCGGGTCGACGGGCGCATGCCGACCGGGTCACGGGCGGCCGGGTCCCGGGGGGCGAGGTCACCACTCGGGTCGTGTACGAGCCGGGTCACCGCTCGGCGGGCCCGCCGTCGCCGCCCCGGGCCGGTCTTCCGCGCGCTCAGCGGGCCGCGGCGCGGCGCAGTACGTCCGAGGCGACCCCGCCGGTGCGTGGCGGCGGAGGCGGCGCCTCCGCCGTGGCGAAGGGCTCCGGCACCGACGCCGCGTTGGGCCGACGCCCGCCGCGGCCCTCACCGAGCACCTGCCAGCCGTCCCGGGTCAGCGTGATGTACGCGCCGCAGCGCAGACCGTGCAGGGTGCAGGCGTCCCGCAGCCCCCACATCCAGGCGCCGTCCTCCTGCGTCCAACGGGCGTCGCCCTCACGGCAGTAGAGCAGCACGGCGGTGCGCACCGGGGTGCGGCGCCGCAGATCGTGCGGGATGACCCGGCGCAGCTGGGAGAGCAGCGCGTTGCGGAACATCCAGCCGTCGGCGGGTGAGCGACGGCTGGTGAAGGAGGCGCTGGCGCGCAGTCGTTCGTCCGGGTCGAGTACGGCCACGACCGCCGTCGCCGGTTCGGGACGGTGCCGCGAGTGCAGTCCGGTGACGACCTCGCGAGGATTGCGCAGCAGTGGGATCCCGGCGGCGGCCCACTCCGCCGGTTCGAGCATGCGAGTGGCGGAAACGGCGGACGACGAAAGCGAGGCCGCCGAGGACGGAGCGAATCCGAAGGTCACGTTCCTCCCTTCGGCTACGCGCCCACACTGCGGGCAGGGTCGGATTCGGGGAGCGCGCACCGCAGCGAAGCCCTGCCGGGGCACGGAGGGGTCGTGCGGGGAGCGGACCTCAATTCTTCCTGTCGAACTGGAATGCGGCAACGAGCAATTGAGACCGAGGACCCATATCGGCCGATGTGCGCTCTATATCCCTACCCGCCGTGTCACCGGGCGACGCATGGGGCACGTCACGCGCCACGGTCCGTTCCGGATTCGCCGATTGTCAGTGCCATCGGGTTGCATGGGGGCATGGACCACGTGGAACTCCGTACCGAAGCCGACGCCGTCCTCGCCGAGCTCGTCGGCGATCGCGCGGGCTCGGCACGGCTGCGGGAGGATCAGTGGCAGGCGGTGGCGGCCCTGGTGGAGGAGCACCGGCGCGCTCTGGTGGTGCAGCGCACCGGCTGGGGCAAGTCGGCCGTGTACTTCGTCGCCACCGCCCTGCTGCGACGGCGTGGCGCGGGACCCACGGTGATCATCTCGCCGCTGCTGGCGCTGATGCGCAACCAGGTCGAGTCGGCCGCGCGGGCGGGCATCCGGGCACGCACGATCAACTCGGCGAACCCGGAGGACTGGGAAGCGATCTACGGCGAGGTCGAGCGGGGTGAGACCGACGTCCTCCTGGTGAGCCCGGAGCGCCTCAATTCCGTGGACTTCCGCGATCAGGTGCTGCCGAAGCTCGCCTCCACCACCGGTCTGCTCGTGGTCGACGAGGCGCACTGCATCTCCGACTGGGGCCACGACTTCCGCCCCGACTACCGCAGACTGCGCACGATGCTGGCCGAGCTGCCGGCCGGGGTGCCGGTGCTGGCCACCACCGCGACAGCCAACGCGCGGGTCACCGCCGACGTGGCCGAGCAGTTGGGCACGGGGGGCGGGGACGCCCTGGTGCTGCGGGGGCCGCTGGACCGGGAGAGCCTGCGGCTGGGTGTCCTCGAGCTCCCGGACGCCGCGCACCGGTTGGCGTGGCTGGGGGAGCGGCTGGGAGATCTGCCCGGTTCCGGGATCATCTACACGCTGACGGTGGCGGCGGCGGAGGAGGTCGCGGCGTTCCTGCGCCAGCGCGGATACCCAGTGGCCTCCTACACGGGCAAGACGGAGAACGCCGACCGGTTGCAGGCGGAGGAGGACCTGCTGGCGAACCGGGTCAAGGCGCTCGTGGCGACGTCCGCGCTGGGGATGGGCTTCGACAAGCCCGACCTGGGCTTCGTCGTGCATCTGGGGTCGCCCTCGTCCCCCATCGCGTACTACCAGCAGGTCGGGCGTGCCGGGCGAGGTGTGGACCACGCGGACGTCCTGTTGCTGCCGGGTCGGGAGGACGAGGCGATCTGGGCGTACTTCGCCTCGGTGGGCTTCCCGCCGGAGGACCAGGTCCGGCGCACGCTGGCGGTGCTGGAGGAGGCGGGACGGCCGATGTCGCTGCCGGCCCTCGAGCCGCTGGTGGACCTCCGCCGTTCACGACTGGAGACGATGCTCAAGGTCCTGGACGTGGACGGCGCGGTCAAGCGGGTGAAGGGCGGCTGGACCGCCACGGGCCAGGCATGGACCTACGACGCGGAGCGGTACGCGTGGGTGGCCCGGCAGCGGCAGGCGGAGCAGCAGGCCATGCGGGACTACGTGGCGACCACCGGGTGCCGGATGGAGTTCCTGCAGCGGCAGCTCGACGACGAGAAGGCGGCCCCCTGCGGTCGCTGCGACACCTGCGCCGGACCCTGGCTCGACCCGGCCGTCCCATCCCCAGCCCTCGCGGCGGCGAAGGGCGAGCTGGACCGTCCGGGTGTGGAGGTCGAGCCGCGCAAGATGTGGCCGACGGGGCTCGCCGCGGTGGGGATGGATCTCAAAGGGCGCATTCCCGCCGGTCAGCAGGCCCTCACCGGGCGGGCGCTCGGGAGACTCTCGGACATTGGCTGGGGCAACCGCCTGCGGCCGCTCCTGTCGGCGCAGGCGGCGGACGGTCCGGTCCCGGACGACGTGCTGCGCGCCGTCGTGACGGTGCTGGCCGACTGGGCCCGCTCGCCCGGCGGCTGGGCGTCCGGGTCTCCCGACGCGGTGGCGCGGCCCGTGGGCGTCGTCGCCATGCCCTCCCGCACCCGCCCCCACCTGGTCGCCTCGCTGGCCGAGGGAGTGGCGCGGGTCGGCAGGCTCCCGCTGCTGGGCAGCCTCGCCCACACCCCGCACGCCGACGAGTACGCCGCCCACCGCAGCAACTCCGCGCAGCGGCTGCGCGCCCTGGCCGAGTCGTTCACGGTGCCCGGCGAACTCGCCGCGGCCCTGGCCGGTACCCCCGGCCCGGTCCTGCTCGTCGACGACTACAGCGACTCCGGCTGGACCCTGGCCGTGGGCGCACGTCTGCTGCGTCAGTCCGGGGCCGGTGAGGTGCTCCCGCTCGTCCTTGCTCTCGCCGGATAAGGCTCCGGCCCTCGGAGTCGGTCCGGATCGCCCAAGGTGACGTGCTCCTGTCGACAGTTATCCACAGGGCAAAGCGGAGCTTCGCGATTCGCGAGATCGTCGGGTCATGACGAACCACAGCGAAACGACCGGACCCTCCGAGAACGGTGACATCTCGCAGGCCCCGCAGCCGAGTCCGGCGCACGGCGCCCCGCACGAGGGCCCCGGAGACGAACACCAGGTCACCCTGCGCACCCCGGCCGAACTCGCCGACGCCTTGCCGTACCTCCTCGGCTACCGCCCCGAGGACAGCATCGTCCTGGCCGCCCTGCGCGACAGGGACGGGCGGGGCCGGTTCGGCGGCCGTGCGCGGCTCGGCATCCCGGCGAGCCCGGAGGACTGGACGGGTGCGGCGGTGCAACTGGTCCACGGCCTGGTGACCGGAAGCGAGCGGCGCGGGGCGCGGCCCGAGCAGATGGTCGCCTACCTCTGCCAGGAACCGGGGCGGGGCGAGACCGGCCGGGACGTGATGCGGCGACTGCGACCGCTGGCCCAGAAGCTGCGCGTCGAGTGCGGTGCCCTCGACATTCCCGTCGTCGAGGCACTGTGCATCTCGGACGGACGCTTCTGGTCGTACTGCTGCGACGAAGAGGTCTGCTGCCCGGCCGAGGGACTCCCCATGGGGCTGCCGGGCACGTCGGTGCTGGCCGCGGCGGCCACCTACGCCGGTATCCAGGTGCGCGGCTCGCTCGGTGAGCTGCGGGCCAGGATGCTGCCCAGGGAGGGCGCGGTGGCGGTCGAGCAGGCGGCGGCCCTGGACGCGGCGGCCGTGCCGCTGGTCTCCCGGATCCTCGACGCCGACGGCCGCGCGGAGGTGGCCGAGGAGACACTGGAGGCGGCGGAGCGGATCATGCGCCGCCTCGCCGAGGCCCCGTCCGTGTCCGGCGTGCCGGCCCAGGACCTGCGTGACGACCAACTGCTGGGACACGACGAGGCGGCGGCGTTGATCCTGGGACTCCAGGACCGGACGACACGCGACCGTGCGGCCGCATGGATGGAGGGCGACGAGGCGGCCCCCGCGATGCGTCTCTGGCGGGCGCTGGCCCGACGCTGCGTGGGAGCGTACGGCGAACACGCGGCCGCGCCCCTCACCCTCGCGGGCTGGGTCGCCTGGTCCACCGGTGACGAACTGGAGGCGCGGGAGGCACTGGCCATGGCCCTCGGCGCGGATCCCGACTACCTCTTCGCCCGGCTCCTGCATCAGGCGTGCAACGAAGGCCTCGACCCGGAGTCGATCCGCCGCTGCCTGCGCGAGGGCGGGGAAGGCGGGGAGAGTGCGGGAGGCGCCGCCGAGGACGAGGACGAGGACGCGGACGGCGGTCCGTCCGGGCGGAGGGGGCCCGCCCGGCGCCCGGCGGCAGCACCGCCCGGCGGTGGGCGTCGCATCCCCACCCGTACCCGTACCCGCACCCGGGCCCTCACCCCGTCGTCCCGTGCCGTCCGGCGCCGCGCGAGGGTGTCTGGCCCCGAGTCCGGCACCGGGACCGTGCGTCACCGAACCCTTTCCGGAGGCGGGCGGCCCGGGACCGCACGGAGGGACCGGACCCGCCCGCACAGCGCGGAGACGCCGGTTACGGGCAGGGCGGGGACCCGTCCGGACGAGGTGGGTACGGCGGAGCGCGGGGGCCAAGGGGGCGGCGGGTGCCCCTGAGACGGGTGGGCGCGGCCCCGGGGGGCGTATCCGGGTGCCACGGCTCGGCCGGCACGTCGGCATCGCGGGCCTGACCTGGTGAGACGCGTGCTCGCGCGGCGCGCGGGAAGGGGTGGTGGGACGCAGCTCGGAAGGAAGTGGATCAGTACCCGAAGCGGTCGGCGAAGGGAGTGTTTATCGTCAGGCAGACGACTATGATCGCCGCATGCCCTACGACCCGTCAGCCTTTCCGCCCTTCGCCGTCACCGTGGACCTGGTCGTGCTGACCGTGCGTCGTCACTCCTTGTGCGCGCTGGCGGTGCGCAGGGGTGAGCCCCCGTTCCAGGGCAGGTGGGCCCTGCCCGGCGGGTTCGTACGGGCCGGCGAGGATCTGGCGCAGGCGGCGGCGCGGGAGCTGGCCGAGGAGACCGGGCTGTGCGTCCACGACCCGGCCGCGCCCACCCAGGACAACGGCGCCCACCTGGAGCAGCTCGCGACCTACGGCGACCCGGAGCGCGACCCCCGTATGCGGGTGGTCAGCGTCGCCCACCTCGCGCTCGCTCCCGACCTGCCCGCGCCGCGAGCGGGCGGTGACGCCAGCAACGCCCGCTGGGCACCGGTCGAGGAACTGCTGGAACAGAGCGGCTACGGGCATGCGGGCGAGGCGGTGGCGCCGCTCGCCTTCGACCACGCCCGGATTCTCGCGGACGGGGTGGAGCGAGCCCGCTCCAAGATCGAGTACTCGTCCTTGGCCACCGCCTTCTGCCCGCCCGAATTCACCGTGGGCGAGCTGCGCCGTGTCTACGAGGCGGTGTGGAGCGTGGCGCTCGACCCCCGCAACTTCCATCGCAAGGTGACGGGCACCCCGGGTTTCCTCGTCCCCACCGGCGGGACGACCACCCGCCAGGGCGGCCGTCCCGCCCAGCTCTTCCGGGCGGGCGGCGCGACCCTCCTGAACCCCCCGATGCTCCGCCCCGAGGTGTGACGCCGGGCCCTCGCGATGCCCGAAAAACCGGATATCGCACGCTATTCTGCTACAGGTGATCCAGGCCTTCGGACTGACCAGCAACCCCCGCAAGGAGCTTCCGCCCGCCGTCGACGACGTCTCGTTCGAGGCGCGCGCGGGCCGCGTCACCGCGCTGCTCGGAGCATCGGGCGCCGGCAAGACGACGGCACTCAGACTCATGCTCGAGCTCCAACAGGGCCGGGGCCTCACCTACTTCAGAGGCCGCCCCCTGCACCGCATCGCCCACCCCGCACGTGAGGTGGGCGTGCTGCTGGGGGACGTTCCGGGGCACCCCGCCCGTACGGTGCGCGGCCACCTCCGCATGTTGTGCGCGGCGGCCGGCGTTCCCGTCGGCCGGGCGGACGAGGTCCTGGAGTCGGTCGGCCTCCAGAACCTGCGCGACGAACGCCTCGGCACCCTCTCCCGCGGCATGGACCGACGCCTCGGACTGGCCTGCGCGCTGGTCCCCGACCCGCACACCCTGGTCCTCGACGACCCGGCCGGCGCGCTCTCCCCCCAGGACTCCCGACGGCTGCACGGCGCGTTGCGTGCCCATGCCGCCCAGGGCGGAACCGTGCTGTTCAGCACGGCGGACCCCAAGGAGGCCGCGCGCAGCGCCGACCACGTCGTCACCCTGGAGCGGGGCAGAGTCGTCGCCGACCAGGACGCGGCGGAGTTCTCCCGCACCCGGCTGCGACCCCGCGTCGCCGTACGCAGCCCGCACGCCGCCCGCCTCGCCTCCCTGGTGACCAAGGAGGCACGCACGGCACGCCGTTCCGTCGAGGTGGTACGCGAGGGCGGCAACCGGCTCGCGGTCTACGGCAGTACCTGCGCCGACATCGGTGAGACGGCCTTCCGGCACGGGATCCTCGTTCACCAACTGGCCGACGAGGTCGGTGACATGGGCCCCGGGGCCGATGCGATCCCGGCCGCCCGGCAGCAGGAGCGACGGGGGGCGGACGGTGACCGTGCGCTGGACGCTGAGACGTCCGGCATGCCGTGCCCGTCGCCCGTCACGGAGCAGGACGCGGCTGCGGCCGCGGACGCCGCCGAAGACCCGGACGGCCCCGCACCCGGGACCGTCCTGCGCAGCACATCTGGCCCCCGCGAAGCCCCCGTCCCCGGCAGCCGTCCCGGACCTCCCGGGCCCTGCGCTCCCGACGCCTCCCCACCCCGCACCCCACGCCCGTCCGGCAGCCTCACCCCCGGCACGGCGACGGCCCGGGAGACGACCGCCGAGCTCCCGCCCCCCATCTCCGTCCGCTCCGCCCCCAGCCCCCTCCGTCCGCTGCGCTACGAACTCCGCCGCGTCGCGGGTGTCCGCACCGGGTACGTCACCGGTGCGGTCGTGCTGCTCGTGTCCGCCGTCACCACCCTGGTCCTGGCCCGTGTCGGACACACCCCGCAGCCGCGGCTCCTGGCCGCGTGGCCGCGAGAGCTCCCGCTGCCGCCCGCCGCACTCGGCGCGGGGCTGCTCGGCGCCCTCGCCTTCGGTGACGAGTTCCGCCACCCAGCCCTGGCCGCGGACCGCGGCACCGTCCCCCGCCGCATGGGGTTGCTGACCGCCAAACTCCTCGTCTCCGCGGCGGCCGCACTGCTGCTGGCCGTCCTGACGGTGGGGTGCGACGCCGAATTGCTCCGTCTCTTCTACGGACCGGAGCTCGCGGGAGCCCCCGCCGACTGGGCGGCGCTGGGCGCCGGTTGGCTCGCACTCGTGGTCGGATGCGCCTGGTCCGGAGTGCTCGCCGCGGGGGTCTTCCGGTCCACCACCGCCGGGCTGGCGGCCGTGGTCGCCGTCCCGGTCCTCGTCGTACCGCTCGTACAGAAGGTCTGGGCCGGTCCGTCCGTGCGGACGGCCGCCGGGTTCCCGATGCGGGTGCGGGAAGTCCTCCTGAGCCAGTGGCCGTTCGGCGGTGAGCGGTATGTGGTCGAGGTGCTGCGGCTGATCGCTCAACCGGTGGGCGGCGCAATGACGTTGTCGCTGACCGCTCTGCTCTGCGCCTATCTGCTCATGACCTTGCGCAGCAGGGTTTGACGACGGCTGTCGCACCCTTCCGTTCCGACCGTGTGCGCAACTCCCCGGGGAAAGCCCATTTCTTTCCGATAAGGCGTCAATTGCGACGGGGTGAGCGATCACCCTTTCGTGTGCTTTTCACCAAAGACCTCAAGGGAGTTGGAGCCAGCGCCGACAAAGGATGCGTGAGTACCCTTGCGCACACCATGATGACCGCCGCCCGTTCCGCCGACTCCGGCCTCGCGAACCCGGGCGAACTCGACCGCTACCCGTACGCGGAGACGCCCGGCGTCGACCGCGTCGGAGCGCCCTCCTGGGAAGGGGTGGAGCCCGAGCTGGGGCGCGTGGGCCGGCGCACCGCGGGCAACCGTGGCCGCGGACTGCACGGGCAACTCGTCCAGCAGCTGGGCCAGATGATCGTTTCGGGCGACCTGGGTGCCGACCGCCCGCTGGTGCCCGAGGAGATCGGGCAGCGTTTCGAGGTCTCCCGCACCGTGGTGCGTGAGTCCCTCCGTGTGCTGGAGGCGAAGGGGCTGGTCAGCGCCCGCCCCAATGTCGGTACCCGGGTGCGCCCCGTCAGTGACTGGAACCTCCTGGATCCGGACATCATCGAATGGCGTGCCTTCGGCCCGCAGCGCGACGACCAGCGCCGCGAGCTGAGCGAGCTGCGCTGGACGATCGAGCCGCTCGCCGCGCGCCTGGCCGCCGGGCACGGGCGCGAGGACGTCCAGCAGCGGCTCTCCGACATGGTCGGGCTCATGGGCCACGCCATGGGGCAGGGCGACGCGCTCACCTTCTCGCGTGCCGATGCCGAGTTCCACACCCTGCTCATCCAGGTCGCGGGCAACCGGATGCTGGACCACCTCTCCGGGATCGTGTCCGCCGCCCTCCACGTCTCCGGCGGTCCGGTCACGGGCTGTGACCGGCCGAACGACGTGTCGATCGCCCAGCACGGCAGGATCGTCGACGCCCTCGGCACCGGCGACGGCGCGGCGGCCGAGGTGGCCATGCGCCAACTTCTGACCGTCCACCCCGAGGTGGAACGCGTGGTGCCCGCCCCTCGCGAGCACTGACCGCTTCCGCCGCAACGGCGCGGTCCGGGCACGCCAAACCCCTCCTGTGGCAGTGGCCGGCCCCGCCGTCACCGTCGGACTCCGCGGAACCGCTCATGGTTCCGCGGAGTCCGACGGTGTGATGAGAGGCTGACTCGTCCCGGTGTGGCCGCGACGCATCAGTTGGTGACCTTATTCATCCATGTCTGACTGGTTTTGATCGCTTACGGGGTGTGACTCGTGCCACGCGGATTGGGCGTAACGCTCTTGGGAACAACACGATGACCTAAGAGGTGACAGCCGCGGAGGAATACGGACGCCGTTCACGGCGCTGTGCATCTCCCCGGCCCGCCCGCACCGTCGGCCCATTCCCAAGCCGGTGGTCGGCTCCTGTCCGCCGTGGACGGGGCCGGAAGCCGTTTTTCAACGTTCCGAGAGGTTGTTCGTGTCGGCCAGCACATCCCGTACGCTCCCGCCGGAGATCGCCGAGTCCGTCTCTGTCATGGCGCTCATTGAGCGGGGAAAGGCTGAGGGGCAGATCGCCGGCGATGACGTGCGTCGGGCCTTCGAAGCTGACCAGATTCCGGCCACTCAGTGGAAGAACGTACTGCGCAGCCTCAACCAGATCCTCGAGGAAGAGGGTGTGACGCTGATGGTCAGTGCCGCAGAGCCCAAGCGCACCCGAAAGAGCGTCGCAGCGAAGAGTCCCGCCAAGCGCACCGCCACCAAGGCGGTCGCGGCCAAGACGGTGACCAGCAGGAAGGCGACCGCTCCCGCCGCCCCGGCGGCGCCCGCCACCGAGCCCGCCGTCGAGGAAGAGGCGCCCGTCAAGAAGGCGGCGGCCAAGAAGACGACCGCCAAGAAGGCGACGGCGAAGAAGACGACCGCCAAGAAGACGGCGGCCAAGAAGACCACGGCCAAGAAGGAAGACGGCGAGCTTCTCGAGGACGAGGCGACCGAGGAGCCGAAGGGCGGGGCCGAGGAGCCCGAGGGCACCGAGAACGCCGGCTTCGTACTGTCCGACGAGGACGAGGACGACGCTCCGGCCCAGCAGGTCGCCGCGGCCGGTGCCACCGCCGACCCGGTCAAGGACTACCTCAAGCAGATCGGCAAGGTCCCGCTGCTCAACGCCGAGCAGGAGGTCGAACTCGCCAAGCGCATCGAGGCCGGTCTGTTCGCCGAGGACAAGCTGGCGAACTCCGACAAGCTCGCGCCCAAGCTCAAGCGCGAACTGGAGATCATCGCCGAGGACGGCCGCCGCGCCAAGAACCACCTGCTGGAGGCCAACCTCCGCCTGGTGGTCTCGCTGGCCAAGCGCTACACCGGGCGCGGCATGCTCTTCCTGGACCTCATCCAGGAGGGCAACCTCGGTCTGATCCGCGCCGTGGAGAAGTTCGACTACACCAAGGGCTACAAGTTCTCCACGTACGCCACCTGGTGGATCCGGCAGGCGATCACCCGCGCGATGGCCGACCAGGCCCGCACCATCCGTATCCCGGTGCACATGGTCGAGGTCATCAACAAGCTCGCGCGCGTGCAGCGCCAGATGCTCCAGGACCTGGGCCGCGAGCCCACCCCGGAGGAGCTGGCCAAGGAGCTCGACATGACCCCGGAGAAGGTCATCGAGGTCCAGAAGTACGGTCGCGAGCCCATCTCGCTGCACACCCCGCTCGGCGAGGACGGCGACAGCGAGTTCGGTGACCTCATCGAGGACTCCGAGGCGGTCGTGCCGGCCGACGCGGTCAGCTTCACCCTCCTGCAGGAGCAGCTGCACTCCGTGCTCGACACCCTGTCCGAGCGCGAGGCGGGCGTCGTCTCCATGCGCTTCGGCCTCACCGACGGTCAGCCGAAGACCCTCGACGAGATCGGCAAGGTCTACGGCGTCACGCGTGAGCGCATCCGCCAGATCGAGTCGAAGACCATGTCGAAGCTGCGGCACCCGTCGCGTTCCCAGGTGCTGCGCGACTACCTCGACTGAGTCGCGGTAGTCAGTACGAGCGTCGTACGAGTGCGAAGGCCCGGTTCCGCCACGTGCGGAACCGGGCCTTCGCGCTGAGCAGCGGGTGCGCGACACGCCGTACTGGATCACTCTGGGTGTCTCATGACCACCTAGGAGTGAGGAGCCCGCATGCGTCTCTTTGCCCGGACACTGGCCCGGCCGCTGGTGCTGGCGGCCGCGGCGACCGCGATACCGCTGGGGTCGGCGGCCCCCGTGGCCGCCGACAGCGTCGTCGTCGGGGGATTCCCGGTCGAAGTGTCCGACAGTCCCTGGACCGTCGCCCTGTCCAGTCGTGACCGGTTCGGGGGTACGCGGGCGGGACAGTTCTGCGGGGGAGTGGCGGTCGGTCGGACCACCGTCCTCACGGCGGCCCACTGCCTGGGGGAGCAGGTGCTCGGGTCGCCGCCGGATCAGGTGGGCGACCTGAAGGTCATCGCCGGCCGCACCGACCTGCTGTCGGACCAGGGCCAGGAGATCCGCGTCCGCTCCGTGTGGGTGAATCCGGAGCACGACGACGGCAGCAACGCCGGCGACTTCGCGGTGCTCACCCTCTCCGAAGCCCTTCCGGCCGGCTCGGTCATAGGGATGGCGGCGGAAGGCGACCCGGCGTACACGCCGGACACGGGGGCGCTCGTCTACGGCTGGGGGGACACCTCAGGTGCCGGCGACTACGCCAACGGTCTGCACGCGTCCCGTGTGCGCGTGCTTCCCGACGCGTCCTGCGAGCGGGCGTATCCGGGGAGCGACGACGGACGGTACCTCCCGAGCACCATGCTCTGTGCCGGGGAGGAGGCCGGTGGCCGCGACGCCTGTCAGGGGGACAGCGGAGGACCGCTGGTCGGCCGGGGGAGGCTCATCGGTCTGGTGTCCTGGGGGAGTGGCTGCGGGCGCCCGGGCAGTCCCGGGGTGTACACGCGTGTCTCCTCGGTGCTGCGGACGCTGGGCTGGGACGGCACGGCCGCGCGGCAGCGCGGGGGCGTCTGAGGGCCGCTGAGAGCCTTCGGGGTACGAGCACGGGCGGCCGCCTCCGGGATCCGGGGGCGGCCGCCCGTTCATCGGCCTGTGCCGATTCGGCTCGTCGTCGGGCGCGTTGAGTCAGCGCTCTTCCTCGGCGGAAGATGCCGGAACGGTCGTCAGCCGCTCCGTCTCGTCCTGTATCTCAGCGGCGATCTTCTTGAGTTCCGGCTCGAACTTGCGACCGTGGTGGGCGCAGAAGAGCAGTTCTCCGCCGCTCAGCAGGACGACGCGCAGATATGCCTGGGCGCCGCAGCGGTCGCAGCGATCGGCGGCCGTCAGCGGGCTTGCGGAAGTCAGAACAGTAGTCACGTCGCCTCTTCTCTAGCTCGACGAGCTGTCGTACCAGGGTCAACATCCAACCAGCCCCAAAACGTTCCCGCTCGTGGCGTTTCCTCGAAAAATCTTTCCGAGGGGCCGGCTGTTGCCGATTGGCGGCGAATGTGCCGTATTGCGTGTCTGTGTGTCGTACGGGTTCGCGCAGTCGGTCAGTGTCGGTCCCGCCGGCTGGGTTGCCGGTTTGTTCATGAGGACGTGCCCGGAGCCTAAATGGTTCATGCCTCGAAGGGAACGTGATGTGTACTTCACCCCATCGAGGGATCGAACAGGTATGCGACCCTGGACTAGGGTGAGGGCGCGACGAGGGTGGCGTTACAACGGCTCTACCAGGCCTCGGTACCCTCTGACCGGTGAACCGAGCCACGCCCTTACCCAGCGGGGCCCCATCTGAAATTCAGCGAGGAGCGAACCGCGTGACCGCCGAGACTTCCGTGCCGTCCACTGCGCTGCTGGCGGGAGCAGACCGGGACGGATCCAACTACACCGCGCGGCACCTGCTCGTCCTCGAGGGGCTCGAGGCCGTGCGCAAGCGTCCGGGCATGTACATCGGATCCACCGACAGCCGCGGTCTGATGCACTGCCTGTGGGAGATCATCGACAACTCCGTCGACGAGGCCCTGGGTGGTTACTGCGACCACATCGAGGTGATCCTCCACGACGACGCCTCGGTGGAGGTCCGGGACAACGGCCGGGGCATCCCGGTCGACGTCGAGCCCAAGACCGGCCTGTCCGGCGTCGAGGTCGTCATGACCAAGCTGCACGCGGGCGGCAAGTTCGGCGGTGGCGCCTACGCCGCCTCCGGCGGTCTGCACGGTGTCGGCGCCTCCGTGGTGAACGCCCTGTCCGCCCGCCTGGACATCGAGGTCGACCTCGGTGGGCACACCCACGCCATCAGCTTCCGCCGCGGGGTCCCGGGCGCGTTCGCGGGAGCGGGCCCGGACGCCAAGTTCGACGCCGGGAGCGGACTGCGCAAGACCAAGAAGATCCCCAAGAACCGCCGCGGTACGCGCGTGCGGTACTGGGCGGACCGGCAGATCTTCCTCAGGGACGCGAAGCTCTCCCTGGACACGCTGCACCAGCGGGCCCGCCAGACCGCGTTCCTGGTGCCCGGGCTGACCATCGTGGTGCGGGACGAGTTCGGTCTCGGCGACGGCGGCAGCAAGGGTGAGGAGTCGTTCCGCTTCGACGGCGGCATCAGTGAGTTCTGTGAGTACCTGGCCAGTGACCGGCCCGTCTGCGACACCCTCCGCTTCAGCGGACAGGGCAGCTTCAAGGAGACGGTCCCCGTGCTGGACGAGGACGGGCAGATGACGCCGACGGAGGTCACCCGTGACCTGGGCGTCGACGTCGCGATGCGCTGGGGCACCGGTTACGACACCACGGTCAGGTCGTTCGTCAACATCATCGCCACGCCCAAGGGCGGCACCCACGTCGCCGGCTTCGAGCAGGCGGTGACGAAGACGATGAACGAGGTGCTGCGCACCAAGAAGATGCTGCGCGTCGCCGAGGACGACATCGTCAAGGACGACGCCCTGGAGGGCCTGACCGCGGTCGTCACCGTGCGGCTCGCCGAGCCGCAGTTCGAGGGCCAGACCAAGGAGGTCCTCGGCACCTCGGCGGCCCGCCGGATCGTGAACAACGTGATCACCAGGGAACTGAAGGCGTTCCTGACCTCCACCAAGCGCGACGCGGCCCAGCAGGCACGCGTGGTCATGGAGAAGGCCGTCGCCGCGGCCCGTACCCGTATCGCCGCGCGCCAGCACAAGGACGCCCAGCGCCGCAAGACGGCCCTGGAGTCCTCGTCCCTGCCCGCGAAGCTCGCGGACTGCCGCAGCGACGACGTCGACCGCAGCGAGCTGTTCATCGTGGAGGGCGACTCCGCGCTGGGCACGGCCAAGCTCGCCCGCAACTCCGAGTTCCAGGCGCTGCTGCCGATTCGGGGCAAGATCCTCAACGTCCAGAAGTCGTCCGTCACGGACATGCTGAAGAACGCCGAGTGCGGAGCGATCATCCAGGTCATAGGAGCGGGTTCGGGCCGTACCTTCGACATCGACGCGGCCCGCTACGGCAAGATCATCATGATGACCGACGCCGATGTGGACGGCTCCCACATCCGCACCCTGCTGCTGACGCTGTTCCACCGGTACATGCGGCCCATGGTCGAGGCGGGCCGGGTCTTCGCCGCGGTGCCGCCGCTGCACCGCATCGAGCTGGTCCAGCCCAAGAAGGGCCAGGACAAGTACGTCTACACGTACTCGGACCGGGAGCTGCGCGACAAGCTCATGGAGTTCCAGAGCAAGAACATCCGGTACAAGGACTCCATCCAGCGCTACAAGGGCCTCGGTGAGATGGACGCCGACCAGCTGGCGGAGACCACCATGGACCCGCGCCGCCGCACCCTGCGCCGGATCAACCTGACCGACCTGGACTCCGCCGAGCAGGTCTTCGACCTGCTGATGGGCAACGACGTGGCACCCCGCAAGGAGTTCATCTCCAGCTCGGCGGCGACGCTGGACCGGTCGCGCATCGACGCCTGACCACGCCCGGTCGTCGGACCGGGCCCGGGAACCAGAACCGGGCCCGGTCCTTCGTACGGGACCGCGCCCCCCGCCCGCCGTCGCGGCCTGCCCTCGCCACCCGCGGGTCATGCTCTTTACGCCCGCGGGAAGCGGCTGGTGCGGCCACCACCGGGATGAATCACCTGATGGGGTGAAGTGGCTGGGGAAGAAGAGTCGGGGATCTTCCCGTTCTGTCCATCCTTGGGCATGCAGTCAAGCAACGATCGGTCCCGCGGCGCCGGGGGCGGTCCCGAGAGCGCGGCCGACCACCGTGCGGTGCCGGGCAGGGCCTACGTCGAGACGGCCTCCGGCGTGCCGTACGACGACCCGCGGTACGACGACCCGTGGTACGACGCCCTCGCCTCCGGCTGGGGAGAGTCGGCCGGCCCCGGAGTCCCCGGGCCGGCGGTGCCGCCGATGCGCCGGGACGCCCCGGCCGAGCCGCCCCGGGCCGCGGCCGACGTGTACCTGGAGGTCCAGCGGAGCGCGGCCTTCCAGGAGGTCCGCAGCCGGTACCGGAGGTTCGTCGGGCCGGCCGTCGCCGCCTTCTTCCTCTGGTACGTCGCCTACGTGGTGACGGCCACGTCGGCGCCCTCCCTGATGGCCCGGCCGGTGGCCGGAGCGGTGAACGTGGCGATGGTCGCCGGTCTCGGGCAGTTCCTCACCACCTTCCTGCTCACCTGGGCCTACACCCGGCACGCCCGGCTGCGCAGGGACCGGGCCGCGCTCGAACTGCGCTGGGACACCCAGGAGCTGACGCGCGGGACACGGGGCGGTGTGTCGTGACCGGTGACCACCAGACGCTGGCACTGCTGCTGTTCAGCACGTTCGTCGCCGTCACGCTCGGGATCACCACCTGGGTGGGCCGTCACCGGCAGGGATCCGCCGAGGAGTTCTACGCGGGCGGCCGGCTCTTCTCACCGATGGAAAATGGTTTTGCCATCTCCGGCGACTACATGTCGGCCGCGTCCTTCCTCGGCATCTCGGGGCTCATCGCGCTCCACGGCTACGACGGCATGCTCTACTCGGTGGGTTTCCTGGTGGCCTGGCTCGTGGTCCTCTTCCTCGTCGCCGAACTGGTCCGCAACTGCGGGCGGTTCACCCTCGCCGACGTCGTCGCCGCCCGGATGAGGGAGCGGCCGGTGAGGATCGCCGCGGGCACCTCCTCGGTCACCGTCTCCGTCCTGTACCTGGTGGCGCAGATGGTGGGTGCGGGCAGCCTGGTCGCGCTGCTGCTGGGCGGGACGGGCGAGGCGGCACGGACGTGGACGGTCATCGGTGTCGGCGCCCTCATGGTGATCTACGTGTCGCTGGGCGGGATGCGCGCCACCACCTGGATCCAGATCGTGAAGGCGGTGCTGCTGCTCGGCGGCACCGTGGCACTGACCACGCTCGTCCTGGTGCGCTTCCACGGCGACGTCGACCGGCTGCTGCGCACGGCGGCCGAGCGCAGCGGCCACGGTGAGGCGTTCCTCGCACCCGGCCTGGCGTACGGCGGGGACTGGGTCTCCCGCTTCGACTTCATCAGCCTGGGACTCGCCCTGGTGCTGGGCACCGCCGGGCTGCCGCACATCCTGTCCCGCTTCTACACCGTGCCCACCGCCCGGGCGGCGAGGCGGTCCGTGGTCTGGTCGATCGGACTCATCGGCGGCTTCTACCTGATGACGATCGTGCTCGGCTTCGGCGCCGCCGCCCTGGTCGGCCCGGACGCCGTACGCGCGTCCAACGCCGCCGGGAACACGGCGGTGCCGCTGCTCGCCCTCGACCTGGGCGGCGGCGCGCAGTCCACCGGCGGGACGGTCCTGTTCGCGGTCGTCGCCGCCGTCGCGTTCGCCACCATCCTCGCGGTGGTGGCCGGCATCACCCTGGCGTCCTCGGCCTCCGTGGCCCACGACCTGTACGCGTCCTTGCGGCGCCGTCACTCCAAGCCGCGCAGCGAGGTCGCCGTGGCCCGGCTCGCCGCCGTCGGCATCGGCGCGGTAGCGATCGGGCTCGGTCTGCTCGCCCGCGACCTCAACGTCGCCTTCCTGGTCGGCCTCGCCTTCGCCGTGGCGGCCTCCGCCAACCTGCCGGTGCTGCTCTACTCGCTGTTCTGGCGAGGCTTCACCACGCGTGGTGCGGTGTGGGCGGTCTACGGCGGTCTGGTGCCGTCCGTGGTGCTCGTGCTGCTGTCCCCGGTGGTCTCCGGCGGCCCGCAGTCGCTCTTCCCGGGCCTCGACTTCCAGTACTTCCCGCTGCAGAACCCGGGGCTCGTCTCGATCCCGCTGGGCTTCGTCGCCGGGTGGCTGGGCACGGTCACCTCGCCGGAGGAACCGGACGAGGCCAGGCACGCCGAGACCGAGGTGCGGTCGCTGACCGGGGCAGGGGCGGTGTAGGGACGACGGCGGGTGCCCCGGGGCCGGCGGCCGTCTCAGGTTCGGGTGGCCCAGGCGTAACGGTGCTCGGGGCGGCCCGCCTCGCCGTACTTGAGTGTCAGGACGGCCCGTCCGGTGCGTTCCAGCAGCTTCAGATAGCGCTGCGCGGTCTGGCGGCTCACGCCGGTCCGTTCGGCGATCTCCTGGGCGGAGAGGGGGCCGTCGGCCTTCAGCAGGCACTGGCGCACCAGCTCGGCGGTGGTGGGGGAGTGGCCCTTGGGCAGCCCGGGTTCGGAGGGTGCCGACAGGGCGCCGAAGATCCGGTCGACCTCGGCCTGTTCCGCCTCACCGCCCCCGTCGAGGGTGCGGCGCAGTTCGGCGTACGCCTCCAGTTTGGCGCGCAGACCGGCGAAGGCGAACGGCTTCACCAGGTACTGGAGCGCACCCTGACGCATCGCCGCCTGCACGGTCGACACGTCGCGGGCGGCGGTCACCATGATGACGTCGGCCTGGCGCCCCCGCCGCCGCATCTCCCGGACGACCTCCAGTCCCGTCCGGTCGGGCAGGTAGTGGTCCAGCAGGATCAGGTCGAGGCGGGGCAGCCTCTCCACCGCGTCCAGCGCCTCCAGCGCGCTGTGTGCCTCACCGGCGACGTGGAAGCCCGGCACCTTCTCGACATAGGCGGCGTTGACGCGCGCGACGCGCGTGTCGTCGTCCACGACCAGGACCTCGATCATCGGGACTCCTCCTCGGCGGCGGCGGTCACAGGGGCGGTGAGGGCGGGGTGCGGGACCGGTTCGGTCAGGGCATCCGGGAGGACGATGACGAACTCCGCACCGCCGCCGTACGCCTTCCCGACGGCCGCGCTGCCGCCCTGCCGTTCGGCCAGGCGGCGCACCAGCGACAGCCCGATGCCGCGCCCGCGGTGCGCCGGCGCCTCCTTCGTGGACCAGCCCGCGGTGAACACCAGGTCCCGGTGGTCCGCCGGAATCCCGGGCCCCGTGTCGCGCACCGTGAGTGTGGCGGCGCGTCCCTCGGCACGCAGTTCGACCTCCACGCGCGCGTGCGCCGTCCCCGCGGCGGCGTCGAGGGCGTTGTCGACCAGGTTGCCGACGATCGTGACGAGTCCCCGGGGATCGACCAGGCGGTCCGGCAGCCGCGTCCGGTCCGACACCCACAGGGCGACTCCCCGTTCGGCCGCGACGGTGGCCTTGCCGACCAGCAGCGCGGCGAGCAGCGGGTCCTGGATCCGCTCCGTGATCTGTTCCGCGGTGACCCGGTGGTCGCCGACCACCTCGCCGACGAACTCCACGGCGTCGTCGTACATCTCCAGTTCGAGCAGCCCCAGCAGGGTGTGCATGCGGTTGGCGTGCTCGTGGTCCTGCGCGCGCAGCGCGTCGATCAGGCCGCGCGTGGAGTCCAGCTCCCGGCCGAGCTGTTCCAGCTCGGTGCGGTCACGCAGTGTGGCGACGGCCCCGCCGTCGTCGGTGGGCATCCGGTTGGCGACCAGGACCCGCTGGCCGCGCACGGTCAGCAGGTCGGTGCCGGTGACCCGGCCGGCCAGGACGTCGGCCGTGCGCCCGGCCCCGAGCGCCTCGTCGGGGGACCGGCCGACGGCCTCGCCGCCGATGTCCAGCAGGCGCTGCGCCTCGTCGTTGAGCAGGCGCACCCGGCCGCCGCGGTCGAGCGCCACGACCCCCTCCCGGATGCCGTGCAGCATGGCCTCGCGCTCCGCCAGCAGCCCCGCGATGTCCGAGAAGGCCAGGTCCCGGGTCTGCCGCTGGACCCGGCGCGAGATGATCCAGGACGCCAGGGCGCCGACGGCCAGCGCACCACCGGCGTAGGCGAACAGGCCGGGGATGGCGTGGATCAGCCGCGCCCGGACGCTGTCGTACGCGATCCCGACCGAGACCGCCCCGACGATCTCGCCGTCGCCGTCGCGCAACGGCACCTTCCCGCGGGCGGAGCGGCCCAGGGTGCCGTTGTCGATCTCCATGACCTCACGGCCGGACAGCGCCTGCCCGGGGTCGGTCGAGACGACCTGGCCGATGCGCCGCGGGTCGGTGTGCGACCAGCGCACGCCCTCGCGGTCCATCACGACGACGTACTCCGCCTTCGTGGCCTCACGGACCCGTTCCGTCTCCCGCTGCACCGGGCCGTTCGCCGTCGGCCGGGTGGTCTTGAGGTCCCGTACGACCTGCGGCTGCTGCGCGGTGGTCTGCGCGATCGCCAGCGCCCGGCGCATCGCCTGGTCGTCCAGCTGGTCGCCGAGCGGCGCCAGGAACAGCCCGGTCGCGAGCACGGCGACGCCCGCGGCGATCGCCAGCTGCATCAGCAGCACCTGTGAGAACACCCGCCGCGGCAGGCCCAGGCGCAGTCGGCGGACGGGGGGAGTGGAGCTCATGGCCATGACGGTACGTGGGGCCGGTGGCGTGCCGTAGGGGGGTGCGGCGCGTATCTCCCACGGGTGGGGTGCATCCCCCTGGGGGAGGTCAGCCGGCCAGTGCCGCCGCCAGCGGCAGGGCGCGCACCGCGGTGACCTCCATCCGCGCCGGCGAGCCCAGCACGGACGCCCCGCAGCTCTCCGGCCGCGGCGGCGCCGACGCCCCCTGTACGACGGCGACCCGCCAGTGCCGGCCGTCGCGGTGGGCCAGGGTCACCTCCCAGCGCGGTGCGGCGCCGTCCGTCCGTACGACGGTCAGGGCCTCGGCCGTGTCCTCGCCGACGGCCGACCGCAGGGCCAGCTCGGCCGCCTGGGCCGGGCGCTCCCACGCGGAGCTTCCGCGGCAGCCCTCGACGACGATCCGGTCCTCCCGCGCGCTGTGCAGGATCTGCTTGACGGCGTGGGCCTGGACCCGGCCGTAGACGTATCCGTGGGGCAGGACGAGCACGGTCGGTGAGAAGCGGTGACCGCCCAGGTGGGTGACCTCCCAGACGCCGTCGGCTCCGGAGGCGGCGAGTTCGGCCGCGAGGGGTCTGCCGAGCAGGGCGCAGCACCGGTCGCGTTTTCCGTTGGTGCAGACGAGGGCGAGCGGATCGCCCGTGTGCGGGCGGCCGTCCAGCACCGAGTCGAAGGTGTGGTGGTCGCCCCGGCCGAGTGCCGCGAAGTCGAGTTCGAGCAGCCGACGGGGGTCCTTGATCGCGGTGCCGTGCAGCCACACGTTCCCCGGCACGGTGTGGGCCGCGTACACCGTGCGTTCGGCGGGCGTGCCCTGGTCCGCGTGGCGGCCGGGGCGGCGCACGAGCGCGACGCGCACGCCCGTCCCCTTCACCGCCGCGTCGAGGGCGCGCCCCAGCGCGGTGTCCAGGTGGCTCGAGGTGAGCGCCTTGGCGCCCCACGGGCCGGGCTGTTCGAGCAGCAACCAGGTCCTCGCGACGGGTGCGGTGCCCGAAACGGGCTCGTCGAGGTCCCCGGAGACGGCTGAGCACGTACTCACAGAGGTGAGCCTAACCTGACTTGGCCCGCGACGACTTCCAGCCGCGCCTGGGCACTACTCCGGCAGGGGGCGCGGCGGCTTCGCACCCGAGTACAGCCCGCTCGGGCGCATCCGCAGCGGGCGCTCCCCGTACTCCTCCAGGGCGTGCGCGATCCAGCCCGCCGTACGGGCCACCGCGAAGATCGTCTCGGCCGCGGTGGGGGCCATGCCGGAGGACACGGTGAGCACGGCCAGTGCCAGGTCGACGTTGGCGTGCAGCGGGGTGTGGCGGGCGGCGGTGGCCTGGACGTCCCGGGCCGCCGCGAGTGGGGGCGCCGCCCGGGGGATGTCCTCCAGGAGCGCGAACAGGGCCCGCGCGCGGGGGTCCTCGCCGGGGTAGAGCCGGTGGCCGAGCCCGGGGATGCGCCGGCCGGCCCGCAACTCCTCCGCGACCACCGGCGCCGCGCTGCCCAGATCGAGCACCTCCAGCAGCATCCGGTGGGCGAGTCCTCCGGCGGCGCCGTGCAGCGGCCCCTCGATCACGCCGAGCCCGGCGGACACGGCCGCGTAGGCGTGCGCCCGTGCCGACGCGGCGACGCGCACGGCGAGCGTGGAGGCCGCCAGGTCGTGGTCGACGAGAAGACAGAGCGCCGTGTCGAGGGCGCGCAGGGTCGGTTCGTCGGCGTCCTGCCCGCTGAGCCGGGTCCACAGCCGGCGGGCGATCGGATCCTGGTCGTCTCCGTCGCGCAGTACGGGCGGCAGCGCGGCGACGAGGGTGGGGATGAGGGAGCGCGCCGTGCCCAGGACCGCGTCCTCGGTCAGGTCGAAGCGGAGCGGGTCCGTGACCGCCGCGGCGATGGCCGCGACGCGGAGCCGGTCGGCGGGGCCGGCGTGTTCGGGCAGGGCGTCGACGGCGCGACGGGCGACGGCCACGGAGGATTCCGGTGCCGGGAAGGCGGCGCCGGGACGCAGCCGTCCGGTCCACAGCCACTCGGCCACCTCCTCGTAGGTGTGACGAGCGGCGAGTTCGACCGCGTCGACACCCCGGAAGTAGTACCGGTCGCTCTCGATGAGCGTGAGGCGGGTGCGGACGGTCAGCTCCTGTCCGGTGGCCGGGGCCGCGCCCGTGCCGCCGTCGCGCCGGTTGCGCCGGGCGAGGGCCCGCACTTCGTCGGCCTCGAAGGTGCTGCCCCGCGAGCCGGGCGTCCGTCGGCTGCCGAGCTGCCCGCGGCTGACGTACGCGTACACGGTCTCGGGCTTCACCCCGAGCAGTTCGGCCGCCTCCCGGGTGGTCAGGCGCCGCTCGCCGCCGGCGGTGTGGTCGGGCTCTTGATCGCGCATGAGGTCACCGTATCGATCGGAGGCGGTTCGTCTTGAGTGCTGTGGAACATTGTGTTGATGCAATCAATATTGACAGATCTGAAGTCAAGTATGGACAGTAGAGTCAAGTCCGAGGAGGTAATCATGTCCGTCAAGGGAACCGCAGCGGCCGCAACGCTCGTCGAGGTGCCGCGTGGGCTCGCCGGTGTCGTGGTGGCCGACACCGAGGTCGGCGACGTGCGAGGACTGGAGGGCTTCTACCACTACCGCCAGTACTCGGCCGTCGAGCTCGCTCAGAGCCGCGGCTTCGAGGACGTCTGGCATCTCCTGGTCCACGGGGAACTCCCCGACGCGCGACGCGGGGCGGCCTTCGCCGCCGAGACCGCCGCGCTGCGGCGGCTCCCCGACGCGGTGAGCGCCGCCCTGCCCGCCATCGCCGAGGCCGGTGGCCGCTCCGGCCCCCTCGCCGGGATGCGCACGGGTCTGTCCCTGCTGGGCGCCGCCCTCGGTTTCGGGCCGGTGTACGACCTCTCCGTCGACCAGCGCCGGCAGGACACCCTGGTGGCCGCCGCGGCCGTGCCGACGCTGCTGACCGCGCTGTACCGGCTGGGACGGGGGCTGGAGCCGGTGGGCCCCCGCGAGGACCTGTCGTACGCGGCGAACTACCTTTACATGGTGACCGGCGAGGAGCCGGACGAGGCCCGCACGCGGGCTGTCGAGCAGTACCTGATCTCCACCATCGACCACGGGTTCAACGCGTCGACCTTCACCGCGCGGGTCATCGCGTCGACGGGCGCGGATGTCGCGGCCTGCCTGACCGGTGCGGTGTCGGCGCTGTCCGGCCCGCTGCACGGCGGCGCGCTCAGCCGGGCGCTGGACACCCTGGACGCGATCGGCACCCCCGACCGCATCGACGCGTGGATCCGTGAGCGGGTGCTCGCCGGTGACCGCGTCATGGGCTTCGGTCACGCGGTCTACCGCACGGAGGACCCGCGCTCGCGGATGCTGCGTGAGGTGGCGCAGCGGTTCGGCGGCCCGCGCGTGGAGTTCGCGGTCGAGGTGGAACGTCAGGTCGAGGCGATCCTCGCGGAGCTGAAGCCGGGGCGGGAACTGCACACCAACGTCGAGTTCTACGCCGGCGTGGTCATGGAACTGTGCGGCCTGCCCCGCGAGATGTTCACGCCCACGTTCGCGGCGGCGCGCGTGGTGGGCTGGAGCGCGAACATCCTGGAACAGGCGCGGGACTCGAAGATCATCCGTCCGGCGGCCCGGTACGTGGGGCCGGGGGCCCCGGTGGGTGTACCGGCGGTGGCCTGAGACGTGCGAGAGGCCTGGTGCCGTTCGGGCGCCAGGCCTGGTCGGGGAGGGTCGAGCAAGGAGGGGGTGCCGGGTTGCTCGCCGGTGGTGGGTCCGTGGGCCGTCGTCGGTGGGTGCGGCCGAAGACACGGGGAAGGTCAGGCGTCGGGGATGTCCGCCTTGGCCCGGATGAGGGTCTCCCGGCTGACGACCACGATGCGTTCGTAGTCGGCGCGGGCGGCGTCGGCGGGCAGCTCACGCTCCAGCGCCTCGGTGGCCTCGGTGCCGATGACGGCGAAGTTGCCGTCGCTCAGTTCGAACAGGTCGGGGCAGGTGGATCCCGAGTTACTGCCCCGAGCGCTGGGCGGCACACCGATGCGGCGCACGATCTTCAACGGTACCGGTCCTAGTGTCCAGAGTGATGGTGAGCACAAGCTACTGGGGTTCATGAGGCTCACGTCGCTGGATGGCCGAAAATCGCTCCGTCGTGTCGCCGGTTCCGGTGCGTTGACCTGCGCGGCCGAGTCCGCGCGGCCGCACCGTCAGTCTGTCGGAGGGGTCCCCACAACCCACCATTCGTCGGTGTCGGCCTCGTCGAGATCGTGGACGAGGCCGTCGATCATGCGGCCCAGCCGGGCTTCCTCGGACGCCTCGTTCAGGGAGGCGCGCATGTGCTCGGAAGCGTCCCAGTACTCCCGGAAGACGGGGCTCTGGAAGAACTCGCGCAAGGTCCGGTACAGCTCCTCCCGGTCCAGCAGGCCCGCTCGGTGGCAGTGGTACAGATGTGTGTACCAGGCGTTGGCGTAGAAGAACTGACGTCGTTTCCGCGCCGGGATGCTCTTGTCGTAGGTGTCGATGACCTCCGCCAGTGAAGGGTCGTCGAGCGCCCTGTTCAGCAACGCCCAGTGCATGCGCTGCTGGTGCCGCAGTGCCTCGCGCCGGATGGCCAGCTCCTCCAGCCGCAGCCGGCGCTCGTGCAGACGGGCCCGGTCCAGCCGCCGCTGCCGCGCGGCCAGCAGCATGCCGGCCGCGACGGAGCCGAACCTCCCCGTGATGTTCTTCTGTGTGGCCATGTCAACCCCCGAGTCAGGCGACCGCCCGCCGGTCGTCGAGTGCGGGTCGGCTGACGGGGACCGGCGAGCGATGGGCGGCGCTTGCCGCCTCCAGAGTGCCGAGCGGCGCTGATCGACGGGGAGGCGGAGAGGAGGCGCACGGAGGGAAGCGAGGGTCGCACGGTCCGGCGCCTTGGAAAACGTCTGCCCCGCGCACGCTGCTAACGATCGTTCACTTCGTGCCGAGGGCGACGGCTCGTATCCTGAGCAGGCCATTCCGCACGCATGGGTGAGAGAGAGGTCGCACGGTGGGGCAGCGCCCGACTCCGCAGCAGATCCCGGTCGTCGTGCTCGCCGGGTTCCTCGGCTCCGGGAAGACCACCCTGCTCAACCACCTCCTCCACCGCAGCGGAGGCAGCCGTATCGGCGCCGTCGTCAACGACTTCGGTTCGATCGAGATCGACGCGATGGCCGTCGCCGGCGCCCTCGGCGACTCCACCGTGTCGCTGGGCAACGGATGCCTGTGCTGTGCCGTCGACGCGAGTGAACTGGACGGGTATCTGGAGCGGCTCGCACGCCCCGAGGCCGGCATCGACGTGATCGTGATCGAGGCCAGCGGCCTGGCCGAACCGCAGGAACTGGTGCGGATGCTGCTCGCCAGCGAGCAACCGGGGGTCGTCTACGGCGGGCTCGTCGAGGTCGTCGACGCCGCCGAGTTCGACGACACCCGCGCCCGGCACCCCGAGATCGACCGGCACCTGGCCCTCGCCGACCTGGTCGTGGTCAACAAGACCGACCGGGCCCAGGACGCCGAGCGCGTGCTCGCCCTGGTGCACTCGCTCGCCGACGGTGCCGCCGTCGTGCCCGCGACGTACGGCCGCATCGATCCCGAGTTCCTCTACGACTGCCGGCCCAGCGAGGAGCGAGTGGGGCAGCTCTCCTTCGACGACCTGCACGACCACACGGAGGGCGGCACACACCCCGGTCACCTGCACGCCGCCTACGACACGCTGTCCTTCGTCTCCGACCTGCCGCTCGAACCGCGCCGGCTCATGCGCTTCCTCGACAGCAGGCCCGAGGGCCTCTACCGGATCAAGGGGTACGTGGACTTCGGACCGTACGACGCGCGGAACCGGTACGCCGTCCACGCCGTCGGACGCTTCCTGCGCTTCTACCCGCAGCCCTGGACGTCCGCCGACGCCCGCCTCACCCAGCTCGTCCTCATCGGCTCCGGCATCGACGCGGCGGCCCTCGGCGGGGAACTCGACGCGTGCCGCCGGGACGCCGACGCCCCGCACGCCGACGAGCACGGCATGTGGGGCGTCCTGCGCTACGTACCCGACGGCGAGGACCCCGACGGCGAGGACCCCGGCGACGAGGACCTCGATGCCGAGGACCCCGACGGCGGGGAGTCGCCGTCCGCCCTCTAGGCCGGGCCAGCCACCACCGACACCGTCTTCGGCAGCGACACGCCCGAGCCGTCGCGGCGCGGGTCGACGTCCGGGAGCTGGGCCGGAGTGCCGTTCTTCTGGGCGGCGAGGGCCGGGGTGGCGCCCGCCCAGGCGAAGGCCAGGCAGTCCTCGCCCTTCAGGAACCGCTGGCAGCGCACCCCGCCCGTGGCACGGCCCTTGCGCGGGTACTGGTCGAACGGCGTGAGCTTGGCCGTGGTCTGCACGGAGTCGTCCAGCGTGCCGCGCGATCCGGCCACCGTGAAGACCACCGCGTCCGCCGCCGGGTCCACCGCGGTGAAGGAGATGACCTTGACGCCGTCGGCGAGCTTGATGCCCGCCACACCACCCGCGGGACGGCCCTGCGGGCGGACCTGCGAGGCCTGGTAGCGCAGGAGCTGGGCGTCGTCCGTGATGAAGACCAGGTCCTCGTCGCCGGTGCGCAGCTCGACCCCGCCCACGATGCGGTCGCCCTCCTTGAGGGTGATGACCTCCAACTCGTCCTTGTTGGAGGGGTAGTCGGGCACCACCCGCTTGACGACGCCCTGCTCCGTGCCGAGCGCGAGCCCCGGCGAGGACTCGTCCAGCGTGGTCAGGCAGACGACGTCCTCGTCGTCCTCCAGGGACACGAACTCCGCCAGTGGCGCACCGCCCGCGAGGTTCGGAGTCGGCATGGACTCCGGGAGCTGGGGCAGATCCACGACGTTCACCCGAAGCAGCCGCCCGGCGGAGGTCACCACGCCCACCTCGCCGCGCGCCGTGGCCGGCACCGCGGAGACGATCAGGTCGTGCTTGACCCGCTTGGCCCCGGACTCCGTGACGAGGGGCTCGTCGTTCGCGGTGCGGGCCAGCAGGCCCGTCGAGGACAGCAGCACCCGGCACGGGTCGTCCGCCACCTGGAGCGGCACGGCGGCGACCGGGGCGCCGCCGGACTCCAGCAGCGTCGTACGGCGGTCGGTGCCGAACTTCTTGGCCACCGCCGCCAGTTCGGCCGAGACCAGCTTGCGCAGCTCCGCGTCCGAGTCGAGGATCCGGGTCAGCTCCTCGATCTCCGCGTTCAGCCGGTCCTTCTCGGACTCCAGCTCGATGCGGTCGTACTTGGTGAGCCGGCGCAGCGGCGTGTCCAGGATGTACTGCGTCTGGACGTCGCTCAGCGAGAAGCGCTCGATCAGGCGCTGCTTGGCCTGCGCGGAGTTCTCGCTGGAGCGGATGAGGCGGATGACCTCGTCGATGTCGACCAGGGCGGTGAGCAGGCCCTCCACCAGGTGCAGCCGGTCTCGCCTCTTGCTTCGGCGGAACTCGCTGCGGCGCCTGACGACGGTGAAGCGGTGGTCGAGATAGACCTCCAGCAGCTCCTTGAGGCCCAGGGTGAGGGGCTGGCCGTCCACCAGGGCGACGTTGTTGATGCCGAAGGACTCCTCCATGGCCGTCAGCTTGTAGAGCTGCTCCAGGACCGCCTCGGGCACGAAGCCGTTCTTGATCTCGATGACCAGGCGCAGTCCGTGCTCGCGGTCGGTCAGGTCCTTGACGTCCGCGATGCCCTGGAGCTTCTTCGAGCCGACCAGGTCCTTGATCTTGGAGATGACCTTCTCGGGTCCGACCGCGAAGGGCAGCTCCGTGACGACGAGGCCCTTGCGACGGGCCGTCACCGTCTCCACCGACACCGTCGCGCGGATCTTGAACGTGCCGCGACCCGTCTCGTACGCGTCCCGGATTCCGGGCAGGCCGACGATCCGGCCGCCGGTGGGCAGGTCGGGGCCGGGCACGTGCTTCATCAGCGCGTCCAGGTCGGCGTTCGGGAACCGGATCAGGTGCCGGGCCGCCGCGATCACCTCGCGCAGGTTGTGCGGCGGCATGTTGGTGGCCATGCCGACCGCGATGCCCGAGGCGCCGTTGACCAGCAGGTTCGGGAAGGCGGCGGGCAGTGCCACCGGCTCCTGCTCCTGGCCGTCGTAGTTGGGGGCGAAGTCGACGGTGTCCTCGTCGATGGACTCCGTCATCAGCCCGGCGGCCTCGGCCATGCGGCACTCCGTGTACCGCATGGCGGCCGGCGGGTCGTCGTTGCCCAGCGAGCCGAAGTTGCCGTGGCCGTCCACGAGGGGGACGCGCATCGAGAAGGGCTGGGCCATGCGCACCAGCGCGTCGTAGATCGACGCGTCGCCGTGCGGGTGCAGCTTGCCCATGACCTCGCCGACGACGCGGGCGCACTTCACGTAGCCGCGCTCGGGCCGCAGGCCCATCTCGTTCATCTGGTAGACGATGCGGCGGTGCACCGGCTTGAGGCCGTCGCGGGCGTCCGGCAGCGCACGGGAGTAGATGACCGAGTACGCGTACTCGAGGAAGGAGCCCTGCATCTCGTCGACGACGTCGATGTCGAGGATCTTCTCCTCGTACGAGTCGTCGGGCGGCGGGGTCTTCGTACTACGGCGGGCCATCGCTGCCGGCTCCTTGCTGAAGCGTGAACGGTGATCTGACGCCGTCCATTGTGGACTGCGGCACTGACAGCGACGGACCAGGACCCGTCACCGGCTGCCCGGCCCGGCGCTGCCCGCAGGGTACGCCCTCGCCCCGCACCGCCGTCCCCGGCGGCCCGTCAACCGCGTTCTCGCTCTCGGCGTACGGGGTCCGGGAACTCCACCGGCGGCCCGCACGCTTGCATACAGTGGCAGGATCGACGGAATTCCGCAGTTCCGCCCACTGATTCCACCAGGTGGTACACCCCGTGGTGCCACCAGGATCTCGCGATCGAAGGGACGTACATGCCCATGGGTCACACGGCCACAGCCCAGGCAGGCTCCGGCGGCCTGACAGCGACCGAGCACCGCCTGGCCAACGGCCTGCGCGTGGTGCTCTCCGAGGACCACCTGACCCCGGTCGCGGCGGTGTGCCTCTGGTACGACGTCGGCTCGCGCCACGAGGTCAAGGGGCGTACCGGCCTGGCTCACCTTTTCGAGCACCTCATGTTCCAGGGCTCCGCCCAGGTCAAGGGCAACGGTCACTTCGAGCTGGTGCAGGGCGCCGGCGGCTCGCTCAACGGCACCACCAGCTTCGAGCGGACCAACTACTTCGAGACCATGCCCGCCCACCAGCTGGAGCTCGCCCTCTGGCTGGAGGCCGACCGCATGGGCTCCCTGCTGGCCGCCCTGGACGAGGAGTCGATGGAGAACCAGCGGGACGTCGTCAAGAACGAACGCCGCCAGCGCTACGACAACGTCCCCTACGGCACGGCCTTCGAGAAGCTGACCGCCCTCGCCTACCCGGAGGGGCACCCCTACCACCACACGCCGATCGGATCGATGGCGGACCTGGACGCGGCGACCCTGGAGGACGCACGCGCCTTCTTCCGCACCTACTACGCACCGAACAACGCGGTGCTGTCGGTCGTCGGCGACATCGACCCCGAGCAGACGCTCGCCTGGATCGAGAAGTACTTCGGCTCCATCGCCTCGCACGACGGCAAGCAGCCTCCCCGGGACGGTTCGCTGCCCGACGTCATGGGCGGGGAGCTGCGCGAGGTCGTCGAGGAGGAGGTCCCGGCCCGCGCCCTGATGGCGGCCTACCGCCTGCCCGAGGACGGCACGCGCGCGTGCGACGCGGCCGACCTGGCCCTGACCGTCCTGGGCGGCGGCGAGTCGTCCCGCCTGTACAACCGGCTCGTACGCCGCGACCGCACGGCCGTGGCCGCCGGGTTCGGCCTGCTGCGGCTCTCCGGGGCGCCCTCCCTGGGCTGGCTGGACGTGAAGACGTCCGGTGACGTCGAGGTGCCGGTCATCGAGACGGCCATCGACGAGGAGCTGGCCCGGTTCGCCGAGGAGGGTCCCACGGCCGAGGAGATGGAGCGCGCCCAGGCCCAGCTGGAGCGCGAGTGGCTGGACCGCCTGGGCACGGTGGCGGGCCGCGCGGACGAACTGTGCCGGTACGCCGTCCTGTTCGGCGACCCGCAGCTCGCCCTCACCGCCGTGCAGCGGGTGCTCGAGGTGACCGCGGAGGAGGTCCAGGAGGTCGCCAAGGCCCGCCTGCGCCCCGACAACCGCGCGGTGCTCGTCTACGAGCCCACCGCCCCGGCCCCCGCCGACGAGACCACCGTCACCGTCTCCGTGACCGACGCCAGCGACGAGAACGAGGAGGCGGCCAAGTGACCGAGCTCGCCACCATGGAATTCCACGCCCAGCCGCAGGCCGGCGAGCCCAAGCCGTGGGCGTTCCCCGCCCCCGAGCGCGGCAGCCTCGACAACGGCCTCACCGTGCTGCGCTGCCACCGCCCCGGCCAGCAGGTCGTCGCGGTCGAGGTGCTCCTGGACGCCCCCCTGGACGCCGAGCCGGCCGGTCTCGACGGCGTGGCCACGATCATGGCGCGCGCCTTCTCGGAGGGCACCGACAAGCACTCCGCCGAGGACTTCGCCGCCGAGCTGGAGCGTTGCGGCGCCACCCTGGACGCGCACGCCGACCACCCCGGCGTCCGGCTGAGCCTGGAGGTGCCCGCCTCGCGTCTCGCCAAGGCCCTCGGCCTGCTCGCCGACGCCCTCAGGGCGCCCGCCTTCGCCGACGGCGAGGTCGAACGGCTGGTGCGCAACCGGCTCGACGAGATCCCGCACGAGCTGGCCAACCCCTCCCGGCGCGCCGCGAAGGAACTCTCCAAGGAACTGTTCCCGGCGACGGCGCGCATGTCGCGCCCGCGCCAGGGCACCGAGGAGACGGTCGCGGCCATCGACTCCGCGGCCGTACGCGCCTTCTACGAGCGCCACGTCCGCCCCGCCACGGCCACCGCCGTGGTCGTCGGCGACCTCACCGGCGTCGACCTGGACGCACTGCTCGGCGACACCCTGGGCGCGTGGACCGGCTCGGCCGCCGAGCCGCGTCCCGTCCCTGCGGTGACCGCCGACGACCGGGGCCGGGTCGTCATCGTGGACCGTCCCGGCGCCGTCCAGACGCAGTTGCTGATCGGCCGCACCGGCGCCGACCGGCACGACCGCGTGTGGCCCGCGCAGGTGCTCGGCACCTACTGCCTCGGCGGCACCCTCACCTCGCGCCTGGACCGCGTCCTGCGCGAGGAGAAGGGCTACACCTACGGCGTTCGGGCGTTCGGCCAGGTCCTGCGGTCCGCGCCGGACGGCACGGGTGCCGCGATGCTCGCCATCAGCGGGTCCGTCGACACCCCCAACACCGGTCCCGCCCTGGAGGACCTGTGGACGGTGCTGCGCAAGCTCGCCGCGGAGGGCCTCACCGACGCCGAACGCGACGTTGCCGTGCAGAACCTGGTGGGCGTGGCACCGCTGAAGTACGAGACGGCGGCGGCCGTGGCGAGCACGCTGGCCGACCAGGTCGAGCAGCACCTGCCCGACGACTTCCAGGCCACGCTCTACCGTCAACTGGCCGCCACGGGCACCGTGGAGGCCACCGCGGCGGTCGTGAACGCCTTCCCGGTGGACCGCCTCGTGACGGTTCTCGTCGGCGACGCGGCGCAGATCAAGGAGCCCGTCGAGGCCCTCGGCATCGGTGAAGTGACCGTGGTGGCGGCGGAGTAGCGGCACGCGCGCGCGGTGGCCCTGGTGACCGGAGTGTCAGCAGGGCCGCAGGGCCACCGTTTGTCCGAATTGGGGGAGTGACGGCCCGTCTGCCCTGTGGCGTGCACTACAAAAAGCCTGTTGCGTTTGAGTATTGAACGCAGCCGCGTTTAGCGTCTTCCGGGCTGTTCGTCAGGCAGTGCGCCGCACCCGCGGCACCGGACAGTCATCGCCGAGTCCCCGTACGGCGCGAGCCAGGGGAGCCGGGGACCCAACGCAGTCCCTGGGGTGAATCGGACGCCCGCGCGCACCGCGAGGGGGTCCGTAGGAGACCTTCCACCTCCGAACCCGTCAGCTAACCCGGTAGGCGAGAGGGAAGGAAAGGACAAGCCTCTACATGGCGTTCACGCGCGCCACCGGGAAGCACCGCCGTCCCAGCCGGATGCACCGCACCACCGCCCGCGCGGCGGGAGTCGCGGCCCTCGCCACCACCGGCGTCGTCGGCACCCTCGCGGCTCCGGCGCTCGCCGCCGAGTCCGAGGTCGAGCAGAGCGGACTCACTCCGGTCGTCACCATCGGCGACTCCATAGCCGACGAGATCGACGCACAGGCCGTCGCCCAGAAGCAGGCGGCCCTGGACGCCGCGGCCCAGGAGGCGGCCCGCGAGCGGGCGGCCGAGGCGGCCAAGGAGGCACGCGAGGCCAAGGAGCGCGCCGCGCGGGAGGCGGAGCGCAAGCGCCTCAACACCTTCGTCGCGCCGATCACCGCGTCGTACGTCTCCACCGCGTACCAGGCCGGCAGCTCCCTGTGGTCCTCCGGCAGCCACACCGGCATCGACTTCCACGCCTCCAGCGGGACGACCGTGCACGCCGTGGGCGTCGGCACCGTCGTGGAGGCCGGCTGGGGCGGGGCGTACGGCAACCAGGTGGTGATCAAGATGCACGACGGCACGTACACGCAGTACGGGCACCTGTCGTCCATCGGCGTCTCGGTCGGCCAGTCGGTCGAGCCCGGCCAGCAGATCGGCCTGTCCGGCGCCACCGGCAACGTCACCGGACCGCATCTGCACTTCGAGGCCCGCACGAGCTCCGAGTACGGCTCGGACATGGACCCCGTCTCCTACCTCCGCTCCCACGGCGTGAACGTCTGACGCAGGCGTCCGAAAGCCCCGGCTTCCCGAGCCGGGGCTTTTCGCATTTAATATCGCTTGATTGGCCTGGGATCGTGCAACACGCGTCAGTCATCGGCGTTTCACGGGGGCAAAGGGGAGGTCGCTCATGCGTATTCCGGCGCATTCGGTGTGCACGGCGATCCGGGACGACATCGTCACCGGCGTACACGGCCGCGGGAGCCGGCTCACCGAGGAACTCCTCGCCCGCCGCTACGGAGTCTCCCGCGTGCCGGTCCGCGAGGCCCTGCGCACGCTGGAGGCCGAGGGCTTCGTGGTGACCCGGCGGCACGCGGGCGCGTGCGTGGCCGAGCCGACCGAGCGGGAGGCCGCCGACCTGCTGGAGACGCGCACGCTCCTGGAGCCGCTCGGCGCCTCCCGGGCCGCCCGGCGGCGCACCGAGGCCCACCTCAAGGTGTTGCGCGGCCTGGTCAGGCTGGGGCAGGACCGGGCCAGGCAGGGCACCGGCGAGGAACTGCGCGCACTGGGCGGCTGGTTCCACGAGACCCTCGCCCGGGCGGCGGACAGCCCCTCCCTGGCGGCGCTGCTGACCCAGCTCCGCCACAAGATCGACTGGATGTACGTCGTGGAGGCTCCGGCCGGTCCGGTGGAGTACTGGGCGGAGCACGGCGCCATCACGGATGCCGTGGCCCGGGGGGACGGCGAACGCGCGCGGGAGCTCATGACCCTGCACATCGAGCGGTCGGCGTCCGCGCACCGGCTGCGCTTCGCCTCCGGCGGCGGACGGACGGAGCGTGTGAGGAATGCGCAACATCCCGTAAACACGGCGGGCCCGCGCCGGTAACGCGTGCCGTATACAAAGGGCGGGGAATTCCGTCCGGTGTTTTTCTGCTGCCCGTGAACGGGATCAACGGGATCAACGGGATCAACGGGATCAACGGGATCAACGGGCGGGCGGGCCGAAAAAGCCGAAAGAGCAGAACGAGAAAAGAAGCGAAAGGCCCGTCCGGTGTCCCCGGCGGGCCTTTCGACGGTTCCGTCCGTCGGGCTCAGACGGTCTCGGGAAGCTCCTCGAGCCCCTCGGCGACCAGCTTCGCCAGCCGCTCCAGGGCGGCCTCGGCGCCCTCGGCGTCGGAGGCGAGGACGATCTCCTCGCCGCCCTGGGCGCCGAGCCCGAGGACGGCCAGCATGGAGGCCGCGTTGACGGGGGACCCGTCGGCCTTGGCGATCGTGACCGGGACGCCGGTGGCCGTGGCGGCTCGGACGAAGATGGAGGCGGGGCGGGCGTGGAGACCCTCGGCCCAGCCGACGTTGACGCGGCGCTCAGCCATGTGATGCTGCCCTTCAGGTGTTCAGAGGGTTGGAGTTGTCTAGACCAGCGTTGTCTAGACCAGTTTCCCACATCGTGAAGCAAGCCCGGGACGACCGCCTGCGCCGTCCCGTGCGGTGCTCGGACCGCGGCCTCGGCCCGAGCTCGTGTCCCCCACAGACTGCCCCGCGCCGTTGTCGTACGCGAGCCGTACTCTGGGGCCCATGCAGACCTCGTCGGACCGGCACGAGTACCCCGCCCACTGGGAAGCCGACGTGGTGCTGCGCGACGGCGGCACCGCGCGCGTCCGCCCCATCACCGTCGATGACGCCGAGCGCCTGGTCAGCTTCTACGAGCAGGTGTCCGAGGAGTCGAAGTACTACCGCTTCTTCGCGCCGTACCCCCGCCTGTCCGCCAAGGACGTCCACCGCTTCACGCACCACGACTTCGTGGACCGGGTGGGACTTGCGGCCACCATCGGCGGCGAGTTCATCGCCACCGTACGCTACGACCGGATCGGGGTCGGCGGGGCGCCCGCCACCTCCCCCGCCGACGAGGCCGAGGTCGCCTTCCTCGTCCAGGACGCCCACCAGGGGCGCGGCGTCGCCTCGGCCCTCCTGGAACACATCGCGGCCGTCGCCCGCGAGCGGGGCATCCGCCGCTTCGCCGCCGAGGTGCTGCCCGCCAACAACAAGATGATCAAAGTCTTCATGGACGCCGGGTACACCCAGAAGCGGAGCTTCGAGGACGGGGTGGTCCGCCTGGAGTTCGATCTCGAACCCACCGACCGCTCGCTGGCCGTGCAGTACGCGCGCGAGCACCGCGCGGAGGCCCGTTCCGTCCAGCGGCTGCTGCAACCGGGCTCGGTCGCGGTCGTCGGCACCGGCCGCACCGCGGGCGGCGTCGGCCGCAGCATCCTCGGCAACATCCGGGACGCGGGCTACACGGGCCGCCTGTATGCCGTGAACAGGGCCTTTCCCGAGGAGCAGAAGCAACTCGACGGCGTCCCGGCCTGCCGCTCCGTGCGCGACATCGCCGGGCCCGTCGACCTCGCCGTCGTCACCGTGCCCGCCGAGCACGTCCCCGACGTCGTCACCGAGTGCGGCGAGCACGGTGTGCAGGGGCTGGTGGTGATCTCCGCCGGTTACGCCGACAGCGGTCCCGAGGGACGCGAACGCCAGCGCGCCCTCGTACGGCAGGCGCGCATGTACGGCATGCGCATCATCGGACCCAACGCCTTCGGGATCATCAACACCTCCCCGGACGTGCGGCTCAACGCCTCGCTCGCCCCCCGGATGCCGCGCCCCGGCCGGATCGGCCTGTTCGCCCAGTCCGGCGCCATCGGCATCGCCCTGCTCTCCCGGCTGCACCGGCGCGGCGGCGGGGTCACCGGCCACACCGGCGTGTCCAGCTTCGTCTCCTCCGGCAACCGCGCCGACGTCTCCGGCAACGACGTCCTCCAGTACTGGTACGACGACCCGGAGACCGACGTGGCGCTGATGTACCTGGAGTCCATCGGCAACCCGCGCAAGTTCACCCGGCTGGCCCGGCGCACCGCGGCCGTCAAGCCCCTGGTCGTGGTGCAGGGGGCCCGGCACGGCGGCGTGGCACCCCAGGGGCACGCCGTACGGGCGACCCGGCTGCCGCACGCGACCGTCTCCGCGCTGCTGCGGCAGGCCGGCGTGATCCGGGTCGACACCATCACCGACCTGGTCGACGCGGGGCTGCTCCTCGCCCGCCAGCCGCTGCCCGCCGGACCGAGGGTGGCCATCCTGGGCAATTCGGAGTCCCTGGGACTGCTCACGTACGACGCGTGCCTCTCCGAGGGCCTGCGCCCGCAGCCCCCGCTGGACCTGACGACCGCCGCCTCGGCCGACGACTTCCACGCGGCCCTGGCCAGGGCCCTGGCCGACGACACGTGCGACGCGGTCGTGGTGACCGCCATCCCGACGGTGGGGGAGGGGGCGGCCAGGGACGCCGCGATCGCCAAGGCGCTGCGCTCGGCGGCGGCCGCGGTCCCCACCAAGCCGGTCCTCGTGGTCCACGTGGAGCTGGGCGGCCTGGCTCAGGCCCTGTCCGCGGCGACGAGCACCGCCCCGCAAGCGGCTCCGGGCACGGTCTCCCCGGCTGGTCCGGGCGGCAAGCCGCAGGCCACCCAGGGCGCCGCCCCCGGCCCCGTGGAGGAGGCTGCGCCCGACCAGTCCCACCCGTCCGGCCCGCCCCGTCCGACCGCCGCACCGGCCCCGCCGCAGCCCTCCGTCCGGGCCCCGGAGGGATCCCGCCTCATCCCCGCCTACCCCGCGGCCGAACGGGCCGTCCGCGCCCTCGGCGAGGCCGTCGCCTACGCCCAGTGGCGGCGCGAGGCCGCCGACCCGGGCAGGGTCCCGGAGTACGAGGACATCGACGAGAAGGGCGCCGCCGAGCAGATAGCGGGCTACCTCGCCCGCGGTCAGGGGCTCACCCTCGGCGCCCAGGAGACCTGCGAGCTGCTCGGCAGGTACGGCGTCCGGGTCCACCGCGCGCTGCCCGCCCCCACCCCCGACGACGCCGCGAGGGCCGCGCGGGCCATCGGCTACCCCGTGGCCCTCAAGGCCACCGCCCCGCACCTGCGGCACCGCGCGGACCTGGGCGGCGTACGCCTCGAGCTCGCGGACGAGGAGCAACTGCGCCGGGCCTACGCCGAACTGACCGAGCTGTTCGGGGCGCCCGCGGAGCTGCGCCCGGTGGTGCAGGGCATGGCCCCGCGCGGCGTCGACACCGTCGTACGGGCGGTCATCGACCCCGCGGCCGGCGCGGTGCTCTCCTTCGGCCTCGCCGGCGCCGCCACACAGCTGCTCGGTGACATGGCGCACCGGCTGATCCCGGTCACCGACCGGGACGCCACCTCGCTCATCCGCTCCATCCGCACGGCGCCCCTCCTCTTCGGCTGGCGCGGCTCCGCCCCCGTCGACGCCGCCGCCCTGGAGGAGCTGCTGCTGCGGGTCTCCCGGCTGGTCGACGACCACCCGGAGGTCGTCGCGGTCACCCTGGAACCCGTGGTGGTCGCCCCGCGCGGCCTGAGCGTCCTCGGCGCCTCCGTCCGCCTCGCACCCCCGCCCGCCCGCGACGACCTGGGCCCGCGGACGCTGCCGGCGTACTGATCCGCCCCGGGACGGGTGCCGCAGGAGCGTCCCTCGCAGTCAGCGGGTCCCCGTAGGATGGTCGGCATGGCCAAGACCAGTACGACGACCCAGGGGCTGCGAGCGGCGATCGAGCGCAGCGGCTACTACCCGGCCCTCGTGGCCGAGGCGGTGGAGGCCGCCGTGGGCGGCGAGCCCGTGCGGTCGTACCTGGTCCATCAGGAGACGACGTTCGACCAGAACGAGGTGCGCCGGCACGTGACCGTGCTCGTCCTCACCGGCAACCGCTTCATCGTCAGCCACACCGACGAGCAGGCCGCCGACGACACCTCCCCGACGCCGTACGCCACGACGTCCACGGAGTCCGTCAAGCTCGGCCGGATCTCGTCCATCGTCGTCAGCCGCGTCGTCGCCAACCCGGAGAAGTACAAGCCGGGCACACTGCCCCGCGAGATCGTGCTGACCATCGGCTGGGGCGCCGTCTCCCGCCTCGACCTGGAGCCCGCCGCCTGCGGCGACCCCAACTGCGAGGCCGACCACGGCTACACGGGCAGCTCGACCGCCGACGACCTCAGCCTGCGCGTCAGCGAGGCCGGGGACGGCCCCGAGACGGTGCGCCAGGCGCTCGCCTTCGCCCAGGCGCTCTCCGAGGCGACCGCGGACTCCGCCCGCTGATGGTGCAGCACACCGCCTGGGACACCCACCCGGAACCGCTCCCCGTCGACTCCGCCCCCGTCCCCGAGTACGGCACGGGCTCCCTCGCCGATCTGCTGCCCACCCTGGCCGCGGGCCTCGGCGTACCCGGCATGACCGCCGGGATCACCGAACTGACCCCCGCCGACCGCAACTGCGTCTTCCTGATCGACGGCCTCGGCTGGGAGCAACTGCGCGCCCACCCCGAGGACGCCCCCTTCCTCAGCTCGCTGCTGGACAGCTCGCGCGGCGGCACCGGGCGCCCGATCACGGCCGGCTACCCGGCGACCACGGCGACCTCCCTCGCCTCCGTCGGCACCGGCCTGCCGCCGGGCGCCCACGGCCTGCCCGGCTACACCGTGCGCAATCCCGACACCGGCACGCTGATGAACCAGCTGCGCTGGCAGCCGTGGACCGCGCCGGGCCCCTGGCAGCCGTATCCGACCGTCTTCGGCCTCGCCCACGAGGCCGGTGTGCACGCCGCCCAGGTCTCCTCGCCCACCTTCGCCAACACCCCGCTGACCAAGGTCGCGCTCAGCGGCGGCGAGTTCCACGGACGGCTGTCCGGCGAGGACCGGATGGACTGCGCGGCCGAGCAGCTGGCCCGCGCCGACCGCGCCCTCGTCTACACGTACTACGCCGAGGTCGACGGCGCCGGACACCGCTTCGGCGTCGACTCCGACACCTGGCGCGGACAGCTCGGCCACGTCGACCGGCTCGTCCAGCGCCTCGCCGAGCAGCTGCCGCCGCGCAGCGCCCTGTACGTCACCGCCGACCACGGCATGGTCGACGTGCCCTTCGACGAGGACCACCGCATCGACTTCGACGAGGACTGGGAGCTGAAGGCGGGCGTCGCCCTCCTCGGCGGCGAGGGCCGCGCCCGCCACGTCTACGCCGTCCCCGGCGCCCACAACGACGTGCTGACCTGCTGGCGCGAGGTGCTCGGCGAGCAGTTCTGGGTGGCCTCGCGCGAGGAGGCGATCGCGGCGGGCTGGTTCGGCCCCCGCGTCGACGACCGGGTCCGCGACCGCATCGGCGACGTGGTCGCCGCCGCCCGTGACGACGTCCTGCTCATCGCCTCCGAGCGCGAGCCCAAGGAGTCGGCGATGGTCGGCAACCACGGCTCGATGACCCCTGCCGAGCAGCTCGTCCCGCTGCTCGAAGTACGCTCCTGACCCGCTCACGTCCCCCTCGCTGCCGAAAGGTGCCCCACCCCTCATGCCCGAGCTGGTGTTCTTCTCCGGAACGATGGACTGCGGGAAGTCGACACTGGCTCTCCAGATCGAGCACAACCGCTCGGCGCGCGGACTGGCCGGCATGATCTTCACCCGCGACGACCGCGCGGGCGAGGGAAAACTCTCCTCCCGCCTCGGCCTGGTCACCGACGCGGTCGAGGTCGGGGACGGCCAGGACCTGTACGCCCACGTCGTCGACCACCTCTCGCAGGGCGGCCGCGTGGACTACGTCATCGCGGACGAGGCGCAGTTCCTCGCGCCGGACCAGATCGACCAGCTCGCGCGCGTGGTCGACGACCTCGACGTCGACGTGTACGCCTTCGGCATCACCACCGACTTCCGCTCCAAGCTCTTCCCGGGCTCCCAGCGGCTGGTGGAACTCGCCGACCGCGTCGAGGTGCTCCAGGTCGAGGCCCTGTGCTGGTGCGGCGCCCGCGCCACCCACAACGCCCGCACGGTGGGCGGCGTCATGGTCGTCGAGGGCGCCCAGGTGGTCGTCGGCGACGTCGCCCAGTCGCCGGACGAGATCGGCTACGAGGTGCTGTGCCGCCGCCATCACCGCAGGCGGATGACGAGCGCGACGTCGCGGGCGGCGGCGCTGTCGCCGGACGTGCTGCCGGTCACCGCCGATTGACCCGCCGGGGCACGACCGGCGGGGTGGGACATCGCCCTGCCGTCGTCCCGCTCACCGTTCGCCGCGCAGCAGCGTGAACCGCGCCCCCTCCGGATCCGCCACCGTCGCCACCCGGCCGTGGGGCGTGTCGTGGGCGGGGGCGAGGACGTGCCCGCCGAGGCCGACGACGCGTGCCACGGACTCGTCCGTGTCGGCGACCTCGAAGTACGTCGTCCAGTGCGGTCCCCTGTCGCGCGGCAGGGCGTCCCCGACGCCGTGGATGCCGGCGACGGGGCGCCCGTCGAGGCGCAGGGTGACGTAGTCGCGGTCGGTGGCGGGCTCCGGGAGCAGTTCGAAGCCGAAGACCGTCTCGTAGAACTTGGCGACGCCCGCCGTCTCGTACGTCAGCAGCTCGTTCCACGCCGGCGTGCCCGGGACCCCGGCGATGCCGGTGCCCCGGTGCGCGGCCGCCTGCCAGATGCCGAAGACGGCGCCGGCGGGGTCGGAGCCGAGGGCCATGCGGCCCGCCTCGGCCGCGTCCAGGGGACCGACGCCGATCGTGCCGCCGCACAGGCGCACGGTCCCGGCCGTCCGGTCGACGTCGTCGGAGGCGAAGTAGGGCGTCCAGGCGGTGGGCAGTTGCCGGTCCGGGGGCAGCTGCCCGATGCCGGCCACCTCCCGCCCGTCGAGCAGGGCCCGCGCGTACGGCCCCAGTTGCTGGGGGCCGGGCCGGAACTCCCAGCCGAACAGGGCGCCGTAGAAGTCGTGGGTGGCGGCCGGTCCGTGCACCATCAGACTCACCCAGCAGGGCGTGCCGGGCGCGGGCCGGGCATTCGTCTTGCCGGTCCGGCTGTCCGATCCCCGTGCGTCGGTCATCGTCACCCTCTTCTCGGCCCTCCGCGGGCCGTGCGTCCGCTTCCGCTCCGACGGGCCCCGGCACCGATACGGGCCTTTGGTGCGTGGTTCGGGCGAGCGCCCGATCGTGGGGCAGCCCGCCTGCCCGGGCAGTACAGCATGTGCCCGAATCCGTACGCCTCGTGACCGGTACTGTCCGGCGGGCAGAGTAGCCCGACATCGACGCCTCGGCCACTCGGTACGTCAGGATGGGGCCATGAACGCCATCGTCTCCGCATCCGAACTCGTCGACGAACTGGCGGGCGCCCACCCGCCCGTCCTGCTCGACGTCCGCTGGCAACTGAGCACGGCGAAGGCGGCCGGGGCCCCGCCCTTCGACGGCCGTGCCGAGTACGCGGCCGGGCATCTTCCCGGTGCCGTCTACGTCGACCTGGACCGGGAGCTGGCCTCCGCGCCCGGCGCGAGGGGCCGGCACCCGCTGCCGGACGTCGAGGAGTTCGGTGCGGCGATGCGCCGGGCGGGCGTGTCGCGGGGGCGGCCGGTGGTCGTCTACGACGGCGGGCAGGGATGGGCGGCGGCCCGTGCCTGGTGGCTGCTGCGCTGGACGGGTCACCCGAACGTGCGGGTCCTCGACGGCGGGTTGCCGGCCTGGGAGGCGCCGCTGTCGACCGGCGTCCCGACGCCCGCCGAGGGCGACTTCGCGCCGGAGCCGGGTGCGCCGGGGCTGCTGGACGCGGACGGGGCCGCCGCGCTGGCCCGGTCCGGGGTGCTGTTCGACGCCCGCGCGGGGGAGCGCTACCGGGGTGAGGTCGAGCCGATCGACCCGGTCGGCGGCCACATCCCCGGCGCGGTGTCCGCGCCGACGGCCGGCAACGTGGCCCCGGACGGCCGCTTCCTGCCCGCCGAGGAACTTCGGGCACGCTTCAAGGCCCTGGGCGCCACGGAGGACCGCGCGGTCGGCGTGTACTGCGGCTCGGGCGTGTCGGGTGCCCACGAGGTGCTCGCGCTGGCGGTGGCGGGGATTCCGGCCGCGCTGTACGTGGGCTCGTGGTCCGAGTGGTCCTCGGACCCGGCCCGGCCGGTCGCGGTGGGCCCCGACCCGCAGTAGGCCCGGGTGTGAGACGGGGCCGCACCCACCTGGGTGCGGCCCCGTCTCACACGGCACGGTCCACGGCCCTCGGTGAGGCCCCGCCCACGGGGCGGAGCCTCGCCCCGCCCACGGGGCGGAGCCTCGGCCAGTTCTGCTCTACTCCTGCTTCTTGCGCCGGGTGCCGAACACGATCTCGTCCCAGCTCGGCACCGCCGCGCGGCGGCCCGGTCGGACACCGTCGGCCTCGGCCTGGCGGTCGGTGGAACCGGTCAGGCGATCGCGGTGGCTGGCCACCGAGCGCGGCATGAGCACGTCGGCGTAGGCGGAACCGGCCGACGCCGCCGGAGCGGGAGGCTCCTCCACCTCGGGTTCCTCGACGGGCTCCTCCACCGGGTCCGGAGCGCGCTCGGGCACCACCAGGTCGCCGCGGAAGCTCGGTACGGCCTCCAGCAGGCTGGTGAGCGAGTCGCGTTCACGCTCGGCCGAGGCGGTGGCCGCGGTCTCGTCGGCCGGCTCGGACGGCGGCGGGGGCAGGCTCGGCCGCTCCCGCAGCTCCCGGTCGAGGGTGCGGTCCAGCGGCCGGTCGCGCGGCAGCCGGGCGATGCGCGGCACGAACGGGAAGCTGGGCTCGGGCGCCGCGAGGTCGTCGGACTCGCCGATCAGCGCGCGCGCCTCCGCGTCGACGGCCTGGACGAGTCGCCGGGGCGGGTCGTAGGTCCAGCTCGCCGAGTGCGGTTCGCCCGCGACGAGATAGACCAGCAGGACTTCCCAGGTGCCGTCGTCGCGGCGCCAGGAGTCCCACTGGACGGTGTCCTTGTCGGCGCCGCGCAACAGCAGCCGCTCCTGGACGGCCTCGCCGAGGGGCGGCCCGGAGTTCTCGCCGGGGCGGCGGACGGGGGTCTTGCGGGCCCGCTCCGCCATGAAGGCGCGCTCGGCCAGCACGGGCCCCTCGAAGCGCCGTACGCGGTCGACGGGGATGCCGGCCATCTGCGCGACCTCTTCCGCGGTCGCGCCGGCACGTATACGCGCCTGGATGTCACGGGGGCGGAGGTGGCTCTCCACCTCGATCTCGATCTGGCCGAGGCGGGGACGGTCGCCGCGCACGGCGGCCCGGAGCCGCTCGTCGATCGGAAGCGTGTACTCCGTGCTGTCCGCAGCCTTCAGCACCAGCCGTGTGCCGTCATTCGAGACGGCCACGACACGCAGTTCGGGCATGGGGACCTCCCGGGTGGTGCCTGCCGACGTCACGTGCGTCGCTGCTTCCGCTCTGTCGAGTGTGGCCTGCCCGGGTGCAGCCTGCCACAACCTTGCCGAGTTGCCCGGCGTGTCGGGCACGGGCCCGGGATCGCCGTTATGGCACGGTTACCTATTCGCAACGCTAAGTGACCAACTCGGTCACCCTGTGCAACTAGCCCCCTCCCGGCGGTCCTTCAAGGTGCTGGACCCCCTGGCGGGGGACCGGCTCCAGGGCTCGCAACAGTACTCCATTCGGGCCACGTGCGTGGATTGGCACGCCGCCCGACTTCTGGCAAGAGGGGGCGCTCGGCCGTCCCCGGCGGGATTTCCGCGATCTTGGACGTGGCGTACTTCACGCAATCACCCGAAACGGAACTAATGGTTTCGGTCGCACGTCCCTTTCTCGTGCAGTTGATCGCCCCCGTACGGGAAAGGCAGGCAAGGTCCGACCATGCGTGAAAGGTCCGATGACGCAGGTGAGGCGGACGTGGGTTCGAAGGGGGAGTCCCGGCGCATCGATCTGAGCGTGCCCCAGGTCGCGGGCAGCGCCCTGGCCGCGGTGGTGGCCGCCAAACTCGCCTCCTCCTTCGGCGTCTACGGCACGATCGTCGGCGCCGGTCTGATCAGCGTCGTCGCCACCTGCGGGGGCTCGGTGCTCCAGCACTTCTTCAAGCGCACCGGGGAGGAGATCCGGGTGAAGCGCACCGTCGCCGCCGGGCGGACCGGAGGCCGGGGCGCGTCGGTTCCGGCCTCGCCCGCGCAGGCGTCCGCTTCCGGCTCGGCTCCCGTTTCGGCCGCGGCTTCGGCGTCGGGCGGGTTCACCGAGGGCACCGTCTACCGTGCCCGGACCAAGGGGTGGCGCCGCCCGTTGGTCGCGGCGGCCCTCGTCTTCGGCGTCACCATGGCGGGGATCACCGTCTACGAGGTCGCCTCCGGCCAGAACCTGAGCGGCGGCCACAGCACCACCGTCGGCGACGCCTTCACCGGCCACAACAAGTCGGCGTCCGATTCGGGGGAGTCCGGCGGTTCCGGCGGCTCCGACGACCCGCGCAACGGCCGGGACTCGGGCGGTTCCGGCGACTCGGGCGACGCCGAGGACTCCGGTACGGGGAACGACGCCCCGGCCTCCATCCCCTCCGGGAGCACGGACGGCGCCGGTGAGAGCCCCTCGTCCGGCAGCGGTTCCACCGAGGACGGGGGTACGGCGGCCAGCCCGACGCCCACCCCGGACGCCACCGGCGACGAGGACGCCGGTGACACCGGGACCCCCGATCCGGGCGCCTCGGCTACGGCCCCAGAACCCGGCGCAAGTAGTCGTTCTGGAACAGACGCCCCGGGTCAAGACGGTCCCGCAGCGCCGTGAACTCGCCGAAGCGTGGATACACCCGGGAGAAGTACTCGGCATCCCGGGTGTGGACCTTGCCCCAGTGCGGCCGGCCCTCGTGCGCCGTGAAGATGCGCTCGGCGGCGGTGAAGTACGCCTGGTAGGGCGTGCCCCGGAACATGTGCACGGCGATGTACGCGCTGTCGCGGCCCGAAGCGGTGGACAGCGTGATGTCGTCGGCCGGGGCCGTGCGCACCTCGACCGGGAAGCTGATCCGCAGCCGTGACCGGTCGACCATCGCCCTCAGCTCGCGCAGCGCCTCGACGACCGCCTCGCGCGGAACGGCGTACTCCATCTCCACGAACCGCACCCGGCGCGGAGACGTGAAGACCTTGTAGGAAGTGTCCGTGTACGTCCGCGCGGAGAGCGCCCTGCTGGAGATCCGGGCGATCGCCGGGACGGTGGCGGGCGCCGCGCGGCCGACCCAGTTGACCGCCTGGAAGAGGCCGTTGGAGAGGAACTCGTCGTCCAGCCAGCCCTGGAACCGGCCCACCGGGCGCTCGGGACCGGCGCTGCGGTTGTTGCGCTTGGTGTTGGTGCTGTCGGTGTGCGGGAACCAGTAGAACTCGAAGTGCTCGTTCTCCGACCACAGTTCGTCGAAGCTGGACAGCACCCGGTCGAACGGCATCGGCTCCTCGCGGGCCGTGAGCAGGAAGATCGGCTCCACGGCGAAGGTGATCGCGGTGACGACGCCCAGTGCTCCGAGGCCGATCCGGGCGGCGGCGAACACCTCGGGGTTCTCCTCCGCGGAGCAGGTCAGCACCGAGCCGTCCGCCGTGACCAGCTCCAGGCCCCGGATCTGGGCGGCGATCGAGGCCGAGTCGCGGCCCGTGCCGTGGGTGCCGGTGCTGGTGGCCCCGGAGACGGTCTGCTCCATGATGTCGCCCATGTTGGTCAGCGACAGGCCCTCACGCGCGAGCGCCAGATTGAGCCTCTTGAGCGGGGTGCCCGCCTCGACCGTGACCGTCATGGCGTCGCGGTCAATGCTGCGGATTCCCGTCAACAGTTGAGGACGGATCAACACACCGTCCGTCGCCGCTATGGACGTGAACGAGTGCCCGGTGCCCACCGCCTTGACCCGCTGCCCGTCCTCGGCCGCCCGGCGAACGGCGTCGGCCAGTTCGTCGACGGAGGCGGGAGTGACCTCCCGCGCGGGACGCGCCGAGACATTGCCGCCCCAGTTACGCCATGTGCCGTTCCGGCCGTTCGTCCTGCCGCTCGCCGTGCGTGTGCTGCTCAACGGTCCCTCCCCGACGCGGATCCGGCCGCTTGAGCCGGCGGTACCCGAGGAAACCGACCGCGACCGCGACGGCCCCGGCCACCGCCGGAACCGCGTACCCGGCACGCGCCCCGGAAGCGTCGATCACCCAGCCGCCCGCGGAGGAGCCGAGCGCGACCCCGACCGCGAGTCCGGTGCTCACCCAGGTCATGCCCTCGGTGAGCTGCGTGCGTGGTACGTGCTCTTCGATGAGGGACATCGTCGTGATCATCGTGGGAGCGATGGACAGACCCGCAACGAACAGCGCCGCGGCCAGAAACGGCAAGTTTCCGACCAGTAGGAGGGGGATCATACTCACGGCCATCGCACACACGCCCAGGAGCCAGCGGCGTTCCGGCGGCCCGGCGAAGCGCAGCAGCCCGAAAATCATCGCCGCCGTGCACGATCCCGCCGCGTAGAGGGCGAGGACGAGGCTCGCGGCGGCCTTGTGCCCCTCCTCCTCGGCGAACGCCACGGTGACGACGTCGACGGCACCGAAGATCGTCCCCGTGGCCGCGAACGTGCCGACCAGGACCTGAAGCCCCCGGGAGCGCAGTGCCGTGCCGCCGCCCTTGTGCTCGCGCGGGTGCGGCTCCGGCTCGGTGTCGCGCTGCGAGGTCAGCCAGAAGACGCCGGTCGCCAGGAAGCACGCGGCGAGCAGCGGCCCGGCCTCCGGGAACCAGGCCGTGGACAGGCCGATGGAGATGATCGGGCCGAAGATGAAGCAGACCTCGTCCACCACGGACTCGAAGGAGTACGCGGTGTGCAGCTGCGGCGTGCCCCGGTACAGGGCCGCCCAGCGGGCCCGGACCATCGCCCCGAGGCTCGGTACGCAGCCGATGCCGACGCAGGCCACGAACAGCACCCAGTCCGGCCACCCGTAGTGCGCGGCGGGCAGCAGCACCGCCGCCGCGGTCAGCGAGACCAGCGTCGCCGGGCGCAGCACCCGGCGCTGCCCGTAGCGGTCCACCAGGCGGGAGACCTGCGGTCCGGCCACGGCGGCGGCGAGCGCGATGGTGGCCGACAGTGCCCCGGCCAGCCCGTACCGACCGGTGAGCTGGGAGATCATCGTCACCACGCCGATGCCCATCATCGACAACGGCATCCGGCCGAGGAAGCCCGCGGCGGAGAAGCCCTTGGTGCCCGGGAGGGCGAACAGGGCGCGGTAGGGGCTGGCCAACAAGGTCTCCGGAGGCGGCTCGGTTACGGCTTCGTAAGGTGCGAATGCGGTCGATACAGCTTACTCGTCCTCACGTTCGGAATCACCCCCTCGGACCTGGTGAAACGCACGGTCGGCACCCCGCCGTTTCCGCGCTGTCAGTGCCGGGTGGCAGGATCGGGGCATGCCAGACGTGCTCGATGCCAGCCCTTACGACGCCCTGCTCCTGCTCTCGTTCGGCGGCCCGGAAGGCCCCGACGACGTGGTCCCGTTCCTGGAGAACGTGACCCGGGGGCGCGGCATCCCCAAGGAACGCCTCAAGGAAGTCGGACAGCACTACTTCCGATTCGGCGGCGTCAGCCCCATCAACAACCAGAACCGCGCCCTGCTGGACGCCCTGCGCAAGGACTTCGCCGAGCACGGACTGGACCTGCCGGTCTACTGGGGCAACCGCAACTGGGCGCCCTACCTGACGGACACCCTGCGCGAGATGACCCGCGACGGCCGCCGCCGCGTCCTGGTCCTCGCCACCAGCGCCTACGCCTCGTACTCGGGCTGCCGCCAGTACCGCGAGAACCTCGCGGACGCCCTCACCGCCCTGGAGGCCGAAGGGCTGGAGCCGCCGAAGGTCGACAAGCTCCGGCACTACTTCAACCACCCGGGCTTCGTCGAGCCGATGGTCGAGGGTGTCGTCCGGTCCCTCGCCGAGCTGCCCGAGGAGGTCCGGGACGGCGCGCACATCGCGTTCTGCACCCACTCGATCCCCACCTCCGCCGCCGACACGTCCGGCCCGGTGGAGGAGCACGGCGACGGCGGGGCCTACGTGCGCCAGCACCTGGACGTGGCACAGGTGATCGCCGACGCCGTCCGCGAGCGCACCGCCGTCGACCACCCCTGGCAGCTCGTCTACCAGTCGCGCTCCGGCGCCCCGCACATCCCGTGGCTGGAGCCCGACATCTGCGACCACCTGGAGGAGCGGCAGGCGGCCGGTGTCCCCGCGGTGGTGATGGCCCCCATCGGCTTCGTCTCCGACCACATGGAGGTCCTGTACGACCTCGACACGGAGGCCACCGCCAAGGCCGAGGAGCTGGGGCTGCCGGTGCGCCGCTCGGCCACCGTGGGCGCCGACCCGCGCTTCGCCGCCGCCGTGCGCGACCTGGTCCTGGAGCGGGCGGGCGACGAGCGCGGGCAGGCGGTCACGCCCTGCGCCCTCGGCACGCTCGGTGCCAGTCACCACCTGTGCCCCGTCGGCTGCTGCCCTGCCCGTGCCCCCCGGCCCGCCGCCGCGGGCGCCGACAGTCCCTTCGCGTGAGGAGCCCCGTGACCGACGTGACGCCCCATCCGCTCCATGCCGACCTGCTGAAGATCGCCCAGGAGGCCGCTCACCGCGCGGGCGAGCTGCTGCGCGACGGACGCCCGGCCGACCTCGCGGTCGCCGCCACCAAGTCCAGCCCGATCGACGTGGTCACCGAGATGGACATCGCGGCGGAGAAGCTGATCACCGGGCTGATCGCCGACCGCCGCCCCGACGACGGCTTCCTCGGCGAGGAGGGCGCCGCCACGGAGGGCACCAGTGGCATCCGCTGGGTCATCGACCCGCTGGACGGCACGGTGAACTACCTCTACGGCCTGCCCACCTGGGCCGTCTCCATCGCCGCCGAGCAGGACGGCGAGCGGGTGGCCGGCGTGGTCGTGGCCCCCATGCGGGGCGAGTTCTACCACGCGCTGCTGGGCGGCGGCGCCTGGGCGACGGGGGCCTGGGACGGCGAGCGCAGGCTCGCCTGCCGGTCCGCGGCACCGCTCGACCAGGCGCTGGTCTCCACCGGCTTCAACTACGTCGCCGACGTCCGCGCGGAGCAGGCCGAGATCGCGCGGCGGCTGATTCCGCTGGTGCGGGACATCCGGCGCGGCGGCTCGGCCGCGATCGACCTGTGCGACGTGGCCGCGGGGCGACTCGACGGCTACTACGAGCGCGGGCTGCATCCCTGGGACCTCGCGGCGGGCGACCTGATCGCCCGTGAGGCGGGTGCGGTGACCGGTGGACGCCCCGGTGAGCGCCCCAACGGCGACCTGGCGATCGCGGCGACCCCGGCCGTCTTCGAACCCCTCCAGCGGCTCCTGACGGACTTCGGAGCGTAGGCCGCCGGCGGTCGGACGGAGGCGTGCCGACCGGCACCGGGGGAGTGCCGTCGGGCCCGCCCCGGGAGGGCCCTCTTCGGCACCTCCGGCCGAAGCGCCGGTCGGCGGCTCCCGCGCGGGCGGCTCGTCGGCCGTCGGGGTCGGTGTGCCCGTCCGGGCGGGTCCTCGGCCGAGCGAGCCGGCACCGGGTTCTTGCGCACCCTGTTCCGCGGCCCACCCGCACGGCGCCGCGGGCAGAAACGCGGTCCGGGTGCGCCCGTTGCGGTCGGGCTCGTGCGGCAGGGCCTGTCGGGTAGGGCGGCGCGGTGTTCGGTCCTTCCGAGCGACCGAGTCGTCGGCGACCCCGGCAGCGCCGTGAGCACAAGCGTGTGATCCGGTGGCGCCGGTACGGGCGGCTCGACGGGAGGTCCGTCGGCTGTACCCCGGGTGCGCGGGTCCGGGCCTTCCCGGTTCCCGAGTCGTCCGGTGTGCCAGTGCGGGCGGGGTCGTACGGCCGGTGTCGTCGGCTGTCACGCCGGGTGCGCGGGTCCGGGCCTTCCTGGTTCCCGAGTCGTCCGGTGTGCCAGTGCGGGCGGGGTCGTACGGGCGGTCCCGTTGCTGTCACGCCGGGTGCGTGTCTCCGGGCCTTCCGGGCGCCCAAGTCGGCAGCACCCGGCGCGCGAGCGGTGCGCTACGTCCCGCACCTTGGGGGTTGCCCGTCAGCACTCCGGCCGAGTGGCCGCCTGCTCGGCGTGAGCCGTGCCCGGCGAAGTGGGCGCCGGTCTCCCGGGCGGGCGGGCTCGCTGTCTGGCGGCGTCCGGCATGCGTGGCCCCTCGGGAGGCCGTTCCCGCCCGGACCGTCGGCGGTAGGCCGCTCCCGCCCGGCCCGTCGGCGCGGACCGGCTCGGGCACCCGCGCTGCCCCAGCAGCCACCCGCGTCGCGTGAAAGCCCTGCCCCTGCCGCCACCGCCCCGCGCGCACCGCAGTCACCCGCGGGCGGCAGGGCGCACGACGAGGCCCCGGTGCTGGATCCCACCGGGGCCTCGTCCTCGCGGGCCGATCAGGCGTTGGTCGCGCTGACCTCCACACCGTGCTCGGCAGCGAGACGGCGCAGATCGTCGAGCTCGCCCAGCTCCACCTCGACAAGGAACTCGTCGCCCTCGTCGCGGGCCCGGGACAGGTCGGACTCGGTCGTCTTTATGCGCTGCAGAAGTCCTGCGGTGAAAGCGTCCATGCTGCGCCCCCTCGTCCTGGGTCGTGGGTCGTTGGCACGGGGGTGTGCCGATCGGAAGGGACGATCACGTCTCCGGTGGAGTGCCCAGCGCTGCCCGGCCGGGCGGCGACGGTGCCGGACACCCACGCCCGCTCTGCGGAAGCGGACCGCGGCGTACCGCGCGGTAACGCGGTACAGGCAGAGCGTGATCGCGGGGTGTAAAGCCGTCCTCCCCCAGCGCCCCTTCGCGGAAACCTCAACCGCGCGAGAAACTTTCGCATTCCCGCTTCCACGGCCCTTCCGCGGCCTTCTTCGTCACCGAGTCCGTCACGGGCCCTCACCCGGCTTACAGCCGACTTATGGCCGAAAAGGGCAGGATGGAGGCAACACACCCACCAGCCCCCTGCCCTCGTGCGTCCGAGAAGCGCTACGCGGGTGGACACAGGAAGGACCAGCGACGTGCGCGTACTCGTCGTCGAGGACGAGCAGCTGCTCGCCGATGCGGTGGCCACCGGACTGCGCCGGGAGGCCATGGCCGTCGACGTCGTGTACGACGGTGCGGCAGCCCTCGAACGCATCGGCGTCAACGACTACGACGTGGTCGTCCTCGACCGCGACCTCCCCCTCGTGCACGGCGACGACGTCTGCCGCAAGATCGTCGAGCTGGGCATGCCCACGCGCGTGCTCATGCTCACGGCCTCCGGCGACGTCAGCGACCGGGTCGAGGGCCTGGAGATCGGCGCCGACGACTACCTGCCCAAGCCCTTCGCGTTCAGCGAGCTGATCGCCCGCGTGCGCGCCCTGGGCCGGCGGACCAGCGTGCCCCTGCCGCCCGTTCTGGAGCGTGCCGGGATCAAGCTCGACCCCAACCGCCGCGAGGTCTTCCGCGACGGCAAGGAGGTGCAGCTCGCCCCCAAGGAGTTCGCCGTCCTCGAGGTCCTCATGCGCAGCGAGGGCGCCGTGGTCTCCGCGGAGCAGCTGCTGGAGAAGGCCTGGGACGAGAACACCGACCCGTTCACCAACGTCGTGCGCGTGACCGTCATGACCCTGCGCCGCAAGCTGGGCGAGCCGCCCGTCATCGTCACCGTCCCCGGCTCCGGCTATCGGATCTGAGTGGCCGTGGCGACGACTCCCGCGCCCCCCGGGGCGCCACCCAAGCCCACGTGGGACCCCCGCTCGGCCACGCCCATGCCGTGGCTGCGCCCCACCATCCGGATAAGGCTCACGCTGCTGTACGGCGGCATGTTCCTGATCGCCGGCATCCTGCTGCTGTCGATCATCTACCTGCTGGCCGCCCAGGCGGTGCGCACCGGCAACGAACCGCTGTACAAGATCGTCGACTTCACCGATCTCAAGGTCTCCAGCAGCGACTGTCCCGTCGTCGACAACGGCAACCTGTCGCTGTCCGACTTCAACGCGGCGATCAGCGACTGCATGGACCACCAGCGCAAGGTCGCCCTGGACAACCTGCTCAGCCGCTCGCTGCTGGCGCTGCTCGGCCTCGCCGTGATCGCCTTCGCCTTCGGCTACGCCATGGCCGGGCGCGTCCTGTCGCCGCTGGGCCGGATCACCCGCACCGCGCGCGCGGTGGCCGGCTCCGACCTCTCCCGGCGCATCGAGCTGGACGGCCCGGACGACGAGCTGAAGGAGCTGGCCGACACCTTCGACGACATGCTGGAGCGGCTGCAACGGGCCTTCACCGCCCAGCAGCGCTTCGTCGGCAACGCCTCCCACGAGCTGCGCACGCCGCTGGCGATCAACCGCACCCTCCTGGAAGTGCACCTGTCCGATCCGAACGCGCCGGTGGAGCTCCAACAGCTGGGCAAGACACTGCTGGCGACCAACGAACGCAGCGAGCAGCTGGTCGAGGGCCTGCTGCTGCTGGCCCGCAGCGACAACCAGATCGTCGAGCGCAAACCCGTGGACCTCGCCGAGGTGGCCGGCCAGGCCATCGACCAGGTGCACGCCGAGGCCGAGAGCAAGGGCGTGGAGCTCCGGGGCGCCCGCGAGGCCGCGGTGGTCCAGGGCAACGGCGTCCTGCTGGAGCGGATCGCCCTGAACCTCGTCCAGAACGCCGTGCGCTACAACGTGGCCGAACAGGGCTGGGTGGAGGTCACCACGGCCGTGGAGAACGGCCAGGCGGTCCTGGTGGTCACCAACACGGGCCCGGTCGTACCGGCGTACGAGGTGGACAACCTCTTCGAGCCGTTCCGGCGGCTGCGCACCGAGCGGACGGGCAGCGACAAGGGTGTCGGGCTCGGACTGTCCATCGCGCGGTCCGTGGCCCGGGCGCACGGCGGGCACATCTACGCCCAGCCGCGCGAGGGCGGAGGGCTCGTGATGCGGGTGACGCTTCCTGTCTGAGATCATGACCCCCGACATCTCACCGAGACCCGAGGATGTTCGCTTTGAGCGGAATTTCCAGGCCACCGGCCCGGGAGTCGTGTGTGTGATCGATCACAGCGGAGGCTTTCTCGCTTTCGACTCTCCGTGATCATGCACCCTGTCGGAAAGCCGGGAAAATCCCGGTTTTCAGGGGCCCTGATCACGGGAAGTACACGGTGAGACGCCTTTGAAGTGCGGCATTCGGACCGTGTACGGTCCCCATCGCCATCCAAGCCGATCACTCATGAGGAGTCCGGTTGGGTGTCGATTGAGTAACAGACCTTGATGTGAGGCAAAATCTCCGCCTCAGGTCGGGCACAAGTCCGGCCTCTCACGCGTTACGTGCGCTGAAGACACCGCAGACACCCAGAGGGGGAGAGCGACCATGGCAACCGATTACGACACTCCACGCAAGACCGACGACGACGTCGACTCGGACAGCCTCGAAGAGCTGAAGGCCAGGCGGAACGACAAGTCCGCCTCGGCCGTCGACGTCGACGAGTTCGAGGCCGCGGAAGGCCTCGAACTTCCCGGCGCCGACCTCTCGAACGAGGAACTGGCCGTCCGTGTACTGCCGAAGCAGCAGGACGAGTTCACCTGCATGAGCTGCTTCCTGGTGCACCACCGCAGCCAGCTGGCCCGGGAGAAGAACGGCCAGCCGATCTGCCGCGACTGCGACTGAGGCGGGGTCGGCCGTGACTGGCTCGACCCCTCCCTGGAAGCGCCGTTTCTCCCGACGAGGAGCGGACCAAGGACCGTCCGACGGTCCGTACAGCGCGCGTGACGACGAGCGGGGCCCGACCGACAAGGGGAGGGCCCCGCTCGAACCGGTGGCCCTCAGCGACCTCCCGGCGACCACGCGACCGCCGACGCCCGCTGCCCGGCGCCGGGCAGCGGCGTTCCGGGAGAAGGCGGGACAGGGCGTCCGCAACGGCGGCGCCCGCGCCAGGGCCGCCCTGGCACATCTCGCCGACCGGATCATCGACCTGGCCCCGCGCGTGCCCGTACGGGACCTGGCGACGCTGCGCAGGCAGTTCCCCGGGCTCGGACCCGAAGAGCTCGCCGACCGGCTCGTGGCCGGCGCGGCCAAGGGCACGGCGACCGTGGGAGCGGGCATCGGAGCGGCGGCGATGCTGCCCGTACCACCCGCGATGCCCACGGAACTGGCCGCCGAGATCACCGGCGTCGCGGCGATCGAGCTCAAGCTGATCGCCGAACTCCACGAGGTCTACGGCGTACGCCCGCCCGGCGGCCTCGCGCAGCGCAGCACCGCGTACCTGAACTCGTGGTCGGACGAACGCGGCGTCGACGTGTCCAAGCCGTCGACCCTCGGCTCGGCGATGAACAGCCACATGAAGCGCCAGCTGCGCCAGCAGATCATGAAGCGGATGGTGCGCGACCTGCCGAACCTGATGCCGTTCATGGTGGGCGCCGCGGTGGGCGCCGTCATGAACCGCCGCGACACCAGAAAGCTGGCCGCCAGGATCCGGACCGACCTGCGCGAGAACCAGGTCGCCTGGAGTGCCCTGGACGACCTCCCCGCCCTGGAACGCCCGCAGGACGCCCTGGACATGGGCGAGATCACCAAGGGCACCGGTCCCGGCCACCTCGGCCTCGGTCCCGGCCGCCTCGGTCCCGGCCGCGGGGAAAACTTCGGCAAAGACGGTCGCTGACCCCGGCCTCCCGCCCGCGACCCGCGCCGGGGCGACCCGATCCGCCGGACAGGCGCTACGCGGCCGCGGCCTTCGCCGCCGTCAGGGCCTCGATCAGCCGCTCCGGCTCGCGCGTCGACAGGTACAGGTACGGAGTCGGGTCCTCCGGGTCCGTGACCAGCACCCGCACGGCCCGCGGGATGTAGGCGCGCAGCAGCAGGAACGCCCTGGTGTCGGCCTTGTACGTGCGCCAGGCGCGGGCCTCCTCCGGATCGAGGATCTCCGCCTCGCCCAGCGCCGAGAGCGGCACCTTCGCCTCGCCCGCGATCAGCGAGTCGCCCACGATCCGGATGCGGACCGCGCCGTACGAACTGGCCGCCACGGCCGCCACCGCGGTCCCGCCCACCAGGCCGCCCAGCAGCGGCAGGGTGCCGAAGGGCAGCAGGATCAGCGCGAACGCCAGCCCCACCAGGAAGGAGACCAGCCACCAGGAGCGGGGCGCGGTGAGGCGTTCTTCGTACGGGGCCGTGGAGAGCTGCATGGACCAAGCTTGGCACGGTATCGGTGTTCGGCCGACGCGCGGGTAAGGTCTGCGCCTGTGAGTGGTACTTCCCCAGGTCTCCAGCCCCCCGCAGACGCCGTGAAGCCCGTACGGCACCCCGACGCGCCCGCCCCCGGCGAGCTGCTCGGCGCCCACTACGGACAGTGCTTCGGCTGCGGCGGCGATCAGCCCCACGGGCTGCACCTCCAGGCGCGGGCGGGTGAAGGCGTGTCGATCACCGCCGAGTTCACCGTCCGCCCCGCCCACCAGGGCGCCCCCGGCCTGGCGCACGGCGGCGTGCTGGCCACTGCCCTGGACGAGACGCTGGGCTCGCTGAACTGGCTGCTGCGCACGATCGCGGTGACCGGACGGCTGGAGACGGACTTCCGGCTGCCGGTGCCCGTGGACACGACGCTGTACCTGGAGGCCGAGGTCACCGCGGTGGCCGGCCGGAAGATCTACTCCACCGCCACCGGCCGGATCGGCGGGCCCGAGGGCCCCGTGGCCGTCCGCGCCGACGCCCTCTTCATCGAGGTGAAGGTCGAGCACTTCGTCCAGAACGGCCGCGAGGAGGAGATCCGCGCCGCCATGGACGACCCCGACCAGCTCCGCCGCGCCCGCGCCTTCGAGGTGAACCCGTGAGCCGCCCCGACCTCGAGGTGCTGATCCGCCGCGTCGACCCCGACGTGCCGCTCCCGGCGTACGCGCAGCCCGGCGACGCGGGCGCCGACCTGCGCACCACCGTCGACTGCGAGCTGGCGCCCGGCGAACGCGCCGTTCTGCCCACGGGTGTGTCTGTGGCGCTCCCCGAGGGGTACGCGGCCTTCGTGCACCCACGTTCCGGACTGGCCGCCCGCTGCGGTGTCGCCCTCGTGAATGCCCCGGGGACGATTGATGCCGGGTACCGTGGGGAGATCAAGGTGATCGTGGTGAATCTCGACCCGCGCGAGAGCGTGCGGTTCGAGCGCTTCGACCGGATTGCCCAACTGGTCGTCCAGCAGGTCGAGAGGGTCCGCTTCCGTCAGGTCGCGGAACTTCCCGACTCGGCGCGGGCCGAGGGGGGCTTCGGGTCCACCGGTGGCCACGCCGGGTTGGACCGTGCAAGCGGCACAAGCGGTCAGGTCGCCGAAGGCGGCCCGACGGGTGGGAATCGATACGCTTCGGTCGTATCCGACCGGGAAGGACAGTGACGTGTTCGGACGTCGCAAGAAGAACGATGCCGCCGAGGACGCGGCCGGCGAGACCGAGCAGGTCGTCGACAGCGTCGACACCGAGGCGGACGAAGAGCGCGAACGCGTGCGGCTCGAGCCCGAGCCGCGCCCCGACGGGCCCTGGGACAGCACCGAGGTCCGCGACCCGGGCGAGGGCCGGGTCGACCTGGGCGGCCTGTTCATCCCCGGGGTCGACGGCATGGAACTGCGGGTGGAGGTCGCGGGGGACGCGATCGTCGCCGCGACCGTCGTGCTGCGCGACAGCGCCATCCAGCTCCAGGGCTTCGCCGCACCCAAGCGCGAAGGCATCTGGGGCGAGGTGCGCGAGGAGATCGGCTCCGGCATCACCCAGCAGGGCGGCATCATCGACGAGGTCGAGGGTCCGCTGGGCTGGGAGCTGCGGGCCCAGGTCCCGGTGCAGCTGCCGGACGGCACGGGCGGCTTCCAGGTCGTGCGGTTCGTCGGCGTGGACGGGCCGCGCTGGTTCCTGCGCGGCGTGATCTCGGGCCAGGGCGCGGTGCAGCCGCAGGCCGCCGGTCTGCTGGAGCAGATCTTCCGGGACACGGTCGTCGTCCGCGGCGAGGGCCCGATGGCCCCCCGCGACCCCATCGTCCTGAAGCTGCCGAACGACGCGCAGATGGTCCCCGAGGGTGTCCAGCAGGAGGAGGGCTCCCGCTTCGCCGGCGGCATGGGCCAGCTCCAGCGCGGACCGGAGATCACCGAGGTGCGGTAGGCGAGGACTCGGTACGGCGCTTCGCCGTACGCGCGCCACGAGGGCCGCGTCCCCAGGGGGACGCGGCCCTTTCGCGGTACGGATCGGGGGAGCGGCGTCGGACGATCGGGCCGCGGCCGTTGAATCCGTCGCCCCGAGGTGGCGATACTGGCGCCCGGTTCAGGGGCACGACGGGGAGGGCACAGCATGAGCCAGGTGGCCACGGAGACCATGGTGCGCGTCCAGGACGTGCGGAAGTCGTACGGCCGAGACAGCGCCGCCGTGCACGCCCTGCGCGGCGTCTCCTTCGACGTGCCGCGCGGGGAGCTGGTCGCCCTCAAGGGGAGGTCGGGGTCCGGGAAGACCACCCTGCTCAACATCGTCGGCGGCCTCGACACACCGGACGCCGGGCGGGTCGAGGTCGACGGCCGGGACCTCGCGGCGCTGGACGAGGACGGGCTGCTCGCCCTGCGCCGGGACCGGGTCGGCTTCGTCTTCCAGTCCTTCGGGCTGATCCCGATCCTCACCGCCGCCGAGAACGTCGGCGTACCGATGCGGCTGCGCCGGGCCGCCCCGCGCGAACGCGAGGAGCGCGTCGAGCTGCTGCTCTCCCTGGTCGGCCTCGCCGACCACGCCGCCCAGCGGCCCGGCGAGCTGTCCGGCGGGCAGCAGCAGCGGGTCGCCATCGCCCGCGCCCTCGCCAACAACCCCGCGCTGCTGATCGCCGACGAACCCACCGGCCAGCTGGACGCGGAGACCGGGCACTCCGTGATGGAGCTGCTGCGGGCCGTCGTACGCAGCGAACGGGTCACCGCCCTGGTCGCCACCCACGACGCCACCCTGCTCGACCTCGCCGACCGGGTGCTGGAGCTGCGGGACGGGGAGATCGTCGAGGAGTGACGCTCCGGCGTCAGAGTTCCGTCAAGGACGACCGGCATCCCCGCCCCCGCCCCTTTTGCCGCGATTGTTGGTCGTAGGGTCGACGCTGCGCAATCAGCGGTGACCGGAAGACAATGAGGCCATGGGACGCGGCAAGCTTCGGATCTACCTCGGTGCGGCACCGGGCGTCGGCAAGACCTACGCGATGCTGTCCGAGGCGCACCGGCGGGTCGAACGGGGCACCGACTGCGTGGTGGCCCTCGTCGAGCACCACGGCAGGGCACGCACCGAGGTGATGCTGCGCGGCCTGGAGCAGGTGCCGCGCCGGGAGGTCGAGTACCGGGGCGCCGTCTTCACCGAGCTGGACCTGGACGCGGTGCTGGCGCGCCGCCCCCGGGTGGCGCTGGTGGACGAGCTGGCCCACACCAACGTCCCCGGCCTGCGCAACGCCAAGCGCTGGCAGGACGTCGAGGAACTCCTCGCCGCCGGCATCGACGTCGTCTCGACGGTCAACATCCAGCACCTGGAGTCACTCGGCGACGTCGTGGAGTCCATCACCGGCGTACGGCAGCAGGAGACCGTGCCCGACGAGGTGGTGCGGCGCGCGGACCAGATCGAACTGGTCGACATGTCGCCGCAGGCGCTGCGCCGGCGCATGGCCCACGGCAACATCTACCAGCCGGACAAGGTCGACGCGGCCCTGTCCAACTACTTCCGCCCCGGCAACCTCACCGCCCTGCGCGAGCTGGCGCTGCTGTGGGTCGCCGACCGGGCCGACGAGTACCTCCAGCAGTACCGCAGCGAGCACCGGGTCTCGAAGATCTGGGGCTCGCGCGAGCGCATCGTGGTCGGCCTGACCGGCGGTCCCGAGGGCCGGACGCTGATACGGCGGGCCGCGCGCCTCGCCGAGAAGGGCGCCGGCGGCGAGGTACTGGCGGTGTACATAGCCCGCAGCGACGGGCTGACCTCCGCCTCCCCGAAGGAGCTGGCGGTGCAGCGCACCCTCGTGGAGGACCTCGGCGGCACCTTCCACCACGTGCTCGGCGAGGACATACCGGCCGCCCTCCTCGACTTCGCCCGAGGCGTCAACGCCACCCAGATCGTCCTCGGCTCCTCACGCCGCAAGACCTGGCAGTACGTCTTCGGACCCGGCGTCGGCGCCACCGTCGCCCGCGAGTCCGGCTCCGACCTGGACGTCCACATCGTGACCCACGAGGAGGTCGCCAAGGGGCGCGGACTGCCGGTGGCCAGGGGCGCGCGGCTCGGCCGGTCCCGGAGCGTCTGGGGCTGGTTCGTGGGCCTGGGCGGGCCGGTGCTGCTGACCCTGCTGCTCAACACCGTCCACCTCGGGCTCGCCAACGACGTGCTGTTCTACCTCGCGCTGACCGTCGCGGCCGCCCTGCTCGGCGGGCTGTACCCGGCGCTCGCCTCGGCCGCGGTCGGGTCGCTGCTGCTGAACTGGTTCTTCACGCCCCCCGTCAACCGGATCACCATCGCCGACCCGAGGAACATCCTTGCGCTCGCCATATTCGTGGGCGTCGCGCTCTCCGTCGCCTCGGTCGTCGACGTCGCGGCCCGCCGCACCCACCAGGCCGCCCGGCTGCGCGCCGAGTCGGAGATCCTGTCCTTCCTCGCCGGTGACGTGCTGCGCGGCGAGACCAGCCTGGAGACGCTGCTGGAGCGGGTGCGCGAGACCTTCGCCATGGAGTCGGCCGCCCTCCTGGAGCGGGAGGGCGACCTGGCGCCCTGGACCTGTGCGGGGCGCGCCGGGTCGGGACCGCCGGTCGACCGGCCGGAGGACGCGGACGTGGACATGCCCGTCGGCGACCACATGGCCCTCGCGCTGACCGGCCGGGTCCTGCCCGCCGAGGACCGCCGGGTGCTGGCCGCCTTCGCCGCCCAGGCCGCCGTCGTCCTGGACCGGCGCCGCCTGCGCGAGGAGGCCGACCGGGCCAGTGCGCTGGCCGAGGGCAACCGCATCCGCACGGCGCTGCTGGCCGCCGTCAGCCACGACCTGCGCACCCCGCTGGCCGGGATCAAGGCGGCGGTGACCAGCCTCAGATCCGACGACGTGGCCTGGTCCGAGGAGGACCAGGCGGAGCTGCTCGAAGGCATCGAGGAGGGCGCCGACCGCCTCGACCACCTCGTGGGCAACCTCCTCGACATGTCCCGCCTGCAGACCGGCACCGTCACCCCGCTGATCCGCGAGATCGACGTGGACGAGGTGGCGCCGATGGCACTCGGCGGGGTGCCCGAGGGCAGCGCGGAACTGGACATCCCCGAGACGCTGCCCATGGTCGCCGTGGACGCCGGGCTCCTGGAGCGGGCGATGGCCAACCTGGTGGAGAACGCCGTCAAGTACAGTCCGGACGGCCGGACCGTCCTGGTCGCGGCCAGTGCCCTCGCCGACCGCGTCGAGGTACGGGTCGTCGACCGAGGGCCGGGCGTGCCGGACGAGGCCAAGGACCGCATCTTCGAGCCGTTCCAGCGCTACGGCGACGCCCCGCGCGGGGCCGGGGTGGGACTCGGCCTGGCCGTGGCCCGCGGCTTCGCCGAGGCGATGGGCGGCACCCTGAACGCCGAGGACACCCCCGGCGGGGGCCTCACCATGGTCCTCACCCTCCGCGCGGTGGGCTCGTCCGGCTCGTCCGGTGAAACCGTGCCGACCCACCCCCTGGCCACAGCAGAAAGGCAGGCCGCCCGATGACCCGGGTGCTCGTGATCGACGACGAACCGCAGATCGTGCGGGCCCTCGTGATCAACCTCAAGGCACGGCACTACGAGGTCGACGCCGCCCACGACGGAGCCACCGCCCTCCAGCTCGCCGCCGCCCGTCACCCCGACGTGGTGGTGCTGGACCTGGGCCTGCCCGACATGGACGGCGTCGAGGTGATCAGGGGACTGCGCGGCTGGACCCGGGTGCCGATCCTGGTGCTGTCCGCCCGGCACTCCTCCGACGAGAAGGTCGAGGCGCTCGACGCGGGCGCCGACGACTACGTCACCAAGCCCTTCGGCATGGACGAGCTGCTGGCCCGGCTGCGGGCCGCCGTCCGCCGGGCCGAACCCGTCCCGGGCGGCGAGGACGAGGTCGTCGTGGACACCGCGGAGTTCACCGTCGACCTGGCCGCGAAGAAGGTCAACAGGGACGGCAGGGACGTACGCCTGACCCCCACCGAGTGGCACCTGCTGGAGGTGCTGGTGCGCAACACGGGGCGCCTGGTGAGCCAGAAGCAGCTGTTGCAGGAGGTGTGGGGGCCGTCGTACGGGACGGAGACGAACTACCTGCGGGTCTACATGGCTCAGCTGCGCCGCAAGCTGGAGGTGGACCCCGCGCACCCGCGGCACTTCATCACCGAGCCGGGCATGGGGTACCGCTTCGAGAAGTGAGCGGGAGCGCACGGGAGGTGAGGGGAGGTGAGCCTCGCCATCCCGTCGCGGGAGGGGTGCGTGGCTGTCGGCGGGCCCCGGTACGCTTCAGATATGAGTGCTGCTCCGCGTTCCGACAAGCCGGTGGGCCGGTTCCGGCGCATGTTCGACCGGCTCTCCTCGTCGCAGGAGGACCTGGAGTCGGAGGAACTGCGCGAGGACGCCGACACCGCCGGCTGCACCCGTATCGGAGACTGTCAGGACCGGCAGGTCGTGTCGGTTACTGGTACCTTGCGCACGGTCACCCTGCGACCGCGTGCGGGCGTTCCGGCCCTGGAGGCCGAGCTGTTCGACGGCTCCGCCGCCCTGGACGTGGTGTGGCTGGGCCGGCGTTCCATCGTGGGCATAGAGCCGGGGCGCAAGCTCATCGCATCGGGCCGGGTCTCCATGAGCCACGGCCGCCGGGTGCTCTTCAACCCGAAATACGAACTGAGACCCCTCGGACGGGAGTAGCCGGTGACGTCGCTCGACAAGCCGACCGAAGAGACGACAGAGGCCGACGACGCCCGGGCGGTGACGGAGGCCGCGCTGTTCGAGGCGTTCGGCGGCGTGCGGGGCATGATCGAGACGGTGCTGCCGGGGCTGCTCTTCGTCACCATCTTCACCCTCGACAACGACCTGCACATGTCGGCGATCGCCGCGCTGGCCGTGTCGGTGGTGCTGGTCGTCGTCCGGCTCGTGATGAAGGACACCGTCAAGCACGCGTTCAGCGGGGTCTTCGGCGTCGCCTTCGGCGTGGTCTTCGCGATGATGACCGACAACGCCAAGAACTTCTATCTGCCGGGCATGCTCTACACCCTGGGTCTGGCACTGGGGTACATCGTCACCTCGCTGGCCGGGGTGCCGCTCATCGGCCTGATCCTCGGCCCGGTCTTCAAGGAGAACCTCTCCTGGCGCACCCGCAACCCGGGCCGCAAGAAGGCGTACACCAAGGCCAGCTACGCCTGGGGCTTCATCCTGCTCGCCAAGTCCGCGATCCTCTTCCCGCTGTACTGGTGGGCGGACACCGAGCAGCTGGGCTGGGTCCTGGTCACCCTGAAGATCCCGCCCTTCCTGCTCGCCGTCTGGCTGACCTGGGTCTTCCTGGCCAAGGCGCCGGCGCCCATCGACGTGTTCGCGGAGATGGAGGCGGCGGAGGAGGCCGAGAAGGCCGAGCAGACGGAGAAGGCCGAGCGGGAACGGCGCGAGCAGCAGGCGGCCGACGAGAGCCTGCCGGGGCCGTCCGAGACCGACGGGGAGGCCGCGGACCTGCGCGGCGGCAGGCACCGCAAGGCCTGACGGGCCGAGACGGGACAGTACGGCGGTGGGGCGCCCGGTGCATTCCGGGCGCCCCACCGCCGTACACGGGTCCTCCGCGCCGGTCAGACCAGGCCGTCGGGCCGCCGCCGGGCCGACAGCAGGTCCTCCAGCTGCTCCTCACGGGCCTGTGCGGCGACGAAGAGCAGCTCGTCGCCCGCCTCCAGGGAGTCCTCCGGGGACGGCGTCAGCACCCGGGTGCCGCGGATGATCGTCACCAGCGAGGTGTCCTCGGGCCACTGGACGTCGCCGACCTGGGTACCGGCCAGGGCCGACTCCTCCGGCAGCGTCAGCTCGACGAGGTTGGCGTCGCCGTGGCTGAAGCGCAGCAGCCGGACCAGGTCGCCGACGCTCACCGCCTCCTCGACCAGGGCCGACATCAGGCGCGGGGTGGAGACGGCGACGTCCACGCCCCAGGACTCGTTGAAGAGCCACTCGTTCTTCGGGTTGTTCACCCGGGCGACCACGCGCGGGACGCCGTACTCCGTCTTGGCCAGCAGGGAGACGACGAGGTTGACCTTGTCGTCGCCCGTCGCGGCGATGACGACGTTGCAGCGCTGGAGCGCCGCCTCGTCCAGGGACGTGATCTCGCACGCGTCGGCGAGCAGCCACTCCGCCATCGGAACGCGCTCGACCGAGATGGCGGTCGGCGCCTTGTCGATCAGCAGGACCTCGTGGCCGTTCTCCAGGAGCTCGGCCGCGATCGAACGGCCGACCGCGCCGGCTCCGGCAATGGCGACCCTCATCAGTGACCGCCCTCCTCTTCGGGACCCTTGGCGAACGCCGCCTCGACCTTGTCGACCTCGTCGGTGCGCATCATCACGTGCACGAGGTCACCCTCCTGCAGGACGGTCTGCGAGGACGGCAGGATCGCCTCGCCGAGCCGGGTGACGAACGCCACCCGCACGCCGGTCTCCTCCTGGAGCCGGCTGATCTTGTGGCCGACCCAGGCCGTGGAGGTGTGCACCTCGGCGAGCTGGACGCCCCCGGTGGGGTCGCGCCACAGCGGCTCGGCACCCGAGGGCAGCAGTCGGCGCAGCATCTGGTCGGCCGTCCAGCGGACGGTGGCCACGGTGGGGATGCCGAGGCGCTGGTAGACCTCGGCGCGGCGCGGGTCGTAGATGCGGGCGGCCACGTTCTCCACGCCGAACATCTCCCGTGCCACGCGGGCGGCGATGATGTTCGAGTTGTCGCCGCTGGAGACGGCGGCGAAGGCGCCGGCCTCCTCGATCCCCGCCTCGCGCAGGGTGTCCTGGTCGAAACCGATGCCGGTGACCCGGCGGCCGCCGAACGAGGAACCGAGGCGTCGGAAGGCGGTGGGGTCCCGGTCGATCACGGCGACCGTGTGTCCCTGCTGCTCCAGGGTCTGGGCGAGCGCGGAGCCCACGCGTCCGCACCCCATGATGACAATGTGCATCGCCTCACACCGCGCTTCCTGCGGGCCCGTCGGCCTTAGTGGATGTCGTGCTCATGTCTCTCTTTCGGCTCGCCTGGCGACACGTCGCGGCCAGTGTGCGGGCCGCAGGGGAACATCATGCCGGTGCGCACCGACGCCGACGCCGCTAGGGGGCCGGGAGGGGGCCGGGAGGCCGGGTTCCCCCATCCGGAGCCAACCTCCCCCGTCGTCCGGATCCAACGTATCGGCAAGCCTCGCGGGCCCGCAGGAGCCGTCTCAACCCCTGGCCGACGACCCCCGGCGGCAGATGCTCCGGATGCTGGCGACCGTCAGGATCGAGAGGCCTACGAGGGTGGCGGCGCCGCCGATCAGCTCTGCGCTCAGGTGCATGGGACCTCCAGGGGCGGCAGCGGCCGGACGTCGGACGGTGCTCGTCGTTGACGGGTCAGCAGTCATATAGGCATGCGAAAGCCGTCACCTGCGGAATCCGCAGCCGGAGCGCTCCTGGAATTCACCCGTAGAGCAGACGGCGGACGGATCGGGGTGGCGGTTGGGCGGTCGCGCGTTCGAACGCCTACGATGCTCTGTTGTGTCCAAACTGACCGACGTGCCCAAGCGGATCCTCATCGGGCGCGCACTGCGCAGCGACCGGCTGGGGGAAACGCTCCTGCCGAAGCGCATCGCCCTCCCCGTGTTCGCGTCCGACCCGCTGTCCTCCGTGGCGTACGCCCCCGGGGAGGTGCTGCTCGTCCTGTCCATCGCGGGCGTGTCGGCGTACCACTTCAGCCCGTGGATCGCGGTCGCGGTCGTCGTCCTGATGTTCACGGTGGTCGCCTCCTACCGGCAGAACGTGCACGCCTACCCGAGCGGCGGCGGCGACTACGAGGTGGCCACCACCAACCTCGGCCCCAAGGCCGGTCTGACCGTCGCCAGCGCCCTGCTGGTCGACTACGTCCTGACCGTCGCGGTCTCCATCTCCTCCGGCATCGAGAACCTCGGCTCGGCGGTCCCCTTCGTCGTCGAGCACAAGGTGCTCTGCGCGGTCGCCGTGATCCTGCTGCTCACCCTGATGAACCTGCGCGGGGTCAAGGAGTCGGGCAGCCTGTTCGCGATCCCGACGTACGTCTTCGTCGCGGGCGTCTTCATCATGATCGTGTGGGGCGCCTTCCGCGGCCTGGTCCTGGACGACACCATGCGCGCCCCGACGGCGGACTACGAGATCAAGCCGGAGCACGGCGGCCTGGCCGGCTTCGCCCTGGTCTTCCTCCTGCTGCGGGCCTTCTCCTCCGGCTGTGCCGCGCTCACCGGCGTCGAGGCGATCTCCAACGGCGTCCCGGCCTTCCGCAAGCCGAAGTCGAAGAACGCGGGCACCACCCTCGCGATGATGGGCCTGCTCGCCGTGACCATGTTCTGCGGCATCATCGCGCTGGCCTCCGCGACCGACGTGCGCATGTCCGAGAACCCGGCCACCGAGCTCTTCCACAACGGCGTCGCCGTCGGCGCGGACTACGTCCAGCACCCGGTGATCTCGCAGGTCGCCGAGGCGGTCTTCGGCGAGGGAAGCTTCCTGTTCATCGTGCTGGCCGCCGCCACCGCGCTGGTCCTCTTCCTCGCCGCCAACACCGCCTACAACGGCTTCCCGCTGCTCGGCTCGATCCTCGCCCAGGACCGCTACCTGCCGCGCCAGCTGCACACCCGCGGCGACCGGCTGGCCTTCTCCAACGGCATCGTGCTCCTCGCCGGCGCCGCCATGCTCCTGGTCGTCGTCTACGGCGCGGACTCGACCCGCCTGATCCAGCTCTACATCGTCGGCGTCTTCGTGTCCTTCACGCTCAGCCAGATCGGCATGGTGCGGCACTGGAACCGCCACCTGGCCAGCGAGCGGGACCAGTCCAAGCGCCGCCACATGATGCGCTCCCGCGCCATCAACGCCTTCGGCGCCTTCTTCACCGGCCTCGTCCTGGTCGTGGTCCTGGCGACCAAGTTCACGCACGGCGCCTGGGTCGCGCTGCTCGGCATGTGCATCTTCTTCGCGACCATGACGGCGATCCGCAAGCACTACGACCGCGTCGCCGAGGAGATCGCGGCCCCGGAGGACCCCGAGGAGGCACAGAGCGACGACATGGTGCGCCCCTCCCGCGTCCACTCGGTGGTCCTGATCTCCAAGATCCACCGCCCCACGCTCCGCGCCCTCGCCTACGCCAAGCTCATGCGCTCCGACAGCCTGGAGGCGCTCAGCGTCAACGTCGACCCGGCCGAGACGAAGGCCCTGCGCGAGGAGTGGGAGCGCCGCGGCATCGCCGTACCGCTGAAGGTCCTGGACTCGCCGTACCGCGAGATCACGCGGCCGGTCATCGAGTACGTCAAGAGCCTGCGCAAGGAGTCCCCGCGCGACGCGGTCTCCGTCATCATCCCCGAGTACGTGGTCGGCCACTGGTACGAGCACCTGCTGCACAACCAGAGCGCCCTGCGCCTCAAGGGCCGCCTGCTGTTCACCCCCGGTGTGATGGTCACGTCCGTGCCGTACCAGCTGGAGTCCTCCGAGGCCGCCAGGCGCCGGGCCCGCAAGCGCCAGGACTGGAGCGCGCCCGGCGCGGTCCGGCGCGGTCCGGCCCAGCACCAGGACCGTGACCGTGACCGAGACCGAGACCGAGACCGAGACCGAGACCGTACGAAGGACTCCTCCTCGTCCACGTAGACTGGACGGCTGTTGTCCTTTGTCGTCCACGTCGCCCCCGTTCTCTGGAGTCACCCCGCCATGCAGGCAGAACCGAACAAGTCGCAGGCGGAGAAGCGAGCCGGGTCCGAGGCGGTCTCGCTGGTGGGCCAGGAGTACGAGGTCGAGGTCGGCCCCGTCGCCCACGGCGGCCACTGCATCGCCCGCACGTCCGAGGGGCAGGTGCTGTTCGTCCGGCACACGCTCCCCGGCGAGCGGGTCGTCGCCCGGGTCACCGAGGGCGAGGAGGGCGCCCGCTTCCTGCGCGCGGACGCGGTCGAGATCCTGGACCCGTCCAAGGACCGCATCGAGGCCCCCTGCCCCTTCTCGGGCCCAGGTCGCTGCGGCGGCTGCGACTGGCAGCACGCCAAGCCGGGCGCCCAGCGCCGCCTGAAGGGCGAGGTCGTCGCCGAACAGCTCCAGCGCCTGGCGGGCCTGACCCCCGATGAAGCCGGCTGGGACGGCACGGTGATGCCGGCCGAGGGCGACAAGGTGCCGGCCGGCCAGGTCCCGTCGTGGCGCACGCGCGTGCAGTACGCCGTCGACGCGGAGGGCCGCGCGGGCCTGCGCAAGCACCGCTCCCACGACGTCGAGCCGATCGACCACTGCATGATCGCGGCGGAGGGCGTCAGCGAGCTGGGCATCGAGCGCCGCGACTGGCCCGGCATGGCGACGGTGGAGGCGATCGCGGCGACCGGCTCGCAGGACCGCCAGGTCATCCTGACCCCGCGGCCGGGCGCCCGCCTGCCGATCGTCGAACTGGACCGCCCGGTCTCCGTCATGCGGGTCGGCGAGAAGGACGGCGGCGTCCACCACGTCCACGGCCGCCCCTTCGTCCGCGAGCGCGCCGACGGCCGTACCTACCGGGTCGGCTCCGGCGGCTTCTGGCAGGTCCACCCGAAGGCGGCCGACACCCTGGTGACCGCGGTCATGCAGGGCCTGCTGCCCCGCAAGGGCGACATGGCCCTGGACCTGTACTGCGGCGTCGGCCTCTTCGCCGGCGCCCTGGCCGACCGCGTCGGCGACCAGGGCGCGGTCCTCGGCATCGAGTCCGGCAAGCGCGCCGTCGAGGACGCCCGCCACAACCTCGCCGAGTTCGACCGCGTCCGCATCGAGCAGGGCAAGGTCGAGTCGGTCCTGCCCCGCACCGGGATCGACGAGGTCGACCTCATCGTCCTCGACCCGCCCCGCGCGGGCGCCGGCCGCAAGACGGTCCAGCACCTCTCCTCGCTGGGCGCCCGCCGAATCGCCTACGTGGCCTGCGACCCGGCCGCGCTCGCCCGGGACCTGGGGTACTTCCGGGACGGGGGGTACCGGGTGCGGATGCTGCGGGTGCTCGATCTGTTTCCGATGACGCACCACGTGGAGTGCGTGGCGATTCTGGAGCCTGCGGGCAAGGGGTCCTGACCTGCGGTTTGGCGTAGCGGTAGCGGGACTCGACCTGTGTCGCGGTATCCACCATGTCCAGCGTCTAGGACCCGCATTCACCTGCGGATTCGTACTGGAGTAACTGGTGGGAGCGGCAGCGCAGTATCCGGGCCTTCGGGACCCTTGACGCTCGTATGACGCTTGACTCCCGTGGTGAGGAAGACTGAACAGGGTGCTGCGACACCCGGAAGGCCCCTAGGACCTGTCGTCAAATGTCACGCCCACATCAGGAGTGATGCGAGGGCAACGGCGGCTTCGTAGGACTCCGCGTTCTTGTCGTAGCGGGTGGCGATGCCACGCCACTGTTTCAAGCGGTTGAAGCAGCGTTCCACGACGTTGCGCCGCTTGTAGACCTCATGGTCGAAGGTCGGCGGGCGGCCTCCGCGGCTGCCGCGCCGGGCCCGGTTGCGGACCTGGTCGGCGCGCTCGGGAATCGTGTGCGGGATGCCCCGACGGCGAAGCCAGGTGCGGATCGCTTTGGAGCTGTAGCCCTTGTCGCCCAGGACGTGATCGGGCCGGACTCGGGGCCGTCCCGGTCCGAGGCGGGGCACCCGGATCGCTTCCATCACGGTGGTGAACCGGGTGCAGTCGTTCGTGTTGCCGCCCGTCACGACGAAGCCGAGCGGGCGGCCGCGGCCGTCGCAGGCGAGGTGGATCTTGCTGGTCAGCCCGCCTCTGGATCGGCCGAGGGCCGGGTCCCGGAGCCCCTTTTTCGGGCCCCGGCCGCGTGCTGGTGGGCGCGGACGACCGTGGAGTCGACCGACACCAGCCACTCGACGTCGCCTGCCGCGTCCGCCTTCGCCTGCGCGGCCCGCAGCATCCGGCCGAACGTCCCGTCCGCTGCCCACCTGCGGAAACGCGTATGCAGCGTGGCCCACGGCCCGTAACACTCGGGCACGTCCCGCCAGGCCGTCCCGGTCCGGAACTTCCACACGATCCCGTTCAGGACCCTGCGGTCGTCCAGCCGCTTCCGCCCCCGCAACGAGGCGGGCAGCAGCGGCCGGACGAACTCCCACTCGGCATCAGTCAGTTCATGACGGCGTATCACGGCCCCATGATCCACCAGCCGTGATCATTTGACGACACTGCCTAGATAGAGCGGGCTGACATAAGGCTCACGCGATTACCACGAGTGACTTCCACTGCCGATCAAGTCGTCTAGGGCCTGTTGCGAAAGTGGATCTTGTTCGTTGATGATCACGTCCTGTGAGACGTGGGGATCTGACGAATGGCCAGTGGGCCCGGCTTGAGCCTCT
>NZ_JODM01000012.1 GCF_000717995.1 Streptomyces violaceorubidus
TTCGCGCGGCCCGTGGGCGAGCTGAGCGAGGAACTGAAGGCCCAGCACGACCTGCTGATGGCCAACTTCTTCGCGCAGACCCAGGCCCTCGCCTTCGGCAAGACCCCGGACGAGGTACGCGCCGAAGGGGTGCCCGAGGAACTGGTCCCGCACAAGACCTTCCGCGGCGACCACCCGACCACCACCATCCTGGCCCGCGAGCTCACCCCCAAGGTGTTCGTACAGGGCGCGATCTGGAACGTCGACTCCTTCGACCAGTGGGGTGTGGAGCTGGGCAAGGTGCTGGCCAAGCGGGTGGAGCCGGCGCTGAGCGAGGGCGCGGAGGTTCCGGGGCTGGACACGTCCACCGAGGCGCTGGTCGCCGCGTACCGGGAGCTGCGCGGGCGGCAGTGAACGTATCCGCTGCGGAAGGGGTGACGGAAGATGATCGCCCCCGCCGCCCCTCCCGTTTCGGCCTTGACGGCCTCGTCCGTAAAACGCCGGACGGTCTGGAACTAGGCCGACGCCGGAGGGTACAGCGACCTCGGCAGCTGGGACGCCGCCGCCGAGTCCAGCAGCCACAGGGTGCGGGCGCGGCCCCGGGCGCCCGCCGCCGGGGCCTGGATCTCGCCCGCGCCCGACAGGGCCATCGCCACCGCGTTCGCCTTGTCCTCGCCCGCCGCGAGCAGCCACACCTCACGGGCGGCGCGGATCGCGGGCAGGGTCAGGGAGATGCGGATGGGCGGCGGCTTGGGGGAGCCGTGGACGCCGATCACCGTGCGCTCCGTCTCCCGGACCCCCGGGTGCTCCGGGAAGAGCGAGGCCACATGGGTGTCCGGGCCGACGCCGAGGAGCAGCACGTCGAAGGACGGGACCGCGGCGTGGTTCTCGGGGACGGACGCCGTGGCCAGCTCCTGCGCGTAGGCGGCGGCAGCGGCCTCCACGTCCGAACCGTAGGGACCGTCGGACGGAGCCATCGCGTGCACCCGCTTCGGGTCCAGCGGCACCGCGTCGAGCAGCGCCTGGTGCGCCTGGGTGACGTTGCGCTCGGGGTCGCCGTCCGGCAGGAACCGCTCGTCGCCCCACCACAGGTCGAGGCGGCCCCAGTCGATCGCGTCCCGGGCCGCGGACGCGGCGAGCGCCGCGAGCAGACCGTTGCCGTTGCGGCCGCCGGTGAGGACCACGGACGCGCTGCCCCTGGAGGCCTGCGCGTCCACGATCTTCGTGATGAGGCGGGCCGCCGCGGCCTCGGCCATCAGCTCCTTGTCGCGGTGCACGACCAGCTGCGGGGTGTCGCTCATTTCGCCGCCGCCTTCCTCACCGGTGTCTTCTCCCGCGCCGCGTCCTTCGCGGGAGCCTTCGCGACCTTCCCGGCGGGAGCGGCGACCGCGCGGGCGTCCCCGTCGCCGGCCGGGTCCTCTTCGGCCGGCGTGTTCAGCCGGTCCACCCCGTACCGCAGCGCCGAGGCGTAGGTGTCGTCCGGGTCCAGGCGCCGCAGCTCCTCCGCGATCAGCTCGGCCGTCTCGCGGCGCTTGAGCGCGACCGCCCGGGCCGGCTGCCCCTGGATGGAGAGGTTCGCCAGCGAGCCGTCGGCCCGGTCGAGCACGACCGGACCGCAGTCGGTGTCCATCCGGACCGCGGTGAGCCCCGGCCCGGTCGACACCGTGCGCTTCACCGGCACGTCCAGCCGGTCGGCGAGCCACATCGCGAGCAGCTCACAGCTCGGGTTGAACTCCTCGCCCTCCACCTCGACCGACTGCACCTCGCAGTCGACCTGGTCGAGGGCCGCCGCCAGCATCGAGCGCCACGGCGTGATGCGGGTCCACGACAGGTCGGTGTCGCCCGGCGCGTAGGCGTCGGCGCGGGCCACCAGCTCCCGTATCGGCTCCTCGCAGGCGTACGTGTCCGTGACCCGGCGCTGGGCGAGGGCGCCCAGGGGGTCCTTCGCGGGGTCCAGCGGCGCGTTCACCGGCCACCAGACCACGACCGGCGCGTCCGGCAGCAGCAGCGGCAGGACCACCGACTGGGCGTGGTCGACGACATCGCCGTACAGCCGCAGCACGATCGTCTCGCCGGTGCCCGCGTCGGCACCGAGGCGCACCTCGGCGTCCAGCCGGGATCGGGTACGGTCCCGGGGGGAGCGCGAGACCCGCTTGATGACCAGGAGCGTGCGCGAGGGGTGCTCGTGCGCGGCGTCGCTCGCGGCCTTCAGCGCGTCGTAGGCGTTCTCCTCGTCGGTGACGATGACCAGGGTGAGCACCATGCCGATCGCGGGCGTGCCGATGGCCCGACGGCCGAGCACCAGCGCCTTGTTGATCTTGCTGGCCGTGGTGTCCGTGAGGTCGGTCTTCATGGCCGGCGCCAGCTCCGTCCGTCTCGTTCCAGCATGTCGTCCGCCTCGACGGGTCCCCAGGTGCCGGCCGGGTACTGGGCCGGGGTGCCGTGCTCGTCCCAGTACCGCTCGATCGGGTCGAGGATCTTCCAGGACAGCTCGACCTCCTCGGTGCGCGGGAAGAGGTTGGCGTCGCCGAGCAGCACGTCCAGGATCAGGCGCTCGTACGCCTCCGGGCTCGACTCGGTGAAGGACTCGCCGTAGGCGAAGTCCATGGACACGTCCCGGATCTCCATCGACGTGCCCGGCACCTTGGAACCGAAGCGGACGGTGACGCCCTCGTCGGGCTGGACGCGGATGACGATCGCGTTCGAGCCGAGCTCCTCGGTGGCCGTCGTGTCGAAGGGGGAGTGCGGGGCCCGCTGGAAGACGACCGCGATCTCCGTGACCCGGCGGCCGAGACGCTTGCCGGTGCGCAGGTAGAAGGGGACGCCCGCGTCCCTGGGGAGGCGGACCGCGCCGAGCACCTTGGTCTTCTCCGCCGCCAGCGCGTCCGCGTCGAAGGAGGCGGGCTCCTCCATCGCGGTCAGGGCGAGCAGCTGGAGCAGGTGGTTCTGGATGACGTCACGCGCCGCGCCGATGCCGTCGTAGTAACCGGCCCGGCCGCCGATGCCGATGTCCTCGGCCATCGTGATCTGCACGTGGTCCACGTAGGAGCGGTTCCAGATCGGCTCGAACATCGTGTTGGCGAAGCGCAGCGCCAGGATGTTCTGGACGGTCTCCTTGCCCAGGTAGTGGTCGATGCGGAAGACCTGGTCGGAGCCGAAGACCTCGTGGACGATCGCGTTCAGTTCCTCGGCCGACCTCAGGTCGTGGCCGAACGGCTTCTCGATCACCGCGCGCCGCCAGGAGCCGCTCGACTGGTCGGCGAGGCCGTGCTTCTTCAGCTGCTGGATGACCACCGGGAAGGACTTCGGCGGCACCGACAGGTAGAAGGCGAAGTTGCCGCCCGTGCCCTGCGCCTTGTCCAGCTCCTCGATGGTGCCGCGCAGCCGCTCGAAGGCGTCGTCGTCGTCGAAGGTGCCCTGGACGAAGCGCATCCCCTGGATGAGCTGCTGCCAGACCTCCTCGCGGAACGGCGTGCGGGAGTGTTCCTTGACGGCGTTGTGCACGACCTGGGCGAAGTCCTCGTGCTCCCAGTCGCGCCGGGCGAACCCGACGAGCGAGAAGCCCGGCGGCAGCAGGCCCCGGTTGGCGAGGTCGTACACGGCGGGCATGAGCTTCTTGCGGGACAGATCGCCGGTGACGCCGAAGATGACCAGACCCGACGGCCCCGCGATGCGCGGGAGCCGTCGGTCTGCGGGGTCACGCAGCGGATTGCTGCTTGACAATTTCTAGCCCTTCGAGGGAGCGAGGCGCTTGAGCTCCGCCTCCGTGGACTTCAGCAGGTCGTTCCAGGCGTCCTCGAACTTGTCGACGCCTTCCTTCTCCAGGAGCTGGACCACCTCGTCGTAGGAGATCCCGAGGTTCTCGACCGCGTCGAGGTCGGCACGGGCCTGCTCGTACGTCCCGGAGACGGCGTCCCCGGTGATCTCGCCGTGGTCCTCGGTGGCGAACAGGGTCGCCTCCGGCATGGTGTTCACCGTGTTGGGGGCCACCAGGTCGGTGACGTACATGGTGTCGCTGTACGCCTTGTCCTTCACACCGGTCGACGCCCACAGCGGACGCTGCTTGTTGGCGCCGGCCTTCTCCAGGGCGGCCCAGCGGTCGGTGCCGAAGACCTCCTCGTACGCCTGGTAGGCGAGGCGCGCGTTGGCGACGGCGGCCTTGCCGCGCAGGGCCTTGGCCTCGTCGGTGCCGAGCGCGTCGATCCGCTTGTCGATCTCGGTGTCCACGCGGGACACGAAGAAGGACGCCACCGAGTGGATCTGCGAGAGGTCCAGGCCGCGCTCCTTGGCCTTCTCCAGGCCAGTCAGGAAGGCGTCCATGACCTTGCGGTAGCGCTCCAGGGAGAAGATCAGCGTGACGTTGACGCTGATGCCCAGGCCGATGGTCTCGGCGATCGCCGGGATACCCGCCTCGGTGGCAGGGATCTTGATCAGCGTGTTGGGCCGGTCCACCAGCCAGGCCAGCTGCTTGGCCTCGGCGACCGTCGCCCGGGTGTTGTGCGCCAGGCGCGGGTCGACCTCGATGGAGACCCGGCCGTCCTTGCCGCCGGTGTTGTCGAACACCGGGCGCAGGATGTCGGCGGCGTCCCGGACGTCCGCCGTGGTGATCATGCGGATGGCCTCTTCGACCGTGACCTCGCGGGCGGCGAGGTCGGTGAGCTGCGTGTCGTAGCCGTCGCCCTGCGAGATCGCCTTCTGGAAGATCGACGGGTTGGTGGTGACGCCCACGACGTGCTGCTGGTCGATCAGTTCGGCGAGGTTGCCGGACGTGATCCGCTTGCGCGACAGGTCGTCCAGCCAGATCGCGACGCCTTCGTCGGAGAGGCGCTTGAGTGCGTCTGTCATGGGGAATGCATCTCCTACTACGTGTCGTGTACGGGCGTCAGCGCTGCGCGGCGGCGAGGGATTCCCTCGCCGCCGAGGCCACGTTCTCGGCGGTGAAACCGAACTCCTCGAAGAGCACCTTGGCGTCCGCCGAAGCACCGAAGTGCTCCAGCGAGACGATCCGGCCGGCGTCCCCCACGTACTTGTGCCAGGTGAGGCCGATCCCGGCCTCGACGGCGACCCGGGCCTTCACGGACGGGGGCAGCACGCTGTCCCGGTACCCCTGGTCCTGCTGCTCGAACCACTCCACGGACGGCATGGACACCACACGGGTCGGTACGCCGTCGGCCTGGAGCCGCTCGCGTGCCTCGACGGCGACGTGCACCTCGGAACCGGTGGCGATGAGCACGACCTCCGCGTCGCCGCCCTCGGCCTCGAACAGGACGTAGCCGCCCTTGGCCGCGTCGTCGTTGGGCTCGTACGTCGGCACGCCCTGGCGGGTCAGCGCCAGACCGTGCGGCTGGCCCTTGCCGAACTCCTTCGTCCAGCGGCGCAGGATCTCCCGCCAGGCGATCGCCGTCTCGTTGGCGTCGGCCGGCCGGACCACGTTCAGACCCGGGATGGCGCGCAGCGAGGCCAGGTGCTCGACCGGCTGGTGGGTCGGGCCGTCCTCGCCCAGACCGATGGAGTCGTGCGTCCACACGAACGTCACCGGCAGGTGCATCAGGGCCGACAGCCGCACCGCGTTGCGCATGTAGTCCGAGAAGACCAGGAACGTTCCGCCGTAGACGCGGGTGTTGCCGTGCAGCGCGATGCCGTTCATCTCCGCGGCCATCGCGTGCTCGCGGATGCCGAAGTGGATGGTGCGGCCGTACGGGTCGGCCTCCGGCAGCGGGTTGCCCACCGGGAGGAAGGACGATGTCTTGTCGATCGTCGTGTTGTTCGAACCCGCGAGGTCGGCCGAGCCGCCCCACAGCTCCGGGACGACCGCGCCGAGTGCCTGGAGCACCTTGCCGGACGCGGCGCGGGTCGCGAGGCCCTTGCCCGCCTCGAAGACCGGGATCTTCTCCTCCCAGCCCTTCGGCAGCTCACCCTTGGCGACGCGGTCGTACTCGGCGGCGCGCTCCGGGTTGTTGTCCCGCCACTGCTGGAAGGACTTCTCCCACACCGCGCGGGCCGCCTGGCCCTTCTCCAGTGCCTTGCGGGTGTGCTCGATGACCTCGTCGGAGACCTCGAAGGACTTCTCCGGGTCGAAGCCGAGGACCCGCTTGGTCGCGGCGACCTCGTCGTCGCCGAGCGCCGAGCCGTGCGCGGCCTCGGTGTTCTGCGCGTTCGGGGCGGGCCACGCGATGATCGAGCGCATGGCGATGAAGGACGGCCGGTCGGTGACCTTCTGCGCCTCCTGGATCGCGGCGTAGATCGCGTCCGGGTCCAGGTCGCCGTCCGGCTTCGGGGCGACGCGCTGGACGTGCCAGCCGTACGCCTCGTACCGCTTGCAGGTGTCCTCGGAGACGGCGGTCTCGGTGTCGCCCTCGATGGAGATGTGGTTGTCGTCCCACAAAAGCACCAGGTTGCCGAGCTTCTGGTGGCCGGCCGTGGAGGACGCCTCGGCGGAGATGCCCTCCTGGAGGCAGCCGTCACCGGCGATGCAGTAGACGAAGTGGTCGAAGGGGGAGGTGCCCTCGGGGGCCTCCGGGTCGAACAGGCCGCGCTCGTAGCGGGCGGCCATCGCCATGCCCACGGCGTTGGCCACGCCCTGGCCCAGCGGGCCGGTCGTGGTCTCCACGCCCGTGGTGTGGCCGTACTCCGGGTGGCCGGGGGTCTTGGAGCCCCAGGTGCGGAAGGATTCGAGGTCCGCCAGCTCCAGGCCGAAGCCGGCCAGGTACAGCTGGGTGTAGAGGGTCAGGGACGAGTGGCCCGCGGACAGCACGAAACGGTCGCGCCCGACCCAGTTCGCGTCGGCGGGGTCGTGCCGCATCACCTTCTGGAAGAGGGTGTAGGCGGCGGGCGCCAGGCTCATCGCCGTACCCGGATGGCCGTTGCCAACCTTCTGTACGGCATCGGCGGCCAGGACGCGGGCGGTGTCCACGGCCCGCTGGTCCAGTTCGGTCCACTCGAGGTCTGTGGTGGTCGGCTTGGTGCTCACCCTGAGTCAGGGCTCCTCTCCACATGTCGGTTGCCGGTGCACGGGGCACGGGCTGCCGGCGCGTCCATGAGTCGGCCGGCCATTGCCGAGCCTACCTCCGTAAGTACGTGCGTTTTTCCGCTGGAAACCAGACTGCCGGGACTCCTTCGGGTCCGCCTGTCGACTGGGCGAAACCGCATTCGGCAAGTGAATACGGAGCCGCTCATCTGACCGCTCAATCGACTCTCCGAACGCACGTCGGAGCGTCCGCGCCAACACGAGCCCACCCCCGCGAAGGCCGAGGTATGGGCAACGTCTAAAGTGGCGTGGTACGCGCGAGCCTTTACCGCCACTTCACACGGCACGGGCTTGCTGGGATGTCTCTGTCAGGGGTGTGCGTGACGGCCGTTGAATCCCGTCCTGCGGGTGGGGGTACCTCCCATGCCCTTAAGGCAATGGGGGATATCGGGACGAGCCAGAGCCCGAGTCACCGGCCGTTCGGGGCCCGTGTCAAGGCGTTCGTGGCGCTGACCAAGCCGCGGATCATCGAGCTTCTGCTGATCACCACCGTTCCGGTGATGTTCCTGGCCGAACAGGGTGTTCCGAATCTGAAGCTGGTGCTGCTGACCTGCGTCGGCGGATACCTGTCGGCAGGCGGCGCCAACGCGCTGAACATGTACATCGACCGCGACATCGACGCGCTGATGGACCGGACCTCGCAGCGCCCGCTGGTGACCGGCATGGTCAGTCCGGTCGAGTGCCTCGTCTTCGGCATCACCCTGGCGGTCGTCTCCACGCTGCTGTTCGGGTTCACCGTCAACTGGCTCTCGGCCTGGCTCTCCCTCGGCGCGCTCCTTTTCTACGTCGTCGTCTACACGATGATCCTCAAGCGGCGCACCTCCCAGAACATCGTCTGGGGCGGTATCGCCGGCTGTCTTCCGGTGCTCATCGGCTGGTCGGCCGTGACCAACTCGATGTCCTGGGCGCCGATCATCCTCTTCGGGGTGATGTTCTTCTGGACGCCGCCGCACTACTGGCCGCTGTCCATGAAGGTCAAGGAGGACTACGCGCGCGTGGGCGTGCCGATGCTCCCGGTGATCGCGTCCAACAAGGTGGTCGCCCGGCAGATCGTCATCTACAGCTGGGTCATGGTCGTCGTGTCGCTGCTGCTGACCCCGCTCGGCTACACCGGCTGGTTCTACACGGCGGTCGCCGTGGCGGCCGGGGGCATGTGGCTGTGGGAGGCGCACGGGTTGCAGAACCGCGCCAAGGCCGAGGTGACCGGCGGCAAGCTCAAGGAGATGCGGCTGTTCCACTGGTCCATCACCTATGTGTCGGTGCTGTTCCTCGCCGTCGCGGTGGACCCCTTCCTGCGCTGAGCGTCCTCCGACGAAGCCGTCCGACGGGCGGGGCGCGTGGTCAAGGCCACGCACCCCGCCCGTCGCCGTTCGATCTACCCGTCGGTAGCATCCTGGGCATGGCAGACACGCAGCAGGTGGACACGGAGCAGTCCGGCGCGAAGAGCGGCTGGGCCGAGCGGTGGGCCGCGTACGAGGTGACCCGGATGGCCCGACGGATCGAGTCCTTCGCCAAGGCCCACGGCGGCGCCGAGGCCCAGGTCGCCCACCTGGGTGAACGCGGCGCCCGGATCGTGCTGGTCGGCGAGGACGGAGCCTGGGGCGACCAGGTCGCCCGCACCCACGAAGGCGCGCTCAAGGCCGTCGAGCGGTCCGGGATCACCGTCCACGAGGACTTCGACGGCGAGTTCGCCGCCAAGCTCACCACGGGCCGCTACGAGTGGTCGCGCATGGCGGGCATCCAGGTCGGCGGGCCGAGCAACACCTGAGAGCGGGTTCACCCGTTAGGACCGTAGGAAGCCGCCCGGCGCGCGGGCCGCAAGGCGCGCCAGCCGCGCGGCGCTCGGTCCCAGCACGGGGAGCCCGGATGATCGAAACGCCGTCCCTGGTGGACCAGTACTGCCACGGCGTGCTGAGAACGGAGCTGGGCCTCGGCACCTTCGAGGCCCAGCTGGCCCGCACCGAGGGTCCGCCCGCACCGGGCACCACCCTCTTCGACACCCAGACCGGCTTCGCGGTACGCCGCTGGTGCCCGCCCCTGCTCGGCCTGGAACCGCACTGCCCGCCCGCCCACTACCTGGCCCGGCGCCGCGAACTGGGCGTCATGGAGGCCGACCGCCGGCTGCTGCGCGGCAGCGGCATCACCACCTACCTGGTCGACACGGGCCTGCCCGGAGACCTCACCGGCCCCACCGAGATGGCCTCCGCCGCGGACGCGGACACGCGCGAGATCGTGCGCCTGGAACTGCTCGCCGAGCAGGTCGCCGACACCTCGGGCACCGTCGAGTCCTTCCTCGCCAACCTCGCCGAGGCCGTGCACGGCGCCGCCGCGCACGCCGTCGCCTTCACCTCCGTCGCCGGGGTACGGCACGGTCTGGCCCTCGCCCCGGAGCCGCCCGGCGCGGGCGAGGTGCGCGGGGCCGCCGGCCGCTGGCTGGGCGGGCGCGAGGTCGGCGGGGAGCTGAGCGACCCGGTGCTGCTGCGCCACCTGCTGTGGATCGCCGTCGCCTCGGGCCTGCCCCTCCAACTGCACGCGGGCCTCGGCGAGCCCGGCCTGCGCATCGACCGCACCGACCCGGTCCTGCTCACCGACTTCGTGCGGGCCACCGCCGGACTCGGCACCGACCTGGTCCTGCTGCACGGCTACCCCTACCACCGCCACGCCGCCCACCTGGCCGGCGTCTTCCCGCACGTCTACGCCGACTCGGGGGCCGCCCTGGTGCGCACCGGCGCCCGCGCGGCGACGGTCCTCGCGGAGATCCTGGAGCTGGCCCCCTTCGGCAAGATCCTCTTCTCCAGCGGCGCCCAGGGCCTGCCCGAGCTGCACGTGGTCGCCGCCCGGCTCTTCCGCGAGGCCCTCGGCCGGGTGCTGGGCACCTGGGTGGCCGAGGGCGCGTGGTCGCTCGGGGACGCGCAGCGGGTGGCGGGGATGATCGCCTCGCAGAACGCGGGGCGGGTCTACGGGCTGGAGTGAGCGGTGTACACGCCGGAACCGGGCGTGGAGACTGGGCGCATGCCGACCGACGCGCTGCTCGACCGCTTCCTCACCGGCCTCGCGCCCCTGGACCCCGTGGCCGTCTGGGCGCACGGTTCACTGGGTGCGGGCGACTACCAGGAGGGCCGCAGCGACCTCGACCTGGTCGCGGTCCTGCCCCGGCCGGCCACGGCCCGTACGGCCTGGCGGCTCGGGCTGCTCCACGCCCGGCTGCGGGACGCGCCCCTGGCCGGACTGCTGCACTGCACTTACCTGTCGCCCGACACCGTCGCCGACCCCGAGCAGCGGCATCTGACCTGGGCCCACCAGCAGCTCTTCAAGCGGACGGTCACCCCGGTCACCCGGCGCGAACTCCACAGCTTCGGCCGCGTCCTGCACGGCGAGTCGCCCGAGCACCTGCTGCCACCGGTGGGGGACCCGGAGCTGGCCGGGTTCGTCGTGCGGGACCAGCGGGAATTCTGGCGGCCGAACGTGGACCGGGCGGAGCTGTGGCGGCAGGACGTCTGGGTCGACCTGGGTCTGATCACCTTCGCCCGCGCCACGGTCACGCTGCGGGAGGGACGGCTGATCACCAAGCGGGAGGCCCTGACGGAGCTGCCCGCCCTGGGCGCGCCCGGCGAGGTCGTCGAGGACGTCGCCGAACGGCGGTACGGCAGGGGCCCGCGGCCCGCGCCCCCGGCCGAGTGGACCGCCCGCCGCGCCGAGCTGACCCGGGGCTACCTGGGGCCGGCGATCGACACGCTGGTGGCGTCGTACTCCTGAGCGGGCAGTCCGGACACCGTCTCCTCGGGCCGCTCGCGCAGTGCCAGCAGCACCCGGAGCACCGCGATCCACACCAGGCACGAGCCGAACATGTGCAGGCCGACGAGGACCTCGGGCAGGTCGGTGAAGTACTGGATGTAGCCAACTGCTCCCTGCGCCAGCAGCACCAGGAACAGGTCCCGGGTGCGGGCCAGCGGTCCCTCGGGCGCGTCGACCGCCTTCAGCACGAACCACAGGGCGAAGGTCAGCGTCACCACGATCCACGCCAGTACGGCGTGTGCCTTGCTGATCATCTCCCAGTCGACCGGCATCCGCGGGACGTCGCTGGAGTCACCCGCGTGCGGGCCCGCGCCGGTGACGACGGTGCCGACCACGATCAGCAGCGCCGAGACGGCGACCATCACCCACACCAGCTGCCGCACGGACGCGCCGACCAGCGGGCGCGGTGCCGTGTCGCCCTCCCGGGTGCGCTGCCACATCACCGTGGCCAGCGTCAGCAGCACCGTCGTCGCCACGAAGTGGGCCGCGACCGTGTACGGGTTGAGCCCGACGAGCACGACGATGCCGCCGAGCACCGCGTTGCTCATCACGACCCAGAACTGCGCCCACCCGAGCAGGGTGAGGCTGCGCCGGTACGGCTTCTGCGAGCGGGCCGCGACGATCGCCCAGCCGACCGCGGCGCACAGCGCGTAGGTCAGCATGCGGTTGCCGAACTCGATGACGCCGTGGAAGCCCATCTCGCTCGTGGTGGTGAGCGAGTCGTCGGTGCACTTGGGCCAGGTCGGGCAGCCGAGCCCGGAGCCGGTGAGCCGGACGGCGCCGCCGGTGACGACGATGATCACGGACATCACGAGGGGCGCGAGGGCCGCCCGCCGGACCGTACGGGGGTACGGGGTCCAGCGCGCGGCGATGAAGGCGAGCGGGTTGCGCACGGCGGCTGCGGCGTCGGCACGGGTCACGTTTGGCACGCCGTCCATCGTAGGCGCCCGCTTGTGCACGCTTTCACGAGGGTCCGTTCCGGACATGTGTCCCTACTCCCAGCGGAAGAACTTCCCGGCGGCCGCGAGACCCACGACCGCCCACACGGCGAGGATGCCCAGGTCGCCCCAGGGCATCGAGGCCCCGTGCTGGAGCACGTCCCGGAGCCCGTCCGACAGGGCGGAGATCGGCAGCAGCCCCAGCACGTCCCGCGCCGCGTCCGGGAACTTGTCCAGCGGCACGATCACCCCGCCGCCCACGAGGAGCAGCAGGAAGACCAGGTTGGCGGCGGCCAGCGTGGCCTCCGCCCTGAGCGTGCCCGCCATCAGCAGCCCGAGCCCGGAGAAGGCGGCGGTGCCGAGGACCAGGAGCAGCAGTACGGCCGCCGGGTTGCCGTGCGGCGACCAGCCCAGCGCGAAGGCGATCACCGTCAGCAGCACGACCTGGAGCACCTCGGTGACCAGCACCGACGCGGTCTTCGCGGTCATCAGGGCCCAGCGTGGCAGGGGCGAGGCCGCCAGCCGCTTCAGCACCCCGTACCGGCGCTCGAAGCCGGTGGCGATGGCCTGCCCGGTGAACGCCGTCGACATCACGGCCAGCGCGAGGACGCCGGGCGCGAGGAAGTCGACCGCCTCCTCGGCGCCGGTGTCGATGATGTCCACGGAGCTGAACAGGACGAGCAGCAGCGTCGGGATGATCACTGTCAGCAGCAGCTGCTCGCCGTTGCGCAGCAACATCTTCGTCTCGAGCACGGCCTGGGCCGCGATCATCCGCCCGAGGGGGGCGGCGCCGGGCCTGGGCGCGTACGTCCCCGTGGTGTCTGTCGTGGTGGTCACCCGCGCAGCTCCTTGCCCGTGAGCTCCAGAAAAACGTCCTCCAGCGTGTGCCGCTCCACCGAGATGCGGTCCGGCATCACCCCGTGCTGCGCGCACCACGAGGTCACCGTCGCGAGCAGCTGGGGGTCGACCTCGCCGTTCACCCGGTAGGAGCCCGGGGTCACCTCGGCGGCGGCGGAGTCCGGGGGCAGCGCCTTGAGCAGGGACGCGACGTCCAGTCCCGGGCGGCCGGTGAACCGCAGGGTGTTCTCGGCGCCGCCGCGGCACAGCTGCTCGGGGGAGCCCTGGGCGACGACCCGGCCGGCGTCGACGATGGCGACGTCGTCGGCCAGCTGCTCGGCCTCGTCCATGTGGTGGGTGGTGAGGATCACCGAGACCCCGTCCGCGCGCAGGTCCCGTACCAGGTCCCAGGTGGCGCGGCGGGCCTGCGGGTCGAGGCCGGCGGTCGGCTCGTCCAGGAACACCAGCTCCGGGCGCCCCACCACGGCCATCGCGAGGGCGAGCCGCTGCTGCTGCCCGCCCGAGAGCCTGCGGTAGGTGGTGCGGCCGCACGAGCCGAGACCGAGCCGCTCGATCAGCGCGTCGACGTCCAGCGGGTGCGCGTGCAGTTTCGCCACGTGGCGAAGCATCTCGTCGGCGCGGGCGCCGGAGTAGACGCCGCCGGACTGGAGCATGACGCCGATCCGGGGCCGCAGCTGAGAGCTCTGTCCCACCGGGTCCAGGCCCAGCACGCGCACCGTGCCGGAGTCCGGCCGCCGGTACCCCTCGCAGGTCTCGACCGTGGTCGTCTTGCCCGCCCCGTTGGGGCCGAGCACGGCGGTGACGCCCGTGCGGGCCACCAGGTCGAGGCCGTCCACCGCGGTCTTCGTGCCGTACCGCTTCACCAGGGCCTGGACCTGGACCACGGGCTCACTTCGCATGGGTCACGAGTCTAGGTTCGCCCACGACCGGCCGGGCGCGGGGGTGTGGAAAACCTCCCGGCACCCGGGACGGGACTCACTCGCGGGGGCGGTGCACGGGCAGCCACCGCTGGGCGTAGGCGACCGCGTCCGGCAGCGGGAACAGGCGTGCGTCGGCCGCGCCGACCCTGCCGCGCGTGACGGGACGGTCCCGCTCGAAGTCGTGGCCCAGTTCGTCGAAGCGCTCCGAGGTGATCGACACCTCGGTCACCCGCTCCCACCCCACCGGTCCCGGGCGCCCCACCTCCACCAGCGGGGCGGGGATCCGGTACTCGGCGAGGTGGAAGGCGGTGCACGCGCCGTAGCCCGCGCCGAGCAGCAGGACCCGGGCGTCCAGCCGTTCCAGCGCGGCCAGCGGGCTGCGCTCGCCGAGCCGGCAGTCCCTCGCGTGGCCCGCGACCACCTCCTCGGCGCGGGCGCCGAGGGCCGCGAAGGAGGTCTGCGGATGGGCGCTGCGCCGGGCGCCGGGCCAGGTGCGCACCGTCTCCGGGACCACGCCCACGCCGCGCGAGGGCGAGATCAGCGGGTCGTAGGCGGGCGTCGCCGCGCGCACGGTCTCCCACCACTCCTCGGGCACCGGCGGGCTGGTCCACAGGGCCGGGTCGGAGAGGTCGCCGGTCTGGGTCGGGACCACCAGGGTGCCGCTCGGGCCGAGCACGTCGAGCAGTGCCTGGACGACCGCGACGGGGCCGCCGCAGACCCAGCCGAGGGAGCTGAGGGAGGAGTGCGTGAGGAGGGTGTCGCCGGTCCGCACACCCAGTTCGCGCAGCCCGGCGGCGAGCGTGCCGCGGGTGACGAGAGGGCCGGTCGGAGAGGGGGTGGGCATGCGGGGGAGTGTTCCGGAAGCCGCTCGCGGACGCCAGCGGATTGCCCCGCCGCTGATCGATCAAAGATCGTTTCCGCAGGTCATCTTAGGTATGCCTAAGTGACGCAGGGCACCGTCCGGTGATCCGGACGCGGCTTGCCCGCTCCGGAGGAATTACGCAACAATGGCGTTGTGAAAAACGTCGGTGAGGCTCCGCAGGAGGAACTCGCGACCGGTGAGCGGTCCACCCGCAACCGTGTCGCGCGCTCCATCCTGGACCACGGGCCCTCGACCGTCGCCGAGCTCGCCGGACGCCTGGGCCTGACCCAGGCCGCCGTCCGGCGCCACCTCGACGCCCTGGTCGCCGACGACGTGGTGGAGTCCCGCGAGCAGCGGGTCTACGGCACGCGCACGCGCGGGCGGCCCGCGAAGGTCTTCGCGCTCACCGACTGCGGCCGGGACGCCTTCGACCAGTCGTACGACAAGCTGGCCGCCGACGCCCTGCGCTGGATCGCCGAGCAGGAGGGCGGGGAGCAGGCGATCGCCGCCTTCGCCCGCGCCCGGATCGCCGCCCAGTCGGGCGCGTACCGCGCGGCCGTCGAGTCCGTCCCCGCCGAGCAGCGCGCCGAAGCCCTGGCCAAGGCCCTGAGTGCCGACGGGTACGCTGCTACCGCGCGGAGCGCACCCCATCCCCAGCAGGGCGAGCAGCTGTGCCAGCACCACTGCCCCGTCGCCCACGTCGCGGAGCAGTTCCCGCAGCTGTGCGAGGCGGAGACGGAATTTTTCGCCGAGCTGCTCGGTACGCATGTACAGCGTCTCGCGACCATCGCGCACGGCGACGGGGTCTGCACCACGTTCATTCCCAAGACTTCGAAGCCCGCCGAGACGTCCGAGACGGCTTCGCACGAGGCTTCCAAGACGATGTCCGAGACCCACAACGCATCCGCAAGCACGGCCGGGAGGAACCCCGCATGACTCTCCCCACGGAGACTGCTCACCCTGAGCTCGAGGGCCTGGGCAAGTACGAATACGGCTGGGCCGACTCCGACACGGCCGGCGCCTCCGCCAAACGCGGCATCAACGAGGACGTCGTCCGCGACATCTCCGCGAAGAAGAACGAGCCGGAGTGGATGACCAAGCTCCGTCTCAAGGGCCTGCGCCTCTTCGAGAAGAAGCCCATGCCGAACTGGGGCTCGGACCTGTCGGGGATCGACTTCGACAACATCAAGTACTTCGTGCGCTCCACGGAGAAGCAGGCGGAGTCCTGGGAGGACCTGCCCGAGGACATCAAGAACACGTACGACAAGCTCGGCATCCCCGAGGCGGAGAAGCAGCGCCTGGTCGCCGGTGTCGCCGCGCAGTACGAGTCCGAGGTCGTCTACCACCAGATCCGCGAGGACCTGGAGGAGCAGGGCGTCATCTTCCTGGACACCGACACGGCCCTGAAGGAGCACCCGGAGCTCTTCAAGGAGTACTTCGGCACCGTCATCCCCGTCGGTGACAACAAGTTCGCCTCGCTGAACAGCGCCGTGTGGTCCGGCGGCTCCTTCATCTACGTGCCGAAGGGCGTGCACGTCGAGATCCCGCTCCAGGCCTACTTCCGCATCAACACGGAGAACATGGGCCAGTTCGAGCGGACCCTGATCATCGTCGACGAGGGTGCCTACGTGCACTACGTCGAGGGCTGCACCGCGCCGATCTACAAGTCGGACTCGCTGCACTCCGCCGTGGTCGAGATCATCGTCAAGAAGAACGCCCGCTGCCGCTACACGACCATCCAGAACTGGTCGAACAACGTCTACAACCTGGTCACCAAGCGCGCCGTGGCGTACGAGGGCGCGACCATGGAGTGGATCGACGGCAACATCGGCTCCAAGGTGACGATGAAGTACCCGGCCGTCTACCTGATGGGCGAGCACGCCAAGGGCGAGACGCTCTCCATCGCCTTCGCGGGCGAGGGCCAGCACCAGGACGCCGGCTCCAAGATGGTCCACATGGCGCCGAACACCTCCTCCAACATCGTGTCGAAGTCCGTGGCGCGCGGCGGCGGCCGCACCTCCTACCGCGGCCTCGTCGAGATCGGCGAGGGCGCCCACGGCTCCAAGTCGAACGTGCTGTGCGACGCGCTGCTCGTCGACACCGTCTCCCGCTCCGACACGTACCCCTACGTGGACGTCCGCGAGGACGACGTGTCCATGGGCCACGAGGCGACCGTCTCCAAGGTCTCCGAGGACCAGCTCTTCTACCTGATGAGCCGCGGTCTGAGCGAGTTCGAGGCGATGGCGATGATCGTGCGCGGCTTCGTCGAGCCGATCGCCAAGGAGCTGCCCATGGAGTACGCCCTCGAGCTCAACCGGCTGATCGAGCTGCAGATGGAGGGCGCGGTCGGCTGACCCCCGCCCCCCACCGCAGTCACCAGATTCAGGAACGCAGGAAGAGAGCAGACCGACAGCCATGGCTGAGGCTCAGAACATCCCCGTGGGGTCCACCACCGCGGGCCAGATCGCGGTGGCCGCCGAGTCGACCGTCGCCACGCGCATGAGCGCACCCGCGTCCTTCGACGTGGCGGACTTCCCGGTCCCCCACGGCCGCGAGGAGGAATGGCGGTTCACCCCGCTGGAGCGACTGCGCGGGCTGCACGACGGCACCGCGGTCGCCACCGGTGACGGTGTGAAGGTCGACATCGACGCGCCCGAGGGCGTCGTCGTCGAGACCGTCGGCCGCGAGGACGCGCGCATCGGCCGGGCCGGCACCCCCGTGGACCGGGTCGCCGCCCAGGCCTACTCGGCGTTCGAGAAGGCCGGCGTGATCACCGTCCCCAAGGAGACGGTCCTCACCGAGCCGATCCGCATCGTCGTGCACGGCGAGGGCGGCACCGCCTACGCCCACCAGGTCGTCGAGCTGGGCGCCTTCGCCGAGGCCGTGGTCGTCATCGACCACTCCGGTGACGCGGTGCTCGCCGCCAACGTCGACTACGTCCTGGGCGACGGCGCCAAGCTGACCGTCGTCTCCGTCCAGGACTGGGACGACCAGGCCGTCCACGTCGGCCAGCACAACGCGCTCGTCGGCCGCGACGCCACCTTCAAGTCCTTCGTGGTCACCTTCGGCGGCGACCTGGTCCGGCTGCATCCGCGCGTGGCCTACGCCGGGCCCGGCGGCGAGGCCGAGCTGTTCGGCCTGTACTTCACCGACGCCGGCCAGCACCAGGAGCACCGCCTCCTGGTCGACCACAACGTGCCGCACTGCAAGTCGAACGTCGTCTACAAGGGCGCCCTCCAGGGCGACGACGCGCACGCGGTGTGGATCGGCGACGTCCTCATCGAGGCCGCGGCCGAGGGCACCGACACCTACGAGATGAACCGCAACCTCGTCCTCACCGACGGCGCGCGGGTCGACTCGGTGCCGAACCTGGAGATCGAGACCGGCGAGATCGTCGGCGCCGGCCACGCCTCGGCGACCGGCCGCTTCGACGACGAGCAGCTCTTCTACCTGATGGCGCGCGGCATCCCCGAGATCGACGCCCGCCGCCTGGTGGTCCGCGGCTTCTTCGCCGAGCTGGTCCAGCAGATCGGCGTCGCCGACATCGAGGAGCGGCTCCTCGCCAAGATCGAAGAGGAGCTGGAGGCTTCGGTCGCATGACCTTCGTACGCGTCTGTGGAGCGGACGAGCTGGAGGAGGACACCCCGAAGCGGGTGGAACTCGACGGCACGCCGATCTCCGTCGTGCGGACCGAGGGCGAGCTCTTCGCGATCCACGACATCTGCTCGCACGCGAACGTCTCCCTGGCCGAGGGCGAGGTCGACGACTGCCACATCGAGTGCTGGCTGCACGGCTCGCGCTTCGACCTGCGTTCCGGCAAGCCCGACAGTCTTCCGGCGACGCGCCCCGTCCCCGTATACCCCGTAAAGATCGAAGGGGACGACGTGCTCGTCTCCCTCACCCAGGAGTCCTGAGGCACCCATGGCAACGCTTGAAATCCGAGACCTGCACGTCACCGTCGAGGCCGACAACGCCACGAAGGAGATCCTCAAGGGCGTCGACCTCACCGTGAAGCAGGGCGAGACGCACGCCATCATGGGCCCCAACGGCTCCGGCAAGTCGACCCTCGCCTACTCGCTGGCCGGTCACCCCAAGTACACGATCACCGGCGGCACCGTCACCCTCGACGGCGAGGACGTCCTGGAGATGTCCGTCGACGAGCGCGCCCGCGCCGGCCTCTTCCTCGCCATGCAGTACCCGGTCGAGGTCCCCGGCGTCTCCGTCTCCAACTTCCTGCGCACCTCCGCCACCGCCGTCCGCGGCGAGGCCCCCAAGCTGCGGCACTGGGTGAAGGAGGTCAAGGAGGCCATGGAGCGCCTCAACATGGACCCCGCCTTCGCCGAGCGCAACGTCAACGAGGGCTTCTCCGGCGGTGAGAAGAAGCGCCACGAGATCCTCCAGCTGGAGCTGCTCAAGCCGAAGGTCGCGATCCTCGACGAGACCGACTCCGGCCTGGACGTCGACGCCCTGCGCGTCGTCTCCGAGGGCGTCAACCGGGTCCGCGAGACCGGCGAGGTCGGCACCCTGCTGATCACGCACTACACGCGCATCCTGCGGTACATCAAGCCCGACCACGTCCACGTCTTCGCGGACGGCCGCATCGCCGAGTCCGGTGGCGCCGAGCTGGCCGACAAGCTCGAGGCCGAGGGCTACGAGGCATACACGAAGGGCGGCGCATCCGAGTGACACAGCTGCCGGGCCTCCTCGACACAGAGGCGATCCGCAAGGACTTCCCCATCCTGGACCGCCAGGTCCATGACGGGCACAAGCTCGTGTACCTGGACAACGCGGCGACCAGCCAGAAGCCGCGGCAGGTGCTGGACGCGCTCAGCGAGTACTACGAGCGCTACAACGCCAACGTCCACCGCGGCGTGCACGTCCTCGCCGAGGAGGCCACGGCGCTGTACGAGGGCGCGCGTGACAAGGTCGCGGAGTTCATCAACGCGCCCTCGCGCGACGAGGTGATCTTCACCAAGAACGCCTCGGAGTCCCTCAACCTGGTCGCGAACATGCTGGGCTGGGCCGACGACCCCTACCGCGTGGACCACGAGACCGAGATCGTCATCACGGAGATGGAGCACCACTCCAACATCGTGCCGTGGCAGCTGCTCGCGCAGCGCACCGGCGCGAAGCTCCGCTGGTTCGGCCTCACGGACGACGGCCGCCTGGACCTGTCCAACATCGACGAGGTCATCACCGAGAAGACGAAGATCGTCTCCTTCGTGCTGGTCTCCAACATCCTGGGCACCCAGAACCCGGTCGAGGCGATCGTGCGCCGCGCCCAGGAGGTCGGCGCCCTGGTGTGCGTCGACGCCTCCCAGGCCGCGCCGCACATGCCGCTGGACGTGCAGGCGCTCCAGGCCGACTTCGTGGCCTTCACCGGCCACAAGATGTGCGGCCCGACCGGCATCGGTGTGCTGTGGGGGCGCCAGGAGCTCCTCGAGGACCTCCCGCCCTTCCTCGGCGGCGGCGAGATGATCGAGACCGTCTCGATGCACTCCTCCACCTACGCCCCGGCCCCGCACAAGTTCGAGGCGGGCACGCCCCCGATCGCCCAGGCGGTCGGTCTCGGCGCGGCGATCGACTACCTGAACTCGATCGGCATGGACAAGATCCTCGCCCACGAGCACGCGCTGACCGAGTACGCGGTGGGGCGCCTGCTGGAGGTCCCGGACCTGCGCGTCATCGGCCCCACCACGGCCGAGGAGCGCGGCGCGGCGATCTCCTTCACGCTGGGGGACATCCACCCGCACGACGTGGGTCAGGTCCTCGACGAGCAGGGCATCGCGGTCCGGGTCGGCCACCACTGCGCCCGCCCCGTCTGCCTGCGCTACGGAATTCCTGCGACCACGCGAGCGTCGTTCTATCTGTACTCCACGCCGGCCGAGATCGACGCGCTGGTCGACGGCCTGGAGCACGTACGGAACTTCTTCGGCTGACGGGACGAGCGAAGAGCATGAAGCTGGACTCCATGTACCAGGAAGTCATCCTGGACCACTACAAGAACCCGCACGGGCGGGGCTTGCGGGATGGCGACGCCGAGGTCCACCACGTCAACCCCACCTGCGGGGACGAGATCACGCTCCGGGTGAAGTACGACGGCACGACGATCAGCGACGTCAGCTACGAGGGCCAGGGCTGCTCCATCAGCCAGGCGAGCGCCTCCGTGCTGAACGACCTGCTGGTCGGCAAGGACCTGGCCCAGGCGCAGCGGATCCAGGAGACCTTCCTGGAGCTGATGCAGTCCAAGGGCAAGGTCGAGCCGGACGACGCCATGGAGGAGGTCCTGGAGGACGCGGTCGCGTTCGCCGGGGTCTCGAAGTACCCGGCCCGGGTCAAGTGCGCCCTGCTGAGCTGGATGGCCTGGAAGGACGCGACGGCCCAGGCGCTGGACGGCGCCGACGCCGAGAAGGAGACGACGGCATGAGCGAGACCGTGGAAATGAAGCCGGCCTCGGAGGAGGAACTCCGCGAGGCCCTGATGGACGTCGTGGACCCCGAGCTGGGCATCGACGTCGTCAACCTCGGACTGATCTACGGCATCCACGTCGACGACGCGAACATCGCCACCGTCGACATGACCCTGACGTCGGCGGCCTGTCCGCTGACGGACGTGATCGAGGACCAGGCCAAGTCCGCCACGGACGGCCTCGTCAACGAGCTGCGCATCAACTGGGTCTGGATGCCGCCGTGGGGCCCGGACAAGATCACGGACGACGGCCGCGAGCAGCTGCGCGCGCTCGGGTTCAACGTCTGAGACGCACCCGCCACGACGGTCGCGGAGAACGGCGACGCCTTCGGGCGTCGCCGTTCTCGCGTTCGCGCCCCGCCCCCGTCCCCTCTTTATGTACGCTCGTACACATGGGATACCTGCTCCTGGCCGGAGCCATCGCCGCCGAGGTCGCCGGCACCACCGCCATGAAGTACAGCGAGGGCTTCAGCAGACTGGTGCCCTCACTGCTGACGGCCCTCGCCTACCTGCTCTCCTTCGCGCTCCTCGCCCAGACCCTGAAGCTCCTCGCCGTCGGCACGGCCTACGCCATCTGGGCCGGGGTGGGCACGGCCGCCATCGCCACGATCGGGGTCGCCTTCATGGGCGAGGGGATGACCCCCACCAAGGCCGCCGGCGTCGCGCTGATCATCATCGGCGTCGTCGTCCTCAACCTCGGCGGGGCGCACTGATGGTCCGCCGCCACGACCCCGAGCGGCGCCGGCGCATCATCGACGCCGCGATCCGCGTCGTCGGGCAGAAGGGCATCGCCGGGCTGAGCCACCGCACCGTCGCCGCCGAGGCGGACGTGCCGCTCGGCTCCACGACGTACCACTTCGCGACCCTGGACGACCTGCTGGTCGCCGCCCTGCGCCAGGCCAACGAGGGCTTCGCCAAGGTCGTCGCGGCCCACCCCGCTCTCCTGGAACCCGGCGCCGACCTGCCCGCCGAACTCGCCCGCGTCCTCGGCGAGTGGCTCGGCGGCGACCGCACCGGCGTGGAGCTGGAGTACGAGCTGTACCTCGCCGCCCTGCGCCGCCCCGCGCTGCGCCCGGTCGCCGCCGAGTGGGCCGAGGGCGTGGGCGCCCTGCTCGCCGCCCGCACCGACCCCGTGACGGCCCGCGCCCTGGTCGCCGTACTGGACGGCATCTGCCTCCAGGTCCTGCTCACGGACACGCCGTACGACGAGGAGTACGCCCGTCAGGTGCTGGCCCGGCTGGTCCCCGCGCCCGGCACCCGAGACGGCCGCGGTCCCGGCTCGCTTCCACCGGCGACGGCCGGTTAGGTTGCCCTCATGACCGACACGACTGCTCCCCGCACCACCGGCGCCGTGGCCGCCGGCCTCGCCACGATCGCCGCCGACGGCACCGTCCTCGACACCTGGTACCCGGCCCCCGAACTGTCCGCCGAGCCCGGTCCCTCCGGCACCGAGCGCCTCACCGCCGAACAGGCCGCCGAACTCCTGGGCGGCGGCGCCACCGCCGCGGTCGGTCCGGACGCCCGCCGCGGCGTCGAGGTGGTCGCGGTCCGCACGGTCATCTCCTCGCTGGACGAGAAGCCGGTCGACACGCACGACGTCTACCTGCGCCTGCACCTGCTCTCCCACCGCCTGGTCAAGCCGCACGGCCAGAGCCTGGACGGCATCTTCGCGCACCTCGCCAACGTCGCCTGGACCTCGCTGGGCCCGGTCGCCGTCGACGACATCGAGAAGGTCCGCCTCAACGCCCGCGCCGAGGGCCTGCACCTCCAGGTCACCTCGGTCGACAAGTTCCCCCGCATGACGGACTACGTCGCCCCCAAGGGCGTCCGCATCGCCGACGCCGACCGCGTCCGCCTCGGCGCGCACCTGGCCGAGGGCACCACCGTCATGCACGAGGGCTTCGTCAACTTCAACGCCGGCACGCTGGGCACCTCGATGGTCGAGGGCCGCATCTCCGCGGGCGTCGTCGTCGGCGACGGCTCCGACATCGGCGGCGGCGCCTCCACCATGGGCACCCTCTCCGGCGGCGGCAACGTCCGCATCACCATCGGCGAGCGCTGCCTGGTCGGTGCCGAGGCGGGCGTCGGCATCGCGCTGGGCGACGAGTGCGTGGTCGAGGCCGGCCTCTACGTCACCGCGGGCACCCGCGTCACGATGCCCGACGGCCAGGTCGTCAAGGCCCGCGAGCTCTCCGGCGCCTCCAACATCCTCTTCCGCCGCAACTCGGTCACCGGCACGGTGGAGGCCCGCCCGAACAACGCGGTGTGGGGCGGCCTGAACGAGGTGCTGCACAGCCACAACTGACCCGGCGTCACTCCGTCGAGCGCCCTGTCCGTGTGTCGCGGGGAGGGCGCTCAGGTGTTCGTGGGGGTGGTCGGCCGCTGTTGGCGGCGGACGATCTCCGTGATCCAGGCGGGGGCGTAGGGGGAGGTGCAGCCCGGGGGAGCGGGTAGTCCCTCAGGACGCCCAAGTGTTCGCCGACGGCGAGGGCGCGGGGGCGGTGTTCGGGGTGGTCGATGCCGATCCGGGCCAGGCAGTGGTTCATCGCCCACAGGAGGCGGTTTGGGGCGTCCTTCATCTCCGACTCGACGGTGTCCAGCAGGGCCGTGAGGTCGAGACCGGCGGGCTTCCTCGTCACGCGTTCGGTGGTCAGGGCCCAGCCGGCGCTCGCGACCACGGGCTCGGGGTCGGTGGTCCAGGCCACGCGCAGTTGCTCGGCGCGGCGATCAGGAGGGCCAGCAGGCGTGCGGCGGTGTCGTCGGTGGCCCAGAGCCGGCGCGCGAGTTCCGGCTGGGTCCCCAGGCGCTTCGCGAGCGCGCGCAGCCCGGTGAGCTTCACACCGTGGTAGCGCCTTCTGCTCATCGCGGGTCACGGTGACCCGCACGTACGGATGACCGCCCGTGACTTTCCGGTGGTCTTGGCGGATGAACGGGTGGACGCAGAGTCCGATCAGACGCCGATCCGACGAGACGAGGACCTGGGATGACGCCTGGTACGACCCCTGGAACGACGAACACGCGCGCGGCGCGCCTGCTGGCCGCGGCGGGGGCCGCGGTGCTGGTGTGCTGCGGGTCGGTGGGGGCGGCGGGGGCCGCGCACGCCGACGAGACGACGACCGGCTCGCACAACGGCCCCCGCGTGGGGCTCCTCAACGTCCATGTCGGGCAGATCGACGACCCGGCGGAGGACGTACTGGAGCACACCCTGCTGTTCGGTGACGGCTACGCCTGGGACTGAGCGGCGCGGGCGGTCAGTTCCCCGTAGGCCGCCAGCAGGCCGGCGATGGTCTCGGGGTCCGCGGGCCGCAGCGGCGCGCGGACCGGGCCCGCCGGCAGGCCCAGGGCGCCGAGGAGGGCCTTGGCGGTGACCGTGCCGGGCAGGCCGGCGGCCATCATGGACTCGATGAGGGGGATCGCCCGCCGCTGGAGCAGGGCGGCGCGGCCGGTGTCGCCCGCGTCGAAGGCGTCGAGGACGGCCCGGAACAGGTCCGGCGCGACGTTGGCGACGGTGCTGACGTACCCCGCCGCACCGACCGCGTACAGGGCGAGGACCTGCTCGTCGCAGCCCGCGTAGTACGCCAGCCCGGTGCGGGACAGCACCTTCTGGGTGCCGAGGAGGTCGTAGGCGCAGTCCTTGACGGCGACGGCGGGTGCCCGGCGAGGCGGAGCAGGGTGTCGGGTTCGACGCGGGTGCCGGTGCGGCCCGGGATGTCGTAGAGCATCACGGGCAGCCCGCTCGCGTCGGCGACCTCGCGGAAGTGCGCCTCCAGGGCGTCCTGCGGGGGCCGGCTGTAGTACGGCGCGACCACCAGCAGTCCGTCCGCGCCCGCCTTCTCGGCAGCCAGCGCCAGCTCCACCGTGTGCCGGGTGTCCGCGGTGCCGACGCCGGCGACGAGGGCCGCCCGGTCCCCGACCGCCTCCCGGACGGCCGCGACCAGCGCGGCCTTCTCGGCGTCCGTGGTGGTCGGCGACTCGCCCGTGGTGCCGGACAGCACCAGGCCGTCGCAGCCCCGCGAGACCAGGTGCCCGGCGAGCCGCCGGGCGCCGTCGAGGTCGAGCGCGCCGGAGTCGGTGAAGGGCGTGACCATGGCGCACAGGGCGCGGCCGAAGGGGGCGGCGGGGCGGTCGCCCGCCGTCACGGGTGTCGTCAGGGGTGTCGTCATGGGAGTAGTGTCGGCGGGCGGACAGTGTAGCTCCACTTAATTCGGCTACCAGGTATGCGTAAGGAACGCTTCAGTGCGGGAGCGTTCGCGGGTTCGCCGCGGTGCGGGTGCCGGTAGGGGTAGCGCCGCTCGGCCCGGGGTACCCGGGGTGCTCCGAACCGAGAGGAGGCGGGAACACCGTGACCGGAACCATGCACACCAGGCCGGCGCACGACGAGCAGCACTCCGTGGGCGAACTCGTCGGGCAGGCCACCGAACAGCTCTCCCGGCTCGTGCGCCAGGAAGTGGCCCTCGCCAAGATGGAACTGGCCGAGAAGGGCAAGCGGGCCGGGCGCGGCGGCGGAATGCTCGGTGCCGCGGGCGCCATCGCCTACGTGGGCCTGTTCGCGCTGGCCGGCACGGCCACCGCCGCGCTCTCGCTGGTACTGCCCGTCTGGGCCGCGGCGCTCATCGTGACGGCGGCGCTCTTCGTGATCGCCGGCGTACTGGCCATGACCGGTCGCGCCCAGCTTCGCCGGGCCGTGCCGCCCAAGCCCGAGGAGACCCTCGGCAGTGTCAGGGCCGACGTCGACCAGATCAGGGAAAGGGCACATCGATGACCGACGCGACGAGCCGGGACGGTTCGAGGAGCGGCTCCACCGCGCAGCCGGTCGGCGGGGCGAAGGGCCCCGACGAGCTGCGCAGGCAGATCGAAGAGACCCGCGGCCAGCTCGGCGACACCGTGGAGGAGCTGGCCGGCAAGGCCGACGTGAAGGGCCGTGCCAAGGCCAAGGCCGCCGACCTGAAGGACAAGGCGGGGGCCATGGGCGTGCAACTGCGCAGTTCCGCCGCGCACGCCGGACACGCCGTGCAGGACAAGGCCGGCCGGGCCGGGCACACCGCGCACGACAAGGCGGGCCGGGCCCGGGGCACCGCGGAGCGGCACGCGTCGCCCGGTCGGGCCCGCGGTGCGGTGCGGGCGGGGCTCGGGCACCCGCGGGTCGTGCTGGCCGCCGGGGCGGCGGCGGGCGTGGTGGTCGCGGCGAGCCTGGTGCGGCGACGTCACGGGCACTGCTGAGGGCACACACGGGGAAGCGGCGCGACGAGGGGCTCCCGACGGGGCCCCTCGTCGCCTGCGTCTCGCCGGTAGCGGGAGGGCCTTGACCTCAACCTTGGTCGAGGTCGGAGAGTGGTGCGTGCACCCGACGACCACGATCACCGGAGGCCGGCATGACCCGCCGCACCGACGCCCACCCCCGCCTCGCCCGCCCCGACGCTCTCGCGCCCTTCTTCAGCACCTGGCGCGTGGGAACCCCCGAGCGGCAGCGGCAGACCGTCGACGCCATCGCGCGTACCTGGGAGAACCGGCCCTGGCCCGCCCGGGACCTGCGCGGCTACCACGTCTACACCGGGCACGACGGCAGCACCCTGCTGCACCACTCCCAGTGGGCGAGCGAGCAGGCGTACGAGGCCTTCGCCAAGACCCACCGGCAGGAGCGCGTCGACGAGATCGACACCGCCGTGCCGGGCATCGAGCGGCTGGGGCTCGGCAGGTACCGGCAATACCGCGCCACCACCCGCGCGGCCGGGGCGGCAGCCGTCGTTCCCGGCTGCGTCGTGATCGTCGAGGTCGAGTTCGAGGGGCCCGACCCCGAGCGGCAGCGCGCCTGGGTCGACGCCGTCTTCGAGGCCCTGGAGAGCGAGCCGAACCCGCACCCCGGCGGCATCCGCGCCCACTTCCACCTCAGCACCGACGGCACCCGCGTCCTCAACTACGCCGAGTGGGAGAGCGCCCGGGCCCACATCGACGCCCTCGCCGCACCCGGCGACGGAGTCGGCTCGGCGACGCCCCAGTGGGAGCGGGTGCGGAACTGGCCGGGCCTGAAGAGCAGCACGGTCGGTCGCTACGACCACGCGCTGGGCCTCGTGCCCCGCTGAAGTCCCGAACCCGCCCCCACCGGGGTCCCGTCACGGACGGAACCGCAGCACCTGCGGGTCGTGGTCGCTGATCTGGTCGTGGAACTCGGCGTTGACGTGCACGCTGTCGTAGGCGAGGTGGCCGCCGCGGCGGACCGACGGGCTGACCAGGATCTGGTCCAGCACCTGGCTGTTGCCCTGGTAGACGTACGAGTAGCGCTCGCTCCTCGGCAGCGACTTCACCGCCGACCACAGGGCGCCGCCGTCCTCCAGGAGGCGCGCGGTCTCGGAGAACTCGAAGTCGTTGATGTCCCCGAGGGCGACGACGTCCGCGTTCTCCTGGGCGGCCAGGATCTCCTTGACGAAGGTGTTCACCACCGTCGCCTGCGCGTGGCGCTGGGTCTCCGAACCGCGCGACGGCGGCTGGTACTGCGCCGTCAGACCCTGGTCGCCGCCCTTGGAGTTGAAGTGGTTGGCGATGACGAAGACCGTCCGGCCGCGGAAGACGAACTCGCCCGCCAGCGGCTTGCGGCTGTCCTCCCAGGCCGGGTTCGCCGGGTCGACCCGGCCGGGGGAGAGGGTCAGCGCCGCCTTGCCGCGCGCCTTGCGCACCCCGGTCGCCGTGGTGGCGTCGCCGCCCGCCCGGTCGGTGAAGGAGACCCGCTCCGGGTTGAACAGGAACGCCTGGCGGATGTTGCCGCCGGGCTCGCCGCCGTCCGCCTTGTCCACCGGGTCGATGCCCCGCCACTCGTAACGCGGTCCGCCGGCCGCGACGATCGCGTCGATCAGCTTCCCGACCGTCTCGTCGGCCGTGACGGTGCCGTCGTCGGTGGCGCCGTTGTCGTCCTGGATCTCCTCCAGCGACACGATGTCGGGCGACTTCAGGTGGTGCACGATCGTTTCGGCGTGCGCGGTGAAGGTGTCGTCCGACGGGTCGAGGTTCTCGACGTTGTACGTCGCCACCGCCAGCTCGCGCGCGTTCTGCGGGCGCGTCGACTCGCGCTCGGTGCCACCGCTCTCCAGAGCGCCGATCTCGCTCGCGACCAGCGTGTAGCCGCCGTACTGGTTGTAGTCCAGCGGCCCCGCGGTGGTGCCGGCGAGCGTGTCGCCCACGTCGGCGGCCGGGAAGTCGGCCGGCTTGCCCAGCGACTGGATCTGCAGCCGGCCGGTGTTCCCGGCGTCGTAGGAACCGTAGACCGTGCCGCCGCGGCGGTTCGGGTTCTCCCAGGGCTTCACCGTGACCCACAGCTCGGTGTACGGGTCCGAGGCGCCGACCACCCGGACGTCAAGGACCCGGACGTTCATGCCCTCCAGGGACTCGTAGTAGTCCAGGGCGTAGGCCCCCGGTCGCAGGGTCAGGCCGTTGACCGAGCCGTTCGCCGCGGCGTCGCCCTCGGGGGCGTACGCGGGCGGCACCGACCGGGCGGAGACGGTCGTCGGGGCCGGGAGGGCGTTGCCGCTCGAGACGACGGTGACCGCGGGGCGGGTGATCTCGGTCAGCGACTGGTTCCCCGAGGACGTACCGCCGGGGACGTACTCCGAGACCGTGCCGGAAACGGTGACCGCGTCGCCGACGGCGACCTCGGGGGCCTTGCTGGTGAAGACGAAGACGCCCTCACTGGTGGCCGGGTCCGCGTCCGGACGCGGGTCCTGGATCCAGAAGCCCTTGGAGGAGCCGTAGCCCCGGACGCCGGTGACGATGCCGGCCACGTCCGCGACCTGCCGGCCGGCGTACGGGGACAGCCGGGTGCTGCCCTGGATGTCATGGATCCGCACCGGGTCGGCCGCTGCCGGACCGGCGTGCGCGGGCACGGTGAGGACGACGGTGGACGCCGCCGAGCAGACGGCGGCGACGGTGAGCGCGGCGAGGCGCGCGGAGGACTTGCTGGCCAACGGGATCCCTCCGGGGACGTGACGTGGCGCCGGGACGAGGGTGGGACGCGAGGGACGCCGGGACGCATGGGCCTGGAGGAACACGTGTTTCCCCGGCCCGCCCCCCGCTTTCTACGCGCGTCAATCTCCTGCCTGGCCGCGCCGGTTGTCAAGGTTTCGGCCATGTACACCACCCGGCGGGGAGATGAACCGGGCGGCAGGGGACGAAACCCGTCTAGGCTGAGCAGTTGAGCCGTACACGGTCCGGACCACGCCCGGACGCGGCCGGATGCGGCCGTACGGTGGTCAAGAGGCGCGCGAGGAGAAACTTCCGATGTCAGACAGCTCCACCCTGCCGCCCGCACGGCTGCGCCCCGAAGCGGACCTGGCCCGCGACGCGCTGTCCGCGCCGGTGCTCGCCCGGGCCGCGCGACTGGCCCGCTGGGCCGGCCCCGACACCCGCGTCGACGCCGGGGGCGGGCTCGTCGAGGAGCAACTGCCGGCGGCGGCCGAGCAGCTCGGGCTGAGCGGGGACGACGCCGCCGCGTACGCGAGCGAGGCCTGGCGGATCGCCGTGGACACCGGGCTCGTCGAGATCACCGACGAGGAGGCGGGCACCGTGGCCGCGGGCGAGGACCTCGCCCTGCTCACCGGCGGCTCCCCCCAGGACGTGCTCGGGATCTGGCTCACCGCCCTGGAGGCCGTGCTCGCCGACGCGAGCGTGCCCGACCTCGACGACCTGGTCGACGCGATGGCCGAGGGCGGCGAGGTCGACCTGTCCTCCCTCGACTGGGACCCCGACGCCGAGTCCGAGTTCCTCGACGGCGTGCTCGGCAACCTCTACCTGCTCACCGTCGGCGAGGACGGACCCGGCGACGCCCCGGTGCCGCTGCCCGCGCTGGCCGCCTCGGTGATCGTGCCCAGCGACATGAGCGAGCCCAGCAACGAGGTGCTGGAGCAGGTGTCGGACGCGATGATGCGCCTGGACGACCAGTTCCGGCTCCTCGAACCGGTCGGCCTCGTCGAGTACCAGCCGGTCGACGAGGCGCTCATGGCCGACGCCGACGAGGAGCCCGCCGCCCCCGTCGACGAGGCCGACGTCACCCGCTACGGCATGGTGCGGCTCACCCCGCTCGGACTGTACGGACTGCGCGCCCGGCTCCTGGACGCCGGCTTCGAGGCCCCCGCCGTCGGCGACCTCGCCGACAAGGGCGCCGACGCGCTGCTCGACGGCACCGCGTCCTTCCCGCCCGCCGCGGCCCACGCCGAGACCGAGCGGTGGCTGGGCGGGCGGAGCCCGCTCGACGCCGCCCGCGAACTGCTCGCGGCGGCCCGGGGCCTCGACGCCGGCGCGCCGCTGCGCCGGTTGCGCTGCCAGCAGGCGCTCTCCCTGGTCGGCGCGGAGGCCGAGCCCGCCCTGCGCGATGTCCTCGACGACGCCGAACTGGGCGGCCTGGCCCGGGTCTGGCTCACCGAGCACGGGGCCCGGGACGTGCCCGCGCCCTCGCAGGACATGGTCTTCTGGCTGACCATCGACACCGTCGCCGCGCAACTGGCCGCCGAGGGCAACTCCGAGGAACTGCGCGCCCTGGTGGAGGACCTCGCCCGCCAGCACAGCGGCTTCTTCGACACGGTCTGGCGGGTCGAGCACCCGGCCACGCCGGACGTCCTGGAGGCGATGGGGCGGCTGCACCCCGACAAGAAGGTCGCCAAGGAGGCCCGCAAGGCGGCGTTCAAGGCACGCTCCCAGCAGGGCGGCTGAGCCCCCGGCGGGCGCCCCGCCGACGCGAGCGCGAGCGACGGCCGTGCGGGAGAGTCTCCGCCCGTTCAACTGCCGTTCAGGAGGCGACGGGACTCCCGTTCAGCAGCGGGCGGAACCGTGACGCCGGACCGAGGTCCGCCACCCTCCACGGCTCGCCCACCGTCACAGGAGACACCATGTCGCTCACCCGCAGGGACTTCGCCAGCCGATCCGCGCTCACCGGCGCAGGGGTCGTGCTGGCGGGCAGCGTCGGCGCCCTCGCCACCGCGCCCAACGCCCTCGCGTCCACGGACACCGACAGCGCGGGGGAGGAGCGCGGTCACGGCCACGAGGGACACGACGACCACGGCGGAGTCGGCTACGGGCCGCTGCTCCCCGACCCGGACGGCATCCTCGCCCTGCCCGCCGGCTTCCGGTACGAGATCATCACCTACTCCGGCCGGACCAAGCTGGAGTCCGGCGAGTACACCCCGTCCAACCACGACGGCACCGCCGCCTTCGACGGCCCGCGCGGCGCCACCCTCCTCGTCAACAACCACGAACTCGCCGGCCACCGTGACAACTGGCCGCACCCCGTCCCGCTCGCCGAGGGCCTCGTCTACGACCCCGCCGCCGCCGGCGGCTGCACCGTCGTCGAGGTCCGCCGCGGCGGCCACGTCGCCGAGTGGGTCGGCATCGCCGGCACCGCCACCAACTGCGCGGGCGGCAGCACCCCGTGGGGCACCTGGCTGACCTGCGAGGAGACCGAGGACAAGGCCGGCAAGAACGGCCTGACCAAGGACCACGGCTACGTCTTCGAGGTCGACCCCGAGGACCGCCGGGCCAACCGCGACCCCAAGCCGATCAAGGCGCTCGGCCGCTACGCCCACGAGGCCGTCGTCATCGACCCCAAGCGCGGCCACGCCTACCTCACCGAGGACGCCTCGGGCCCCAACGGCCTCCTGTACCGCTGGACCCCGCCGGAGCACTTCCGGCACGGCCGCGGCCGGCTGCGCACCCTCGCCGACGACGCCGGGGTCCTCCAGGCCTTCAAGTGCTTCGACTCCGGCGGCAAGTTCGTCGACGACCTCTCCCGCGCCACCAGGACCGGCACCGTCTACGGCGTCGACTGGGTCGACGTCCCCGACCGCGACGCGAAGACCACCTCCGTGCGCAAGCAGTTCGCCACCGGTGAGGTCACCCGCGCGCGCAAGCTGGAGGGCATGTGGTGGGCCGACGGCGGCACCTACATCGTCTCCTCCTACGCCCGTGACGAGAGCCCCGGCCGCCCGCACGACGGCCAGGTCTGGTTCTACGACCCCAAGCGCCGCACCCTCACCCTGAAGGTCCTGCTCGGCGTCAACGCCGACCCGTCCGCCGACGGCGCCTTCGACGGCCCCGACAACATCACCGTCTCCCCCTACGGCGGCCTGGTCATCGCCGAGGACGGCGAGGGCGTGCAGCACCTGTTCGGCGCCACCGACAGCGGCCGCACCTACCCCATCGCCCGCAACGAACTGAACCTCGGCACCGCGGACGAGCCCGAGTACAGCGAGTTCACCGGCGTCACCTTCTCGCCCGACGGCCGGACCCTCTACGCCAACATCCAGACGCCGGGCATCATGCTGGCGATCACGGGGCCGTGGAAGCGCCAGAAGCGTGGTTGATCAATTCGGTCGCCCGCACGACGACCGCCCTTCTGGAGTGCTGAAGGTCCACTCGTAACCTCCCGGTGCGCGGGCGGCGGCCACTTCTTCTCTCCGAAGAACCCTATGCCGCCGCCCTCTTGATCTCGGGAGGCCCGGCAGCCGAGGGGTGCCCGGTGCGCAGGCAGCGGATACTTCCTCGAATCGGACGGTTGCGGGTTCGAATCCCGTCATCGACTTCGGGTCGGTGCAGCTCAATTCGGCAGAGCATCCGACTGTTTCCGTCGCCGATTCCGACCTCGGGCACCCTTCTGCTGCCGTGTCTCCCTCGAAGACGTTCGAGGAGGCGGGGCGGGACGCCGACTGGCCCTGGGAGGACCGTACCGAGCGCTCGCGGTAGGGTGCCCGGAAGGTTGCCCGCTGTGCAGGGAGGGGCTGTGGCGCAGGTCAGGCCCATGCGGGCGGATGCGCGGCGTAACCGTGAGCGGTTGCTGGCGGTGGCGGCGGAGGCGTTCGCCGAGCACGGTGAGGGTGCCTCCCTGGACGACATCGCCCGGCGTGCCGGGGTGGGGGCCGGCACCCTGTACCGGCACTTCCCGACGCGGCAGGCGCTGCTGGAGGCCGCCTACCTCGAACGGGTCGAGGCGATCGCGGCCCGCGCCGACGTGATCGCGGCGGTGCGGGCGCCGGGCGCGGCGCTCCTGGCCTGGCTCGACGAGCTGGCCGTCGGGATGCTCCAGGTGCGCGGACTCAAGGCGCTGCTCGGTACGGCCGTCACCGGCGGCGGACCCGCGTGCGGCGACTGCGTGCGCGGGGCGGCGACCCGGCTGGTACGGGCCGCGCAGGAGGCCGGCGCGCTGCGGCCGGACGTCGAGCCGGTCGAGGTGCTGCGGCTGCTGCACGGGGTGGTGACGGCGGCCGAGGCGGCCGACGAGGTGGACGGGACGACCGTGCGCCGGTACCTGTCGCTGCTCATGGAGGGTCTGGCGAGGCCGTAGGGCCGCCACCCGCGGGACGGGCGGCGGCCCTTCTCGACGTGCGGGCGCCTACAGGGCCTGCGCGGCCGGCTTCACCATGCCGCGGACCGTGCGGGACTTGACGAAGTCGCCCATGGCCGTCATCTCCCACTCGCCGGAGTACTGGCGGATCAGCTTCGCCATCATCACGCCGGTCTGCGGCTCGGCGCTGGTGAGGTCGAAGCGGACCAGCTCCTCGCCGCTCGCGGCGTCGATGAGGCGGCAGTACGCCTTGGCGACCTCGGTGAACTTCTGGCCCGAGAACGAGTTCACCGTGAAGACCAGGCCGCTGACCTCCTGCGGGAGCCGCCCGAGGTCCACGACGATCACCTCGTCGTCACCGCCACCCTCTCCGGTCAGGTTGTCGCCGGAGTGCTTGATCGCGCCGTTCACGATCGAGAGCTTGCCGAAGTAGCAGCTGTCGATGTGGTTGCGCTGGGGGCCGTAGGCGATGACGGACGCGTCCAGGTCGATGTCCTTGCCGCGGTACGCCGGCTCCCAGCCGAGGCCCATCTTGACCTGGGAGAGGACCGGTCGGCCACCCTTGACGAGGGACACCGTCTGGTTCTTCTGGAGGCTGACCCGGCCCTTGTCGAGGTTGATCTTGCCGGTGCCCGGGGCGGGCGCGGGCGGTGCGGCGGGCGGTGCGGGCGGCGCGGCGGGCATCGTGGGCGCCGCGGCGGGCGGGGGCGGGGGCGTGGCCGTCCGGGGCTGCGGCGCGGCCGCCGGCTGGACCGGGGCCGCCGGTTCCTCCACCGTGACGCCGAAGTCGGTCGCGATGCCCGCCAGGCCGTTGGCGTAGCCCTGGCCCACGGCGCGGGCCTTCCAGGCGCCGTTGCGCAGGTAGACCTCGACGATCACCAGGGCGGTCTCGGTGCCGAGCTGCGGGGGCGTGAAGCTGGCGAGCACGGAGTTGTCGTCCGCGTTGCGGATGGTGGCGGTCGGCTCGATGCCCTGGAAGGTCTGGCCGGCGGCGTCCGGGCTGGCGGTGACGACGATCTTCTCGATGCCCGGCGGGACGGCGGTGGTGTCCACCACGATCGCGTCCGGGGCCGCACCGCCGCCGGAGCGGTAGGTCACGCCCTGGCCGGTGGGCTGGTTGTAGAAGATGAAGTCGTCGTCGGAGCGCACCTTGCCGTCGGCGGTGAGCAGCAGGCCCGATACGTCGAGCCGCACGGGCGCGGCGACGTCCACCGTCACGCGGGCGGCGGAGAGGGGGATGTTCGAGCCGGGGGTCATAGCTGTCATGCCGGGTGAACGAGCGGGGGCGTTTTACCGTTCCCTTACCCGGGAGCCAATTGGGTCGAGGGCGGGTGGGGCGGCGGTCTCGGGGCTCTGGCCCCCGCCGCCCCCGCCCGTTTCCCGTTACGGCACGACCACGATCTTGCGGCCCACGCCCGCCGCGAACTGCTCCAGGGCCTGGGGGTAGCGGGCCAGTTCGACGCGGTCGCTGATGAAGACGTCCGGGTCGAGGACGCCGTTCGCGAACAGCTCCGCCGCGCGCTCGTAGCTGTGGAGGACCGCCATGGAGCCGGTGATGGTGATCTCCTGGTTGTAGATGCGGTACGGGTCGATCTGGACGCGCGTCGCGTAGTCGGCGACGCCGAACTGGAGGAAGGTGCCGGCCTTGGCCACCCGGTCCAGGCCGTCCTGGATCGCCGCCGCGTTGCCGGTGGCGTCGATGACCAGGTCCCAGCCCTGGGGGCGGTCCAGCTCGTCGGGGGTGGCGGCCGAGGCCGAGACGCCGAGGCCGCGGGCCGTCTCCAGGCGGGCCGGGTTGAGGTCGACCATGTCGACGCTGGCCGCGCCGGTGCGCTTGGCCAGCTCCAGCATCATCAGGCCCATGGTGCCGGAGCCGTAGATCAGGACGTGGGCGCCGAGTCGGGACTGGAGGACGTCGTAGCCGCGGACGGCGCAGGAGAGCGGCTCGATCAGGGCCGCGTCCTGGGTGCGGACGTGCTCGGGGAGCTTCACGCAGTTCGCGACCGGCGCCACCGCGTACTGGGCCGCGCCGCCCGCCGTCGTCACGCCGATGGCCGCCCAGCGTTCGCAGAGGTTGTTGTGACCGGTGCGGCAGTAGCGGCACTCGTAGCAGTAGAGGGAGGGGTCGACGGCCACCTGGTCGCCGACCGCCACCTCCGTGACCTGGGCGCCGACGCCGACCACCGCGCCCGCGAACTCGTGACCCGGCACGATCGGGAGCTTGGGCGCGAACTCGCCCTGGAGGATGTGCAGGTCGGTGCCGCACAGGCCGCAGGCGGCGACCTCGACGACGACCTCGCGCGGCCCTGGCGTCGGGTCGGGGACCTCGGTGACGACGGCGCGGCCCACGGACTCGATGACGGCGGCCTTCATTTCACGGCTCCCAACGACAGGCCCTGGACCAGTTTGTCCTGGGCGGCGAACCCCGCGGCGAGCACCGGCAGGGAGATGACGAGCGACGCGGCGCACACCTTGGCCAGGAAGAGGCCCTGGCTGGTGATGAAGCCGGTCAGGAAGACGGGGGCGGTCTCGGCTACCACGCCCGTCAGGACCCGGGCGAAGAGCAGCTCGTTCCAGCTGAAGATGAAGCAGATGAGCGACGTGGCGGCGATGCCCGGGAGGGCGATGGGGGCCACGACCCGGACCAGGATCGTGGGGAGCTTCGCGCCGTCCATCCGGGCCGCCTCGATGATGGCGACCGGGACCTCGGCCAGGAAGGACTGCATCATCCAGACCGCGATCGGCAGGTTCATCGAGGTGTAGAGGACGACCAGCAGCCAGATGTTGTCCAGCATGTCGGTGTTCTTGGCGAACAGGTAGATCGGCAGCAGGCCCGCGACCACCGGAAGCATCTTGGTGGAGAGGAAGAAGAACAGGACGTCGGTCCACTTCTTCACCGGACGGATGGACAGGGCGTAGGCGGCGGGCAGGGCCAGGACCAGGACGAAGAGGGTCGAGGCGATCGACGCCACCGCCGAGTTGACGAGGGCGGGCCAGGGGCTGGCCCCGCCGCCCGCGCCGAAGAACTCGCGGTAGCCGTCCAGTGTCAGCGACGCCGCGAAGGACGGCGGGTTGGTGGCCGCGTCGGACTCGGAGTGGAAGGAGGTCAGCGCCATCCAGGCGATGGGCAGGAAGAAGACGATCCCGACCAGCCAGGCCACGAGGCCGAGGCCGGCACCGGCCCTGCGGCGGGTGTGGGCGGGCTTGGCGTCGGTGACGACGGAGCGTACGGCGGTGGCGGTCATGCGCGGCCGGCCTCCTCGCGGAACAGGGACGACACCACGCGCAGCGCGAAGGTGGCGATGACGATCGAGCCGATGACGACCAGGACGCCCGCGGCCGAGGCGAGGCCGTTCTCGTGGGCCTGGTAGAAGCTCTGGTAGACGGTGTAGGGCAGGTTGGCCGTGCCCAGGCCGCCGGAGGTGAGGGTGAAGACCGCGTCGAAGTTCTGGACGATGTAGATCGAGCCGAGCAGGGCGCCGAGTTCCAGGTAGCGGCGCAGGTGGGGGAGGGTGAGGTGGACGAAGATCTGCCAGTCGCCCGCGCCGTCCACCCGGGCGGCCTCGATCTGCTGCTGGTCCCGGCTCTGCAGTCCGGCCAGCAGGATGAGCATCATGAACGGCGTCCACTGCCACACCAGTGAGGCCTCGACCGCGAGCAGCGGGGTGTTCGAGATCCAGTCCGGCTGGGGTCCGCCGACGTAGTGCAACAGCCCGTTGAGCAGGCCGTATTCGGGGTTGTAGAGGACGTGCTTCCAGAGCAGGGCCGCCGCCACCGGGACCACCAGGAACGGGGCGATCAGGAGGGTGCGGACCACGCCGCGGCCCTTGAACCTGCGGTCGAGGAGCAGGGCGAGGACCAGCCCGAGGACCAGGCTGGCCAGGACGACCGCCACGGTGAGCAGGATCGTCGTCCACACCGACTTGCGCAGGGCCGGGTCGCTCAGGACGTCGCCGTAGTTGGCGAAGCCGGTGAAGTGGCGGGCGTCGGGGTAGAGGGCGTTCCAGTCGAAGAAGGAGATCACCAGGGTCGCCACGAAGGGCAGCTGGGTGACCACGACCATGAAGACCAGGGCGGGGAGGAGGGGCGCGCGGGTGGCCCAGGCGCGCAGCCGGTTGGACGGCGGGCGGACGGTGGGGCGGGTGTGTTCGGGTGCGGCCGAGGGGGCCGTGGTGGTGGCGGTCATCGTCCCTCGTACTCCTCGGAGATCTTCTCGGCGAGCTGCTGGGACTTCTTCAGGGCCTCCTCGACGGACTGGCGTCCGGCGATGGCCGCGCTGATCTCCTGGGAGACCTTGGTACCGAGGTCGGTGAACTCGGGGATGCCGACGAACTGGATGCCGGGCGCGGGCCGCGGCTGCACGCCGGGATCCTTGGGCCGGGCGCCCTCGATGGCCTTCCTGGTCATCTCCTGGAAGGCGGCGGCCTCCTTCACGTAGGCCGGGTTCCCGTACGTCGAGGCGCGCTTGCCGGCCGGGACGTTGGACCAGCCGATCTCGTCGCCGACCAGCTGCTCGTACTCCTTGCTGGACGCCCAGGAGAGGAACTTCCAGGCCTTGTCGGCGTTGCGCGAGGCCTTCTGGATGCCCCAGGCCCAGGTGTAGAGCCAGCCGGAGGAGTCCGTCTTCTCCACCGGGGCGGGCGCGTAGCCGACCTTGCCCTTGACCGGGGACCCGGCGGCGTCCAGGGAGCCGGCCGCGGAGGTGGCGTCGTACCACATGGCCACCTTGCCCTGGGTCATGTTGTTCAGGCACTCGGCGAAGCCGGACTGGGCGGCGCCGGACTCGCCGTGCTCGCGGACCAGGTCGACGTAGAACTTCGTCGCCCGCTGCCACTCGGGGGAGTCGAGCCGGGCCTGCCAGTCCTGGTCGAACCAGGTGCCGCCGAAGGTGTTCACGACCGTCGTCAGGGGTGCCATCAGCTCGCCCCAGCCGGGCAGTCCGCGCAGGCAGATGCCCTTCATCCCGGGTTCGGACCCGTCGAGCTTCTCGGCGAAGCCGGCCACCTCGGTCCAGGTGGGGTGTTCGGGCATCTCGAGGCCCGCCTTGGCGAACAGGTCCTTGCGGTACATCAGGAAGGACGACTCGCCGTAGAAGGGCTGGCCGTAGAGCTTGCCGTCCTCGGCGGTGAGGGACTCGCGCATCGGGCCGAGGACGTCCTGCTCGTCGTAGGCCGGGTCCTTGGCGACGTAGGAGTCCATCTCGTGCAGCCAGTCGTTGCGGGCGTAGATCGGTATCTCGTAGTTGGAGAGGGTGGCGGCGTCGTACTGGCCGGCCTGGTTGGCGAAGTCCTGGCTGATCTTGTCGCGGACGTCGTTCTCCGGCAGGACGGTGAAGTTCACCTTGATGCCGGTGTCCTTGGTGAAGTGGTCGGCGGTGAGCTTCTGCAACTCGACCATCTGCGGGTTGTTGACCATCAGGACGTTGATGGCGTTGCCGCCGGATCCGGCGCCGCCCGCCCCGACCCAGCAGCCGGTGAGCAGCGGGGCGAGCAGCGTCCCTGCGGCGGCCAGGGCGAGAGTCGCTCGCGGCCTCCGTCGGCTCTGGGTTCGCATGGATCGCTCCTGAACGTATGGGGAGGTATAGGGAGATACAGGGCATTGAAGGGTGTGGACGTGCCCGTGCGGGACGGGGCCGGGTGGTGCTCAGACGCGGATGACCTGGGGGCCGAGCAGTGAGTAGCGGTGGGCCTCGGCCGAGGGCAGCAGGGTGCTGGTGACGATGGCCTCCAGGGCGCCCACCTCCGCGAAGCGGCAGAAGCTCACCGCCCCGAACTTGGTGTGCGCGCCGACGAACACCGTGCGGCGGGCGGCCCGGACGGCCTGCGCCTTGACCTCGCTGACCGCGGGGTCGGGGGTGGTGAGGCCGTGCTCGCGGGAGATGCCGTTGGCGCCGATGTAGGCCAGGTCGACGACGAAGCCGGCCAGCATCTTCGTCGTCCAGTGGTCGACGGTGGCCAGGGTGCCCGAGCGGACCCGGCCGCCGAGCAGCAGGACGGAGGTGTCACCGGCCTCCGCGAGGGCGCCGGCGACCGGCAGGGACGCGGTGACCACGGTCAGCGGCCGGTCCCGGGGCAGGGCCTCGGCGATGAGCTGGGGGGTGAAGCCCTCGTCGACGAAGACCGTCTCCGCGTCGCCGAGCAGTTCCACGGCCGCGGACGCGATCCGGCGCTTCTCGGGCACGTGGCTGGTGGCGCGGAAGGCGAGCGTGGTCTCGAACCCGGCGCTCTCCACCGGGTAGGCGCCGCCGTGGGTGCGGCGGACCAGCCCGTGGTCCTCCAGGGCGCGCAGGTCCCGTCGTACGGTCTCCTTGGCGACGCCCAGTTCGGCGGCGAGCGCGGTGACGTCGACCGAGCCGGTGGCGCGGGCCACGCGCACGATCTCGTGCCGGCGTTCTTCCGTCGTCCTTGTACCCGTGCTCATGCCGAACACCCGCCTCACCGCCTCGTCGCCGCGCGCCTGCCCGTTCGGGCCCGGGTGGCCCTTGGGGGAAGTTCTACAGCGGCCGCGCGGCACTGACCAGGTCTGTTGCGGATCCGATGCTGCCCGGGTGTGCCCGTTTGCGGTGCCGGGTGCCCGTCTCGGACCTGGGGCGGAGCGCGGGGCGGGGTGAGAACGGGCAGCGCGGATGCCCGCATGGGGAAGCGGACGGGCCCGTTCGGTGCCCGTCCGCTTCCTCGGTGGTTCTCGCGGGGTCGTCTTCCGGTCAGTTGGGCCAGATCGGGGGGTCGGTCACGAAGTGGCCGCCCAGGCGGGCGTGCGCCGGGTTGTCCGGGTCCAGTTCGCCCTGCTCGGCGAGGAGCTTGTCGGCGTACGGCTCGGAGTCGTCCCGGGGTTCGTAACCGAGCGCCCGTGCGGAGGTCAGGTCCCACCACAGGCGGGTGTTGGCGGAGGAGCCGTGGACGACGGTGTGCCCGACGTTCTCGGCGGTGAGGGCCGCGTGGAAGAGGCGGGCGCCGTCCGCGGGGCTCATCCACACCGAGAGCATGCGCACGCTGGTCGGCTCGGGGAAGCAGGAGCCGATGCGGACGGAGACGGTCTCGATGCCGTGCTTGTCCCAGTAGAGCTGGGCCAGGTCCTCGCCGAAGCACTTGGACAGGCCGTAGAAGGTGTCCGGGCGGCGCGGCGTGTCGACGGGGATGAGGGGGTCCTCGCCCTGCGGCCGGGGGGTGTAGCCGACGGCGTGGTTGGAGGAGGCGAAGACGATGCGGCCGACGCCCTCCTCGCGGGCGGCCTCGTACAGGTTGTACGTGCCCTCGATGTTGGCCTTCAGGATCTTGTCGAAAGAGGCTTCCAGGGAGATGCCCGCGAGGTGGATGATCGCGTCGACGCCCCGGACGGCCTCGCGCAGGGCGTCCCGGTCGGCGAGGTCGGCGACGATCGCGTCCGGCTCGCCCTCGACGGGGCGCAGGTCGAGCAGGCGCAGTGCGTAGCCGTGGTCGGGGAGCAGTGCCCGCATCAGGGTGCCGAGGCCGCCGGCGGCGCCGGTGAGCAGGACGGTGCGGGGAGCGGGCATCCTCGGGACTCCTAGGTCGGTCTGTCGTAGTGGCGGACGCGTGGGTGCGTGCCGGTGTGTGCCTCACGTTCAGATGCGTGGACACGCTAAGGAGCGCGTGGTCGGGCGTCAAGAGGGCGCCTGCTTGACGGTGTTAGCGGGGCGGCTTAGCGTGGTCGCGTTCAGAAATGTAGACGAAGGTCATAGATATGGAATGGGGAGCGCTTGTGACCTCAGCCCCTCTCGCCGCTCGGCTCACCGTGCCCAGCGGCCCGCTGTTCTTCCCCGTCACGGCGTACGGACCCGACGGCGGACTCGACCTGGACGTCTACCGCACCCATGTGCGCCGCGGGGTCGAGGCGGGTGCCGCCGCCGTGTTCGCCTGCTGCGGCACCGGCGAGTTCCACGCGCTGACCCCGGAGGAGTTCGCGGCCTGCGTCCGCGCGGCCGTCGAGGAGAGCGCGGGCCGGGTGCCCGTGCTGGCGGGCGCGGGCTACGGCACCGCCCTCGCCGTGCGCTACGCCCGCCTCGCCGAGGAGGCCGGCGCCGACGGGCTGCTCGCCATGCCGCCCTACCTGGTGCTCGCCGGGCAGGAGGGACTGGTGCGGCACTACCGGGAGGTGGCGGCCGCGACCGCGCTGCCCGTGATCGTCTACCAGCGCGACAACGCCGTCTTCACCCCCGGGAGCGTCGTCGAACTGGCCCGCACGGACGGCATCGTCGGCCTCAAGGACGGGCTCGGCGACCTCGACCTCATGCAGCGGACCGTCAGCGCGGTGCGCACGGAACTGCCCGGCGAGGAGTTCCTGTACTTCAACGGACTGCCGACCGCCGAGCAGACCCAGCTCGCCTACCGCGCGCTCGGCGTCACCCTCTACTCGTCCGCCGTGTTCTGCTTCGCCCCCGAGATCGCCCTCGCCTTCCACCGGGCGCTGCGCGAGGGCGACGAGCCCACCGTGCACCGTCTGCTGGACGGCTTCTACCGGCCCTTCGTCGACCTGCGCGCCCGGGGCCGCGGGTACGCCGTCGCCCTGGTCAAGGCGGGCGTGCGGCTGCGGGGCCTGGACGTGGGGGAGGTGCGGACGCCGCTGGAGGAGCCGGCCGAGGAGCACGTGAAGCAGCTCGCGCGGATCGTCGAGCGGGGTCAGGCGCTGCTGCGGGAAGGGGCCGGCCGGTGAAGACCTCGGCGTTCCTCTACCCCTGGGACGTGTGCGGCGACCCGGACGCCCCCGCCCGCGTCGCGGAGCTCGGCGTGGCGCAGGTGACGCTCGCCGCCGCCTACCACTCCACCCGCGCCCTCACCCCGCGCCACCCGCGCCACCGCGTGGTCACCGCCGAGTACGCCGCCGTCCTCTACCCGCCGGACGCCGCCCGCTGGGAGGGTCGCAGCCCGCGCCCGTACGAGGCGGGCGACTGGGCGCCCGGCGACGCGTACGGCGAGGCCGCCGCCGCCCTCGCGGACGCGGGCCTGGAGGTGCACACCTGGGTCGTCCTCGCCCACAACTCCCGCCTCGGCGCCGAGCACCCGCACACCTGCGTGGTCAACGCCTACGGCGACCGCTACCCCTGGGCGCCCTGCATCGCGCAGCCCGCCACGCGCGCCTACCTCACCGACCTGGCCGCCGAGGCGGCGGTGCGGCCCGGGGCGCACGGCACGGAACTGGAGTCACTGGGCTGGTACGGGCTCGCCCACCTGCACGCCCACGACAAGACGGCCGGGGTGGCCCTCGGGGACGCCGGGCAGTACCTGATGTCGCTGTGCTTCTGCCCCGCCTGCCGGGCGGGCTACGCCGCCCAGGGCCTGGACGCCGACCCGCTCGCCGCCGCCGTGCGCACCGCCCTCGAACCGGTGTGGCGGGGCGCGGCGCCCTCGGACGGGGGCTGGGCGGGCGTGGAGAAGCTCCTCGGAGCGGCACCGGCGAACGCCACACGGGCGTGGCGCGAGGACCGGGCCCGCACGCTCCAGGAGGCGGCGGTCTCGGCGGTCCGCGCCGCCGCGCCCGACGGCTTCCAGGTCCTGCTGCACGCCGACCCGGTCTCCCACCACTGCGGCGCCAACGCCGGGGTCGACCCCGCGCACATCCTCTCCGTCGCGGACGGCGTGGTCGTGCCCTGCACGGGCGGCGCGGGCCTGCTGACGCCCTTCGCCGAACAGGCCGCCGACGGCACCGTCCTCGCCGCCAACCTCACGGTGGTCTCCGGCATGGGCGGCAGCCCCCGCACCCTCGCCGCCGACGCCGCCCGCGCCCGGGACCTCGGGGCGAACGAACTGCGCCTGTACCACGCCGGATTGGCCTCGGACGGGGATCTGGAGGAGGTGCGGGCGGGGCTCACGTCCCTCGCGTAGGGTGCGGACGACGGCGTCCGGGGCCGGCCGGGGCCGGACGCCCTCGTCGCGCTCTTCGGAGGGGATGCCCATGGAACTCGCCCAGGTCCGCCTTCTGGTCACCGACTTCCCCCGCTGCTACCGCTACTACCGGGACGTCCTGGGGCTGAAGCCGCAGCTCGAGGCGGAGGACGGCCCGTACGCGAAGTTCACCCCCGACGGCGGCACCGCGGGCATCGCCCTTCAGGACCGCGCGCAGCTGGCCCAGGTGCTGGGCGGACTCGCCGACGAGCCGGCCGGCCACCGGTCCCTCGTCGTCCTGCGCGTGGACGACCTGGACCGCGCTTGCGAGGAGGTCACCGCGCGGGGAGCCGAACTCGTCCACGGCCCGGCCCCCATGACGGACCGCATGCGTGTCGCCCACCTCGTGGACCCGGCGGGCAACCTCGTCGAGCTCCAGGAGTGGCTGGTCCTACGCGGCTGACGGCGTGGGCCCCTCCGTCGCACTCCGCGCGGGCACCAGCACCGCCGCGGTCCCCAGCAGCACCGCCCCCACGGCCGGCAGCAGCAGGCGCGGGCCGATCGGCTCCACCAGGGCCGCGCCCGCGGCGAGTCCGAGCACGTTGGGCGTGAGGACCAGGGAGGTGGCCGTCGCCGAGACCCGGCCGAGCAGCGGCCCCGGGGTCTCGTGCTGCACGGCGGTCAGGGCGGCGATCAGCACCGTCGGCAGCCCCGCGCCGATCGCCGCACCGGAGGCCAGGGCCACCGCGTCGTACCGTGCCGCCCGCGCCGCCACCGCCACGCCGAACAGGGCGATCCCCGCGGCGGCGAAGCGCCGCCCGCCCAGGCGCCGGATCGCCGGTCCGGCGAGCAGCCCCACCGCCACCGACCCGGCGCCCTGGACCGCGTACAGCGCACCGGCGTACGCGGGGGAGTGCCCGAGGGCGTCCACGACGGCGTAGACGGTGGCGCCGTTGACGCCCGCGCACAGCATCGTGACGCCGCCCGCGAGGACGAGCGGGCGCAGGCCGGGATGGCCCCGCAGATACCGGGCCCCCTCGGCCGTGCGGCGCCGCCAACTCGCCGTGGGGCGCTCCGGTGGCGCCTCCCGGACCCGCAGGGCGGCGTACACGCCGGTGGCCAGCACGAAGGTCACCGCGTCCAGCAGCGCCACGCCCGGTCCGCCGTACGCCGCGTACAGCCCCGCCCCGGCCAAGGGCGCCACCAGCTTCATGCCCTCGTTGGCGGTCGTGCGCAGGCCGTTGAAGTCGCCGAGCAGCCCCGGGGCGACGGCTGCGGCGACCAGCGCCGACTCGGCCGCGTCGTGGACGACGCCCGCCGCGCCGTACACGAGGAGCACCGCGAAGAGCAGCCAGAGCGTGTCCCGTGAGTCCACGGCGAAGAGCGTGAGCAGCAGGCAGGCCATCAGCAGGCCGGTGGCGATCAGCAGCGGCCTGCGGCGGACGCGGTCCGCCAGGGTGCCCAGCGCCGGGCCCGCGAGCGTCGGTGCCCACATCGCGAGCACGCACAGCGCCGCCAGCCCGTCCGAGCCGGTCAGGTCCTTCACCCACACGCCGGCCGCCAGCCACAGCGCCGAGGTGCCGAAGCCGGACACCACCACCCCGGCGAGACACAGGCCCGCGTCGCGGTCGCGCAGGACGCGCACCACGGGCCAGGGTCCGTCCGGACCTGCGGATCTCCTCGTTCCTGCCTTCGTCATACCTGGTCAGCGTGGGCCTAAGGCCCCGGCGCGGGCATCGGGCAGGTGACCTAGTGCCGGGCCCCGCGGCCGATGAGTTTCCCGGCTGCGACGAGTCCACCCCCGAGAAGAGCCGGCCACGCACGACCCGAGGAGCAGCCGATGACCGCCGACACCACGACCTTCGACCTGGGACCGCAGACGCGGATCCTCACCCGCCTCGCCGACGGCGTGCGCGACGACCGGCTCGCGGACCCGACGCCCTGCCCGGACCTGGCGGTGCGCAACCTGCTCGGCCACCTGACCGGTCTCGCCGTCGCCTTCCGCGACGCCGCCCGCAAGGACCTGGGGCCCACCACGGACACCAGCCCCGAGGCGTCCGTGCCGGACATCGGCCCCGGCTGGCGCGAGCAACTCGCCGCCGCGCTCGGGGAACTCGCCGAGGCGTGGCGCGACCCCGGGGCGTGGACCGGCGCGACCCGGGCCGGTGGCATCGACCTGCCCGGCGCGGTCGCCGGTGCCGTCGTCGCCGACGAACTGGTGATCCACGGCTGGGACCTGGCCCGCGCCACCGGCCAGGAGTACACCCCCGACCCGGCCGCGCTGCGGGCGGCGCACGCGCTGCTGGCCGCCGCCGCGGCGGAGTCCGAGCGGGACCAGGGCATGTTCGGGCCGGTCGTCGCCGTGCCCGCCGACGCACCGCTGCTGGAGCGCACCGTGGGGCTCAGCGGACGCGACCCGGGCTGGTCCCGCACCGCGTAACGAACATCCGCCGAACCCGACTTCCTTTGTCAGAAGCATTGACGCCGCCGCGCGCCCCTCTTACCTTCAACGCGTCGTACTCCGTACGTCATATATGAGACGCGATACGCGAGATCTGATGTCAGAGATCTGTCGCGCATCCGACGCGAGATTCCGAGAGGCGCGCATGACCTCTGTGCCCACGCCGATCCCCTCCCGCACGCAGTACGTGCTGGAGGAGATCAAACGCCGCATCCTCACCGGCCGGCTGACGCCCGGCCAGGCCCTGGTCGAGACCGACCTCGCCGCACAGTTCGGGGTGTCCAAGACGCCGGTGCGCGAGGCGCTCAAGACGCTGGCCGGTACCGGACTGGTCGTGATGAGCCAGTACAAGGGCGTCACGGTGCGCATGGTGGACGCGGACATGGCGCGCGAGGTCTACGACGTCCGGCTGCTCCTCGAGCCCGAGGCGCTCAAGCGCGCCGTGCGCCGCGGTGCCTCCCTGGACGCCGCCCGGGACGCGCTCACCCAGGCCGAACGGGCCACGGACACGGCCGAACGGTCGCTGGCCAACCGCGAGTTCCACCGCGCCCTGTACCTGCCCTGCGGCAACCCGCTGCTCGGCCGGATGCTCGACGAGGTCCGCGACCAGGCGGCCCTCGTCTCCGCGGTCGCCTGGGCCGCCGACCCCTCCTGGGAGCGGGAGGCCGGCGAGCACCAGGAGATCCTGCGCCTCGCCCTCGCCGGTGACGCGGACGGTGCCGGCCGCGCCCTGCACGCGCACATCGCGTCCTTCGTCGAGCGGGCCTTCCCCGAAGCGGGGAGCGCGGCCCAGGAAGAGGACGGTCAGGCATGACAGCGACGTTCGAGACCCAGCGGGCGGCCCTGGCCGACGTGGTGGCGATCCCGGTGACCCCGTTCGCCGAGGACGGCACCGTCGACCCCGCCACCTACCGGGCACTGCTGCGTCGTCTCCTCGACGGTGGCATCACGACCCTCACCCCCAACGGCAACACCGGCGAGTTCTACGCCCTCTCCCCGGCCGAGCGCCGCCTGGTCACCGAGCTGACGATCGAGGAGACCGGCGAGCGCGCGGACATCCTGGTCGGCGTGGGCCACGACGTGCCGACCGCGGTCGCCTCCGCCCGGCACGCCCGCGACCTGGGCGCCACCATGGTGATGGTCCACCAGCCCGTACACCCCTACGTCTCCCAGGGCGGCTGGGTCGACTACCACCGCGCCGTCGCCGAGGCCGTGCCGGAGCTGGGCGTCGTCCCCTACATCCGCAACGCCCAGCTCACCGGCGCCCGCCTCGCCGACCTCGCCGACGCCTGCCCCAACGTGATCGGCGTGAAGTACGCCGTCCCCGACGCCGCCAAGTTCGCGGCGTTCGCCCGCGACGCCGGCCTCGACCGCTTCGTCTGGGTGGCGGGGCTCGCCGAGCCGTACGCCCCCTCGTACTTCAGCGCGGGCGCCACCGGCTTCACCTCGGGGCTGGTGAACGTCGCCCCGGCCGTCTCGCTGAACATGATCGAAGCGCTGCGCTCCGGCGACTACCCGGCCGCCATGAAGGTCTGGGAGCAGATCCGCCGCTTCGAGGAACTGCGCGCCGCCAACGGCTCCGCCAACAACGTCACCGTGGTCAAGGAGGCCCTCGCCTCGCTGGGCCTGTGCCGCCGGGAGGTGCGCCCGCCGAGCAAGCCGCTGCCCGAGGGCGAGCGCGCCGAGGTCGCCGCCATCGCCGCGGGGTGGTCGATATGACCGACAGGAGGTCCCCGGAGGAGCTGCGCAGCCACCAGTGGTACGGCACGGACGGCCTGCGCTCCTTCAGCCACCGCGCCCGGACCCGGCAGCTCGGCTACCTGCCCGAGGAGCACCTCGGCAAGCCCGTCATCGCGATCCTCAACACCTGGTCCGACATCAACCCCTGCCACGTCCACCTGCGCGACCGCGCCCAGGCGGTCAAGCGGGGGGTCTGGCAGGCGGGCGGGTTCCCGCTGGAGTTCCCGGTCTCCACGCTCAGCGAGACCTTCCAGAAGCCGACCCCGATGCTCTACCGCAACCTCCTCGCCATGGAGACCGAGGAACTGCTGCGCTCCTACCCGGTCGACGGCGCCGTGCTGATGGGCGGCTGCGACAAGTCCACGCCCGCCCTGCTGATGGGCGCCGCCACGGTGGACCTGCCCGCCGTCTTCGTCCCCGCCGGGCCCATGCTCCCCGGGCACTGGCGCGGCCAGACCCTCGGCTCCGGCACCGACATGTGGAAGTACTGGGACGACAAGCGGGCCGGCCTCATCGGCGACTGCGAGATGCAGGAACTGGAGAGCGGTCTGGCCCGCTCGCCGGGCCACTGCATGACGATGGGCACCGCCTCCACGCTGACCGCCGCCGCCGAGGCCCTCGGCGTCACCGTCCCGGGCGCCTCCAGCATCCCGGCCGTCGACTCCGGGCACGACCGGATGGCCGCCGCCGCCGGAATGCGCATCGTCGAACTGGTCCACCGCGACCGGAAGCTGAGCGACGTCCTCACCGCCGACGCCTTCGAGGACGCCGTCACCACTGTGCTCGGACTCGGCGGCTCCACCAACGCCGTGATCCACCTGATCGCGATGGCGGGCCGCGCGGGCGTCACCCTCACCCTCGACGACTTCGACCGCATCGCCCGCACCGTCCCGGTGCTGGCCAACGTCCGCCCCGGCGGACAGACGTACCTGATGGAGGACTTCCACTTCGCCGGCGGCCTGCCCGGCTTCCTCTCGCGCATCACCGACCTGCTCCACCTGGACCGGCCCACCATCTCGCACGACACCCTGCGCGAGCAGTTGGCGGGCGCCCGCGTCCACCACGACGAGGTCATCAGGCCCCGGGACAACCCGGTCGCGGCCGAGGGCGGGGTCGCCGTCCTGCGCGGCAACCTCTGCCCGGACGGCGCCGTCATCAAGCACATCGCCGCCGAGCCGCACCTGCTCAAGCACACCGGTCCCGCCGTCGTCTTCGACGACTACAGGACCATGCAGCGCACCATCAACGACCCGGACCTGGGCATCACCGCCGACAGCGTGCTCGTGCTGCGGGGCGCCGGGCCCAAGGGCGGCCCGGGCATGCCCGAGTACGGGATGCTGCCCCTCCCCGACCACCTGCTCAAGGAGGGCGTGCGGGACATGGTCCGGATCTCCGACGCGCGGATGAGCGGCACCAGTTACGGCGCGTGCGTGCTGCACGTGGCCCCCGAGTCGTACGTCGGCGGACCGCTCGCCCTCGTCCGGACCGGCGACCCGATCACCCTCGACGTCGAGGCCCGCACCCTGCACCTGGGCGTGGACGACGAGGAGCTGGAGCGCCGCAGGGCCGCCTGGACCCCGCCGCCCGCCCGCTACGAACGGGGCTACGGCGCGCTCTACAACGAACAGATCACCCAGGCCGACACCGGCTGCGACTTCGAGTTCCTGGCCCGCCCGGGCAAGGTGCGGGACCCCTACGCGGGCTGAGCCCGCCGACGGCGGGACCCGGCACGCCCCTGCCCATCGAGAAAGCGCTTCCCATCGGCGCTTCCCACCAGCTCCGCGCATGCCCCGCACGACGTAGACGTAACTGAACGGAGAACTGTCATGGCCCAAGCCGCAGCCGTGGCGAAACCGCCCGCGCCACCCAGGCGGCGCCGTGCCTCGGCCACGCCGCGCAGGCTCCCGTACCTGCTGATCGGACCGGCCGCCCTGCTGATGCTGGGCTTCATCGCCTACCCGGTCATCAGCGTCTTCTACTACAGCCTTCAGGAGTACAACCCCACCAAGCCGTGGCGGAACGGCTTCGCGGGCTTCGACAACTTCGTCAAGATCTTCACCGAGGACCCGGTGTTCCGGGACACCCTCGTCTTCAGCGCCAAGTGGGTCTTCGTCGAGGTCGGACTGCAACTGCTCTTCGGCCTGGCACTGGCGCTCATCGTCAACCAGACCTTCGTGGGCCGGGGCATCGGGCGGGCCATGGTCTTCTCCCCGTGGGCCGTCTCCGGCGTGCTGACCTCCGCGATCTGGGTGCTGCTCTACAACTCCCAGACCGGCGTCACCCGCTACCTCGCCGACATGGGCATCGGCTCGTACGGCACCAGCTGGCTCTCCGACACCTCGACCGTGTTCTCCGCGGCGGTGGTCGCCGACCTCTGGCGCGGGGTGCCCTTCTTCGCGATCCTCATCCTCGCCGACCTCCAGTCCGTCTCCAAGGACCTGTACGAGGCGGCCGAGGTCGACGGGGCGAGCCGGCTCAAGCAGTTCCGGCACATCACGCTGCCGCACCTGAAGGACGCCATCATCCTGTCCACGCTGCTGCGCGCGGTGTGGGAGTTCAACAACGTCGACCTGCTCTACACCCTGACCGGCGGCGGACCCGCCGGCGAGACCACGACGTTGCCCCTGTACATCGCCAACACCAGCGTCGACGCCCACGACTTCGGCTACGCGTCGGCACTCACCACGGTCGCGTTCGTGATCCTGCTCTTCTGCTCGATCGTCTACCTGCGGCTGAGCAAGTTCGGAGGCGAGAACAAGTGATCACCAAGGAGGCCGCCGCGGCCGCCCCCGCCCCCGCGCCGGCCGCCCCCGCACCGCCGCGGCCGCTCAAGAAGCGCCCGGCCTGGGACGAGGTGCCCCGCTGGCAGATCTACCTGCCGCTCGGGATCTACCTGGTCTTCACGATGATCCCGTTCTACTGGATCCTGCTCTTCGCGGTGCGCCCGGCCGGCTCCACCTCGCTCGTGCCCTGGCCGATGACCACCGAGCACTTCGAGAAGGTGTGGACCGACCGCGGCTTCGGCACCTACTTCCAGAACAGCGTGTACGTCGGGCTCGCGACCCTGGTGATGACCACGCTCGTCGCGCTGGCCGGCGGCTACGCCCTCGCCCGGTTCGACTTCAAGATCAAGCGGGTCTTCATGCTCGCCCTGCTCTGCTCCCAGTTCGTGCCGGGCGCGCTGCTCCTGGTGCCGCTGTTCGAGATCTTCGCCGGGCTCCAGATGATCAACTCGCTGGGCAGTGTCATCATCGCCGAGACGGTCTTCCAGCTGCCGCTGTCCATCATCCTGATCAGCAACTTCATCAAGAACGTGCCGTACTCCCTGGAGGAGGCGGCCTGGGTCGACGGCTGCGGACGCTTCAGGGCCTTCCGGATCGTCGTGCTGCCGCTGCTGCGGCCGGGCCTGATCGCGGTGGGTTCCTTCGCCTTCGTGCACTCCTGGAACCACTTCCTGTTCGCCCTGATGTTCCTCAACAACCAGCACAAGCAGACCATCCCGGTCGGCCTCAACTCCCTGATGAGCGCGGACAGCGTCGACCTCGGCGCGCTCGCCGCCGGGGGCATCGTCGCCGCCGTCCCCGTCGTGATCGTCTTCGCCTTCATCCAGAAGTGGCTGATCACCGGCTTCAGCGCGGGGGCGGTGAAGGGATGAGCCGGGTTCCCGTCGTCCTCGCCGGTGCCCGCGGCCACGGCCGCTGGCACGTCGCCAACATCCGCCGCCTGGAGAAGGCGGGACTGGTCCGGCTGGCCGGCATCTGCGAGCTGACACCGCTGACCGAGCAGGAGGCCGGGGGAGAAGTCCCCGAGCAGTCCACCGACTTCGGCGCGCTGCTCGACTCCACCGGCGCCGAGATCGCCGTGATCTGCACGCCGATCCCCACCCACACCGACCTCGCCCTGACCGCCGCCCGCCGAGGAGTGCACCTCCTCCTGGAGAAGCCGCCGGCCCCCTCGTACGCCGAGTTCCGGCGCATGGCCGACGGGGTCGCCGAGTCCGGTGTCGCCTGCCAGGTCGGGTTCCAGTCACTGGGCTCGCACGCCGTCCCCGCCATCCGCGAGCTGGTCGCCCAGGGCGCCATCGGCGAGGTCGTGGGCGTCGGCGGGGCCGGCGCGTGGGTGCGCGACGAGGCCTACTTCCGCCGGGCACCCTGGTCGGGCAAGCGACGGCTGAACGGCGCCGACGTGATCGACGGCGCGCTGACCAACCCGCTGGCGCACGCCGTCGCCACCGCCCTCGCCCTCGGCGGCACCGCCCGCGCCGAGGACGTCACCGGCATCGAGACCGAGCTGAGCCACGCCAACGACATCGAGGCCGACGACACCTCCTGCGTGCGGATCGGCACCGCGCGCGGGCACCGCGTCACCGTCGCCGCGACCCTGTGCGCCGAGCGGGCCGACGAGCCCTACGTACTGGTGCACGGCTCCAGCGGCCGCGTCACCTTCTGGTACAAGCAGGACCGCGTCCTGCTCCAGCGCGGCGGCCACGGCCCCGAGGAATTCCACCACGACCGCACCGACCTGCTGGAGAACCTGGTCGACCACCTCACCACCGGGGTCCCGCTGCTGGTCCCGCCGCACGAGACGGGCGCCTTCATGCGGGTCGTCGAGGCGATCCGCCGGGCACCCGACCCGGAGCCGCTGCCCGCCGCCGCCTGGCACCGCGTCCCCGGGGAGGACCGCCGCGTGGTCCCCGGCGTCGACGCACTCGTGGCCGCCGCCGCCGACACCCTCGCCCTCTACTCCGAACTGGGCGCGCCCTGGGCGCCGCGCACCGAGCACCCCCGTGACGAGGTGAGCACCCGATGACCGGCAACGACTCCCCGGTGCTGCGCGTGGCGGGCCGCCCCGTCGCCCGGTACGCCACCCGCCCCGAGCTGCCGCACCGGCTCTCGCCGCGCCCCTACCTGCACCCCGTCACCACCCTGGCCGGCACCCCCGTGACCGAGTTCAGCCCCGCCGACCACCTCCACCACCTCGGCGTCGGTGTCGCCGTTCCCGACGTCGAGGGGCACAACTTCTGGGGCGGGCGCACCTTCGTCCGCGACCAGGGGCCGACCGAGCTGGACAACCACGGCACCCAGCGGCACACCGCCTTCCAGCTCCGCGCCCCCGACGGCTTCGTCGAGGAGCTGCGCTGGGTCGCCGGCGGCACCGAACTGCTGCGCGAGCGCCGCACGGTCGCGGCCGGCGAAATCACCGGCGCCGCCTGGGCGCTGGACTTCACCTTCTCCCTCACCAACGTCACCCCTCACCCGCTCACCCTCGGCAGCCCCGCCACCAACGGGCGCCCCGGCGCGGCCTACGGCGGCTTCTTCTGGCGCGCCCGCAAGGAGAGCGCGGCGCCCAGGGTCTTCACCGCCGACCGGGAGGGCGAGCGCGAGGTGCACGGCAGCACCGCTCACTGGCTCGCCATGACCGGGGAGACCTGGTCGCTGGTGTTCGCCGGCGCCACCGAACGCACCCGGCGCGACCCGTGGTTCGTGCGCACCGAGGAGTACCCCGGGGCGGGTTCCTCGCTGGCCCACGACGACCGGGTGGCCGTCGCCCCGGGCGGCACCCTGGTCCGCCGGATCGCCACCGTGGTCGCCGACGGCCGCCTCGACGCCGACGGCGCCGCCGCCCTCGTCCGCAAGGCGGTGAGCCCGTGACCGCCGCGTCCGCGCCGGGGACCGCGCCAGGGACCGCGGGGACGTACACCAACCCCGTCCTGAACGCCGACTGGTCCGACCCGGACGTGGTCCGCGTCGGGGACGACTTCTACCTGACCGCCTCCAGCTTCGGACGCGTCCCCGGCCTGCCCCTCCTGCACTCCCGCAACCTGGTCGACTGGACCCTGGTCGGCCACGCCCTGGAGCGCCTGGAGCCCGAGCGGGAGTTCGCGCGCCCCCGCCACGACCGCGGCGTCTGGGCACCGTCCCTGCGCCACCACGCGGGCCGCTTCTGGATCTACTGGGGCGACCCGGACCAGGGCGTCTTCCAGGTCAACGCCCCCGGCATCCGGGGCCCGTGGACCGTCCCCCACCTGGTCAAGGCGGGCAAGGGCCTGATCGACCCCTGCCCGCTGTGGGACGACGAGACCGGCGAGGCCTACCTCGTGCACGCCTGGGCCCGCTCCCGCTCCGGGATCAAGAACCGCCTCACCGGCCACCGCATGCGCCCCGACGGCACCGGACTCCTGGACGACGGCAAGGTGATCGTCGACGCCCACCGGCTCCCCGGCTGGTTCACCCTGGAGGGGCCCAAGCTCTACCGGCACGACGGCTGGTACTGGATCCTCGCCCCCGCCGGATCGGTGGAGACCGGCTGGCAGGGCGCCTTCCGCTCCCGCGGGTTCTTCGGACCGTACGAGGAGAAGGTCGTCCTGGAACAGCGGGACACCGACGTCAACGGCCCCCACCAGGGCGGCTGGGTGCGCACGGCGTCCGGCGAGGACTGGTTCCTGCACTTCCAGCAGCGCGGCGCGTACGGCAGGGTGGTCCACCTCCAGCCGATGCGGTGGGACGCGGACGGCTGGCCGGTCCTCGGCGACGCCGGTGCCCCGGTCACCGAGCACACCCGTCCCGCCCTGCCCCGCAGCCGCCCGCCGCGCCCGCGACCGACGACGACTTCCCCGGCGGACGGTTCGGCCGCCAGTGGTCGTGGACGGCCAACCCCCGCGCGGGCTGGTCCACCGAGCACGCCGGGGACGGGCTGCGCCTGGCCTGCGTCCGTTCGGCCGACGCGCACGACCTGCGCCTGCTGCCGAACGTCCTCACCCAGCGCTTCCCCGGCGAGCCCTCGGTGATCGAGGTCGACCTGCGCCTGCACGGCGAGGAAACCGGCGCGCGGGCCGGACTCGCGGTGCTCGGCGACGCCTACCGCTGGATCGGGCTCCAGCGGGACACCGACGGGCGGGTGCACCTGGTGCACCGGTTCGCCGAGTCGGTGGCCGAGGGCGAGCGGGACGCCGACCGGCCGCGCCCCGCACCCGGGGGACGGGCCCGGCTGCGGATCGAGACGGTCCCCGGGGCCCGCTGCCGTTTCTCCTACGACCTCGGCGACGGCCCCCACCCCGTCGGCCGGGAGTTCGCCGCCGCCCCCTGGCGCTGGGTCGGCGCACTGCTCGGCCTGTTCGCCCTCGCGCCCGCAGGCCGGGGACACGCCGGCACCGCCACGTTCACGCGGTTCCGCGTCGGGCCCCACCGAACCCACTGAACCCCCACGTTGTCGTTCCACCGCTTTGCCGGATCCGGAAAACCAGAAGACCCAGAAGACCCAGAAGACCCGGAAGAGAGCCGACCAATGAGGATCAGCATGCTCAGCAGCAGAGACAAAGGCACAGCCCGGCGCCGGACGTCCGCCGCCGTCGCCCTGGGCGCCGTGCTCGCGCTGACCGCCACCGCCTGCGGTGACGACGGCAGCGGGGCGGGCGGCGACAAGGGCGCCGAGGGCAGCGGCCAGGGGAAGATCGTCTTCTGGGACAACAACGGCGGCATCCGCACGGCCGTCTGGAAGGAGATCATCGCCGACTTCGAGAAGGCGAACCCGGACATCGACGTGGAGTACGTCGGGATCGCCGCCACCGAGTACCAGTCCAAGGTCGACACCGCCATCCAGGGCGGCGGCCTGCCGGACGTCGGCGGCGTGACGGCCTCGATGCTCGCGGGCTTCTCCGCCCAGGGCGCCCTGGAGCCGCTGGACGAGCGGCTCACCAAGTCCTCCCTGAGCGGCAGGCTCAACAAGGACATGGTCGAGTCCCTGAAGGCCGCCGGCGGTGGCGACGGCACCCTCTACTCGATGCCGACCTCCGCCAACAACGGTGTCCTCTACTACCGCACCGACCTGTTCGAGAAGGCCGGTCTCGACGCGCCGACGACGTGGGACGCGTTCTACGACGCCGCCGAGAAGCTGACCGACACCGGCAAGAACGAGTTCGGCTACACCATCCGCGGCGGCTCCGGATCCATCGCCCAGGCCTTCGACGCGATGTACGGGCAGTCCGGCATCACCTCGTTCTGGGACGCCGACAAGAAGAAGACCACCGTCAACGACCCGAAGAACGTGGAGGCGCTGGAGAAGTACGCGGCCCTCTACAAGAAGGTCACGCCGGCCGCCGACGTCAACAACGACTTCGCCAAGATGGTCGCCCAGTGGGACACCGGCACCATCGGCATGCTCAACCACAACCTGGGCTCCTACCAGGACCACGTGAAGGCGCTCGGCGTCGAGAAGTTCCGCGGCATCCCGCAGCCGGTCGGCGCGAGTGGCAAGCGGGTCCAGGTGTCCAACCCGGTCGACGGGCTCGGCATGTTCAAGAGCTCGAAGAACAAGGAGGCGGCCTGGAAGTTCATCGAGTTCGCCCTGTCCAAGGAGCAGAACTCGAAGTTCAACGAGTCGGCCGGGCAGGTGCCGTCCAACACCGAGGCCGCGAACGACGCGTGGATCCAGAAGGCCGAGCCGACGAACCTGGCGGCACAGGCGCTGAACGACGGGTCCACGACCATCGTTCAGCTGCCGTACTACCTGCCGGACTGGAACACGATGTCCAAGTCGGAGAGCGAGCCGGCGTTCCAGAAGGTGCTGCTGGGTGACATGAGCGCGAAGGACTTCCTGGACGGGCTGGCCGAGAAGCTGAACGACGCGCAGGCCGAGTGGACGGAGCAGATGGGTTAGCCGGCGGTTCCGGTTTCGCCGTGGGTGGTCCGTGGTTGGTCGCGGGCTGCGGGCCGCCTGTGGTTGATCGCGCCGTTCCCCGCGCCCCCAGGGGGACATTCCCACCCTTCGTCGAAAGGTACCCTGCGTGTCACTCAGCCGAAGGCACGTCACCTCAGCCGCCGTTGCCTCCCTTCCCTCGGCATTCGCGGCCACCGGCACCGCCCAAGCCGGCGGACGCCCCCGCCCCCGCACCCTCTACATCGCCGGGGACTCCACCGCCGCGCAGAAGTACGCCGACGCCGCGCCCGAGACCGGGTGGGGCATGGCCCTGCCCTTCTTCCTCCGCGAGGAGTTGGCGCTCGCCAACCACGCGGTGAACGGGCGGAGTTCGAAGAGCTTCGTCGACGAGGGGCGGCTGGCCGCGATCCTCGGTGTGATCCGGCCCGGGGATCTGCTCCTCGTGCAGTTCGCGCACAACGACGAGAAGGCCGAGGACCCCGCCCGCCACACCGAGCCCTGGACGACGTACCAGGACCACCTGCGGTTGTACGTCGAGGGCGCCCGGGCCCGCGGGGCGCGGCCGGTGCTGGCCACGCCGGTCGAGCGGCGGCGGTTCGACGCCGGGGGCAACGCCGTGCCGAGCCACGGCGAGTACCCGGCGGCGATGCGGGCGCCGGCGGGGGAGGAGGGCGTGGCGCTGCTCGACGTGCAGGCGCTGTCGCTCGCGCTGTGGCAGCGGCTCGGCGTCGAGGGGACCAAGGCGTACTTCAACCGGACCGCCACCGAGCAGGACAACACCCACTTCAATCCGCCGGGCGCGATCGCGGTCGCCCGGCTCGTCGCCCGGGAACTGCTGCGCGGGCGCGTACTGGCGCACCGGGACGTGCGCCGGCTGGACGGGGAGATCCCCGAGTCCTGGATCAGCCGGCCCGCACCGGCCACCGCGTAACACCCACGACCGTCGACCGACCCCCAGAGCAAGGGAGAGCCGCAGTATGAGCACCCACAGATGGCATGGGCATGCCACGCAGAGAACCGCCGCACTCGTGGGCTGCACCGCCCTCGTACTGAGCCTGACGGCCGCCGCCGCAGAGGCCCGCCCCGGCCACCACCACCCCCGGGACACCGCCCGGCAGACCCTGCCCGCGGGCGACGGCTGGGCCTCCCACGGCACCGGCACCACCGGCGGGGCCGCCGCCGACGCGGAGCACGTCTACACGGTCTCCACCTGGGCCGAGTTCAGGGCCGCCCTCGCCGCCGAGGGCACCGCGCCGCGGATCATCAAGGTCAAGGGCACCGTCGACGCCGTCTCGGAGGGCTGCGAGGCCTTCGCCGCCCCCGGCTACGACTTCGACGCCTACCTGGAGAAGTACTCCCCCGAGAACTGGGGCAGGGAGACCGACCTGAGCGCCGAGCCCGACGACAGCCCCGAGGGTCTGCGCCGCGCCTCCGCCGCACAGCAGGACCGGTCCATCAAGGCGGACGTCCCCTCCAACACGACCATCGTCGGCGTCGGCCGGGGCGCCGCGCTCAAGGGCGCCAGCCTCCAGACCAAGGGCGTCGACAACGTCATCGTCCGCAACCTGACCTTCGAGAGCCCCGTCGACTGCTTCCCCCAGTGGGACCCCACGGACGGCGACCGGGGCAACTGGAACTCCGAGTACGACAGCGCCGTCGTGTACGGCTCGACGCACGTGTGGCTGGACCACAACACCTTCACCGACGGCGAGCACCCCGACGGCGCGGCGCCCACCTACTTCGGCATGCTCTACCAGCAGCACGACGGCCAACTGGACATCGTGAAGGGCGCCGACCTCGTCACCGCGTCCTGGAACGTCTTCACCGAGCACGACAAGACCATCCTCATCGGCAACAGCGACAGCGAGTCCACCGCCGCCGTCGACCGCGGCCACCTGAGGACGACCTTCCACCACAACCTCTTCAAGAACCTCGTCGAGCGCGCGCCCCGCGTCCGCTTCGGCCAGGTCGACGTCTACAACAACCACTTCGTGGCCTCGGACGACTACGCCTACAGCTTCGGCGTCGGCAAGGAGTCCGCGCTCGTGGCCGAGTACAACGCCTTCACCCTGCCGGCCGGCGTCAGTCCCGCGAAGGTGCTCAAGCGCTGGAACGACGCGCCGCTCAGCGCCGCCCACAACCGCGTCAACGGCGCCGGCGTCGACCTGATCGCCGCGCACAACGCCGAGAACCCGGGCACTGAGCTGCGGACCGGCGCGGGCTGGACGCCCTCGCTGCGCACCCGGGTCCTGCCGTCCCGGGCGGTCCCGTTCGTCGTCGACCACGGCGCGGGCGCCGGCCGGCTGCGCTGACCCCCCTCCCGCGAACCGGGCCGGGGCGCCCGCACCGCCCCGGCCCACCCCCCGAAGGAGCATGAGCATGCACCGACCCGCCCCGTGCCGCAGAGGCTTCCTCCTGGCGACCGCCGGCGCGGGCGCCGCCCTCGGTCTCGGCCTCGCGTCGGCCGGTCCCGCCGGCGCCGGCACCCCGACGCACCCGCGTCCCCACCCCTTCGGCCGGTACGGCTCACCGGCCGCCCGCCGCACCCCGAAGACCCTGTACGCCGACCCGCTCACCGTCCCGGAGAACCGGCCCCGGTTCACCCGGGCCGAGGCCGCCGCGCACACCCGGGAGGCGTACCTCGGCGACTGGCGGCCCTACGAACGGCGGCCCTGACCGGCGGGGACGACCGGTCCGCCGACGGCGGGTACTTGACCTGCTTGACGCGATTTTTGCCAGATACGGGGGCGCGAATCCGGCCACGGGTCTCGCGCTCACCAGGGTGACGCGCGTAGAAACCTGTGTCATGCATAAACCATTGCGCATCGCGACCGTCACCACCGCCTGTGCCGTCGCCGGTGCCGTCCTGTACGGCACGGGCGCCGCCACCGCCGGCCAGTCGACGGCCAACTCCACCCACGAGCCGTACAACATCGGGGTGCTGGCCAAGGACATCGACGCCTACTACGGCACCACCCTCGACGCCGACGGCGTCTACCAGGCCTCCCCGGACAGCCCCTACGCCGCCGACCTTGCCCGCCTCGACGCCGCCGCGAAGAAGCAGATCGACCGGGCCGCCCGCACGGCGGACCACCAGCACACCAGGCCCGCGGTCGTCTTCGACATCGACGACACGCTGCTGCTCAGCCTCGACTACGAGAAGCGGAACAACTACGGCTACGACAGCGCCACCTGGGCCGCCTACGTCGACCGCGCCGACCGCCCGGCCGTCCCCGGCAGCCCCGAACTGGCCCGGTACGCCGAGAAGAAGGGCGTCGAGGTCTTCTACAACTCCGGGCTGAGCGAGGCGCAGCGCGCCGCCGCCGTCGAGAACCTGAAGAAGGTCGGCGCCGACGTGAACCTCGACACCGGCCACGTCTTCCTGAAGGACAAGGCGAACCCGCCGTCCTACCTGGCCCACTGCGCCACCCCGGGCACCTGGAAGTGCACCACCGTGGAGTACAAGGCGGGCACCCGCCGGCACATCGAGCGGGACCTCGGATACGACATCGTCGCCAACTTCGGGGACCAGTACTCCGACCTCCAGGGCGGCTACGCGGACCGGACGTACAAGCTGCCCAACCCGACGTACTTCGTCGAGTAGCGGGCCGCCGCTCAGCCGTCCGGGGTGAAGCCGCCCCGCTCGGCGAGCGCGAAGGCGAAGTCACCTCCGGCAGGGACCGTCAGGCCCCGGTGGAGGTCACCGAGCCGGTCTGCGCCACCCGCAGTTCGACGGTGAGCGCGGTGAGCGGGCACGCGTCGTCAGGGTGAGGTTGCTCTGCCAGAACTCGTTGCTGTGCGGGTCCACCACGCCGCTCGACCGCAGCGGGCCCGGGCTCCGGCGACCCGGGCGGGGCGGCGACCGGGCGCGGTGCGGGACCGTCGTCCCGCACCGCCGAGGCGGGGGTGTAGCCGCCGGCCACCAGGACGCCCGCCACCGCCGCCGTCGCGGCGGCCACCCACACCCGGCCCGGCAGCCGAGGACGGGCCGGGCCGCCGGTCCCGGCCGTCCTGCCGCGTTTCCACCCGGGCCGGCATCCGGGCCCGGTCGGGCCGGTGCGCCCGGCCGCCTCGCGCAGCCGGGCGCGCAGCTCCCCGGCCGCCTCCCGCCGCCCGGTCACCGGGTGCCTCCCGCGGCGTCGCCGCCGTGCGCGACCGCCGCCCGCACCTGCCGGGGAACCCGGGGAGCGCCCCTGCCGCCGAGCAGCCGCCGCAAATCGGCCACCCCTTGGAGGTCCGGCTCTTGACCCTGCCCACCGAGACGCGGAGGGCGGGCGCCGTGTCCCTCTCGGAGAGGTCGAAGGCGTGCCGCGGCACCACGCACGCCCGCTTGCGGAACGGCAGTCGGCGCAGCGCCTCCCGCACGTCGACCACGCCCGCGACGTCCGGGTTCTCGGCCCGCTCCTCGCGCTGCGACCAGAACAGTGCGACAGGTCTGCGTACGCGCACGGCGGTCCGCACGCGGGTGCGGGCGAGATGGGCGACGACCCCGCGCGCGTACGCCACCGGGTGGTCGGCCGCGCGGACCCGGTCCCAGCGGTGCCACAGCGCCAGCAGGGCGTCCGCCGCGAGGCCGTCGGCGACTGTCCTCACGGCGGACTCGCCTCGTAGCGGCTTCCCCGGTGCCGAACCGTACGGCAGACCGAACCCGAATGGCCCCCCGCGAGGTCAGCCCCTGAGCGCCGCCTCCATCATCGCCTTGGCCACCGGGGCCGCCAGGCCGTTGCCGCTGACCTCGCTGCGGGCCGCGTCGGACTGCTCGACGACGACCGCCACGGCGACCTCCTTGTCCGAGGTGCCGGACTTGGCGTACGCGGTGAACCAGGCGTACGGCGTCTTGCTGTTGTTCTCGCCGTGCTGGGCCGTGCCCGTCTTGCCGCCCACCGTCGCCCCGGAGATCCGCGCGTTGGACCCCGTGCCCTTCTCGACGACGGTCTGCATGGCCGACCGCAGCTGCTCGGCGGTGGAGGAGCTGACGATCCGCTTCGTGTCCGCGTCGGTGTGGTCCTCCAGGACGTCGCCGCCGCTGTCGGTGACCTGCGACACCATGTGCGGGGAGACCAGCTCGCCGCCGTTGGCGAGGGCGGCGGAGACCATCGCCATCTGGAGCGGGGTCGCCGTCACGTCGAACTGGCCGATGCCCGTCAGCGCCGTCGACGAGCGGTCCATGCCCTTCGGGTAGACGCTGGTGTAGGCCCGGACCGGCACGTCCTGCGTCTCGTCGTTGAAGCCGAACTTCTCGGCCATGGCGCGCAGCTCGTCCTGGCCGAGATCGACGGCCATCTTCGCGAAGACGTTGTTGCACGAGTACCGCAGCGCGGTGCGGATCGTGGCGTTCTCGCAGGGGGCGTTCGGGTTCTCGTTGCTCAGGTCCGTCGTGGTGCCCGGCAGGGTGTACGGGTCGGGGCTGTCGGTGGGCTCGTCCACCGAGCCGTACAGCCCCTTCTCCAGCGCGGCGGCCGCCACGACCAGCTTGAACGTGGAGCCCGGCGGCAGCGGCTGGCGCAGCGCGCGGTTGGTCAGCGGCTTGTCCGGGTCACCGGTGAGCTCCTTCCAGGCCTCACCGGCGGTGTTGGCGTCGGTGAGCGACGTCGGGTCGTACGACGGGGTCGACACGACCGAGAGGATCCTGCCGGTCTTCGGGTCGATCGCGACGGCGGCGCCCTTGTTGTCGCCCAGCGCCTCGAACCCGGCCTTCTGCACGTCCGGGTCGATCGTCGTCACCACGTTGCCCGGCTCGGCCCGGGCGCCGGTGACGGTGTCCAGCACGGACTTCAGCCGCGGGTCGGTCCCGTTGAGCACGTCCTGGTAGATGCCCTCCAGTTGGGTCGGCGCGTACGCCTGCGAGGCGTAGCCCGTCACCGCCGCGTACAGCTTCCCGTTCTCGTACGTGCGTTTGTATGCGAGGTCGCCGCCCTTCGTCGGCGCCGAGCCGGTGACCGACCGGCCGGCCACGATGATGTTCCCGAGCGGGTCCGCGTACGTCTTGATCGCGCCCCGCCGGTTGTCCTTGTCGTCCGCGAGCGCCTGGCCCTCGTAGAACTGCACCCAGGTCGCCCTGATCAGCAGAGCGAACACCAGGAGCAGCGTGAAGACCGATGCGCGCCTGATCGTCTTGTTCATCCCGATGACAGGACGAACGGGCGGGAGGCGGTCGTTCCCCTGTGCCCCGTTTTCTCATCTTTCTCATACTTCTCGGCGCGCGTTCATGAAGCCCGCGCCCTGAGCCCGGACCTCATCGCGCAAGGTGCAGGACGACCTCGTCGATCTCCTCGCCGCGGGCCGTCGCGAACCCCCGCGCCCGCGCGCTGGTCACGAAACCGCACTTCTCCAGCACCCGGCGCGAGCCCGCGTTGTCGGCCGCCGCGCGCGCGTACAGCGGGCGGTCGGGCACCTCGGCGAGCAGGGCACGCAGCGCGGCGGTGGCCACGCCCCGCCCCCAGTACGCCCGGTCCACCCAGTACGTCACCTCGCGCTCGCCCGGCTCCCCGTACACCGCCGTGCTGCCGATGACGTCGCCGTCGCCGAGGATGGTCCGCACCACGTCGCGGGAGGCGCGGATCCTTCTCCAGTGCGCCGAGAACGCCTCCCAGTCGGCGGGGTCCTTCGCCGTGAAGGCCGCCATCCGCAGGGCTTCGGGATCGTTCATCTGCCGGAAGAAGACGGGCAGATCGCTGTCGTGTACCTCGCGCAGTGCGATGTGCATGGATCAGAGCCTACGCGTGGCCAGCGTCAGCCGGTCCCGCGCGTCGAAGAGGGCGTCCTTCACCATCTGTTCGTGCGCGGGCGTCAGCCGCGCCACCGGCACCGAGCAGCTGATCGCGTCCCGCGCGGGGGTGCGGTAGGGGACCGCCACGCCGAAGCAGCGCAGCCCCAGCGTGTTCTCCTCGCGGTCCACGGCGTAGCCCTGCTCCCGCACCAGGTGCAGCTCCTCGATGAGCTTCTCCCGGTCGGTGATGGTGTGTTCGGTCAGCGCGGGGAGCGTCTCCGGCAGCATCTTGCGGACCTGCTCGTCGCTGTACGTGCTCAGCAGCGCCTTGCCCAGCGAGGTCGAGTGCGCGGGCAGCCGGCGGCCGACCCGGGTGAACGGCCGCAGGTAGTGCTGGGACTGGCGGGTGGCCAGGTAGACCACGTTCGTGCCGTCCAGGCGCGCGAGGTGGATGGTCTCCGTCGTGTCGTCGGAGAGCCGGTCCAGCGTCGGCCGGGCCGCCGCGACCACCTCGTCGCCGTCGATGTACGAGGTGCCGACGAGCAGCGCCCGCACCCCGATGCCGTACCGCGTGCCCGTGGCGTCCGTCTCCACCCAGCCCAGCTCCACCAGCGTGCGCAGCAGCATGTACAGACTGGACTTGGGATAACCGACGGCCTCCTGGACCGACGCGAGGGAGTGCATTCCGGGGCGCCCGGCGAAGTACTCGAGCAGCTCAACCGTCCGCACCGCGGACTTGACCTGCGCTCCGCCCCCCGTCTCGACAGCCGACATCGCCCTTGACCCCTTCGTTCGACGAGAAGCTGAAGATATAGTCTCGACAGCATATTCATCAGTAGAGACAGCGTTCAGTATATCGAACGACATCTGTGCAGAGCACGTGGAGGGACCCGCGGTGGCAGCAGCACCAGTCTGGAGTGTCGACCCCCGTACCGGGAAGCAGCGTGAACAGGTCGCCGTGGAAGCCACGGCCCAGGAGGTGGACGCCGCCGTCCGCGCCGCGCACGCCGCCCGGGAGGCCCTCGCCGACCGCACCGTCCGCGCGGCCTTCCTGCGCAGCGCCGCCGACGAGCTGACGGCGGCCGAGAGCACCCTCGTCGAGGTCGCCGACGCGGAGACCGCGCTCGGCCCGGTCCGGCTCACCGGCGAACTCGCCCGCACCTGCTACCAGCTGCGGGCCTTCGCCGACATCGTCGACGAGGGCGAGTACCTCGGCGTGGTCGTCAACCACCCCGACGACACCGCCACCCCGCCCATCCCGGACCTGCGCCGCTACAAGGTGCCGCTCGGCGTCGTCGCCGTCTACTCGGCCTCCAACTTCCCCTTCGCCTTCTCCGTCCCCGGCGGCGACACCGCCAGCGCCCTCGCGGCCGGCTGCCCGGTCGTCGTCAAGGCCCACCCCGACCACCCGGCCCTGTCCGAGCTGGTCGCCAAGGTGCTGCGTCGGGCCGCCGCCCGGCACGGCATCCCGGACGGCGTCCTCGGCCTGGTGCACGGCTTCGAGGCGGGCGTCGAGCTGATCAAGCACCCGCTGGTCGCCGCGGCCGGCTTCACCGGGTCGGTGCGCGGCGGTCGCGCGCTGTTCGACGCGGCGGCGGCGCGTGCGGTGCCGATCCCGTTCCACGGCGAGCTGGGCTCGCTCAACCCGGTCGTCGTCACTCAGGCGGCGGCCACCGAGCGGGCGGAGGCGATCGGCGCGGGGCTGGCCGGTTCGATGACGCTGGGCGTCGGCCAGTTCTGCGTGAAGCCCGGTCTGGTGCTCGTCCCGGCCGGTGCCGCCGGTGACGGTCTGGTCAAGTCCCTCACCGACGCGGTCAGCGCCACCGACGCCGGTGTGCTCCTCGACCACCGCATGCGGGACAACTTCGTCGCGGGCGTCGCCGAGCGCGCCGCGCTGCCCGACGTGGACTCCCCGGTGACGCCGGGCGCGGGCGGCGAGCACACCGTCAGCCCCGGCTTCCTCACGGTGCCGGCCGCGCGGCTGGCGGCGGAGGGCGAGCACGACCTGCTCCTGGAGGAGTGCTTCGGGCCGGTCACCGTGGTGGCCCGCTACGAGGACGAGGGCGAGGTGCGGGGCGTGCTGTCCCGGCTGCCGGGGAACCTCACGGCGACCGTGCAGCTCTCCGCCGAGGAGGTGGCCGGGGAGGGCGCCGGGGCGGCACTCCTCGCGGAGGTGACGCCGCTGGCGGGGCGGGTGCTGGTCAACGGCTGGCCCACGGGGGTCGCGGTGGCCGCGGCTCAGCAGCACGGCGGTCCGTACCCGGCGACCACTTCGACGTCCACGTCGGTGGGCGGGACGGCCATCGAGCGGTGGCTGCGACCGGTGGCCTACCAGGGGGTGCCGGAGGCGCTGCTGCCGGTGGAGCTCCGGGACGACAATCCGCTGGGGCTGCCCCGGCGGTTCAACGGGGTGCTCGAGCGGTAGCTTCGCGGTTGCGCCGCAGGGGGGGGCGGTTGCGCGGCGGGTGCGGCGCCGCCGTGGCGTGTCGCGCAGTTCCCCGCGCCCCCTGGGTCCGTACTTCGGGCCTGCGATGATCAGGCCATGAGCCTTGAACTTGCCGAACTGCCGTTTCCCCTCCGTCCCTACGGGCCCGACGGGCACTGGTCCTACGCCGACGGTGTACTCACCGGTGTCGCCGGGCCCCGGCAGGACCGGTTCGTGCCGCCGACCGGGGAATCGCTGGAGTCCGTGTCCGACGCGCCGCGGCTGCTGGGGGCGCCCGAGGGGGACTTCCAGCTGATCGCGCGGGTGTCGGTCGGATTCCGGGGTGCCTTCGACGCCGGGGTGCTCTACGTGCACGTGGGGGAGCGGGCCTGGGCCAAGCTGTGCCTGGAGTACTCCCCGGATTTGCCCACCGTCTGCACGGTGGTCACCCGGGGGCACTCCGACGACTGCAACTCCTTCACCGTGGCGGGCGACTCCGTCTGGTTCCGGGTCAGCCGGAGCGGACGGGCCTTCGCCTTCCACGCCTCCCTCGACGGGGAGCACTGGACCTTCGTACGGCTCTTCACGCTGGGTGACGAGCGGGAGACGGGCGCGGCCCTGGTCGGCTTCCTGGCGCAGGCGCCCACCGGGGAGGGCTGCACGGTGACGTACGACCACCTGGAGTTCCGGCCGCACTGGCCCGGGGACCTGCGGGACGGCAGCTGACGGGGGGAATGGGACCCGCTGCTTGAACGTTCACGTACGAGGCGGGGAAGGCCTCCGCCGCCGTACGACCTGGAGAAGAGCCGAGACATGCGCGTCGAGATCTGGAGCGACATCGCCTGCCCCTGGTGCTACGTGGGCAAGGCCCGCTTCGAGAAGGCGCTCGCGGCCTTCCCGCACCGGGACGGGGTCGAGGTGGTCCACCGTTCCTTCGAGCTGGACCCCGGGCGGGCCAAGGACGACGTACAGCCCGTGCTGACGATGCTCACCGCGAAGTACGGCATGAGCGAGGCGCAGGCGCGGGCCGGTGAGGACAACCTCGGTGCGCAGGCCGCCGCCGAGGGCCTGGACTACCGCACCCGGGACCGCGACCACGGCAGCACCTTCGACATGCACCGCCTGCTGCACCTCGCAAAGGAGCGGGGCCGGCACGAGGCGCTCCTGGACGCCTTCTACCGGGGCAACTTCGCGGAGGAGCGCTCCGTGTTCAACGACGACGAGCGCCTCGTGGAGCTGGCCGTCGCCGCCGGGCTCGACGCGGACGAGGTCCGCGCGGTGCTCGCCGACCCGGCCGCCTACGCCGACGAGGTGCGCGCCGACGAGCGCGAGGCCGCCCGGTTCGGGGCCACCGGGGTGCCGTTCTTCGTGCTGGACCGCAAATACGGCGTCTCCGGCGCCCAGCCCGCCGAGGTCTTCGCGCAGGCGCTGACCCAGGCGTGGGGCGAGCGCACGCCGCTGAAGCTGATCGACGACGGCGGCGCTCAGGCCTGCGGTCCGGACGGGTGCGCGGTGCCCCAGGAGTGACCGGGCGGTGACCGGGCGGCCGAAGGCCCAGGTCAGGAGCCGTGCATAAGCGATGCTTGGAGAAACCGCGTAGAAATACGCGATGGACGGGGAGGTCCGGGGGTCGCACAGTGGTGCCATGGAGAGCTTCGAGAATCTCGTCCGTACCGAGTTCGCCCCGAAGACCACGTACCTGAACACCGCCAGCACCGGCCTGCTGCCCGCCCGCACCCTCGTGGCCCTGCGGGAGGCGGCGGCCGCCGCGGCGGAAGGCCGGCAGCTGGACATGTTCGCCGACGTCGAGGCGTCCCGGGCCGTGTACGCCCGCCTCGTGGGGGTGCCCGCCACCCGGGTCGCCACCGGCGCGTCCGTCGCCACCTTCAGCGGACTGGTCGCCGCGTCGCTGCCACCGGGGGCCGAAGTCCTCACCGCTCAGGCCGACTTCAGCTCCCTGGTGAACCCGCTGTACACGCGCGGCGACCTGAAGGTGCGCAGCGTGCCGCTGGAGCGGCTGGCCGAGTCGGTGGGGCCGGAGACCGCGCTCGTCGCGGTCAGTTCCGTGCAGTCCGCCGACGGGCGGCTCGCCGACCTCGCCGCGCTCAGGGACGCCGCCCGGGCGCACGGGGCGCGGACGCTGATCGACACCTCGCAGGCGGGCGGCTGGCTGCCGACGGCCGCGGACGACTTCGACTACGTGGCCGCCGTCGGCTACAAGTGGGTCCTGTGCCCGCGCGGCGTCGCCTTCCTCGTGGTGCCGGAGGACCTGGGGGCGGCGGCCGGGCTGAGGCCGCTGTTCGCCGGGTGGGCGTCCGGCGAGCACCCCTGGGACAGCTGCTACGGCCCCGTCGAGGAACTCGCGCACTCCGCCCGGCGGTTCGACGAGAGCCCCGCCCTGTTCTCGTACACCGGTGCCCGGCACTCCCTGGCCCTCATCGAGGAACTGGGCGTCGACGCCGTGCACGCCCACGACACCGCCCTCGCCGACCGGTTCCGCGCGGGGGTGCGCTCGCTGGGCCACGAGCCGGTGCCCGCGCCGGGCTCGGCGATCGTGTCCGTGCCGGGGCTGGGGCACCGCGAGGGCGAACTCGGCCGGGCGGGCGTGCAGGTCTCCGACCGGGCGGGCAACCTGCGGGCCGCCTTCCACGTGTACAACACCGAAGCCGACGTGGACCGGCTGCTGGACGTGCTGGCGGGCTGAGCCGGAGCCCACCCCGGGACAGCATCGGGCAGGGGCCTCCCGTCCCACACGAAGAAGCCCCTGCCCGAGATCGGATACGGGTCACCTCACCGGCGTGAAGTCCCGTGCACCGATGCTGCGATCTCCGGGGGACAACCCCCGGACCCCCGGCCGGCCCGGCTCACCGTACGGGCGTGAAATCCCGTGCCCCGATGAACTCCGGCCGCCTGATCGGTGCCGCGAACGGTTCGACCGCCGTGTTCTCCACGCTGTTGAACACGATGAACACGTTGCTGCGCGGGAACGGCGTGATGTTGTCGCCCGAACCGTGCATGCAGTTGCAGTCGAACCAGGTCGCCGAACCCGCCTTGCCGGTGAACAGCTTGATGCCGTACTCGGAGGCCATCCTCGTCAGCGCCTCGTCGGACGGCGTCCCCGCGTCCTGCATCTGCAGGGACTTCTTGTAGTTGTCCTTCGGTGTGGCCCCCGCGCACCCGAGGAACGTCTTGTGCGACCCCGGCATGATCATCAGGCCGCCGTTGGTGTCGTAGTTCTCGGTGAGCGCGATCGAGACCGAGATCGTGCGCATGTTGGGCAGGCCGTCCTCGGCGTGCCAGGTCTCGAAGTCCGAGTGCCAGTAGAAGCCGCTGGCCCCGAAGCCCGGCTTGACGTTGATCCGCGACTGGTGGACGTAGACGTCCGAACCGAGGATCTGCCGCGCCCGCCCGACCACGCGCTCGTCGCGCACCAGCTTGGCGAAGACCTCACTGATCCTGTGCACCTCGAAGACCGAGCGGATCTCCTTGGACTGCGGCTCCACGATCGAGCGCTCGTCCGCGCGGATGGCCGGGTCGGTGGTGAGCCGCTCCAGCTCCCGCTGGTACTCGGCCACCTCGTCCGGCGCGATCAGCTGGTCGACGGCGAGGAAGCCGTCACGCTCCAGCGCCTGGAGGTCGCCCGCCGGGACGGGACCGGGCGTGTCCGGGGAGCCCCACACGACCGGGTCCTGCCGAGGGGTCGCCACCTCGGTGGCGCCGCGGGTGGGATAGAGATCGGTGATGTTCGTGGTCGTGATGGTCACGGTGACTCACACCTCCTCGGTGAGCAGCGGGTAGACGCCGTTCTCGTCGTGATCCTCCCGTCCGGTCACGGGCGGGTTGAAGACGCAGATGCAGTGGAAGTCCTCCTTGACCTTGAGCGTGTGCCGCTCGTGGCCGTTGAGGAGGTACATCGTGCCCGGCGTGATGTGGTACGTCTTCCCCGTCTCGCGGTCGGTCAACTCGGCGTCGCCCTTGGTGCAGACGACGGCCTCGATGTGGTTGGCGTACCACATCGACGTCTCCGTGCCCGCGTACAGGATCGTCTCGTGCAGGGAGAAGCCGACCTTCTCCTTGGCGAGGACGATCCGGGTGCTTTCCCAGGTGCCGGACGCGCTCTTCACGTGCCGGTCGGTGCCTTCGAACTCCTTGAACGAACGGACGATCACGGTGTTGCGATGCCTCCTAGGTGAAGGATGTGCAGGGGTCCCCGGCGTCCTCGGCCGCGCGGGCCGAGGACGCCGGCAGTCATGGTGGTGGTGTCCGACGGTCGCGCCGTCGGACGCTCACGCGGTTTCGCGCACGGCCCGGGCCAGGGTCTTCATGCCCTCGTCCAGCTCGTCGGGCGTGATGGTGAGCGCCGGCAGCAGCTTGACGACCTCGCTCTCCGGGCCGGACGTCTCGATGAGCAGCCCCAGCTCGAAGGCGCGCTTGGCGATGCGGCCCGCGCGGTCCTTGTCGTGGAACTCCAGGCCCCAGACCAGACCGCGCCCCCGGTACTCCTTGATGTCGGCCAGGTTCTCCTCGGTGATGGCGATCAGGTGCTGCTCGACCTGCTCACCGCGGGTGCGGGTCTGCTTCTCCATCGCCGACCCGTCGGCCCAGTAGGCCTCCAGCGCGGCGGTCGCCGTGACGAAGGCCGGGTTGTTGCCGCGGAAGGTGCCGTTGTGCTCGCCCGGCTCCCACACGTCCAGCTCCGGCTTGAACAGGCACAGCGACATGGGCAGGCCGTAGCCGCTGATCGACTTGGAGACCGTGACGATGTCCGGCGTGATGCCCGCCTCCTCGAAGGAGAAGAAGGCACCGGTACGGCCGCAGCCCATCTGGATGTCGTCGACGATGAGCAGCATGTCCTGGCGTTCGCACAGGTCGGCCAGGGCGCGCAGCCACTCGGCCCGGGCGACGTTGATGCCGCCCTCGCCCTGCACGGTCTCGACGATCACCGCGGCCGGCTTGTTCAGACCGGAGCCCTGGTCCTCGAGGAGCCGCTCGAACCAGATGAAGTCCTCGACGGTCCCGTCGAAGTAGTTGTCGAACGGCATGGGCGTGCCGTGCACCAGCGGGATGCCCGCGCCGGCCCGCTTGAAGGCGTTGCCGGTCACCGCGAGGGAGCCCAGCGACATGCCGTGGAAGGCGTTGGTGAAGGACACGATCGACTCGCGCCCCTTCACCTTGCGCGCCAGCTTGAGCGCGGACTCGACGGCGTTGGTGCCCGTCGGGCCCGGGAACATGACCTTGTACGGCAGGTCGCGCGGGCGCAGGACGGTGTTCTGGAACGTCTCCAGGAAGCGGCGTTTGGCGGTCGTCGACATGTCGAGACCGTGCGTGACGCCGTCCCGCTCCAGGTAGTCGATCAGCGCGCGTTTCAGGACGGCGTTGTTGTGCCCGTAGTTGAGCGAGCCCGCTCCGGCGAAGAAGTCGAGGTACTCGTGGCCGTCCTCGTCGTACATGCGGCTGCCGACCGCACGGTCGAAGACGGTGGGCCAGCCGCGGCAGTAGCTGCGCACCTCGGACTCGACCGTCTCGAAGACGCTGAGGTCGGGCTGGGTGATGGTCACGACGAATCGCTCCTCGTGGGGTGAGGGTGGGAGAGGGAGGTCGTACGGATCCGGTGGGACCGGTCGCGGTCCCGGGCCGGGAAGTCTGGGGGGCGGACTGTCGGCGCCCCGACGGCGCGGCGGGGGTCAGCCGCCGGCGGGCAGGGGGCCGATGCGGTACAGGACCTCGGGCTCGTGCGGCCCGTCGGGGAACACCGCCGTGTCGAACAGGACTTCGCGCTCAAGCCGGGCGCCGCGACGCTCGGCGAACGAGGTGAACAGTCGTTGGGACGCCGTGTTGTCGGGGGAGATCGTCGTCTCCAGGGTGGTGACCCCGCACTCGCGCGCCACTCGGGCTGCCAACTGGTCGACCAGCGTGGCCGCGAGCCCACGACCACGGTACGTCCCGTCCACCGCCACCTGCCACACGAGCAGGGTGTCGGGGCTGTCGGGCCGTACGTAGCCGGTGATGAAGCCGACCGGCACGCCGTGCCCGTCGCGGACGACGGCCGAGGTCGAGGCGAAGTCCCGGCACCAGAGCAGGTAGCTGTACGAGGAGTTCAGGTCCAGGACCTCGGAATCCTTCGCTATGCGCCACAGCGCGGTTCCGTCGGCCACTCTCGGACGGTCGATTTGCAGGTCTGCTTGCGCGGCAGTCATGCAAATTGAATTTACCCAGAGAAATTCGAAATTGCATCGCCGGACGGGGTTACGCGCCGAGGCGCTCTGTGTTATCACGCAGGCGCGTGCTCGCGCGCGAAGTGGCGGCGATTTGTGGCGCTTTGCCCGGTGCGAAGGTCACATATCGGTCAGCATGTGGATCGGGTCACAATCAGGTAACCTGGAGGAGACGTGCCCGAAATGCCAGGTTCCGGCGTGGCGAAATCCCCGTGTTTAGGTCCCGGAAAAGCGGGCAAAAGAATACGGGAAGCTGCGCTGAGTGGAATTCCTGAATTCAGCTTGTGTGAGTTTCAGGAATTCCCTTGAATTCACGCTTCCGAAGAGCCGGTTCCGGCCCGCCGCCCCCATGTCTCCTCGACGGCCCGCCGGGCGGCCTCCGGGTCGGCCTTCAGGCCCCGCTCGGCCAGCGCGGCACCCAGTGCCGCCAGGCAGTCCTGGACGGCCCCGCGCCTCGCGTCCGCGCCGTAGTGGTTGACCCGGATCATCCCGCCCGCCAGCGCGCCGCCGCCCGCGGCCAGCGGCAGCGCCGGGTCCGACTCCAGGGCGCGGGCCACCAACGCGGACGCGTCGACGTCCGGCGGCGTCCGCAGGGTCGTCGCGACCGGCGCCGCGTCCCGCGCCTCGTACACGTACGGCTCCAGGCCGCCCAGCGCCAGCGCGCCGGCCCGGGTGGCCGCCGCGGCGGACGCGTGCCGCGCCATCACCGCCTCGGGGCCCTCCGCCTCGATGCGCTCGACGCAGGCCTCCAGCGCGAGCATCTCCAACTGCGCCGGGGCGTGCAGCAGCGCCTTGCGTCCGCCGTCGATCCAGCGCTCCTTCCAGTCGAGGAGCGACAGGTACGACCGCCGCGGGGCGTTCGGGTTCGCCGCCATCCGCGCCCAGGCCCGCTCGCTCACCGACACCGCCGAGACCCCGGCGGGGCCGCCCATCGCCTTCTGCGCGCCGATCACGCACAGATCCACGCCCCACGCGTCCGGCAGCACCGGCTCGGCGCCCACGGCGGCCACCGCGTCCAGGTAGAAGAGCGCGCCGTGCGCCCGCACCACCTCGCCGATCTCCGCGACCGGGTTGGTGTTGCCGGTCGCCGCCTCGGCGTGCACGAGGGAGACGAAATCGATCTCCGGGTGCTCGGCGAGGGCCCGGCGGACCTGCTCGGCGGAGACGGCCGTGTGGAACGGCACGGCGAGGTCGTGCACGGTGGCGCCGCAGTCCCGAAGCCAGTCGCCGAAGGTCTGCCCGTACGGCCCCGTGACGACGTTCAGCGCGACGGTGCCGGGACCCGCGGCGGCGCGGATCGCGCCCTCCAGCGGCAGCAGCGCCTCGCCCTGCATGACCACCACGTCCTGCCCGGTGCCGAGCAGGCGCGCGACCCGGTCCTCGATCACGGCGAACCGTCCGGCGCTCAGCGGGGGGAGGTCCAGGAAGGGATGGGTCACGGCGGTGCTCTCTTCGGTCACGGCGGGTGTGCGGCGCGGGTACGCGGCGTACGGAGTCGAGAGTAACCATGGCGTCCGCCGGCACTCGCGCCGGAGTGTTTCCGTTGCGACACCCCCACGCCCGGAATCGTGGCTTCCGTCACAGCCGGAGCGATCGATCGCCTGATGGACTGGCCCCGTGTTCCTCCTGCTGCTGGTCGTCGTGGTCGCCGTGGTGGCCGCCGTCGGCCTGACCGGCCACGGCGCGAGCGTCCTCGCCGCCCGCCGCGCCCGGGGGACGGGTGCCGGACCGGTGCTGCACGCCCTCGCCGCCTTCGCCGGTGCCGCCGCCGTCGCCATGTACGCCTGGGGGCTGCTGCACGTGACGGGCGCCGTCATGGAGTCGGACGGCGGCGCGGGCTCCGCGCCGGCGCCCCCCTGCCGCATGCCCGGGTACGAGGCGCGCGCCCTCCACGTCACCGACCAGTCGGTCTCCTTCCTGCCCCTGGGGTTCGTCTGCGAGACCACCGACGGTGCCGACTACACCAGCGACGACGTCCCCGGCTACGTCAACCCCGCCACCGCCGTCCTGGCCCTCACCGCCGTCGCGAGCGCCGTCGGGGCCGGGTGCGCGAGCGAGTCGCGCACCCGTGCGGCTGCGGGCGGCGGGCGCCGGTGACCGGCCCCGGACGGGTGTGCGGGCACCGTCTAGGGTGCGGGGCATGAGCGATCGCGCGGTGCTGCACGTGAAGGGTCGGGTGCTCGTCGGACCGGAGGAGGTCCGGGACGAGGTGTGGGTGATCGACGGCCGGATCTCGTACGACCGCCCCACCGGCGCGGCCGACGTCCGCACCGTGGAGGGCTGGGCGCTGCCCGGCCTGGTCGACGCGCACTGCCACGTCGGCCTGGACCAGCACGGGGCGGTCCCCGCGGACGTCGCCGAGAAGCAGGCACTGACCGACCGCGAGGCGGGCACCCTTCTCGTCCGCGACGCCGGCTCGCCCTCCGACACCCGCTGGATCGACGACCGGGAGGACCTTCCGAAGATCATCCGGGCCGGCCGGCACATCGCCCGCACCCGCCGCTACATCCGCAACTACGCCTGGGAAATCGAGCCCGAGGACCTCGTCGCGTACGTCGCCCAGGAGGCCCGGCGCGGCGACGGCTGGGTGAAGCTGGTCGGCGACTGGATCGACCGCGACCTCGGCGACCTGTCGGCCTGCTGGCCGCGCGGCGCCGTCGAGGCGGCCATCGGGGAGGCCCACCGCCTGGGCGCCCGCGTCACCGCGCACTGCTTCGCCGAGGACTCCCTGCGCGACCTGGTCGAGGCCGGCATCGACTGCGTCGAGCACGCCACCGGGCTCACGGACGACACGATCCCCCTCTTCGCCGAGCGGGGCGTCGCCATCGTGCCCACCCTCGTCAACATCGCCACCTTCCCCGCGCTGGCCGACGGTGGCGAGTCCCGGTTCCCCCGCTGGTCGGCCCATATGCGCCGACTCCACGAGCGCCGCTACGACACCGTCCGCAACGCCTACGACGCCGGGGTCCCGGTCTTCGTGGGCACCGACGCGGGCGGCGCCCTCGCCCACGGGCTGGCCGGGGCCGAGGTCGCGGAGCTGGTCACCGCGGGCATCCCGCCCGTCGAGGCCCTCGCCGCGACGACCTGGGCCGCCCGGCGTTGGCTGGGCCGCCCGGGTCTGGAGGAGGGCGCACCGGCGGACCTGGTGGTGTACGAGCGCGACCCGCGCGCGGACGTGCGCGTGCTCACCGCTCCGCGCCGTGTGGTGCTCAACGGACGGGTCGTCGGTTAGCCGACGGGAGTGACATCGGGGAACACCTGTGCGGGAAGTGGTGCGGAGGATTCGAAAGGGTTCGCCAAAACCCCACGAAGGGGTGAAGTGCCCTGGGTTCGCTGACGGTTGAGTGGACGCGGGGACATTCTGTCCGGGTCCCAAGCACATCGCTCATGCGTGCCCCGCACGTATGTCTCACTGGGGGTCCCACACCTTGAACGGCAACACCTTCCGCATGCCCGCACGCCGTCTCGCCACCGTCGCGGCGGCCACGGCCCTGGCCGCGGGCCCCGCGACCCTGGCCGGCGCGGGATCCGCCCACGCGACCGGTGACCACGGCCGCGCGAGCGCCACCGTGCTGCGCACCGGGCTCGACGTCTCGCTGCTCAACAAGACCGTGAACGTCCCGCTCGCGGTCACCCTCAACGAGGTGCAGGCACCCGGGAACGCCGAGAAGACCGCGCTCAGCGCCCGGCTGGACGGCGTCGATGGCGGCAGGCCCTTCAGCGTCCTGCGCGCCGACGTCGCCGAGGCGAAGGCGACGGCCACCGCGGGCAGGAGCGAGGGCTCCACCACGCTGGCCCGCGCCCGGCTGCACGTCCCCGGGCTGCCGCTGCTGTCGGTGATCGAGGTCCAGGAGGTCACCTCCACGGCGACCTGCGAGGCCGGGAAGAAGCCGGTCGCCGACGCCAATCTGCTGGGTCCGGTGACCGTCCTGGGCAAGAAGGTCACGCTCACCACCGCCGGGACGACGGACGTGAAGGTGCCCGGGGTCGGCGAGGTGCGGCTCGACCTCTCCAAGGAGGAGACCACCTCCCGCACGGCCGCGGCCACCGCGCTCGAACTCAAGGTCTCCGTCAACCCCCTGGACCTCAACGTCGCCGACGTCGACGGCACCGTCACCCTGGCCAAGGCCACCTGCGAGTCCCCGGCCGCCCCGGCCGAACCGGCGGACGAGGCCGAGCAGCCCCCCGCCGAACCGGCCGCCGAGCCCGCGGCCGAGGTCAAGGCCCAGGGCGCCCGCACCGAGGCCGACTTGGCCGAGACCGGCGGCAGCTCCGCGACGCCGTACGTCGCGGCCGGCGCCGCGGCCCTGCTCCTGGCGGGCGGTACCGCACTGGCCCTGGCCAGGCGCAAGCGCGGCTGATCCCCACGGAGGGCGGACCGGGGGGCGTGCCTCGCGCCGGTTCCGGTCGGGGCGGCCCTGCGCCGGGCCCTGGCCGGGGCGGGCGGCGGTTCGGGGGAGTGGTGCGTCGCGGGCGGGGCGCGGCTCGGGCCTGGTCCGGCAGGGGCGTTCGTGCGGGGGTGGTTCTGGGCGGGGAGGGCGGCGGTTCGGGGTCGGTCGGTCGCGGGCGGCGTCTTCGGTGGGCCAGGCGCCTTGGGCCGGTTCTGGTCAGGGCGTCCGTGCGGGGGCCCTGGCGGGGATGGGCGGCGGTGCGGTGGGCCTGGATGGCGTGGTGTCGGCGGGAGGCGGGTGGTGGTGGTCCTGCACCGGTGCAGGTGCAGGTGCAGGTGCAGGTGCGAGGTTCGGGGCGGGGTGTCTGACTCAGACGGGACCCGGCAGCGCTCGGTTCAGCGCGTGCAGGAAGGCCTCCGTCGTCGTCCGGTCCCGTACCGCCAGGCGCAGCCACTCCTCGCCGAGCCCCGGGAAGGTGTCCCCGCGCCGGACCGCGTACCCCAGGCCGCGCAACCGGTGCCGTACGGCGGCCGCGTCCGGGACGCCGACCAGGACGAAGGGACCCTCGGCCGGGCCGACGACCCGCACCCCGGCACCGGCGAACTCCGCCAGCCCGGCGACGAGCCGGTCCCGGTCGGCGGCGATGCGGTGGGCGGCGTGGGCGGCCTCCGCCAGCGCCCGCGGCGCCACGCACACCTCGGCCGCAGCCAGCGCGGGCGTGGACACCGGCCACAGCGGCTGGGCACGCCCCAGCTCGCCGACCGTCTCCGGGTCCGCGAGGACGTACCCGATGCGCAGCCCCGCCAGCCCCCAGGTCTTGGTGAGGCTGCGCAGGACGACCAGGCCGGGTACGTCCGTCCGCCCGGCCAGCGCCTCCCGCTCGCCCGGCACCGCGTCCATGAACGCCTCGTCCACCACCAGCGTCCGCCCGGGCCGGGCCAGCGAGGCGAGGACGCCCGCCGGGTGCAGCACCGAGGTCGGGTTCGTCGGGTTGCCGACCACCACCAGGTCGGCGTCCTCGGGGACGGCGGCGGGGTCGAGGCGGAAGCCGTCCGCCGCCCGCAGCAGCACCCGGCCGACCGTGTGGCCCGCGTCCCGCAGCGCCGCCTCGGGCTCGGTGAACTGGGGGTGCACCACCACCGGCCGGCGCACCTTCAGCGCCCGCGCCAGCAGCACGAACGCCTCCGCCGCACCCGCCGTCAGCAGCACCCGTTCCACCGGCAGCCCGTGCCGCGCCGCCACCGCCGCCCGCGCGGCCCGCCCGTCCGGGTAGGCGGCGAGCGAGCCGAGCGAGGCGGCGACGTGCGCACGCAGCCAGGCCGGGGGAGTGTCCGCGCGGACGTTCACCGCGAGGTCCACCAGCGCCGAACCGTCGTCGCGCACCTCGGCGTCCCCGTGATGGCGCAGGTCCGGGCCGTCGGCGTCAGTGTGCGGAGGAGTGTGCGTGTCCATGCCCGTGATGGTGCCCGTGGTGGTGGTCGCCGTCGTCGTCGGGGTGGAAGTGCGGCTGCTGCGGCAGCCCCACCTTGTCCTCGAACCCCGGCAGCGCGATCCGGTACACGCAGCTGTCGCAGTTCATCCGCAGGTCGCCCTCGACGGCCTCCTCGTACCGCTCCCACACCAGGTCGAGCAGCTCCGGCTCGGGACCGATCACGTCCGCCGACCGCACCTCGGTCTGCGGGTGCGCGGCGGCCCACTCCTCGGACTGGTGCCGTACCCGGTCCGGGAGGATGCCGGTGAACAGGAAGTACGGCAGCACCACGACCCGCCGCGCCCCCAGCCGCACGCACCGGTCCAGACCGCCCGGCACGTCCGGCTGCGCCAGCGACACGAACGCCGTCTCCACGGCCGCGTAACCGCGTCCCTCCCACAGCAGCCGCGCCGCCTTGAACACCTCGGCGTTGGCGTCGGGGTCCGTCGACCCGCGGCCCACCAGCAGCACGGTCACCTCGGACGGGTCCCAGGACGGGTCGACCGCCTCCGCGAGGCGCCGCTCCAGCACCCTGAGCAGCGCGGGGTGCGGACCCAACGGACGCCCGTAGGTGTAGGAGATGCCGGGGTGGCGCTCCCGCTCGCGGGACAGCGCCGCCGGGATGTCGCCCTTGGCGTGCCCGGCGGACACCAGCATCAGCGGCACGGCGGCGAACCGGCGCACGCCCCGCTCCACCAGCTCCGCGACCGCCTCGCCCAGCGGCGGCGGGGACAGCTCGATGAAGCCGCCCGCGACGGGCAGCTCGGGGTGGCGTCGGCCCAGCTCGCGCACGAAGTCGCGGAACGCCTCGGCTCCGGCCTCGTCCCGGGTGCCGTGTCCGGCGATGAGCAGGGCGGGCGGGGTCGTCACAGGGTCTCCTCGGGTTGCTCGGAATCGGACGTCCCGGACCCGGAGGCCCGGGAGGAACCGGCGGGGGAGCGGCGGGTGGCCGGGTCCTCCTGCCAGCGGTAGCCGCGCGGTGTCACCATGCGCCCGGCGATCTCCCGGGTCGCGGTGTTGCCCACCGTCACGACGGTCATCATGTCGACGCTCGCCGGGTCGAGCGCGGCGAGCGTCGACAGGCGGCTCGACTCGTCGGCACGCGACGCGTTGCGCACCACACCGACCGGCGTCGTCGGCCCCCGGTGCTCGGCGAGGATCGCCAGCGCCTTGGGCAGCTGCCAGTCGCGGCCCCGGCTGCGCGGGTTGTAGAACGTCACGACGAGGTCCGCCTGCGCCGCCGCCCGCACCCGGCGCTCGATGACCTCCCACGGCGTGTGCAGGTCGGACAGGCTGATGGACACGTGGTCGTGGCCGAGCGGCGCGCCCAGGATCGCCCCGGCCGCCAGCGCCGCCGTCACGCCCGGCACCCCGACCACGTCGATGTCGTCCCCCGCCTCGGCCAGTGCCGGCGAGGCCATGGCGTACACCCCGGCGTCCCCGCTGCCGATCAGGGCGACGGCCTGCCCGCGCCGCGCCTCCTCGACCGCCGTCCGGGCCCGCTCCTCCTCCGCGCCGAGCCCCGACTCCAGCACCCGCGTGCCCGGCCGCAGCAGATCGCGGATCTGGTCGACGTACTGGTCGAGGCCGACCAGCACCGACGCCCGCCGCAGCTCCGCCCGCGCCCGCGGGGTCACCAGGTCCCGGGCGCCGGGACCGAGCCCGACCACCGCGAGCCGTCCGCGCCCCGGCCGCCGTACCACCGCGCAGGTCGCCATCGCGGGCACCGCCGCCGACTTCCGCTTGGGCACGAGGAGTTCGCCCCCGCGCACCAGCGCCGCCGCCTCCGCGACCGACGGGGTGCCCACGGCCGCGAGCGGGGCGTCGGAGGGGTTGGGCACCTCGACGCCCGCCAACACGTCCGCGGGGTACGTCACCAGGGGCACGCCCAGCCGCCGGGCGGCGCCCACGATCCCGGGCTCCTCGGCCTTGGCGTCCACGGTGGCCAGCTCGGCGACCGACGCGGCCGACAGCCCCGCCTCGCGCAGGGCGGACCCCACCAGGGCGAGCACCTCGTCCACCGGCGCCCCCCTGGACGCGCCGACCCCGACGACCAGGGACGGCGGACGCAGGACGACCTCCCGCGCGGACGGCTCCACGGCACGGTCCGTCACCCGGATCCCGTAGGCCCCCTCGGCGCCGACCGGCAGCGGCGGCAGCGGCCAGGCCACCTCCGTGCGCAGCGCCACCGGCTCACCGTCCAGCAGCGCCCGCGACACCCCGGCGACATCGCCCTCCACGGGCAGCCCGAGCGTGTCCAGCCCGGCCAGTGCGACCGCGTCGCTCGCCGTCGTCACCACCGGCTCGGCACCCAGCACCTCGCCCACCGCGCGGGCGAGTTCGTTCGCGCCGCCCCCGTGCCCGCCGACCAGCGACACGGCGAACCGCCCGCCCTCGTCGACGCACACCACACCCGGGTCGGTGCGCTTGTCGTCCAGCAGCGGCGCCACGAGCCGGACCACGGCCCCCGTGGCCAGGAAGCACACCAGCCGCTCGCACTCGGCGAACGCGGACCGCACGGCGTCCCCGACGGGACCCTCGTACACCCGCGTGCGGTCCGGCCACGCCGCGGCCAGCCGGTCCCGCGCCGCCGCTCCCGCCGCCGTGGCGGAAATGAGGCCGATCAAGGGGCAACTCCTTCGGTACGGCTGTGCGGCCTCACGCCCCACAGCAGGAAGACGGGATTGGTGGCCGCGAGCCGGGTCACGTCCCCCGGCAGCGGAGCGAGGCGCGAGGACTGGAGCAGCACCCCGTCGCAGTCGAGACCGGCGCCCAGCAGCGCCTCGCGGGCCGCGGGCACCCGGTCGAGCGCGGCCACGGCGACGACCACGGCCCGCCGGGCCCGACGCGCGCACTCGGCGACGATCGCGGGCAGTTCGCGCCCGCCACCGCCCACGAACACCGCGTCCGGGTCCTCGTCCAGGCCGGACAGCACCGTGGGCGCGGCCCCGTGCACCACCCGCACGTCGACACCGTGCGCGGCGGCGTTGGCACGGACCCGCCCGACACCGTCCGGCGTCTTCTCCACGGCGGTGACGGCCGCGCCCAGCCGCGCGCACTCCACGGCCACCGACCCGGAACCCGCGCCGACGTCCCACACCAGGTCGCCGGGGCGCGGCCCGAGGCGGGCCAGCGCCAGCGCCCGCACCTCGAACTTGGTGATCATCGAGTCCCGGTGGGCGAACGCGTCCTCCTCCAACGCCCACCCGGCGGCCCCCGGGCGCGGCCCCGCCACCGCGCGCACCGGCCCAAGCGACCGCGCCTCGTCGAGGCACAGCACCACGCTCACCGCCGTCCCCCAGTCCCGGGCGGCGGCCTCAGCGGGCGTCACCCGCTCCACGCGCTCCCCGGCCGAGCCCAGCGCGGAGGCGACGACCAGCACCCGCCCGTCCGACCGCAGCGCGGCCCCCAGCTCCGCCGGACCGGCCCCGGGACCCGTCAGCACCGCGACCTTCGGGTACGCCCGGCACAGGTGCACCGCGGTGCGCAGGTCCCGTCCGTGCGCGCTCGCCACCACCGCGTCGTCCCACGGCAGCCCGGCCCGCGCGAAGGCCGAGGCGACCGAGGAGACGCCGGGCCGCACGTCCAGCCGCTCGGACCCGAACCGCTCGGCCAGCGCCCGCACGATCCCGAAGAACCCCGGATCACCGGAGGCCAGCACGGTCACCGGCCGCTCCTCGGCGACGTACCGCGCGACCGTGTCCAGGGCGGGTGCCAGCGCCCCGAGCACGACCGTCCGGGCCCCCTCCGGCAGCCGTACGGCGTCCAGGTGCCGCCGCCCGCCGACCACCAGCTCCGCACCGGCGGCCACGTCCCCGGCGGGAACCGCGCCGGCGGCCCCCATCCCGACCACGGTGATCACGTGCTCGCACCCCGCGAGCGCAGCTGTCGGCGTGCCTCGGGGTCGGCCCTGCGATAGCCGTGGAAGTGCCCCGGGTGGTACAGGTGCGAGCGCGTGCCGTGCGCGTCGAGCGCCGGGCCGACCAGGAACAGGGTGTGCTTCCAGAGCTTGTGCTCCTTGACCGTCTCCTCCAGCGTCCCGATCGTGCACCGCACGACCAGCTCCTCCGGCCAGGTGGCCTGGTGGGCGACGACGACCGGGGTGTCGGTCGGGTAGCCGCCCTCCAGCAGCTCCCGCACCAGCTGACCGCTGCGGGCCGCCGACAGGAAGACCGCCATGGTCGTGCCGTGCTTCGCGAACTCGCGGACCTCCTCCCCGGGCGGCATCGGCGTCTTGCCCCCGCCGAGCCGGGTGAGGACCACGGACTGCGCGACCTCCGGAATGGTCAGCTCGCGCCGCGCGAGCGCGGCCACGGCCGAGAACGCGGAGACCCCCGGCACCACCTCGGTCGCCACACCGATCTCCGCGCACCGGTCGAGCTGCTCCTGCGTACCGCCCCACAGCGCCGGGTCGCCGGAGTGGATGCGGGCCACCCGCAGCCCCTCCCGCGACGCCCGCCGGTAGACGGCCACCACGTCCTCCAGCGACATCGTCGCCGAGTCCAGCACCTCGGCGCCCTCCCGGGCGTGCCGGAGCACCTCCGCCTGGACGAGGCTCGCCGCCCAGATCACCACGTCCGCCTCGGCGATGGCGCGCGCCGCACGGAACGTCAGCAGGTCGGCGGCGCCGGGACCGGCACCGACGAAGGTCACCTTGGCCTCGGAATCCATCGTTTTCGGTCCTCTCCTGTGCGTCCTGCGCATATTTACTGCGGTTGCTGCTGTCGTACGCGCGTGAACGCGGCGTGATCGGATACCAAGGGCCCATGGCGGTCTTCGTCGCGCTCGGCGCGTTCCTGATGACGCTGGCCGGCGGCTGGACGGCACAGCGCGTGACCGACCGGCGCCACCTGGTCCTGGGCCTGGCCGGCGGCCTCATGCTGGGCGTGGTCGGCCTCGACCTGCTGCCGGAGGCCCTTCAGGCGGCGGGCGACGAGGTGTTCGGCGTCCCCGCGGCCCTGCTGCTCTTCGTCGCCGGATTCCTGCTGGCGCACCTGGTGGAACGCCTGCTGGCCGCGCGCCGCGCCGCACACGGCGCGGACGAGCACGGCCACCGCTCGCCCGAGGTGGGCCTGACGGCCGCCGCGGCGATGGTCGGGCACAGCGCGATGGACGGCGTGGCGATCGGTGCCGCCTTCCAGGTCGGCGGCGGCATGGGCGTGGCGGTGGCGATGGCGGTGATCGCCCACGACTTCGCGGACGGCTTCAACACCTACACACTGACCAGCCTGTACGGCAACGCCCGCCGCCGGGCCGTCGCCATGCTGGTCGCCGACGCCCTGGCCCCCGTCGCCGGCGCCGCCTCCACCCTCCTGTTCACCATCCCGGAAGGCGCGCTCGGCGCCTATCTCGGCCTCTTCGGCGGCGTGCTCCTCTACCTCGCCGCCGCCGAGATCCTCCCCGAGGCCCACCACGAGCACCCCGCCCGCTCGACCCTGCTGTGCACGGTCGCGGGCGCGGCGTTCATCTGGCTGGTGGTGGGCATCGCCGAATGAGCGGACCGGGCCGCCCGAGCCCGCACGCGCGCTCACAGCTTCCCGCCCCGCCCGCCCTCGCGCCGCGCGGGCGCGATGAGCGTCGACAGGTACGGCAGCGGCGCCCCGCCCAGCTCACCGGCCGGCCGCACGGACTCCTCCGGCAGCCCGAGCGCCGACCCCCACACGGCGTCGTCGAGGCGCCCGCTCTCCCGCAGCGCCTCGGCCACCTCGGCGGCCTGCCGGCCGAACTTGTAGGCGACGACCGTGCCCGGCCCGCGCAACGCCTCCTTGAGCACGGCGGCCCCCGCCGTGACCGGCACCAGCGTCAACGGCTCGGTGCCCTCGGTCAGCACCGCCCCCGACCGCGCCGCGAGGTCCTGCATGGCGGTGATCCCGGGCACGGTCTCCACGACGGCGCCCGGCACCAGCGCGCCGACGGTCTGCGCGAGATAGGTGAAGGTCGAGTACACGTTGGGATCGCCGATGGTCGCGAAGGCGACGGCGGCGTGCTCCCGCAGCAGCCCGGCCACCCGCTCCCCGGCCACGTCCCAGGCCGCCTCGCGCCGTGCCCGGTCCGTCCGCTCGTTCAGCGCGAACACGACCCGTACGACCTTCTCGCCGCCCACGTAGTGCAGCACGGTCGCCTCGGCGCGTCCCCGCTCACCCCCGTCGCTTCCGTCGGCCCCGCCCATCACCGGGACGACCACGACGTCGGCGTCCCGCAGCGCGTTGACACCCTTCACGGTCACCAGCTCGGGGTCCCCCGGCCCGACCCCCACCCCGATCAGCCTGCTGCTCATGACGTCCGGCACCTCTCCACGAACCGACGGGCGACACCGGGCTCGGCCGCCCAGTGCGTGTGCAGATAGCTCGCGTGCACACCGCGCTCCACGAATCCCTCGACGCGCCGCTCGGGCGCCCGCATCCCCCACGCCGGCGACGACCCGGCCCCCGGTTCCACGACCGTCCGGTGGAACTCGTGCCCCCGCAGCCGCGTCCCCGCGCCGGCCAGCGCGCTGTCGGACACGGCCACGGCGTCCCGGTAGCCCAGCGTCAGCCGCTCCGACATCCGGGCGGCGGCGTCCAGCACCCCGCACATCGGCAACCCGTCCAGCTCCCGGCACAGGTACAGCAGCCCCGCACACTCGGCGGCGACGGGAGCACCGGCGAGCGCCAGCTCGGCGACGGACTTGCGCAGCCCCTCGTTGGCGGACAGCTCGCAGGCGTACACCTCGGGGAACCCGCCCCCGATGACGAGCCCTCGGGTGCCCTCGGGCAGTTCCTCGTCCCGCAACGGGTCGAACGTGACGACCTCGGCCCCGGCGGCGGCGAGCAGCTCGGTGTGCTCGGCGTAGGAGAACGTGAAGGCCGCGCCTCCCGCGACGGCAACGCGTGGCGTCGACTTCTTGACCGACCGGGTCGGGACGGGGGTCCAGGGGGCGGAGCCCTCCGGCAACGGCCCGGCAGCCCGCGCCAGCCCGACCAACGCCTCCAGGTCACACCCCGCGGCCACCTGCGCACCCATCGCCGTCACGGCGTCCACCGCTTCCGGGCCCCGCTCGGCGACAGGCACCAGCCCCAGATGCCGCGACGGCACGTCGACCCGCGCGGTCCGCCGCAGAACCCCCAGCACCGGCACCCCGACGGAGTCCACCGCCTCCCGCAGCAACGCCTCGTGCCGGTCCGACGCGACCTTGTTCAGGATCACGCCGCCGATCCGCACCTCCGGGTCCCAGGACACGAACCCGTGCACCAGCGCCGCCACCGACCGCGACTGCGACGACGCGTCCACGACCAGCACCACCGGCGCCCGCAGCAGCTTCGCGACCTGCGCGGTGGACGCCAGCTCACCCTCCCCGGCAGCCCCGTCGTACAGGCCCATCACCCCCTCGACCACGGCGATGTCGCACCCGCGCGCCCCGTGCAGGAACAGCGGTCCGACCAGCTCGGTCCCGCACAGGTACGCGTCGAGGTTGCGCCCCACCCGTCCCGTGGCGAGCGCGTGGTAGCCGGGGTCGATGTAGTCCGGCCCGACCTTGTGCGGGGACACGGCGAGCCCGCGCCCGGCGAGCGCGGCCATCAGCCCGGTGGCGACGGTGGTCTTGCCGCTCCCGGACGAGGGCGCGGCGACGACCAGCCGAGGAACACCGGAATCCGGGGAGGTCACCACTCGATGCCCCTCTGCCCCTTCTGCCCCGCGTCCATCGGATGCTTGACCTTGGACATGTCGGTGACGAGGTCGGCGCACTCCACCAGCGCGGCGGGCGCGTTCCGCCCGGTGATCACCACGTGCTGGGTCCCCGGCCGCGCGCGCAGCACGGACACGACCTCGTCGGTGTCGACCCAACCCCAGTGCATCGGATAGGCGAACTCGTCCAGCACGTACAGCTTGTACGTCTCGGCGGCCAGGTCCCGCTTGACCTGCTCCCAGCCCTCCCGGGCCTTCTCCTCGTTGTCCAGCTGCGCGTCGCGCTGGACCCAGGACCAGCCCTCGCCCATCTTGTGCCAGTCGACCGAGCCGCCCTCGCCGCTGGCGCCCAGCACCCGCAGGGCGTTCTCCTCGCCGACCTTCCACTTGGCCGACTTGACGAACTGGAACACCCCGATCGGCCACCCCTGGTTCCAGGCGCGCAGCGCCAGCCCGAAGGCGGCGGTGGACTTGCCCTTCCCGACGCCCGTGTGCACCACGACCAGCGGACGGTTGCGCCGCTGACGGGTCGTCAGCCCGTCGTCCGGTACGGCACTCGGCTTCCCCTGCGGCATTACGCGGCCCTCCCGCTGCCCGGCCTGCTGCCCTGCACGTCCTTCACGAGCCCGGCGATCGACTCCGCCCGCAGCTCGTCCAGCGTCACCGCCGTACCGCCCAGCTCACCCGCGAGCCGCCCGGCCAGCCCGAGCCGCACCGGCCCCGACTCGCAGTCCACGACCACCGAAGCGGTGCCCTCGGCCGCGAACAGCCGCGCCGCACGCCCCGCCAGCGCCACGGGCTCCGGACCACCGGTCGCCCGCCCGTCCGTCACCACCACGACCAGCGCCCGCCGCGCCGGATCCCGCAGCCGCTCCACCCGCAGCACCTCGTGCGCCTTGAGCAGCCCGGCCGCGAGCGGCGTACGCCCGCCCGTCGGCAGCGACTCCAGCCGCACCGCGGCCGCGTCCACCGACGAGGTCGGCGGCAGGGCGACCTCGGCGGCCGCACCCCGGAAGGTCACCAGCCCCACCTTGTCCCGCCGCTGGTACGCGTCCAGCAGCAGCGACAGCACGGCTCCCTTCACGGCGCCCATCCGCTGCCGCGCGGCCATCGACCCCGAGGCGTCGACGACGAAGAGGACGAGGTTGCCCTCGCGCCCCTCCCGCATCGCCTGCCGCAGATCGTCCCGGCGCACCACGAGACCGGGCCCGCTGCGCCCCCGCGCCCGCTGGTGCGGGGCGGCGGCCTGCACGGTGGCCGCCAGGTGCAGCTTGGTCAGCGCCCCCCTCGGCCGCCGGGCCCCGATGGTCCGCCCGTGCTCGGTCCGCGCCCGCGAACGGCGCCCGGCGGCACCCTCGCCGAGCCCCGGGACGCTGAGCACCTTGGTCCGGAACGGCTCGGCGGCACGCGCGGGAGACTGCTCACCCGCACCACCCGCGCCGGCCTGCGGCTCACCGCCCTCCCCGGCCTCGGGTCGCGCGGCCGCGTCCCCCTCGCCCCGCGGCGCGTCGTCGGGCTCCGGCTGACCGCCGGGGCCGCCACCGGGACCGGGGTCCGGATCGTCGTCGCCGTCGCCGTCGCCCTCGTCCGGCCCGCCGAACTCCTCCAGCGTCTCGTCCAGCTTGTCCTCGTCCAGCCCCGGCGCGTCGAAGGGATTGCGCCGCCGCCGGTGGGGGAGCGCCAGCAGCGCCGCCTGCCGCACGTCCTCCGCGAGCACCTCCGTCCGCCCGGCCCACGCCGCCAGCGCGGTCGCCGTACGGGCCATCACGATGTCGGCCCGCATGCCGTCCACCTCGAAGGCCGCGCAGGTCGCCGCGATCTGCCGCAGCGCCCCGTCGCCCAGCCGCACCGACGGCAGCAGCTTGCGCGCCGCCACGATCCGCGCCCGTACGGCGGCCTCCTCGTCGGCCCAGCGCGCCGCGAAACCCGCCGGGTCGTCGTCGTACGCCAGCCGGCGCCGTACGACCTCCACGCGCTGGTCGGGCTCGCGCGAGGCGGCGACCTCGACGGTGAGGCCGAAGCGGTCCAGCAACTGCGGGCGCAGCTCGCCCTCTTCGGGGTTCATGGTCCCGACCAGCAGGAACCGCGCGGCGTGCCGCACGGAGACGCCCTCGCGCTCGACGTAGGAGGCACCCATCGCGGCGGCGTCCAGCAACAGGTCCACCAGGTGGTCGTGGAGCAGGTTGACCTCGTCGACGTACAGGATCCCCCGGTGCGCGTCGGCCAGCAGTCCCGGCTCGAAGGCCTTGACGCCCTCCGCCAGCGCCCGCTCGATGTCGAGGGCGCCCACCAGCCGGTCCTCGGAGGCACCGACGGGCAGCTCGACCATCCGCGCGGGGCGCGAGGCGAAGGCGCCCGGCTCGTGCGGGCCGTCCGGGCAGCCCGGGTCGGGAGAGTCGGGATCGCAGGAGAAACGGCACCCGGAGACGACGTCCACCTCCGGGAGCAGCGCCGACAGCGCCCGCACGGCGGTGGACTTGGCGGTGCCCTTCTCACCACGGACCAGCACACCGCCGACGGCCGGGGAGACGGCGTTCAGCAGCAGCGCGAGCCGCAGGTCGTCCTGACCCACGACGGCCGTGAACGGGAACGGGGTACTCACTTGTCGTCGCCCTCCAAGTCGCCTTCGAGCTCCAGATAGGTCGCCCGGAGCCGGTCCAGCGTCTCCGCGTCCGGCTCCGCCCACAGGCCCCGGTCCGCGGCCTCCAGCAGCCGCTCCGTGATGCCGCGCAGCGCCCAGGGGTTGGACTTCTTCATGAAGTCCCGGTTCTCCGGGTCGAAGACGTACTCGGCGCTGAGCCGCTCGTACATCCAGTCGTCCACCACCCCGGCCGTGGCGTCGTACCCGAAGAGGTAGTCCACGGTGGCCGCCATCTCGAAAGCACCCTTGTAGCCGTGCCGTCGCATCGCCGCCATCCAGCGGGGGTTGACCACCCGGGCCCGGAAGACCCTGTGCGTCTCCTCGCCCAGCGTGCGTGTCTTCACCTGGTCCGGAGTGGCGGAGTCACCGACGTACGCCTCCGGGGACTCCCCGGTGAGGTGGCGCACCATCGCCACCATGCCGCCGTGGTACTGGAAGTAGTCGTCGGCGTCCACGAGGTCGTGCTCCCTCGTGTCCACGTTCTTCGCCGCCACCGCGATCCGCCGGAACGCCGTCTCCATGTCCCCGCGCGCCGCCCGCCCGTCGAGCCCCCGCCCGTAGGCGTAGCCGCCCCACACCGCGTACACCTCGGCGAGGTCCGCGTCGCTGCGCCAGTTGCGGGCGTCGATCAGCGGGAGCAGGCCCGCGCCGTACGCGCCCGGCTTGGAGCCGAAGATGCGGGAGGTGGCCCGGCGCCGGTCGCCGTGCTCGGCGGTGTCCTCGTCGGCGTGCGCGCGGACGAAGTTCTGCGAGGCGGGCTCGTCCAGCTCCGCCACCGCCCGCACCGCGTCGTCGACCAGCCCCACCACATGCGGGAAGGCGTCCCGGAAGAAGCCCGAGATGCGCACCGTGACGTCGACCCGGGGCCGGCCCAGCTCCTCGACCGGCACCACCTCGAAGCCCGTCACCCGGCGCGAGGCGTCGTCCCACACCGGACGGCACCCCAGCAGGGCCAGGATCTCCGCGATGTCGTCACCCTGGGTGCGCATCGCGGACGTGCCCCAGACGGTGAGGCCGACGGACCTCGGGTACTCGCCCGTGTCGTCCAGGTACCGCTGGATCAGTGAGTCCGCCAGCGACTGCCCGACCTCCCAGCTCAGCCGGGAGGGGATCGCCTTCGGGTCGACGGAGTAGAAGTTCCGGCCGGTCGGCAGGACGTTGACCAGCCCGCGGGTCGGGGAGCCCGACGGTCCGGCGGGCACGTAGCCGCCGTCCAGGGCCCGCAGGATGTGCCCGATCTCGTCCGTGGTCCGGGCGAGGCGCGGTACGACCTCCGCGCAGGCGAACTCCAGCACCGCGACCGCGTCGGGGAGTTCGGTGCCCAGCACGTCGCGCACCAGACCCGGTACGGCGGTGACGTCCCAGCCCCGGGACTCCATGCCCTGCGCGAACCGCCGGCACAGCTGCTCCAGCAGGTCGATCGCGTCGGCCGCCGACCGCGCCGGGCCGTCCACCAGGTCCGTCAGCTCCACCGGCGACTTCACCGGGGCGCCCGGCTCGGCCAGCAGCTCCTTCTCCACCAGGCCGAAGTGCGCGGCCAGACAGGCCCGCAGGCCCGGCAGGGCGTTCGCCCGCCCGCCCCACACCTGCGAGGCGCGCAGCACCGCGAGGACCAGGTTGACGCGCGGCTCGCCGACCGGGCCGCCGCCCAGGACGTGCAGTCCGTCGCGGATCTGCACGTCCTTGATCTCGCACAGGTAGCCGTCGATGTGCATGACGAACGCGTCGAAGTCGTCGTCGTCCGGCTGGTCGTCGACGTGCAGGTCGTGGTGGAGCTCGGCCGCCTTGACCAGCGTCCAGATCTGCGCCCGGACCGCCGGCGCCTTCGTCGGGTCCAGGTCGGAGACGAGCGCGTACTCGTCGAGCAGCTGCTCCAGCTTGGCCAGGTCGCCGTAGGTGTCGGCGCGCGCCATGGGCGGGACGAGGTGGTCGACCACCGTGGCGTGGCCGCGCCGCTTGGCCTGGGTGCCCTCGCCGGGGTCGTTGACGATGAACGGGTAGATCAGCGGCAGGTCGCCGAGTACGGCGTCCGGTGCGCAGCCGGCGCTCAGGCCGAGGCCCTTGCCCGGCAGCCACTCCATGGTGCCGTGCTTGCCCATGTGCACGATCGCGTCGGCGCCGAAGCTGCTGTCCAGCCAGCGGTAGGCGGCCATGTAGTGGTGCGACGGCGGCATGTCCGGGTCGTGGTAGATCGCGATCGGGTTCTCCCCGAAGCCGCGCGGCGGCTGGATCATCACGACGACGTTCCCGAACCGGAGCGACGCCAGCACGATGTCGTCCCCGTCGACGTACAGCGACCCCGGCGGCTCGCCCCACGCCTCCCGCATGCCGTCCCGCAGCTCGGGGTCCAGCTTCTCGAACCAGGCCCGGTAGTCGGCCAGCGGCACCCGCGCGGGCGCGGCGGCGAGCTGGTCCTCGGTCAGCCACTCGACGTCGTGGCCGCCCGCCTCGATGAGCCGGTGGATCAATTCGTCGCCGCCGGAGGGGTATTCGGTGAGCGAGTAGCCCGCCTCCCGCAGCGCGTCCAGGACCCGCACCGCCGACGCCGGGGTGTCCAGGCCGACCGCGTTGCCCACGCGGGAGTGCTTGGTCGGGTACGCCGTGAAGACCAGCGCGAGCTTCTTGTCGGCGTTCGCCTTGTGCCCGAGCGCCGCGTGCCGCACGGCGATCCCGGCGACCCGCCCGGCCCGCTCCGGGTCGGCGACGTACACCGGCACCTCGTCGGGACCCTGCTCCTTGAAGGAGAACGGCACGGTGACCAGGCGACCGTCGAACTCCGGGATCGCGACCTGCATCGCCGCGTCCATCGGGGACAGGGCGGCGTCGGAGGCCTCCCAGGCGGACCGGGAGGAGGTGAGGCAGAGCCCCTGCAGCACCGGGACATTCAGATCGGCCAGCGCCCCGATGTCCCAGGCCTCCTCGTCACCGCCCGCCGAGGCCTGCGAGGCGTGCGTGCCGCCGGCCGCGAGGACGGTGGCGACGAGGGCGTCGGTCCGGCCCAGCAGCTCGAACAGCCCGGCATCCGCGCCGCGCAGCGAACCGCAGTACACGGGCAGGGCGTTGGCGCCGCGCGCCTCGATCGCCTCGCACAGCGTGTCGACGAAGGCGGTGTTGCCGCTGAGCTGGTGGGCGCGGTAGAAGAGCACGCCGACCGTCGGGCGGCCCTCGACGAAGGCCCCGGAGCCGTGGACGCCGTACTCCGGCATGCTCTCCGGTTCGTCGAAGCCCTCGCCGGTCAGCAGCACGGTGTCCGACAGGAACCGGGCGAGCTGGGTGAGGTTGTCCGGGCCGCCCTCGACCAGGTAGCGCAGCGCCTGCGCCACCACCCCGGCCGGGACCGAGGACTCCGCCATCAGCTCCGCGTCCGGCACGCTCTCGCCGCCCAGCAGGACGGTCGGGACGCCGGCGGCCCTCAGCGCGGCCAGCCCGTCCTCCCAGGCGCGCTTGCCGCCGAGCAGGCGCACCACGGCGAGGTCCGCGCCCTCGACCAGGCCCGGCAGCTCCTCCCGGACGTCGACCCGGGTCGGGTTGCCGATCCGATAGGCGGCGTCCGAGGCGCGGGCCGCCAGCAGGTCCGTGTCGGCGGTCGACAACAACAGCACAGTGCTCATGCGGGCGCTCCCGGTGGGATGAAGGGCAGTCCTTGCGGCGCGCCGGACTCGATGAGCCGCCACAGCGCGTCGGTGTCCGCGTGGTGTTCGATCAGGTCGCCGAGCCGGTCGAGCTGCTCCTCGCGCAGCGCGGCGAACGACGTGTCGGGGGCCGGCACGAAGCGGCGGCCCGCGGCGGCGGCCACCTCGCGCAGGAACGCCCGCCGGAAGCCGTCCGACTCCAGCGAACCGTGCCAGTGGGTGCCCCAGGTCCGGCCGACCCGGCAGCCGTCCAGGAAGGGCTCCCCGCCGGTCGCCTCGGCGACCCCGTGGTGGATCTCGTACCCCTCGACACGCTCACCGAGGGCCTCGCCCACCGGCCGGGCGAGGGTCTTCTCGCGGGCGAACCGCACCCGCACGGGCAGCAGTCCGAGCCCGTCCACGTGACCGGCGCGGGACTCGACCTCGTCCTCGATGTGCTCGCCGAGGAGCTGGAAACCGCCGCAGACGCCGAGCACGGGCCGCTGCTCGGCGGCCCTGCGGGCGATCGCCTCCGCGAGCCCCCGCTCCCGCAGCCACCGAAGCGCCCGCACCGTCCCGCGCGTTCCCGGCACGATCACCAGGTCCGCGTCGGCGAGTTCCTCCGGCCGGTCCACGAACCGCACCACGACCCCCGGCTCGGCGGCCAGGGCGTCCACGTCCGTGAAGTTGGACATCAGCGGGACCGCGCAGACCGCGACCCGCAGCACGTCCGCGCCGACCGGCGGGGCGACGACGGACTCCCGCACGGTGCCGCGCAGCGAGACGCGCAGCCCGTCCTCCTCGTCGATGCCGAGGCCGTGCCGGAAGGGCAGCACGCCGTACGTCCGCCGGCCGGTGAGCCCGTGCAGCATGTCCAGGCCCGGCTCCAGCAGCGACACGTCACCGCGGAACTTGTTCACGAGGAACCCGGCGACCAGCGCCTGGTCCTCGGGCGCCAGCAGCGCCACCGTGCCGAAGAAGGAGGCGAAGACGCCCCCGCGGTCGATGTCGCCGACGACCAGGACCGGCAGTCCGGCACCCCGGGCGATCCCCATGTTCACGATGTCGGTGCGGCGCAGATTGATCTCGGCCGGGCTGCCCGCGCCCTCGCAGATCACCGCGTCGTAGGAGGCGCGGAGTTCGGCGAGCGAGTCGAGCACCGTGCCGAGCAGCCGCTGCTGACGCCCGCCGTGGTAGCCGCGCGCGCTCATCTCGCCGACGGGCCTGCCGAGCAGCACGACCTGGCTGCTGCGCTCCCCGCCGGGCTTGAGCAGCACGGGGTTCATGTGCGCGGTCGGCTCCACCCGGCAGGCCTGGGCCTGCATGGCCTGGGCCCGCCCGATCTCCGCGCCCTCGCGGGTCACGTACGAGTTGAGGGACATGTTCTGCGCCTTGAACGGCGCCACCTTCACGCCCTGCCGCACCAGCCAACGGCAGATCCCGGCGGTGACGACGCTCTTGCCGGCGTCGGAGGTGGTGCCGGCGACGAGCAGGCCACCGTTCATGACGTACGTCCCTTCCTGACGATGCCGCGCGCGAGCAGCCGTGCGCCCGCGCACACGCCCAGCGCCAGCCAGCCCACGCGCCGGGACAGCCGTACGGCCCGGTCGATGTCGCCGCAACCGGCCCGTACCGGGCGTCCCGCGGCGCCGTTGAGGACGGGCCGGTGCTCGACGCGCCCGCCGTAGGAGAGCGTCCCGCCGAGCCGCAGGCCCAGGGCGCCCGCGAACGAGGCCTCCACGGGCCCCGCGTTGGGGCTCGGATGCTGTGCGGCGTCCGCGCGCCAGGCCCCTGCGGCGCCCCGCGGATCGCCCCCGGCCACGGTGGTCAGGACGGCGGTGAGGCGGGCGCCCGGCCAGCCCACGAGATCGTCCAGGCGGGCGGAGGCCCAGCCGTAGCGGCGGTACCTGGGCGACTTGTGGCCGACCATGGCGTCCAGCGTGTTGACGGCCCGGAAGCCGAGCAGCCCGGGCACGCCCGCCACGGCGCCCCACACCAGGGCGCCCACGACCGCGTCCGAGGTGTTCTCCGCGACGGACTCCACGACGGCCCGGGCGATCCCGTCGGCGTCCAGCGCCTGCGGGTCCCGCCCGCACAGGTGCGGCAGCCGCGCCCGCGCCGCCTCGACGTCCCCGGCCTCCAGGGCCCGGCCGATCGCACCGGCCTCGCGGGCGAGCGAGGTGCCGCCGACCACGGCCCAGGTGGCCGCGCCGGTCAGCGCGACGCGGGCGGCGGGGGAGTGGCGTACGGCGTGCGTGGCGGCCGCACCGAGGGCGGCGGCGCCACCGGCGCACACACCGGTGTGCAGGGCGCCCCACCCCCGGTGGTCCCGCCACAGCACCCGTTCCACGGCGCCCGCGGCACGGCCGAACGCGGCGACCGGGTGTCCGCGGCGAGGATCGCCGAGGAGCAGGTCACCGAGGAGGCCGGCGGCGGCGCCGTACGCGAAGACGCGTCCGGCAGGCATGGGCTCAGCCGGTCACACGGTCGGGGAAGCACCTGGCACGGGGTGTCGAGCGGTGGCGGCAGCCGGGCATCGCGTCATGTCCTCACTCAGGGTGTCCACGCCCTGGTTCGAAGAGTCCGGCGGTGAGAGTTCCTGGCTCCCGGGGCTTCCTGTTCCCCGGTCACAGTGGCGGGACCGCGCCGGATTCGCACCGGGCTTCCTCTCCTGCCGCCGTAGATGGCCCCGGAAGTCCACCACGCCCCGCGAACACCCGTCAACCTGGCGTTGACCTGCGACGGGGGAGTGTGCGAAGGCCCACACACGAGTGGTGTGCGCCGGGCGCGCGAAGGGGCGGGGCGCGGAACGGTTCGAGTCCGTTCCACGCCCCGCCCCGGCGTATACGCCCGTGGCCCGGGCGAGGCTCAGGCGACGATCAGATAGATCCCGTACGCCACCGCCGCCGTGCAGGCCGCGAAGCACGCGTACGCGCCGGTGACCGCGAGGGTCGCGGAGCCGCCCTCGGCGGTGGCCCGCTCCTGGCGGGAGAGGCCGACGATGCCGAGGGTGAACAGGCCCACCAGGGTCACCGTGACCACGAGGCTGACGCCGAAGACGGAGCCGAGGGCTGCCCAGTCGATGCTCATGGAGGTTCGCTTCCTTCGTACCCGGGACGCGGGCTCAGACGGTGGTGGCGGCCGAGGGGGCCTTGGGGTCGGGGGTGGCGGCGGGGGCCGGGAGGGTGGCCGCCAGGTCCTCGGTCACGCCCGCCGGGGGCGGGGACACGGCGGCCATCGCCGTGGTGACCACACCGGCCGGCTCCGGCTCCTGGGCGCCCGCCGTGTCGTCGTCGACGACGTTGGTGTGGTCGACGACCTCGCGGCGGGAGATCCGCCAGATGGCGAAGCTGGACGCGATCAGGATCACCGCGACGAGTGCCGTGCCCCAGTCGCCGAGGCGGCAGATCCACTCGGCGAGCGCGGCGACCACGGCCGCGGCCGGCAGCGTCAGGCCCCAGGCGACGAACATCCGGGTGGCCGTGGACCAGCGGACCACGCCGCCCTTGCGGCCGAGGCCCGCGCCCATCACCGCGCCGGAGACCGAGTGCGTGGTGGACAGGGAGAAGCCGAGGTGGGAGGAGGCCAGGATGACCGTGGCGGCACTGGTCTGGGCGGCGAAGCCCTGCTGGGGCTGGAGGTCGGTCAGGCCCTTGCCCATGGTGCGGATGATGCGCCAGCCGCCCAGGTAGGTGCCGAGCGCGATGGCCAGACCCGCGCTCAGGATGACCCACACGGGCGGGTCGGAGTCGGGGGCGAGGGAGCCGCCCGCGATCAGGGCGAGGGTGATGATGCCCATGGTCTTCTGGGCGTCGTTGGTGCCGTGGGCCAGCGAGACCAGACCGGCGGAGGCGATCTGACCGGCCCGGTAGCCCTTCGCGGCGGCCTTGCCGTCGGCCTTGCGGCCCAGCGTGTACGTCAGCCGGGACGCGAGCATCGCCGCGACCCCGGCCACGATGGGCGCGGCGACCGCCGGGAGGAGCACCTTGGTGACGAGCACGTCGCCGTTGACCGCGCCGATGCCGGCCGAGGCGACGGCGGCACCGATCAGGCCGCCCAGCAGGGCGTGGGAGGAGCTGGAGGGGAGCCCGACCAGCCAGGTCAGCAGGTTCCAGAGGATCGCGCCGACCAGGGCGGCGAAGATGACCTCGGGACGGATGCCGGTCTCGTCGACGAGACCTTTGGAGATCGTGTTGGCGACCTCCACGGAGAGGAAGGCGCCTACAAGGTTGAGGACGGCGGACATCGCCACCGCCACCTTGGGCTTGAGCGCACCGGTCGAAATGGTCGTTGCCATCGCGTTCGCGGTGTCGTGGAAACCGTTCGTGAAATCAAACGCGAGTGCGGTTACCACCACAATCGCGAGGATCAGCGAGAAGCTTTCCATTTACCCAGGCAATCGTTCGAGGTCGTTGGCGCGACGAACGTAGGTAACCAGGGTGAACGGAAGATGAACTGAGCAGGGCATCACGGTGACCGGAAGCGGTGTCGGAGCGTCCCTCTGCGTGCCCGCTCCGGTGCTCTCCGGAGACGTCCCTGGCAGGATCACCGCGAGGCCGTTCGGCGACGGGACGTGAGGGGCGCGCGGGCGCTCCGGAGGAGAGGCTGACTGTGACGCAATCGCGGGCTGGGACCACGGAGTCGGCCACGGAGTCGGCCACTGGCTCGGCCACGGAGTCGGCCACCGACTCGGCCATGGAGTCGGCCTGGGGGGAACTCGTCGCGACGGCCCGGCGGACGGTGGCCGACGGGCTGGTCGTCGGCACCTCCGGCAACGTCTCGGTGCGCGTCGGCGACACGGTCCTGGTCACCCCGTCGGGTGTGCCCTACGACCGGCTGACCCCGGGCGACGCGACCGGCGTCGACCTGGCCGGACGGCGGGTGCTCGGCACGCTGGTCCCCACCAGCGAACTGCCCATGCACCTGGCCGTGTACCGCGCCGACCCCGGCGCCCGGGCCGTCGTCCACACCCACGCCGTGCACGCGACCGCGGTCTCCCTGCTCGTCGACGAACTCCCGCCGGTGCACTACATGACCGCCGCGCTCGGCGGCCCCGTCCGGGTCGCCCGCTACGCGGCCTACGGCACCGACGAACTCGCCCGCGCCATGCTCGACGCCCTCGCCGACCGCACCGGCTGCCTGCTCCGCAACCACGGCACGGTCACCTACGGCACCTCCCTCGACCAGGCCTACGACCGCACCGCCCAGCTCGAGTGGATGTGCCGCCTCTGGCTGACCGCCTCCTCGGTGCCGGGCCACTCGCCGTCCCTGCTGACACCGGACCAGCTGGCGGAGGTGGCCGAACGCCTCCGGGGATACGGGCAGCACGGCTGACGCGGGATGCGTGCCGGGCGGCTGCGCGGGTACCGGCCACAGGACAGGAGGGTCTCGTCACCCCCCGTCACCCGTCCACTGGCCGCCCGAGGACTCCAGCAGGAGACTGGCCCCATGCGCACTGTCACCGCAGCGGCAGCAGCCGCCGTCACCGCAGCTCTGGCGACGGGGGCGGCGAGCGTCGCCGTCGGCCGGCTCGCCAGCGACGCGGCGCTCAAGGCGCCCCCCGGCCGGCCCCTGCCCACCGAGCCCCGGCTCACCGTGCACGGCACCGCCGCCGGGCAGATCACCCTCACCCGGGACCTGGCCGCACTGCGCCCCGGCCGGTACGGGCTCGCCGGTGACGGCTCCCACGCGGTCGTCGGCCCCGTCCTCGGCACCGCCGAACACGGCGCCGACACCGTCGTACGCCGCCTGGAACGCGTCACGCACGGCACCCTGGAGACCGGTGACCGGGCGTGGTTCACCCCCAACCTGTACGTCGGGAACCCGGGCACCGCCCTCGACCTCGAGCACGCCGACGTCGAGGTCCCGGGGGAACTCGGCCCGCTCCCGGCCTGGTTCCTGCCCGGGGCCCGCCCGACCTGGATCATCGCCGTGCACGGCCTGGCCGCCACCCGCGAACACGCCCTGAACCTGATCGCCCCGCTGCACCGCCGCAACGTCCCGGTGCTCGCCCTCGCCTACCGCGGCGACGTCGGGGCACCGCCCTCGCCCGACGGCCTGCACCACTTCGGCGAGACCGAGTGGCGCGACGTGGACGCGGCCGTCCGCTACGCCCTCGACCACGGCGCCCGCCAGGTCGTCCTGCTCGGCTGGTCCACCGGCGCCACCATGGCCCTGCGCACCGCAGCGCTCTCCGGCGTGCGCGAGCGCATCGCGGGGCTCGTCCTGGACTCCCCGGTGCTCAGCTGGGAGACCACCCTGCGCGCCCTGGCCGCCGCCCGCCGCACCCCCGGCGCGTTCCTGCCGCTCGCCGTCCGGGCCGCACAGGGCCGCGCCGGGCTGCACGCCGACCGGGACACGGGCACCGCGGGCCTCCACCGCCCGGCCGTGCCCACCCTGATCTTCCACGGCCCCGGCGACGCGGTGGCCCCCTGGCGCCTCTCCCGCCGCCTGGCCGACACCCACCCGCGCCTGGTCGCCCTCCACACCGTCCGGGACGCCCCGCACGGCGCCATGTGGAACGCCGACCCCGCGGACTACGAGGAGACCCTCCGCCGCTTCATGACCCCGCTGGTGTGATCCCGTCCCGCGGCCCCCTCGTGCGCCCCCGTGACGCCTGTCCCCGGGTGGGGCGAACCGGTTCCGTTTAGCGGCGCGGCACTGGCCTGATCCGGTGCCCCGGCAGCGCGCCCGGCCCCCTCCTCCACCGTCCCAGGAGGCCGCCGGGGCATTCCGTTTGGGTTTTCGGACCGTCAACCGGAAGACTGCACCCGTGACGTCCCGTATCCCGCGCGACTCCAGGCTCCGACTCGTCCGCCCGCGACCCCTGGCCGCCGCCCCCCAAGCGATGAACCAGCGGCGTCCGCGCCGCCCCGCGCCGCGCCCCCCGGAAGGCACACCGGCCCGGTCGGAACTGGCCGGAATGGCGCGCTCCGGTCTTGCCGACGCGGCCCGCGTCGCCCGCTGGGCCGACTCCGCACTCGGCCCCGGCAGCGCGACCGCCGACGGCAAGGCCACCCTGTCCGAGGCCACCGCCGACCAGGCGGCCCGCGAACTGGGCCTGCCCGTGGCCAAGGTCCGCGCCGACTGGGACACCGCACGCCTCGCCGGACTGGTCGAGGTGCACGGCGGCACCGCCCGCCCCGGCTGGCGGCTGCGCGCCTGGAACCGCGACGACAGCGCCGTACTGCGCGGCTGGGTCGCCCTCTTCGACGCCTGGTCGCTCGCCCACCCGGAGCCCGCCGGGCAGGAGCCCGCCGCGGTCGCCGAGGTCGTCTCCGCGATGCCCCAGGTGCTCTCCTTCCTCCAGCTCTCCGCCGGGCCCGTCCCCGTGGAGCAGCTCCTGGACCTGCTGGAGCAGCGCGTCACCGAACTGCGCACCGAGCGCTGCGAGGTGCCCTACGGCCCCCGGCTCGAACCGGGCACCCCGGGCGCCGAGCCGGCCCCGGCCCCGGCCCCGGCCACCGACACGGCGCTCGCCCCGCTCCTCGACTGGGCCCTGCACGCCCTCGCCTCCGTCGGCGCACTCACCTGCGGCGACGGCCACGCCACGCTCACCCCGCTCGGCAGCTGGGCGGTCTGGGTCAAGCTGGAGCAGATCTGCGTCGCCGCGCAGAGCCCCGCCGGCAACATCGAGCAGTCCGCCGAGGGCATGCTGCGCGGCTGCGCCCAGCTCCGTCCCAACGCGGCCCGCGCCGAGTACCGCGCCTGGCTCGCCGCCCGTCCCGTCGGCAGCGCCGTCGCCGAACTGCTCGGGGCCGCCCGCGGTGAGGACGCCCTGCTGCGCGGCCTCGCCTTCGAGGCGCTGCGCGTCGTCGGGGCCCCCGCCGAGCCCGACGTCCGCGGCGTCCTCGACGAGCCCACCCTCAGGCCGTACGCCCTGCTGTGGCTGGCCGAGCACGACGGCGCCGACCCCGAGGACGCCCACGAGGTCCTCACCCGCACGGAGGCCACCTGGCTGTGGGTCGACACCGCGGCGGCCGTCGCGGACCACGGGGAGGCCCCGCTGCTGGTGCGGCACCTGGAGTCGGCCGTGCAGGCCACCGTCCCGGCCCTGCTGGACGAGGTCCGCGCGGTCGGCCACCCCCGCACCGTGCAGGTGCTGGTGGCGCTCGCCGCCGCGCACCCGGACCCCGCGCTGGCCAAGGCCGTGCGCCGGGCGGCCTTCCAGGTCCACACCGGGGGCAGCTGACCGGCCGGCCCGGGCCGACCGACCCGGGGGACGAACCGCCGGAGGCTACCCGCCTGCCTCCGGCGCGTACGTCCCGAAGCTCCAGACGTTGCCCTCCAGGTCGCGGGCCATGTAGTCCCGCGAGCCGTAGTCCTGGTCGGTCGGGGGCATCAGGATCTCCGCGCCGTGCTCCACGGCCCGCCGGTGATGGGCGTCGACGTCCGCCACCACCACGTACACCCCCGCGGGGCCCCCGCCCTTCATCGCCTCGTCGAAGCGGCCGCCCGTGCCCTTCGAGCCGAGCATGACCACGCCGTTGCCCTGGGCCAGCTCGGCGTGGGCCACCGAGCCGTCCGCGCCCTCGTACACCGCGCGCGCGGTGAAGCCGAAGGCCCCGGTGAGCTGCCGGATCGCCGCCCGGGCGTCCGCGTACCGGAGCGTCGGGCAGATGTCCGGACGTCCGACCTCGTTGCCTGCCATGCCGACCACCTCCTTGTGAGCCGGTTGCCCGTGGTGCTTTGGGCCCTTTCGACCAGTCTTCCACCGGCCACCGACAACGCTCGCGGCGAAAAGTGCTTGCACGGCCCCGTTAGACTGGCCCCCATGGCCTTTCTCCTCGTGCTCGTGCATTAGAGCGGCGGGAACCTCCACAGCCGCCCATCCCGCCCACACCCGCCCAGGAGTCTGACCGTGATCTCCGCCTCCGGCATCGAGCTGCGCGCCGGTGCCCGTGTCCTCATCGAGAGCGCCACCTTCCGCGTGGCCAAGGGCGACCGCATCGGCCTGGTGGGCCGCAACGGCGCCGGCAAGACCACCCTGACCAAGGTCCTGGCCGGTGAGGGCCAGCCCGCCGCCGGCGCCGTCACCCGCTCCGGCGAGGTCGGCTACCTCCCGCAGGACCCGCGCACCGGCGACCTCGACGTGCTCGCCCGCGACCGCATCCTGTCCGCCCGCGGCCTGGACGTCCTGATCCGCAAGATGCGCGAGAACGAGCAGCGCATCGCCAACGGCCAGGGCGCCACCCGCGAGAAGGCCCTCAGGCAGTACGAGCGCCAGGAGACCGAGTTCCTCACCAAGGGCGGGTACGCCGCCGAGGCCGAGGCGGCCACCATCGCCGCCGCGCTCAACCTGCCCGACCGGGTGCTCGGCCAGCCCCTGCACACGCTCTCCGGAGGTCAGCGCCGCCGCATCGAGCTGGCCCGGATCCTGTTCTCGGACGCGGACACCCTGCTGCTCGACGAGCCGACCAACCACCTCGACGCCGACTCGATCGTCTGGCTGCGCGACTATCTGAAGACCTACCGCGGCGGCTTCATCGTGATCTCCCACGACGTCGACCTGGTGGAGACGGTCGTCAACAAGGTGTTCTACCTGGACGCCAACCGCTCCCGGATCGACGTCTACAACATGGGCTGGAAGCTCTACCAGCAGCAGCGCGAGGCCGACGAGAAGCGCCGCAAGCGCGAGCGCGCCAACGCCGAGAAGAAGGCCGCCGCCCTGCACTCGCAGGCCGACAAGATGCGCGCCAAGGCCACCAAGACGGTCGCCGCGCAGAACATGGCCCGCCGCGCCGACAAGCTGCTCTCCGGCCTGGAGGCGGTCCGCCAGTCCGACAAGGTCGCCAGGCTCCGCTTCCCGGAGCCCGCGCCCTGCGGCAAGACGCCGCTGACCGCCGAGGGGCTGTCGAAGTCGTACGGCTCGCTGGAGATCTTCACCGACGTCGACCTGGCCATCGACAAGGGCTCCCGGGTCGTCATCCTCGGTCTCAACGGCGCCGGCAAGACCACGCTGCTGCGCCTGCTCGGCGGCGTCGAGAAGCCCGACACCGGCCAGGTGATCGAGGGCCACGGCCTCAAGCTGGGCTACTACGCGCAGGAGCACGAGACCCTCGACCCCCGGCGCACCGTCCTGGAGAACATGCGCTCGGCCAACCCCGACCTGGACCTGGTCGAGGTCCGCAAGACGCTGGGCTCGTTCCTGTTCTCCGGCGACGACGTCGACAAGCCCGCCGGTGTCCTCTCCGGCGGCGAGAAGACCCGTCTGGCGCTGGCCACCCTCGTGGTGTCCTCGGCGAACGTGCTGCTCCTCGACGAGCCCACCAACAACCTCGACCCGGCCAGCCGCGAGGAGATCCTCGGCGCGCTGCGCACCTACAAGGGTGCCGTCGTCCTCGTCACCCACGACGAGGGCGCCGTGGAGGCGCTCCAGCCGGAGCGGATCATCCTGCTCCCGGACGGCGTGGAGGACCTGTGGGGCGCCGACTACGCGGACCTCGTCGCCCTCGCTTGACCGAATGGATGATCCACTGGTGATGGATCATTCGGCCGATCCGTGATCCACCATCTGTGTGAGATCTCCTCATCAAGAGGTGTGTCCTACATCGATTTCGCGGCCGGGCCCCCTTTGCCGGGGTCCCGGCCGCGACGCCTTTCTGACCTGGAACGACGCGGAGAAACCCGATCGGCCGAACGCGGCCGATTCTCTGGAATCAACGATTCCGTATGTGGGGGCACGCTCCTGTCGTCACATCCCTGCCTCATCGACCTTGCCGAATGGGTGGCCATGAGGGCCGGGAGGGGTGATCATGAGGAGTACCAGAGCGCACTTCCCATGAGGAGGCACGGGTGGCCGAGACTCTGAAGAAGGGCAGCCGGGTTACCGGCGCCGCGCGCGACAAGCTCGCGGCAGACCTGAAGAAGAAGTACGACGGCGGTGCGAGCATCCGGGCGTTGGCCGAGGAAACCGGCCGCTCGTATGGCTTTGTGCACCGCATGCTCAGCGAGTCGGGCGTCACGCTCCGAGGGCGTGGCGGGGCTACCCGGGGCAAAAAGGCCACTTCGGCCTGACACCCCGGCGGCCCCTCGACTCCGAAAGTGACGGTGGCCACCCGGTCGGTCTTCCGGCCGTCCGGGTGGTTACTGTGCAGTCACTCAGCCCTGCCGTCGCACGGCGCACCGTCCGGCGCGCGGCGGGGACGACCACCGCACCTTTCGGAGGCGCCCCATGGCTTCGCCCGCCCAGGACCCCGTACCCGCACTCGACCAGGACGGCGTGCGGCTCACCGTCGACGACGCGATCGCCACGGTGACGCTGACCAACCCGGCCAAGCGCAACGCGCAGAGCCCCGCTCTGTGGCGGGCGCTCGCCGAGGCCGGTCGGCTGCTGCCGGGCTCCGTCCGCGCCGTGGTGCTGCGGGCCGAGGGCAGGTCCTTCTCGGCCGGGCTCGACCGGCAGGCCTTCACCCCCGAGGGCTTCGACGGCGAACCGTCGTTCATCGACCTCGCGCGGGGCGGCGACGCCGAGCTGGACGCGACCATCGCCGAGTACCAGGAGGCGTTCACCTGGTGGCGGCGCAGCGACCTGGTGTCGGTCGCCGCCGTGCAGGGGCACGCCATCGGGGCGGGCTTCCAGCTGGCCCTCGCCTGCGACCTGCGGGTCGTCGCGGACGACGTGCAGTTCGCCATGCGCGAGACCAGCCTGGGCCTGGTGCCGGACCTGACGGGCACGCACCCCCTGGTGTCCCTGGTCGGGTACGCCCGTGCGCTGGAGATCTGCGCCACCGGGCGCTTCGTCGCGGCCGAGGAGGCCGTGAGCACCGGCCTGGCCAACCTCGCCGTGCCCGTGGACCAGCTCGACCCCGCCGTGCACGACCTGGTGTCCGCCATCCTGGCCGCACCGCGCGACGCGGTCGTCGAGACCAAGGCGCTGCTCCAGGGCGCCCTGACGCGGGACCACGAGGCCCAGCGCACCGCCGAACGGGCGGCGCAGGGACGCCGGCTCCGCGACCTGGCGGGGCTCGGCGAGTAACGGCGCCGACGGCCTCTCAGCCGACGTCCGTCACCACCACCGCCACCGACGGCCGGTCCGGCAGCGCCTCGGAGACCACCGCGCGGACCCGCCGGGCCACCTCGACGGCCCGGTGGTCAGCGTGCACCGCCAGCTCCACCCGTACATGGCGGCGCGACAGCGCCCCTTCCTCCGCCGGCGGCTCCGTCACGTGCACCGGACGGCCCAGCACGCCCGTCAGCCGCGCCACGCCCGGCACCGCCAGCGCGGCCCGGGCGACGCGCCCCTCGTCGCCGCCGCCCCCGCCTTCGGCATCCCCCTCGCCGTCCGCCTCCTCGGGCCCGTCGGAGGGTCCCGGCCCGGGTCCGCCGCCCGCCTCGGGGGCCTGAGTCCCGTCGAGCAGGCCGGTCACCCGCAGGTCCACCTCCGGCGCCGCGAGGCCGATCCGCGCCGCCGCCTGCGTCAGCGCGGCCCGCAGGCGCGCGGCCGTCGCCGGCAGGGGCTCCGCGGCCGCAGCCGGCCCCACCACCGCCGCGAAGTCGGCGCTCACCCGCAGCGGGCCGGGCGGCAGCGCGCCCGGCGGGGACGGCACGGCGGGTTCCTGTGCGTCGTCCGGGTCGGCCGAGCCGATCCGCAGGTCACCCGGACGCACCCCCGTCACCTCCCGGGCCGCCGTGAGCAGCACGTCCCGGGCCGCCCGCTCGGCGATCCACGCGCCGTCCCGCGGGCCGCCCAGCGGCAGCAGCCTGCCGAGCCCCAGTTGCTCCCGCACCGCCCGCGTCCATCGGTCCGCCGTAGTCATTCCTCCAGCCTGCCGCATCCACGGCGCGGGGCGCCGCAACCCCGCCTAACGTGGACATCAGGACTACGACCGAAAGGGACGTATGGCGATGAGTGACATGGAGAGCCACCGGAGCGGGCAGGACACGATCGAGACCTCCGGAACGGCCAAGGGCCAGACGATTCGGCGCGGTGGCGGAGACCCCGGCACCCGGGGACGGACCACCATCGCCGACGGAGTCGTGGAGAAGATCACCGGAATGGCGGCACGGGACGTCGCCGGTGTGCACGCGATGGGCAGCGGGATGTCCCGCACCTTCGGCGCCGTGCGCGACCGGGTGCCCGGCGGGACCAAGTCCGGAGTGACGCGCGGGGTGAAGGCCGAGGTCGGCGAGAAGCAGACCGCCCTCGACCTGGAGATCGTCGTCGAGTACGGCGTGTCGATCGCGGACGTGGCCCGCGACGTACGGGAGAACGTGGTGGCGGCGGTGGAGCGGATGACCGGCCTGGAGGTCGTCGAGGTCAACATCGCGGTGACCGACGTGAAGCTGCCCGACGAGGAGGACGAGGAGCCGGAGCCCCGGATCAGGTGACGCGGACGCCGGCCGAACGGTGGAGGAAACAGTGATTGAGGGGAGCGCGCCATGAGCATGGCCGTGGTCGGCATGATCGCCGGCATGGCACTGGGCTTCGCCGGATACTTCGGCGGATTCGGTGCTTTCCTGCTGGTGGCGGCCCTGGGAGCCGTCGGGTTGGTCGTCGGCCGCCTGCTGGAGGGAGACATGGAACTCGGTGACTTCTTCCGCAGCCGCAGCGACCGGCGGCGGTGACCGGCGTGAGCGACGCGGTCGGTGAGCTCCTCGAACCCCTGGCCCGCGTGGCGCCGGGCGAGCGCGGTGCCACGCGGATCGCCGACCGGGTCGTCGCCAAGGTCGCCGCGCGGGCGGCGCGCGAGGCGCTCGGCCCGCTCCACCCGGACGCCGCACGGCCGTACGCCACCGTCGACGTCCACCACGACACCGCCCGCGTCCGGGTCCATCTGGAACTCGACTACCCGTGCGACATCGGCGCCCGCTGCGGCCGGGTGCGTCACCAAGTCGTCCAGCGGGTACGTGCGTTGGTGGGCATGGCGGTGCCGGAGGTCGCCGTCCAGGTGGAGCGGCTGCACCTGTCGGCGGAATACGGTGCGAGGCACGGGAGGACGCGATGAGCGAGCCCCAGGGCGCCGGGACGGGAGAGGGCAGCACCCAGCGGCTGCCCGTCGTGGAACGCGGCGAGCAGCCGGGCACGGCCCCGCCCCCGGAGCAGCACGGGCCGGACCTGCCGGAGACGTCCGGCGGCGGACGGGCCGGCCGCTTCTGGTCCGCGCGGCGCGTCCCCGCCGGCATCGTCGCCCTGCTCCTCCTGCTCCTCGCCGGGGCCTTCCTCTACGACGTCGTCGCCGTGCGCGCCGGCCGGTCCGCGCTGGGCTGGCGCCGCGACCTGGCCCGGCAGCTGGCCGAACGGCCCGTCGACGACACCTGGGTACTGGTCGGCGCGGGGGTCGCCGCGGCCCTCGGGCTCTGGCTGCTCCTGCTGGCCCTCACCCCCGGACTGCGCCGGGAGCTGCCGATGCGCCGCACCCACCCGGACGTACGCGCCGGGCTGCACCGGGACGCCGCCGCCACGGTGCTGCGCGACCGGGCCATGGAGGTCTCCGGGGTCCAGTCGGCACGCGTGCGGATGCGCCGCCGCAGGGCCCGCGTACGGGCGCTGTCGCACTTCCGGGAACTGGACGACGTACGGGCCGATCTGGACGGCGTGCTCGACGACGCGGTGCGCGGCCTCGGCCTGGCCCGGCCGCCCGCCGTCTCGCTGCGGGTGGCGCGACCCGGACGGAAGGGGTGAGCGCGGTGCTCAGGACGGTGAACCGGGTACTGACCGGACTGGCGGGCCTGATCCTGCTGGCTGTCGGCGGCGCGGTGCTGGCCGTGGGCTTCGACGCCCCCGCGCCCTCCTGGTGGGTCCACCAGGGGCCGCACGACATGCTGCTGAGCGACGCCGAACGGACCCGGTGGCGGGACGCCGGCTGGTGGTGGCCGGTCGTCATCGCGGCCCTCGCCGTCCTGCTGCTGCTCGCCCTGTGGTGGCTGGTCGCGGTGGTACGGCGCCGCCGGCTCACCGAGGTCCTCGTCGACACCGGGGACGGCGAGGGTGCCTCGCTGCGCGGCAGGGCGCTCGAGGACGTCCTCGCCGGTGAGGCGGACCGGGTGGACGGGGTCGAACGGGCCGGCGTGCGGCTCACCGGCCGCCGCGACGCCCCGGCGGCCCGCGTCCGGCTGCTGCTGGCTCCGCACGTGGACCCCGGCACCGCCCTGCACGAGCTGACCACCGGGGCCCTGACCCACGCCCGCCGCTCGGCCAACCTCACGGCCCTCCCCGCGGAGGTCCACCTCCGGGGCGTCAAGCACGGGGCGGAGCGGGTCAGCTGAGGGCTGGGGAGCCCGGGAGGCTCTAGAACCCGTGCCGCACGCCGCCGTCCACCGGCAGCATCACACCCGTGATGTACGACGCCGCGGGGGAGAGCAGGAACGCGGACGCGCGGCCGAACTCCTCCGGGGCGCCGTAGCGGCGCAGCGGGATGCGGGACTCGGCGGCCGCCCTGGTCGCCACCGGGTCGGCGGACAGCCCGTCCAGCTCGCGCACCCGGTCGGTGTCCACGCGGCCCGGCAGCAGGCCGACGACGCGGATGCCGCGCGGGCCCAGCTCGTCGGCGAGGGACTTGGCGAAGCCCGCGAGCCCGGGGCGCAGGCCGTTGGAGATGGTCAGACCCGGGATCGGCTCGTGCACCGAGCCCGACAGCACGAACCCGATCACCCCGCCCTCCGCCAGCTCGGCCGCCGCCGTCCGGGCCAGCCGCACCGCGCCGAGGAACACCGACTCGAATGCCGACTGCCACTGCTCGTCCGTGGTGTCGGCGACGAACCCGGGCGGCGGCCCGCCCACGCTGATCAGTACGCCGTCGAAGCGGCCGAAGCGCTCACGTGCGGTCGCGACCAGTCGCCCGGCGGTCTCGGGGTCGGCGTTGTCCGCGGCCACCCCGACCGCGTCCGGCCCCAGTGCCGAGACCGTCTGCGCGACGCTCTTCTCGTCCCGCCCCGTGACGACCACCTTCGCCCCGTCGGCGACCAGCTCGCGCGCGGCGGCGTTGCCCAGGCCCCGGGTGGCTCCCGTGACGACGTACACCCGGTCCTTCAGTCCAAGATCCATGGTTCCTATCCTGCCCCCTCGCCCCCGAACAGGGCGAGGGCCGTGTTCACCAGCCCGACGTGGCTGAAGGCCTGCGGGAAGTTGCCGAGCTGGTGCCCGGCCACCGGGTCGTACTCCTCGGCCAGCAGCCCCACGTCGTTGGCGAGCGCCACCAGCCGCTCGAACAGCTCACGGGCCTCCTTGGTCCGGCCGGTCGCGTGCAGCGCATCCGCGTACCAGAACGAACACACCAGGAACGTCCCCTCCCCGCCCGGCAGGCCGTCGACGGGATCGCCCTCGGTGCCGTAGCGCCGCACCAGGCCGTCCCGGGTCAGCTCCGCGCCGATGGCGTCGACCGTGCCGACCACGCGCGGGTCGTCCGGCGGCAGGAAGCCCACGCGCGGGACGAGCAGCAGCGAGGCGTCCAGCTCCCGCGAGCCGTAGTACTGGGTGAAGGTGTTGCGCACGGGGTCGTAGCCCTTCTCGCACACCTCGCGGTGCACCTCGTCGCGCAGCGCGCGCCAGCCGTCGAGGTCACCGCCGTCCAGCTCGGGACGGTCCTCCAGTGTGCGCACCGCCCTGTCCAGGGCCACCCACGTCATCACCTTCGAGTGCACGAACTGCCGGCGCCCGCCCCGCACCTCCCACAGCCCCTCGTCCGGTTCCCGCCACGCCGTGGCCAGGAACTCCATCAGGGCGCACTGCAGCTCCCACATCTGCGGACGGGGGCGCATCCCCGCCAGCCGGGCCAGCGACAGGGAGTCCATGACCTCGCCGTACACGTCCAGCTGGAGCTGGTTCACGGCGTCGTTGCCGATCCGTACGGGAGCGGACCCGGCGAAGCCGGACAGCCAGGGCAGCTCGAACTCGGGCAGCCGTCGTTCACCCGCGACGCCGTACATGATCTGCAGGTCCGCCGGGTTGCCCGCGACCGCGCGCAGCAGCCAGTCGCGCCAGGCCTCGGCCTCCTCCAGGTACCCGGCTGACAGCAGGGCGCCCAGGGTGAGCGTGGAGTCGCGCAGCCAGCAGAAGCGGTAGTCCCAGTTGCGCACGCCGCCCGGCTCCTCCGGCAGCGAGGTGGTGGGGGCGGCCACGATGCCTCCGGTGGGCTGGTACGTGAGCGCCTTCAGCGTGATCAGCGAGCGGACCACGGCGTCCCGGTGCGGACCGTCGTAGCGGCAGTGCGCCGCCCACGCGCGCCAGTCCTCGACGCTGTGCTCCAGCGACACGTACGGGTCGATCAGGGGCGGCCGGGGCTCGTGCGAGGGGTGCCAGGTCAGCACGAACGCGACCTTCTCGCCCGCGGCGACCGTGAACCGCGCGTGGGTCCCGAAGTCCTCGCCCCAGCTGTGCACCTCGGGCTCGCTGCGCAGCCACGCCGAGTCCGGTCCGGCGACCGCCACCCGGTGCCCGTCGGAGCGGCGCACCCACGGGACGATCGAGCCGTGGTCGAAGCGCAGCCGGAGCACGCTGCGCACGGTGACCTCGCCGCTCAGGCCCTCCACGACGCGCACGAGGTCGGGGGCGCGGTCGCGCTGGGGCATCAGATCGGTGACGCGGACCGCGCCGTCCTCGGTCTCCCACTCGGTGTCCAGGACGAGGGTGTCCGGCCGGTAGGCACGCCGGGTGCAGCGCTCGGCGCCCTCGGGGGCGATGCGCCAGTGGCCGTTGTCCTCGTCGCCGAGCAGTCTGGCGAAGCAGGCGGCCGAGTCGAAGCGGGGCAGGCAGAGCCAGTCCACGGAGCCGTCCGTGCCGACCAGGGCCGCGGTCTGCAGGTCGCCGATGAGCGCGTAGTCCTCGATGCGGGGGTGCACGGGTTGACCTCTTCCCGGCCACAGCCGGAGCAATCGGGTCCGCCCGCGCGCTCCCGCCGCGCGGCTAGACCGCCGCGGGTTCCGCCTCCGCCGGTCGCACGTCCTCGGCGGTCTCCCGGTCCCGCTTCTCGCGGCGGACCAGGAACCACCAGCCGACCGGTACGGCCGCGGCGAACAGCCACCACTGGATGGCGTAGGCGAAGTTCAGCGCGGCGTTCTCGTCGCCGGGACTGCCGATCGGCTCCGGGGTGCCGTTCTTCGGCTCCGGCGTCTTCAGGACGACGTATCCGCCGAGCACCCGGGCGTCCAGGCGCTCGGCCTGCTGCTCGCTGTTGATGAGCATGATCTGCCGGTCCGGGAGGCCCTGGAGGTCCTTGATGCCGCTCGCCTCGGTCGTCTCGTCGGGCATCAGCCGCCCGGTGAGGGTGAGCTCGCCCCGGGGCGGCGCCGGCACCTTCGGGAACGCGGTCTGGCTGGGGCCGTCCGCGGGGATCCAGCCCCGGTTGACCAGCAGGACCTTGCCGTCGTTCAGCACGAACGGGGTCAGTACGTGGTAGCCGATGTTGTCGTCGGAGTCGGTGCGGCGGCGGACGACGACCTCGCGGTCGGTGTCGAAGCGGCCCTTCGCGGTGACGGTGCGGTACCGCTCACGCGTGGTGATCCTCTCGCCGGGCGCGGTCAGCGACTCCACGGGCACCGGTGAGGCCTCGAGCGCGCTCGCGACCAGGTCGTTCCGGGCGGTGCGTTCCTCGTAGCGGTGCATCTGCCAGAAGCCCAGCCGGATCATCGTGGGGATGAGCAGCACGGCGACCAGCGTGAGGATCACCCACTGGCGGGACAACAGGAAGCGGTACACCCCACGACGGTACCTCTGGGCCGTGGGGCGTCCCGCGCCGGGTCCGGGCTCAGACCTTGTCGACGATCCCCGCCCTCCCCTCCGCGCGGGCGCAGTGGGCGCCGCAGAACCAGTGGCCGTCGACCTCGACGCCCTGGCCGATGATCTGCACCCGGCAGTGCTCGCAGATCGGGGCCATCCGGTGGATCGCGCAGGAGAAGCAGTCGAAGACGTGCACCGCTCCCTGGGCGTGGACCTCGAAGGACATTCCGTAGTTGTTGCCGCAGACTTCACATGTCGCCATGCGCCACAGGGTGGGCCGTCGCCGCGGACGCGGGCCGTCGGGTGCCGGGCGAGTCGCCCGGAATCACCCGTCCGCAGGCTCGACGTCCGCGAGCAGTTGCCCGAACGCCGCCTCGTCCACCACCGGCGTGCCGAACTGCCGGGCCTTGACCACCTTGGAGGTGCCGGAGTCCGGGTCGTTGGTGACCAGCAGGCTGGTCAGCCGGGACAGGCTCGTCGCGACGTGCAGCCCCGCCTCGACGGCGCGGTCCTCCAGCAGGTCACGCTCGACGGAGGTGTCGCCCGAGAAGGCCACCCGCATGCCCTGCTTGAGCCGTTTGCCCTCTTCGTACCGTCCAGGGTTGGGATGGGGGCATGCGGGCCTCTTGCGGGAGGGGCGCCAGCTGTTCGGCCGGTAGCTCCCGTAGCCCGCCTGCTGTCCGATCCGGGCCGCGGGCCGGTCCGACCACTCGGTCAGCGGCCGGCACTCGTGCAGCGGCAGCCGCACGTCCCCCGCCGCCGCGGCGAGCAGGCTCGGCCGGAACGCCTCCGCCAGCACCCGCGCGTCGTCCAGCGCGTGGTGCGCCCGCTGCTGCACGACGCCAAAGTGCGCGGCCAGCGACTCCAGCTTGTGGTTGGGCAGCGGCAGGTCCAGCGCCTTGGACAGGGCGATGGTGCACAGCCGTTGACGCACCGGCGCCTCGCGCTGCGCACGCGCGTACTCACGGGCGATCATCTGCCAGTCGAAGACCGCGTTGTGCGCGACGAGGACCCGCCCGTCCAGCCGGGCCGCGAACTCCTCGGCGACGTCCGGGAAGAGTGGCGCGTCCCGGAGCACCTCGCTCGTCAGACCGTGTATCCACACCGGGCCCGGATCGCGCTCCGGATTGACCAGGGTGTACCAGTGGTCCTCGACCTCGCCGCGGGCGTCCAGCCGGTAGACGGCCGCCGAGATGATGCGGTCGTCGCGGGCCAGGCCGGTGGTCTCCACGTCGACGACCGCGTACCCCTGCGGATACGCGGCCGGCCACGCCGTGGCGGACGGCGCTGTGGTCGTGCGGTCTTCGAGCATGGTCAATGAGGATACGGGCCGGAACCGACACTCCGGTCCCGCAGGGGCCCCGTGCCGTCAAGTTCCGCGCGAACGGGCGGCGTTGCGCCCCCCACGCGCGCACGTGCCCCGGCCGGGGCACCGGCGGACCGCGTGAGGGTCACCAGCGGATCGGCACCGGAAGGGCCGTCAGGAGCCCCGACACCGCGACCACCACGCCCAGCGCGGCGACCTCCGCGCGCGCGGGGGAGCACGCGGTCAGCGGGTCGGCGGCGCGACCGAGCCGGATCCTGGCCCACAGCGCGAGGACGGCGACGGCGGCCACCAGGAGCACCTTGGCGAGCAGGACCCGTCCGTACGCCGTGTCCGTCAACTGGTCCAGGATCGTGCCCGCCGGCATCCGGCGCAGCGAACTGCACACCCCGGTCGCCGTGAGCACCGCCAGCAGAACGGCCGCCACGCGCGCGTAGAGCCCCAGCAGGGCCCCTCCCACCTCCGTGCCCCGCCACCGCAGCAGCACCCGCAGCGCGTACAGCAGACCGCCCACCCACAGGGCGGCGCACGTCAGATGGACGAGGGTCAGACCGGAGCCGAGCAGCGGGCTGTACTCGGTCGTGGGGTGCGCGCGCAGCGCGTCCGCGACGATCACCGCGGCCAGCGGCCACACCTGGAGTCCGGGCCGGCGCGAGGTCGCGCACAGCCAGGCCGCGAGGAAGCCGTTGACCTCCAGGAGGGCGAGCTTGCCGTCACGGGAGGTGTAGAGGCCGCCCACGTCCACGTCGGCGGCGGAGTCGGGCACCAGGTTGCCCGTGGCCACGACCGAGGCCAGCCCGAGCGCGGCGACGAAACCGGCGGCGGCCGCGTGGGGCGACCAGCTGCGGGGCCGGTCCCAGGGAGCGCCGGGCAGTGACCGGGCCAGGCGGTTGACGAGGAGTTCGCCGAGCGGAACGCTCAGCGCGGCGAAGAGCACCGCGCGCAGCAGGGCGATGCCGCCGGTGCCGGGTGCCTCGGCCTCCCCAGTGCCGCGGAGTGCGGGGGACGGGCCGAGCACGGGTATCAGCGCGGCGAGTGCCACCAGGACGAGTACGGCCGCGGTCCGGCCGGTCCCGGAGGGCCGTGGGCGGCGTCCGGTGCCGGTGGCCGGGGACGGGGGGCGGGTCGAGGTCACCCCAGGATCTTCACCACGTCACCAGATCGGGGCAAGTTCCGCGGCGGGCCGGGCGCGTGCCCGGCCCGCCGCACCCGCGTGTGCGGATCGGAGCGGCACCGGCTAGCGGGTCACCGCGTCCAGCGCGTCGGCCATGCCCCAGCCGTAGAAGCCGTTGCGGTTCTTCGGGCCCTCGCACACCGCGTCGACCTTGCCGTCGCCGTCGATGTCGTACGGCTTGGTGCACGCCGTGGCGTCGGCCTCGGCGTACAGCAGGGCCTTGACCATCGCCGGGGAGGCGTGCGGGTGCGTCGACTTGATGAGGGCGGCGACGCCCGCGACGTGCGGCGAGGCCATCGACGTACCGGCCATGTAGCCCCACTTGCCGCCGGGCAGCGTGCCCAGGATCAGTCCGCTGGTGGCGGGCGGCTGAGGCGTCTGGTAGGCCGTCGAGTCGCCGCCCGGCGCGGCGATGTCGATGACGCCCCGACCGTAGTTGGAGAAGGACGACTTGAGGCCCTTGGCACCCGTCGCCGCGACCGTCACGACCCCCGGCAGCTGGGTCGGGATGTCCAGGCACACCGACGGGTCGATGGTCCGGTCGCCCGGCGTGGTGTCGTTCGGCGAGGACGGGTCGGTGATCTCGTCCGAGGCGAGGTCGTAGTTCTCGTTGCCGGCCGCGGCGACGTTGACCGCGCCCTTCTTCTCGGCGTACCGCGAGGCCCGCGTGACGGCCTCGACGAGGGCCTTCTGGTCCGGGTCGTCCTTGCAGTTGAAGTACCAGGGGTCGGTGTAGTAGCTGTTGTTGGTGACGTCGACGCCGTGCTCGGCCGCCCACATGAAGCCGCAGACCACGGCCTCGGTGTAGAAGAAGCCGTCGGGGTTGGAGACCTTGATGCCGGCGACCTTCACCCCGGGCGCCACACCGGTCATGCCGACACCGTTCTTGGCGGCGGCTATCTCCCCGGCCACGTGGGTGCCGTGCGGGCTCTCCGCCGCGCTCGGCCGCCAGGCGCCTTCGGTGGTGTCCGGCTTGCCCGCGACGCAGTTGACGGACGCCTGCCGGTCGAAGTTCGGGGCGATGTCCGGGTGGGTGTCGTCGACGCCGGTGTCGATGACGGCGACGGTCACCTTCGAGCTGCCCAGCGACTTCTCGTGCGCCTTGTCCGCCTTGATGGCGGGCAGGTCCCACTGCAGGGACTCCAGCGGGTCCTGCGCCCCGGCCTTCGCGGAGGAGGCCTTGGCGGCGGCCAGCGCCTCGCCGTCGAGCACCTGCGGCGCGCCCGTGTCCGTGGTGGCGGCCGAGGGCAGCGGCGCGGTGCGGGTGGCGCCGGCGGACTGCACGCCGCGCACCGTGCGGACGGTCTTGGCGAAGTCGGGGTTGGCGGAGTGGACGACGATCACGCCGATCCGGTCGTACGACGTGACGATCGTGCCCCCCGCCTTGGCTATCGCCCGCCGCACGGTGGCCGAAGGGCCGTGCCCGGCGGCGACGTTGACGACGTAGCTGAGCGAGGTCGCGTCGGCCGCGGTCGAGGGCGCGGCGTCGGCCGCGGGGGCCGCTGCGGCCGGGTTGCCCGGCAGGAACGCCAGCGAAGCGGCCACGGCCAGGCCGGCCGGGATCGCGAGGGCGCGGCGGTGACGCGGGTGGGGTGCGGTCATGCGTGGTGTCTCCAGTCCGTCGGGAAAGCTCGAAGAACGCGTGGTGCCGGTGCGCGGCAGGGAGGCGGAGGTGCCCACGTGGGCACCCGGAGGTGCCTGCGAGGCGTCGCTCACCTGATGCCCGACACCCTCACGCCCGGTGCGACCGGCACCTCGAGCGTGAGCCCGCGTCCGGAGCGCGGGTCGATCGGGGAACGCAGATGATCCATGGGGTCTCCACATCATCCGGCAGACGGCACCCGCCCGGGACGCGGGTGTCGTCCCGAGCAGGTACATGACGTAGTGGTGCAGGGCGAAGCTATCCCCCGAAGCCGCTGGCCAGCAATGACCTGCCGGGGGTGACTTCGGAAAGTGCCACGGGTGTTGAACCGGTCCCCGCGGGGCGCCGTGTCGTTGGACAGGGAGCCCGAGCACCACCGGCCCCCTGCGAGAACACCGAGGTCCAAGCCGTCATGTCCGTCGTACGAGGAGACTCCGTGGCCACCGACGCACCGCCCCCCTCGAAAGAGGAACACCGACTCCCCTCCGCCGAGGAGTTCTCCGAAGTGCAGCAGAGCGCCGAGTTCGCCGAACTGCGCCGCTCCTTCCGCTCCTTCGCGTTCCCGCTGACCGTCGCCTTCGTGGCCTGGTACCTGCTGTACGTGCTGCTGTCGAACTACGCCGGCGGCTTCATGGGCACCAAGCTGTTCGGCAACATCAACGTCGCGTTCGTCTTCGGCATCGCCCAGTTCGTCACCACGTTCCTCATCGCCTGGTGGTACTCGCGGCACGCCGCCGCGAAGCTCGACCCCAAGGCCGAGGCCATCAAGTCCCGGATGGAGGGCGGCGCATGAGCCCCGCACAGTCCGTATTCGCCGCCGAGCTCGCCGCCAACGAGGCCAGTGAGCACCGGCCGCTGATCATCACGCTCTTCGCCGTCTTCGTCGTCGCGACGCTCGGCATCACCGTCTGGGCCGGCCGCCAGACCAAGGACGCCGCCGACTTCTACGCGGGCGGCCGCCAGTTCAGCGCCTTCCAGAACGGCCTCGCCGTCTCCGGCGACTACATGTCGGCGGCGTCCTTCCTCGGCATCGCCGGCGCCATCGCCCTCTTCGGCTACGACGGCTTCCTGTACTCCATCGGCTTCCTGGTCGCCTGGCTGGTCGCCCTCCTCCTGGTCGCCGAGCCGCTCAGGAACTCCGGCCGCTACACCATGGGCGACGTCCTCGCCTACCGCATGCGCCAGCGGCCCGTGCGCACCGCCGCCGGCACCTCGACGATCGTCGTCTCGATCTTCTACCTGCTGGCCCAGATGGCGGGCGCGGGCGTCCTCGTCTCGCTGCTGCTCGGCATCACCTCCGACGCGGGCAAGATCCTCATCGTCGCCCTCGTCGGCGTCCTGATGATCGTGTACGTCACCATCGGCGGCATGAAGGGCACCACCTGGGTCCAGATGGTCAAGGCCGTGCTGCTGATCGGCGGCACCATCCTGATCACCTTCCTGGTGCTGCTGAAGTTCGACTTCAACGTCTCCGACCTGCTCGGCAAGGCCGCCGAGAACAGCGGCGCGGGTTCCGCCTTCCTGGAGCCCGGCCTCCAGTACGGCGCGAACGGCACCTCCAAGCTCGACTTCATCTCCCTGGGCATCGCCCTGGTGCTCGGCACCGCAGGTCTGCCGCACATCCTGATCCGCTTCTACACCGTGCCCAACGCCAAGGCCGCCCGTAAGTCCGTGAACTGGGCGATCGGCATCATCGGCGCCTTCTACCTCATGACCATCGCCCTCGGCTTCGGCGCGGCGGCGCTCATCGGCAAGGACGAGATCATCGCGTCCAACCCGTCCGGCAACACGGCGGCGCCCCTGCTCGCGCTGCACGTGGGCGGCGTCGACTCGGCCTGGGGCGCGATCCTGCTGGCCACGATCTCGGCGGTGGCCTTCGCGACCATCCTCGCCGTCGTCGCCGGCCTCACCCTCGCCTCGTCCTCGTCCTTCGCGCACGACATCTACGCCAACGTCATCCGCAAGGGCCAGGCCACCGAGAAGGAGGAGATGCGGGCGGCCCGCTGGGCGACCGTCTTCATCGGCATCGTCTCCATCGCGCTGGGCGCCCTCGCCCGCGACCTGAACGTGGCCGGACTGGTCGCGCTGGCCTTCGCGGTCGCCGCGTCCGCCAACCTGCCGACGATCCTGTACAGCCTGTTCTGGAAGAGGTTCACCACCCAGGGCGCCCTGTGGTCGATCTACGGCGGCCTGATCGTCGCCGTCGGCCTGGTGCTGTTCTCACCCGTCGTCTCCGGCGACCCGAAGGCGATGTTCCCGGACGTGGACTTCGCCTGGTTCCCGCTGAAGAACCCGGGCATCATCTCGATCCCGTTCGGCTTCCTGATGGGCTGGCTCGGCACCGTGCTGTCGAAGGAGGAGCCCGACGCGGCGAAGTACGCGGAGCTGGAGGTCAGGTCCCTGACCGGCACCGGAGCGCACTGACGCCCCCGCCCGACCGGTACCGGCGCGGCCGGGTGGTAGCTCCCTACGACCCGGCCGCGTCCCGCGTCGTGGGATCGGGAGGCTGTCGATGTCGGACCGGTCACGTAGGCTCGGCGGTGTCGGAGGAGAGAAGTGCTCCACCGATCCGCGTCGAGGGAGGGGGCCCACGTGCTCATCGACACCTACGGCCGAGTGGCCACCGACCTGAGGGTCTCGCTGACCGACCGCTGTAATCTGCGCTGCACCTACTGCATGCCCGAAGAGGGCCTCCAGTGGCTCGCCAAGCCCGATCTGCTCACGGACGACGAGATCGTCCGCCTCATCGGCATCGCGGTCACCTCCCTCGGCATCGAGGAGGTCCGCTTCACCGGCGGGGAGCCGCTGCTGCGGCCCGGCCTGGTGGGCATCGTCGAGCGCGTCGCCGCCCTCGACCCGCGCCCCCAGATGTCCCTCACCACCAACGGCATCGGCCTCAGGCGCACGGCGAGCGCCCTGAAGGCCGCGGGCCTGGACCGGGTCAACGTCTCCCTGGACACCCTGCGCCCCGACGTCTTCAAGACCCTCACCCGGCGGGACCGCCACAAGGACGTCCTGGAGGGCCTGGAAGCCGCCCACGAGGCCGGACTCACTCCGGTCAAGGTCAACAGCGTCCTGATGCCGGGGCTCAACGACGACGAGGCCCCCGACCTGCTCGCCTGGGCCGTCGAGCACGGCTACGAGCTGCGCTTCATCGAGCAGATGCCGCTGGACGCCCAGCACGGCTGGAAGCGCGAGGGCATGGTCACCGCCGGTGACATCCTCACGTCCCTGCGCACCCGCTTCGAGCTGACCGCCGAGGGCGCCGGGGAGCGCGGCTCGGCCCCGGCCGAGCGCTGGCTGGTGGACGGCGGGCCGCACCGCGTCGGCGTCATCGCCTCCGTCACCCGCCCGTTCTGCTCGGCCTGCGACCGCACCCGCCTGACCGCGGACGGCCAGGTGCGCACCTGCCTGTTCGCCACCGAGGAGACCGACCTGCGCGCGGCCCTGCGCTCCGACGCCCCCGACGAGGAGATCGCCCGCATCTGGCGCCTGGCCATGTGGGGCAAGAAGGCGGGCGCGGGCCTCGACGACCCGACCTTCGTCCAGCCCGACCGGCCGATGTCGGCGATCGGAGGTTAGGGCCCGAGCCCTCAGGGCCTGCCGGAGTCCTCCGGGGCTTCCCACTCGGCGAGCGCGACCACGTCCTTCAGGAAGCCCCGTACTCCCAGGAACTGGGACAGGTGCTCGCGGTGTTCGTCGCACGCGATCCACGTCTTGCGGCGCTCCGGGGTGTGGATCTTCGGGTTGTTCCACGCCAGCACCCACACGGCGGGGGTGCGGCAGCCCTTGGCGGAGCAGATCGGGGTGGTCTCGTCACTCACGGTTTCGTCTCACAGGTCCGCACACAAGGCGACGCCGAGCAGCCACGGGGGGAGCTGCCCGGCGTCGGTCCGTCGCTCCGACGGGGGATGCGGAGCGCGTACGAAGTATGTCACGGCCCACCCTTCGCCGGGCCCGGAACAACACGAATTCATCTGAGCATTCCATCGGTCCGGCGGGGCCTCGATGCCGCCCGGCAGGGGGCGACACCGTCACGGCCGACCGCGTGATCCACCGGCCGCGCCCGCCCCCGGATCCGTCGTGGCGCCCTCCGGAACGGATTCCGCCGCGCTGTCCCGGTCCCGTGGCGGCATGATCATCGGCGGGGTCGGCAGCGTCACGAACGTCGACGGCAGGGACGGCGCGTTCTCCCGTCCGGCGTTGGCGATCACCACCGCGATGTACGGCAGGACCGCCCCGAGGACCAGGGCCACGATCGCGACGTGCCGTTCCACGTTCCACAGGCAGACCGCGAGGATCACCGAGGCCGTACGGATCGCCATCGAGATGATGTACCGCCGCTGCCGACCGCGCACGTCCTCCTGGAGGCCCGTCCGGGCCCCGGTGATCCGGAACACCTCGGCACTGCCGCCGGCACTCTGCTTCCGCATCTGGTTCCACCATCCGCCCGCATCGGACTCTCCCCGCCCCGCTCTCGTCCGCGGCCGCTCGGGGACTCCGGTCCCGGACAACTCCCCACGTTACGCCGCGCCCGCGCCGCTCACGAGACCGGGGCACCCCTGGTCGGCCGTACCGCGTGCGCCGCACGGCGCAGGCGCCGGTACCCCGTTCGGCCCCACGCGGCATGCGCCGTTCGCGGTACGCCCGAACACTGGTGGCAATGCTCGCGTAGAGCCGGACGAGGAGGCAGCCATGGGCTGGTTGTGGGCGATCATCGTGGGATTCGTGCTCGGCTTGATCGCCAAGGCGATCATTCCCGGCAAGCAGCACATGCCGCTGTGGCTGACCACCATCTGCGGCATGATCGGCGCGATCGTCGGCAACGCCATCGCCCGCGCGGCCGGCGTCGAGGCGACGTCCGGCATCGACTGGTGGCGGCACCTGTTCCAGCTGGTGGCGGCGATCATCGTCGTCGGCCTCGGCGACGCGGCCTACACGTCGATGCGCGGCAGCAGGCGGCGAGGACGGGCCTGACCGTTCCCAGGGACCCCCGGGCAGGGCGAAGGGGCGGCTCCGGCAGCCGTGCGGCGCCGAAGCCGCCCCTTCGCGTGCGCCCGCTCAGGCGCCGGTGACCTCCACCGCGGCCAGGTTCTTCTTGCCGCGGCGCAGCACCAGCCAGCGCCCGTGCAGCAGGTCCTCCTTGGCGGGGACGGCGTCCTCGCCGGTGACCTTGGTGTTGTTCACGTAGGCGCCGCCCTCCTTCACCGTGCGGCGCGCGGCGGACTTGCTGGCCACCAGACCCACCTCGGCGAACAGGTCGACGACCGGGGCCGGCTCGGCGACCCGGACGTGCGGCAGCTCGGAGAGGGCCGCCGCCAGCGTCCGCTCGTCCAGCTCCGCCAGCTCGCCCTGGCCGAACAGGGCCTTGGACGCGGCGATCACGGCGGCCGTCTGCCCGGCGCCGTGCACCAGCGTCGTCAGCTCCTCGGCCAGCGCCCGCTGCGCGGCCCGCGCCTGCGGCCGCTCCTCGGTCTGCCGCTCCAGCTCCTCCAGCTCCTCACGGGAGCGGAACGACAGGATGCGCAGGTACGTCGAGATGTCCCGGTCGTCCACGTTCAACCAGAACTGGTAGAACGCGTACGGCGTCGTCATCTCCGGGTCGAGCCAGACGGCGCCGCCCTCGGTCTTGCCGAACTTGGTGCCGTCCGCCTTGGTCATCAGCGGGGTCGCGTAGGCGTGCACGGACGCCTCCGGCTCCAGCCGGTGCAGCAGGTCGAGACCGGCCGTGAGGTTGCCCCACTGGTCGCTGCCGCCCTGCTGCATCGTGCAGCCGTACCTCCGGTAGAGCTGGAGGAAGTCCATCGCCTGGAGCAGCTGGTAGCTGAACTCCGTGTAGCTGATGCCCTCGGAGGACTCCAGGCGCCGGGCGACGGAGTCCTTGGTCAGCATCTTGTTGACCCGGAAGTGCTTGCCGATGTCCCGCAGGAACTCGATCGCGGACAGGCCCTCGGTCCAGTCGAGGTTGTTGACCATCACCGCCGCGTTCTCGCCCTCGAAGGACAGGAACGGCTCGATCTGGCCGCGCAGCCGCTGGACCCAGCCCGCGACGGTCTCCGGCGAGTTCAGCGTGCGCTCCGCGGTCGGGCGCGGGTCGCCGATCTGACCCGTGGCCCCGCCGACCAGCGCCAGCGGCCGGTGCCCGGCCTGCTGGAGCCGGCGCACGGTGAGCACCTGCACCAGGTGCCCCACGTGCAGGGACGGCGCGGTCGGGTCGAAACCGCAATAGAACGTGACGGGACCGTCCGCGAGCGCCTTGCGCAAAGCGTCCTCGTCGGTGGACTGGGCGAACAGCCCGCGCCACTTCAGCTCGTCGACGATGTCCGTCACGGTTCTCGTGTCTCCTTGAGTGGTCTCGCGAAATCAGGTACGAGGTTATACGCCCTGGCTGACAGAGCTCATATTGAAATCGGGGATGCGCAGCGCGGGCATCGCGGCCCTGGTGAACCAGTCGCCCCACTCCCTGGGCAGCGTCTTCTCCGTGCGCCCGGCCTCCGCGGCCCGCCCCAGCAGGTCCACCGGCGACTCGTTGAACCGGAAGTTGTTCACCTCGCCGACGACCTCGCCGTGCTCCACGAGGTAGACGCCGTCCCGGGTCAGCCCGGTCAGCAGCAGCGTCGCGGGGTCGACCTCGCGGATGTACCAGAGGCAGGTCAGCAGCAGCCCGCGCTCCGTGCCCGCGATCATGTCGTCCAGGGACCGGTCGGGGTCGCCGCCGTCCAGGATCAGGTTGCCGATCGCCGGTGCCACCGGAAGGCCGGTCAGGCCCGCGCCGTGCCGGGTGGTGGTCAGCCGGTGCAGCTGACCCGCGCGGATCCAGTCGGTCGCCGTCACCGGCAGCCCGTTGTCGAACACCGACTGGTCGCCGCCCGAGGAGTGCGCCACCACGAAGGGCGCGCTCTCCAGGCCCGGCTCGTGCGGATCACTGCGCAGCGTCAGCGGCAGCCTGCCGAGCCGCTCGCCGAGACGGGTGCCGCCGCCCGGCTTGGAGAACACCGTGCGCCCCTCGACCGCGTCCCGCCCGGACGCCGACCAGTACTGGTAGATCAGCAGGTCCGCCACCGCGGTGGGCGGCAGCAGCGTCTCGTACCGCCCCGCGGGCAGCTCCACCCGCCGCCCGGCCCAGCCGAGGCGTACGGCCAGCTCGGCGTCGAGTGCCGCCGGGTCGACGTCCTTGAAGTCCCGCGTGGCCTGTCCCGCCCACGCCGAGCGGGTCCTGTCCGGCGACTTGGCGTTCAGCTCCAGCGTCCCGTTCGGCTGGTCGTGCCGCAGCCTGAGCCCCGTGGACGTGCCCACGTACGTCGAGGTCATCTCGTGGTTCGCGAACCCGTACAGCTCCCGCCCGCCGGCCCGCGCGCGGGCGAACGCCTCCCCGAGGGCCGGCGCGAAGTCGGCGAACACCGCCGACGAGGTCTCGGCGGGCGCGTCGGTGAAGTCCGGCGCCGCCGTCTGGCCGGTGACCAGCGGCTGTGCGTCCTCGGCCGGACCGGCGTCCCGCGCGGCGGCCTCGGCGGCGCGCACCAGGGGCTCCAGCTCGTCCGTGGTCACGGCCGAGCGCGACACGACCCCGGACGCCGTGCCCTCCCGTCCGTCGACGGTGGCGACGACCGTCAGCGTGCGCCCGCGCGTGACGCCGTTGGTGGTGAGCGCGTTGCCCGCCCAGCGCAGGTTGGCGGTGGACTCCTCGTCGGCGATGACGACGCACCCGTCCGCCCGGGACAGCTCCAGCGCCCGTTCGACGATCTCGTGCGGCTTGTTGGTGCGGACGCTCATCGACCCGCCTCCTGCGTGGTGTTCAGAATGTTGACTCCCTTGAAGAGGGCGGACGGGCAGCCGTGCGAGACGGCCGCGACCTGGCCCGGCTGGGCCTTGCCGCAGTTGAAGGCGCCGCCCAGGACGTACGTCTGCGGACCGCCGACGGCCGCCATGGACCCCCAGAAGTCGGTGGTCGTCGCCTGGTACGCCACGTCCCGCAGCTGCCCGGCGAGCCGCCCGTTCTCGATCCGGAAGAACCGCTGCCCGGTGAACTGGAAGTTGTAGCGCTGCATGTCGATGGACCAGGACCGGTCCCCGACGACGTAGATCCCCCGATCGACGCCCCCGATCAGATCCTCCGTCGACAGCCCGCCCGGATCCGGCCGCAGCGACACGTTGGCCATCCGCTGCACCGGTACGTGCGCGGGGGAGTCGGCGTAGGCGCACCCGTTGGACCGCTCGAACCCGGTGAGCCTCGCGATCCGCCGGTCGAGCTGGTACCCCACCAGCGTGCCGTCCTTCACCAGGTCCCAGGACTGGCCCTCGACGCCCTCGTCGTCGTACCCGACGGTGGCCAGGCCGTGCTCGGCGGTGCGGTCGCCGGTCACGTTCATCAGCTCGGAGCCGTAGCGCAGCTTGCCGAGCTGGTCGAAGGTGGCGAAGGAGGTGCCGGCGTAGGCGGCCTCGTAGCCGAGGGCGCGGTCCAGCTCGGTGGCGTGCCCGATGGACTCGTGGATGGTCAGCCACAGGTTCGAGGGGTCGACGACCAGGTCGTACAGGCCCGCCTCGACGCTCGGCGCGCGCATCTTCTCCGCCAGCAGCTCCGGGATCTCGGCCAGCTCCGCCTCCCAGTCCCAGCCGGTGCCGGTCAGGTACTCCCAGCCCCGCCCGGCCGGCGGCGCCAGCGTGCGCATGGAGTCGAACTCGCCGCTGGAGTCGTCCACCGACACGGCGGTGAGCACCGGGTGCAGCCGTACCCGCTGCTGCGTGGTCACGGTGCCGGCGGTGTCGGCGTAGAACTTGTTCTCGTGCACGGTGAGCAGCGAGGCGTCCACGTGGTCGACCCCGTCGGCCGCGAGCAGCCGCGCGCTCCAGTCGGCCAGCAGCGCCGCCTTCTCCGCGTCGGGCACGGTGAAGGGGTCGATGTCGTACGCCGAGATCCAGGTCTTGTCCGCGTGCACCGGCTCACCGGCCAGCTCGACCCTCTCGTCCGACCCGGCCGCCCTGATCACCTGCGCCGACAGCTTCGCCATCGCCACCGCCTGCGAGGCGACCTTGGCGGCGGCGTCCAGGGTCAGGTCCACGCCGGACGCGAAGCCCCACGTGCCGCCGTGCACCACCCGCACCGCGTACCCGAGGTCGGTGGTGTCCGAGGACCCGGCGGGCCGGGCGTCCCTGAGGCGCCAGGAGGCGCTGCGGACCCGCTCCAGCCGGAAGTCGGCATGCTCCGCGCCGAGGGCACGCGCACGGGCCAGGGCGGCGTCGGCGAGGGCGCGTAGGGGGAGTGCCGTGAAGGCTTGGTCGATGCTGTGAGGCACCTGCGTCTCTTTCTGTCGACGTGACCGGTCGTCTGCCGCGACACCGGGGGCTGCGCCGCATCATGTCGCGTCGGGGGTCCGGCGACCACACCTTTCCGCCGCCCCGGCTGCGGGTTCTGTAGGGACCCGACAGACAGCCCCGTAAGCCACTGTGGGTGCCCGAGTCTCTGGGCGAGGCCGGGGACCGATAGATTTTCGAGGAAGCCGCCTGCCGTAGCCGCCCGCCGTACGGGTGAGCGGGCGGGTGGACGACCGCTAGGGAAAGGGTGATCCGTTGAGCCGCTCGGTTCTCGTCACCGGAGGAAACCGGGGCATCGGCCTCGCCATCGCCCGCGCCTTCGCCGACGCCGGCGACAAGGTCGCGATCACGTACCGCTCGGGTGAGCCGCCGGAGGGCTTCCTGGCCGTCAAGTGCGACATCACCGACACCGAGCAGGTGGAGCAGGCCTACAAGGAGATCGAGGAGACCCACGGTCCCGTCGAGGTCCTGATCGCCAACGCCGGCGTCACCAAGGACCAGCTCCTGATGCGCATGTCGGAGGAGGACTTCACCTCCGTCGTGGAGACCAACCTGACCGGCACCTTCCGCGTGGTCAAGCGCACCAACCGCGCCATGCTGCGCGCCAAGAAGGGCCGCGTCGTCCTCATCTCGTCGGTGGTCGGGCTCCTCGGCTCCGCGGGGCAGGCGAACTACGCCGCCTCCAAGGCCGGCCTGGTCGGCTTCGCGCGCTCCCTCGCCCGTGAGCTGGGGTCGCGCAACATCACCTTCAACGTCGTCGCGCCCGGCTTCGTCGACACCGACATGACCAAGGTGCTCACCGACGAGCAGCGGGCCAACATCGTGTCGCAGGTGCCGCTGGGGCGGTACGCGCAGCCGGAGGAGATCGCCGCGACGGTGCGGTTCCTCGCCTCGGACGACGCCTCGTACATCACTGGAGCCGTCATCCCCGTTGACGGCGGACTGGGAATGGGTCACTGAACACCATGAGCGGAATTCTCGAGGGCAAGCGCGTCCTGATCACCGGCGTGCTGACGGAGTCCTCCATCGCCTTCCACGCCGCGAAGCTGGCCCAGGAGCAGGGCGCCGACGTCATCCTCACCGCGTTCCCGCGGCCCACCCTGACCGAGCGCATCGCCAAGAAGCTGCCGAAGCCCGCCAAGGTCATCGAGCTGGACGTCACCAACGAGGAGCACCTCGCCCGGCTCGCCGACGTCGTCGGTGAGGAGCTGGGCGGCCTCGACGGCGTCGTGCACTCCATCGGCTTCGCCCCGCAGGACGCCCTCGGCGGCAACTTCCTCAACGCGCCGTTCGAGTCGGTCGCCACCGCCATGCACGTCTCGGCGTTCTCCCTGAAGTCGCTGACCATGGCCTGCCTGCCACTGATGCAGAACGGCGGTTCGATCGTCGGCCTCACTTTCGACGCGCAGTTCGCCTGGCCGCAGTACGACTGGATGGGCCCGGCCAAGGCCGCGCTGGAGGCCACCAGCCGCTACATGGCCCGTGACCTCGGCAAGCAGAACATCCGCTGCAACCTGATCTCGGCGGGCCCGATCGGCTCCATGGCCGCCAAGTCCATCCCGGGCTTCAGCGAGCTGGCCTCCGTGTGGGACACCCGCTCCCCGCTGGAGTGGGACCTGAAGGACCCGGAGCCGGCCGGTCGCGGCATCGTCGCGCTGCTGAGCGACTGGTTCCCGAAGACCACGGGCGAGATCGTCCACGTCGACGGCGGACTGCACGCCATCGGCGCCTGACCGGACACCTCGCCCAGGGCCCGCGTCCCGTACGGGACGCGGGCCCTCGTGCCGCGCCGGAACGGATCGGCGACGAGGGCCGGCCCGGTCAGCCGCCCGAGGACGACGGACCGAACAGCCCCGGCCGGCACACGAACGGATAGGCGGCGGCCTCCTCCGCCGCCGTCGCCGCGTCGCCCGCGCGGATCGCGTCCACCAGCCGGCCGTGGTCCATGTGCGTCGCCGGGGACATCCCCTCGCCCACGTCGCCCCGCAGCCAGTCCCGCAGCACCTCGCTCAGGTCCGCGTACATCGCGGTCATCACGTCGTTGTGCGAGGCGGCCACGACCGCCAGGTGGAACGTGGCGTCCGCCGCCACGAAGGCCTCCGCCTCACCCGACTCCCAGGCCTCCTCCCGGCGCAGCAGCAGGGCGTCGATCTGCTTGAGGTCCTTCTCCGTGCGCCGTTCGGCGGCCAGGCGGGCGGCGGCCGACTCCAGCGTGGAACGGAGCTCGGCGATGTGCTGGGGGGCGGCGTCGGCGAAGCGGCGCTGCATCACGCCGGCCAGCTCGCTGGTCGCCACGACGTACGTGCCCGAGCCCTGGCGGATGTCCAGCAGACCGTTGTGGGCCAGCGCGCGGACCGCCTCACGGACCGTGTTCCGGGCGACGCCGAGCTGCTCGACCAGTTCCGGCTCGGTGGGGATGCGGGAGCCGACCGGCCACTCGCCCGAGGCGATCTGCTGCCGCAGCGCGGCGATGACCTGCTCGGACAGTGCCGAACGACGGGGATGGCTCAGTGGCATGGCTCACCTTCGCACACGAGCGAATGGACGCACAATCATCCCATGATTCTATGATGGGCCTCATGGCTAGTGACGAGACCCGGACCGAGACACGTACCGAGACGCGTGCGCAGACACGCCCGCAGGCGCCCGCCACGCGCGCGTGGACGACGTGGACGACCCGGCTGCTCGTCCTCGGTATCGTCCTGGCCGCCCTCAACCTGCGCCCCGCCATCACGAGCCTGGGCGCGCTCCTGGAGGAGGTCCGCGACGGACTCGGCATGAGCGGCAGCATCGCCGGACTGCTCACCTCCGTGCCCCCGCTCTGCTTCGCCGTCTTCGGGGTCACCGCTCCCCGGCTGGCCCGCCGCTTCGGGCCCGGCGCGGTGGTCTGCGCCGGCATGGCCGCCATCACCGCGGGCCTGCTGATACGCCCGTACGCCGGCGGCACGGGCGGCTTCCTGGCCGCCACCGCCCTGGCGCTGATGGGCATCGCGGTCAGCAACGTCCTGATGCCGGTCATCGTCAAGCGCTACTTCCCCGACCGCGTCGGCTCCATGACCGGCCTGTACTCGATGGCCCTGGCCTTCGGCACCTCCATCGCCGCCGCGGCGACCGTGCCCGTGACCAACGCGCTGGGCGGACACTGGCAGACCGGCCTCGCGGTCTGGGCCGTGCTGCCCGCGCTGGCCGTCCTGCCCTGGATACCGTTCGTACGGAACCGGCAGGCGCCGTCCGCCACGGTGCCGTCCACGCCGCCGCCGGGGCGGGAGGGCGGAAAGCCCGCGGAGCAGCCCCCGCTGCGGATCACCCGCAGCCGCACCGCCTGGGCGCTCGCCGTCTTCTTCGGCCTCCAGGCCACCGCCGCCTACATCACGATGGGCTGGATGGCGCAGATCTTCCGGGACTCCGGAGTGTCCGCCGGCACTGCCGGGCTGCTGCTCGCCGTCATCATGGTGATGGGCGTGCCGCTCGCCTTCGTCATCCCGCGCGTGGCGACGCGTCTGCCCCACCAGGGCCCGATCGTGGTGGTCCTGGGCGTGTGCGGGCTCGCCGGATACGCCGGCCTGTACTTCGCGCCGGTCGGCGGCGCCTGGGCCTGGGCCCTGCTGCTCGGGGTCTCCAACTGCGCCTTCCCGCTGGCGCTGACCATGGTCGGGATGCGGGCCAGGACGGGAGCGGGCGTCGCCCAGCTGTCCGCCTTCGCGCAGAGCACCGGCTACCTGATCTCCATCCCGGGACCGCTCCTGGTGGGCGTGCTCTACCAGCACAGCGGCGGCTGGGGACTGCCGATCGCCCTGATGAGCGCGCTGATGGTGCCGCAGATCATGGTGGGCGTCCTGGCCGGGCGCGACCGCACCGTCGAGGAGGAGGCGGCCCGCTGACCCGGGCGCGCGGCGGGCCGGGCCCCGGGGCCGCACGCCGGGCGTCGTCGGTGACCCGCCGTCGGTGGCCCGCCGTCGTCGGTGGCCCCCCGGGAGCCGCCCGGGCGGGGGATGCGAGACTTGCCGTATGCCAGTCCTCGACCCGAACCCCCAGCACGGCCAGAAGAAGATGCTGATCGTCTTCGGTGCCTTCCTCGCGATCTTCGTGATCATCGGCGTCATCGCGACGATCGCCTCGCCGTGACCCCGCCCCCGGCGACCGGACGGTGGGGTTAACCCCACGTCCCCTAGGGGGCCAGGGTCAGGGTCAAGTGGGTGGACCTCCGGATGGGTTGGGCCCCGCGGATTCCGTAACTTCGAGATGTGCCCGCGACAGGCGGGCCGCCGAGCACGGACCAGGGACGCCCGAAGACCACCGGAGGCACTCATGTCGGCCCCTACCCACACCCGGCCTCCCCAGGCGACCCGGGGCGGCGTCGACATCCGGCTGCCCTGGTGGGCCCTCGCCCTGCCCGTGCTCGCCTTCGTCGCGCTGCTCCTGCTGATCCTCGATCCCGCCGACGCCCACGCGGCCGCGGAGCAGCCCGCGATGGCCCAGCTCCTGGAGCGGCTGGAGCAGCTGGCCGCGCGCTGAGCGCCGACCGAGGGCTCCCACCCGCGTCCCGTGGTGAGTCCGCCTGTCAACTCCCAGAGCCCCGTGGCCTGTTTCATGCGAAGCTGGAAGACATGAGCGTCGCAGAACCCCGCAGGATTGTTCTCTTCCGGCATGCGAAAGCCGACTGGCCACAGGTGACCGACCACGAGCGACCGCTCGCCGACCGGGGCCGCATGGACGCCGCGGAGGCCGGGCGTCGGCTGGCGGACACCGGCCTGCCCTTCGACCAGGCCCTGTGCTCCACCTCGGTCCGGACCCGCGAGACCTGGAAGCTCGCCGTCCAGGAGTTCCCGCACCGGCCGAAAACCGTCTACGAGGAGCGGATCTACGAGGCCTCGCCCGGCGAGCTGATCGCCGTGCTCAACGAGACCCCCGACGACCTGCGGAACGTGCTGGTGATCGGCCACAACCCGGGCATGGAGGCACTGACCGAGATCCTGGCCGGCTCCGCCGAGGACGAGGTCCGCGAGCGGATCGACCGCCGGGGCTTCCCGACCGCCGCCTTCGCCGTCCTGACCTTCACGGGCTCCTGGAAGGACGTGGAGCCCGGCCGGGCCACCCTGGTCGACTACTGGGCACCGACCGACTGACCCGCCCCGTGTGACAGGGCCCGGCACCCTCGCGGTCCGGGCCCCCGGCCTTGCGGGACGTACGGCGGCTTCCGCGCCGGGTCAGGGCCGCTCGGCGGGTCGGCCGAGGCCTCCTTCGCCGAGACCCTCGTCCAGGGTGTCCGCGGCCTCGACCTCCTCGCGGGTGATGCCCAGCAGATAGAGCACGGTGTCCAGGAAGGGCACGTTCACCGCGGTGTGCGCCGCCTCGCGCACCACCGGCTTGGCGTTGAAGGCGACCCCGAGCCCGGCCGCGTTCAGCATGTCCAGATCGTTGGCGCCGTCGCCGATCGCCACCGTCTGCGACAGCGGCACGCCCGCCTCGGCGGCGAACCGGCGCAGCAGCCGCGCCTTGCCCGCCCGGTCGACGATCTCCCCGGTGACCCTGCCGGTCAGCCTGCCGTCGACGATCTCCAGCGTGTTGGCCTGGGCGAAGTCCAGTCCGAGCTGCTCCCGCAAGGCGTCGGTGACCTGGGTGAAGCCGCCGGAGACGACGCCCACCTGGTAACCGAGTCGCTTCAGCGTGCGGATCAGGGTGCGGGCCCCCGGCGTGAGCCGTACCTCGGCGCGCACCTTGTCCACCACCGAGGCGTCAAGACCCGCCAGCAGGGCCACGCGCGCGTGCAGCGACTGCTCGAAGTCCAGCTCCCCGCGCATCGCGGCGGCGGTCACCTCGGCGACCTTGTCCTCGCACCCGGCGTGCGCGGCGAACAGCTCGATGACCTCGTCCTGGATCAGGGTGGAGTCCACGTCCATCACCACCAGGCGCTGCGCCCGCCGGTGCAGCCCCGCCGCGACGACCGCGATGTCCACGCCGAGCGCCGCGGCCTCCGTGGCCAGGGCGGTGCGCAGCGGCTCGGTGGCCACGCCGGACACCGCGAACTCGACGGCGGTCACCGGGTACTTGGCCAGCCGGAAGATACGGTCGATGTTGCTCCCGGACTCGGTGATCCGGGCCGCTATGGCGGCGGTGGCCTCCGCGGTGAGGGGGTGCCCGAGCACCGTGACCAGGGAGCGGCCGAGTCCGCGGGGCCGGTTGTCGCCGATGCCGGAGATGATCTCCGCCTGCAGCTTCAGCGACTCCGCCCAGCTGTGGACGGTCGCCCGCAGATCGCCCTCCAGGCCACGGGGCGGCTCGGTCACGAGCGCGCACAGCACGATCCGGCCACGGGTGACGACCTGCTCGATGTCCACGACATCGACGGAGTAGGCGGCGAGAGTGTCGAACAGGCCGGCCGTGATGCCGGGCCGGTCCTTGCCGAAGATCTTGACGAGAAGCGTGGGAACGTCAGAGGTCTGCGAAGCGCTCATGGTGCTCCCACCGTATCCGGCACCCCGTGCCGCCCGCCCCTCAGGTCCGACTGGCGGACAGGGGCCACCCGAGCGCGGGACCGGACCCACGCGCCCGTGCGCGCCCCCCCCGACACTCCGCGAGCGAAGCGAGCTCGGCGCGACCTCGGCGGGACCGCGGCGCGACCGCGGGGCGGCCCCGAGCCCGCCGTCCCACCGCCGCGGCAGCCCCCGCGCTCACCGGTCGCCGGGGCGCCGAGGCGGCACGGGAGGTGGAGGCGGTGGGGGAGGAGGGCCCTCACCCCAGGGGCGGGAGGGGCGTCGTCCTCCCGGGCGCGGCGGCCGCCGCGGTGGTCCCGGGGGCGGTCCGAGGGGCCCCGCCACCGTGGGGGCGCCGTAGACGTCGTCGTCGGACCGGCCCTCCGTCCCGCCCTCCTGCCGGCCCGCCTCGTCGCCGTACCACCCGGGGCCGTCGTCCCCGGGACCCGCACCGCCGCTCCCTCCCCTCGCCCCGCGCCGTTCCGGGCCCGCCCGTCCCTGCACCTGTGCCTGCCCCGGGCCGGCCGGCGCCTGCGGGCCCGGGGGCCGCGCGTCCTCGGGTTCCCCGTGCCCGGCGGTCCGCCGGACCCGGGCGGCCCCGCCCCCTCGTGCCACCGCAGGTAGGGATGGGCACCCGGCTCGGGCGGCGGCCGGTGCGGTGTGCCCGGCCGGTACGGCCCGAAGGCGGGGTCCGCAGGGGCCGTACCGCCCGTGCCGACGCGTTCCGTCACCACCCGGCACTGAGTGCCAAGCCCGTCGCCCGTGTCCCCGCCGCCCCGCTCACCCGCGCCAGCAGTGCCCCGGCGGCTCCCGCAGCCGTACCCCAGGCGGCACCCAGCAGCAGAGCCGCGCCCAGCCGGCCGTGCAGGTCGACGCCCGCGCCGAAGGCGTCGATGCCGAGCACCGACAGGGACGCGTCCACGGACACCTTGGTGAGGTGGGCCAGCAGCGGCAGCGCCACCGCGGTGGCGACGCCCAGCCGCAGCGCGCAGCGCAGGGAGAGGGCGAGTGGACGCGCGTCGTCGGGCCCACCGGCGTCCGTACCGCCGTCAGCACCCCTGCCAGCAGCATCGTCAGCACCGCGGCCACCCCCAGCAGCCACACCCGCCCGTCCAGCTCCGCCAGCCGCCCCAGGGTGACCGGCCGCTCGGTGCCGGAGCCGAGCAGGTCGTCGAGCGGGGCCGGGAGGGCCCCGGTCAGCGCGCCGGTGGCCCGCCCGTCCCACGGCACGAACAGGCCGATCGAGGCGCCGAGCCAGACCCCGTTCGGCGCGCCCAGCAGCGCTGCCCCCGCGATCCGCCGGGGGTGGTCGTCGCCCATCGTCGCCCAGGCAGCCGCCGCGAGGCCGGCCGCCACCGTCGTCAGCACCACCGTGACCAGGGCGGACACGGCCGGTCGCACCACCCTGTGCACCACTTCGCACCCGCGCGGCAGCGGAGTGCGGCGCGAGGCCGGCAACGCGATCAGCAGCACCCCCGCGGACCAGAGGAGACCGCCCACAAGAGTCGGCACGGTGTCGACGGTGAACCCGACGGCGGCCCGGGCGTCCACCAGGTCACCGACCCGGTCGGGCAGCAGCCCGCCGATGTCGCCCACGTCGCCGAGCCCGGGGATCTCCAGCCCACCGCCCCCACCGCCCCCGCCGGGCAGGTCGTCGAGCCCGAGCGAGGCGCCGTCGATCGTGACGACGTCGTGCCCCGCCCAGGACAGAGCGCCCGTCATCGCCACGAACAGCGCGACCACCGCGCCCGCACGCGCGAGGAGTTCGGCGGGGGAGACGACGGCTCCGGCCGCCCGCAGGGACCGCAGGAAGAAGAACGACAGGAACAGCGCCCCGACCAGACTCACGCCCAGTGGCGTGATCTCGATGGCCGTATGGGCCTGCGCCCCTTTCAGGCCGAACGCGGACACGTCACCGACCGGGGTGAGCGAACCACCCGCCCCGAGCGCCACGACCGCCGCGGTCATCGGCCCGAGCGACCCCGCCGCGTCCGCGCCCAGCAGGCGCAGGCCGAGCGCCGCCGTGCCCGCCGTGCCGATCAACGCCCAGCTCACGGAGGCGATCGCGGACAGCAGCACGTCGACCCACGGCACCTGCCCGGCGTACCCCTCGGTTCCGACGCTCGTGGACGCGCTCATGGCAGACCCCCCGATCCGCTGCGCGGTCAGGTTGCCGCGCATGTCCCCCTCGCGTGAAATACCACTCTCCGGGCAGGTTTCAACCCCGTCAACGGAAACGGCCGATGGGTGTCCGCGCACTTTTCACAAGGCCCGACTTTCGGTCAGAGGGCCGAGCCTGAAATAGTTCCCCCCGATGTTCGACATCCCTAGACTCCCCGCGACGGGAGCACATCGGGGGACAACTCAGTGGGGCTGGAGTGCCGGAACTCGTACTGGAATCCAATGGACGGACCTGGACGCTCGATCCGTCCCGGTCATACGCGCTAGGACGCGATCCGCAGGGGGAGCTTGTCTTCGACGACGCCAGGGTGTCCTGGCGACATGCCACGATCAGTTTCAACGGTCGCAGTTGGGTGGTCGAGGACCACGGCAGCACCAACGGCACGTTCGTGCACGGGCAGCGGGTCCAGCAGACCGAGCTCGGCGCCGGCACGGTGCTGAACCTCGGCAACGCGACCGACGGACCGCGCGTGAGCCTGACCGGAGCCCAGGTCCCGGCCGGCCCGCCGCAGGCCCAGCCGCAGCAGCAGCCGTACGCCGCGCAGGGCGCGAACGCGGGCTGGGCGCAGCAGGCGCCGCCCGCGCAGGAGCCGTTCCAGCAGCAGGCGCCGCCCCAGCAGGCACCGCAGCACGGGCAGCAGCACCAGGCCCAGCAGCCGGGCCGGCAGCAGCAACCGCCGCCGCAGTCGGCCGCACCGCAGCCGCAGCAGGCCGCGCCGCACTTCCCCCAGCAGCAGGGATCCGGCGGCGCGGCGGGGGCGCCACCGGTCTACGGGGACCGCAGCCCGACCACCTTCCACCAGTTCTCCCTCGGCCGCGTCATGCGCATCGGCCGTGCCCTGGAGAACGACCTGGTCGTCTCCGACCTCCAGGTGTCCCGGCACCACGCGGAGTTCCACGCGACGCCCGACGGGCGCATGGAGATCCGCGACCTCGGCTCGCACAACGGCACGTACGTCAACGGCCAGCCGATCGCCAAGGGCGGCTCCCAACTGCTCGGCCCGACCGACATCGTGGGCGTCGGCCACTCGACGTTCCAGATCGTCGGCGACCGGCTCGAGGAGTTCGTCGACACCGGTGAGGTCTCCTTCTCCGCCCGGCACCTGACCGTCACGGTCGACGGCGGCAAGCAGATCCTCAAGGACGTCTCCTTCGGCGTGCCCGAGAAGTCGCTGATCGCGGTCATCGGCCCCTCGGGCTCCGGCAAGTCGACCCTGCTCAAGGCGCTCACCGGCTACCGGCCCGCCGACCAGGGCGAGGTCCTCTACGACAACCGGAACCTGTACAAGCAGTTCGCCGAGCTGCGCCAGCGCATCGGTCTGGTCCCGCAGGACGACATCCTGCACAAGGAGCTGACCGTCAAGAAGGCGCTCAAGTACGCGGCGAAGCTCCGCTTCCCCGCCGACACCACGGCAGCCGAGCGCGACGCCCGCATAGACGAGGTGCTGCGCGAGCTGAAGCTGGACATCCACAAGGACAAGAAGGTCACGTCCCTGTCCGGCGGTCAGCGCAAGCGCGTCTCCGTCGCCCTGGAGCTGCTGACCAAGCCGTCGCTGATCTTCCTGGACGAGCCGACCTCCGGTCTCGACCCGGGCATGGACCGTGACGTCATGCAGCTGCTGCGCGGCCTCGCCGACGACGGCCGCACCGTCCTCGTCGTCACCCACTCGGTGGCCGAGCTGGCGACCTGCGACAAGCTGCTGGTGATGGCGCCGGGCGGTTCCGTGGCCTACTTCGGCCCGCCGGAGGAGGCGCTGAACTTCTTCGGCTACGACACCTGGGCCGACGTCTTCTCCGCCTTCGAGAACTATCGCGACTACGACTGGGCGGGCCGCTGGAAGGGCTCGCAGCACTACCAGATGTACGCCGCGGACCTCGACGCCGTCGCGCCGCAGCCCGTACAGGTACCGCCGATGCAGGCGATGAGGCCGCCGAAACCGCAGGGCTGGTTGTCGCAGTTCGTGACGCTGGTGCGGCGCTACGTGTCGGTGATCGCCTCCGACAAGGGCTTCCTCGCCCTGATGGTGATCCTCCCGGCGGTGCTGGGCGCGGTGAGCCTGCTCATCGACGCGGACAAGGGCCTGCTGCCCAACCCGCCCAACGCGGCGGGCCGGATCATCCCGAACGGCACGGCGACCACGGTCCTGCTGATCCTCGCGGTCGGCGCCTGCTTCGCCGGCGCCGCGAACTCGGTCCGTGAGCTGATCAAGGAACGGGTGATCTACGAGCGGGAACGCGCGACCGGCCTGTCCCGGTCCGCGTACCTGATGTCCAAGGTCTTCGTGCTCGGCGTGATCACGGTGTTCCAGGGACTGCTGGTCGGTGTGATCGGCTTCGCCACCCGCGAGATCCCCGAGGAGGGGCTGGTCCTGGGCGGCTCGACGCTGGTCGAGCTGTCCCTGCCGATCATGGGGCTGGGCTTCAGCTCGATGATGTTCGGTCTGGTCATCTCCTCGCTGGTGAAGACCGCCGAGAAGACCATGCCGCTGCTCGTGATGTTCGCGATCATCCAGGTCGTCTTCACCGGCTGCCTCTTCGCCCTGAACGACGCGGTCGGCGTCAACCAGTTCTCGTACCTGATGCCCTCGCGCTGGGCGGTCGCCGCGGCCGGGGCCACGCTGGACTTCAACAAGGTCAGCCCACCCGAGAAGGGCGCCGAGGCCGACCCGCTGTGGGAGCACACCGTGGGCGCCTGGGGCATGGACATGGCCGCGCTGATCGTCCTCGGCGTGATCTGCGGCTTCTTCGTCGCCCGCTTCCTGCGCCGCCACGAGCCGGAGGTCATGCGCAAGTAGACCGAGGTCCGGCGGGCCCGAGGGCCCCGCACGCCCCGAAGGGCGGCACCCTGTCAGGAGGGTGCCGCCCTTCGGCGTACGGTGCGGCGTCGGCGACGTCGTGAAGAGGTCCGCGCCGACCTCAGTACGCGCTGTCGACGTTGTCCATGGTGCCGTACTTGTCCGCGGCGTAGTTGCACGCGGCGACGATGTTGGCGACCGGGTCGTAGATGTTCTTCGAGGTGCCGGCCACGTGGTAGGCCGCGAAGGTCGGCGGGATGACCTGGAGCAGGCCCTTCGACGGGATGCCGTTGATGGCGTTGATGTCCCAGTCGTTGATGGCCATCGGGTTGCCGGAGGACTCCCGCATGATGTTGCGGTGGATGCCCTCGTAGGAACCGGGGATGCCGTGCTTCTTCATGATGGCCCGGGCCTCGCGGATCCAGCCGTCGAGGTTGTTCGGGTAGGACTTCGGCGCGGCCTTCTTGACCTCGGTGCGCGCGGCGGACCGGCTGACGGTCTCCTTCGCCTCACGCTGGGAGACGGCCTTCTTGGCAGCGGCCTTCTTCTCGGCGGTCGCCTTCTTGGCGGCCGCCTCCTGCTTGGCCTCGATGGCGGCGACCTTCTGGCTCGCGCCGGCGAGCTGGCCGGTGACACCGGCGTGCACGTCCTGGATCTGCTTGGTGCTGTACGCCACCTTGGCCGTGGGAGCGGCCTCGCTCGTGGTCGTCGTCTGACCGCTGGCCGGGACGGCGGTGAAGGCGACGGCGGCGGCGCCGAGCGTGCCGACACCGGCGATCGCGATCTTGTGCGTGCGGTTCAGGGAACGACTGCGACCACGGGGAAGGATGTTCTTGAGCATGGCGGGATAGACCTCTTCGAATAGCGCGGAGGTCGCTCTCGTCCGGCGGGGACAGTTGGTGCTTCCGGCACAAACGCCGCGGGGGAGAACCCACGGCGTTGAGCGACGAGAGCAATTCTTAGCGGCCGCAAAATCCGGAGGCAAAGGTGTGACGTACGATCCGGGATAGTGGATCAGGGAACGGCGAAACGGGGCAGATTGGACCATCTGCCCCGCTCAAAACGGACGAGTCGTTCTCCTACTCCCCTTCGTACGTGACGTGCGCCCTATGCCCGGGCTCACATCGACCCCCCGCCTTTCTCACTGCTAGTTGCTGAAGCAATGCAAAGTGTGAGTGGGTGCCCGGCCCCCTCTACGGCAGGAGGAGATGGACGTCCCCGAACTCGTGCCAGAGGTAGCGCCCCCGCACCGCCGCCTCGTACCCGCGGTCGATCGCGGCCCGCCCCGCCACCGCCTCCAGCATCAGCAGATGCGAGGCCTCCGGTTCGTGCAGCCCCGTGAGCAGGCCCTCCACGACCCGCACACCGCGCTCCGGCGTCACCACCAGATCGGTCCACCCGGCCCGGGCCCCTACGACCCCGTCGTCCCCGGCCGCCGACTCCACCGCCCGCACGGCCGTCGTCCCCACGGCCACCACCCGCCCGTCACCGGCGCGCACGGCGTTGATCAGCCGCGCCGACGCCTCGGGCACGGCGAACCGCTCCGGATACGGCGGCTCGTGCGACTCGGCCGAGGCCACCCCCGTGTGCAGCGTCACCGGCGCGAACTGCACCCCCCTGCTCACCAGCTCCGCCACCAGCCGCGCCGTGAAGGGCCGCGCCGCGCTCGGCATCTCCGCACTGCCCGTCCCGTCCCCGGACGCCAGCGCGAACACCGTCTGGTAGACGGACAGCGGCTGGTCCCGCTCCGTATAGGAGTAGCGAATGGGCCGCCCGTGCTCCCGCAGCAGCTCGGACACCCGCGCCCCCGACACCCGCTCCCCGTGCGCACTCACCGGCTCCTCCAGCACCAGCCGCGCACCACCCGGCAGCCGCACCCTCGTCCCCGCCGGACCGCCGCACCCCCGTCCCCCCACTTCCCCCGCACGCGCGCGCGGGACGCCCGCCGCGTCCGCACGCGCGCGCGTGGTGCCCCTCCCGTCCGGGTCCCGCAGCTCCACCGCCCACCGGCCGTCGTCCCCGCGCGTGGAGAAGTGCACCACCACGCGCGCGTGCCCGGCCCGGCCGTCCACGGCGGCGGCCAGCGTGGCCGAGGTGTTGACCACCAGCAGATCACCGGCCCGCAGCAGCCCCGGCAGCTCCGCGAAAGCGTGGTGCGAGACCTCGGTGCCGCGCGACACCAGCAGCCGTACGCCGTCCCGGTCGAGCCCCGGCTCCCGCTGCTCGACCGGCAGCGGGGCCGACAGCTCCTCGGGGACCCGCACCGCCGGCGACGACATCACCGCGCCTCCAGCAGCGCCGGAGCCCCGTAGCGCCCGCTCGCCGGACGCTCGTCCAGCAGCCGCAGCAGCGCCGGCACGACACTCGCCGGGTCCGGCCGCGGATCGTCGTCGTCCGGCACGCCAGCCGCGTACAGGTCCGTGGCCATGTCCCCCGGATCGAGGGCCCAGACCCGCAGCCCCGGCTCCTCCGTGCCCAGCACCGCCGCCAGCTGGTCCAGGGCCGCCTTGGACGCCCCGTAGCCGCCCCACGTCTCGTACGCCTCGGCGGCCGCGTCCGAGCTGATCGTGACCACCGCGCCCGCCGGAGCCGCCCGCAGCAGCGGCAGTGCCTCACGGACCAGCCCCAGCGCGGCCACCACGTTCACCTCCAGGGCCCGCCGCAGCCCCTCCAGGGGCAGCTCCGCCAGCCGCACCAAGGGCTCGGCGCCCAGCGCGCTGGCGTTGCTCACCAGCAGATCCACGCCGCCCAGCCGCCGGGCCTCGGTCACCAGCCCCGTCCGGTGCCAGGAGTCGGTGACGTCGCCGGGCACCGCCGTCACGCGCGTGCCGTACGCCTCCAGCGCCGTCGCCGTCTCCTTGAGCACCTCGGGACCCCTGGCGTCCAGCACCAGGTCCCAGCCCCGCGCGGCCAGCGCCTCGGCGAGCGCCCGGCCCAGCCCCCTGGACGCCCCCGTGATGATCGCAACCGGCATGACCCACGCCCCTTCGTCGTCCCCGCCGCCCGTGCGGCCGGCGTGATCCTCAACGTAGGAACCGCCGCCCGCCCGCCGCCTCGGGCACGGGCCCCAACCGGCCAGGGCCCTTCGCCCTAGGCCCGACGGGCGGGTCCCCGGACCTAGGCCCACCGCCCTAGGCGAGGCCCGTCACCGGGCCGATCCCGCCCGCACCCCCCGCGGGTACCGTGAGGACATGAGCCACGGCCCCCGGTCCGGCCTCACCGCGGTGAGTTCCGCGCTGCTGGCCATGAGCAGGCACCTAGAGGTGCGCGACGTCCTCAAGACGATCGTCGCCTCGGCCCGCGAGCTGCTCGACGCGCAGTACGCCGCCCTCGGCGTCCCCGACGACCACGGCGGCTTCGCCCAGTTCGTGGTCGACGGCGTCAGCGACGAGCAGTGGAAGGCCATCGGCCCCCTGCCGCGCCAGCACGGCATCCTCGCCGCGATGCTCCACGAAGCCACCCCCGAGCGCCTCGGCGACGTCCGCAAGGACCCCCGCTTCGGCGGCTGGCCCTCCGCCCATCCCGACCTGGTCGACTTCCTGGGCCTGCCGATCCGGGACGGCGACGAGGTGCTCGGGGCCCTGTTCCTGGCGAACAAGCTGCGCCCTGCGGGGGGAGAGCCCTCGTGCGCGGAACCCGAGGGCGGCTGCGGCTTCACGCAGGACGACGAGGAACTGCTCGGCATCCTCGCCCAGCACGCCGCGATCGCCCTCACCAACGCGCGCCTGTACGAGCGCAGCCGCGAGCTCACCATCGCCGAGGAGCGCTCCCGCCTCGCCCACGAGCTGCACGACGCGGTGAGCCAGAAGCTGTTCTCGCTGCGCCTGACCGCCCAGGCCGCCACCGCCCTGGTCGACCGCGACCCCGCGCGGGCCAAGGACGAGCTGCACCAGGTCGCCACGCTCGCCGCCGAGGCCGCCGACGAGCTGCGCGCCGCCGTCGTCGAGCTGCGCCCCGCCGCGCTGGAGGAGGACGGCCTCGTCGCCACCCTGCGCACCCAGATCCAGGTCCTCGACCGCGCCCACACCGCGCGCGTGTCCTTCACCGGCCACGGCGTCAAGGCCCTGCCCGCCGCCCAGGAGGAGGCGATGCTGCGCGTGGCCCAGGAGGCCCTGCACAACGCCCTGCGCCACTCCGGGGCGGAGCACGTCCAGGTGACCCTGCGCCGACGGGGCACCGGCACCGTCCTGCGGATCACCGACGACGGCGGCGGCTTCGACCCGCGCACGGTGAGCCGCGCCGGACGCCACCTCGGCCTGGTCTCGATGCGCGACCGGGCGAGCGGCACCGGCGGCCGGCTGAGCGTGCGGTCCGCGCCCGGCGAGGGCACCACGATCGAGATGGAGGTTCCCGGTGGCTGAGGCGATCAAGGTGCTGCTGGTCGACGACCACCAGGTGGTCCGCCGGGGACTGCGCACCTTCCTGGAGGTACAGGACGACATCGAGGTGGTCGGCGAGGCCGCGGACGGCGCCGAGGGCGTCGAGCGGGCCCAGGAGCTGGAACCCGACGTGATCCTCATGGACGTCAAGATGCCGGGCATGGACGGCGTCGACGCGCTGCGCAGACTCCGGGAGCTGGAAAACCACGCGCGCGTGCTGGTCGTCACCAGCTTCACCGAGCAGCGCACCGTGGTCCCGGCCCTGCGGGCGGGCGCGGCCGGCTACGTGTACAAGGACGTCGACCCCGACGCGCTGGCCGGCGCCATCCGCTCCGTCCACGCCGGGCACATCCTGCTCCAGCCCGAGGTCGCGGGCGCCCTGCTGAGCCAGGAGGAGAGCAGCTCGGGACCGGGCCGGGCCGGATCCCTCACGGAGCGGGAACGCGAGGTGCTGGGCCTGATAGCGGACGGCCGCTCCAACCGGGAGATCGCCCGTGCGCTGGTCCTCTCGGAGAAGACGGTGAAGACCCACGTCTCGAACATCCTGATGAAACTCGACCTCGCGGACCGCACCCAGGCGGCCCTGTGGGCCGTACGCCACGGCGTGACCGGCTGACGCGGTACGCGGCGGGGCGGCGGAGGGTTCCCCTCCGGTCGGAGATTCATACCGTCGTGGGAATGTCCCCCATATGGCGCATCCTTCGAGGGGTCCGGCCGTTCTTCAGGGCGCACCACGGCGACTGCCGCGGTGATCGCAAGGAGGGCTTGTAAGTGAAGAACCTGAAGAAGGCAGCGGCCGTGACGATGGTGGCCGGCGGTCTGATCGCCGCCGGTGCGGGCATGGCCTCCGCCACCGACGGCGGCTCCCACGCCCACGGCGAGGCCATCGGCTCCCCGGGCGTCGCCTCCGGCAACCTGGTCCAGGCGCCGATCCACATCCCGGTCAACGCCGTCGGCAACAGCGTCAACGTCATCGGCGTCCTGAACCCGGCCTTCGGCAACCTGGGCGTCAACCACTGACGTCGGTCGTGACGATGCCTGCGGCCTCCCGGGCCCCCGGGAGGCCGCATCGGCATGACACAGCGCGTCCGGCGCTTGAGGACGAGGCCGTTCAGGCCGAAAGCGGGGGCGCGGCCCCCGGGACGGTCACACCAGCACGGAGCACAGGCCAGGAGAAGCGGTCACCGCATTCCACGCTCCACCACCACGGAGTTGTACGCCGCGACCTGCGCCCGCCGGGCCACCCGCTCCACCGGCCTGAGCGCCTCCCCCCGCGCCACCATCTCGGACGCGCTCACCGCACCCCCGTGCCCGCTCTCCGACACCAGCGACACCAGCATCCCCACCCGCTGCGCCAACTCCAGCACCCGCACCGCCCGCGGCGGATACCCCGGCGCCAGCACCTCGCGCCCCCTCCCGCCCGTCGCCCGGCCACCGCCCCTCATCGAGGCGCTGCGCGCCGCCCCGTCGACTCGCGCCCGGTACGCCGCGACCGCCGCCTCCGCCACCGGCCCCGACCCGGCGACGTCCAGCCGCGTCAGCACTTCCGTCGCGTCCCGCAGCGCCTCCGCCAACTCCCGCTCAGCCTCCCCGAGCGAGGGCACGTCCGCCGCCGGCGCCTCCCGCACCGGCAGGCAGTGCCAGACGACCTCGACGTGCACATCACCCTCGGGGCCCGCCTCGTACACCTCCGGCACCAGCCCCAGCGCGGCCCCCTCGCAGATCACCGCCTCCTCGGCCTCCAGCGCCCGCGCGTTGAACTCCGGCGGCCCGCTCAGCCCCAGCGGATGCCCCGGCGCGGGCAGCGCCACCCGCAGCCCGGACGCCCCGAGCGCCCGCAGCCGCCCCAGCGCCAGCGTGAGACCGACCGGCGCGGTCTCGCCCGGCAGCCCCTCCACGCGGTGCACCGCGTCCTCGCCCACGATCGCGATCGCGGCGTCGTCCGGCGAGACCATATGGGCAATAAGGGCATTTCCCCAGGCGGCAAGGCGCCCTGCGCGTGGTTCCGAGAGCATGCCCCCACCCTAAGGACAGGACCGATGGAACGGTGACGCCGACCGGTGGCGTAGATTTCCTGGAGGGGCCTGCGCCCACCGGCGCCGCGGCCCGAGTCACAGGTGTACGCGACAGCCGAGACCGGCCACAATGCAAGGGGAGACAACGCGCTCATGAGCGATGTTCTGGAGCTTCAGGACGTATCCGTGGTCCGTGAGGGCCGGGCTCTGGTGGACCAGGTCTCCTGGTCGGTCAAGGAGGGCGAGCGCTGGGTCATCCTCGGCCCCAACGGCGCCGGCAAGACCACCCTCCTCAATGTCGCGTCCAGCTACCTCTACCCGAGCAACGGCACCGCCACCATCCTCGGCGAGACCCTCGGCAGGCCCGGCACCGACGTCTTCGAACTGCGCCCGCGCATCGGCGTGGCCGGTATCGCCATGGCCGACAAGCTCCCCAAGCGCCAGACCGTCCTGCAGACCGTGCTGACCGCCGCGTACGGCATGACCGCCGGCTGGCAGGAGGAGTACGAGGACATCGACGAGCAGCGCGCCCGCGCCTTCCTCGACCGCCTCGGCATGACCGAGTACCTGGACCGCAGGTTCGGCACCCTCTCCGAGGGCGAGCGCAAGCGCACGCTGATCGCCCGCGCCCTCATGACCGACCCCGAGCTGCTCCTCCTGGACGAGCCGGCGGCCGGCCTCGACCTCGGCGGCCGCGAGGACCTCGTGCGGCGACTCGGCCGGCTCGCCCGCGACCCCATCGCGCCGTCCATGATCATGGTGACCCACCACGTCGAGGAGATCGCCCCGGGCTTCACCCACGTCCTGATGATCCGTCAGGGCAGGGTCCTGGCCGCCGGACCGCTGGAGCTCGAACTCACCTCCCGCAACCTGTCCCGCTGCTTCGGACTCCCGCTCGTCGTCGAGCAGTCCGGGGACCGGTGGACCGCCAAGGGACTCCCGCTGTCCTGACCCGCCCCCCGTGCGCCCTGTCCCCGGCGTCCCCGACGGACCTACCATGACAGCGTGAACGACATCGACGCATGGGTGTGGTGGCTCGTCGCCGCGGCAGCGCTCGGAATCCCGCTCGTCGTGACCGCGATGCCGGAGTTCGGGATGTTCGCCGTCGGCGCGGTCGCCGCCGCCGTCACCTCCGGACTGGGCGCGGGCCTCGTCGTCCAGGTCATCGTCTTCGTCATCGTCTCCGTCGCCCTCATCGCCGTCGTACGGCCCATCGCCGCCCGACACCGCTCCCAACAGCCCCAACTGGCCACGGGAGTGGACGCCCTGAGAGGAAGACAGGCCGTCGTGCTGGAGCGCGTGGACGGCTCGGGCGGACGGATCAAACTGGCCGGGGAGGTCTGGTCGGCCCGCGCCCTGGACACCGGGCGCGCCTTCGAGCCCGGTGAGGAAGTGGACGTCGTGGAGATCGACGGGGCCACGGCCGTCATCATGTGATCCGGCCGTGCGCAAGTGACGCGAACGTCCCCCGCGTGGTGCGACGGTCTGTCAGACTCGACCAGCAAGATCTTCAACAGCCGTAAGATCAGCAGTAGTCAGGGTCAACCGGGCCAACAGGGCCCGGTCACACAGGATCTGCCGGAGCGCCGAGGCGGAGAAGGGGACGGACACCCACGATGGAACCGGTCATCATCGTCCTGATCATCCTGGTGGTGTTGGTCTTCATCGCCCTGATCAAGACCATCCAGGTCATCCCACAGGCCAGCGCCGCCATCGTCGAGCGCTTCGGCCGCTACACGCGGACCCTCAACGCGGGCCTCAACATCGTGGTCCCGTTCATCGACACCATCCGCAACCGCATCGACCTGCGCGAACAGGTCGTCCCCTTCCCGCCCCAGCCGGTCATCACCCAGGACAACCTGGTCGTCAACATCGACACCGTCATCTACTACCAGGTGACCGACGCCCGGGCCGCCACCTACGAGGTCGCCAGTTACATCCAGGCGATCGAGCAGCTCACCGTCACCACCCTGCGCAACATCATCGGTGGCATGGACCTGGAGCGCACCCTGACCTCCCGCGAGGAGATCAACGCGGCGCTGCGCGGCGTCCTCGACGAGGCCACCGGCAAGTGGGGCATCCGCGTCAACCGCGTCGAGCTCAAGGCCATCGAACCGCCCACCTCCATCCAGGACTCGATGGAGAAGCAGATGCGCGCCGACCGCGACAAGCGTGCCGCGATCCTCCAGGCCGAAGGTGTCCGGCAGTCCGAGATCCTGCGCGCCGAGGGTGAGAAGCAGTCCCAGATCCTGCGCGCCGAAGGTGAGGCCAAGGCCGCCGCACTGCGCGCCGAGGGCGAGGCCCAGGCCGTCCGCACGGTCTTCGAGGCCATCCACGCCGGCGACCCGGACCAGAAGCTGCTCTCCTACCAGTACCTCCAGATGCTCCCCAAGATCGCCGAGGGCGACGCCAACAAGCTCTGGATCGTCCCCAGCGAGATCGGCGACGCCCTGAAGGGCCTCTCCGGCGCCATGGGCAACCTCGGCGGCCTGGGCGGCGTTTCGGGCGGCGGAGGCGGCAACGGCGGCGCGAGCGTCCCCGCCCAGGAACGCCGAGAGAAGCCGTCGATCGACTGACGGCACTCCCTGGATGCCAGGCGACCGCCGCGCCCCTCAACGGGCGCGGCGAACTGCGCGACCAGCCACGAACGGTCCGCTCCCGGGGCAGAGAACCCGAGCCCCGAGGGCGCAGCCGTCACGCAGCGTCCAGCACCAACCACTCCGGCAGCGCGGCGAAGTCGTCCCGGGCCAGCGCCAGCAACATCGCATCGGCGGGAGTCGGCTCGAACGGCTCCCGCAGCAACGGCATCCCGGCCTGCTCCGGCGTCCGGTTCGCCTTGCGGTGATTGTCCTCAGCACACGAGGCCACCGTGTTCAGCCACGTGTCCTGGCCCCCGTGCGACCGCGGCACCACGTGGTCGACGGTCGTCGCCCGCCGTCCGCAGTACGCGCACCGGTGCCGGTCCCGCACCAGCACCCCGCGCCTCGACCACGGGGCGCGTCTTCGGAACGGCACCCGTACGTACTGGCAGAGCCTGATCACCCGCGGCGCGGGTATGTCGAGCGCGGCTCCGCGCATCCGCAGCGAGGGGTGGGCCTGCTCGACGACGGCCTTGTCCTGGAGCACCAGCACGACGGCTCGATTCAACGTCACCGTCGACAACGGCTCGAAGCTCGCGTTCAGCACCAGCGTGTCCCGCATACCAGCCCACCTCCCGTGCGCACCGGCCCACCCCCTGGCGGGCTGGAACAACTCTGGCCGGGCACGCCGGGATGGACAACGCAATATCTGCTGCTCCGACGGGGGACGCGCCCCCACCACCCCCCGGCAACAAAATGCCCGCCCCTGATCCATTCCAAGACCGGGGGCGGGCAAACGTTCCATGAACGCTCGGAAGAGTCAGCTCTCCGCGGGCACCTCGTACTCACCGATGAGCTGGGCCCGCGCGAGGGTGTGGAACCGCAGGTTGAAGCCGACGAACGCCGCAGTGCCGTCCGAGTCCGGCCCTAGCTTCTCCTGGTCCACGGCGTACACCGTGAACACGTACCGGTGCGGGCCGTCCCCGGCCGGCGGCGCGGCCCCGCCGAAGTCCTTGGTGCCGTAGTCGTTGCGCGCCTGTACGGCACCCTGGGGCAGCCCCTCGAAGGTGCCGTTGCCCGCGCCCGCCGGCAGCTCGGTCACCGAGGCCGGGATGTCGAACACCACCCAGTGCCAGAACCCGCTGCCCGTCGGGGCGTCCGGGTCGTAGCACGTCACGGCGAAGCTCTTGGTCCCGGCGGGAAAGCCCTCCCACCGCAGGTGCGGAGAGGTGTTGCCGACCGCGTGGACCTGAGCGTCCTTGAGCGTCCCGCCCTCCTGGACGTCGTCGCTCGTGACGGTGAACGACGGCACGGGCGGATGGAAGTCATGGGGGAGCGGACGCCGCTTCAGCTCGGTCACCTCGGTACCTCCTGAATGGTCTGGTGCAGAGATGACCGAGCCTAGATCCATCAGAACCAGTTGCGCTTGCTGCCGACCTCGGAGAGCCACTGGTTGAGGTACGCCGCCCAGTCGGTGCCCTGGTAGTCGTTCAGCCCGACCTTGAAGGAACGGAACGTGTCGCTGCCCTCGCTGAACAGCCCGGGCTTCTTGTCCATCTCCAGCACGACGTCCATCGCCTGCGCGTCGGCCACGAAGCTCAGCTCGACCTGGTTGAGCCCGCGGTACTGCTGCGGCGGGAAGAACTCGATCTCCTGGTAGAAGGGCAGCTGCTGGCGCGTCCCCCGGATGTGTCCCCGCTCCATGTCCGCGCTCTTGAAGCGGAAGCCCAGGCCGATGAAGGCGTCCAGGATCGCCTTCTGCGCCGGCAGCGGGTGCACGTTGATCGGGTCCAGGTCACCGGAGTCCACGGCGCGCGCGATCTCCAGCTCCGTGGTGACGCCGATGTTCATCCCGCGCAGCGACTGGCCGTCGATCATCGTGATCGGCGTCTCCCACGGGATCTCCAGGCCGAACGGCACCGCGTGCACCGCACCGGCCTTCAGCTCGAAGGCGCCGCCGAGACGCACCTTGGTGAACTCGATGTCCTGCTTGTACTCCTGGTCGCCGCTCTCCACCTCGACCTTGGCCTGGAGCCCGACCGACAGCCCTTCGATCCCCTGGTCGACGGACCCACCCTGGATCCGCACCTCGCCCTGGACGACACCCCCCGGTACGACGTTGACCTCATGCAGCTCGGTCTCGACCGAAGCCCCGCCGGCCCCCAGGCTCGCGAGCAGCTTCTTGAACGCCATGTCTCTCCCTCTCCAGGCTTGCGTGTGGATCCTCGATCCCTACAAACGCGATCCGGCCGTGGCCGGTTCCGCGCCCACACCCTGGCAAGGCCGACGCTCCCTGACCACCCCCGCGCACGGTCCCGGCTGCGTTACGCTCGGACGGCATGATCGCGAGCCCTGACCGTACGCCCCTGTCCAGGGATTTCTTCGACCGCCCCGTTCTGGAGGTGGCCCCCGACCTCCTGGGCCGCATCCTGGTGCGCACCACCCCGGACGGTCCGATCGCCCTCCGTCTGACGGAGGTGGAGGCCTACGACGGTCAGAACGATCCCGGCTCCCACGCCTACCGCGGTCGCACCCCCCGCAACGACGTGATGTTCGGTCCCCCCGGACACGTGTACGTCTACTTCACCTACGGCATGTGGTTCTGCATGAACCTGGTGTGCGGCCCCGAGGACAGGGCGAGTGCGGTTCTGCTCCGCGCCGGCGAGGTCATCGAGGGTGCCGAACTGGCCCGGACCCGTCGGCTCTCCGCCCGCAATGACAAGGAACTGGCCAAAGGACCGGCCCGCCTCGCCACCGCCCTCGGCGTGGACCGCGCCCTGAACGGCACGGACGCGTGCACGGCGGAAGACACCCCGCTGCGCGTCCTGACCGGTGCCCCCGTCCCCGGTGACCAGGTACGCAACGGGCCGCGGACCGGTGTGGCCGGCGACGGCGGCGTGCACCCCTGGCGCTACTGGGTCGCCGACGACCCGACGGTCAGCCCGTATCGGGCGCATGTCCCCAGGAAGCGCCGAAGTTGACTCTCCCTTGGCAGACGCGTAACGTAGCCCGAGCCGCTTGACCCGGGTACGGCAATCGCCTGCAGCCGGAAGCGGCCACCCACTACCTACGACTTCCCTCAGCGGGGACGATTTCGGCATGTCCACATGCCTGAATTCAAACTCGCGGGACTCGATTATGAGTCCCTGGAGAAATCGGCTAACGTAGTGAATGTCGAAAGGCCGACGAGCGAAAGCGCGAAGGCTGTCGACAAAACCCGCCGACCGGGAATCGGATCGAAAAGGATCTGATAGAGTCGGAAACGCAAGACCGAAGGGAAGCGCCCGGAGGAAAGCCCGAGAGGGTGAGTACAAAGGAAGCGTCCGTTCCTTGAGAACTCAAC